>CACDSY010000026.1 GCA_902555585.1 uncultured Pelagibacteraceae bacterium | reverse complement strand
ATGACAGAACTAAAAACATAAAAAAAAATACTAGAAATCTAATTAGATGATTTTTAGTATAAAAAGAAAAGTTCCCACTTTCTGTAGAATAAATTGAAACAACGCTGATTGAACCAATTATAGCAACAATTATTATTAAAAAGTAATCAACGGCCTTCAGTTTTTCAAAAAATGAATAGCTAGTAGAATTTAGTGACGTTGAAAGTATCATGCAATATTTTTGATGTTTTTTCTAATTTTTTCTCTTAATTCATGCCTATCTAAAATTTTTTTTATTAATTTGTTTGCTAATGGTGCGGCTGCTTTACTACCAGAGCCTCCATGCTCTATTAAAACACTGAGGGAATATCTTGGTTTATTATAAGGGGCAAATGCAATAAATAAAGCATGATCTCTACTTTTATATTCTATCTCATCAAGATCTAAATCAAGATCTCTATCTTGGTCAGTAATTCTTTTCACTTGAGAAGTCCCAGTTTTTCCAGCAAACTTGTATTTATCTTCTTTGTGTCTAGATCTGAAGGAGGTTCCAAATTGCTCATTGGTTGACCCATACATTGCATCCAGAACTAACTTTAAATTATTTGGATTTTTATATAGTCTTTCATAGTGTTTAAATTCATGATCTTTCAAAATATTTTGACTTACAGATTTTCTTTTTTCACTTTCAATTTTAGATTTAATTTTATCTAAATCTATTTCTTTATCATAAATTAAATTTGGCTTAATCTTATAGCCTCCATTAGCCAATTGAGCTGTCATCAAACATAATTGAAGTGGAGTAGTCTGAATGTAACCCTGTCCTATTCCAGTTATTACTGTTTCACCAAGGTACCAAGACTGTTCTAAAACTTGTTTTTTCCATTGCGTTGAGGGGACAATTCCTTTTTTTTCTTCTGAAAAAAAATCTTCTAAAACTTTTGAACCTAGACCATATCTTTTTGCAATTAGTGAAAGCTTATCTACACCTAAAAGCCTTGCGACTTCATAAAAATAAATATCACATGACTGTTTAATGGCATTTCTCATACTCATTAATCCATGACCATTTTTTTTCCAACAATGATATCTTTCTCCATACAATTCATATGGATGATCATGTCCTTTACAGTTTACTTTAAACTTTGTGTCTATTATCCCATATTCTAGTGCAGCAAGTGCAACCAAGGGTTTTATAGTTGATCCAGGAGAATATAGTCCAGCTAATGATTTATTTAGTAAAGGTCTTAACTTATTATTTTTTATTTCATTCCAATCTTTAGTGCTTATTCCATGCGTAAACTTATTTGGATCGTAGGTTGGAGACGATGCCATAGTAATTACTTCACCTGTGTATATATCCATAACACATATTGAACCTGCCTGATTTTTTAATAACTCTTGAGCCAATTGCTGAATTTCTAAGTCTATTGTCGTTCTTAAATTTTCACCTCGTGTTTCTTTATTATAACTAATTTCACTTATTTTTTTTCCTGATGCATTTACTTCATATCTTTTAGTTCCATGATTTCCTATTAGGTCAGTATCTTTTGAACTTTCAATACCAATTTTTCCAACTTTTAAACCTGGTACAAAGTTTTCCTCTATTTTTTTTTTATTTTGAATATCTTGAGTTGTTGCATCCCCAACATAACCAACAACATGTACTAAATCATTGGAATAAGGGTAATATCTTGAAGTAGACAAAACTGGCTTTGCTCCATCTAATTCATGCAAGTACAAATTTAATTTAGAAAATTCTTTCCATGATAAATTTTCAGAAATTATTAAAGTATCCCATGGCCTAGACTTTTCTTTCTTCTCATATATTTTTTTTATTTCATCCTCTTTAAGACTAATGATATTTTTAAGTTTAAAAATAGAATTATTAAAATTGGAAACTTCTTCAAGAGATAAATGAACTTGATAAACTCTTTTATTGTCTGCAATAATATTGTTAAAATAATCAGTTATTATTCCTCTTTGAGGTGGAGTTTTCCATTCTCTAATTCTATTTTTGTCAGATAAAACTTCATATTTTTGCTTTTGAGAAATTTGAAGATTATATAATCTTGAAGTAACAATCCCAAGTAACCCGATCTTTGCAGCAACTAAAACAAAAAGTCTTCTACTTATAATTTTATTTTTATTTAAATTACCTATTTTTTTTATCATTCTCTTTAACTAGTACCATATTATCTATC
>CACDSY010000025.1 GCA_902555585.1 uncultured Pelagibacteraceae bacterium | reverse complement strand
AGTAATTCTTTTTGTTCTTTATTAAGAGAAACAGGAACTTCAGTATTAACTTGTACATATAAATCTCCATAGTCATTTCCTCTCATCAAGGGCATTCCTTTTTCTCTTAACCTAAATTGCTTACCGCTTTGTGTTCCAGCTGGGATTTTTATCTTTGCTTTCCCACCATCTATTGTTGGTATTTTTATTTCAGCTCCTAAAGCAGCGTCTGCAATTGATATTGGGCATTCAAAAAATAAATTTTCATCAGATCTTTTGAAAAGTTCATGTGAATTTACATTAATAAATAAATAAAGATCACCATTACTAGCTCCTCTTGAACCTGCCTCACCTTTTCCAGATAATCTAATTCTAGTTCCATCATCTACACCTTTAGGAATAGTCACAGATAGGCGCTTACTTGTTTGTTTTTTACCAGTGCCCCCACAGTTTGTACATGGGTGAGTTATTTGTTCACCGGAACCTGCACACTGAGGGCAAGTTTGTTGTACAGTAAAAAACCCCTGGCTTGAGCGAACTTGTCCATGTCCGCCACACATTGAACACGTGCTTGCACTATAGCCTGGTTTTGAACCTGATCCGTTACAAACATCACATTTATCAGAGGTTGAGAATTTAATATCTTGTTTTTTTCCAGCATAAGCCTCCTCTAAACTTATAGAGAGATCATATCTTAAATCTGAGCCACGGTTATTAGATCTTCTTGATCTTCTTCCACTTCCACCAAAACCTTCACCAAAAAAGTCTTCAAAGATATCAGAAAAAGAGCCAGAAAAGTCGAAGTTGCCAAAACCACCTCTTCCACCTCCGCCACCATTTTCAAATGCAGCATGTCCAAAATTGTCATAATTTTGTTTTCTCTCAGAGTTGGAAAGAACATGATAAGCCTCTGAAGCTTCTTTGAATTTTTCCTCAGCCCCTTTATCGCCTTTGTTTTTATCAGGATGGTATTTTACAGCTTGTTTTCTGTATGCCGCTTTTATTTGATCTGGACCAGCACTTTTTTCAACACCCAAAACATCGTAGTAATCTCTTTTTGCCATAACTAGTTATAGACAAATGGTTGATAGTTTAGGCGCTTTTTTCTTTATCGTCTTTTACTTCTTCAAAGTCTGCATCAACAACATTATCGTCTTTTTTCCCTTCATCTTTTGCATCTTTTTTATCTTCAGGTGCATCACCAGGTTTTGTACTTTGTTGTGATTTGTAAATAGCTTCTCCTAATTTCATTGAAGCTTGAACCAAATCTTGTGTTTTCTTTTTTATTTCCTCTACATCAGTTCCTTTTAATGCGTTTCTTACATTCGCGGATGCATCTTCAATAGCTTTTTTATCTGCATCAGAAACTTTACTGCCATGTTCTTTTAAATTCTTTTCGGTAGAATGAAGTAGTGTATCAGCTTGGTTTCTAGCATCTACAGCTTCTCTTTTCTTTTTATCAGCTTCTTTATTTGTCTCAGCATCCTTAACCATTTGGTTTATTTCTTCTTCACTTAAGCCACCTGATGCTTGGATTTGAATTTTTTGCTCTTTACCAGTTCCTTTATCTTTTGCAGAAACATTTACGATACCATTTGCGTCAATGTCAAATGTAACCTCAATTTGAGGAACGCCTCTTGGAGCTGGGGCTATACCTACTAGTTCAAAATTGCCTAAAACTTTATTGTCAGAGGCCATATCTCTTTCTCCTTGTAAAACTCTAATTGAAACTGCAGGTTGGTTGTCTTCAGCTGTTGAGAAAACCTGACTTTTTTTAGTTGGTATTGTTGTATTTTTCTCTATCAGTTTAGTTGAAACCCCACCTAAAGTTTCTATCCCAAGTGATAACGGCGTGACATCTAACAATAGTACGTCTTTAACGTCTCCTTGTAACACACCCGCTTGAATAGCAGCTCCCATTGCAACAACCTCATCAGGGTTAACCGATTTGTTTGGTTCTTTACCAAAGAAATTTTTAACTTCTTCAATTACTTTTGGCATTCTAGTCATTCCACCAACAAGTATCACCTCATCGATTTCACTAGCACTTAAACCAGCATCTTTAAGTGCTATTTCGCACGGTGGAATAGTTCTAGAAATAAGATCTTCTACAAGAGCTTCTAGCTTTGCTCTGGTCATTTTCATATTAATATGTTTCGGACCAGTTTTGTCTGCTGTAATAAATGGCAAATTTATTTCGGTTTGTGCTGCTGAAGATAATTCAATTTTTGCTTTTTCAGCTGCCTCTTTAAGTCTTTGTAAGGCTAATTTATCAGATTTT
>CACDSY010000024.1 GCA_902555585.1 uncultured Pelagibacteraceae bacterium | reverse complement strand
CAGTTTTGTTAGCTTCTCAGCTTTTCTAAGTTTAGCTTTAAGTGATATTGGAAACTTGTCTAAATTTCCTATTATTTTTAATTTAATTTTTTTTTTAATTAAATTTTTTAATTCTTTTTTAATATAATTTTCAAGTATACTTATTAAAAACTTAATTTCACTTTTAGGTCTTTTCCAGTTTTCAGTAGAAAAGGTGAATAAAGTTAAATATTTTATTTTTCTTAATATAGCTTCCTCAATTATATCCTCTAAAACCGCTATACCTTGAGAGTGTCCATAATTTCTTGATTTTTTTTTTGAAATCCCCCACCGACCATTACCATCCATTATTATGGCTACGTGTTTGGGCAAAATCATATTGTCATTATTTCATTTTCTTTTGTAGTAACTCTATCATCTATAACTTTTATTTGGTTATCGGTATATTCTTGAATAATTTTTTCTTTTTTTTTAACTTCATCCTCTGAAATGTCTTTATTTTTTAGAAGTTTTTTTAACTCATCATTTGCTTCTCTTCTTATGTTTCTTATTGATACTTTACATCTTTCACCCATAGATTTTATTATTTTCTTTATCTCGGATCTTCTTTCTTCACTAAGATCAGGGACTGGTAATCTAATTAATTGTCCATCTATCTGAGGATTTAACCCTAACTCTGATTTTTTAATCGCAGAGTCTATAAGCGCTACATTGTTTGTATCCCAAACCTGTATGCTAATGCTTCTAGGTTCAGGAGTTGTGATACTACCTAATTGATTTATTGGCAATTTTTGACCATAGACATCAACTTTTACAATGTCGAGCATGGCTGCATTTGCTCTTCCTGTCCTTAATGAGCTTAGCTCATTTTGAAAAACTTCATATGTTTTAGACATTTTATTTTTGTATTTTGACTCCTCAAACATTACTCACCTATTTTCAAACATTACTCACCTATTTTTAGTCTAATAAAATTATTAATATGCAAATTAGAGATATCTAAGTTTTTTAAAACATCTTTAACCTTCATTTTTGGGTCCATCACCCAATCCTGGGACATTAAACTATTTTCATCTTTAAATTTATTTATTTTACCCATACTAATTTTCTTTGCTATTTTTTCTGGTTTGCCAGAACTTTTCAATTCTTCTTCAATTAAATTGACCTCTTTATTTATTATTTCTTGATCAATCATATCTGCATTTAATGCAATTGGATTTGACGCTGCTATATGCATTGATAATTGTTTTCCAAATAAATCAATTTTATCAGATTTCTCACTAGTATTCAAAGATACTATTACTATTAATTTTGATACATTATCTTTAATTACTGAGTGTTGATAAGCAAAATTTCTTGAATTTTCATCTGCTAAAGTTTTTGCTCTCCCAATTGTTATTTTTTCTCCAATTTTTGCTATTAAGGCTACTAAATTTTCATCAACAGTTTTATTATTTTTCATGGTCGATTTTTTTAAATCTTCGATATTTGAAGAGTGATGATTATTTAATTCGCTTAACTCTTTAACAAATTCAATAAAATCATCGTTTTTTGCAACAAAATCTGTTTCACAATTCACTTCGATCAAAGACATTTTTTTTTCATCCCCAGAAGTAACTACAACTCCCTCAGTTGCATTTCTTGACATTTTTTTTGAAGCTTTAGCTATACCTTTCACTCTCAAAATTTCAGCAGCTTTATCTAAATCACCATTAGACTCTTTTAATGCAGCATTACAATCTTTAAAACCTGCACCTGTTGATTTTCTTAATTGTTTTACCTTTTCTATATCACTCATTTCATTTTCCTGTAATAAAATTAATTTTTTTAATTAAGTTTTGTTTCTGATTTTACTTCTTTAGATTTTTCTGAGCTTGAGTTTTCAACTTTTAAAGCATCTGTATTTTTATCACTAGCAATATTTTGTGGTGCTTCTTTTTTAGCATTTAGAATTGTTTCTTTTAAAAGTGAGCAATACAAATCAATAGATCTTCTAGCATCATCGTTTCCAGGAATAGGAAAATCAATGCCATCTGGATTTGAATTTGTATCTAAAATTGCAACTATTGGAATACCTAGTTTAACAGACTCTTTAATTGCTAGAGATTCATAATTTGTATCAATTATGAATACTAGATCGGGTATCTTTTTCATTGCTGATATTCCACCAAGTGACCTTTGTAGTTTATCTCTCTGGCCACTCATTTTTAATAATTCTTTTTTAGTAAAGCCTCTATTCTCTGATTTTAAATCAGATTGTATTTTATCAAGTTTTTTTATTGAGTTAGATATTGTTCCCCAATTTGTAAGCATTCCACCTAGCCATCTATAATTAACAAAATATTGATCTGTTTCATTTGCTAGTTCTGCTATTGCTTCCGATGCTTGTTTTTTTGTAGATATAAATAATATTTTACCACCTGATGAGATTGTTGAATAGACTTTTTCTAAAGCTACTTTAGCTAGCTCTAAAGTTTGTGTTAAATCAATTATATGAATTGAGTCTCTTTTTCCAAAAATAAACTTTTTCATTTTTGGATTCCATCTTAAAGTTTTATGGCCTAGATGAACGCCAGCCTCTAATAATTGTTCTATTGTTAAGTTAGGTATTTTCATATTTATTCCCGGTTATGCCACCACAATTACTGCCTAAAAAGGACCGGAGGTATAAAACCAGAAATTGTGTGCGTGTTAATTTATGGAACTAATTACAAAAAAAAGAGGAAAAAACAAGTTTTTTTTAGATAACTTCAATATTTTCCTTATTTTTCATTAAATTTAGCCTTTTATGATCTATTTTTCTTTTTTCAACCAATTGAAAAGACATACTTTTTTTATCAGTTTCAACGTCAATTATCACTTTGGTTTTC
>CACDSY010000023.1 GCA_902555585.1 uncultured Pelagibacteraceae bacterium | reverse complement strand
AAAGCCTTACCTGCCAACCTAGAACAAATTGAAGTTAATTTAAAAAAATTAACAAACCAGAGAACTAGGTCCTCGCTACTTGGAATTGCAATTCTAATATTAATTTTTTTTGGTGGTACCTTGGTATCGTTAGAAGCAAATGCAGGGTCTTTTGGAAGAGGTATAGCTAATTTTTTTAACTACCCTAGAGATTTATTTGTAGACACTTTTGAGATGGGATGGAAATATTGGCCAAGAGTTATTAAGTATATTCCTGAATTAATTATTACTTTAAATATTGCTTTATTTTCAACTTCGATCGGATTTGTTTTGGCAGTTATTTTTGCAATCTTCTCTAGTAGAAATTTAATAAGAAATAAAAGAGTTATTCAATTTACAAAATTTTTTATGGATGTGACAAGATCATTTCCAACATTAATAATAGCAATGGTGTTTTTATATTTGATGGGTAAATCATCTTTACCGGCAGTGATTGCTATTACGATACACACTGCTGGAGCACTTGGTAAATTATTTACTGAGGCTATAGAAAATTGTGATGGAAAACCTATTGAAGGTTTAAGTTCTGTTGGTGCAACTTGGACACAGAAGATAAGATTTTCAGTTCTTCCCCAGGTACTACCTTTGTTTTTAAGTTATGGAATATTGAGGTTAGAAATTAATGTTAGAGAATCTACAATATTAGGTTTTGTTGGTGCAGGTGGAATTGGAGAAATGTTAGCAGCTTTAATACAATGGAATTATGGAGCTGATGTTTTAGCGTGTATGTTCTTACTGGTTGGTACGATAATTGCATTAGATTATTTGTCTGCATATTGGAGACATAAATTAATTGGAGCAAATCAATGAGTTCTAGTTTAGCTATTCAAAGAGAAAATATTCGTAAATTATTTCCTGACACATTTAAACAAGCCAGAAAGAGTAGATTAAGAGGCCAAATAATTTTTTTTCTCGTCTTAGTATATTTAATAGTAGGTTTTTTTACTTTAGATGTTGTTGATATCCCAAAAAAATGGAAACCACAAAATGCTGCTATGTTTGTCTTAGACACATATGCACACAAAGATCATGTAACAATGAAATGGGAAAATCATGAGGATATTAAAATAGCTTTTGAAGGAAATTATAGAAGTGTTTATGGAAGAGATAATCTTGATAAATCAATTCCAGATTGGTTTTACAAAAATTCTGATAATGTTGGCAATGTAGTTGAGTTTAATAATAAAGGTAAGGCAATATTATACAAAGATAAAGTCGAGATTGTAAATTTTCCAAAATATGAGAGAGGTTTTACCATAAAATTAAATTCTAATGGTAAACCTTACCTTGTAGGTTCAGAGGATTTGGTCATAGAAGATTTAAAAGGTTTTAGAATCACAGAAAATAGAGTTGAATTTAGACCAACTTTGTATGAGAGAATTCAAGTATATCCAAAAAAAGTTGAAATTCATCGTTACAGTATCGGATGGAAATATTTTTGGTTTGATTTCTCAAGTCCGTTAGAACCATATACCTTTTTCGAAGCACTAGGTTTGACTTTTTCTAAAGAAAGAGTTGTTCCTGAAATGTCTAATTTAAAACTTTTCTTAACAGAGATTAAGGATAATGAAGCATTTATGCACGGTAGAGTTTGGTGGGCAATGCTCGAAACAATTGTTATGGCTGTATTAGGGACAATGTTTGCTACGGTAATGGCTCTGCCCTTGTCATTCCTTGCTGCATACAACGTTACACCTATTAAAGCTCTAAGATTTACGTTAAGAAGATTATTTGATACTTTAAGAGGAATAGACTTTTTAATTTGGAGTTTAATATTTTTAAGAGCTTTTGGTCCAGGACCCTTCACTGGTATTTTTGCGATTGGTTTTACTGATACAGGTACTTTAGGTAAATTATATTCTGAAGCAATTGAAAATACTGAGAAGAAACAACAAGAAGGAGTTCAATCTACAGGGGCTAGCAAATTTCTACAACATAGATTTGGTATAATTCCTCAAATACTTCCAATTTTTGTATCTCAATCCTTATACTATTTAGAGTCAAATACTAGAGGAGCCGTAATAATAGGTGCAATGGGCGCAGGAGGAATTGGTTTACAATTTTTAGGTGCACTAGGTACTGGAAATGATTTTGAAAATGTCGCCTACATGGCAATATTAGTTTTGGCTGTAGTAATATTTATGGATAGATTATCTGCTTGGCTTAGAAGAATATTAATTGGATCAGATCAATTAATTGTAAGGTAAATAGAAAAAATACCTTTATCAAAAATTTTTCTAGAAATTTTAATTTAGGAATTTAAAAAGATAAAAATCAATCTTTCCAGAATTTCCACCAAGGTTTTTCTTCCTTTGTTATCTCATTATTGTCAACAACAACTTTAGTTATAGATGGATCCTCTCCATCTACTAATCCTGCTCTAGCAGTTGTTTTAGCGTCTTCTAATTTTAGTTTTGCCTCAAAAACTCTATTTTCATTACACAATTTCATGCCCTCTTTCATTAATGCTTCTGCCTCAGATGCTTTTTCGGGACTAGATCTTGAAATATCATTTTTAACAGTGGCTCTTAACATAAGTACGCCAGGGTCTTCACAATTCCCTATTTCATTTTTAAATGTATCCTCAGTATTTTGTGAATAACTACTGCCGGCTTGTTGCTCTGTTATTTTAGCATGATTGTCAGCTTGAGTAATAGAAATTGTGGATAAAGTTAATATAAATGAGATTAAGATTTTATTCATAATAATCTATTAACTTACTTTTGTTAAAAAAATGTTAAAGAAATAAAAAAATTTGTGAAATATTTGTCTGCATTTTTAATAGGTATATCAGTTACCTTTTGTTACAGCAGTTGTATGTATCTGTTC
>CACDSY010000022.1 GCA_902555585.1 uncultured Pelagibacteraceae bacterium | reverse complement strand
TGGGTACAGTAAAATCGATAATTAAATCAATATTTTTGAAAGAATTTTCATTGTTAAAACTAGGTTTTATTCCATAAATTTTTTTTTTTATTAATCTATTTTCTGTAAGTGTCATTAATTTAAAATTTTTATCAGCTCTAGAGGACTTTACTAGTTGTTGGCCCATTCGTCCCATGCAACCAGATATCGCTAAATTTACTTTGCTCATTAAATTAATTTAATATATTTTTCAACAATATACATCAATTATGCTTATTAAATACCAATTAAAACTACTTTTGATTTTATTTTTTTTCATGCTTATTAATCAATCTAAAGCTGACTTTTTTAAAGATATTACATCTTTGATTGAAAACAATGATTTTAGACTAAGCTATGGTGTTTCTGTTACAGATGTAAATCAAGATAACAAATATGAATTTGTAGTAACTGGTTTTGGTTTTTCTAACTTAGCGTTGTCTTATCAAAATGGAAAATTGTTAAATATAAATAAAGATAAAATTTTTGACGATATTAATAGAAAAACCATAGGTGTTGCAGCTTGCGACATTGATCAAGATGGTTTTGAAGAAATTTATTTCTTGAATACAGATACATTCAGTGGAGAAAAAAAATATTCAGATAGATTGATTGATAATAGTAGTAATGGTTTTATTGATTTATTTGAAAAAGATATAAACAAAAAAAATTTAAACCTAACTGCTGGCAGATCAGTTGTGTGTGTTGATAGAAACGGTGACGGAAAATATGGCATATATGTTGCTAATTATGGGGGTCCAACTAGGTATTATGAGTTAAATACGGGCCAAGTACTTGATTTAGCTGAGAAGCTTAAACTCAATAAAATAACTGGTGGAAGGGCTGTAGTGGCAGGTAATATTCTATCAGGAAAAACTGATATATTTGCTGCAAACGAGAGAGGTAAAAATTTTTTATATTATAATTCTGATGGTTTTTTTCAAGATATAGCAGACGATTACAAAGTTGATGATCAATATGAAAATGGAAGAGGTACAGTTTTATCAGATATACTTTACAGAGGTAGATTAGATGTAGTTACCTCTAATTGGAATGGTTATCATAGAGCTTTTGTATTAGAAGATAACAAATTTAAAGATATTGCTACACCGACTTACAATATGCCTACTAGAATTAGAACTGTAATATCAGCAGACTTTGATAATGATGGTTATGACGAAATATTTATGAATAATATTGGTGAGCCTAATAAATTATTCAAGATTAAAGAACACGGATTTTTTGAAGAAATAGCAATTCAAAACGCATATGAATCTAATGGTTTAGGAACAGGAGCAGCTGTTGCAGATATAGATGACGATGGAATTTTAGAATTACTAGTTTCACATGGAGAGTCTGGCATGCAGCCATTAACAATGTATAAAGCAGATATTAAAACAGATTTCAATTATATAAGAATTAAACCTACAAATAAATTCGGTGCACCAGCAAGAGGGGCAACTGTTATATTAAGTTCTAATTTAAGAAAACATGCAAAAACCATAGATGCTGGCTCAGGGTATTTATGTCAAATGGAGCCTGTTGCTCACTACGGTTTAAGAGAAGGTGAAAAAAATATATCTATAGATGTCATCTGGACTAATGGAGTATCAGAGTCATTTAAAGTAAATGAACTAAATAAAACAATAGAAATTAAACAGAAATAATATGATAGTAAAACTTAATATAATAAATAAAAGATTTAAACCTATTAAAAATTTTTTTATATTTTTATTACTTATTTCTTTTTGTTTAATAAAACCAGTGTATTCAAAAGACTTTAATTACTATGAGGATCTTGCGAAAGATTGGATTAAGATCTTTCCAGATCAAAACAGAAATGCTGCTGGTCCAAAATTTTTTAAGCATATTTTAGATAAAAAAATTACTTATCAAGATTTTATAGAATATAATAAATTATATTGTGCGGTATCCGGTTCATTAATATCTCCAAACAGTAAGCCAGATTTTGTCTATTTAAAAAGTGCAGAAAATGATGACAAAATTTGTGGTTTTTACCATAAATGCTGCTTTCCATGCTCATGTGATTTAATGAAATATTCTCAAGTCAAAAATATGAAATACAAATTCTTAGATGGAGAAAAAGAATTTTCTGTTTTAACTATTAAAAACCCATGTGGAAAAAAAGATTTTCCTCGAGAAGTAAATAGAAATTATTTCTGCAATGGAGATAACCTAGATGATAACCAGGTTGCTTTGATAGATAATAGACTTGTTATTGGTCTCTTACATAATGCATCAAAATGTAATGAACAGAGTATCGCAGCTATAGATAAAGATGAATATACTGGAACTTATTGTGAATTAAGAAATAATGCACCATTAGAGCAGGTTCAAGGTGGTATGGGTGATATTTTTATTAAAATGGCTAGAGATTAATTATCTTCTTGAACTTAAATTTGTATGTTTTTGGACTATTAACTTTGACAACTCTTGACCTTGGTTAGATTATGCCTATTCCCTCTTTATAAAAATAGGCACCCAAAATTAGAATTGCTAAAACATAAATAATTCCAAAAATTGTATATTTAAACTTTTTTCTCATTTATTAAATCTTGATAAATTTTTTCTAAGTTTTTTGTAAATGTCAAACTATCAAATAATTTAGAATGTTTAATATTTTTTTTAATTTCATTTTTAATATCTTTTAATTTGTCTTTTTTTGTAGCAAGTTCAATTGCAACATTTTCAAAATCTTCAATATTATTTACAACTAATTGTGACATATTTACTTGATTTAAAATACTAGCTGATACTCGAGAGGCAAATGACTTACCTATTAAGGTTACAATGGGAATTCCCATCCTGATAGCATCACTCGAGGTTGTGTGAGCATTATATGGAAAAGTATCAAGAAATATATCAACAAGCCTCAATCTGTTTAAATGATCTTCGCTTTCCATATATTTTGTGAATATAATTCTTTTTCTATCAATATCTCTTTTTTCACCCTCTCTCCAAATATTTTCAGAGGATGAATTTCCTTTAGTTCCCATCAGCCATAAAACACTATTTGGAACTTTTTTCATTATATTTGTCCAAGCTGTAAACATTTTTGGAGTAATTTTATAACTCGCATTAAAATTACAAAATATAATTTCATTTTCTGGTAATCCAAAATCAGTTTTATTAAGTTTTTTACTTGAAATTTTTAAACTTTTGGGATTGGCTTGATAACAATCTGGCATATGAATTACTTTCTCAGCAAAAAATTTCTTGTGACTTTCAGGTATCAAAATCTTATCTGCAATTATATAATCCATAAAATTTCCACCCATTGTGCCTGCATATCCTAAAT
>CACDSY010000021.1 GCA_902555585.1 uncultured Pelagibacteraceae bacterium | reverse complement strand
ATTTTAGGAAGTTTTGAAGATTTTATTATTCCCTAGGTTTAAAAACCAAACAAATACCATTATTGCAGTATCTCTTACCAGTAGGTTTTGGACCATCATCAAATATATGACCATGATGACCTCCACAATTCTTGCAATGATACTCAGTTCTAGCGTAACCGATGTGATAGTCTGTGGTAGTTTCAAACGCATCAGGCAAAGACTCGTAGAATGAGGGCCAGCCAGATCCACTTTCATACTTAGTATTAGAGTCAAACAATTTCACTCCACAATTAGCACAATGGTAGGCACCTTCTCTTTTTTCAAAATTTAGTTCACTAGATCCAGGAGCTTCTGTTGCTTCTTCAAATAATACTTTTTTTTGTTGGTCTGATAAATTTGGATTATATTTTGTCATTTAAATATTTAGCACAATTCTTATGTAAACTTGCATGTAATTCAATAAGTTTTTTAAAGTCTTTATTGTAACCACCACCCAAAACTCCACAAATAGGAATTCTTTTATTAAAAAAATTTTTAATAACCATCTCGTCTCTTTTATAAATTCCTTTTTCAGTAATTTTAAGCTTACCTAATCTATCATCTAAATGAATGTCAACTCCTGCGATATAAAAAACGAAATCAAAATTAAAATTGTTTAAAAAAATTAAATTTTCTTTTAAAATATCTAAATACTCATC
The DNA here is from genome assembly GCA_902555585.1 of uncultured Pelagibacteraceae bacterium. Lineage (GTDB taxonomy): Bacteria > Pseudomonadota > Alphaproteobacteria > Pelagibacterales > Pelagibacteraceae > Pelagibacter. Next base: position 2,687 of record CACDSY010000021.1, on the reverse strand, counting down.
ATCTTCCATGTTTTGTTCAAGTTCAATGTCCAGATCACTTTTTGATTTAATCGGTGGATAATTTACTTTTGTGTGCATACTAAATGTAAAAACGTTATTTTCATTTTTAAATATTTCTGAATTTCCGTTACCTTGGTGAACATCTAAATCAACTATAAGGATTTTGTTAGCTAGTCCTCTATTCAAGAGATATTTTGCAGCAACAGCCACATCATTAAAAACGCAAAAACCAGCTCCCTCGTCATAGTTAGCATGATGGCTTCCACCAGCTGTATTACAAGCTATTCCATAATTTATTGCTAATTTAGAAGCTAATACAGTTCCGCCTGTTGCAACTAAAGATCTTCTGACCACACTATCAACTAAAGGAAACCCTATTTTTTTTACTAATTTTTCCTCTAATGTTTTATTTTTAATTTTTAAAATATAATCCTCAGAATGAACTTCTTTAAGTGTATCTATTGAACATGGTTCAGGTTTATAAAACTTTTTAACTACTTTTTCTTTTTTAAGAAAACTTGCTAATTCACCAAACTTTTTAATTGGAAATTTATTGTCATCACCAATTTTTGCCTCATAATCAGGGTGATTTACAACTGGTAATTCCACTTTACTTTATTTCTCGAATAGGCTTACCAGAAACACATGCTTCTAAATTTTCAATCATTTGTGTATAGAAAATAGAATAATTCTCAGCTGTAACATAGCCTACATGTGGAAGTAAAAGCGCATTAGGAACAAATCTCAATTTGTGACCACTGGGTAAAGGTTCTTTATCATAAACATCGATACCAGCACCAGCTATTAAGTTAGTTGATAGTGCTATAATTAAATCATCCTCGTTCACAATTGGACCTCGTGAAGTATTAATTATAAAAGCAGTTTTTTTCATTTTATCAAATTCAGCAAGCTTTATACAATCTTTGTATCTTTCTCCTCCTTGGACATGAATGGATATAAAGTCAGAGTTTTGAATGAGATCCTCTTTACTAGATGGCAAAACATCAAGCTCTTTACACTTATCTAGACTTAAATTTTCACTCCATGCCATAACTTGCATACCAAAAGCTTTTCCTATTTTAGCAACTTGAGATCCAACTTTTCCTAAACCAATAAGTCCTAAAATTTTTCCCTTTAATTCAATTCCTACTGTTGTCTGCCAATAACCTTGGTACATATTATCAACTTCAACTTTTATATTCCTTGCAAGACCTAGGATTAAAGCCCATGTTAACTCACATGTTGGATTTGAATTTATTTCAGTTCCGGTAACAATAATTTTTGCTTTCTTTGCTGCCTCTAGATCTATTGCTTTATTTCTCATTCCACTTGTTGAAATATATTTTAGTTTTTTTAAATTTTTAATGAGATTTGAACTTATTAAAGTTCTCTCTCTCATAATAAGTAAGGCTTCGAATTCTTTTAATTTTTCAATAGTGTCATCTTCATTTTCAAAAGGTTCACTAAAAATCTCAATATCAAATTTTGATGAAAGATTTTTCAAATCTATAAATTCTTGAGAAACGTTTTGATAATCGTCTAAAATAGCTACTTTAAGCATTTTGAGTTTTTTTATTCGAAATTGTAATACCAGCAATTATAAAAATTGCACCTAAGAAATGATAAAATAAAATTTTTTCATTGAAAATCATCATAGCCATTATTGCGCCCAGAATTGGCATCAAATGGAGAAAAACTCCAGATCTATTTGCACCTATAAGCTTAACACCTTTTATCCAAAACAAAAACGAGATTAAGCCAGGAAAAAAAACAACATAGAATAAAACTAAATAAAAAGAGGATTGTAATTTGATTACACTACCCAAACTATAATCAATAAAATACATAGGAATTAGAAAAATAACTCCAAAAGTAATAACGACCTGCAAAAGAGAAATTGGAGATAAATTGAATTCCCTTTTTTTCAAAAGAGCTGAATAAAGTGACCATGCAAACATTGCAATCAATGCAAAAATGTCTCCTTTGTTAAATGACAAATTTAATAAATTATTTAAATTTGCTTTAGTTATTATGAACAAAACACCTGTGAGTGAGAGAAATACTCCTATTATTTGAAATAAATTTGTTTTCTCAATTTTAAGTAAGAATGAAAATAATATAATCATAACTGGTACAGTTGAAATCATAAGCACTCCAGTAATAACTTGGGTATGTCTCAGAGAGTAGAAAAGAGCCGAATTAAAAACTGTCACAGCTAAAATTCCCAACAGTGAAAATAAAAAAATGTTATCTATTATAACTTTTTTATTAGTTAACAATTCTTTATAAGTGAATGGAAGTAAAACTAACCAAGCCAAAAACCATCTATAAAAATTTAAGGATATAGGTGGAATGTCAATAATACTTGCGGCTTTTCCAACTATAAAGTTACCTGCCCAAAACAAACAAGCTAAAATCAAATAAAGAGAGGCTAAATATAATGGGCTAAGTGTTTTCATGAAAAGAATTAAGTAAATCCGTCCTATAGTTTATAGCTTCTTTTATATTCTTTTCCTTAACATGTCCAAAACCTCTGATTTGATCAGGTATTGATGCTATTTTAACTGCTGTTTCGTAGTTTGATTTGTTTATTTTTGATCCTATGTCATTAATTGTTTGCTTGTAATCTCTTATTAATTCTCTCTCTTTTTTTCTTTCATTTAAATAGCCAAATGGATCAAGCTTTG
>CACDSY010000020.1 GCA_902555585.1 uncultured Pelagibacteraceae bacterium | reverse complement strand
CAAAAGACCTTGTAACAGAAGCTTTATCTGAAATTAAAACTATTTCTCCTCAAGAAGGTTTAGAAAAAATAAATAATAAAAGTTGTAATTTAATAGATATTAGAGACATAAGAGAGTTAGAAAGACTAGGAAGAATAGAGAACTCATCTCATGTGCCAAGAGGAATGTTGGAATTTTGGATGGATCCTGAAAGCCAATATTTTAAAGATGGCAAAATTGATATGAATAAAGAAATGGTTTTATTTTGTGCTGGTGGTTTGAGATCAGCATTAGCTACTAAATCTTTACAAGAAATGGGTTTCACGAATGTCTGCCATATTGAAGGTGGCTTTGGAGCGATGCAAAATTCAGGATTTAAAGTAATAAAGTAATTTAAATTTTAATCTAACAGATTAATTCTTTTAGCGTAGAACATTCTTATTATCCAATAAATGAACAAACCTAACGGACCAATAAAATAAGTTATTATTATTGGAAAGAACACTATATACTTCGACATAAATAATTTTTGGCTATCTTTCATTATCCATGCTCCACAAAACAAGTTTATTGCTAAAAAGTGTGTCCAAAACATTATCAAAAAAGCTTCAGCCTCAAAAAGATTTCTTAAGTCATACAGACCAAGGTACAACGTAAAATTATAATCAAAATCATATCCTGAAATATAGAAATAATAACCGAGATACACGTAGACAGCAGTTAATACAAAAAAGGGAAATATAGAGGTAACTAATAATCCACAAATTTTTGACTGTGGAAAAACAATTAGAACTAGCCAGAAAGGAATTACACCTATATTTAACCATAAATAAATCATCTCTATGGTAAAAAAAGCAGCTATTTGTTCAATCATATTATTTTTATATTATATTAAATAAAGCCATGATTCCTATAAAAAATAAAAAAAAGACTTTAGAAGTAACCGTGGATGAGATGACTAATTTTGCACTTAATTATGTAGAAAAATTTGCACCTTCCAAACAACAATTAAGGACTTATCTTCTAAAGAAATATTTAAAATCAAGAACTCCCAACATAAAAAAAAATGATGTTTCTAATCTTATAGATATTGTTCTTGAGGATTTAGAGAAATCAAAGTTTATAAACGATAAATTTTATTCAGAGTCAAAAGCTAAAAGTTTAATTCAAAGAGGATCATCTATAAATAAAATAAGAAATTACCTAATGAATAAAGGTGTTGGTGAAAAATACATTAAAAATACAATTGAACAAATAAAAGATAAGAATGAAGATCAGGATTTTTTTTCGGCCATAAAAATCTGTAAAAAGAAAAGAATTGGGCCATCAAGACAAGAGGATAATCGACCTTTGTTTTATAAAAAGGATATAGGAGTACTAGCTCGTTCTGGTTTTGATTTTGAAGTTTCAAGAAGAGTTATGGATCTTGAAAAAGATGAATATTTGAAAATAATTAATCTTCTTTAGTTTTTTTATTTTTTTCTTCTAAGTAGTATTGAATTTTATTTCTTATATAGTTTTTAACCATCAGAAATACAATTAAACCAAATATTGATACAGAAACAATTATTATTAAAATTATTCTTAATTGTTCACTCATTATAAATTTTCACTTCTCTTTAAAATTATACTTGGATTTTTAAAATCTTTCTTACCATACATAATTTCGTTACCATTAAAGTCAGTTACTATTCCACCTGCGTTTTCAAGTATAGCATGCCCTGCAGCTATATCCCATTCACAAGCTCTTGGCTCAGCAACATATCCATCAAATTCTCCTGTAGCTATTACGCAAAATTTAAGAGAGCTTTTCATTCTAACGTATTGCGTAACACCTAAATCCTTGTGTATTTTTTCAATTTCAGGTTTTAGTTTATTTGAATATGAAACTACTTTTATAGAATCTTTAGGGGTAATTTTCTTACAGTCTAACTTTATAGTTTTGTTTGAAGTAAATTCATATGATTGATTTTTTCCAAAGCTATAAAACATTCTTTTCTTTGCAGGCACATTGATTAATCCAGCTGCTGCTTTTCCATTTAAAATTAATCCTGCATTAATTGTGAATTCCTCACCATCATTAATATAGTCGTATGTTCCGTCAATTGGATCAACTAACCAAAAGTTTTTTAAATTTGTTTTAGATTTATTGTGTGACGTTTCCTCAGAAACAATCGGTATATCAGGCGTCAACTCTAGCAATTTTTTTGTGATAATTTTATTTACTTCAAGATCACCATTGCTTACAGGAGTATTGTCAGATTTAATCTCTTTATTCAAACCTTTATCTCTTAGTTTAATAGACAATTCACCAGCCATTAAAAAAGTACCAATTAAATCTTCGACAACACTTTTTATTTTACTTTCATCCATTATTATTAATTCTTTCAAGTTCAATATTGTTTGCATTAATTACTTTTTTTCCAACATTTTGGAAATTAACAGTTACTTTATCTTTGATTATTGATTGAACTTGACCAATTCCCCAACTTTTATTAGCTGGATTAATAACTTTGTCACCTGGCTCAAAATCTAAAATCATTTAATTTAACTTATAATAGAAATAAGTATAAATACCATCAAATGAATTTAGAAACTAACTCAATAGGATTATTAAAAAAACCATCCGATACAACAGTAGTCGTTGCGATGTCTGGAGGAGTAGACTCATCAACCGTTGCAGGGATGATGAAACAAGAGGGCTACAAAGTAATCGGAATTACCCTGAAACTTTACAATGATGGCAAAGAAGTTGCTGCTTCAAAACAATGCTGTTCAGGCCAAGATATTATGGATGCAAAAAGAGTTGCACACAAATTAGATATAGAACATAAAATACTTTATTACCAAGATAAGTTTAAACAAGGAGTAATAGATAACTTTGTAGAAAGTTATTTAAAAGGCGAGACACCTATTCCATGTGTTCAATGTAACCAAACTGTAAAATTCAAAGATTTATTTGATTTTTCAAAAGATTTAAATGCTGATGCACTTATTACAGGACATTATGTAAAAAGTTTAACAATAAATAATCAAACAAATATGTACAGAGCTTTAGATACCAATAGAGATCAAAGTTATTTTTTATTTAATACTACAAGAGAACAACTAAATTTTTTAAGATTCCCTTTAGGCGGAATGTTAAAAGATAAAACAAGAGAAATTGCAAAAAAATTAAATTTAAACGTTGCAGATAAACCTGATAGCCAAGATATATGCTTCGTTCCTAACGGAGATTATGCTTCAGTAATTGAAAAATTTAAACCTGACTCTTTTAAAAAGGGAAATATTAAAGATTTAAACGGTAAAGTTTTGGGAGTTCATGATGGAATAATAAATTTTACAATTGGGCAAAGAAAAGGAATTAAGATAGCAAATAAAGAACCATTATATGTTTTAAATATTGATCCAGATAAAAACGAGATAGTAGTTGGAGAAAAAAAATACTTAGCAAAAAATAAAATTAATTTACGTAGCCTTAATATATTAGAAAATGAATGCATGTTTTCTGAAAAAATTAAAGTTAAAGTGAGATCAACAGGCAAACTTTTAGATGCAAAAGTTAATTTAATAAATGCCGAAAGCGCCAATGTTATTTTAGACAACCCTGAATATGGAATATCTCCTGGACAAGCATGTGTTTTTTATAAAAGT
>CACDSY010000019.1 GCA_902555585.1 uncultured Pelagibacteraceae bacterium | reverse complement strand
AACTCCTGATCCTTTTCCATCTATTTGGGCAGCGGTTGCAAGCACAGCTCCAATTGTAACAACTCCTGTACCACCAATTCCAGCAATCATTATTCCAAAAGACTTATCAATTTGAGGCAATATTGGATTCTCTATCTTTGAATTTATTTTATTAATTAAATTATCGTTATAATTTTTCTTAAGTCTTATATCTCCTTCAAGACTCACAAAACTAGGACAAAAACCATCTACACATGTGTAATCTTTATTACATGAAGATTGGTCAATTTGTCTTTTTCTTCCATACTCAGTTTCGACAGGTGCAATAGAAACACAATTTGATTGTATTCCACAATCTCCACAACCTTCACATAGATCTTTATTAATAAAAATTTTTTTCTTAGGTTCCTTTAAGATACCTTTTTTTCTTCTCCTTCTTTTCTCTGCTGCACAGGTTTGATCATAAATTATTACAGTTGTTCCATTTATTTTGCTCAATTCAATCTGAACATCTATAATATTTTTTCTTTCGTAGACTTTAGAATTTCTCGCAAAGCCACCTCTATCTCTATATTTTTCAATTTCATCCGTGATAATTGCAATTTCTTCGACTCCTTCTGCTTCAAGTTGTTTAGACATTTGAGCAACTGTTGGTAATCCATCTAATGCTTGACCTCCGGTCAATGCAACGGCATCATTATACAGAATCTTAAATGTCATTTTTGTTTCTGCTGCAACTGCATGTCTTATGGAGAGAATTCCTGAATGGATATAAGTCCCATCTCCCATATTTTGAAAAACATGGTCTGTATTACTAAATACAGACTCGCCAACCCAAGTAGCCCCCTCTGATCCCATTTGTGAGAAGCCTTCATTACCTCTTTCCATATGTTCTACAAGGTATGCGCAACTGATACCTGTAATTGCTCTACTACCGTCTGGTATTCTAGTTGATGTATTATGAGGGCACCCAGAGCAGAAATGTGGGACTCTTTTTAAAGAGATATTTGAATTAGTTTTTTCTTTTAAAGACTTTAATTTTTTTGAAAAGATATGTACTTCATCTGGCAAGTTAAGATAATTAATTATTTCAAAGATTTTTAAACCAATTTCTCCCGGGTCTAAAGCTCCAGAAGAAACAAATAAATCATTATTATTTTCATCATTTTTTCCAACTACTTTTATATTTAAATTTTTATTAAATAATATTTCCTTGACTTGTGTTTCAATGATTGATCTTTTTTCTTCAACAACAATGATTTTTTCTAAACTTTCTGCAAAATTTTCAATTATCGTTTCTTCTAATGGCCAAGGCATAGCAATCTTAAGAAATTTAATTCCTGCTTTATTAGCAACATCTTCATTTATTCCTATTTTTTCTAGCCCTAATTTTGTATCTAAAAAAGACTTTCCAGTGCTAATTATTCCAATTTTTGGATTTTCTGAGTCAAAAATTAATTTATTTAAACTATTTAGTTTACAAAATTCTTTTACATATTTTATTTTATGATGATGCAAACGATATTCTTTTTCTTGAGCGGTATCTTTGAGTCTTATATTTAAACCTTCAGATGGATAGGTTTCACTTGAAATATCTAAAAGATTTAACCTATTTTCATCTAAGTCAACAGTTGCTCCTGAACTCACGTTATCATGAACACATTTTATCCCTACCCAACATCCACTTTTTCTTGATAATTCTATTCCTATTATTCCGTAATCTAGTATTTCTTGAACACCACTTGGATTAAAAAAAGGTATCATCGCATCAATCATTGCAAATTCACTTTGATGAGAGGTTGTTGAGGACTCACATATATGGTCATCTCCCATTAAAGCAATGACGCCTCCAAACTTTGAGGTACCTGCCAGATTTACATGTTTTAATGCATCTCCTGCTCTATCTACTCCTGGTCCTTTACCATACCATATGCCAAAAACACCATCGTATTTATCTTGTTTTCTAAGATTTACTTGCTGTGTTCCCCATAAAGAAGTTGCAGCGAGTTCCTCATTTATTCCTGGTTGAAAATAAATATTGTTTTCATTCAAATATTTTTTGTTTTTTAAAATCTGCTGATCGTAGCCACCTAGAGGAGACCCTCTATAGCCAGAGATGTAACATGCTGTATTTAAGTTTTTTTGTTTATCTCTTCTTGCTTGAACAATTGGAACTCTAACAAGAGCTTGGGCACCAGTTAAAAATCTAGTGCCTGTACTTAATTTATATTTGTCTTCAAGTTTAATTTCCACACTATTTAACTCTTTTTAAGCAAATCTAACTGAACTGTAGGGCTTTAAATCCATATTAGTATTTTCATTTGCAATCATACCAGACACTATTTTTCCAGAAATTGCACCTAAAGTCCATCCTAAATGATGATGACCAAATGAGTAAAATACATTTTTATAATTTTTTGATGGTCCAATTATTGGTAAAAAATCTGGCAGTGTAGGTCTAAACCCTAACCACTCATCTTTGTGCTCAGGCAAACCGTCAAGCATATCCTTTGCATTTAAAATTAAGTTTTTGATCCTGGATTTTGATAAAGCATTTTCTAAACCGCCAAACTCCACAGTACCAACTACTCTTAACCCTTGATCCATTGGTGACATTCCAAACCCTCTGTTAGAATAAACCACTGGTCTAGAAATTAAATGATCAAAATCTTTAAAATGAACATGATACCCTCTTTCGGTATCCAGTGGAATATTTTCATGAAGTTTATCAGTAAGTTTTTTTGAAAACGCACCACATGCAATAACCAACTTATCAAAAACAAATCTCTGGGTTTCTGATCTTAAAACAGGTTTTTCCTCATCAAAATTCAAATCTTGAATATTTAGTTTTAAAAACTTTCCACCTTTTTTTATAAAATTTTCAAATAGCTTTATTAATATTTTTTTTGGATTTCTTGCATGTCTTGCATAATCATAGAAAACACCTCCATGATAAAATGGTTTTAAATTTGGTTCCAAGTCATGTATTTCTTTTTTATTAACCACTTGTTGTTTAACACCTAGATCGTCTCTAATTTTTATTTCTAATTCTCTACTTTTTAAATTTTTTTCATTCCAGACATATAAAATTCCATTATTTTCAACTAAACCCTCTAGATCTATTTCTTCAAATAATTCATCATAAGCCAGTAATGATTGATCTAAAATTTGATGCATGTTTTTTGCGGTATGCATCATTTTATCATTAGTACAATTCATTAAAAATTTTGAAAACCAAGGGATCATTTTTGGAACATAATTCCATTTAAGTGCCAAAGGTCCTCTTGAGCTCATAAGCATTGATGGAACATCACTTACAATATCTGGCCTGTTTAAAGGGACTGATGCATAAGGAGAAAAATGACCTGCATTACCATAAGAGGCTGCATTTCCAGGTTCATCTCTATCGAACAAAATAACTTGATAGCCTTTTTTTTGAAGGAAAAGAGCATTACATACTCCTTGAATTCCTGCTCCTATTATACCAATTTTTAAAATTTTTTCTGACATAAGAAAAATATAGTTGGTGGGATAAATTATAATAGATGTTATTTGATCGCGGTGAATAACTGTTTACAATATCTTAATTGCCGATCGGATCTCGACTGTAAATTTTGCAGCTCATTACGATACTTAAACCAAGCATTATTGATAACATAGATGATCCTCCGTATGACATTATTGGAAGTGGTGCTCCAACTATTGGTAACAACCCAACTACCATAGCTATATTTACAAAAATATATAAGAATAAACCAGAGGCAAAACCAAAACAGTATAGTTTTGCAAAAAATGATCTACTAGAAAAACCAATTCTTATTATTCTATAAATTAATAAAGCGTATAATAAAATTAGTACCATTGAACCAACAAAGCCAAACTCTTCAGAGAAAAGAGTAAAAATAAAATCAGTATGTTTTTCAGGTAAGAATTCAAGATAACTTTGTGTACCTTGCAAGAAACCTTTACCTAATAACCCTCCTGAGCCAATTGCTATTTTAGATTGAATTATTTGATAACCTGCACCTAAAGGGTCTCTGTCT
>CACDSY010000018.1 GCA_902555585.1 uncultured Pelagibacteraceae bacterium | reverse complement strand
AACGAAAAAAATGCATATGTATCAATTTTAGTTGGCTTGATCGGAGGAATTCTTTTATTTCCAAGTCCAGACTTTTCAAAATCAATTTTGGTTGGAATAATACTGCCAATAGATTTTTTACCGGCATTTGTCTCTCAATCCTTACTGTTTTGCTCTTTTGTAGTTGCAACATTTTTACCCATTTTAACTTGGAAACTAAAGTAAACCATGATTTACATCTTGTTAATATAAATATATTATAAAACAATTATGAGTTTTATTTTGCCATTTATAATATTAATTATTGTAGTTGTATTTATACATGAATATGGACATTACTATTTTGCAAAAAAATATGGTGTTGGGGTAACAGATTTTTCTATTGGTTTTGGTAAAGAATTGTTCGGTTGGAATGATAAATCTGGAACAAGATGGAAGATTTGTTGGCTTCCCTTAGGAGGCTATGTTAAATTTTTTGGAGATAGAAATGTTTTTTCTCAGGCTGATCAAGAGGAACTATTAAAAAAATATAATAAAGAAGACCAAGAAAAGCTATTTGTAACGAAACCACTTTACCAAAGATCTTTAATCGTTGCAGGTGGTCCAATAGCAAATTTTGTTTTAGCAATATTCATTTTTTTATTCATATACATGTTTGCTGGTAAAGATTTTACTCCAGCAGTTATTGATGAGGTTCAAAAAGATAGTCCAGCAGAAGTAGCTGGGATGCAAAAAAATGATAAGATTCTTGAAATTGATAACAATAAAGTTGAGAGTATTCTTGATGTTTCTAAACTTATTTTAATGTCAACCTCTGATATAGTTGATTTTAAAATTTCTAGATATGATCAAGAATTATTATTGAAGGTTAAACCAAAAATTGTTGCTGGTGTCGATAATTTAGGAAATAAAATTAATAAAAGAATAGTTGGTATTAAACTAAGTCCATATAACAATGAAATAAATCATAAACGATTAGGACCAGCAAATGCATTAATAGAGTCTGTTAAAGAAGTATATTTTGTAACTACTTCATCTCTTAAATATATGGGTTCAATGATTACTGGCTCTGGAGATAGTTCACAATTAGGAGGGCCTATTAGAATAGCAAAGATTTCAGGACAAGTAGCTGAATTTGGAATATTGCCATTTATTAGTATGATGGCCTATATATCAATAAGTTTAGGCTTAATTAACCTTTTTCCAATACCACTTTTAGATGGGGGCCACTTAATGTTTTATGCATTTGAAAAGGTTTTAGGAAAGCCATTAAGTCAAAAAACACAGGAAGGTTTTTTTCGAATCGGAATGTTTTTATTGTTAACTTTAATGTTTTTTGCAACGTTCAATGACCTTAAAGATTTAGGCTTATTTTAAAGGGATTTTCTAACATTAAAAAAAGCTTTATAAATCAATACTTATTTACAACTATATATTGTGGTAAATTTAATAAGAGACACAAAAAAAAAGCTTGAATTATCAACGATTTTGTTAAGTATATAAATATAACCTTTTAAACCGGAGCTAAAATGAACAAAAAACAACTTATTGCAAAATTAGCAGGGTCATTAAATCAAAGTAAAGCTGATGCTGAGCGTACGTTTGATACGATTACCAACACTATTTTGGACGCATTAAAAGGCGACGATAATGTGAAAATTGCTGGTTTTGGAACATATAAAGTGGCTAAAAGAAAAGCTCGAATTGGTCGAAATCCAAGAACTGGAGAACAAATCCAAATCGCTGCTTCTCAAAAGGTAAAGTTTTTGCCTGCAAAAGCGCTTAAAGAAGTTTTCAATAAATAAACTTTTAAAACAGCCTTTATTAAAAATTAGAATTTAATAAGGGCTGTTTTTTTATACAAGTATATAGTGTACTACATGCAAATACTGCATATCTCTTTTAAATAACAATCAATAGTTTTTAGTTTTATTAAATTTATAACAACACCTTTAATTAAACGGAGGTGAAATGGTTAAACTTTTAAAAAAACTGGCTGGTCCATTAGTAAGTATATTTTTCTTACTAAATATGACCAGTGCAGGTTATGCTGAAACTACAGTTTCAGCTGAAGTCGGTTTCATATTCAATACATTTCTTTTCTTGGTTTGTGGTTTCTTAGTAATGTTTATGGCAGCAGGTTTTGCCATGCTCGAATCAGGGATGGTAACATCAAAAAGTGTATCAGTAATATGTGCCAAAAATATTGGATTATTTTCAATAGCCGGAATTATGTTCTGGATGGTTGGATATAATTTAGCATACGGAATTCCAGAAGGTGGATACATTGGAAGCTTTACTCCATGGTCTGATGCAAGTGCAGTTGATACTGGTTATGCAGATGGATCTGATTGGTATTTCCAAATGGTTTTCTGTGCAACAACAGTTTCAATTGTATCTGGAACATTAGCTGAAAGAATTAAATTATGGCCGTTCTTTTTATTTGCGGCAATTCTATCAGGAATTATCTATCCAATCGTAATGGGTTGGCAGTGGGGTGGTGGCTGGTTAGCAGCTGCAGGATTCTCTGACTTTGCTGGCTCAACACTTGTTCACTCAACTGGAGGTGCAGCAGCATTAGCTGGAGCAATTCTTTTAGGAGCTAGAACCGGTAGATTTGATAAATCTGGAGCAGCTAAACCTATGAAGCCATTTGCGGCGTCATCAGTGCCATTAGTAACACTTGGTGTATTTATTTTATGGCTAGGTTGGTTCGGATTTAATGGTGGATCACAATTAGCAATGGGAACATTTGATGATGCAGTAGCAGTTTCAAATATTTTCATTAATACTAACTTAGCAGCTTGTGGTGGTGTATTAGCAGCTGGTGCAATTACAAGATTAATGTCAGGTAAAACTGATGTTATCCAAATGTTAAACGGAGCAATTGGTGGTCTTGTAGCAATTACAGCTGAACCATTGATGCCTTCACCGCTAGCAGCAATTCTTATAGGTGCGATTGGTGGAATAATAGTTGTCTTCGGAACTAAATTTTTATTCTCACTTAAAATCGATGATGTTGTTGGAGCAGTACCTGCTCACCTATTCGCTGGAATTTGGGGAACTTTAGCAGTACCTCTAACAAACGGTGATGCATCATTCGGAGCGCAGCTTCTTGGAGTAATATCAATAAATGCTTTTGTATTTATAGTTTCACTAATAGTTTGGGGAATTATGAAAGGAACAATGGGTATTAGATTGAGTAAGGAAGCAGAAAGACTTGGAACTGATGTTTCAGAGTCTGGAGTAATCGCATACGCAATAAGAGACTAAAGAATAACTATCTCTCTCTCTATAGTTGATAAAAGGCCCCTTAACTGGGGCCTTTTTTTTAATAATTTTTAATGAAATCTAAAACCTCTGCAGCGTGACCTGCCACCTTTACGTTGCGCCATTCCTTAATGATTTTATTTTTCTCAATAATAAAAGTACTTCTTACTGTACCCATAAATTCTCGACCCATGAATTTTTTTTTGGCCCAAACTTTATAAACCTTCAAAGAAGTCTTATCTTCGTCTGCTAATAATTCGAATTTTAAGTTAAGTTTTTTACTCCATTTTTCATGACTTTCTAAACTATCTTTGGATATACCAAAAATTGTGCATCCAAGTTTTTCAAACTTACTTAAAAGTTTATTAAAATCATTTGTTTCAATTGTGCATCCACTCGTATTATCTTTCGGATAGAAATAGATGATAATAAATTTTGATTTTACTTTACTTAATTCAACAGTTTTGCCTGATGTGGAGGATAATTTAAAATTTGGTGCTTTCATAATTTTTTAAACTTTTACTTAATTTTCTCTAAAATGAAATTAGAAACTTTCTCAACAGTTAAATTTTTCATATCATTTCTGTCTCTACTCAAGAGGTTTTCATCATAGTTGTCAGGAGTTATTGTTAAAATATTACTATATTTCAATTCACTTACTGGATCATTACAAATTAATCCAAAACTTTTGACACCAAGTGCCGCAGCCATATTCATGGGTCCAGAATTGTTTCCCACAAAAAAAGATGATTTTTTCAATATACCCATAATATTTGCCAAATCATATTTTGAGCAGTTAATAAAGTATTTATTTTGTGATAAGCTTATGATTTTAGATGCCATATGATCGTTTTTTTTACTACAAATTAAATAAACTTTATCGAAAAGGTTCTTTTCAAATAAAATATTTGCTAATTCAACGAATAGTTCTTCATACCACATTCTAAATTCTTCACTTGAATCAATCCCAAATGAAATAATTTTTTTATCAATTTTTTTTATATTTATATCTATATCATCTCTATCAAAATTAATTTTTAATTCTGGAAATATATCTCTGACTGTAATGTTGTTTAGTAATAATAATTTTTGCGATTGATCAGAGTAGGTTAGTTTCCAATCTTCTTCATTAAAAAAGTTTTTACAGGTTAACCATTTTTTTTGATTTCCCAATCCTGGGCCAATTATATTTTGGATGCCAGCAAATTTTGCTGCTATAGCAGGTCTACTAATTTTATCTAACACATATAAATGACTAAAATGCCCACTTTTTAAAAATTTAAAAAGTTTAAATGTATCTATCCAATAATTTAAATTCTTTCTAAATTGGTTATACTTAACAATTTCTATATAATCTAAATCTTTAAAAATTATTTTTGCTCGAGTTTCTT
>CACDSY010000017.1 GCA_902555585.1 uncultured Pelagibacteraceae bacterium | reverse complement strand
TTTCATTATTTCAAGTTATGCAAAAGTTTGTGGATATGAAACAAATAAGAATAATTTTGAATGTTCTATTGAAAAACCTTTAATTTCTAAAAATCTAATTAATTAAATTGAGTAAATGCATCTGCAAATTGTTCAGCATTGAAAATTTGTAAATCGTCTTCTTTTTCTCCAAGTCCAAGGCCTAAAATTGGAATCTTGTATTTTTTTGAAATTGCAATTAGTACTCCTCCTTTTGCTGTCCCATCTAGTTTCGTCATAATTAAACCAGTTATTTTTATAATTTTATCAAATTCTTCAAGTTGATTAATTATATTTTGTCCGGAAGTTGCATCTAGAACTAAAACAACATCATGGGGAGCACTTTTATCCGTTTTTTTTATAACATTTGCAATTTTTTTGAATTCATCCATTAAATTTTTCTTATTTTGCAATCTGCCAGCAGTATCAATTAGTACCCGCTTAATATTGTTGTTTTTTGCATGTTCTATAGCCTTGTAAGCAACTGAAGCTGGATCAGACCCTGGATTTGATTTGATAATTGTTGCTCCAATCTTATCAGACCAAGACTCTAATTGTTCTATTGCTGCTGCCCTAAAGGTATCACAAGCAGAAAATATTACTTCTGACCCGTTATCTTTAAATATTTTACCAATTTTACCAATAGTTGTTGTCTTACCTACTCCATTTACGCCTGAAACCAGTGTCACGTCTAAATTTTCTTTTTCTTCAAAAAAATCTTTTCTTTCTAAGGGTAACATTAACTCCATAATATATTCTTTTAAAATAGAATTTATTTCCTCAATCGCATTTTTCTTTGGATCAATTTTTTTTTGAGAGATAATACTTTTTATTTCAGCTGAAGCGTCAATACCTACGTCAGAACTAATCAAGAATTCTTCTATTTTGTTTAATGTTTCGTCATCAATTTCCTTTTTTACTATTATTTCTCTAAGTCCTGAAGAAATGCTTTCAGCACTTTTTTTAATTCCCAATTTAAACTTTTCAAAAATACCCATTAGATATTTATATCTATTTCTTTGATACTAGATACAGGTCCTTTCATATGAATTTGTTGACTTTCATCAATAGAAATTATTAATTTTCCTAAAGTGAATTCAATTTCAGTTCTAGAATTTTCTAACTTTTCTAAATTTGCAGCTACTGCTGTTGCACACGCAGCAGTCCCACATGCTTTTGTTAAACCTGCACCTCTTTCCCAAACTTTAATTTTATAATGATTTTTATTTAATTTTTGAGCAAGAGTGAAATTACATTTTTCTGGAAAAAATTTATGATTTTCGATCTGAGGTCCAATTTTTTCTAAATTGAAATTTTCTACATCATTAACAAAAAAAATAGTGTGAGGATTACCTACGTTAATAGCTATACCGCCACTTACTTCTTGGTTATTGTTATCTTCTATAATTATTCCTAAATTTTTAGTGTCTAATTTTTGAGATAAAGGAATTTCTTTCCAACTAGTTTTTGGCACACCAATTATTGTTTCAACTTGACCATCATCAAGTAATTTTGAATTCAACTGTTTTGATGCTACTTGAACGCTTATATTTTTTGTATTTTTTTCTTTTGATAGTAAGAAGGCTACACATCTTGTACCGTTTCCACATGCGTCAGATCCCGAACCATCAGAGTTATAAAATTCTAGATCAGCATCAGCATTATTACTGTTATTGATATAGATTAGTTGGTCACAACCAATAAAATTTCGATCACAAATTTTAATTATTTGATCCTTGTTTAATTCCACATTATTTGACCTATTATCAATAATTACAAAATCATTTCCAAGACCATCCATTTTAAAAGCTTTAAATTCCATATACTTCAGTATTTAACTTATTTATTGACATTTTGAACCTCTATTATAGTTTATCGCCGTTTCCGCAAAATACAGCAATTTGCGGTGTCTTTGGTAACAAAGAGATCGACACCAGTCAGCGAGAGTTCGCCCACTGGTGCGATACTTGCTGGATGTGATTATGTTTGAAAATTTAACAAATAAATTTGAAGAAATATTTTCTTCTTTAAAAAAGGCACCTTCGCTTGATGAAAAGCAAGTAGATGATGGTTTAAGAGAGATTAGGCTTGCTCTTTTAGAAGCGGATGTATCTTTAGAAGTTGTAAAAGAATTTATAAATAGAGTGAAACCCAAAGCTCTTGGTCAAGAGATCGTCAGATCTACTTCACCTGGACAGATGGTAGTTAAAGTTGTTAACGATGAGTTAATTTCTTTCTTAGGGGATAAAAATTCTGATATTGAATTAAATGCAGTTCCTCCTGTTCCAGTGATGTTAGTTGGGTTACAGGGTTCTGGAAAAACTACAACTACAGCTAAGTTAGCAAGATTTTTAGAGGCTAACAAAAAGAAAAAAGTTATGATGGCTAGTCTAGACGTTTACAGACCTGCAGCACAAGAGCAACTAAGACTTTTGGGTGAGCAAAATAATATAATAACGCTTCCAGTCATCAAAGATCAACTTCCCGCAGATATTTGTAGAAGAGCGATTAGTGCTGCTAATCTTAATGGAGCAGATGTAATTCTATTTGATACAGCTGGAAGAACTCAGATTGATTTACAAATGATGAGTGAGATTAAACAAATTGAAAGTATTATAAACCCGTCAGAAACAATTCTTGTCGCAGATTCTTTAACTGGGCAAGTAGCAGCCAACGTAGCTAAAGAATTTAAAAGCACAGTAAATCTGACAGGTATCATTCTTACAAGATCAGATGGTGATGGAAGAGGTGGAGCAGCATTAAGTATGAAATATGTTGCGGATGTTCCAATTAAATTTTTAGGAGTTGGTGAAAAGATAGAAAATTTTGAAGTTTTTCACCCAGACAGAATTGCCAATAGAATTTTAGGTATGGGAGATATTGTTTCCCTTGTTGAAAAGGCTGCAGAAGATCTAGATGAAGAAAAATTAAAAAAAACAGAGGAAAAATTAAAAAAAGGTCAGTTCTCTTTAGAGGATTATCTTACTCAGCTAAGACAAATGAAAAAAATGGGTGGTATTGAAGGTATAATGTCTTTTTTGCCTGGTGTTTCAAAAGTTAAATCTCAAATGGACCAAGCAGGAGTGGATGAAAAAATAATTACTCAAAACGAAGCAGTAATTTTATCAATGACTAAAAAAGAGCGTGAAAACCCTAAGATTATAGATGGTTCTAGAAAAAAAAGAATTGCTAATGGCTCAGGAACAGACGTGGCCACTATCAATAAATTGCTTAAGCAATTTAAGATGATGTCAGAAATGATGAAAAAAATGTCTAAAGGAAATACAAAAGGGATGATGGATAAAGGCATACCACCAGAACTTTTTAATCAATTAAAATAAATAGGAGAACAAATGTTAAAAATGCGTTTATCAATGGGAGGAACTAAGAAGAGACCAGTTTATAAGATAGTGGTTGCTGATAGTAGATTTCCAAGAGATGGAAGGTTTATAGAAAAATTAGGTTTTTTTAATCCTCTAATTCCAAGAGAAAAAAAAGAAAGAATGGGATTAGATGTTGAGAGAGTTAAGTATTGGCTGGGTCAAGGGGCACAACCAACAACTAGAGTTGCAAGGTTATTAGGAGAAAACGAGATTATGCCTATGCCAGCAAAAGGTAATAATCCTCAAAAAGCAATTCCAAAAAAAGATAGAAAGAAAACTGATGAGGGTAGTGAAGCTAAAGCAGATGCTTCTAAAACAGAAGCTCCAAAGGAAGAAGCTAAAACAGAAGCTCCAAAGGAAGAAGCTAAAGCAGAAGAGCCAAAAGCAGAGGCACCAAAAGAAGAAGCTAAATAGAAAAATGTTTTTGTCTAGAGTATTTACATTGTATCCTGAATACTTTCCAGGTTATTTGAGCAAAGGACTTTTTGGAAAGTCGAAAGGAAAAGAATGGGATTTAGAAACAGTAAACATAAGAGATTATGCTTTAGATAAACATAAAACTGTTGACGACACTCCTTATGGTGGTGGAAACGGAATGATTATGAAAGCAGATGTTTTGGCAAATTCATTAGATGCAAATATCAAGGCTAAAGAAAAAACCCTTTATTTGAGTCCAAGAGGAAAAGTTTTTAATTCTAAACTTGCAAGAGAGTTTTCAAATGAAAAAACAATTAATTTAATTTGTGGACATTTCGAAGGAGTAGATGAAAGAATACTAGAAAGTAGAGATATTGAAGAGATTAGCATTGGTGACTTTATATTGTCAGGGGGTGAAGTTGCAGCCTTTGTTGTAACAGACTCTATTCTAAGGTTTATTCCAGGAATTCTAGGTAATATTAATTCCTCAAGAGATGAGAGTTTTGAGAATGGACTTCTAGAATATCCCCAATTCACAAAACCCCAGGTTTGGGAGGAAAAAAAGGTCCCAAATGTGCTAATTTCAGGTGATCACGCCAAAATTAAAGACTGGCGTTTATCCCAATCTGAGGCTATAACACGCGACCGAAGACCAGACTTGTGGCAAAAATATAAGAAAAATTAAAAATGAAAAACATTGAAGAAGTAAACAGATTAAACTTAAACAAAATTATTTCTGAGAGAAAACATCCTGATTTTTTCCCTGGGGACATAGTTAAAGTTGGGGTTAGGATAACCGAGGGTAAAAGAGACAGAATTCAATATTTTGAGGGTGTATGCATTGCAAAAAAAAGTAGAGATATCAATTCATCTTTTACTGTTAGAAAAATTTCTTTTGGTGAAGGAGTAGAAAGAACTTTTGCATTATACAGCCCAATTGTAGATACAATTAAAGTTGTAAGATCAGGAAAAGTAAGAAGAGCAAAATTATACTATCTAAGAGATAGAACTGGTAAATCTGCAAGAATAGCAGAAAAAATTAAGAAGACGATCGGAATTGATTTAGAAACTAAAATAAATGAAGTCACTGAGGAAAACGTAATGCC
>CACDSY010000016.1 GCA_902555585.1 uncultured Pelagibacteraceae bacterium | reverse complement strand
GATTATTTGATTTAAATCTCTTACCTTTGCCTGCAGCTAGTAGTATAAAACAATTACTCATGATTATTATAAATTTTTTCGTAAGATATTTTTAAATTATGTTTGCTTTGTTAAAAAGAAATTTGTTTATCATAGTTATCTTTATATTAACTATTTCCTTAGCTTTTATTACATTTTTAACTTTTATTGACAAAAGTTTTATTAAACTAAATGAAGACAATCTTGAAATTCTTATGATTTCCAACATTATTTTAGTGTTAATATTTTTTGTATTAATATTTATTGATATTAAAAATTCAATAAAAAATAATATCAATGTAAGAGGCTCGGTCGCTAACAGAAAATATATCATTTCATTTGCACTTTTTACTTTAATACCTTCATTGTTAATTGCTATATTTTCACTTTTCATATTCTCTTTTGCATTGGATAAGTATTTTAATGAAAAAATTACTACAGCAGTTAACAATTCTTATGAAATTGCAAAAAATTATGTTGATGAGAAAAGAAATAAAATTGAATCTGAGATTGTTTTAATTGCTTTTGATTTAAATAATTATTTTGAATTATACAAATCAAATCCAGAAAGGTTCCAATTAATAATAAATACACAAAGATATTTAAGAGATATAGATCAGCTTCACTTAATAAATGGGGAGGGTAAGTTAATTTTATCAGCGGCAGATAGTAAATATAAAAAAATTGAAGATAGGGCTATGAAGATGGTTAAAAACGATGATAGACCACTAAAAATTATTAATACTTTTGAAAATAAATCTGCAGCAGTAATAAGATTATCTAATTTTGATAATACATTTTTATATGTCCTGAAATACTTTGATAAAGATATTTCAAATTATTTAATTGAGTCTGAAGAAGCTGTTAATTTTTACTACACAGTTGAAAATCAAAATGTTGGAATAAGGATATCATTTGCGATAATTTATGTTACTTTAGTTACACTATTGTTATTTTTGTCAATCACAATTGCAATTAGATTCTCATCTCGTTTTTTCATATCAATTAATAATCTAATAACAGCTTCTGAAAAAATAGGAAAAGGTAACTTTGATACTAAGGTACCTGATTTAAAAGCTGATATTGAAATGGAAAGGCTCAATAAAAATTTTAATTTGATGATAGATAGACTTAAAAATCAACAAGAAAAATTACTTACTAATGAAAGACACGAAGCATGGGAAAATGTTGCAAGAAAACTTGCTCACGAAATTAAAAATCCTTTAACACCAATACAATTAACTATTGATAATCTTAAAACAAAATATTTACCAAATATTGAAAATGAAAGGCAAGAAAAATATTTAAATAACCTTAAAACTATACTTAAGCAAATAAGGCAAATTGAAAACTTAGTAAATGAATTCTCTGACTTTGCTAGAATGCCAAAGCCGTTATTTAAACCAAACAAATTAATAAATGTAATTAATGACAATATCAGTTTGGTTAATAAGTTTGATAGTTCCATTACAATTAGATTAGTTAATCATCTGTCAAAAGAAGTAGTTTTAAATTTTGATAATGAACAGTTTAATAGATTATTTTTTAACTTAATCAAAAATTCTGTTGAAAGTATTCAAGAAAAAGCAGAAAAAGACAGCAAAACAGACAAAAATATAGATATAGAAATTAGACAAAGAAGAGATTATATAAATATTAATATTATTGATACTGGAACTGGATTTAAAAACAAAAAAACTAAAGATATAATTAAACCTTATTTTACAACTAAAGAAAAAGGAACTGGATTAGGATTATCAATTGTAGATAAAATTATTAGTGATCATGAAGGATCAATAAAATTTTTAAATCACAAAAATGGTGCAAAAATTCAAATTATAATTCCATATAAAAATAATGTCAGCTGAAATTTTAATTATAGACGATAATGCGGATATAAGATTAATTCTAGATGAATTAATTAAAGATACAGGATACAAAACAAGACTTGCGGCTAATTTTAATCAAGCATTAACTGAAATTGATAAAAAACTACCTGATGTTGCAATCATTGATGTTAAATTAGACAAAGGTGACAACGATGGTATTTTATTATTAGATCACATAAAGAAGAAAAATCCAGATTTACCTGTAATTATGATATCTGGCCATGCTAATATTGAGATGGCGGTCAATTCATTAAAATCCGGAGCTTTTGAATTTATTCAAAAACCATTTGATAAAGAAAGACTCCTAAATTTTGTAAATAGAGCGGTAGAAAATTATAATTTA
Organism: uncultured Pelagibacteraceae bacterium; assembly: GCA_902555585.1. Taxonomy (GTDB): domain Bacteria; phylum Pseudomonadota; class Alphaproteobacteria; order Pelagibacterales; family Pelagibacteraceae; genus Pelagibacter. The sequence continues at coordinate 2,974 of CACDSY010000016.1, read as the reverse complement.
AAAAATGAGAATAAAAATTTAAATTCAAAAATTTTCCATACATTTGAATTAGTAGGTAAAAGCTCTAATATTTTATCAATTAAAGAGCAGATAAATAAGTTATCAAAATCTGAAAGTAGGATATTTATAAGTGGACCTACTGGATCAGGTAAAGAATTGATTTCAAGAAAAATTCATAAAAATTCTAAAAGAAAAGATGATCCCTTTGTAGTAATTAATGGTGCACTTTTGGATGCAAAAAAATATGAACTCGAATTATTTGGAGAAGAAAAGAAAGATGGCTCTATATTTTATGGAGCACTTGAAAAAGCATCAGGTGGTATATTATTAATTGATGAGGTAACAGAAATTCCGCTCGAGATTCAGTCAAAAATCTTGAGAGTCGTAATTGATCAAAAATTCAAAAGAATAAACAGTAATCACGATGTAAAGGTTGATGTCAGAATTATTTGCACAAATAGCAAAGATGTTCAACAAGAAATAAGACTTGGAAACTTTAGAGAGGATTTATTCCATCGATTAAACGTGTTTAATATTAAAATAGATCCTTTGAATAAAAGAATTGATGATATTCCAGTTTTAATAGATTATTTTATCGAGAATATCTGTGAAGCTAACAATTTCAAAAAATTTAAAATTACCGATAACAATTATTTACTTAATTACGATTGGCCTGGAAACGTAAGAGAGTTAAGAAATTTAATAGAGAGAATAGCTATATTGTCACCTGGTGATGATAATGAAAGGTTAATGAATATAATTAAAGAATCTTTGTCAAACTCAATTGAACATGAATTTTCTGTAACAGATAGTCTCACAGTCCCACTTAAAGAGGCTAGAGAAAGTTTTGAAAAAAAATATTTAGTATCTCAATTAAAAAAATTTAGTGGAAATATTTCTAAAACTGCAAAATTTATAGGCATGGAAAGATCCGCATTACATAGAAAATTAAAACTGCTTGGGGTAAAAGATCTAAACTGATGAATATTATTATTTGTGGAGCTGGTAGAGTAGGGTCTACGATTGCAAAAATGTTAATTGAGCAAAATCACTCAATCACAATGATTGATCAATCAAGCGAAGATATACAAAAAATAAATGAAACTTTGGATGTCAAAGCAATTGTTGGAAAGGCAACATCCCCAGCAATACTAGAAAAAGCAAATACAAAGGACGCTGACATGATCATTGCAGTAACTAGAAATGATGAAACAAATATGTTGATATGTCAAATAGCTTTTTCTTTATTTCAGGTACCAAAAAAAATTGCTCGTATAAGATTTCAAGAATATCTTGATCCAAAATATTCAGGATTGTTTAATAGAGAAAATTTAGCAATTGATAATATTATTTCTCCAGAAATTGAAATTGCAAAATCTATTCAGCGAAAATTGGAGGCACCTGGAACCTTAGATAATGTACCTTTTGCAGAAAATAAAATTAGATTATTAGAAATTTTGATTGATGAAAAATGTTCAATCCAAGGAATAAATTTAAATGAACTTACAAAAAAATTCCCAAAATTAAATGCCTACATTCTTGGTGTTATTAGAAATGAAAAATTTCTTTTAATGAAAAAAACAGATCAGCTTGAACTAAATGATAAAGCGTATGTGGTTATTAATAGTAATCAAATGCAAGAAACTTTGACTGTATTTGGACATAATGAAAAAATTTCAAACAAAATATTAATTATTGGAGGTGGAAATATTGGTTTTAATCTTGCAAAAAATATTGAACAATCTTTTGACTCTGCGAGGGTTAAGATAATTGAAAAAGATAAATCTAGAGCAGAATATATAGCAAATGAACTAAATGATACTATCGTGATAAATGGTAATGGTTTAGACGAAGATGTTTTAAGTGAAGCAAATATTGACGAAGTTGAAACGGTTTTGGCTTTAACTAATGATGATGAAGATAACTTAATGGTAAGTGTAATAGTTGAAAAATTTTCTAAAGATAAAAGAACTATGGCCTTGATAAATAAACCTAATTATTCATTACTTCAATCCTCATTAAAAATTGACGATTTAATTGATCCAAGAATGAATACAGTTTCAAGTATTTTAAAGCATGTTCACAAAGGAACGATTGAAAATGCCTATACAATTTTAAATGGTGAATATGAAGTTATAGAGGCGGATATTATTGAGACCTCCGATTTAATAAACAAACAATTAAAAGACTCAAATTTACCTAATGAAATTAGAATTGGAGCAATATTAAGAGATGAAAATGTGATTATTCCAAGTTCAAGTTACGTTTTTCAAAAAGATGATACAGTTGTTCTTTTATCCAAAAGGGATCAATTACCTATTGTAGAAAACATGTTTAGAATTAGCTCGATCTAATTTTAATATGACAAAATTTAGCACTCTTTATCTAAGTTCCTTTTTATTTCTAATAAGTGTTTTTTCTTTTTTTAATATTATTTATTCAAATTATTTTGATATTTTTTTTAATATTGAAAATTATATTTATACCTTATTCATAAGTCTTTTTTCAGGTGCACTTCTATTATTTTTAAATAGAACAAATACAAAAAAAATTACTCTTTATGAAAAAATTTTTACTGTTCTATTTGGTTATTTCTTGTTTCCATTAATAATATCAATACCTTACTATTTTAGTATACAAAATTTATCTATATTAAATTCATATTTTGAAGCTATATCAGGTTTTACTTCTACTGGATTTTCTATATTTGAAAATGTAAAGCAATTAGATGAAAGTCTAATTTTGTGGAGATCAACATCCCAGTGGATTGGAGGAATTTATTTCCTTTTTTCTATTTTACTATTGATTGATATTTTTGATAAAAATCTTAAACAATCATTCACTGAATATTTATCTTTTAATTACAATGAAATTTTTAAACAGTCAGTTAAAATTATAATAATTTATTCTTCACTAACCTTAATTATATTTATTTTATTTAAAATTATTAATTTAAGAACTTTTGATGCATTTA
>CACDSY010000015.1 GCA_902555585.1 uncultured Pelagibacteraceae bacterium | reverse complement strand
ACCACCAGATAGTTCATTTGGAAAATGGTTTATTCTAGATGACATACCTACATTTTTTATTAATTTTTTTGCAAGATCTATGGACTTTTGTTTTTCTTTAGAAACTAGTAAGTTAGGCAAGTAAACATTTTCTAAAGCTGTAAAATCTGACAACAAGTTTTTTTCTTGATAAATAATTCCAATTTTCTTTGCTCTAATTAAATCATTTTTAACATTATTATTTGACTTTATTTTATTGTTGCTAATTTCGATTGAGCCCGCCGTAGGGTTATCAATCAATGATAATAAATTAAGTAATGTTGATTTTCCTGATCCTGAGGGACCCATAATAGAATAAGTTTTTCCAGGTTCAAAGTTAAATGTAATATCATTTAAAACTTTTATAGATTTATTTTTCTCGTATCTTTTTGTTAGGTTTTTAATTTTAATATAATTATTCATATTTAAGAGTTTTAACTGTATCTAAGGAAGATGCCTTCGAGGCGGGATATATCGATACTAAAATTGTTGCAATTATTGAACAAAGAGAGATTATTATTATTGAATTTATATTTATTTCAGAAGGCAAAGAATTTAATATATAAACATCTTCTGGGAAAAGAGAAATGCCAAATATATTTGAGATAAATTGTCTTATATTTTCAACATAAATAGAAAAAATAGTCCCAACAACTACCCCAAATAATGTTGCAGATGTTCCTATAGAAAAACCGACCAAAAAGAAGATTTTTTTTATCGATTTGTTAGTAACACCAATTGATTTTAGGATACCTATATCTCTTGTTTTATTTTTAACTAAAATTGTAAGTCCAGATATTATATTAAATGCTGCAACAATAATTATCAAAGAAAGAATTATAAACATTACATTTCTTTCTACTTTCAGAGCCGAAAATAATGATTTATTCATATCTGACCAAGTGTAAACTAGTGAGTCTGGAAACTGAGTTATTAAATTTTTTTTATAAATTTCTATATTTTTCGGATCTTTAAAATAAAATTCTAGGAACCTATCTTCTTTATTTTTATTAAAAAAACCCTCAAGTGTTTGTAAATTTATATATGCAATATTTTCATTATAATCTGATAACCCACTATCGAAAATTGATACTATTTTAAAATTTTCTTGTTTCGGCAATGTACCTACTAGAGTTTGTATTCCCGCAGGAGACATAACTGTAATAGTATCGCCAATATCAACATTTAAATTAAAGCTTAATTCTTTACCAATTGAAATATTATTTTCATTTAAGTTTTTTGATCCATAAAATTCTTTATTTTTTACTATTTGAAGGTTTCTAAAATCACTTTCTAAATATCCTTTTAAAAAGACACCCTTCGTAATATTTTTATTCAATATTAATGCTTCGCCGTCATTTGAAACTATATTTTTTGCCAGATCTAAATCTTGAATATATTTCAATGGTTTATTTTCTGCTTGAACTACCGCATGAGCATTAAAACCTAAAATTTTAGATATTAATTCAGTTCTAAAACCATTCATTACTGACATAACAATGATTAGAACTGCAACCCCTAATGAAATACCTATAAAAGAAAAAATTGAGATAATGTTTAAAAAACCATCATTTTTTCTGGTCCTTAAAAACCTAAATGTAACTTCTCTTTCTAACTGTGAGATCAATTTGATTTAGCTTTTAAAATTTGTGAAACAACTTCTTCGATATTTAATTTTTGAGTTTTTCCATTAATTTCTTTAAACTCAAATAAATCACCATCAGTTTGATTTCCCAAAATCAACTGATAAGGAATGCCAATTAAATTAAATTTCCTAATTTTTGCAGAAATATTTTCTTCAGTATCATCTATGATGGCATCTATATTTTTAGACTTTAAATATTCAAATATTTTATTCGATTTTTCTAAATTTGATGTATCGTTTTTTTTAATCATTGGAATTATCGCACAATGATAAGGAGCAACTGATATTGGCCATTTCATTATTTCATCTTTATCGTTGTATTTAGCCTCAATTATGGCACCTACCAATCTTGATACACCTATTCCATAAGATCCCATTTTAACAAATTCTTTTTTACCATTAAAATCTACTGCAGCACTCATTGGTTTTGAATATTTATCTCCAAAATAGAATATATGACCTACCTCTATTCCTTTTGTATTTACTCTAAATTCTTTTGGAACTACTTTTTCAAATTCTTTCTGGTCAAACTTCTCGTCTGTAACAGAATAAAATTTTTCATATTGCTGTCGTAAATTATTAAGCGAATTTTTTTCTAATAAAGTAGATGAACTATTCACATCAAATATCCTTTTATCTGTGTATATTTTACTTTCCCCAGTATCAGCAAGAATTATGAATTCATGGGAAAGGTTTCCACCGATAGGTCCTGTATCTGCTGCCATTGGTATTGCTGATAAATTTAATCTTTTAAAAGTCCTTAAGTATGAGAGAAAAAATTTATTATATGAAAAAAGAGCTTCATCGTCATTTAAATCAAAAGAGTAAGCGTCTTTCATGTAAAATTCCCTGCATCTCATAATTCCAAACCTTGGTCTTAATTCATCTCTAAATTTCCACTGAATATGATATAATAGTTGTGGGAGTGATTTATAAGATTTAATACTTGATCTAAAAATTTCTGTTACAAGTTCTTCGTTGGTAGGTCCATACAACATTTCTCTATTTTGACGATCTTTAATGCGCAACATCTCCTCTCCATAATCATCATATCTTCCACTTTCTTTCCAAATTTCTGACGATTGAATTGTTGGCATTAGAATTTCCTGAACACCAATTCTATCCTGCTCTTCTCTGACAATTTGCTCTATTTTTTTCATAACTTTGAAACCGAGTGGTAACCATGAATAAATCCCTGCTGATGATTGCTTAATCATTCCAACTCTTAACATAAGCTGATGAGATTTAATTTTGGCTTCTGTAGGATTATTTTTAAGAATTGGTACAAATGATTTTGAAAAATACATTTTATTATTTAAATTCTTACCAAGTTTATATTTGTTAGTGGTTTTTTCCCAGTTTTTTCTTTTGAAAATTTACGACAAGTTATTTTAAGAGCATCTATGAGATTATCTTGTTGTTTTGTGTTGTTTAATGAAAATGTTTTAACTGTTCTTTCTATTTCTTCTTCTAATCCATAAATAAACTCATCATTCTCATATACTGGTAGACCTCTAAAAGTTACTAAAGGTTTGTTGTGAAGGTTGCCTTTTGATGTAATCATAATTGTAGCTTCTAAAAATCCATTTGATGAAATATTTCTTCTTTCTTTTATTGATCTAGAGTCTTCCTCTACTGGAACATGTCCATCTAAATAAACTCTTCCACTTGGTGCTTTGTCATAGACTTCTGGTTTTTCTCCAGGATACAACTTAACAATATCACCATTCTCTACTTGAACTGGGTATTTAACTTGCATTTCTTTAGCAAATTCAATGTGCTCTATAATGTGTCTGTGTTCTCCATGAACTGGGATAACAGCTTTTGGTTTAATCCAATTATACATATCTCTAAGGTCTTCACGGTTAGGATGGCCAGAAACGTGAATATATTCATTGTCTTCAGATATAACCTCAATACCTTCTTTGACTAAATTGTTATGTAACTTATACAATTTCTTCTCGTTTCCTGGTATAATTTTTGAAGAAAAAACTACGGCATCATTTCTTTCTATATATACATCAGGGTGAGTATATTTAACTATCCTATTCATAGCTCCCATTGGTTCGCCTTGACTTCCAGTGCACAAATAAACAATTTTTTCTCTAGATATATTTTTTGCATCTCTTGAATCTATAGGATCAATAACATTTTTAAGATATCCACATTGTCTTGCTGCTTTAAATATTCTGTGCATCGATCTTCCAACTAGTGAAATATGTCTTCCTGTTTGCTCTGCACAATAAAAAACAGTTTCCATTCTAGCTACATTAGATGCAAATGAAGTAACAATTATTCTTTTTTTTAATCTTTCAAAAACCTTAAGTAAATTTTTACGCACATCAAGTTCTGACCCTGCTCTACCTGCACTAAATACATTTGTAGAGTCACAAATCATGGCTAATACACCTTCGTTGCCTATTTCCTTTAATCTTTCAGAGTTTATGTTTCCACCTATCAAAGGATCTGGATCGCATTTCCAATCTCCGGTATGTAGTATATTTCCAGCTGGTGTTTGTATTCTAAGACCATTAGGTTCTAATATTGAATGAGTAAGCGTAACAAACTCTATTTTAAATGGATCTAGATTAATTGTGCTATTAAGTTCTACTATTTTTAAATAACCAGTTATATCAATTTTTTTTTCTTTAAATTTTTCAGTAATTAATACCGAGGTAAAAGGTGTAGCAAAAATTTTACATTTTAATTTTGGCCAAACATGAGCAATTGCTCCAATATGATCTTCATGTGCATGTGTTAGGACTATGCCTAGCAAGTCATCTTTTTTATCTATTATAAATCCTGGATCTGGATATATGATATCAACACCAGGTACTGTATCATCTGCAAATGTAACACCAACGTCAACAATAATCCATTTTTGATTGTCTGGCTTACCATATGCAAATAGGTTCATGTTCATTCCTATTTCACCAGATCCTCCTAGAGGACAAAATAATAATTCATCTTTCATATTTTTTAATTTATAGCTACTCTTAAAATACCTTTAATTGTTAAATTTTTATCAACCGTTTTAATACCTTTAATTGATGATTTAAATAAGTGTGCAAATCCACCAGTAAGTATAATTTTAAACTTCTTTTTAGTTTGTTTTAAAATAAGTTTAATTATATTTTCAATTAAACCTGTATAACCATGATAAAAACCAGCTCTTACAGCAGTTTTAGTGTTTTTACCAATGACATTTGCTGTCTTTTCTAGCTTAATTTTAGGTATTAAAGAGGCTTTATCTATTAAATTTTTCAAGGAAAGTTCTACACCTGGCGCTAAAACACCACCGATATAATCTTTTTTAATTACAATATCAAAATTGGTAGCCGTTCCAAAATCAACTATAATATAATTAAACCTACTATCAATAACTGCAATCGCATTAGCTAAACGATCAGAACCAATTTGTTTTCTATTGACTTTTATATTTATAAATTTTTTTAAATTACATGTTTTTAACTCAACACAGTTCAATTTAGTTATTTCTTTGATAGTTTTTTTTATTATTTTATAAGAGTTAGGAACGACCGAGCTAAAGAGTACTTTTCTAAGTTTA
>CACDSY010000014.1 GCA_902555585.1 uncultured Pelagibacteraceae bacterium | reverse complement strand
AATTTCATCCAGAATTTAAATCTAGACCTTTAAATCCTCATCCTTTATTCTCTTCATTTATAAAAGCTGCAAAATCTTTCTATGGAAAATAAAATAGTTAATTGTAACGGTATAGAAATTTCAAACAAAAATAAAATTTGTTTAATTGCTGGTCCTTGTCAACTTGAAACCGAACAACATGCTATGGACATGGCAGGTAAAATTAAAGAAATTACAACAAAGTATAATATTGGATTTATTTATAAAACTTCATTTGATAAAGCTAATAGAACAAGCTTGAAAAGTAAAAGAGGAGCTGGATTAGAAAACTCCTTGCCTGTATTTGATAAAATCAAAAAAAATATAAAAGTACCCGTTCTTACTGATATACATAATGAAGAACAATGTTCATTAGTGTCTAATCACGTAGACGTTCTTCAGATACCAGCATTTCTATGTAGACAAACAGATTTATTAATTGCTGCTGCTAAAACTAATAAAATTATCAATGTGAAAAAGGGCCAATTCCTAGCACCATGGGATATGGTGAATGTAACAAAAAAAATTTCTGATAGTGGTAATGAAAATATTTTAGTGACCGAAAGAGGAGCTAGCTTTGGCTATAATACATTGGTCTCAGATATGAGATCTATTCCCATCATGGCAAAAAATGGTTATCCAGTAGTATTTGATGGAACTCATTCAGTTCAACAACCTGGTGGTTTAGGTGAAAAAAGTGGTGGTCAAAGAGAATTTGTTGAGTATTTGTCAAAAGCAGCAGTTGCAGTAGGTGTTGCTGCTATTTTCTTGGAAACACATCAGGACCCTGATAATGCTCCATCAGATGGCCCAAACATGGTCCCTTTAGACAAATTAGAAGAGCTAATTAATCAAATTGTAGAAATTGATAATTTAGTTAAAAAGTAATTAATGAGCAAAATCAAAAGAGTTGTGGCCAGACAGGTTTATGATAGTAGAGGAAATCCCACCATTGAAGCTGAAGTATTTTCAAATAATTTAAGTGCGTCAGCAATTTGTCCCTCAGGCGCATCAACAGGAACTTTTGAGGCCTATGAAAAAAGAGATAAAAGTAATAAAAAGTATTTAGGAAAAAGCGTTTTGATACCAGTCAAAACTGTAAATAAATTAATTTCAAAAAAATTAAAAAATCAAAATATCCATGACCAAGAGAGAATAGATAGTATTCTTATAAAATTAGATGGCACAAAACAAAAAACAAAGTTAGGTGCGAATACAATATTAGCTGTATCAATGGCTGTAAAAAAATTATCAGCAAAAGTTAAAAAAATACCATTATATAAAAATTTTATTATTAAACAAAATTTTAAACTCCCCTTTCCATTAATGAATATTATTAATGGCGGCGCACATGCTGATAATGGCCTTAGAATACAAGAGTTTATGATTAGACCTGATAAAGCAAAATCATTTAATGATGCTGTCAGAATGTGTTTTTTAGTAATAAACAATTTAAGAGTATTATTAAAAAAAGCAGGTCACTCTGTTAATGTAGGTGATGAAGGTGGTTTTGCACCAATGATAAGCGATAACAAGAGTGCTTTAAACCTTATAGTTCAAGCAATCAAAAAATCAGGTTTTAAAAATGGTAAAGACATATCTATTTGTTTAGATGTTGCAGCAAACGAACTAATTAAAAAAGGCAAATATTCAATTCATTCTAAAAATTACATAAGTGTTGATCAATCAATTAAAAAATATTTACAACTTATTAAAAAATATCAAATTAAATCAATTGAGGATCCATTTGGTGAAGATGATTGGAAGGCATGGTCTAAATTTGTTAATGGGACAAAAAACAAAACACAAATAATAGGTGATGATCTTTTTGTAACTAATCTAGAAAGATTAAAAATAGGCTTTTTAAACTTATCTGCAAATAGTATTTTAATAAAATTGAACCAAATAGGAACTGTAACCGAAACGTTAGAAGTGATAAAATTTGCTCAACTTATTGGTTTTAAAACAATAATCTCCCATAGATCTGGTGATACCGAAGATACATTTATTGCTGATTTAGCAGTAGGCACCAATTCAAATCAAATCAAAACTGGATCTCTTGCAAGATCAGAGAGAATAGCAAAATATAACCAACTAATTCGTATTGAAGAAGATCTTGGTAGGTCGGCTAAAATGAATAAAATTGATTAATGTTAGAAAAATTAAAAAAGAACTATTTTGTTCTTATCATCACATTCCTGTTTATCTATTTTTTCTTTAATTTATTAGATGGTGATAGAGGTCTCATTTCCTACATGGAAAAACGAGATATATATGAGCAACTAAGGAATGATCAAATTACTCTAAATAGCAAAATAGAGGATTTAGAGCACAAAAATTCACTTTTAACAGAAAATATAGATCTAGATTTCATAGAAATATTAATAAGAGAAAAGTTTTTATTTGGAAAAGAAGGTGAGACTACCTATATAATCAAAGATAATGGAAATCAAAAATAGACCAAGACACCCTGAAAAAGTAAATAAACCGGTTAATCCTATCAAAAAGAAACCTGATTGGATTAGATCTAAGCTACTTAATAGTAAAGAATTTTTTTTAACTAAAACAGTTGTAAATAAAGATAATCTAGTAACAGTTTGCCAAGAAGCAAACTGCCCTAATATTACCGAATGTTGGAGCAAAAGGCACGCAACACTAATGATAATGGGTGACACATGTACAAGAGCATGTGCATTTTGTGATGTTAAAACAGGAAAACCAGAAAAATTAGATCAATTTGAGCCAATTAAAATAGCTAATGCAGTTAAAAAATTAAGTTTAAGACACGTTGTTATTACATCTGTTGATAGAGACGACCTTTTTGATGGTGGATCACATCATTTTCATGATGTTATTGTTGCAACAAGAAAAAAAAATCCAAATACAACAATTGAAGTTTTAACACCTGATTTTTTACGAAAAGGAGATGCTTACAAAAGAGTATTGGAAGCAAGCCCAGATGTTTTTAATCACAATATTGAAACTGTGCCAAGTCTTTATGTAAAAGTTAGACCAGGGGCAAGATATTTTGGATCATTAGAACTTTTAAAAAATTCAAAAAAATTCAATAAAAATGTTTTTACAAAATCAGGAATAATGGTTGGATTAGGAGAAAAAAAAGATGAAATAATTCAAGTAATGGATGATCTAAGATCTGCAGAAGTTGATTTTTTAACTATAGGTCAATATCTTCAACCTTCGGCCAAGCACTTTCCATTAAAAAGGTATTACCATCCAGATGAATTTAAAGAGCTAGGGAAAATAGCAAAATCTAAAGGATTTTTATTAGTATCTTCATCACCTTTAACAAGATCTTCTTATCATGCTGATGAAGATTTTAATAAACTTAAAAATAATAGAAAAAATATTCATTAATGCCAAAAGCATCAGTTAAGAGATTAATTGATAACAAAAAAGACAAGCTCATAGAGTTTGTTTTAGATATTGAAAAATACCCTGAATTTGTCCCATTCTGTCAGAGTTCAAAAGTTTATGAAAAAAAACAAGAAGGAGATCTAACACTTATTGTTGCAGATCTTACAATTGGAAAAGGTCCTTTTGTAGATACCTATAAAAGCGATGTGAAATTTAATAAAAAAGATGACACAATTTATGTAACAAATATCGACGGTCCATTAAATTATTTAGAAAATAATTGGAAATTTCAGGAGCAAGGAGACTTAACTGAAGTAACTTTTGATGTTGATTTTGAAATTAAAAATAAATTTTTAAATATTTTAATGACCAAGTCTTTTCAATTTGGTCTAGAAAAAATTGCTGATGCATTTCAAACAAGAGCTGAGAGTTTATAGTATATTCAAAATCATTTTAAGAGCTTGATTTACGGTTGCTTTTTGAATTGATGTTCTTTTTTTACTTTTAAATAAATTTTTCTTTATAATTGTTTTACTTCCTTTTTTAAGTCCTATGTAAACTAGACCAACTGGTTTTTCTTTAGTTCCTCCATTTGGTCCTGCTACACCAGTAATAGAAATTGATATATTTGATTTGCTGATTTTACTTAAATTTTTAACCATTGAAAGACAGGTCTCATGGCTAACTGCACCATGATTTGTAATTGTTTTTTTAGGAACTTTAAGAAATTTTACTTTTGCATTATTCGAATATGTCACGAACCCCATAATAAATATTTTTGAAGAACCACTAATAGATGTAATTGAACTTGCTAAAAGCCCTCCGGTGCAGGATTCTGCTAATGATAGTGTTAGTTTTTTTTTTGTTAGTAATTTTACAATTTTTAAGGATAAATTACTCATGAGGTAATAATCATATAAAAGACGAGAATTGCTACTACATATAATCCAGCACAAACATCATCCATTATAACACCAAAGCTATTCTTAAAGTTTTTATCGTAATAACTTACTGGGTAGGGTTTTGTGATGTCAAAAATTCTAAAAAGAATAAACATAATAAAATAAAAGGTAAGCACCCTTGCTGGATCAGTTGGTTCGTTATGTGCAATTTCATAAAGACATATTGGTATCGATTGACCAATAAACTCGTCTATAACAACTTCTTTTGGGTCTTTATTGCTTAAATCTTTAATAAATAAATTTACTGCAAAAAGTGAAATTATAAAAATAGCTACTAAAAAAAATAAAAATATATCTGCTGATACTGAAAAAATGTGAAATAATATATATAACAAGATAACAGTAATCAAAGAGGCATAACTACCAGGAATTCTTGGTAATTTTCCAATACCGAACATTGTAACATATAGAGAATTTATTTTTTTAAGCATAATAGTTTAATGAGACTATTACTTCACATGCAATAGCTTTTTCCTTTCCTATCAAACCTAATTTTTCAACAGTTTTACCTTTTAGATTAATTTGATCTTTATTTACATTGAGCAAATTAGACAATGATGTAATAATTTTTTTTCTATATTTTGAGACTTTTGGTTTTTCACAAATTAAATTTATATCAATATTATTTATAGAATAACCTTCTTTATACAATTTTTTCAAAATTGGAGACAGCATATTGGGTGATCTTATATTTTTATGTCTTCTCTTGTTACTTGGGTAAAGAGTTCCAATATCCATTTTTCTCATAGCACCGAGTAAACCATCAATTATTGCATGCAGCACAACATCTCCATCGGAATGACCTTGTAACCCAGAGTGATAAGGAATTTTTAAACCTCCAAGGTATAGTTTCTTATTTTTAATCAATCTGTGAATATCAAACCCAATACCATAAAAACTTTTAATATTTAATTTTCCTAAATCCGATTTTGTAGTTATTTTAAAATTATTCTCTTCTCCTTTGATGAATTTAATCTTTTTTTTATAGTTTAAAAA
>CACDSY010000013.1 GCA_902555585.1 uncultured Pelagibacteraceae bacterium | reverse complement strand
TCCTCAAGTCTTTGTATTTCAAATTTAAGATTATTTTTCCTTATTTGATATTTAGTTAATTCTTCAATTTGCTTTGTAAGTTTCGTTGGCTCTCTGTCATAATAAAATACTTCTTTATGTTTAATTTTGGTTTTATTAATTGCTTCTTCTATTTCCTTTTTAAATTGCGCTCTTGGAATTAAAATAATACTTTTTGATAAATTTTTTTTATTATTAAATTTTTTTATTGTTTGTACCTGTGATATAGCATTGACACCAGCACTGATTACATTTTTTGGATTACCAATTAATTTGTTGGTAAAAGATATAAAAGTTACGTCTTTTAAATCATCAAGATATTTATTACTTTCGTTAAAGACGGGTCCAATAATTATTCTTACACCATCTTTATATAATTCTTTAGATACTTTTAAAGTATCAATAGGATTTGATTTCGTATCTTTTGGAATTATCTCCAGCCTTTCATCATTAATTTTATTTATTGCCATTCTTATTGATTTAATAATTTTTTCACCAATTAAAGAATTTTCACCACTTAAAGGAACAATTAATCCAATCTTAATTTTTTCGGACGCAAATATGTTTTGACTAAAAAGGTTAATACTTAATGCAATTAACATTAACAATTTAATTAAAGTTTTCATTTAAGTTTTAATAATATATTTATTTAGAGAATTCATATGAATTTAAATAATAATAAATTTAAACCTGGGCTATATTGTGTTGCAACACCAATTGGAAATATGGGTGATATTTCATTTAGAGCCATTAAAATTCTTCAAGAATCAGATTTAATTTTATGTGAAGATACAAGGGTTACAAAAAAAATTCTTCAAAAATTTGATATAAATAAAAAACTTATTTCAAATCATAAATTTAATGAAAATAAAAATTTAGAGAAAGTTATAGAAATACTTAAAAATGATAAAATAGTATCATTGGTCTCAGATGCTGGAACGCCTGCTGTTTCAGACCCTGGCAGAGTATTGGTTAAGGAGTGTGTAAAAAATAAAATTAATATTTTTCCTATACCGGGTGCCTCAGCCGTTAGTTCAGCAATATCAATAAGTGGATTTTCAGATAATTTTTATTTTTGTGGATTTCTACCTGAAAAACAAAATCATGTAATAAAATTATTTAAAAACTTATCATTATTTGAAAGTTCAATTGTTTTTTTTATATCGCCAAATAAATTTATTAAAAGAATAGATGATGTAAAAGAATTTTTTTCAGACAGAGATATTATAATTTGTAGAGAAATTTCAAAATATCATGAAGAATATATTAGAACTTCCGTACAAAAGTTATCAGATGTAAATTTTTCAAGAAAAGGTGAGATTACTATAGTCATTTCCGAAATAAAAAAAAAAAAATTAAGTTTTAAAGAACTTAAAGAATCAGATAAAAAAAAAATTAATAAATTAATTAAAAAAATGTCTATAAAAGATATTGTAAAAAAAGTTTCAGAAGATAGAGAAATTTCTAAAAAACTAATTTACAAATATTGTCTCGAAATCAAGAATGAAAATTAGAAAAATTATAATACTATTTAGTTTTGTTTTATTATCTAGTTGTGTAGGTTACTCCTCTACAGGAGTGTTAGGAACAGGTGTTTCAATTGCTTTAGACCCAAGAAGCCTTGGGACTCAAATTGATGACTCTTTAATGCAGCAGAATTTAAGAGCAAGATTATTATCAACAGATAAAAGTTACATTATTTCTGTAAAAACAAAAATTCTTGATGGAAGAATCTTCCTTACAGGAAAAGTAAACTCTGTTGAAGACAAACTTAAAATTACAAAGTTAGCTTGGGAAATTAAAGGTGCTAGATCTGTCAATAACGATTTACAAATTAAAGAAAAATTTAATTTTAAAAGATCAGCAAAAGATCTTTTAATAACATCTCAATTAAGAGCAGCTTTAATTGGAAGCAAAAATATTAGAGCAGTTAACTATAATATAGATACTTATAAAAAGAAAATTTATGTTTATGGTATAGCCCAAAATAAAACCGAGAGAGATGAGGTTATTAAAGAGGCTAAACAAATTTTAGATGTAGAGGATGTAGTTACAAGTATTTTTCTAGTTGAAGATTTGAGAGTTGTTAAAAAATAAAAATATTCTACTTTGCTTTTTGATATTTAATTACCCCAGCTGAATAAGCAGCAACAGAAGCTAAATCCAATATTTCAGAGGTAGAGGATCGCAAAGGAGCAATTTCAATTGGTTGAGCAAGACCAATTAATAATGGACCAATAACTTTTGCACCTCCTAAAGTTTTCATGATTTTGTTAGAAATGGCTGCACTATGTTGACCTGGCATTATTAGAATGTTTGCCTTTCCGACTATCTCTGAAAAAGGATACAATTCAGAGTATTCATCATTAAGAGCAACATCTGGCTGCATATCTCCATCAAACTTAAAATCTACTTTTTTATCTTTTAATATTTCCACTGCATCTCTTATATGTTTTGTTCTACTTGTAATTGGCTGACCAAATGTTGAATGAGATAAAAAAGCAACTTTTGGATCAAATCCAAATAATCTCACAACTCTTGCAGATGAAATCGCTATATCTGCTAATTCCTCAGATGACGGATATTCATTTACTGATGTATCTCCAATAAATACAGTTTTTCCTTTACTCACTACCATGTTTAATCCAAACATTATTTCACCTAATCTTGCAGGAATAACTTTTTTAATTTTTTCTAAGGATTGAGAATATCTTCTCGTATTACCTGTCACCATTGCATCTGCATCTCCACATTCAACCATACAAGACGCCCAAATAACTCTGTCAGTTCTAATCATTCTATCACAATCTCTCTGAAGCAAGCCTTGATCCCTGTGCATTTTTTTAAAAAGAAGTTTCACATATTTATCTCTCAATTTTCTATCAGTAGAATTAACAATTTTAATATCTAAATTTTCTCCATATCCAATTTCTTTTAATCTTTGTTTAACGACATTTTCTTTTGCAACTATTATAGGAGTTCCTAGTCCACTATTTTTAAATGCAATTGCAGCTTTTAAAGTATTTTCATCTTCACCATCTGCAAACACAACAGTTTTTTGGTTTTTTTTAATTTTAGAATTAATCCCCTGCAGAATAGTTACTGAAGGATCTAATCTTTGTTTTAATTGTTCAGAATACAAACTAAAATTTTCAATTTTTCTTCTAGCTACACCACTTTTAATGGCAGCCTTTGCCACAGCAACTGGAATTACACTTATTAACCTTGGATCAAATGTAGATGGAATTATATAATCTTTTCCATATTTTGGTCTGTCTCCTCCCATTGCCGCAGCAACTTCGTCAGGAACTCTCTCTCTAGCTAATTTAGCAATAGCATAAGCAGCAGAAATTTTCATTTCTTCATTTATAGTTTTCGCTCTTACATCAAGTGCACCTCTAAATATATATGGAAAACCAATTAAATTATTTACCTGGTTTGCATAATCAGATCTTCCTGTTGCTATAATTGCATCTTTTCTTATCTTGTATGCTTCTTCAGGCAAAATTTCTGGATCAGGATTAGCACATGCAAATATAATCGGATTTTTTGCCATTCTTTTGATCATTTCTTTTTTTAGAATCCCAGCTGATGATAAACCTAAAAAAACGTCAGCGTTTTTTAATGCATCATTTAAGTTTCTATCGTTTGTTTTTTTTGCATACTTCAATTTCCACTTATTTAATTTTTTTCTATTTAAATTAATTACACCTTTACTATCAATCATTGTTAGATTTTGTTTTTTTACTCCTAATTTTAAAAATAAATCAGAGCATGCCATAGCAGATGCTCCTGCACCGTTAACAACTATTTTAATTTTAGAAATTTTTTTTTTGGTAATATGTATTGAATTAATAAGTGCTGCTGACGTAATAATCGCTGTTCCATGTTGATCATCATGAAATACTGGAATATTAAGTATTTTTTTTAGATTTTCCTCAATTTCAAAACACTCTGGAGCTGCAATGTCTTCGAGATTAATGCCACCAAAACTGACAGCGAAGTTTTTTATACTATTGACTATTTCTACAGGATCCTTGCTATCAATCTCTAAATCAATAGCATCTATGTCTGCAAACCTTTTAAATAAAACTGCTTTACCCTCCATTACAGGTTTAGAGGCAATTGCACCTAAATTTCCCAACCCCAATATTGCAGATCCATTACTTATGACTGCTACTAAATTGCCTTTAGTTGTATAATCATATGCTAGATCTGGATTCTTATAAATTTCTTTAACCGGTGCTGCTACGCCTGGAGAGTATGCTAAAGCCAGATCCCTTTTTGATGTCATCGGCTTTGATGAATTTATCTCAATCTTGCCAGATTTATTTGAATTATGAAATTCTAGAGCCTCTTTATCAGAATAATGTTCAATTTTATTTTTTTTCATTAGATAAATTAAATATACTATTAAGGTAAAATTAGGACTAATATGATTTATGAACCTCATTAAGTCAACAAGCACATTTAGTCTATTTGTTTTATTAAGTAGGGTTCTTGGCTACATAAGAGATTTTTTTATAGCAATATACCTTGGATCAGGCCCTTTAGCTGATGCTTTTTTTGTAGCATTTAGAATTCCAAATACTTTTAGAAGATTATTTTCTGAAGGAACATTTAATGCAGCTTTTGTTCCTTCTTATTCTTCAGAACTTGTTAAAGGAAAAAAATATGCAAACTTATTTGCAAATACAATTTTTAATTTATTGTTATTAGGTCTGTTTTTCACAATCTTAATAATTGAAATATTTATGCCAGCATTTGTAAAAATTATTGCACCAGGATTTATTAACGATTCAGAAAAATTTAACATCTCAATTGATTTAACAAGAATTACCTTCCCATTTTTATTTTTTATTTGTTTAGCATCTTTTTTTTCAGCAATTTTAAACTCGCATAATAAGTTTGCAGCGTCCGCCGCCGCACCAATAATTCTAAATCTATTATTAATAATTTGTTTATTATACGCTGATAATTTAAGTGATAATTTAGTTTATTACCTATCCTATGTAGTTACTTTTGCTGGATTTCTTCAATTTATTTTTTTATTAATTTTTGTTAAAAAATATTTTGTAATTAAAATAAATTTTAATTTTAAAATAAATCAAAAAGTAAAAAACTTTTTTAGCAAACTTTTACCAAGTATATTTTCATCAGGTGTTACCCAAATAAACATCTTAGTTGGAACAATTATTGCATCATTTCAGGCAAGTGCTGTTTCCTACTTGTATTATGCAGACAGAATTTATCAGATAAATTTAGCAATAGCAGGCATCGCTATTGGTACTGTAATACTTCCAAATCTAAGCCGGCATATTAAAAGCAATAATTCTACAAAAACGATAGAGCTACAAAATAAAGCTTTAGAGCTTAGTTTATTTTTAAGTTTACCTGCATCATTAGCTTTAATGTTTGGTTCAGAACAAATAACGTCTGCTTTATTTGGTTATGGTTCTTTTGATCAGTTGAGCGTGAGCAATTCCGCAAAAGCTTTATACTATTTTTCTTTTGGACTTCCAGCCTTTTCTTTAATTAAAATATTCTCAACTTTTTTATTTGCAAGAAACGATACTAAAACACCTTTTAAATATTCTTTAATTTCCGTAATTTTAAATATTGTAATTAGTTTGATGTTTTTTTCAAAGGTTGGTTTTATTATAATACCAATCGCTACTACTATATCCTCATGGTTTAATGGAATTATTTTA
>CACDSY010000012.1 GCA_902555585.1 uncultured Pelagibacteraceae bacterium | reverse complement strand
TTTTTTTAAACTCCAGAAAAACACAATTATGTAGCTAAAGTTTATGATAAAATCATAATTTTTATAAATAATATTAATATTTAAACCTAAAATGACGACTAAAAATAAAATTAAAGTGGGTAAAATTGTAATTGTCTTAGAATAAATTCTGTTAACAAATAAACTCACTTTTTAAAATAAACCTTAACAAATTTAATTTGATCGAAATCTGCAAAAAATTTCACAGATTTTTTGTTATTTATAATAATTATTTTGCCTATGGGTATTCCAGAGGAAATTATCCCATCAGATCCTGAAGTATAAACAATATAACCCTCTTCGACTTGATTTTTTTCAGGCAGATACTCAATGTCACCATTAAATTTACTTCCATTCCCTGAAACTATTGCGCTAATACCATTAGGTTCAATTATGACTGGAATCTTACTATTCAGATCATTTATTAATAAAACTCTGGAAGTTAAGTAATTAACTCCAACTACTTTTCCAATAAAATATGGTCCACTTCTCACAGCTGAACCTATTTTAATATTATGTTTGAAACCTTTATTAATCAAAATTGACCTTAAATATGGGCTCTTTTGATCTAGTAAAATTTTAGTTAAATGATAATTATCTGAAAAGAGGTTTTTTTCCTCAATCAGTGCATTAAGCCTTATATTTTCTTGTTTTAGAAACTGATTTTCAAGTTTTAACTCTTCAATATTTAAATCAACAATCTTAAATTGTTTATTTTCTGCATGTATTTTTAAAAGATCACTAACACTGTAATAAGCATTTTTTAAAGATAAAAATGGTAATGATATAATATATGAAGTTTTAAAAACAGCATCTTTGGCTACTGACCTAAATTGATTAATAGGTCCTGTTTTAAAATATTCTAATGATAAAACAATTATGGATACTACAATTAAAGTAAAAAGTGAAAATTTTCGTCTATTTCCTTTATTTAAAAAAATTGAACGAGCAGATATTACCAAATCATCTCTGCCCATTTCTTTAGACATTTTGATTAATACTCAGATAAGACTGATGAAAAAGTTTCCTCTTGGTCTAAAGCTTTACCAGTTCCAATTGCAACACAAGACAAAGGATCATCAGCAACATTAACCGGAAGACCTGTTTCCTTTGAAAATCTTTTATCTATATTATTTAAAAGAGAACCTCCACCTGTAAGGGTTAAGCCCATATCAACTAAATCAGCAGATAATTCTGGTGGAGTATTCTCTAAAGCTTTTTTTATTGCAGATACTATATCTTTTAGAATTGGATTTAGTGCCTCAGCAGTATCTTCTTCTGAAATATTTACCTCTTTGGGAGTTCCAGATCTTAAATCTCTACCTTTAACTGCATATGTATTATTATTTGTTGGGATAGCTGTACCAATATCTTTTTTGATTTTTTCTGCAGTACTATCGCCAATCATTAAATTGTACTCTTCTCTCATATATTCTTTCAAAGAATTATCCATTGCGTCTCCAGCTACTCTTAACGACTCTGAGTATACTACTCCTCCCAACGATAAAACTGCAATTTCTGTTGTACCCCCACCTATATCAACAACCATTGAACCTGTTGCTTCAGATATTGGTAGTCCAGCTCCAACTGCTGCAGCTATTGGTTCTTCAATTAAGTTAACTTTACGAGCTCCTGCCGCAAGTGCACTATCTTGAATGGCTTTTCTCTCAACTGGTGTTGAGCCAGTTGGTACACAAATTAAAATTCTTGGATTGGCTAATGTTTTTTTATGAACTTTTTTAATAAAATGTTTAATCATCTCCTCAGTTACAACGAAGTCTGCAATAACACCATCTCTCAAAGGTCTAATTGCTTGAATATTTCCTGGTGTTCTTCCAAGCATAGTCTTTGCTTCATCTCCAACAGCTAAAACTGATTTTTTTCCTTTATTGTCAACAACTGCAACTACTGATGGTTCATTGAGAACTACACCTTTGCCCTTTAACACTACAAGTGTGTTTGCTGTGCCAAGATCTATTGCCATATCTTGACTCCATAATTTCTTTAAGTTGGTGAACATTGCCATTTTTATATACCTTTCATCTTTTGATTTTCAAAATTTTGATTTTCTATATTTGTCTCTGGTGCTGTTTTATTTCTTTTTATAATCATTTTATTAAGTGAATTTATATAAGCATTTGCAGATGCAACTAAGGTGTCAGTATCTGCAGCTTGTCCTACAGTTGTTTTTCCATTCTCTTCAATTTTAACACTTACTGTGGCTTGAGCATCTGTTCCCTCTGTAACAGCATGCACTTGGTAAAGTTGTAAATTTACCTCATGCGGATAAAGTTTTTTTATACATTTAAAGATTGCATCAACTGGTCCGTCACCTGTTTCTGATGCTTTTTTAACTTCACCAAAAACATCTAATGTCATTTCTGCTCTTTGAGGTTCACCAGTACCAGCAAATACTTTCAAAGATTTCAAATTGATAGCACTTACTTTATTGTCTATTATTAAACTATCATCTATTAAAGCGATTATATCTTCGTCGTAAACATGTTTTTTTTTATCTGCTAAGATTTTAAATTTTGCAAATGCATTGTCGACTACATCATCAGTAAGATCTGGGTATCCTAAACTGGTCAATTTATCTTTAAATGCATGTCTACCTGAGTGTTTACCCATTACAAGAGATGTCTGTTTAACACCTACACTTTCCGGTGTCATAATTTCATATGTTTGCCTATTTTTTAACATTCCATCTTGATGAATTCCTGCCTCATGAGCAAAAGCATTTTTTCCAACAATAGCTTTATTATATTGGACAGGAAAACCTGTGGCATTTGATACTATCTTGGATGCTTTACTTAAAAGAGTAGTTTCAATTCCAGTTTCATATGGCATTAAATCAGGTCTTGTTTTCATAGCCATCACAACTTCTTCAAGAGCTGCATTTCCAGCTCTTTCTCCTAGACCATTTATAGTACATTCAATTTGTCTAGCTCCTGCTTGAACACCTGCTAAAGAATTAGCAACTGCCAAACCTAAATCATTATGACAATGTGTTGAAAGAATTGCTTTATCTATGTTTGGAACTTTATTCAATAAAGTTTCAATAATCTTTGTAAATTCAGACGGAATAGTATAGCCAACAGTATCAGGAATATTAATGGTTTTAGCACCACATTTAATTGCTAGTTCTACTGTCTTACACATATAATCCATATCTGTTCTAGTCCCATCTTCGCAAGACCATTCCACATCATCGGTAAAATTTCTTGCATAAGTTACATTTTGTTTTATTGCTTCATAAACTTCTTCTGGCGATTTATTAAGCTTATGCTTCATATGTAAAGGACTTGTGGATATAAAAGTATGAATTCTAAATCTCGGAGCATGTTTAAGAGCCTCATAGCATCTATCAATGTCTTTTTTTGAATGTCTTGCTAAACCTGCAGGAATTGATTTTTTTAATATTTTACTGACTTCAGTTACAGCTTCAAAATCTCCAGGGGAGGCAATTGGAAATCCTGCTTCAATAATATCTATTCCAAGTTCGTCAAATACTCTTGCTATCTGGATTTTTTCTTCCAAACTCATTGATGCTCCAGGAGACTGCTCTCCATCACGCATTGTAGTATCAAAAATGTATACTCTGTTATTATCAGTCATTTAATTATTATAAGCATACATATCATACATGCTCACGCTCAGATTGCAAAATAAAATGGCTATTTTAAGCAAAATAAAACAATAATTTATCTACTTCTTATCACTATCAACAAGTTTCTTTTTTGAAATCCAAGGCATCATAGCCCGAAGTTCCGCACCAACTTTTTCAACCGAGTGTTCTGCTAATTTAGCCCTAGTTGCAAGAAAGTTTTTTTGACCATTTTTGCATTCTTCCATCCATTCTTTTGTAAATTTACCAGATTGAATTTCTGCTAAAACTTCTTTCATTCTTTGCTTGGTTTCATCTTTTTTAATAATTCTTGGACCTGACTGATACTCACCATACTCTGCTGTATTTGAAATTGAATAATTCATATTAGCAATTCCACCTTCATATATTAAATCCACAATCAGTTTCACTTCGTGCACAGTTTCAAAATAAGCCATTTCTGGTTCATATCCAGCTTCAACTAAAGTTTCATATCCATTTTTAATTAATTCAACAAGTCCACCACATAATACCGTTTGCTCTCCAAATAGATCCGTTTCTACTTCATCTTTAAATGTTGTTTCAATTATTCCAGATCTACCACCACCAACAGCTGATGCATATGACATTGCCAAATCTCTTGCTTTACCAGAGCCATCTTGGTGAACAGCAAATAAACAAGGAACTCCACCACCTTTTTCATATTCACTTCTTACTAAATGCCCAGGTCCCTTTGGTGCAACCATAAATACATCTAAATCTTTTCTAGCTTTTATAAGATCATAGTGAACATTTAAACCATGAGCGAACGCAATTGATGTTCCTTCTTTTACACGTTGCTCTATATGATTTTTATATATTGATGCTTGTAATTCGTCTGGAGTTAGAATCATAACTACGTCTGCCCATTCTGCAGCATCAGATAAATTCATAACTTTTAAACCTTTAGACTCTGCTTTTTCAATACTTGATGAACCTTCTCTTAAAGCTACCACAACTTCTTTAACACCACTATCTCTTAGATTAAGTGCATGCGCATGTCCTTGGCTTCCATAGCCAAAAATTGCTACTTTCTTATCTTTTATTAAATCTACATTAGTATCTTTTTCATAAAACATTTTCATAATTTCTCTCCTTTAATTTTTATTTTATTTAAATATTTCTGATCCTCTTGTCATAGCGACTGCGCCTGTTCTAGAAACACTCACTAAACCAAATTTTTTTAAATTTTTTGACATAGTATCTATTTCTCTTCTTAAAGCTGTAATTTGTATAACATTTGATTTATTTGTTTTATCTAATATTACTGGATTAAAATTTTTACAAGCTTCTAAAGCTTTATTTAATTTACCATTGTTTGCAACAAACTTAAATAATGCCATTTCTTTAAAAATAACATTTTTATCTTCTCTTTTAAAATCTGCTACTTTATGAACTGGAACTAATTTTTTTAATTGAAGTTTAATCTGATCTACTACTTGTGGTGTTCCCGTAGTTACAATTGTTATTCTTGAAATATTTTGCTTATGATCGACCTCAGCTACTGCAAGGGACTCGATATTGTAGCCTCTTCCAGAAAATAAACCAACTACACGAGCTAAAACTCCAGCCTCATTATCTACCCATACAACTATAATATGAGTATCAGGCTTCTGTTTTTTTCCTGCAAAACTATATGCTGATTTTGAGTTAGCCATTAAACCAGTGTTCTACCCTTTCCAGTAATCTTTTTTTCTTTTTGATCTTTAGGACCAAGTAACATTTGATTATGAGGTTTTCCAGAAGGTATCATCGGAAAACAGTTTTCTTGTTTATCTACAAGGCAATCAAATATTACTGGTCGATCTATATTTAACATTTCAATAATCTTATCATCTAACTCTTCAGGTGTTTTCGCTCTTATGCCTACACAACCATAAGCTTCTGCCATTTTAACAAAATCTGGCAATGCGGCTGTATAACTTTCTGAATAATTTTTATCGTGTAATAATTCCTGCCATTGTCTTACCATTCCCATGTATTCATTATTTAAAATAAATATTTTTATGGGTAAATTGTATTGCACTGCAGTAGACATTTCTTGCATAGTCATTAAAACAGAGGCTTCTCCAGCAATATCAATTACTAATTTTTTAGGATGTGCAATCTGAACTCCAACAGCTGCAGGTAAGCCATATCCCATTGTACCAAGACCTCCTGAAGTCATCCATCTATTTGGTTTATTGAACTTATAGTGTTGAGCAGCCCACATTTGATGTTGACCTACTTCAGTTGTTATATAGGTATCTTTATCTTTGGTAAGTTCATATAATCTTTCAATTGCATATTGAGGTTTAATAGTTTCTTCACTGCCAATGTATTCTAATGATCTTTTAGATCTCCATTTCTGAATTTGTTCCCACCAATCAGATATTTGAGACTTATTTGACTTAGAAAAATTTTTTTTTGATTTTTTAAAAGTTTTTAATGTTGTTGTTAAAACTGATTTAATATCTCCTACAATTGCTAGATCTACTTTTACATTTTTATTTATAGATGATGGATCTATATCAATATGAACCTTTTTAGATTTGGGAGAGAATTCGTCAATTTTACCAGTAATTCTATCGTCAAACCTTGCGCCAACGTTTATCATTAAGTCACAACTATACATAGCATTGTTTGCTTCATAAGTACCATGCATACCTAACATTCCTAAAAATTGATTATCGTCAGCAGGGAAACAACCCAGACCTTGCAAAGTTGAAGTTATTGGAAAACCTGTTGCATACACAAGTTCTCTTAAAAGTTCACTTGCTTTTGCTCCTGAATTTATTACTCCACCTCCAGTATAAAATATTGGTTTTTTTGCTTTGCTAATTAAATTGATTAACTCATCAATATTTTTTTGTGAGTAGTTATCATGAGATTTACCATTTAATTTTTTATTATTTTTATAATTTTTGTATTTAGATTTTTGAAATTGAATATCTTTAGGTATATCAACTAAAACAGGTCCTGGTCTACCTGTTGTTGCAACTTCAAAAGCTTTATGCATTATTTCAGCTAAGTCATCAACATCTTTTACTAACCAGTTATGTTTCGTACAAGGTCTAGTAATTCCTGTTGTGTCACATTCTTGAAATGCATCTGTACCAATTAAATGCGTTGGAACTTGTCCTGTGATGCAAACTAACGGAACAGAGTCCATGTACGCGTCTGTTAAGGCAGTAACAGCATTGGTAGCTCCAGGACCTGAAGTTACTAACAATACACCTGGTTTGCCAGTTGATCTTGCATAGCCTTCTGCTGCGTGCCCAGCGCCCTGTTCATGTCTTACTAAAATATGTTTTATTGAATTAAAATTTTTTAATTCATCATATATTGGAAGGACTGCTCCTCCAGGATAACCAAATATGTGACTAACATTTTGATCTTCCAAACATTTGAATACTATCTCGGCTCCTGAATATAATTTTGGCATTCAGCCAATCTAGCTGAAGTTGTACTCATTGGTCAAGTTATTGTGAGGATTTTTATAATTTTTTTATAAATTTTGAAAG
>CACDSY010000011.1 GCA_902555585.1 uncultured Pelagibacteraceae bacterium | reverse complement strand
CAACACTAGAGCTGCAGCAATTATGGATGGACCTGATGGAGTGTTAAATTCTAAAGATGAGAATAATCCTATAAACACTGATAACAATCCTCCTATTATTGCAAAAATCACCATCTTTTTCGGGTTATCTGAAAGATTTCTAGCCATAGCAGTTGGTATAATTAACATTCCTGTAATTAATAGCACTCCAACTAATTTGATAGATATGGCAATTATTGCGGCCAATAAGACTGTAAAGACTGCTTTTGCTCTATCAGGGTTTAGACCTTCTGCCTGTGCTAATTCATAATTTACAGTTGAGGCGAACAATGGTTTCCATATTAATCTTAAAACCAATAAAATTAAGGCTCCACCAACCCATATTGTTATCAAATCTTTTTTATTAACTGCTAATATATCCCCAAACAACAATCCCATAATATCAAATCTAATAAAGGTTAAAAATCCAATCACCACTAATCCAACTGCTAATGACGAGTGGGCCAAAAGCCCTAACAATGCATCACTTGGAAGATTAGTTTTTTTTTGTAGTTGTATTAAAATTAATGCAATTGCTGATGAAATTAAAAATATTGAAACAGCAATATTAAATTCTAATGAATATGCAATTGTTACACCTAGTAATGCGGAGTGGGCGAGTGTATCTCCAAAATAAGACAATCTCCTCCACACAACAAAACAACCAAGTGGTCCCGCAACAAAAGCAATACCAATACCTGCAACCAACGCTCTTATAAAAAAATCGTCAAACATATCAATTTTTTTTTATATCCCCATCATTAGCATGAACATGATCGTGCTTATGTTCATAAATTGAAAGAGTTTGAGAGGCTTGTTCGCCAAACAATGCTTTGTATTCACTATTTTTTGCAACTTCTTTAGGTGAACCTGAACAACAGACATGACCATTTAAACAAACAACATGATCGGTAGCGCTCATTACTGTATGTAAGTCATGGGATATTAATAAAATACCGCAATTTAATTTTTCTGAAATTTCTTTAATTAATTCATACAAGGCAATTTCTCCTGTAAAATCTACACCTTGAACTGGCTCATCAAGCACTAACAATTCAGGTTTTTTTGAAATAGCTCTGGCAAGTAACACTCTTTGAAATTCTCCACCTGATAAATTTCCCAAACTTTTATCTTTTAAATTAATTACTCCAGTTAATGAAAGTGCTTCATCAATTACGTCTTCTGTAAGATTATCTGTTAAAAGCATAAAATCTCTAACTCTTAGAGGAAGTGTCCAATCTATTGATATTTTTTGTGGAACATAACCAATATTATTTGTGAATTTTTCAACTTGACCCTCAATATTTTTAAATAAACCTAGAGCAATTTTAGCAGTTGTGCTTTTACCAGAACCATTAGGACCAATTAAGGTAACAATTTTACCTTTTTCGACTTGCAAAGAAACACCTTGAACAAGCCACTTTTGATTTTGTTGAAAACCAACATTGTTTAATTTTACTAAAATATTATTTCCCATGCTCATTTATTCACTTGACTTAAATATGTTATATTATTACACAGCGTTATATTATAACAATTAACAATAACCAAATATTATGAAAAATCTAAAAAAATCTTCAATAATCTTAACAATACTATCATTTTTAACTTTATTTACATCAGCAAATGCCGATATCAAAGTCGTTGCATCAATTAAGCCAATACACTCTTTAGCTAGCTATTTAATGGATGGTGTAGCTAAACCAGATTTAATAGTTGAAGGATACGCTTCACCACATGGATTTGCCATGAAACCCTCGCATGCAAAAATGTTACAAGATGCTGACATTGTTTTTTGGGTAGGTGAAGATTTAGAAAATTTTTTAGAAAAACCGTTAGACTCAATTGCTAATGAGGCAGAAAAAATTGAGTTATTAGAGATTAAAGGTTTAGTTAAATTAAAATTTAGAGAGAGAAATATTTTTGATGACCATGACGATCACGATGATCATGATGATCACGGACACAAGAAAAAAGATGATCACGATGATCATGACCATGCAAAAAAAGAAGATGGGCATAAAGAGGACGATCATGACGATCATGGACATAAGAAAAAGGATGACCACGATGATCATGACCATGCAAAAAAAGAAGATGGGCATGATGACCATGATGATCATGATGGACACGAAGGACACCACCACGGTGAATTTGATCCACATATTTGGTTAGACCCAATTAATGCAAAAGTTATTTTATTTGAAATGTCTAAGCACTTAATTGAAAATGACCCAACAAATGAAGCTGCTTATAGAGCAAATTTAAGTAAGGCTTATAAAGAAATTGATAAACTTACAAAAGATGTAACTGCAGAACTTAATGAAAGTACTGCCTCGATCGTTTTTCACGACGCTTACCAATACTTTGAGAAAAGATTTAATGTAAATATATTAGGAGCTTTCACAGTTAATACAGATGTATTACCTGGTGCGGAACAACTTTCAGAAATCAGAGAAGTAATTGAGCACGATAAAGTAGCTTGTGTATTTTCTGAGCCTCAATTTAATCCAGACATCATTAAAGCTGTTGCAAAAGATATGAATATTAAAACCGGTATTGTTGATCCGTTGGGTGCAACTTTAACTCCTGGAAAAGGTTTATATTTTGATTTAATAAAAAATATGTCAAAATCCTTTAAAGGATGTTAATTTAATTAATGGAAGAAACTAACAAACAAGTTCCTGTTACTGTTTTAACAGGCTTTTTAGGTGCTGGAAAAACTACTCTTTTAAATAGAATATTAACTGAGCAGCATGGCAAAAAATATGCTGTGATAGTTAATGAATTTGGTGAGCAGGGCATTGATAACGATTTAGTTGTTGATGCTGATGAAGAGGTGTTTGAAATGAACAACGGTTGCATTTGTTGTACTGTAAGAGGAGACCTAATCAGGATTTTAAGTGGTCTTATGAAACGAGCGGATAAGCTTGATGCAATCATAGTAGAAACAACAGGATTAGCTGATCCAGCTCCTGTTGCACAAACTTTTTTTGTAGATCAAGATGTTGCTGATCGTACAAAGTTAGATGCAATTGTTACAGTTGCTGATGCTGTTCATTTAAGTACACAATTAACAGATCATCACGAAGCAGAGGAGCAAATTGCCTTTGCAGACGTTGTATTATTAAACAAAATAGATCTTGTTGATGAAAGTGGATTAGAAGTTGTTAAAGAAAGAATTAAAAAAATTAATCCTTTCGCAAAAATTATAAATACAACCAAATGTGGAGTATCTTTAAATGAGATTTTAAATCTTGATGCATTTAGTTTAAAACGTGTTTTAGATGTTGAGCCTGATTTTCTAACATCAGATCATGACCATGAGCATGATGATGATGTAACTAGCTTATCATTTGTCTCTGATACCCCTTTAGACATGGAAAAGTTTCAAGATTGGTTTAGTAAACTATTACAAACCAAAGGTCAGGATATTTTAAGAACCAAAGGTATACTTGACTTTATAGGAGAAAGTGATCGATATGTATTTCAAGGTGTACATATGCTTATGGATGCCTCACCAATGGGTAAATGGCCTGAGGGAAAAGAACGAAGTTCTCGACTAGTCTTCATTGGTCGAAACCTAGAAAGTATGAATTTAAAAGAAGGATTTGAAAACTGTAAATCGGCATGAAGGCTGATACAAGTCAATTCCCAGAATTAGATAAGACTAAATTTGAACAAAGAGGAACAGAGTTTAAACTTGGAATTCCTGTAACTAATGCGGTTACAGTTGGTAACTCAATAGTAGTTGGATTTGGTGATGGCACAGTAAGAATTTTTACATCTGGCAAAAGTTCTGAACCAATAAAAGCTCACAAAGGCATTGTACTCTGCATGTCTAAAGATGGTGATAATATTTTAACTGGTGGAGATGATGGTCGATTTTTAAAAATTTCCCTTGATGGAAAGATTAGTGAGATTGGTAACTTTGGTACGCGTTGGGTAGATCATGTTACAGCAAATAATGGAAGTCTAGTTTGTTCATCTGGAAATATTGTTTATCTTTGGTCGCCAAATCATAAAGAGCCAAAATTATTTGAGCATAATAGCACTATTGGAGGTATAGCATTTGATGCCAAAGGCAGAAGATTGGCAGTTTCTCGTTACGGAGGAGTAACGCTTTGGAAAAAAGATTATAGCAACAAATGGAATTCATCAGAATTAAATTGGAAGGGTTCTCATAACAAAGTAATTTTTAGTCCTGATGGTAAATACCTGGTAACATCAATGCAGGAAAACCAACTACATTTTTGGCGATTAAAAGACAAAATTGACTCAGCAATGTCTGGATATGGTGCAAAAATTAAAAGTTTTGCCTTCGTAGATGACTCAAAATATTTAGCAACATCAGGAGCTAAAGAAGCAGTATGTTGGCCATTCGATGGAGATGGACCAGTAGGTCGAGAACCCATTTGTCTTCCTTATGTAGGAAATAAATTAGTTACATTTGTTGAACCATTCCCAAATGAAAATGCAATTTTAACTGGGTTAAGTGACGGGTCAGTTTTTTTGTCAGAAATCGAAAAAGCAAGCAATACAATTATTATTCGAAGCTTTACAGAATTCGAAGTATCAGCAATTGCAGTAACCAAAGATTGCTCACATTTATTAATTGGTGACATGGGAGGAAATATTTTATGGACATCGATTTGGGATGAGGAAAAAAAATAATTTATGTTTAATAAAAAGAAACCTAACGCTGAAACTATTAGAAATTTAAAACTTGTATTTTCAAAAAAACATCAAATTCCAGAAAAATCTATTTTAAGCATGGCTGAGTTAAGTTGTCATGAACCTAATTGCCCTCCTATAGAGACAATAATAACTGAAAGAGCAGAAGATGGGAAAGTAAGGAATTGGCGTATAGCTAAGCCCATTAATGAAATTCAAGAAATTGATATTGATAATTTAAACGAAGAACACAATCATAATCATTAAAAATAATTGAACTTTTCAATTAAATAAGATCTAATAAAATTAATGACAACAATTCCTTTAACTTTGGAAGAGATTTATAATCTGGCTAATAAAACTTTACTCGCTAATGGATGTGACGAAGAAACATCAAACATTTTATCTGATTTAATAATGAAAGCTGAAAGAGATGGTTCGCTATCTCACGGATTATTTAGATTGCCTGCATATATTTCAGGCTTAAAAAGTGGAAAAATAAATGGCAAAAGCAGACCAGTAGTTTCAAAGATAACCTCAAGCGTCATTAAAGTAGATGGAAAAAATTGTTTAGCACCAATGGTGTTAGAAAAAGGAATTCCTGAATTAATTAAAGCGGCAAAAGAAAATGGTATAGCGGTTTTAGCAATAACAAATTCTCATCACATGGCTGCAATGTGGCCTGAAACAGAGGCAATTGCAGAGCAAGGTTTGGTTGCTTTTGCATGCACATCTTACAAACCAGCTGTTGCGCCTGCGGGATCAATTAAACCTCTTTTTGGAACAAATCCAATTTCATTTGCTTGGCCAAGAAAAAACAAACCTCCAGTTGTTTACGATATGGCAACAGCATCAATGGCTATGGGTGAAGTTCAAGTTGCTAAAAGAGAAGGTCATAAAGTTCCATTAGGCACAGGATTAACAAAAGAAGGAAAGGACACAACTGATCCAGCTGAAATAGCAGATGGGGGTGTTTTATTGCCTTTCGGCGGCTATAAAGGCTCTGGGATTGCGATGATGGTCGAATTGCTTGCAGGAGCCTTAGTAGGGGATAATTTTAGTTTTGAGACAGCTGAGAAGGATAATAATGATGGAGGTCCTCCAAGTGGTGGTGAGTTTATTTTAGCCATATCTCCAGATAAATTATCACAAAATAATTGGGACGAACATTCATCAAAATTTTTTGAAAAAATGAAAGCGATGGGTGATGTCAGACTTCCTGGTGAAAGAAGACATAAGAATAGATTAGATAAAGGACCTAGACATATTAATGAGGATTTAGTTAATAAAATTAAATCTTTAAGCTAATTCTAATTCAATTGGTGTATGGTCAGATGGTTTTTCTCTACCTCTTGGATATTTGTTAACTTTAACATCCTTAATACTATTCAGTAAATTGTTAGTCACTAAAAAGTGATCAATCCGCATTCCATTATTTTTTTGCCAAGCACCACTTGTGTAATCCCAAAAAGTATATTCCTCTTTATCTGGATAAATATATCTAAATGCATCGTGAAATCCTAAATTAAACATTTCTCTTAATTTTTTCCTTATCTCAATTCTAAAAAGAGCATCATTTTCATATCCTTTAGGGTCGTGAACATCTTCAGCAGAAGGTATTATGTTAAAGTCACCTGCGATTATTATATTATCATAACTTTTTAAAAGTGTTTTAAGTTTTTTAATTAAACTATTTAGCCAATATAATTTATAATCATATTTTTCAGTATCTACTGGGTTACCATTTGGTGTATAGATATTTATAATTTTAATAGTTTTAGATTTATACTTTGCATCTGCTGTAATTATTCTCGATTGTTTGTTTTTATCTTTAAAAATATCTTTTTCAATTTTATCTAATTTTTTTTTGGAAAGTATTGCAACGCCGTTGTAACTTTTTTGTCCAAATACATAACTTTCATATTTTAATTTTTTAATATCATCAAACGGATAAGTTTCTTCTTGTGTTTTTATTTCTTGAGTTAACACAATATCAGGATTAAATTTTTTTAAGTATTCCTGAACATTTAATATTCTTGCCCTAATAGAATTTACATTCCATGAGCTAATGATCATTAAAGAGAAAACGAAACACCACAACCGCAAGATGATTTGCTTTGTGGGTTACTAATTTTAAATTGGTCTCCGATTAATTCTTTTACAAAATCAACCTCTGATCCTTTCAAAAGATCAGCTGAAGTTTTATCTATTAAAATATTATCTTGTCTTAAATCGTCGTCTTGAGGTGTCTTATCAAATGAGAAATCATACTGAAACCCTGAGCATCCACCACCTTTAATAGCGATTCTAAAAAAAGAACCTTCTTCTTTAGATGATAAAAGGTTATTGATTTGTTTTAACGCATTATCTGTAAATTTAATTTCTTTAATCATTATTTATCGCTGTTATTACTAATATAATTAATAATTACCATTTTTAAAGAATGAATAATTACTCAAAATTAGGTTTTTTTACATCAAAAGGTCGCTTAACTTTAGAGCCAAATAGCTCCTTTAGAACGCCTTTTCAGAGAGATAGGGATAGAATAATCCATTCTGCATCGTTTAGAAGATTAAAGCACAAAACCCAAGTTTTTGTTAATACAGAAGGTGACCATTATAGAACAAGAATAACTCATTCATTAGAGGTTGCTCAAATTGCAAGATCAATATCTAGGTATTTGAATTTAAATGATGATTTAGTTGAAACACTAAGTCTAGCCCATGATATGGGGCATACTCCATTTGGGCATGCTGGTGAAGAAGCCTTGAACGAATTGATGACAATGCATGGTGGTTTTGATCATAATCTTCAAACCTTAAGAATAGTGATGTTCATAGAAAATAAATATTTAAAATTTAAAGGTTTAAATTTAACAATTGAAACACTGGATGGCCTTTTAAAACATAACGGACCAATACGTAATATTGATAAAATAAATAGAATAATTGGAACTAAAAAATTTAAACAAAAAATTAATTTTAAAAAAAATTCTTCTCTTGAGGCACAGATTGCAGCCATATCTGACGACATAGCCTATAATAACCATGATATACAAGATGGAATTAAGGCTAAATTGTTTTCTTTAAATCAATTATGTGAAATTAATTTTTTTAAAGAAATTTATAAATCTTATAAA
>CACDSY010000010.1 GCA_902555585.1 uncultured Pelagibacteraceae bacterium | reverse complement strand
GTTTGTTGCAGAAACTTCAAAAGGTTTAAAATTTCAAACTGCTGCAGAGGAACTGAAAAAAATTAATGATAAATTTTTCAAATTAAGAAATCACAATCCACAGTTCAAAAGTTCAATTAAAGAACTGAAAGATGAAGTAAAAACTTATAGAAAAAGTTTAGATGATAATGAGGAAATTGCCTCAGATTTCGCAAAAAATATTGTCAAAATTGCAAGAAGAATTGAATTTGCAAGCATTTATCCACCAAATGCACTAAATGAAATGCAAAAGGCGATTATTGAATTTGATGACCTTCAGGAAAAAGAACAAGCTGGTCTTAGATTAATTGATATAATTTTATTTCCAGCTGGAACAATTGTAGCTAGTGGGCCGAGTTGCTCAGAACAAGGCTCAGGAAGATGGTTACCTAAACCGTCAGATACATTAAATAAATTCATCCTAATGTCTAATCCAAATGTAGGATATAAAAATATACCTCTTCTCTGGATAGAAATGATTGATGTTAGTTCAATAATTGGATTTATTTTACCAGATTGGATTGCTGATATTTTACCAGGCGAATACCCTGTTCATACTAGTGAAGGTATAGTTAAAGAAAACTTTAAAGGTAAAGTTTTAAAAATTGTTACGGGTGATTTTAAATTATTTAATATCCCTGTACCTTATGGCCATATCTGGGACTCGTTCTTAAGAGTATTTTTAGGATTAGTTTTTGGAATAATTATAGGGGTTCCATTAGGTTTGTTTATGGGACTAAATAGATTTGCTAAAGGATTTTTTGATCCTTTGATTGAATTATATAGACCAGTGCCTCCACTGGCTTGGGCTCCACTAATTATTTCAGTACTTGGAATTGATAATACTGGAAAAGTATTTTTATTATTTATGGTCTCTTTATCAATTATGATTATTTCTGCAAGAGCTGGGGCATCAGGAACGCAACTGTCTAAAATTCATGCTGCTCATTCATTAGGTGCATCTAAAAGACAAATACTTCGACATGTGATATTTCCAAATTCTTTACCCGAAATACTCACAGGTATTAGAGTTGCGGTTGGAATGTGTTGGGGAACTTTAGTAGCTGCGGAATTTTTAGCTGGAACAACTGGTATTGGATTTGTTGAGAACGTTGCAAAAAAATATTTTCAATATGAAGTAATTTGGATAACAATTTTTATCATGGGAATGTTAGGGTTATTGTTTGATATTACTTTAAGAAAAATAATAGATAAAACTATTCCTTGGAGAGGTAAAGGTTAAAATTAAATTTTTGAACTAAACCTTTTTGAAAAAACCAATAGCAGCACCAATAGTCGTCAAAAATCCAGCTAATGGTAAGATTGCAACTGCATATTTTTTTGGCATATAATTCTCTTTGAACTCAATCCCTTGCATACTAATTTCAAAATACCACATTTCCCAATACTTTCCTCGCATACCTTCTACAAGTTCAATTCCGTAAATAATTAAGACTACGCCAATTATCATAATCATAATTTTCCAGAACTGGCGTATGTATAAAGAAACTCTTTCTGGTAATTTTTCATAAATTAAATTTAAAGCTACATGTTCATTATCTCTAGCTGTCAGAGAAAGTGCTATAAACATCAACCAAATATTGCTTAATACTGTTAGCAAATCACCCCATACAGGAGGGTTATTAAAAACATATCGCATAGTAACATTATAAAGAGTAAAACCAACCATGGCAGCCAACAAGAGTGAGCACATAGCTTCCAACATTCGATGGACAAAACGATCTATGCTGTTCAAAAATTTCATCATTTCATTAATTACTCAATAAGTTTGGAAGAAACATTGTTAATTCTGGCACAACAAGAATAAAAAATAAAAGTAAAAACAATCCAATCAAATAAGGAATTAACGCGATAGCAACCTTTTCAAGACGGACTTGCGCTATTGTTGCTGAGGTAAAATAGGCAACACCAACTGGAGGTGTTACTGATCCTATTAAGAAACCAACTATTACAACCATAGCTGCTTGCACCTCTGGAAAGCCAGCTTGAGACATAACATTTACTAGTACTGGGCCAACAATGATAATGTTAACTGCTGAGTCCATTACCGTTCCAAGAAGAAAAATGAATAATATTAAAGCCAAAATAAATAATATGGGGGAGTCTGCTAATCCTAAAAGCCAGGTTTCTAGATCACCAATTGCACCAAGAGAAGTAAGCAACCAACTAAAAGGTCCTGAAGCAGCTATTATAATAAAGACCATTGCTGAATTACGGAATGCCCGACGAAAAGCACTTGTACAATCTCTCCATTTGATAGTTCGATAAACAAATACACCTGTAAATAAAGCAACCAAAGCAGTGATGGCTCCAGCCTCAACAACCGATGCTACGCCTCCCATTACTGAACCTACTAAAACTAAAGGGATCAAAAGGGCGAATGAAGATCGATATAATTCTTTACCAGCTCGACGTACCGAGAATGGTTCATCGCTACGCTCAAAGTTGTGTTTTACTGCAAAGTAATGATTGATTACCATTATCACAACTCCAATTAAGATTCCTGGAACAATCCCTGCTGCAAACAAAGATGCAATCGAAATCTCAGTTGCGTTAGCAAGGACAATCATCATAATACTAGGTGGAATAATTCCTCCTATAGTGGAACTTACTCCTGTAACTGCAGCTGAAAATGCAGCAGGATAACCTGCTTTCTTCATTGCTGGTAAAACTAATGCTCCGACTGTAGCGGTATCTGCTACGACAGAACCATTCATACCAGCAAAAAACATACTAACAAGTACATTTACTTGAGCTAACCCTCCTCTTATTCGCCCAATTAACGCCCTACTCAAAGCAACTAAACGGTCTGTAATCGTAGCACTTGTCATTAATTCTCCCGTCAACATAAAAAATGCAATCGCAGTTAATGGAACTGAGTCAATGGCGGTAAACATTTGACTTGGAATTAAAACAAGAGGAACAGCATCTGTGAGAAGAATATAAACAAATGGTATCAGTATTAAAATAAAGCCAATAGGAGCTCCTAATAAAATTAAAAAAAGGAGTACTACGAGTAAAATAATACTTTCCATATAAATTTATAAGTTATGATTTTTTTTAGGTAAAGACCATCTAATTCTAAAATAGAACTAAATGGTCTTCACATAGTTTTCTTTGAAGATTTATAGAGCTCCAGCTGCTTCTAACTGAGTTACAAATCCATCCATACCTTGTTCTAGAAGTACTCTTTTAGCTACTTCTGGTTCAAAAGTACCCTTAGCGTCCAACCAAGCACCGATTGCACCTGCTCTCCACTTAGTCATTTCCGCTTCTGTTGGCACATACCACTCTTTAGCAGATGCTTTAATTGCGTCTTCACCATTTTTAATCCAAGCGTTATCCAACTCGTTTACTTTTTCTCCATAAGCATCAGCTGCTTCGTGTAACCATTTTCTTTGTTGGTCAGACAATGCATTGTACTGTTTAGCATCCATCGCTAAAATATTTCCAGACCACATTCCTCCGATCTCAGTGAAATATTTTGCAACTTCATGAAGCTTTGCAACATGCTGCCATGGACTTGCAACATACTGTCCTTCAACTACACCTGATTGAAGGCCTTGATATAATTGACTCCAGTCATAAGGTGTTGGTGTTGCGCCCCAATTTTTAACTAGCATGAACTCAACTGGACTTTTAGTAGTTCTCCATTTAAGTCCTTTCATATCATCTGGTTCATGAACAGGTTTAGTTGCATTTCCAAGCTGTCTAAATCCACCACTTGAATATACAGAAAGGCAAATATGACCAGCATTTTCAAGAGCGAGTTTACACTGTCTTTCAGCTAACCATTCGTCTGATATTCTTTTCGCATCTTCAAGAGATTTGAAAATAAATGGTAAATCGAAAATTGCTAACTCTGGTCCAAAATTACCATAGTTTGCAGTAGAGCTAGTCCACAAAGCAATAAGTCCTTGGTTGGCTTGTTCACCACATTTTTGCTCTGCACATAAGCTTCTTTGATAATGAGGTTCAATTTTCATTTTACCTCCAGATGCTTTCTCCATTGCTGGTATTAACGCCTGATCAATTGCGTCACCAATTGGCATACCCAATCTACCAGTAGTACCTAGTTTTAGAGTTATCTCTGCATAAGCAGCTTGAGCAAAAAATGCAATCGCAAAACCTGTGAGTAATGTCTTACAAATTTTTCTAATAAACATATAATTTATCTCCTATAATTTAATTAAATTATAGACATTTAAATTCAAATCGAGAGCGAAGTAAAACAAAAAAGAAAATTTTATTATCAAAATGGATTTGCAATCAAAAGTTGTATTAATTATTATTAGTTAATCTATTTATTTTAGTCTAAAGGTGCCTTAGATTTAAAATTAAGAAATAAAATAAAATTTAATTTAAAGAAAGAAATTTATGAGCTCAGGCAATAAATATAAATCAATAGCCAATAAACTCAAATTTGAAGGAAAAGCATTCATTAATGGAAAATATGTAAACGCAATCGATGGAAAGAAGTTCGAAACTATCAATCCTGCAACAGGTAAAAAACTTTGCGCTGTTGCAAAATGTAATCACAAAGATGTTGATTTAGCAGTTAAAGTTTCAAGAAAAGCTTTCAATAGTGGAGTTTGGTCTAAAAGTTCACCTGAACATAGAAAAGAAGTTTTGTTAAAATTTGCTGAATTACTTAGAAAACATGGTGATGAAAATTCAGTTTTAGAATGTATAGATACTGGTAAACTTATTGCTGACTGCATTAATGAAGTTGCAAATGATGCACCAATGCATTTTCAATGGTATGGAGAATTAATTGATAAAGTATTCGGGAAAGTTGGTCCAACTGAACCATCCATTACAAGTTTGATTGTTAAAGAGCCAATAGGAGTTGTTGCTGGAATTGTTCCTTGGAACTTTCCTTTAATGATGGCTGTATGGAAGATGGCGCCAGCTCTTGCAGCAGGTTGCTCGGTTATAATTAAGCCAGCAGAAGATACACCACTTACAGCAATTAGAGTTGCTCAAATTGGAAAAGAAGCTGGAATACCAGATGGTGTTTTAAATGTACTTCCAGGTTACGGTGATGTTGGAGAGGCTTTAGGTAGACACAAAGATGTTGATGCAGTTTCTTTTACGGGATCAACTGAAGTGGGTGGCTATTTCTTAAAATACTCTAGTGAAAGTAATTTAAAACCTGTCGCATTAGAGATGGGAGGAAAAAGTCCATTTATAGTTTTAGAAGATGCTAAAATTACAGATGATCTAATTGATAATGCTATGAATTCTGCATTTTGGAACGGTGGACAAAACTGTTCAGCAAATATGAGACAGATAGTACATAAAAAAGTAAAAGATGAATTTTTAGACAAAGTTATAAAAAAAGTTAAAAAACTAAAAGTAGGAGATCCGTTAGATTTAAAATCGAATATGGGATCTATGATTTCAAAAGGACATTTGCAAACCGTTGATGGATATATCCAAAAAGGGATAGATGAAGGAGCAAAACTTTTAACCGGAGGAGTTTCAAGTAAAAAACAAAGAGGTTTTTATGCAAAGCCAACCTTATTTGATGGATTAAAAGAAAATATGACCATTGCTCAAGAGGAAATATTTGGACCAGTTCTTGGTGTTTTGACAGTTAAAAATGATGAGGAAGCCTTGAAAATTGCTAGTAATTCAAAATATGGGTTACATGCTAGTGTATTCACTCAAGATATTAATAGAGCATTTCATTTAGCTAAAAGTTTGCCTTGTGGAACTGTATCAGTAAACACTTTTTCTGAGGGAGATATTAAAACTCCATTTGGAGGCTATAAACAATCAGGCTCACTAAGTAGAGATCAAGGTACTGAGGCTCTTAATTCGTTTCTTCAAACAAAAACAATTTGGATAAGTCATAATTAATTGATGATCAGACAATACAAAATAAGTGTGTCTAAAAGCACACTTAAAGACATTTATAAAAGAGTAAGAAAGTTTCCTTGGAGTGATGCTCAAAATATGAATGGTTGGGAGTATGGAACCAACTTAAATTATCTAAAGAGC
Source organism: uncultured Pelagibacteraceae bacterium (assembly GCA_902555585.1). Taxonomy (GTDB): domain Bacteria; phylum Pseudomonadota; class Alphaproteobacteria; order Pelagibacterales; family Pelagibacteraceae; genus Pelagibacter. Next base: position 2,915 of record CACDSY010000010.1, on the reverse strand, counting down.
ATATCTAAATACTGGATTACAAATTATAGTTGGAAAAAATTTGAAAACAAAATCAATTCATTTAAAAATTATAAAACTAAAGTTGAAGATATAAACTTACATTTTATTTTTGAAAAAAGTAAAAATCCTAATTCTAGACCATTATTACTTTTACATGGATGGCCAGGAAGTATAACCGAATTTTTAGATATCATTCCAAAACTTGCTCACCCAGAAAAATATGGAGGAAAAATTGAAGATGGATTTGATATAATTGTTCCATCTTTACCAGGATTTGGATTTTCTTCTCAAATCAAAAAAGCTTTAGGTCCAAGAAAAATAGGAAAAATATTAAATAAATTTATGGTTAAAAACTTAGGCTATAAAAATTATTTCGTACAAGGTGGTGATTGGGGAGCAACTATTGCTGGATGGATTGGTCTTGATAGCTCAAAGAATTGTAAAGGAATACATATTAATTGCTTACCACTTAGACATCCAAAAGGAACAAAAAATATTAAAGAGAGGAAATGGGAAAAAAAATTTAACTTTGATCAAATTATGCAAGAGGGATATAGAACTCAACAAGCTACAAAGCCTCAAACCTTGTCCTATGCAATGATAGATAGCCCTGTAGGTACAGCAGCATGGATTTTAGAAAAATTTCATGGTTGGTCTGACCTTAAAATGGGTAAAATAGAAAAGACATTCTCAAAAGACGAACTACTATCAAATATAATGATTTATATAATAACAAAAAGTTTTAATACAGCTAGCTGGATATATTTTGGTAGAAGAAAAGAAGGTGGAAGATCTTTTCCAAAAAACTTTAAAAAAATAAAAGTTCCTACAGCAATTGCAATTTTTCCAAAAGAAATGCTAGAATGGCCTCCTAAATCATACGTAAATAGGATTTTTAATGTAAGAAGGTGGAGGAAATTCCCAAACGGTGGTCATTTCGCTGCCTTGGAAGAACCAGATACTTTGGTGAGTGATATATTTTCATTTTTTAATAAGGATTTAAAAAATTTTAATGGAAAAAAATAAGCTTAAAAAAATCATAGTTGAAATATTTAGAAAACATAAACTCTCAATAAATCACTCAAAAATATGTTCTGATGCAATAATTAATGCCGAATTAGTTGGTGCTACAACACATGGGTTATCGAGGTTAAAAATGTACTGTGATCGCATAAATCATCAACTAATTAACCCTAAACCTAAAATAAAAATTAAAAATATTTCTCAATCTGTGGCTCACATAAATGGTGATGATAGCATTGGATTTGTTGCTGCAGATACAGCTATTAAAAAAGCCATAAAAAATGCAAAAAAAACAGGAATAGGACTTGTGGCAGTTAAAAACAGTGGCCATTACGGAATGTCGGGATACTACGCTGAGCAAGCTGTAAAAAAAAATATGATCGCCTTAGTATTTACTAATGCACCCCCTGCTATAGCCCCACATGGTGCTATAAAATCTTTATTTGGTACAAACCCAATTTGTTTTGGATCGCCAACTGGTTCTAAAGTTCCATTTATATTGGATACATCTGTCTCAATGATTAATAGAGGCAAAATAAGAGTTGCATCAAGATCTAATTCAAAAATACCTGAAGGTGTTGCTTTGGATAAATTTGGTAATCCAACAACAGATGCTAAAAAAGCACTTGAAGGTGTTCAACTTCCTATAGCAGGATTTAGAGGATCAGGACTTGCGTGGATGGTTGATATTTTAAGCGGAGTTTATACTGGGGGTAATCATGGTGGTAAAGTGAAAGATCCTTTTGATGATTTTTCTGGGCCACAAAATATTGGTCATTTATTTATTGTAATGAAAGCAAACTTATTTCAATCAAATTATAAAAAAAGAATAAAAGAAAACATAAAAAGAATTAAAAAAACTTCCTAAATTAAAAGGTCTAAAAGAAATATTATATCCAGGAGAAAACAAATTAAGAAGATATATAAAGAATAATAAATCTGAAATTAAAATTCCAGATAATATAATGGAGGATATTCATATTCTATTGAAATAGATTAAGTTGTTAACCTGCTCGACCTAAATAATTCACCATTATAACCCCAATTACAATTAAGCAAATACCAATTAGTCCATAAATATTAGGAACTTGATTATATTTTAATATCCCAAACAAAACTACACCCGCAACTGTTAATCCGCTGTAAGTTGAGTAACTAAATGCAACAGGTATCACTGACATTGCTTTAGCTAAAGAGAACATTGTAACACTCATTAAAAGCAAACAAGCAATAGTTGGTGTCAGCTTTGTAAAACCATCTGAAATCTTTGCAAAACTGTTTGCAGCTATGCCTGTAGTAATTCCTAAGGCTAAAATTAAATATCCTGCAAATGGTTTCATATCTTTATTATTTACTAATTATTATTTATTACAATAACCGATAATTGTTGAGAATGGCTAAACTTTTAGATTATTTATTTGATTATTAAAGTTAAATAGAAACAAAATATCCAAGTACTCCTAATCCAAAAAATAGTGATACGATGATAGCTTTATTTTTAAAATTATCTTTTTTTTCTTGTTTAATCATTTTGAGTTTAAGAGCATCAATATTTACTTTTTGAGGGGTATCAATATTTACGTTACCTGTTAATTGAGAAGAAATTTCAATATCAGATGCTCTTTTTAGGCTATTCAAACTCATATAAAAACTATTAAAACACATATAAATTTTGATGCTATTTCTCAAGTGTCCGAAATGGGTTATTAAAATTTTATTTAATGTCCAAAATGGGGTCAAAAGACTAAAATGGGTTTGCGGAAAATGATTAAAAACTCGTCACTATTAAGTGAAAACAAAATTCAAAAAGTTATTGTAGAAAATTTTGATGAAATTGCTCCCTTTTACTACAAGTTATTGTCTGAATGGACTAATTCATCCTATGAAACATT
>CACDSY010000009.1 GCA_902555585.1 uncultured Pelagibacteraceae bacterium | reverse complement strand
ATTTTGGTTTTAGTTTGTTTATTTTAAGTGTTTTAATTAATGGTGTTCTTGCTAAAGAATATTCATCTAATATGAGAGTTGGTGATGAAAGAAAATTTTTAAATAAAACAATCAAATTTGAAAGTCTAAAAATTAATGAAAATAAAAATTATCAATCTTTAGAAGCAAACTTTAAAATAACAGATAAAAATAATTCGATTAATTTAAAACCAGAAGTTAGAGTTTATGATCAGCCACAGACAATAACCAGTGAAGCTGATATTAAATCAACACTATATTCAGACAATTTTTTAGTGTTTAATATATTAAAAAATGATGGATTTTATAATGTTAGATATCAAATAAAACCATTTATGATATGGATTTGGATATCAATAATATTAATTTCCTTTGGGGGGATATTAAGCATTGTAAAAAAAAATGGTTAAAAATATTAAGCTTATCTCAGTAGTTTTTTTAGTTATTGTAAGTTTTTTTATTCTTCTTAAAGGCTTGAATAAAACAAATAATTATTCTCCTAATTTAAACTCAAGTAAGATTGATTTTAACTTTAAGGCAAAATTTCTTTACTCAGATGAAGAAACAACTTTATATGAATTGATAAATGATAAAGATTTTTCAATAATTAATATTTGGGCTTCATGGTGTCTACCTTGTAGGGATGAGCATTCTTTCTTATTAAAACTTAAATCATTGGATAAATTAAATATAATAGGAATTAACTATAAAGATAATGAGATTAATGCAAAAAAATTTATTAAAGAACTGGGTAACCCTTATTCTAAAATTGTAGTTGACCCTTCTGGAGTTAATTCAATTGAGCTTGGAGCATATGGTGTACCCGAAACAATTCTTATAAATAACAATTCTAAAACTATTTTAAAAAAATATATAGGTCCACTAGATTATGAGAAATTTGCTGAAGTTAAATTGATAATTAAAAATGAAAATTAAAATTTTGATATTTATAATAATTTGGTTAGTTAGCTTCTTTAATTTTTCTTATGCAGATAATTCTGAAAAGGTCGATCAAATTTCCAAAAATTTGAGATGTCTAATTTGTCAAGGGCAATCAGTTTACGATTCCCAATCGGATTTTGCTTTAAGTATGAAAATTTTAATACAAAATAAAATCAATGAAGGTAAAAATGATGAGCAGATCTATGATTTTCTTAAGAGTAAATATGGAGAGTGGATAGTGTATGATCCAGAAATTAACAAAAACACAGTTTTGCTTTGGGTATTACCTTTGATTTTGTTCATTTTTGGCGGTATTTTAATTCTTAGAAAAGTATCTATAAAGTAGACACAAATTTTTTTATGCAAACCATATTAAAAATATTTTTAATTTATTTTTTGCTGGGATTTAACTTATTAAAAGCAGATGGACATAGCTCTAATGAAAATTGGAGTTTTTATACTGGAACTTTTGATTTTAGCGATGAGGGAAAAAAGTCAACTTTATTTGGTATACAGCATATTAATACTGGAAAAGATAAAAAGAGCTTTTTAGGAATTCTTCAACCAGTAACAGGTCTAATGGTGACGGCAGATAATGCTGCATATATTTACACAGGTTTTCAAATTTATAATGAAGGTCCTTTAAAGTTTACTCCTAGCTTTACTCCTGGTCTATATTCCAAAGGTGATGGTAAAGATTTAGGACATGTAATTGAGTTTAAAACAGAAATACAAATTTCTTATGAATTATCTTCTAATAGTGAAATAGCATTGTCATATAACCATATATCAAACGCGAGCCTTGGAGATAAAAATCCTGGGGCAAATAGTTATATGTTTAATTATATAAAAAAATTTTAAACTAAGCTTATGAATTTAAAAGACTGTCATAATTTTAGTGATTTTAGAAAATTAGCTGAAAAAAAATTACCTTCTCCAATCTTTCATTACATAGATGGTGCTGCAGATGATGAGATTACATATGCTAGAAACACTAGTGCTTTTGATGATGTTGATTTAGTACCAAATGTTTTAAGAGGAGTTGAAAATGTTGATCTTTCAACAACAATATTTGGAAAAAAATTAGACTTGCCGTTTTATCTAGCACCTACAGCATTACAAAGACTTTTTCATTATGATGGAGAAAGAGCGGTTGGAAAGGCAGCTAAAAAATTTAATACAATGTTTGGTGTTTCGGCCTTGGCTACTGTCAGTGTAGAGGAAATTTCTGCTATGATTGATACTCCTAAAATGTTCCAATTTTATTTTCACAAAGATAGAGGCTTGAATGACTCTTGTTTAGAGAGAGCTAAAGCAGCAAAATTTGATGTAATGGCTTTAACGGTAGATACTATTACAGGAGGAAACCGAGAGAGAGATTTAAGAACTGGTTTTACATCTCCGCCTAAATTAACTTTATCTAGTTTGTTTAGTTTTGCCACTAAGCCTATGTGGGGAATAAACTATCTGACAAAAGGTAAATTTGAATTACCACACCTTCAAGATTTTGTGAAAGAAGGTACAAGCACTAACTCTTCAATAGGGAGTTATTTTTCGACTATGTTAGACCAATCTATGAATTGGAAAGATGCTGAAAATCTTTGTTCTAAATGGGGTGGTCATTTCGCTCTTAAAGGTATTATGAGTGTTGAAGATGCTAAAAGAGCTGTAGATATTGGATGTACGGGTATAATGGTTTCTAATCATGGCGGGAGACAACTCGACGGTTCCAGATCTCCATTTGATCAATTAGCAGAAATTGTTGATGCTGTTGGCGATAAACTTGATGTTATCTGTGAAGGTGGAATTCACAGAGGAACTCACATGCTGAAAGCGTTATCTTTAGGTGCTAAAGCTTGTTCAGGTGGAAGACTTTATCTTTATGCTTTAGCTGCAGCTGGTCAAGCAGGAGTGGAAAGAGCACTAAATCAATATAAAACTGAACTGCAACGAGATATGAAGCTAATGGGTTGTACAAAAATTAGTGACCTGAACAGAAGTAACTTAAGATTCAGAGTATAATGAGCTTAAACAATTGCTATAACTTTGATGACTTTAGAAAGTTAGCAAAAAAAAAACTACCTGCACCTATATTTCATTATATAGACGGAGGAGCAGACGATGAAGTTACAATGAACAGAAATACAGATTCTTTTAATGACTGTGATCTAATTCCAAATATTTTAAATAGTGTTGGTGAACCTGATTTAAAAACAGAGGTCTTTGGAACCAAGATGGATATGCCAATTTTTTTGTCACCTACAGCTATGCAAAGTTTATATCACCCAGATGGAGATAAAGCTTCTGCTCGTGCTGCAGAAAAATTTGGTACAATATACAGTATGTCTACGATGGCCTCCTTTTCGATTGAAGAAATTGCAAATCTTTCAAGTGGGCCAAAAATTTTCCAACTATATATTCACAAAGATCAATCAATTACTAATGACTTAATTGATAGATGTAAAAGAGCAAACTTCAACGGAATGTGTATTACAGTTGATACTATTGTTGCTGGAAATAGAGAAAGAGATCATAGAACAGGCTTTACAACACCACCAAAATTTACTTTAGATAGTTTAATGAGTTTTGCTATGAGACCTCAGTGGGTCTTCAACTATTTTACACATAAGAAATTCGAATTAGCAAATCTTAAAGATAAAGTTGATAAAGGTACAAATATTGCTCAATCCGTTATGGGATATATAAATGAGCAATATGATCCTGCTATGAATTGGAAAGATGCAGAGTATTGTATAAAAAAATGGGACGGCCCAATTGCACTTAAAGGAGTTATGTCAGTTGATGATGCTAAAAAAGCAATAGACATCGGATGTACAGCCATAATGATATCCAACCATGGAGGAAGGCAGCTTGATGGGTCTAGATCTCCTTTTGATCAAGTAAAAGCTATTAGAGATGCAGTAGGAGATAAATTAGAGGTAATTTTGGATGGTGGAGTTCGAAGAGGAACACATGTTCTTAAAGCATTGGCAGCAGGTGCGACAGCTTGTAGTTTTGGTAAAGCTTTTTTGTTTAGTTTAGGGGCTGGTGGCCAACAAGGAGTAGAGAGATTATTACAAAATATGCATGATGAAATAAGACGTAACATGATATTGATGGGATGCAAAAGTATAAGAGACTTGGATGAGTCCAAAATTATTTATAGAAGATAAAAAATTTTAATTAATAGACATAGTTACCCTTTTCAGTTAGTTTTCTCACTTTAAAAAATAAAATTATGATACTGGCAAAAAATTTAGAAAACTTAGGAACAGAGTCAGCATTCAGTGTATTAGCTGAAGCTAAAGCATTAGAAGCAAAGGGTCACCCAATGATACATTTGGGATTAGGTCAACCAGATTTTAAAACACCAAAACATGTAGTTGAAGCTGCAAAAAAAGCTTTGGACGATGGTCATCATGGATATGTTATGTCTAACGGAATTCCAGAATGTAGAGAGGCTGTAACAAGATGGATTAAAAAACGTTACAACACAGATATTGATGCTGAAAGAATTTTAATCATGCCAGGTGGAAAGCCAACAATGAGTTATGCAATTCAATGTTTTGGTGAACCAGGGGCAGAAATAATTCATCCTACACCTGCCTTCCCAATTTATGAGTCAATGATAAATTATACTGGTTCAACACCAGTGCCTTATGATCTTACTGAAGACAAAGATCTTAAATTTGATCCAGATAAAATATTGTCTTTAATTACAGATAAAACAAGATTGCTAATTTTAATTAACCCAAATAACCCAACAGGAAGTTTTGTTGAAAAACCAGTAATAGACTATTTTGCTAAAGAGTTAGAAAAACATCCACATGTTACGATCTTAAGCGATGAAATCTATAGTAGACAAATTTTTGACTACAAAGAAATGCCATCGTTTTTTCATTATGAAAATTTAAGGGATAGATTAATTGTATTAGAAGGTTGGAGTAAAGCTTACTCAATGACAGGATGGAGATTGGGATGGAGTTATTGGCCTAAAGAAATGGTTCCACATGTCAACAAACTTTTAATAAATAGTGTATCTTGTGTAAATGCAGCAGCACAATTTGCTGGTATAGCTGCATTGGATGGACCAGATGATTCAATTAAAGATATGCTAGATAAGTTTACTTTAAGAAGAAATTTAATTCATAAAGGCTTAAATGATTTACCTGGTGTAGAATGTAGTCTTCCTGGTGGAGCTTTTTACGCTTTTCCAAACGTCAAAGGCACTGGCATGACAGGTGCAGAATTTTGTAAAAAAGCAATGCATGAAGCAGGTGTTGCAATAGTACCTGGAACAGCATTTGGACAAACTTGCCAAGACTACGTAAGATTTAGTTTTGCCGCATCTAGAGATAACATACAGCAGGCCTTAGAAAACATAGGCAAGATGCTTTCTAAATAGGCTGTATTTTTAAAAGATTTTTTTGTAATATTTGATTATGAATGAGATTGTACAAACAGAATTGAAAAAAATATTTAACGGAAGATTTTCAACCTCAGAGTCCACGCGAGCAAATTATGCAAGAGGTGAAGACACGTATGATCCAATTCTTTCAAAAGCTGTAGTATTTCCCGAAACAAATGAGGAAGTTTCACAATTATTAAAATTATGTAACGAACACAAAATACCAGTTGTTCCATTTGGTACAGGTACTTCTTTAGAAGGTCACGTTGTTGGAAATCAAAACGGTATTACTATTTCTTTAGAAAAAATGAATAAGGTTTTAAGTGTCAATGCTGAGGACTTTGATTGTAGAGTTCAAGCAAATGTAACAAGAAAACAATTAAATGAATATTTGAGAGAAGATGGAGTATTTTTTCCAATTGATCCAGGCGCAGATGCTGCTCTTGGAGGAATGGCAGCTACATCAGCTTCAGGAACAATGGCTGTTAAATATGGAACTATGAGAACTGTAATTTCAGGTCTGACAGTTGTTCTTCCAAATGGAGATATTATTAAAACAGGGGCTAGAACGAAAAAAACTTCTGCAGGATATAATCTCACAAATTTATTTATAGGTTCAGAGGGTACACTTGGAATAATTACTGAAGTACAATTAAGATTATCACCCATACCTGAAAGTATAATGAGTGCAGTATGCTATTTTCCAGATTTAGACTCTGCAGTTAAAGCTTCTCAAGAAGTTATTCAATATGGTGTTCCAATTGCAAGAATTGAAATGCTTAATAAAGACCAAATGGAAATTAGTATTAAGTATTCTAAATTAGAAAATATAAAAGCATCACCTACTCTATTTTTTGAATTTCATGGTAGTGAAGCATCAAATAATGAAAATATTGGAATTGTTGAAGAAATTTCAAAAAGTAATGGTGGAAGTGATTTTCAATGGGCGTCCTCTCCTGAAGAGCAGAAAAAATTATGGAAAGCAAGACACGATGTTTACTATTCGGTTAAAGCTTTAGGAAATGATATGAAAGTTTATTCTACAGATGTATGTGTACCAATTTCAAGATTAGTTGAGTGTATTTCATGGGCAGAAAAAGAAGTTCAAAAGCTGGGTCTAACTGCTCCAATGGTAGGTCATGTTGGTGATGGAAATTTTCATTCTATCGTTCTTTATGATCCAGATGATGAGGATAAACAAAAAAGAATAAGACAATATAGTGATGATTTAATCAATAAAGCACTTGAACTTGAAGGAACTATTACTGGAGAACATGGTATAGGACTTCAAAAAAAACATTACTTACTAAGAGAACATCCGGATAATGTACCAGTCATGAAGTCTATTAAACGATCAATAGATGTAAATAATATAATGAATCCTGGTAAAATTTTTGATTTAAATTAATCTAACTTAATGAAAAAAATATTGGTCACCAGAAGATTGTTAAGATCTTGTGAGGATAAAGCAAAAGAAATCTTTGATGCAAATTTAAATCTTAACGATGAACTATATTCACAAAAAAAATTAATTGAAATGAGTGAAGGTTGTGATGGTATACTATCGGCTTTAACAGATAAGCTTGATGCTGATACAATCAATCAATTACCAGACTCTGTCAAAATACTTTCTAACTTTGCAGTTGGATTTGGAAATATTGATTTAGAAGCAGCAAAAAATAGAGGAATAGCCGTAACTAATACTCCAGATGTTTTAACTGATGCAACAGCAGAAATAGGAGTTCTTTTAATTCTTGGTGCTTGCAGAAGAGCTTCTGAGGGAATTGAAAGAGCTAGAGAAGGTGGATGGGTTTGGTCAGCAGATTTATTAATTGGAAAACAATTAACAGGTACAAGGTTAGGTATTTTAGGAATGGGAAGAATAGGACAAAAAATTGCTAAAGTTGCTAAATCTCTTGGAATGATAATTCATTATCATAACAGATCAAAACTTAATGAGGAAAAAGAACAAGGTGCAATTTATCATGATAATTTAAAAGATCTTTTATCTGTATCGGATGTGTTGTCTATATGTTGTCCAGCATCAAAAGAGACAATTGATATGATTAATAAAGATACAATCGAATATTTGCCAAAGGGTGCAATTGTTACTAATGTTGCAAGAGGTGACATAATTGAAGACGAGGCAATGGTTGATGCACTGGATAGAAGAAAAGTTTATGCAGTTGGGTTAGATGTTTATAAAAACGAGCCAAACTTAAATAAAGGCTACTACAAACATAAAAGTGCATTTATACTTCCTCATTTAGGCAGTGCTACAAAGGAAACTAGAACAGCCATGGCAAATTTGGCTATAGATAACTTAGATGAGTACTTTAAGACAGGAAATTGTAAAAACAAAGTCAATTAACAATCTCAAGTTGTATTTAACCTATTTGTCCTAATTTTTAAAATGACTCTAAGTTACATTTATGTTTAATTATCATTAGTTAATTAACTATAGAGGAGAAATAAATGATTAAAGACAAAAAACTAATGAAGGTAAAAAAAACACCTTCAAGACGTAAGTTCTTTAAAGCTGCTGCTGCAACAGGTGTTGCCGCTGTAGCTGCATCATCTTTGTCTGCTCCAGCTGTTGCCAAAGACAGAATTGAAGTTTCAATGGTAGCAACTTGGGGAAGAGATTTCCCAGGGCTAGGTACTGGTGCACAAAGATTTGCGCAAAGAATTGGTGATGTAAGTGATGGAAGAATTCAAGTTACTTACTACGCTGCGAACGAAAGAGTTAAGGCATTTGACTCATTTGATGAAGTTGCATCAGGTAACTCTCAAATGTATCATGCTGCAGACTATTACTGGGTGAAAAAAGATCCTGCTTGGGGTTACTTCACTGCAGTGCCTTTCGGTTTCACTTACACAGAAATGAATGCTTGGATCAGATTTGCTGGTGGTCAACAATTATGGGATGAATTGGCAGATAAATTTGGTCTAAAAAATTTCATGTGTGGTGATACAGGAGTTCAAATGGGTGGATGGTTTAACAAAAAAATCAGAAGTCCAAATGACTTTAAAGGTTTAAAAATGCGTATGCCTGGATTAGGTGGTCAAGTTATTGGTAAACTTGGAGGATCTCCAGTTTCACTTCCTGGTGGACAAATTTATGAAAACTTAGTGTCTGGTGCAATTGATGCAACAGAATGGGTTGGTCCATGGAATGATGAAGCAATGAAATTCCAAGAAGCAGCTAAATACTACTACTATCCTGGAATGCACGAACCTGGTTCAATGTTAGCTTGTGGATGTAATAAATCTTGGTTTACAAGTTTATCAAAATCAGATCAGTTGTTAATCGAAGCTTGTGCATCTACTGAAAACGACGTTATGATGTCAGAGTACAATGCTAAAAACGGAGCAGCATTAGCTAGATTGATAAACGACCATGGTGTTAAACTAGAGAAGTTTAGTGATAAAGTTTACGATGGTTTTGGAAAAGCAGCAGAGGAAGTTTTTGAGGAAACTAGAGCAAGTAGTGGTCTCGCTGAGAGAATCCACTCAAGTTTCTTAAAAGCTAGAAAAGAAATTGGTGCTTGGACAAACCTATCAGACTCACCTTACATTCAGCAAAGAAACAGAGTGCTAGGAATGTAATAACGTCTTTTATGTAATTAAAAGGGCCCTTAATTGGGCCCTTTTTTTTAGTTTTAATAAAAGTAAATTTTTAGTATTAAAAAAAACCTATGGATTCCGAAAGTAAGATTACAGCACGTTATTTAAGAATTTTAAGCTACTCTGTGTTAGCTTTTACTCTAGCGTTTTTAATAAATAATGTTCTTACAGTTTGGGTCGACTGGCCAGGAGTAAAAAAAATTTTTTCTCATTACGAATTATTTGGTTTTAAACAAAAAGCTCTTCAAGGATCAGAATTAAATTATGGTTATTTGCAAATTGGAATTTATTTGATTTGTATTGCTGGAGTTATTTTATACGTTTTTAAAACATATTCTCAGACACTGGAACATGATTCAGAAATATTATCAAAATTTTCTGCATATTTAGTTAGATCATCTTTTTGGGCTGTATTTCTAGTTGGTGTTGCTGATTTTATAATTTCATTTATGGTTGTAGAAAGACTATGGGAAGCTATTTTCAGTCCTGAGGTCAAAGCTTTTATGGTTAAAGCCCCTGAAAGAATCACATTTATACATTTCCCAATTATTTTAGGATCTTTCATAATTGGTTATTTTACAAAATCAGTCGGATTTATTTGGCTTGCAGTTCTAGTCGTACTAAGTGAATTTGTAATAGTATTATCAAGATTTATATTTTCTTATGAGCAAGCTTTTCAGGGAGATCTTGTAAGATTTTGGTATGCAGCGCTATATCTATTTGCAAGTGCATATGCTCTAATACATGAAGGACATGTAAGAGTAGATGTCCTTTACTCTTCATTTAGTGAGAGAAAAAAAGCATGGACAAATTCGATAGGTTCAGCACTTCTTGGGGTTCCACTTTGTTTAATAGTTATTTTTTATGGTTTAAACGGTAAGGCTAGCATTATTAATGGACCAGTAGTTGCTTTTGAAGTAACTCAACAAGGTTCTAATGGACTGTATCTACTTTATTTAATGGCAGTTTATTTAGCAGTTTTTGCAGTTACGATGTTATTACAATTCACAAGTTATTTTATGAGTAGTAGTCACAAACTCCTTCAAGACGAGGAAGAAATGAATATTTCTAATGTCAATAAAGAAAATGACGTAAGTATTGAAAATATACAGAGCAGCAAATAATGGAATTATTTTTTTTAGCTATACTAGTTTTAATAATGATTGCAGCACTAGCTTCAGGGTATCCAGTTGCCTTTGCTCTTCCTGGTTCAGCTATCATATCTATAGGTTTAGCCGCTTTTTTTGGTTATCTTTTTGCTGGGGATGTTGATGCTTATTTTGCTGTGGATGGTCCAACTGAATGGCTTGTTGCTGGTATCACAAATTTTAGAAGTAATTACTGGGACGTTGAGACCGACACTTTAATTGCAATTCCCTTATTTATTTTTATGGGAATTATGCTTCAAAAATCAAAAATTGCTGAGGATTTATTAATAACTATGGGTCAATTATTTGGCCCGATACCTGGTGGTTTAGGTATTTCGGTAATATTTGTTGGTGCATTATTAGCTGCAACCACAGGTATTGTTGGAGCAACAGTCATTGCAATGGGATTAATTTCATTACCTACAATGTTAAACAACAATTATGACAGAAAACTTGCAAGTGGAATTGTTTGCTCCTCTGGAACTCTAGGACAGATTATACCTCCATCGATTGTATTGATTATCATAGCGGACCAATTAGCGAGCGCATCAGATGTTGCCAATAATATGAGGCAGAACGACTATAAAGCTTTAACAGGAGAATTTAACATGCCAGGCGAATTTAGAGTAGGTTCATCTAGTGCCGGTGACATGTTCCTTGGAGCACTTTTACCAGGATTAGTTCTTGTAGCTTTATATATGATCTATGTATTTTTCTATGCAAGAATAAAAAAAGGGGTTGCACCACCTGTTCCATTCAAAGGTAATTTTGATTTCAAATTTTGGATGAGAGTTATTGTTATAATTATTCCTCCACTTGCATTAATTTTTGCTGTTTTAGGATCGATTCTTATGGGTATTGCAACTGTGAACCAAGCTGGTTCTATAGGAGCAATTGGAGCAACATTAATGGCGGGTTACCGTCTATTTCAAGGTAAGAAAAGTGCATTCTATCCACTTATAATGATAATTGGATCATTAATACCCATTACTTTTTTTGCATCAAATTATGAACTTAACATAAAAAATATAGAAGAAAGAGATTTAGGAGCAATTTATATAACTGGTATTTTTGTAATCACTTTGGTTTATGGAATAGCATGGAGTTTTTGGAGAACATATAAAACAGAAAATGTTCTTAAAGAAGTAGTAACTGAAACATGCGTTACAACTTCGATGGTATTTATTATTCTATTAGGTGCTGCCATGCTTACATCTGGATTTAGAGCATTTGGTGGTGAAGAATTAGTAAGAGACTTCCTTCAGGATTTACCTGGCGGCTTTTGGACTCAGTTTGTAGTTGTCATGATTGTAATATTCTTACTTGGGTTCTTTTTAGATTTTATTGAAATCGCTGTTGTGGTTGTTCCAATAATTGCACCTATATTATTAGCTGAGACAGGTGCAAATGTCACAGCGGTCTGGTTAGGTGTTATGATTGGTGTTAATTTACAAACCTCCTTTTTAACTCCCCCTTTTGGTTTTGCCTTATTTTATTTAAAAGGTGTTGCTCCAAAAGTGGTACAAACATTAGATATTTGGAAAGGTGTTGTTCCATTTATAATTTTACAACTCATTGGCTTAGCAATTGTAGGTTCTTATCCAAGTCTTGTGAATTATCTTCCAAATAGAGTTTATCTGACTTCAAATGTTGCACCTCCTCCTATGAATCCAAAGCTTCAGTATTGTTTGCAAGAATATAAATTTGCAAAATATACAAACAACGCAGATGAAATAAAGAATAGCATAGATGATTTTGATTCAATAATACTTGCAAATTTACCAGCCGATAAGTTAAGTTATTTCCAACGTCATGTTGATAATTCAAATTATACATTTGAATTAGTTGATGATGTAAAAAGTGCCGAAGCTATTTACAATGATTATGCTATTGACTATCGAGATTTGCATTTCAAAACAAGAAAAAAACAAAAGAAAATTTTTAAACTCAATAAAAAAATAGATAAATTTAAAGCTGAAATTAGAAATTTAGATGATGATGAAGTTTCTGAAAAAAATAAAATTGAACAAAGAATTGAGAACACAAAACTTGAAATTGACGAAATAGCAAACTCAATTTCTAAAGATTGGAAATCTAAAAATGATGAATTTAACAAGATTAATAAAGCAAAAAACTTAGCAGTAAAAAAATATCGTAAAACTGCAGACAATGCATACGATGATTTAATGTTGATAAAATTATTCATTTTAGATGCTGAAAAATTTGAAGAATTAAATAAAGACATTCAAATTCTTAAATCTAAAATTGATAATAGAGGTTATTTAGATGCTATTGATCATATTGATAATATGTTTGATAAAGTAGGAGAGATATCTGGATCAGACGAATTTGCAGATAAATTAGACTATCTAATAACTATAATGGATGAGGATGAAAAAGATCCAGAACAAATTCAAAAAATAGCTAGTGATACTTATGCACATTTTGATCAAGAAGTAAGTTGGAGAAATGAATTTGACAAAAAATATATGGATAGAATAAATAATCACTTAACTGTATTAAGTGAAACTATTGGATTGAGGTTACAACAAAAACTTACAAAAGAGCAAGCAATTTATGTTTCAAAATGTAATTCAGTACACAGAGATATTTCTCTCAATTTTTGATTAACTTGTAATCTGTTCAATTATATTTGTCCTTTGATATAAACTAAGTCTTTCTGCTTTGTCTTTTATTTTGTTATACTCAGTTTTTAATGTAAGGGTTTTTACATTAATTTTATTTCCAATTTCAATTATTGATCCAATAATTGGATCTATTTCTAAAGGACGTTTTGCATGTAAGTCTTGCGTTGTCGAGGGTTTGTGACCAATAATAGAGACAGCAGCTTTAATTCTTTGATCGATTGAGACGTTGAATTTTACACCTATTTTCTCTCCTACTAACTGACATTCTTCCATCAATTTTCTTACGGTGTTTAATAATTCTGGGTCATTACCAATTTCATCCAAAGTCTTATCATATAATGCGCTTACTATATTAAATGAGCAATTACCCCATAGCTTTATCCATATTTCATCTCTTAGATTACTTTTTTGTGGAGCTTTTAAGCCTCCTGCAATTAATAAGTCTGCAATAATTTTAAGTCTTTCTGATTTTGACCCATCTGGTTCGCCTAATGTAAATCTTTCACCACCATTGTGTTTAATAACACCAGGTTCAGTAATTTCAGCTGCTGGATAAACCACACATCCAAGAGCTCTTGAAGGCTTCAAAGAATTCCAAATTTTACCTTCAGGATCAACACTATCTATATGTTTCTCATCTAAGTTTGTCCCTGTGTTAGCTTTATGAAAATACCACCAAGGTAAGCCATTCACAGCAGATATTATAGTTGTATTTTTTCCAATTAAGCTTTGAAGAGAATCAACTATATTAGAAATTGCATGAGCTTTTACTGAAATAAAAATATAATCTTGAATTCCAAGTTCTTTGGGATCATTAGTTACTTTTAATTTAAAGTTTTCTGTTTTATCTTTTTTAATTAATGTTAAACCATTTTCCTCAATAGCTTTTTTGTGTGGACCTCTGGCTATAAGTGATAAATCAATATTTGTTTTACTCAAACATGCAGCTAAATATCCCCCAATCGATCCTGCACCAAATATACAAACTTTTGTCATTAATTATTTAAACCAAATTTTTTTGCTAAAACATTTCTTTGTAATTTTCCTGTTGCTCCTTTTGGAATTTCTTCAACAAAAAAAATTTTTTTTGGTATTTTAAATTTAGCAAGTTTTTCTTGAGCATATTTTAAAACATCATTTTCTGAACATGTCTCACCACTTTTTATTATAATTGCACTAGCAATATTTTCTCCAAGCATTTTATCTTCATAACCAAAACAAACTGCTTGATCTATTAATGGATGGTCCATTAATACATTATCAACTTCTAATGGAGATATTTTTTCTCCACCTTTATTAATTATTTCTTTCAATCTTCCTGAAATCTTTAAATAACCCTCATTGTCGAAATAACCTTGATCGCCAGTTCTAAACCAACCATTGGTAAAACTTGTTTTGTTTGCTTCTTCATTATTATCATATCCAAGAGTTACATTTTCACCTTTTATACACACTTCTCCTTCATCACCTTGTTTTAGCACTTCCCCATTTTCATTCATAATACACACCTCTGGACCTGCTGGAAGGCCTACAAATCCTGCTTTTTGTAGCTTAGGTGGCAATGGATTAGATGTCATTTGGTGAGTAGCTTCTGTCATACCGTATGCTTCAATCACTGGGCAATTAAAAACATCATTTAAATCTTTGAATACTGCTGGTGGTAAAGATGCAGATGATGATCTAATTAATCTTAGTTTTAGTACCTTAGCAATTTCTAAATTTCTACTTGCTCTTAATAAAATAGCCTGATGCATTGTAGGTACTCCAGAGTACCAAGTTATTTTTTCTGATTTAGCTATATCTAAAAACTTGATAGCATTAAAACCATTTGATGCACATACAGATCCCCCAGCTTTCATCGATGAAGCTAAAATAGCTATAAGACCATGTATATGAAAAAGTGGCATAATATTAAGACAATGGTCATTTTCAGAAAGATTTAAACTTTTAGAAATATTTTCTGCAGAAGAAAAAATATTTTTATTTGTTAAAGGAACAATCTTTGGTCTTGATGTAGTACCAGATGTGTGCAGGACTAATGCCTCATCACTTTCATCAGGTAAAGAATACTCACTTTCTTTTTCATAAATATTAAATATTCCTGAAGGTCCATCCTTTTCTGGATTAATCTCACATAATTCTATTTTTAATTTTTTTGCTACATCGACAACTGGATTTTCAGAATTTTTCTCAACCAAAACAATTTTTGGATTTAAATCTTTTAAATAAAATTCATACTCCTCAGATTTATATGATGGATTTAAAGGTGCAGCAGACATATAGCTTGAAATAGCTAAAAAACTTGAGGCCATATACGGCCCATTTGGCAATACTATCGCTGCTCTATCTTTGTTTGACAATCCATTTCCAGCCAGCTGTTTAGAAATTTTATCAATAAATAATTTTAAATCTTTGTAACTTAGTTTTGTACTGATTTCAGAGGTTAGAGCAATATTTTCATCATTCACATTTTCAAAAATGTTTCTAACAATTCTTTTTGACATTATTTAGTACCCTTTTGCGTAACCATCTTTTCTAGGATCAGATCCTCCTAAAAGATCCCCTTCTGTAAGATTTATTTTAATAGCTTGACCTCCACCATGAGTGCCATCAATATACTCAACATTATGACCGATTTCTTTCAATTCGTTAAAAATTTTATTATCAACTGATTTCTCAAGCTTATAAATATTGTTAAAATGAAAGGCTCTTGGAAAATTTAAAGCCTCTTGAGGACCCATGCCGTAATCAATCATATTATTTAAAACATGCACCTGTCCTACTGGTTGATATTGCCCTCCCATAACTCCATAGCTCAAAGTTGTGTTGTTATCTTTGTCAATGACCATACCTGGAATAATAGTGTGTAATGGTCTTTTTAAGCCCTCAATACAGTTTGGATGTCCATGCTCTACTCTGAAATTCGTACCCCTGTTATGTAAAAGAATTCCACTTTTGTTTGTTGTAATACCTGATCCAAATACATAACAAACCGAATTAATGATGGACACACTATTTAAGTCTTTGTCTACAACTGTTAGATAAATTGTTTCTGGGTGAGCTGGAATATTTAAATCTCCAACATCACTACATGAATTAAGATTAATTTTATTGAAAATATCATCAATATTCTTATTACTTAAAATTTCATCTAAATCAAAATTTACAAAACTTGGGTCGCCTAAACTTGTTTCTTTAACTTTATAAGCTTGTTTTGTAACTTCTGCTTCAAGATGAAATCTTTCAGTGCTATTAAATTTATAGTTTTGAATATTTAGTTTTTCTAACAATTTCATCATAATCAAAACAGTTACGCCTGGACCATTTGGAGGACATTGATGAATAAAATCACCTTTATAACTAGATTTTATTGTTTCTGATCTTATTGTGTTTTGTTTAGAAAAGTCCTCAAAAGTATGCACACCCCCTAATTCATTTAAACTTTCAATGATGTCTTTCGCTGTTTCACCTTCATAAAATTCTTTACTTCCTTTTTTACTAATTGCCTCTAGCGTTTCTCCTAGTGCAATATTTTTCATTAATTCATTTTCTTGATAAGTACGACCTTCTTTCAAAAAAATTTTTTTAGAATTTTCATTACCATTAATTTTATTTAAACTATTATGCCATGCATTTGACACTACTTTAGAAATTTTGTGACCGTTTTTTGCGATATCAATTGCGCCTGAAAATAATTGTTCAAATTCTAATTTACCAAATTCTTTATGAATAGTTTCCCAAGCATGAACTGCACCAGGAATCGTGACTGAATGAGGACTTGTTAATCCAATTTTATCTATATTTTTTTCCTTGAAAAAATCATAATTTAATTTCTCTGGTGCTAACCCAGATCCATTAAAAGATACTGCATCCTTATTATTCATTTTAACAATTGCAAAACAGTCTCCACCAATACTTGTTGCATTAGGCTCAACTACAGATAAAACAATTGAAGCTGCTATAGAAGCATCTACTGCATTTCCACCCATTTTTAGTATTTTTAAGGCTTCTTCGGTCGCTAATGGATGAGACGTTGCAGCCATAGCATTTGCTGAGCGTGCATCTTTATCTTTTGTTGACTGATTATTCATAGTACAGATTAAATCTCAAAAATTTATAAATGATTACAAAAGTAAATAAAAGCATTATCATATTTTGCATATTTGCCTTTGGTTTTTTATTATCAAATCTTGTCAGATCTATTACTGCAACATTAACACCGGTTCTGACATATGAATTCGATTTAACAGCAGGGAATTTAGGACTGTTAGCAGGAGGCTATTTTATTGGCTTTTCAATTATGCAAGTCCCAATAGGACTGCTCCTTGATAAATTTGGACCAAAAAAAGTTGTTGGCTATTTTTTAATAATTGCATTGGTAGGAACCATATCATTTGCATTAGCAAAGAGTTTTTCTGGGTTGCTTATTTCAAGAATATTTATTGGGATCGGTGTGAGCGCTTGTATGATGGGACCTCTAACAGGATACAGAGTTTGGTTTGCTGAAAAATATCAACAGCGCGCCAATTCATGGATGTTAATGGTAGCAAATATAGGTTTTGTATCATCTACTTTACCTGTCCAAATTTTATTACCATACATAGGATGGAGATGGATTTTCATTTTAATAGCTATACTTATTTTAATAAGTATTATTTTAATTTTCTTATTCACTCCTAATTGGGAACAGAAAGAAAACCTCACTGTTGATGAAGAAAAAAAAGGTTTAGCACAAATTTGGAAGAATAAGTTTTTTATCAGTATGGTACCATTAGCATTTATTAATTATGGTGGTATTCAGGCAATCCAAACGCTTTGGGCCGGTCCTTGGATGCTAAATATTACAGGGTATTCTCCATTTCAAAGTGCTACAGGCTTGTTTTGGATCAATGTAACTATGTTAGCATCATACTTTTTATGGGGATATATTCTCCCCAAGTTCTCTGATTATGGAATAAGTAGTGTTAAACTTATTAAATTTGGACTCCCAATAAGTTACTTTGTCTTTTTTCTAATAATCTTTTTTGGTCCTAAAGCTGGAGCTTTTTTATTTGCAATATACATTATGACTTCAATTGTAATTTCCCTAACTCAACCGGCAATAGCTTTAAACTTTTCACAAAATTTAGCAGGCAAGTCACTTACTTCATATAATGTATTTATTCATTCAGGAACATTCTTTATGCAATGGGGTATTGGATTATTTATAGACTTATTTAATTCTAAAG
>CACDSY010000008.1 GCA_902555585.1 uncultured Pelagibacteraceae bacterium | reverse complement strand
TTATTTATTATATGCAAAATTGTTGGATATAAATCAGCATCTAACTTAGGGTTTTTTATTGGAAAAAATTTTGGTAATTTTTTTAGGAAAAAAAAATCTATAATTGAAAATTTACATAAGTCTAAAATTGTAATTAAGATTTCTGATAACCAATTTATCAATAATATTCTAGGAAATTATGGACGTATTTTAGCAGAATACCCTTTTTTGAAAGATTTTAGAAAAAACAAATTGGAGAAGTTTATTAAAATAGATGGTATCGAAAATTTAAATAAAATTAAAAACAACGATAAGCCTGTTGTTTTTATTTCAGGACATTTTAACAATTTTGAACTCATGGCCATGCATATTGAGAAAAATGGAATAAATTTAGCAGCAATATATAGACCACTTAATAATGTTTTTTTAAATAAAACAATGGAACAGATACGAACTAAATATATTTGTAAAAATCAAATTAGGAAAGGAAGATCGGGCACTAGGCAAATTTTAGAAAATTTAAAAAAAGGTAACTCAATTGCCTTGATGATTGACCAAAGAGTTACGGAGGGTATAAAAATCGATTTTTTTGGAAACTTAGCTTCAACTACCACTATACCAGCTCAAATTATTAAAAAATATGAATGCGATTTAGTTCCAATTTATATTGAAAGATTTAATAAATATAACTTTAAGATGTATGTGTCTAAGCCAATTGTTATCAATAAAAAAAAGTCTCAAGAAGAAATTTCCAAATATTTAAATAAGATCTTAGAGAAAATGATACTAAAAAACCCAGATCAATGGATTTGGACACACAATAGATGGAAAAAATAGTATTATTTAGTACTTTTTTCTTTTTTAATTGAAGCCTCAACATAAGAAAAGTAAGCCTCTTGCTCATCAACATTCCAGTAATTTAAATTCTGTAGTGAAATTTTCTTTCCCGAAACAGCACAAATAACATGATCACCCTCTTCGATAATATCAAAATTATTTGGCAGATATTTTAATTTTGCTAACTTGTTCATGATTTATAGGATATATATTTGAATATATGAAAATTGCAATTCTTGGAAATGGTGGCAGAGAACATGCAATAGCAACTAAAATCTCAAAATCTCCTAAGCTTCAAAAATTATACTGTATACCGGGTAATGCTGGTACCGACTTAGTTGCTGAGAATGTAGAACTGGATTTTTATAATTACGGGAATTTATTGCGATTTATAAAAGAAAATAAAATTGATTTAGTAATTATAGGACCTGAAAAACCACTGGTTGATGGTGTTGTTGATTATCTTTCAAAAGAAAATATAAAAGTTTTTGGTCCAAACAAAAAAGTCTCACAATTAGAAGGATCAAAAATATTTACAAAAAAAATATGTGAAAAATATAATATTCCTACTGCTCAATTTGGAGTATTTAAAACTGATACTGAAGCATATAAATATTTGGAAAGGGCAAATATGCCTATAGTAGTTAAAGCAGACGGATTAGCTTCAGGTAAAGGTGTTTATATTTGTGAGAATTTGGAAAGTTCAAAAAAAGCAGTGGAAGAAATATTTAATGGAAAATTTGGTTTAGCTAAACAAGTACTTATTGAAGAATTTTTGCAAGGTGATGAAATGAGTTATTTCGTACTTTCAGATGGAAAAATATTTAAAAGGTTTAATACTGCTCAAGACCATAAAAGAGTTGGTGAGGGAGATATAGGGAAAAATACTGGAGGCATGGGGGCATATTCGCCTTCTGGACTTATAAATGCAGACCTAGATAAAAAAATAATAACAAAAATTATAAATCCTACTTTTGAAGCTATTAAGGATATGGGAGAAAAATATAAAGGTTTTTTATATGTTGGTCTTATGATTAAAAATAATAATCCTTATCTTATTGAGTATAACGTGAGAATGGGAGATCCAGAATGTCAAACAATTTTACCACTTTTAGCCTCTGATTTGTTAGATTTAATTTTATCTTGTTGTAATCAAACTTTAGAAAAACAAAACATTGTGTGGGAAGAAAAAAAAAGTATGTGTGTAGTTCTTTGCTCTAATGGATATCCAGATATTTATAAAAAAAATGTAGAAATTCCAAACATCGAATACATAAAAAATAACGACTCATTTTTTATTTATCATGCTGGGACAAAAAAAAAGGACAATAAAGTATATGCTAATGGAGGCAGAGTGCTAAACTTTGTAAGCATCTCTAACAATTTAAAATCGTCAAGAGAAAAGGTAATCAAAGAAATTGAAAACCTAAATTGGAACAATGGATTTTATCGAAGAGATATTGGATATAAAATTATAGACAAATGAGAGTCATTGGAGGAGATCTTAAAGGCAAAAAATTATTAATTCCTCTAGATAAATCTACCAGGCCTTTGAGAGATATGGTTAGAGAATCAATATTTAATATTTTAAATCATTCAAGTAAAGTATCTAAAAATATAAATAATTCTAAAGTTTTAGATTTATTTTCTGGAACTGGTTCATTTGGGATTGAGTGCTTATCAAGAGGAGCAAAAGAAGTAATTTTTTTTGAAAATTATTCTAATTCTCTTAAAATTTTAAAAAAAAACATATTTAATTTAAAACTAGAAGATAAGAGTAAAGTATATGAAAGTAATGCATACAATTTAAAAGAATCAAATTTAAATAATGAAATTTTTGATGTTATTTTTCTAGATCCACCTTTCAAAGATAATGAAATAAATATTTTAATAGAACAAATTAAAATGTTAAAAATTGCAAATATCAATACATTAATAATCATACACCGTAACAAAAAGTCATTAGATAATATTTCTAAGTTCCTAAATGTTTTGGATGAAAAAAATTATGGTTTATCTAAAATTTTATTTAGTAAGTTAATTTAAATAAGTAATTTTGATGTTTCAGTTTTAATTAACTCAACTGAAGGTTGATCAAACGGGTTAACTTCCATTAACCTTCCTAACAAAATTGTCTCTAGAACAAAAAAAGTAAATAATTCTCCAACAGTTTCTTCATTTCTACTCAAAATTTCAAAGCTTCTAAAAGGTATTTTTTTTCTTTTAAAAACTGTTTGGGTTGCCTGTCTTTGTGCTTTAATAATTTGATTTAAATTTTTATTTTTTAAAATTGAAAATTTATCAAATAAGTTTTTGTTTGATAATTTATTTGTTTTTTCATTTAAAATTCCAAAAAAAGTAAAAAAATTATTTTTTGGTCCGTCTAAATAAAGTTGAAGCAAGCTATGATTATCCTTAGGCATAGATGAAATAATAGGAAAAATACCTTTATTTTCTTTTCCTAAGCTTTCTGCAGTAAGCTGTTGGTACCATTTGAATAAATTATTTGAACTTTCATCATAATTAAGAATTACTGAATTTCTTTTCCCTTTTGAAACACAGTTAAATATGAAATTGACGTTTAAAGTCAATTGATTTAGAAAATTCTTATTTTTAATTAAGTAATTAAGCCTTTTAAATTTTTTCTCATTTAGTCCTAACAATTCTGCTGGCAACATTCCAACTTCAGATAAAACTGAATATCTTCCTCCAATATAATTTTTATGTTCAATAATATCTGCCTTCAATTTATTCCCAAGTTCTGTGAGAAAACTAGATTTTTTCTCTGTAATCACTATATTTTTATTTTTTTTTTGAGAATTTAGAATTACGTTGAAGTTTGATATTGTCTCAAGTGTGTTCCCAGATTTTGATATTATTAAGTTTAAAGTTTTTTTTTTATTTTTAAAATTAATTTTACTATCTAGATTGTTGTAAAAACTTATTTTTTTTTTTATTTTAAACTTTAAGAAATCATATATTGCCTCTGTACCTAAAATTGAACCACCCATACCAATTAGATTGATAGTGTTAAACTTTTTGTATCTATTTAAAATTTCTTTCTTATAACTATATTTATAATTTTTATTAAATGAGTTTAATATTAATTTACTTCTGGTGAACTCTTTTTTTAAAAAATTATTTATTTTTTTTTTTACTGTTATATTTTTTTTTTGTTGAAAATTTTTAAATATTATGTTTTTTGAAAACATTTATTTACTTAATCTTTTTTAAAATTAAACTTTCAATAGATGTGGGCTGTTCCGGAAATGTGATATCTTCTTCAATTCCACTATTCTTAAGTAAATATTTTATGACTGGTTGATCGCTTTCAATAACCTTTGTAGATTTTGCACTTTCTTCGCCTGGTTCTGGCAATTTATCAAAATCTGGAGGCATAGTTAGTGGATTTTTTTTATCAATTAAAAATTCGTCTCCTTGGTCTGATCTTTTTTTTCCTTGCAAAGCTTCTCCAACAGAACCACAAGAATATAAAAATAATAAGAGGATTAATAACTTGGAAATATTAAAGAATTTATTCATTTATTTTTTTATAACTCATTAATTCGACCAGAATAAGCAAAATAATTCCAATTGTAATAAATATATCAGCCACATTGAAAATAAACCAATGATATCCATTATAATTTATATCAAAAAAGTCTGGGACAGCTCTATAATATATTCTATCAAATAAATTACCTAATGAACCCCCTAAAATAATAATTAAAAAATAATACTTTAGTCCTTTTTCCTTAAACAATAGATAAATTATCACAAAATTAATTAGAATAATTAAAATAGTAACTAAATTATAAAATAGATCCTGATCCGAAGATAGTAAGCCAAAACCTATTCCTTTATTCCAAACTAAATAAAAATTTAAAAATGAGTTTATATAAATATCTACTCGTCCAGTTTCCTCTAGTATATTTAGAATTAACATTTTTGATAATCTGTCTAAAAAAAAAATGGATAATAAAATGAAAATACTTACAACTATTTTTTTTGTATTTTCATTTTTCATGAAAGATGACAGTTACCATCTCTTTCACAAATATTTTCTCTGATTTTCCAGCAAACAGGACACTTATTTCCAATAGCTTTTGTACTTGTGATCTCAATTTCTTTTTCTAAATTAATATCATTAGATATTGAAGCAGAAGATGTTATGCAAATTTCTGAAAAATCATGATTCTGTGCTAAACTATACATGTCTTTATCTTTAATTTTTATCTCAATATTTGCCTCTAAACTTGAACCAATAATTTTATCAGCTCTTTTACTTTCAATACTAATGTTTGCTTCGTCTCTGATTAATTTAAGTTTATCCCATTTACTATTTAATTCCATATTTTTCCATTGATTTGGAATTTTAACAAATTTTTGTAAATGAATACTTCCATTATTGTCTTCCTTATGAATTAAATGATAAATTTCTTCAGTGGTAAATGATAAAATAGGTGCAAACCATTTTAATAAGCATTCTAAAATTACTTTTAGTATTAAAATACAATCGGAACGCTTCTTGGAGTCTTTTGGATCACAATAAAGAAGATCTTTTCTAATATCAAAATAAAATGCTGAGAGTTCTACTGTACAAAAATTTAATAACTCTTTATATAAGTTATGAAAATTGTAAGACTTAAAGTATTCATTAAAACTTTCATTGATCACATATAATCTATGCAGCATATACTTTTCTAATTCAGGAATATTATTTAAATCAATTTTATCAAACTCTACTTTTGAGTATTCATCCTGTATATTTCCTAAAAGATATCTGAAAGTATTTCTAATTTTCCTGTAAGATTCAGAATGTTGATCTAAAATTGAATAATCTATTCTTAAATCCTCAGCATAATTTGATGAGGCAACCCAAATTCTTAGTATATCAGCACCATATTTTTTTAAAATATCTTCTGGAGCTATTACATTTCCAGTCGATTTAGACATTTTTAACCCTTTTCCATCAACAACAAACCCATGAGATAAAATACTTTCAAATGGTGCTCTACCTCTTGTTCCACACGACTCTAACAATGAAGAGTGAAACCAACCTCTATGTTGATCCGAACCCTCTAGATACATTGATGCAGGCCATTTTAAATCTTCTCTCTTTTCTAAAACAAAAGAATGTGTTGATCCGCTATCAAACCATACTTCTACAATGTCATTAGTCTTATCAAAATCTTCTGCTTTATATTTATCTCCAAGCAGTCTCTGAAAATTATCTTCAAACCAACAGTCTGAGCCTTCCTTTTCATAAATTTTAGCAATATTTTCAAAAACTTCATCATCGATAAGAATTTCTCCATTTTTTTTTGAAATAAATATTGGAAGCGGAACTCCCCACACTCTCTGCCTAGAAACACACCAATCAGGTCTAGTCTCGATCATTGCTTTAATTCTTTCTTTTCCTTTACTAGGATAGAAAGTGGTATCATTTATTGCTTTAAGCGCCTTATCTCTTAGCTTATGACTTTCCATTGAAATAAACCATTGAGGTGTTGCTCTATGAACTAATGGAGCTTTAGACCTCCAAGAATGTGGGTAAGAATGAGTTAGTTTGCCATTATTTAAAAGACCTTTAATTTCTTTAAGCTTTTCAATAACAATATCATTTGCTTTAAAAATATGAGTTCCTTCAAACATAGGTATGTGTTTCGTGTACCTTCCATCATCATCAACTGTTTCAATTGCTTTTATTCCATTATTGATACATAGATTAAAATCATCAGGTCCATGACTTGGTGCACAATGAACAATTCCAGTTCCTTGTTCAGTTGTTACAAATCTTGCCTCGAGCATTGGAACATCATAGTCATAGCCAATTTTGTGAAATGGATGACTACAAATAGTTCCATTAAATTCTTTTCCTTTAAATTCTTTTAATATCTTAATATTGTATTGAGTATCTTTTACAACAGAGTGTAAAAGTTCTTTTGCAATAACTATCTTATCGTTTTGTAATATATCTTTGTTATCGATTTCACATAAAACATAATCCAAACTTTGATTATAGGCTAATGCTTTATTAGCTGGTATCGTCCATGGTGTTGTTGTCCAGATAACTACATTAGAGCTAACTAATTCATTTATATTAGATTTTTTAACTGGAAAGGCCACATATATTGTATCAGATATATGGTCTTGATATTCAACCTCTGCATCTGCTAAAGCTGTTTTTTCAACTGTTGACCATAGTACAGGTTTGTAGCCCTTGTATAAACTACCCTCTTTTAAAAATTTTCCAAGTTCTCTTACAATTTGGGCTTCTGCATCAAAGCTCATAGTTGAGTAATAGTTTTCCCAATCTCCAATTACTCCTAATCTTTTAAATTGATCTTTATGAATATTAATCCATTTACTTGCAAAATCTCTACATTCCTTTCTAAACTCAATAATAGGTACATCATTTTTATTTTTTTTATTTTTTTTGTATCGTTCCTCAATTTTCCATTCAATTGGTAATCCATGACAATCCCATCCAGGGACATAAACTGAGTCTTTACCATCCATTTGATGAAATTTAATTATTATATCTTTCAGAATTTTATTCAATGCAGTACCCATATGAATATTTCCATTTGCATATGGAGGTCCATCGTGTAAGACAAATTTTTCTTTACCTTTACTTTGGGATCTTAGTTTTTCATATAGATTAATCTTATCCCAAAATTTCAAATATTCTGGTTCTTTGTTTGGTAGATTTGCTTTCATAGAAAAAGCAGTTTTAGGTAAGTTTAAATGTTCTTTACTCATTATGTTTTTTTAGCTTTTAAAATATCTTTTTTTATTTGATTTTTTAACTCACTGATACCTTTGAATTTTTTTTCTCCTCTTATAAATTTTAAAAATTCAACAGATAATTTTTTATTATAAAGATTTCCTGAAAAATTAAAAATATTTACCTCTAAAAGTATTTTTTTTTGATTAAATGTGGGCCTATAACCTAAATTAGCAATTCCTTTATAGAGTTTTTTTCTTTTATTAATTCTTGTATTTACAGCATAAACACCAGGCTTTGCTATAACATAATTTCCAATATCGATATTACAGGTTGGGAAACCAATTTTTTGACCCATCATTCTGCCTTTTTGAACTTTTCCTTCAATTTCCCAGTTTCTTTTTAAAAAAGTATTTGCTTTTGATAGCTTTCCCTCTTCAAGCAACTTTCTAATTATTGTAGATGAAATTATTTTTTTATTTTTCATCAAAGGTGTTGGATTTATTAAATTATAACCAAAATCTTTCTCGTATTTTTTAAGTATTGCTACGTCTCCTTCTCTTTTATGGCCAAACCTAAAATTATTACTAACAAATATAAATTTTGATCTAAGTTTTTTCGATAAAATATCTTTTATGAATTTATAGTAAGTAATTTTGGAAAAATTTCTGTCAAATTTTTTATTTATTACAAAATCAACACCAAATTTTTTTAAATAAATTACCTTTTGACTAAAATTTGATATTCTATAATTTTTAATTTTTGTGTTAAAAAACATTTTAGGTATAGGATCAAAGGTAACTACACCTACTTTAGATTCATATTTTGTTTTATATTTTTTTGCTAATTCAAATAATTTTTGATGTCCTGAATGTAACCCATCAAAATTACCAATCAAGATAATTGATTTTTTATATTTTTTGGGAATATTAAAATTATTAAAAATCCTTAATCTTTTCACCATTTTAATTCTTTCTGAAAATAATTAATTTTTACATGATAATTTTTAAGTACATTATCAATTGATAATTTTGAAATTTCTTGTCTATGTATACCTCCTGTAATAAGTAATGAATCAAAATTTTGAATGTTGGCACCTTTTATATCTGTATTTAAATTATCACCAATACATAATATTTTTTTATTATTAACATTTGCCGCAATTTCATAAACAGGTGGATACGGTTTGCCAAAGTAAATGACTTTTCCGTTAATTTCTTCAAATGATTTTGCAATAGAGCCTGCACAATATTCTCTATTGTTCCCTCTATCAACTATTAAATCAGGGTTAGTACATATCATTTTTTTTTTTATATGTTTTAATAAAAGAGTTTTGTAATATCCTAAGTCATTTTCATACTCTTCAAATAGACCTGAACATAATAAATAATCCGAGTCGTCAATATTAAGCACTTTATTGCTTTCAAAAGTTTTAAATAAATCAAAATCTCTTGGCGGTCCTAGGTGAAAAAATTTTTTATTATTGAAATTTTCTAAAAGATACCTTTTTGATGCTTCTCCAGATGTAAAAACTGTATCATAAAAATTATTTAACCCCATTTTTTTTAAAGTATTAATTACGGTTTGGTTGGGTCTTGGGGCATTAGTAAGTAATATGAATTTTTTTTCATTATTAGATAATTCTTCTAAAACTTTAACAGCATTCTCATATAACTTTATTCCGTTATGGAGTACTCCCCAAATATCTATAAAAAATAAGTCATATTCGCTGAATATCGATTTTAAGCCTGATTCCTCTAAATTTTTACTCATATTTCAGATATAGCTTAAAAATCCAATAAATTCTTGAATTTTCTCATCTATATATTTCTGGGCAGATCTTGAAATAATAGTCACATACATCTATATGACCATTAATTTAAAGGAGTAAATATGAAGTTTAAACCGTTACACGATAGAGTATTAATCGAAGTTTTGGATAGTAGTGAAAAAACTGCTGGTGGAATTATAATCCCTGATTCCGCACAAGAGAAACCACAAGAAGGCAAAGTAGTTGCTGTAGGTGGAGGATCAAAAACTGAGGATGGAAAAATTATACCAATGGATGTTAAAGTTGGTGACAAAGTTCTTTTTGGAAAATGGTCAGGAACTGAAGTTAAGATTGATGGTAAAGAATACAGTATAATGAAAGAGTCAGACATTATGGGTATTTCTACTTCTAAATAAAATTAATAAAAGGAGAGTTTAATAATGGCAAAAATAGTAAAATTCGATTCAGATGCTAGATCAGCAATGCTGAAGGGAGTAGATATCCTTGCAAACACAGTTAAGGTCACTCTTGGTCCAAAAGGTAGAAATGTCGTTATAGACAAAGCATATGGTGCACCAAGAACAACTAAAGATGGTGTATCAGTTGCAAAAGAAATTGACCTAGATGATAAATTTGAAAACATGGGTGCGCAAATGGTTAAAGAGGTTGCGAGCAAAACAAATGATGAGGCTGGCGACGGTACTACAACAGCAACTATTCTAGCCCAAGCAATTGTAAAAGAAGGTTGTAAGTATGTTACAGCCGGTATGAACCCTATGGACGTTAAGAGAGGAATTGATGCTGCAGTAGAGCATGTAAGAAATGCTCTCATATCATCAGCAAAAAAAGTAAAAGATAGTGATGAAATTGCTCAAGTTGGAACTATTTCTTCTAATGGAGATAAAGAAATAGGAAACATGATTGCAAAGGCTATGCAGAAAGTTGGTAACGAAGGAGTAATAACTGTTGAAGAGGCAAAAAGTATTGAGACAGAACTTGATGTTGTTGAAGGAATGCAATTTGATAGAGGATATTTATCACCATACTTTGTTACAAATGCTGAAAAAATGACAACAGAACTTGAAAATCCATTAATTCTTTTACATGAAAAAAAATTAACTAATCTTCAACCAATGGTTCCTCTACTTGAGGCTGTGGTTCAAGCAGGAAGACCATTAATGATAATTTCTGAGGATGTAGAAGGGGAAGCATTGGCAACTTTAGTTGTAAACAAATTAAGAGGTGGACTTAAAGTTGTAGCAGTTAAAGCTCCTGGTTTTGGAGATAGAAGAAAAGCTATGCTTGAGGACATTGCAATTTTAACTGGAGGACAAGTTATATCTGAAGATCTTGGTATCAAATTAGAAAATGTTAAAATTACTGATCTTGGGTCTGCTAAAAGAGTAAAAGTTGATAAAGAAAATAGTACGATTGTAAGTGGTACTGGTAAAAAATCAGACATTGAAGCAAGATGCGATCAAATTAAACAACAAGTTGAAGAAACTTCATCAGATTATGACAGAGAAAAACTTCAAGAAAGGCTCGCTAAATTAGCAGGCGGTGTTGCAGTAATCAAAGTTGGTGGTGCAACAGAAGTAGAAGTTAAAGAAAAAAAAGATAGAGTTGAAGATGCTCTAAATGCTACAAGAGCAGCTGTTGAAGAAGGAATAGTTGTTGGTGGTGGATGTGCGCTTCTTTATGCCTCCCAAGATCTGGATAAATTAAAAGTCAAAGGTTCAGATCAAAAAGCAGGTGTTGAAATTGTTAAAAGTGCTTTAGAAGCTCCAATAAGACAAATAACAACGAATGCTGGTGTCGACGGTTCAGTTATAGTTGGAAAACTTTTAGAGGCTAATAAATCTTCTCAAGGTTATGACGCTCAAACAGAACAATACGTAGATATGTTTAAAGAGGGAATTATTGACCCTGTTAAAGTTGTAAGAACAGCTTTACAAGATGCAGCTTCAATTTCCGGATTATTAGTAACAACTGAGGCAATGGTTGCTGATAAACCTGAAGAGAAGGATGCTGCTGCTGGAGGAATGCCTCCAGGAGGAATGGGCGGAATGGGCGGCATGGGCGGCATGGGAATGTAACCCAAAAAGTCTAACTAATAAATTTAAAAAGGGCAGATTATTCTGCCCTTTTTTTTTGTTTTCAATTAAAAGTATAAATGTATAAGAACCTCAACCATGAATAATAATATTCGAAATATCACTATCATTGCTCACGTTGATCATGGAAAAACCACACTGATTGATAATTTGATGAAACAAAGTGGTTCTTTTAGAGACAACGAAGTAGTTGATGAAAGATTAATGGATTCTGGAGAGCTGGAAAAAGAGAGAGGAATTACAATTCTTGCTAAGCCTACCTCAATTAATTGGAAAGAAACAAGAATAAACATTATTGATACACCTGGCCATAGAGATTTTGCAGCAGAAGTTGAAAGAGTTTTAAGTTTAGCAGATGGTGCATTATTGTTGGTAGACTCTGCTGAAGGTGTGATGCCTCAAACAAAATTTGTATTGAGTAAAGCTTTAAAACAAGGATTAAAACCGATTGTCATTATAAATAAGTTAGACAAAAGCGATCAAAGAGCAGATGAAGTTTTGAATGAGACTTTTGATTTATTTGTTAGTTTAGATGCGAATGAATATCAATTAGATTTTCCTGTATTGTATGCAAGTGGGAGATCTGGTTGGGCTTCTAAAGATATTGACGGACCAAGAGAAAATCTTAATCCACTATTAGATTTAGTTTTAGATCATGTAAAACCCTCTCAATTTGACAGATCAAAACCATTTGCAATGCTGTCGACACTACTTTACGCTGATAACTTTCTGGGCAGAAGCTTAGTAGGTAGAATTTCACAAGGAACGGCAAAAGCAAATCAACAAATTAAAGCAATAAATTTAAAAGGTGAAAAAGTAGATGAAGGTAGACTTACAAAGATCTTTAGATATGAGGGTACAAAAAAAGTGCCCATTCAAGTTGGAGAAGCTGGAGATATCGTAGTTATAGCTGGATTAGAAAAAGCAAATGTAGCGGATACTATTTGTGATTTAGAGGTAAATGAACCAATTGCGGCAACACCGATCGATCCACCAACAATGTCGATAAAAATAACAGTAAATAGCTCACCACTGGCAGGTACTGAGGGGAAAAAATTAACAAGTACCCAGATTAGAGATCGTCTAATTTTAGAAGCTCAAAACAATGTTGGTATTTCTTTCTCAGAAAACGCAAATAAAGATGCATTTGAGATAAGTGGAAGAGGAGAATTAATGCTCGAAATATTACTAACACAAATGAGACGTGAGGGTTTTGAGATGACTGTAAGCCCTCCTAAAGTTTTATTTAAAACTGACGAAAATTCAAAAAAGTTAGAACCCATTGAAGAAATTACTATGGATTTAGATGAAGAATATTCATCAAGGATTATAGATTCTATGAATAGAAGAAAGGGTAAATTAATTGAATTAAAAGATACAGGAAAGAATAAAAAAAGACTAATTTTTCATGCGCCAACAAGAGGTTTAATGGGATACACAAGTAGATTTTTGACTTTAACAAAAGGAACAGGTGTTATTAACAGAATTTTTCACTCTTACGGAGATTTTGAGGGAGACATGGAGGGTAGAAGAAATGGTGCTTTAATTTCTATGGATCAGGGTAAAGCTGTTGCATTTTCAATTTTTAATTTACAAGCTAGAGGAGAAATGTTCGTTACACACAATGATCCAGTTTATACAGGAATGATTGTTGGCTTAGCTCCTAAACCAGGCGATATGATAATTAATGTTATGAAAGGAAAAAAACTCACGAATATGAGAACACAAGGTACTGATGAAAATATTGTTCTTACACCCGTAAGGCAAATGTCGATTGCAGAACAATTAAGTATGCTTAACACAGATGAAGCATTAGAAATTACACCTAAGTCTTGTCGACTCAGAAAAGCAATTCTGGACCCTAACGAAAGAAAAAGAAGTGAAAAACAAAATACTACTACTTAGTTCATTATTCTATCGATAATGTACAAACTAAAAGCAATACAAGGACCAATTCCAAAAGCAAACATCAAAGTTCCAACACCAATTGTTCCACCTAAGTACCACCCAACTGAAGCAACAGAAATTTCTATAAAGGCTCTCACGGCAGCAATCGGAAGATTAGTTTTTTTTTGTAAACCAGTCATTAAACCATCCCTAGGCCCTGGACCTAGATTAGCTATTAAGTAAATACCACTCCCCACTCCAACTACCATAACGCCTACTGCCGCCATTAGTAATTTCATAATATAAGTTTCAGGGGTTGGAATTAATGCAATTGTAATGTCTAACATTGCTGCAATAATAACGATATTGAATATGGTACCTAGACCAGGTTTTTGTTTTAAAAAAAACCATGAAGATAAAACAACAACACTCACTATAAAAGTAACAATTCCAATAGATAATCCTGAATTAATTGAAATTCCTTGTGCCATTACAGTCCATGGAGAATTGCCAATAAATGAAATAACGACTAAGGCTTCGCCAAAACCGAATAATATTAGACCAAAACAAAGGAAGAATAAGGTAGACAATTTTGGCTTTAGATTAAAAGTCTCGTGAGAACTCCATGAAACTTTAGGAATATTTTTGATAGTAAGGAACATATTTTAAGCTATTATTTATACTTTCTTTTACTAAAATCTATGAAAATGAAACATTTCATTATCTTATCACTAATTATTACGTTTGCTTCTAAAGTGATGGCGCATAGCAGTCATTATGAAGGTCTTAAAAAAATTGAGATGGATGTTCTAAGAAATAATGAAGTTATTGGTAGCACCAACTACTTCTTTGAATTCGATGAAGATTTATTTGTAGTTAAAAATTATACTAATTTTAAAGTAGAGTTATTAGGCATAACAGTTTTTTCGATATTAAGTGAGACAATAGAAAAGTACAAAGATGATAAATTAGTTTTTTTTAAATCTAATACATTTCAAAATGATAAAGAGAAATATGTAAATTTAAATTATGATAAATCTATAAATAAATTCGTTATAGATGGATCATCATACAAGGGTGAAGCCAGTTTAGATTGTATAATTGGGAATTGGTGGAACCACAAAATTTTAAAAGCTAATAAACAAATCAGTCCTTTATCTGGGAGTATAAAAAAACAGAGTGTAAGTTTAATAGGAGATGAAAAAATTGATATTAATGGTAAAGAATATTTAACTAAACACTTTAATATTAAATCAAATGATGAAGGTCTTTCTGATGAAAAAAAATTTGAATTTGATGTTTGGTATAATCCAGAAAATAATTTAATATTAAAAATAACCTATAATAAAATGGGTAATTGGGAATATAGATTAAGGAGTTTTGAGTAATGGCAATATGGGGAAGCATAATTGGTGGAATGCTTGGTTTTTCAATAGGTGGGCCTTTTGGTATGCTTTTAGGATCCTTAATTGGTGGAAAAATGTCAAGAGCCAGATCAAGTGGTGGATTTAGATCTTTTGCACAGCCACAACAAATATTTGCACTCTCTTTGATAGTTTTATCAGCAAAGCTAAGCAAAGCAGATGGACAGGTTAGTCGTGAAGAATTAATTGCAGTTAAAGATAAATTAAAAATACCTGAAAGTGAATTAGATCAGGTTGGTAAAATTTTCAATAAAGCTAAAGAGGAAAGTACCGGGTATGAACCATATGCAAAACAAATTGCAGAAGTTTACAGAGGAAATATGAATGTATTAGAGGAAGTAATCAACACTCTTTTTTATATTGCTGAAGCTGACGGACACATAAGTGACAATGAATTAATAATGATTGAAGATATAGCAAGAATTTTTGGATTAAATCAGGCTCAAATTGACGGAATTAAAGAAAGCAGAAAGTCATCAGACAAACTTAATCCTTATATTGTTTTAGAGAGCAAGCCTGACGACTCACTCGAAGAAATAAGAAAACGATATATCAGACTTAGCAAAGAGCATCATCCTGATCTTTTGTTAAGTAAAGGTGTTCCTCAAGAAGTAATAGATGAAAGCAAAGCTAAAATGAGAGCTGTCAATTCAGCATGGGATCAGATTCAAAAATTAAAGAATTAGTCCTAATAAACTCGCCATAAAATACATAGAAAATACAAAAGCAAGGACGACAATAAAATACATAATTGTAACAATTTTATCCCTTTTCCTTCTTTGTCTTACGAATGGCTTATCATCCAGATCACAAATATCTCTTATGCCGATAACTTTATAATCACAAGTATAACGCCATATTGAGTCGGGCATCCTAGGATCGGTTTGATTATAATATTGAATCCATTGAACTGTATATTTAAATAAAAGATAACTTACTATTAAAAGAAGACCACTAGTAAACATTAATCTATCATCTAAAACTGCTCCGACTCAGTTGAGCCTTCCATTGCAGTAGTTGAGCTTTTGCCTGAACTTATTGTATTTGAAACTGCATCAAAATAAGATGTACCTACTTCTCTTTGATGTTTCACACTTGTGTATCCATCTTTTTCTCTTGCAAATTCATGTTGTTGAATTTTTGAGTAAGCGGTCATGCCCTCTGATTTATATTTTTCTGCTAACTCAAATATAGCAATGTTTTGAGTATGGAAACCTGCTAATGTAATGAATTGAAATTTATATCCCATTTCTCCAATCTTTCTTTGAAATGATCCAATTTCCTCATCAGATAAATGTTTCTTCCAATTAAATGATGGCGAACAGTTATAAGCTAACATTTTACCAGGAAATTTTTCATGTATAGCATCAGCAAATTTCTTTGCCTCTTCTAAATTTGGAGTTGCAGTTTCACACCAAATTAAATCTGCGTATGGCGCATAAGCAAGACCTCTAGAAATTGCTTGCTTTATTCCATCTTTAACATAAAAAAAACCCTCAGGTGATCTTTCGCCTGTTAAAAATGTTTTATCATTATCATCAAAATCATTTGTGATTAATTTTGCAGCATTAGCATCTGTTCTTGCTAAAATTATTAACGGTACATCTGCAATATCGGCAGCAAGTCTTGCGGCCTTTAAATTTCTAACCATTGTTCCAGTTGGAACTAAAACTTTTCCACCCATATGACCACATTTTTTCTCACTAGCTAATTGGTCTTCAAAGTGAACACCTGCAGCACCTGCTCTAATAAATTTTTTTGTTAACTCAAATACATTAAGTGGTCCACCAAATCCTGCTTCGCCATCCGCTATAATTGGCAACATGTAATCAGTTCTCTTACTTTTGTCCATGTCACCATCTATTATTTCCATATGTTGAATTTGATCAGCTCTAATTAGGGAATTATTCATTGTCTCAACTAATTTTGGTGCACTATCATATGGATATAAAGATTGATCAGGATACATTTCACCAGCACTGTTAGCATCAGCTGCAACTTGCCAACCACTTAAATAAATTGCTTTTAAACCAGCTTTTGCATGTTGCACTGCATGATTTCCTGAAAGTGACCCAAGGGTGTTTACATAAGCTTCTGTATTAAGCAGTTTCCAAAGCTTTTGGGACTGCATTTTACACATAGAATACTCAATTTTGATTGAACCTCTTAATCTCTCAACTTCTTCAGGAGTATAATCTCTTTTAATTCCTGAAAATCTTTGTAAATCGTATGAAATGTTCTCAGCTGACACTTAAACCCCTCTCTTTTGATTAAATGACTAGAAATGACTAATGACTATTTTGAGCTGTATTCTTCTGTAAATTCGTTCATTCCGCTAGATCCCCAATCGCAATGATCGTCTCTAATGTAAATACCTTTTGACTTATGCTCAGAATGCTCTTCTTTATTAGTAATTTGGTAGTTATTTTCGATGTTGTTAATTTTGTTTTTTTCCATGTAAACTTTATAATTTACAATATTTACAAAATCTACAATTAAATTGATTTTCCTTGTAAAATTGAATAATTTTGTGTAAATTTAAATTTACAAAATTTACAAATGGTAAAATGAGTCAAATTGATACAAAAATTGGTCCAAAAATCAAAGCTTTTAGAAGGCAATTAGGAATTCAAGCTAACAAATTAGCAGAAGAAATGTCTATTTCACCAAGCTATTTAAATCTAATAGAGAGTGGAAAAAGAAAAATTGATGGAGACTTACTTTTAAAGGTTTGTGATAAACTTAAAATAGAGCTTTCCGATCTTACAAGCAAAACAGACATAAATCTTGAGAATAATATTTCTGAATTGTTGGGTGATGAACTTTTTGAGGATCTTGATATTCTTGGACCAGAAGTAAAGGATTTAGTTAATACAAATCCAAAAATTGCTAAAGCTTTAATTAAACTAGGCGATAACTTTAAACAAAAAGATCATGAAATTTTTAACAAATTAGAAAATATTTCAGGTAAAATTATTGATGGGAGAAAAAACGCGTTTCCTGGTGAAGTAATTTCAGATTTTTTACAAGAAAATAAAAATTTTTTTCCAAAATTAGAAGAATTTGCAAATCAAATTTTTGATAAAGTAAAGCAAAATAATAGAACAAGATATATTGCCTTATGTCAGTTTTTAAAAGATGAATATGGTATAACTGTAAAAGATGTAATACCTAAAGAAGGAAAACCATTCTCAAAGATATATAAAGTAAAAGACAAAGAATTGCTATTATCTGATTATCTTTCACTTGAAACAAAAAAACTTTTTGCTGCAGCACAAATTTCACAAGAAGGTGCATCAAAAGAAATTGATGAATACCTTACTACATTTAATTTTCCAACTGAAGAATCTAAAAAATTAACAAGAGTTGCACTTTTAAATTATTGTGGTGCTGCAATATTGATGCCCTACGCTCTTTTTCATAAAGAATGTAAAGAATTAAAATATGATTTAGAACTTTTACAAAATACATTTGCAACCTCTTTTGAACAGGTAGCTCATAGAGTAACATGTTTACAAGATCCAAAACTTCCTGGAATACCTTTTCATTTTTTAAGAGTAGATGTTGCTGGAAATATTTCAAAAAGATTTTCATTATCAGGTATAGAGATACCAAGATACGGAGGAGCTTGTCCAAGATGGAATGTCTACTCAGCTTTTTCAAGACCAGGTGTTATTCAAGCAGCAGTTAGTAAAATGACTAATGGAGAGAAATATGTGTGTATTGCAAAAACTGTTGAGAAGGGTGTTGGAAGGTATGGACAAAAAAAAAGTATGTTATCAATAGGTCTTGGTTGTGAAGCAAAATATGCAAAAGAATTTGTATATACTGAAAACTTAGATCTCAGTGACAAAAAATCTGAATTACCTATTGGAGTATCATGTAGAACATGTGACAGACTTGATTGTTCACAGAGAGCTTTCCCTCCTCTTCATAAAAAATTTGATGTAGATATTAATTCTAGAGGAGTTTCGGTTTACGTTAATGAATAAAATATAGCTTACTGCTGTTTTTTCCTTTTCTTTGAAATAAGCTGAGTAAGAGAGTCTACCATCAAGTCTGAGGCTTTAAATATTTCATTTGCTTTAAACTCATGAGACACTTTTTTTTCCTCATTTGTCTTATCTTCTATAATTATTCCTTTATCGGGTGAATTATCCTTAATATATATTAAAATTAACCATTCTTCGTCTGTAGACTCGTCCCATTTAATAAAAATTTCTCCTGTCTCAAATCTTTTATCAATACATCTAAAAATAGACATATGTCTTGTGATATATCTTTTGTTTAATTGGAAAACTAGGCTGTTCGCACTCCTATAAAAACTTTCTAAAGTAAACTCAATTTTTTGTCTTGTTAAATTATATTCTCTTTCTTTTTGAAGTAGTGCAGATCTATCATCAGCTTCATCTGTCTTAACGCCAAGTGCCTCAACTCTTTCTCTAATTTTTTGATCTCTTATTAATCTATATTTATTTTTTAAGTTCTCTATTCTTAGTTGAAGTTCCCCATAATCTTCTCTTTTTTCTCTTAAAGAAATTTTTTCAAGTTTCTCTAATTCTTTTACCTCTCTTATTCTAAATCTTTCAATCTGTTTTTGAATTTTTAATTCTTGTAAAAATTTCTTTTGTCTCTCTGATTGTTCTTTTCTTAAAAGAGCTTGTTCTTTTCTTAAAAATAATTTTAAGTCTTTTGCTCTTAATTTTTCTATTCTTTCTTCATCTTTAAGTTGTTGCTCTTTTAGTTTTAATTGCTTTTCCTCATGCAATATATTTTGTTTTTTTATTCTTTCTTTCTCTTTTTCGTTTTTTTCAATTTCAATTAATTTTAACCTTCTTTTTTCATCTTTTCTTTGAGATTTAAATTCATTTATTTTTCCATCAATAGAATTAAAGAATTTAGAGATACCCCTATCAATCGCGAAAATATCAAATTTAACTTTAACATTTAATTTTGATTTTATATTTTCCTCTACTCTTGCTGCCTTGGTAATTAAATTATCTTTATTCTTTTTTTTAAGAACTAACTTTTTATTTGTATTTTTTTTTCTTTTAATCCTAAGATTTTTCCTCTTCTTCTTTACTTTTTTTTTTATTTTTGAGGTAATTTTGCTAATTTTTTTTTTCTTGATAACCTTTTTTTTTTTATTTTTTTTCATTATTACTGGTATTAATTTATCAGTAATATTTTAATAAATATAGTCCCGTGTATTAGGAACAGAGCTATTATCTTTAGCTAATTGTAATTGAAATACAACCTGATCTCCCCATTTGAATGCCATTTCACAACTAGCTAAGTAAAATTCCCACATTCTAAAAAATTTTTCGTCAAACATATCTAAAACTGTATCTTTTTTTGATAAAAATCTCTCTTTCCAATTTCTTAAAGTATGAGCATAATGCATTCTAAGTACCTCGATATCAGACACTATAAGACCAGACTTTTCGATTGGTTTTGAGATCTCACTTAAGCTAGGCGTATAACCACCAGGAAAAATATATTTTTGTATCCATGGTTGTGGATCTCTCGGAGGCATAGAGGAACCAATTGTATGAATTAGCGCTATTCCTTTTTCATTCAAAAGCTGAAAGACTTTATTAAAATATGTTTTATAAAAATTTCTACCAACATGCTCAAACATTCCGACACTCACAATCCTGTCAAACTTCTCATTTAATTGTCTGTAATCAATGAGCTTAAAGTCTACTTGATTTGATAAATTCATTTCTTTCGCTTTATTCTGACTATATTCAAATTGATTTTCAGACAATGTTATTCCTGTAACACTAGCATTTGTCTCCTTTGCTATTGCTAATGCTAATGTTCCCCATCCTGAACCAACATCTAAAACTTTTTGGTTTGGTTGGATGTTTAGCTTTTTTATAATATGATGAATCTTATTGTTTTGAGCTTGTTCAAGAGTATCACTATCATTTTTAAAATAAGCACAAGAATATTGTCTATTTTTATCTAAAAATAAATCGTAAAGTTTTTCAGATATATCATAATGATGTGCAACATTTTCTTTTGATTTTATTATTTTATTTAAATTCGTAAGATATCCAAACGTGCCTTTTATTTTTTTTATTACTGCTCCATAAGAATTTATATTCCCTCTACCAATATTTTTAAAAGCTAGATCTAAAAAGTCTGTAAGTGTACCGTTTTCTATTACTAGAGATCCATTCATATAGGCTTCCCCAAAATACAAGTCAGGATTTATAAGTAACTTTTGCATTAGTTTTTGATCAAGAAATCT
Source organism: uncultured Pelagibacteraceae bacterium (assembly GCA_902555585.1). Classification (GTDB taxonomy): domain Bacteria; phylum Pseudomonadota; class Alphaproteobacteria; order Pelagibacterales; family Pelagibacteraceae; genus Pelagibacter. The sequence continues at coordinate 1,239 of CACDSY010000008.1, read as the reverse complement.
AATTACGATAGGTTTATCTTTTGTTGGATTACCTATAACGTATTTTTTTGAATTTGAGTCTATTAGTTCAAAACCATCCTGCTTAAATAAATTATTTAAAAAACTTATTAAACTCATTTTTATGCCGCCTTTAATATCTCCATATTAAAATTTAGTTTTTCAAGGTTTGATAATAATTCATTTTTTTCTGCTTGATCTAATAATTTTAATGGAGGCAAAAGATACCCGTATATTGAATTTTTTTCTGCCATAAGAGTGTGGAGACTTGAAATCAAGTTATATTTGTCGAAAGATTTCCTTACATCACACAAATTTTGATTAGATGATAGATCAAGATTATTGTGGAAATTATCATAAATTTTTCTAGCTAAGTGACCTGTAACATTTGTTGTTGCAGTAATTATACCATGGCATCCAAATTCTAGACCTTTTAATAATTTTGCTTCAGAACCTGGAAAAATAGAAAAATTTTTTATTTTCAGAGTTTCAAATAAATTATAACTACTATCCTTCACACCAACAATTTGATTAGGAAATTTCTTGACCAAATTTTCTATGCATTGAATACTAAACTTGTATCCACAAAGCTTTTCAAAATTATATAAGATAATCTTACAGTCATTAATCTCATTGATAATTCTAGAATAAAAATTAATTACCTCATCATCACCATACTTATAATAAGCAGGGGGCATAATTAAAAAATTATTAAAACCCATAGATTTAGAAATTTTCATTAAATTAATAGTATCAATTAAAGAATTAAGACCAGTACCGATAATAAATTTATTTTTGTATCTGCTTTTGGGTAGCTCATTAATTAATTGAATTTTTTCACTTAAGGATATCAGTTGGGACTGGCCTGTACTGCCAAAGAAAACAACCCCATGACAACCTAAATCAATAACATTTTCGGCATGTTTAATGGTATTTTTAACATCTAAAGCAAGATTTTTATCTAATACTGACAGTCCTGCAGCATATATACCTTTAATTTCACTCATAATAATTTTTAAAAGTATTATAATTATAAAATTAAAGAAAATAAATTTTATTTTATGAAAAAATAATGAAAATTGGTGTATTTTTAAATTTTATCGGTCTCGGATCAAATTTATTACATTTAAGCTACTGCCATCAAATTGCAAAAAAATTTGGTCCAGTTACTATTATAACTCAATGTGAGAAACTTAAAGAAGCATTAAGTGATGATCCTTTAATAAATGATGTAATCACATT
>CACDSY010000007.1 GCA_902555585.1 uncultured Pelagibacteraceae bacterium | reverse complement strand
TACATATGGTGGATTTTTACTTGCTTGGATACTTGTCAGTGCAACCTCGGGTGGCTGTCTTTATACGATGCTTTTTAGTGTCATTACTATTAATTTAAAATCAAAGGCCAAAACATCTATTGCAATAATTACTTTATTTGCTGGATTTGCAAGCACATACACATTTCCTACTGCTACTTATTTAACAGAACAATATGACTGGAGGTTTACTGTATTTATTTTTGGAATATTAAATATATTGATTAGTTCACCAGCTAATTATTTTGGTTTCAAAAATATAATTATAAAAGAATTTAAAAAAATTGAAAAGAAAACAGATCAAAATTCAAAGCTTAAAATAATACTTAAAGATTATAGATTTTGGTTATTTAGTTTTTCATTGTTTGTTATTGGATTTAATATTGGTGCTATTACAACTCATGTAATTCCAATGTTGCAGGAAAAAGGGATGAGTCTATCCCAAGCTGTATTGACAGCATCTCTGTTTGGACCAGGACAAGTAATAGGTAGAATTTTAGTTATGATATATGGAGGTGATAAGTCAAATTTAAAATTATTTGTAATTTGTTTTTACTCGATGGTAGTTGGAATGATATTTTTATACTTTATAAATATTAATCATTACTTAGCATTTTTATTTGTTTTATTTAATAGTTCAGCATATGGCAGTATGGCTATTTTAAAACCTTTGGTTCAAAATGATACTTTTGGCCAAAAAAACTTTGGCAATATTCATGGTATTTTAGCTTTGCAATATATGATTGGTAGTATTGCTGGTCCATGGATTGGTTCGTTGGTATGGAATGTAGGAGGATATGATTTGTTAATATTAGTATTTTTTGTTTTAGCAATATTTGGTAACTCGACAGCAATTTTTTTAAACAAAAAAAAGTTTATTTAAAGCTTCTCTCTACGTGTTTGTAAAAATAATTTATATTTGGAATTTCTAAATTTTCAATTTTAGCAAGATCATCATATTTTCTTAATCTAACTGCATCTTGCATAAAAGGTTGTTTAATAAATTCGTTTGCTTCCTCTTTGGAAAAACTTCCTCCTTGGACATCTAAACTTCGTTTTGAAGCAATAGATAAAGACTCATAATAACCTTTTTCACAATAAACCAAATATCTTTTAGCCGGAACATGTCCTTTAATTAATATTGTAACATCTTCTGGAAAAAATCTAGAAAGAAAAAGAGATCCTGAATTTTCATGCTTTTTATCTATTCCTTTTTTTATGGCTTCTTTGTCATTATTAATTAAGTGACCAATATCATGGAATAGGGCTGCAGTAATAAAAAAATGGTTTTCATTATTTTTTTTTGCCAATAATGCGCATTGAATTGCATGTTCTAGTTGTGAAACTTTTTCATTTCCATATTGTTTGTCTGATCCAATTTCTTCTATAATTTTAAATAAATTGGCAATATTTGACATGTTATCCATCATATTCTTTTAAATTAAAAATGTTTCAGTTTTATTACAATTTAGATTTAGTACTCATTAAGTATAGAAAAAATATTTTATAGTAATAAAAGTTAAAAATGAAAAAACTTTTATTTGTTTGTACTGGCAATTCTCACAGAAGCATATTGGCCGAAAGTGTAGTTAATAAATTTCATAAAAATAAATTTATTGGTTACAGTGCGGGTAGCAAACCATCTGGAATAATTAATAAATATGTCATTAAGTATCTAAATGAAAATAATTTTGATACAAAAAATCTGTCATCAAAAAACTTCAACAAATTCTTGAATGAGAAAACAACCTTTGATCAGGTATTTACTGTATGTAACAATGCTAGTAATGAAGTTTGTCCAGTCTGGCCATCCCCTGAAAAAATAGTTCATTGGGATATTGAAGATCCTGTTTATATCATTAATGAGTTAGAGAAGAGTGATAAACCAAATAAAGAAGAGCTGATTTCAACAGAAATACATAAAACTTATTCCAATTTAGAAACAAGAATTAATGATTGGATAAAAAATTATGAAATATAGTAAGTTTTTTCTTGGAGAGTTTATTGGTAGTTGTTTCCTTGTAATGATTATTGTTGGCTCAGGAATAATGGCTGAAAATCTTACAAATGACACAGGTATTATGCTTTTAGCCAATACTATAGCAACTGGCGCAGGACTTTTTGTGCTAGTAACTGTTTTTAGTGATGTTTCAGGAGCACATTTTAATCCATTTGTAAGTCTAGCAATGTTTCTTACAAAAAAATTAAAAGGAAATTTATTACCCACATATATATCTGCGCAAATTTTAGGTTGTTTGTTAGGTGTAGCACTTGCCAATTTCTTTTTCGAACATCAAATTTTTGAATTATCAACAAAATCAAGGGACGGAATAAATATATTTACATCTGAAATTGTAGCAACATTTGGATTGATACTGATAATTTTTGGATCATTAAAGAAAGGAAGTGTGGTAGTGGCCTCATGTGTTGCTTTTTATATCACTGCTGGTTATTGGTTTACATCATCTACATCATTTGCAAATCCTGCTGTAGCAATAGCGAGAACATTTACAGAAAGTTTTACTGGAATTAATTATATGTATACTCCAGTTTATATATTAGCAGAAATTATCGGTGCACTTTTTGCTGTATTTGTGGCTAAAAAAATGCTTTTCAATAACAGGACAAGAGATAAAACTATCTCGTAGAAAAATTGAACCTATAAGATTTAAGGTCAATTTTCTAAATCAGTTTTTAAAAATTTATTGAAAATCAAAGATTAAAATAATAATGAAGAATATCTATAAGTAAAAACTATTACAGGCTAGAAGGATTAATACTTTCAAACTCCAGCATGTTTTTAAAGGTGCACATTTCAGGTTTTGTGAAAGTAATTTTTGGAATTTTTTTATTAAAATCAGAGGATAATTGTTTATTAAATTTAGTTAAATTTTTTATTTCAGTTTCATTAAGTTGTCTCAAGATATAAGCTAATGTAACATGGAAAGTATATCTTTGATGATTTTCAAATTTAATTTTCAATAAATTACTTAGTTCATCTCTACAATTTCTTAAAATTTTTTCGTCCTCCTCAGAAAAGGGTTCTAAAACAATGCTGTAACCTCCAAAAAATGTTTTTAGTTTTAAATTGATTTCTTTTGGAAAATTATAGTTTTCAATTCTTTTATTTAATTGAATAGCTATATCTTTGTAATCCATATCAAGATCTATATCTGTTGGCCAATAATAAGTATTTTTTGTATTTAAATTACAACAGTCAAATAATGTCATATGAAAACTTGATGGTGGTAAATAGGAATAAGTTTTTTCAGGATTAAAATTTTCTAATTTTTTTTGAAAACCAATAATTTGATCGGATAAATATGTATTAAGAGGAATATTACAAATTATTGTGCACCCTGGAAATGGTAAAGGTTTTCCTTTATCGTCAAATTTATTTTCTGCACCTTTTAAAGTATACCCTCTAAGTTTACCTGCTAAAAATTGTTCTTGGTTATTAACTATATTTAAATCCATTAAAATAAACTAAAACCAGTTTATATTTTCTTTGTCACAAAGTTCTTTCAGCCTTAATGGATAGTCTGTCATGATACCATCTACACCATACTCAATCATTTTTAACATATCGTTCTCTTCATTAACTGTCCAAACGTTCACTGGCAAATCTTCTTGATGAGAAATATCTACTAGTTTTTTTGTAATATCTTTATGGTATGGATGCAAAGCTTTTCCACCTTGTGATTTTATAATTTTTGGTAATTCATATTTTTCAAAAAAAGGTAAGTAACTCATCCATGGAGATCTATTGTAAATTGTATTTTTAATTTTAATTCCTGCCTTTTGTAGAAAACTTAAATAAGCTCTTGAAATTTCAGGGTAAAGATTTTTGATTTCTGTCAGTGTTCTCCAATCAAATGAAGAAATGATTATTTTATTTTGTAAATTTGATTTATTTACTTCTTTCATAACAAGTTTTACCATTTCCTCTGGGGTTGGAGTTAAATTTTCCTCGTCAGGTGTAGATTTAATTTCTAAATTTATTAATAAATTTTCAGATTTGTTTTTTGAAGATAATTCTAATAACTCAGAAAGTTTTGGTATCTTTTGATTTTCTAAAGTTTTTTGATTAACAAATCTTCTTCCATATCTAGATAATTTATTTAAAGACCCAACATCAAATTTTAAAAGCTCATCGTAACTTAAGTCAAATATTATTATATTTTCATCCGTTATCCAATTTCCCTCATTATCTTTTGTAAAACTTGGATCTAATCTAAAGTCATGTGTAATCACAGGAATAAGATCTTTGGAAATCAAAATATCTGTTTCGTATGCATTAATATTGTTTTTAAATAAATATTTAAAACTTTCTAAAGTATTTTCAGGAAGATCTCCTCTAGCGCCTCTATGGCCATAAATTTTAATATAATTTAGCTTTGACAAAATCAAAATTAATTTACTCGATTACCATTAGATTTATCAAAAACATAATAATTGTTATCATTTATGTTCAAAGATAATTTACTTCCTTTTTTAATAATTTGACTTCCAGGACATCTAAAACAAAAATCTTTTTTATTTTTTATTTCTCCATAAATCAAATTATCTGAACCTAATTGTTCTACCAGATCTACAGATAAATTTATTAAACCTTTATCAGTTTGCGACATATGCTCTGGCCTAATTCCTAATATAACTGGTCCATTAAAATCACTTGTAACATTATTAATTTCAAAACCTTCTGAAGTAAGAGTTTTATTTATTAATTCTCCTTCAAGAAAATTCATCTGTGGCGAACCTATAAATCCTGCGACAAACATAGATTTAGGATTATTATAAATTTCTATCGGTGTTCCAAGCTGCTCAATAAGGCCATTATTTATTACTGCCAGTCTATCCGCTAAGGTCATAGCTTCTACTTGGTCATGAGTTACAAATATACTTGTCACTCCAACTTTTTGCTGAAGCTTTTTTATTTCAAGCCTCATTTGTATTCTTAGTTTTGCATCTAAATTAGATAATGGCTCATCAAATAAAAATATTTTAGGATTTCTCACAATGGCTCTTCCCATGGCAACTCTCTGCCTTTGACCTCCTGACAACATGGATGGTTTTCTTTGCAAGTATTCAGAAATTTGTAATAGCTTTGCTGCCTCATTAACTTTTTTTTCAATATCTTCTTTTGAAATACCTCTATTTTTTAATCCGTAAGCCAAATTGTTGTAAACATTCATATGAGGATAGAGTGCATAATTCTGAAAAACCATAGCAACATCTCTATCTGAGGGGTCAACTTTATTAATTAATATTCCATCAAGATTTATATAACCTTCAGTTATGTCTTCTAACCCAGCAATCATTCTTAAAAGAGTAGATTTTCCACATCCGCTTGGTCCAACAAAAACCATGAATTCACCATTTTCTACATTCATACTTGTCTCATGAACAGCTTTAGTTCCGTTTGGATAGATTTTAGTAACTTTATTTAATTCTAAAAAACTCATTTATTTCTCTGTTTGAATTAATCCTTTTATGAACCATTTTTGCAAAAATACTACCACTAAAACTGGGGGGATCATTGATAAAATAATATAAGCAAATCTCTCTGCTGTTCTTGGTAAAGCAACTCCCTCATAACTTTCAGTAAATATAATTTTCATTCCCATAACTACAGTCCAATATTCCTCACTCGTAGTCATTATTAACGGCCATAAATATTGACTATATCCGTATACAAACATGAATATAAACATCGCTGCAATCATTGTTTTAGATAATGGAACTAGAAAATCTATAAAAAATCTCCAACTATTTGCACCATCTAATTTTGCTGATTCAAGTAATTCATCAGGTATAGTTTTATAAAACTGTCTAAAAAAAAACGTAGCGGTGGCTGATGCAACCAATGGAAGAACAAGACCTGTGTAAGAATTAGTTAAACCTAAATCTGATACAATCTTATAACTTGGAAAAATCCTAACCTCCAGAGGCACAAGTAAAGTAATAAAGATTAACCAAAAAATCGGTACAGCAAATTTGAATCTAAAATAAACTAAAGCATAAGCTGACATTGCTGAGATAATTACTTTAAGGGTTGCAATTCCCAAAGCCATTATAAAGCTATTTATAAACATTTTTGCAGCAGTCACTTCCTCTGACCAACCACCCTTCTCATTTAAAACTTCGTTATAATTTCTTGTTAATTGATCGCCAAGACCAAATTGCATTCCCTCTTTTAAAATAGTTACAGTATCGTGGGTAGAGCTAGCAAATGATAACCAAATCGGAATTACCATCAATAAAACACCTAGTATAAGTACAATGTGTGCTAAAATTTGTGAAAATTTAATTTTCATTTGTCTTGAAAAATCCCTTTAATAAAATATTTTTGTAATACAATTATGATTAATACTGGTGGTATCATTGACATGATGACAAATGCAAATTTGTTAACGATTGATCCAGACATCATCTTTAATCCCATGACAACAGTCCAATATTGTTCAGAAGAAGTTACTAATATCGGCCATAAATATTGATTATAACCGAATACAAACATAAATATGAACATTGCAACAATCATTGTTTTTGACAATGGCACTAAAAAGTCAATAAAAAATCTCCAAGTATTTGCGCCATCTAATTTTGCTGATTCAAGTAATTCATCAGGTATAGTTTTATAAAACTGCCTAAAAAATAAAGTAGCTATAGCAGAAGCTGAAATTGGAATAATTAGTCCCCAATATGAGTTTACTAAGTTAAGTGTAGACATAACAGAATAGGTAGGAAAAATTCTTAACTCCAGAGGGACTAGTATAGTAATAAAAATTATCCAAAATAATAATGTTGCATATTTCACTCTAAAATAAACTAAGACATATGCAGTCATAAGAGATGAAATAACTGATAAAAACGCAACTCCAGTTGCCATTAAAAAACTATTTAAAAACATTTTATATACAGTAATTTCTTTAAAAAAACCACCCTCATATAATAAAACTTTTGTATAATTCTCTAAAAACTTATCTCCTAAAAAAAATTGAAGACCTTGGGTATTAATAATCAAAGCTGTGTGAGTTGAGCTTGCAAAAATTAACCACACAGGGATTATCATAATAAAAATGCCTATCAAAAGAATTAAATGAGAAAAGTTTGATGAAAAATATCTAATCATTTTAATTGTAATGTATTTTCCCTTCTATGTATCTAAATTGAAAAATTGTAATAACTAAAACAATCAACATCATCATAATTGATTGAGCACCAGCACTTCCTAAGTCTAACCCCCTAAATCCGTCCATGTAGGCTTTATAAACAAGAGTTCTTGTTTCACCTGAGGGTGCACCAATTGTTGTAGTGTCAATTATTCCAAAAGTATCAAAAAAAGCATAAGTTATATTGATAATGATTAAAAAGAAAGTTGTGGGCATCAATAGAGGGAAAGTGATTGTCCAAAATCTTCTGAAACTACTTTTACAATCAATTATCGATGCTTCAATGACAGATTTTTGTATTGCTTGAAGACCGGCTAAGAAGAAAATAAAATTAGCACTTATTTGTTTCCATGATCCTGCTATTATTAAGTAGATATAAGAATCAAAAACACTTTCATACCAATTAAAACCCCATAAATCGTTAAATAGATGATACAATAATCCAAATCTTTCACTAAAAAAATAATTTGCCATAACACCCACCACAGCTGGCGCAATAGCATAAGGCCAAATCAAAAGAGTTTTGTAGGCACTTTTTCCATGCATTACATTATTGGCATTTACAGCAAGTAACAATCCAATGGCTCCTGTGACAAGTGTTATCACAAAGCTATAAATAATAGTAAACTTAAAAGCTATAAAATAAGCCGGGTCATCAAAGATAAATAAAAAATTATCAAACCATACAAATTGTCTTCCAAATCCAAATGCATCTTGCATGGTAAATGCATCTCTAAAAGTTTGTATTATTGGCCAATATAAAAATATTAATAAAATACCTAGCTGTGGTGCTAAAAAAAAATACTGTGAATAGTTTGATTTAAACTGAACTTTTTTCATATAATAAATAAGGAGGTTATATTAATACCCTCCTTATTTATATTATTTTTTAAAGAGTCTTAGCAAATTGTTTTAACAATTTAGCTGCACCCTTATCCATGTTCTTTAATCCTTTTTCGATTGATATTTTGCCATTTAACATTGGCTCAACATTTTCGTAAATTACTTCACGAATTTGAGGCCAGTTACCAGCTCTATATCCACCAGGAATAGTTGAACCTTCTAAGCTTAATTGTTCACCAACAGCTTTGTGATATGGAGAAGCTCTATAAAAGTTTATAGTTTCAGCTAATTCTATACCACCTTTAGTTACAGCAGAATAACCTGTCATGTTGTGATAGTATAAATCCATTTCAGGAGAACCCATAAATTCGATGAATTTAGCAAGTCCTTTATACTCTTCTTCTGTATGACCATTTAATATCCAGTTTGCTGCGCCACCAATAAATGTTGGATACTCTTTGCCACCAGTTACTGAATCCCAATAAGGAATATGATTAACTGTAAAATTTGGAACAACACCTTTCATTCCACCAAATGATGCAGCAGATCCAAACCAAAAAGCAGCCTCACCTGCTATAAATGGTGCTTGATTATCTCCCCAAGCTCTTCCTTTATAGCCGTAGAGACCTTTTTCGTACCATTCTTTTACTTTTTTCCAATGATAAACAAATGCATCTGTTTCAGCAAATAAAGTTTTTGTCGGAACAGCATCGTAACCATTGTTTCCATCTGTCATAAGTAGATTATGTCTTGAAAAGAAATTTTCTGTCCAGATCCAAGGAGAGTGACTTTGAAGTAAAGGAATATATCCAGCAGCTTTAATTTTTGGAGCCATAGCCTCAAATTCTTCATAAGTTTTTGGAACTGATTCTATTCCTACTTCTTTCAATATGTCCATATTTGCATACATTAAGCAAGTTGAACTATTAAAAGGAACACCTATCATTTTTCCATCAGAGTCAGCATAGAAGTTTTTAATTCCAGGAATATAATTATCTGCATCTACTTTAATTCCATATTTCTCAGCCATATCTTCAAAACCAATAACAACGCCATTTTTAACTTGGGCTACCATAATTGCAGCACCAGCATCGTAAACCTGTGAATAATGTGGTTGGTCTCCTGCTCTAAATGCAGCTATAGTTGCCGCCATGTTATCTTCATAACTTCCTTTACCTGTAGGAACGACGGTGTATTCATCTTGTGAAGCATTAAATCTATTTGCAATTTCAATAATTACATCACCAAGAAATCCACTATTTCCATACCACCAATGAATTTCTGTCTTTGAATAACTGTGTGATGTAAATGAGAAAGTAAATAGAATTGTTAAAACACTCAATATTTTTTTCATTGTACCCCTTTTATTAATTTATAATTTTAATTAGATAAATTATTTATGTTAAAGTATCGTTAAATTTTGATTACTTAAATGTAAAAATATATAATGTTTCTAAAAGAGGTTGTATATTTTAAAACAAATCATAATTTAAATGTCTAAAATATTCGATTTATTCATAATAGGTGGCGGTATAAACGGTGCAGGTATTGCAAGGGATGCTGCAGGTAGAGGTTTATCAGTTTGTTTAGCTGACAAAGGTGAGATTGGTGGAGCAACTTCATCCTGGTCAACGAAATTAATACATGGTGGTCTTCGTTATTTAGAAAATTATGAATTCAAATTAGTTAGAGAATCTTTAAAAGAAAGAGAAATTGTTTATAAAATTGCTAAACATATTTCAAAACCCATTCCTTTTATAATTCCTTATGCAGATAAAATTCGACCAGCCTGGTTAATTAAAATTGGTTTATTTTTGTACGATAATTTAGGTGGCAAAAGTAATATACCAAAATCAAAAACATTTGATCTTAGAAAAAAATTTTCAAATATTCTTAAAGAAAAATACAAAACCGGTTTTCAATATTTTGATATACAAATTGACGATAAAAAATTAACGAAATTAAATACCAAAGATGCAAAAAGAAATAACGCTAAAATACTAGAATACAACAAAGTTAAAAAAGCTGAAATTATTGGCAATGAATGGATTATTAGTCTTGAAAATGGTGAAAAAGTAAAGTCAAAAATTTTGATTAATGCATCTGGACCGTGGATAAATGAAACCTTAAATAAAAATATAAAAATTAAATCTAAGAAAAAAATTAGATTGGTTAAAGGAAGTCATATTATTACAAAAAAATTGTACAAAGAAAATGTTGCGTTCACATTTCAAAATACTGATAAAAGAATAATATTTGTAATACCTTATAAAGGGAAGTTTTCTTTAATTGGAACAACTGAAGAAGAGGTGAAATCACCTGAAAATAAAGGAATATCAAAAAAAGAAATTAGATATTTAATTAGTTCAGTAAATAATTACTTAAAAAAACAAATAACATCAAAGGACATCGTAGATACATATTCTGGGATAAGACCTCTAATTGAAGATTTTAAAACAGCCTCAAAAGTCACAAGAGATTATGTTTTTGATTTAAAAATTATAAAAAAATTACCTTTATTGAATATTTATGGAGGAAAACTTACCACCTACAGAAAATTGTCTGAAAAAGTCCTTATTGATCTTGAAAAATTTTTACCTAAAACAAAAAAAGGTCCATGGACACACAAAAAGAAGCTTTTTTAATTTCCACGGTCTTAAAAAATGCTTTTCATTAAGTAATTTTATTTAATTCTAGTTTGAATTATTTTGATAATTTTAGGTAAATCTTTAATTGTATCTATTACATAGTGAGCGCCTACTTTCTTAAATTTATTCTTGATCTTTTTTCTAAATTTAGTTTTATCTTTAAAAGAAAGTCTATTAAATTCGACTTCTGTTTTACCAAATTCATTACCTGAAAATATAACACCCACTACCCACATCCCAGCATTTACTCCCTCTAACAATCCAGGAATAGTGTCATCAACTTTTATACAATTTGATCCCTTGGTAATATTTAATTCAGAAAAAATTTTATATATTATTTCAGCTGAGGGTCTTCCAATTTTTGTGTATGAAGAACTATATGACACATCAGGTATAAATCTTTGTTTTTTTAGTTCTGGCAATATAACATTTAGAATTTCTTCTGAATATCCGGTATTAATTCCTATTTTTATTTTTTTGTTTTTTATAAAATCTAAAGTTTTTTTACTTCCTGATATAAATTTTGAATGTTTCTTAATTATTTTTTTTAATTCTGGATTAAAAAGTTTAAACAATTTATCAATATCTTTATCTGTTGGTTTTGATTTAAATTTTTTTTTCCACTGCGAATTAATTTTTCTTGTTGTTAGCAATGCTTTTATATGGGCTCGTTTTTCAATACCCATTGGTCCTATGGCTTGTTTTCGTGTAATTTTAATTCCAAACCTATCAAATAATTCTATAAGAACTTGAGATGGCGCAAGGCTTCCAAAATCTATTAATGTACCAGCTAAATCAAATACAATTCCTTCTATATTGGAATTTTTCATATGTTTTTTTTCGAATCTTTTAATTAAAATTTAATATTTGAAATTAATCATATCTTTAATTGAATAATAATACTGATTTTATTGCTGTTTATTTTGATTTTAACTTGTTTTATTAATGTTACAAAAATATTACAGATTTATTACATATGCTGAAAATACTAAATTTCTTATTGATAATTACAACAGTATGTTTGACTTCAGCAGCAAAAACAGATGAGTTAGATTTAAACAAACTTTTGAGTAAGTTAAAAGATTGTAATACACAAAGTGAAGCAAAAATTTTAGAAAAAAGCATATGGAATTTGTGGGAAACACATCCATCTAATTTTCAATTAACTATTGATTTAAAAGAAGGTTCAAGACTAGTTCAAAATGGAAATTATATAAGGGCATATAGGATTTTTAGTAAAATTATAGAAAAAGATCCTAATTGGGCTGAAGCTTGGAATAGACGTGCAACATCTTTATATTTTATGGGTAAGTATAAAAAATCACTTAGAGATATTGATATGGTCTTAAAACTTGAAAGCAGGCATTTCGGTGCTCTAATTGGAAAAGGACAAGTATACATGGAAATGAAAGATTACGAAAAAGCCTACACTAGTTATTTAGAAGCTTCATATATAAACCCAATGAATACTGATACAATAAATCAAATAAACAAAGTCTCTAAATTAATTAAAGAAAAAACAATATAATTACTTTATCTGTAAAATATCTTTAATATTATTAAAATATAATAACTTATGAAATATTTGAAAAATATTAAGCTAACAAATAATATTACTTTAATTAATAAGCCATTCAAAAAAAAAGAATATTATCATTTCTTAAAAACCTCTGATTTATCTTTGGTAGTTGCGGAAATTAAGAAAAACGTTTTTGTTCTAGTTAGTCAAAAAAGAATTCCAGTTAATAAAATCAAATATGAATTTCCATCTGGTATGATTGATAAAGGAGAAAATTCTATAAGTGTTGCTTGTAGAGAATTTTATGAGGAAACAGGATATAAAATATTAGGAAGACCAAAAAAATTATTTACAATTAATTGTGAGCCAGGAAGGTTAACAACTAAAATATACTGCTATTATTCAAATAGAATAATTAAAAAAAAAGGACCTGAGAAAGCTATTAAAATCATTTTCTGTCTAAAGAAGAAATAAACAAATTAATTTTAAATGAAAAATTTTGTAATGTATCTCATGTGGATTCATTTTTTAAAGTTATAAAGGTGCCTACAAAGTAAGCAACTTTTATAAGAGAAAATAATGATTTAGTTAATGTAATTAATGATGAAATATTACTGATAAATTAATAAAATATTAAATCTAATTTAAATTAATATTAAATTAATTTGAATAAATTACCCTAGGATCTAAAAATAATTCTCTTGCTAAAGCTTTGAATTTTTTCGTAACTTGTTTTGAGATTATCTCTTGATGCTGCGAAGGTATTTTTAAAAATACTGAATTACCTCTTTTATAAAGTTTAAATTCTTCTAAAAAAATTGTAGATATTGATGTAAGAGAATTAGCAAATCTTAAGGCTGCACCAACTTGTTTGCAAGAATATATCTCGTTGTTATTTAAAAACGTTAAGTATTCTATCTTTGGGTTGTATTTTATACTGCAATATCTCCAGTAACAAGAAAGTGCCAATTGTATTCTTTCTTTATGTGAAAGTTTTAATAAAGGCGTATTTAATGTTTCTTGAAAAACCAACTCTGCTTTTTGGAATGCTCCCAAACCCCAATCCATATGACTTAGTACGCAAGATAGATGAAGCAATTTTTGATTAAAATGCTCATTTCCCTCAAATATAGGTTTTATAAAATCAAAATATTTCTTATATGTAGATCCTAAATCGCCTCTTTTTTTTGAAATATGCTCTAATGATTTATTAAAAACAAAATTACTATCTGAGTGTTTAAATAAATCTTTGGCAAGAGATCCTTCTCTAATACCACTAATTGAGCAAATAACATTTTTTGGATTTGCTATGTTCATAATTTCTTCTAGAATTATTGAGCTATAAGGAAGATAAGGCGTTCTAGACTTTGATATGTATTCAACTGATTTCAATTTAGATTTATTAAATGAAGAAATTTTTTCTAAAAATTTTGTAAGTTTTTGATTTTCAATTGAGTATTGATGAATAATATGGACTGGATATTCATTTTGAAATAAGTGTAATTTAAACAAAGCTCTCCACGTACCTCCCACCAAATATAAATTATTAAATTTTTTTTTAGATAACCATTTTTCATCTCTTAAAAGATTTTTGAGATATTTAGGTAAATTTCTTTTTTTAACAATAGGATTGTTAATTAATCTTAAAACACCAACTGGAAGTGATGTTTTATTTGTTACAATATTGTTTTCAACTCTAGCAAGCTCTAAACTTCCACCACCTAAATCAGCAACAAGTCCATCCACATTCTCAAATCCAATTTTAACGCCTTCAGCTGATGATTCAGCTTCTTCTTCACCAGTTAAAATATTTATATTTTTTTTAAATAAGTATTCTACTTCTTCAATAAAGGGCTTTGCGTCTGTAGCTTCTCTTAATACAGCTGTTGCAATAATTTTAAGGTTATTAATTTTTGAAACATTAAGAATTTCTGAAAATCTTTTTAAGACTTTTAAAGCATATATCTTGCCTGATTTATGAAGTTTTTTTGATTTATCTAAGTTTTTACCAAGTTCACAAACTGCTTTTTCATTAAAAAAAGGTACTCTAGATGATGTAAAATCATCGTAAATTAACATTCTTATAGAATTTGAACCTATATCAATAATAGCTAATTTTGATTGTCTTAATTTTAAATTTTGCTTATTTTTAATTACTTTAAGTTCCACCTTTAACCAACCTTAAGTTTAATTTTTTAGGTTTAATTTTTAGTTTTGCTTTTCCTCTTCCTGATAAACTTGGATTATTCATGAAATAATCATGTGCAGAAAAAGAATCTTTTCGACTATATTTAATTTTTTGATAATTTCCATTAGGATAAAGTTCCCAGCTCTGATTCGTGTCTAGATAATTGGCCATCATTATTTGGTCTAAAACCTGTTCATGAACAGTTTGATTTTCAATTGGCACGAGAAGTTCGACTCTTCTATCTAGATTTCTTGGCATCAAATCTGCAGATGAAATATAAACTTTTGCATTTCTGTTAGGCATTAATTTTCCATTTGCAAAACAATATATTCTTGAGTGTTCAAGAAATCTTCCAATGATACTTTTTACAATAATATTTTCCGATTTATTTTTAATACCAGGTCTTAAACAACATACACCTCTTACAAATAAAGAGACTTTTACACCGACACTAGAAGCCTCATAAAATTTATCAATTATTTGTGAATCAACTAATGAATTCATTTTAGCCCAAATCTCAGCGTGTTTCCCTTTTTTTGCATTACTTATTTCCTTATCTATATTCTGATTTAAAGTTTTTCTTAAATTTACAGGTGAAATGGAAATTTTATTTAAATTTCTTGGTTTAGAATATCCAGTCACGTAATTGTAGAATTTTTCTACATCTGCAGCCATTTTTTTATCAGAGCTAAATAGAGATAAGTCTGTGTATATTTTTGCATTTACAGGATGATAATTGCCAGTACCTAAATGGAAATATGTTTGAATTTTACCACCCTCACGTCGATGTATTAGTGATGATTTAGCATGTGTTTTGTATTTTGCAAAACCATAAACAATTTGAACTCCAGCTTTTTCAAGACTTCTTGCCAGCTGTATATTTGCTTCTTCATCAAATCTAGCTTTGATTTCAATTAAAGCAGTAACTGTTTTGCCATTTTCGGAAGCGCTAATTAATGCTTTAACAATAGGTGAATCTAAAGTAGTTCTGTACAATGTTTGTTTAATAGCAATTACTTTTTTATCCATAGCAGCTTGATTTAAAAATTCAATTACAGCATCAAAAGTCTCAAATGGATGATGAACTATTAGGTCTTTTTTCTTAATTGTCTCAAAAAAATTATTATTGTATTCTTTTAATCTTTCTACTTCTCTTGGTGTAAAGTTTTTAAATTTTAATTTAGAATTTTTAATTTTACAAATTTGGTCTATATCCTGGATTCCAACTAAACCTGCTACTTCATAAATATAATTTGGATTAATTTCTAATTTATTTGTTATAAATTTTACAAGTTCTTTGTCGCTTTTTTCTAAAATTTCTAATCTAACAATATCACCAGTTCTTCTTCGCTTTAATGCTAGTTCAAATGATCTGACTAAATCCTCAGCCTCTTCTTGAATTTCTACATCACTATCTCTTATTACTCTAAATATCATTTTCTTTTCTAATAAATGATCTGGAAAAATTTCAGAGGCAAAGTAACCAATAACATCGTCTAGAACCAAAAATTTCTTAAATGATTTTCCTCCATCTATTTCAATAAATCTTGATAAAGCTTTAGGAATTACGATAATTGAATTAAGAATTCTCTTTTTTTTCTTTTTCTTCAGCTTCATAACTAAAGCTCTACCTTGATTAATAATAAATGGAAAAGGATGAGAAGGATCAATCGCTGATGGTGTAAGTAGAGGATAAATTTCTTCGTTAAATATTTCTAATAATTTCTTTTTTTCTTTTGTGTTAAGGTTTTCTGGCTTAGTCAATAAAATATTATTTCTCTTCAGCTGATTTGATAGATTATTAAATATGGTATTTTGTTTATTTAATAGATTTTTTGTATCATTAATAACCATCTCCATCTGTTCTTCAGGCGTTAGTCCATCTGAACTTAGTGAGTCGACTTCTTGTTTAATTTGACTGTATAGTCCAGCAACTCGAACCATAAAAAATTCATCTAAATTAGAGCCTGCAATAGATAAAAATTTTACTCTCTCATAAAGAGGATTTTCAATATTTTGCGCCTCTAACAGAACTCTATCGTTAAATTTTAACCATGATAATTCTCTATTTATATAATTGGATTTAAGCTCTTCTTTGTCTTGTTTTTTTAATGCAGTCATATATTTAGATTTAATGCGCGAATTATATGTCATGAGACATGCAAAATCTAGTTGGGAAGACCCAAATTTAAGTGATTTTGAAAGACCACTAAATAAAAGAGGCATCAAAAGTGCAAAAATTATAAGTGAATTTTTTGTTAAAAAAAAATACTCCTTTGACTACGTGCTTTTATCTTCATCAAAAAGAACAAAAAAAACTCTAAATTTAATACTGAATAAAATAAATAAACCAAAAAAAATTAAAAGTTCCTCAAAACTCTATTTGGTTAATGAAAATGAAATAATAGCTAATATAAAAAATATCCATAAAAAGTTTAAGAAAGTATTGATAATAAATCATGAACCTGCTCTTAAAAATTTAGTTATAAAATTAACTAAAAATAAAGATAATAGTAATTTTAAACTATTAAATTATAAATTCCCAACTTGTGCATTTGCTAAAATAGTTTTCGATACGAATGATTGGATAAATATTGAAGAGAAAGGAATTATTTCTGAATTTGTAAGGCCTAAAGATTTAGTTATCTAACGAATAGCCTGCAGATCTCACTGTGCGAATTAAATTTTCTAATCCACTTACATTTAAAACTTTTCTCAATCTTCTTATGTGAACATCAACCGTTCTACTTTCTACATAAATATTTTCACCCCAAACATTATTTAGTAATTGTTCTCTTGAATAAACTCTTTTTGGATTTTTAATAAAAAAATCTAATAATTTAAATTCTGTGGGTCCCAAAATTACTTCCTTATCATTTCTATAAACTCTTTTTGCTAATCTATCAATTTTAAGGTCTTTAAATTCCACAACATCAGTTGATGACAAAGGTTTAGCCCTTCTTAACAAAGATTTAATTCTTGCATTTAATTCTTTTTGGCTAAATGGTTTAGTGACGTAATCATCGGCTCCAGTTTCAAATGCTTTTAATTTATCTTCCTCCTCTCCTTTTGCAGTAAGCATAATAATTGGAATGTCATTGTATTTTTTATCCCTTTTTAACTGTTTACATATTTCAACACCTGATAAATCTGGCAACATCCAATCTAATAAGATTAAGTCTGGCATTTTTTGTTTTATTGATTTTAAAGAGTCCTCTCCATTTTCACTTGAAGAAACCTTATGACCTTCTTTTTCTAAATTATATTTTAATAAGGTTGAAATTGGCGCCTCATCTTCTGCAATAAATATGTGTGCACTCATTACTTTGTTAATTCTGAATCGCTACCCTTGGGTCTTTCACCCTCTAAATAATCACCTGTAACTAAATAAAATACTTGCTCAGCAATGTTTGTTGTATGATCTCCTATCCTTTCAAGGTTTTTAGTAACAAATAAAAGATGTGAGCCATATTCAATATTTTCCATATTTGATTTAATTAATGAGATGACTTCTTCCATACATTTATTTGTTAAATCATCAACTTGTTCATCACTCTCCCATACTGTTTGAGCTACATCGCTTGATCTACTTAGATAAGAGTCTAAAACAATTTTTAATTGTTTTTGAACCAAAATGCAGATTCTACTCATTGCTTCAATTAAATTATTTGGCAAATGCGTATTTATAAGTTTTGTTCTTTTTGCAATATTTTTGGCAAGATCACCTATTCTTTCTAAGTCTGAAGACATCTTTAGAGCTGCAACTGTTTCTCTAAGATCCACAGCCATTGGTTGTCTTAAAGCAATTAAATTTACTACCTCATTCTCTATCTGAGACTCAAAATTATCTATAACCATATCTGAATTTATAACATCATCAGCAAGGTTATGATCATTTGTTGATATTGCTTTCATTGCATTACCTAAAGCGGTTTCGCAATTTGCCCCCATTTCAACTAAATCATTGTTTAATTTTTTTAATTGGTCTTCGTAAGATTTTACTGTGTGTGGTTTTTCATTCATTATCCAAACCTTCCTGTTATGTAATCCTGCGTTTGTTGTTGAGTCGGATTCTTGAATATTTTATCAGTAGAACCTACTTCAATCAATTTGCCAAGGTGAAAAAAACCAGTATTTTGAGAGACTCTTGCAGCTTGGGACATTGAGTGAGTAACAATTATTATAGTATGTTCCTTTCTTAATTCATCAATTAGCTCCTCTATTTGTGCTGTCGCAATTGGATCAAGAGCTGAACATGGCTCATCCATGAGTATTACCTCTGGCTTAATTGATATTGTTCTTGCAATACAAAGTCTTTGTTGTTGTCCACCTGATAAACCAGTACCTGGTTCGTGAATTCTGTCTTTTACCTCTTCCCAAAGTGCTGCTTTTCTCAAACTCTCTTCAACAATATTATCCATTTCACTTTTAGATTGAGCTATCCCATGTATCTCAGGTCCATAAGAAATATTCTCATAAATGGTTTTTGGAAAAGGATTTGGTTTTTGAAAAATCATTCCAACTTTTTCTCTAAGCCTTACAACATCTGTATCTTTTTGATTTATGTCATAGTCATTAATTTTTACGACACCACTGACTTTACAAATATCGATCACATCATTCATCCTATTTAAACATCTTAAGAATGTTGATTTACCACAACCAGAAGGTCCAATAAGAGCAGTTACTTTATTTGCTTCGATATCCATATTGATATCAAATAAAGCTTGTTTCGCTCCATAATAGACATCAACATTTTTTGCTTCTATTTTATTCATATTTTAGTTCCATTTCTTTTCAAATTTATGTCTAATTAATTGTGCTCCTAAATTCATAAATATTAGGAAAAATAATAATACCATTATGCAAGCAGACACTTTTTCTACAAATCCTCTTTCGGCACTCTCTGCCCATATATAGATTTGAACAGGCAAGCTAGCTGCTGGATCCATAGGGGTTCCTGGTATTGTGTTAACAAAAGCAACCATTCCAATTAATATTAAAGGCGCTGTTTCACCTAATGCTTGAGCTAAGCCAATTATAGTACCTGATAAAGTTCCAGGTAAAGCCAAAGGCACGGTATGATGCATCGTCGTTTGCATTTTGCTAGCTCCCATTGCTAAAGCTGCTTCTCTTATACTGGGTGGAACAGCCTTCAATGATGCTCTGGCTGCTATTATAATTGTTGGAAGAGTCATTAATGAAAGGGTTATACCTCCAACTAAGGGTGTTGATCTAGGTAAACCAAATACAGCCAATAAAACACCTAATCCTAACAATCCAAAAACAATTGAAGGAACTGCTGCTAGATTATTGATATTTACTTCAATAAAATCTGTAAATCTATTTTTTGGTGCAAATTCTTCTAGATAAACTGCAGCTAGTAAGGCAACAGGAAAGGCAATTGACAGACAGACAAGTATGGAAAATAATGAACCCATAAATGAGCTTGCTATCCCCGCTAACTCAGCTTCTCTAGAATCAGCATTTGTAAAAAAACTGGCATTAAATTCACTTATAACTCTTCCATCTTCATTTAATTTATCAAAAATTTTTAATTGATAATCAGATGCTCTTCTTCTATTTTCAGGTATATCTCTTGGATAATTTCCTTTAAATACTTGATCTAAGTCGTCAGAGGCTGTTAATTTTACATCAACTGTTTTTCCAAAGCTATCAGGATTGTCTAGAAGATAATATTTTAATTCTCTCTCAAAAGTAAATGCAAACATTTTTTTTAATTCCATAATTTGATCCTCACTTGCATCTGGATCGAGAGTGATAAATGTTTCTATCCCAAACTCATAAAAGTCTGCATCATTAATATCTTCGGTTGTTGGTTTTTTATCTGGATCCAAATATAATAAATCTGCATTATAATTGACTGGTATTACCAACCATGTTTTTTGAAATGCTGTGTAACCAGTAGAAAATATCTTTGTTAGAAATACCACTAGAAATAATAAAGCCATAAATATTGCAGCTTTACCGTAAAATTGAAATCTTTTTTCAGCTTTGTATCTTTTAATTAAACGTTCTTCTTTATTCATATTTCTCTCTATATTTTTTCACAACAGATAAGGCAACAATATTTAAAACTAAAGTAACTATAAATAAACTTAATCCCAATGCAAAAGCTGCTTGGGTTTTCGGATCCCCAAATTGTTGATCACCAATTAAGATAACAACAATTTGAGCAGTTATTGTTGAAGTGGACTCTAATGGATTAAGAGTTAGGTTTGCTGCCAACCCTGATGCCATTACAACAATCATTGTTTCACCAATAGCTCTAGAAACACCTAATAAAATAGATCCAACAATTCCAGGTAAAGCAGCTGGAATAATTACTCTTTTTATTGTTTCAGATTTTGTTGCTCCCATGGCATAGCTACCATCTCTAAGATTTTGAGGAACACTTGTAATTACGTCGTCACTTAAGCTTGATATAAACGGAATAATCATAATTCCCATAACACCACCGGCTGCCAGTGCGCTTTCTGCTGACACCTCTAGTCCTAATGATAATCCAAGGTCTTTTAAAAAAGGTCCAACTGTTAAAGCAGCAAAAAAACCATAAACAACAGTTGGAATTCCTGCTAAAATTTCAATGACAGGTTTGGCATATTGTCTTAAACGTTTGCTCGCATATTCCGCCATATATATACCACTTAACAAACCAATTGGTATTGCAACACACATTGCAATCAAAGCTATAAAAAAGGTGCCTGCAAATATCGGTACCGCACCAAAAGTATCACTATACATTGATGGATCAAGTGCTTCACTTGCATCTCGAACAAAAGCTTTTGCAGGATACCAGTGCATTCCAAATACAAAATCAAATAGTGGGATAACTTGAAAAAATTCTATTGTTTGAAACAAAAGGGAAAAAATAATACCAATGGTTGTTAATATCGCTGCCAGTGATGATAAAAAAAATACTCCTTTAAGAAATATTTCAACTGGTTCTCTTGTTTTAGTGTTGTTTGAAATCTTTGTATACGCATAACCTGTTGATGCAATTAATAATGATAAAACTATAACGACCTTAGACCACTTTGCTATGTCTCTAAAGTTTAAATATTTTTCTGCTGATCTTTGTAACTCTGCAGTAAGTTCTCCTGAATACTGGTTTCGAGAAAGTGATTTTACTTTTTCATAAAATAAATTCAACTCTCCTTCTAGAAGTCCTTGCGAAGAATAATCACTAAGTATAAAAAATCTTACTATGCTAGGTTCAAATATCGACCATAAAGCATACAAAAGAAAAGCGGGTGCGCCACACCATATGGCAAGATAGTACCCATAAAATTTTGGAAGAGCTGTTAACCGTTTGTTAGATTGAATTAAAATAGCTTTTTTTCTTCCAAAGAAGTAACTGGATAAAGCTAAAAGAACGATTGTTAAAAATATTACTGAATTCAATTATTGGCTCCTTTAGATTTATACAAAAAAAAGGGCCCAATTAATAGGGCCCCTTTTGAGTTTGTTAACAAATATTATATTACTCCATTGACATTGCAGTAAGAGCTTTCGAATTATCTCTAACTGTTCTGTAAGTTGCTTTATCAAGTGGAACAAGTCCTATTTCCGCTAAGTAACCTCTTTTACCAATAGCTTTAGTTGTAGTGAATTCTTTTACAAATTCATGTAATCCTGGAATTACACCAACATGAGCTTTTTTTACGTAAAAGAATAATGGTCTAGCAACAGCATAACTATAGTCTTGGATAGATTCTAGTGATGGTTGACCACCTTCTATACTTGCAGCTTGCAATTTATCTCTTGCGGCTAAGAAGTAACTAAATCCAAAGAAACCAAACATTTCTTTGTCTTCCGATAATTTTTGAATAATTAAACTATCATTCTCTCCAACTTCAATAGCAGCACCATCTTCTCTGTAAAGTTTTTGTGGTTTTTTGTATTTTTTATTTCCAGCTTCGAAACCTGCTTTGTATAATGCTTTAGCCTCTTTAGGCATACCTTTTTTCATTACTAACGAATTCCAAGCATCTCTTGTTCCGGATGTTCCTGGGGGAATCATAACTGAAATCTTTTGTTTTGGTAAACTTGGGTCTATTTGATCCCATGTTTTGTATATGTTGTCTACTAATTTACCATCAACAACTGAGTGTTTTGCTAAAGCTTTCCAAAGTTGTTCTTTAGTGAAGTTTACTGGTTCAGCATCAACACTGTATGCTAAAGTAATACCATCGTTACCTATAATAACTTCAACTATTTCATTAACACCATTTTTTTTGCAAAGAGCTTTTTCTTTATCTTTCATTGCTCTTGATGCATTTGTTATATCAGGGTGAGCTTCTCCTACACCTGCACAAAATAATTTTGCACCACCACCTGTACCAGTTGACTCGATTACTGGTGTTTTAAATCCAGTTTGCCCGAATCTTTCAGCAACTATTGTTGCGTAAGGGAATACAGTAGATGATCCAACTATTTTGATTTGATCTCTTGCTTGAGCAATAGTGGCAACAGAAATGGCAACTATTGAAGCAAGAACTATAGTTAGTTTTTTCATTTTAATATCCTTTCGTGAATTAAAGTTAATTAACGACTCGCTTAATAAATTTTATTGAGGACTCTAGTATTACAAATTTGTTACAGTTTTGTTAAATAGGTAACTTTTTAGTTGTATTTTTTAGAGATGATTAAGGTATCATTATCTGCAGCTAAATCTCCTCGACAACGAATTGGGCTGACATTTTCACTTAGTGCTAAGCTCTTTGTTGGTCTTAAAGTAACTTCTAGTTGTATCATTGATATAAGGTCTTTTACTTGATTTTGATCATATTTCCATGAAGGCCAACTTGTGGGGGTAGAAAAAGTAGTAATTATATAACTTGAGGCTCTATTAAAATTATAATTACTCTCATTTTGTTTTCTTAACAAATGATCTCTTACAGAAAAGAAAATATTTTTACATCTATACATGTCAGACATATAATTTTCTTTTTTTAAGTTTTTGTTCATTGGGATTGATACAATCAAATCAATTGTATCTCTCCAGAATGAAGTTAAAACCTCAGTATAGATATGATCAACATTTACTTTGTCAGATGGAAAATGTTTACTGACAGTGCTTTTGGTATTTTCTAAGTCATTTTTCATTCTAAAAATACCAATATCAAATACAGTAAGTTGTTGGTTTCTTAAAAGTGTTGTAATGTCTTTTTTATTAGAAACTTCAGAGTAAGAATTTGATATAAAATTAAAGAATAAGTAAGAAAAAATAAAAAAATTTATTATTATTTTTTTCATTTAACAACCTTATTGAAAAAATCCGTTATTTACAAATTAAATTATATTGTGAAAATTGTTAAATTATATGAAGTTTATAATTCACTAGGTAAATGAATGTTAATTTCGGTTCCTTTACCATTAAGATTTTTTATTTCGTAATCACCTCTATGTTGAGAAATTATATGTTTGACAATTGCAAGACCTAAACCTGTTCCACCAACTTTCCTGCTCTCTTCAACATCTACTCTATAAAATCTTTCAGTTACCCTGTTAATTTGATCCTCAGGAATTCCAATACCTTGATCAGATACAGATATTTTAATTCCTTTTGTTATGAGTTTCCCTTTACTTGGAGAAGCTAATATATTTATAGTTGATTTTTCTTTTGAGTATTTAATAGCATTATCTAATAAATTAGAAAAAACTGTTATTAATTTATCTTCATCACCAATAACATCACTTACAATATCTAAATTAATTTCAAGATTAATATTTTTTTCTTTTAAGCTAGTAAAATGAATATCTTTTACTTTTGTGAATACATTCTTCAAATTAACTGGTTTGTCAGGTCTTATATGCTCCTGGAGTTCAATTCTGCTTAATATTAATAGATCACTTATTAAATTTTCCATTCTTTTGCTTTGTGAAGAGATTATTTTAAGAAACTTTATCTTTGCTATTTCGTCATCTTTAGCAGGACCCTCTATTGTCTCTATAGCGCCTTTAATTGAAACAAGAGGAGTTTTTAATTCATGGCTAACATTAGCAACAAAGTCAGTTCTAAATTTTTGTGCTTTTGAAATTTCAGTAAGATCTTTTAAAAATAAAACAACAGAGTCTTTTTCTGTAAAAATTACAGTTGGTCCAGGAATCACATAAACTCTGTAATACTGATATGAAGGCAAATTTATTTCTAAATCTAAATTACTGGTTTTTTTTGAAGACTTAACTTCTCTGATTTTTTCATCTAGATTAGGATTTCTTAAAATTGTGCCGAGATGTGTATTTAAAATATTTTTACCAAATCTTTTTTCGGCACTTGGATTGGCATATTTTATAATATTTAATTTATCTAATGCTATAAATTGATCCTCTAATTCATCTAATATAAATGTTTTGCTATCATCCTTTTCATACTTTGAAATAATAATTTTATCATCAGTATTTTTTTTATTTCTGTTTGAATAAATTATTATTAGTAGAAATATAATTACACAGATTAATAGTATTTCAAAGAGGCCAATCATGATGTTCTAGAAGTTAAGTATATAATTAACATATTAAAAATTTAATATGCAATTATTTAAATTTTAGTTACTTAATTAGGGGAGATATTATTAATAAAAATTTCTGCGGTTTTATCCCAAGTAAAGTTTTTAGAGTATTCTAGGCACTTTTCTCTTTCAACTTTTAGAGCTTTCATTGCGGATTTTTCTAAATCCTCATCTAAACAATTAATTTCACTATCTTTGAAAATATCTTTAGGACCAGGAACAGGAAATGCTGCAACTGGTGTACCACAACTGAGGGATTCACATATTACAATTGCAAACGTATCTGTTTTGCTTGGAAAGACAAAAACATCAGATGATGTAAAATATGAAGCTAATTCACCATTAGTTTTTTCA
The DNA here is from genome assembly GCA_902555585.1 of uncultured Pelagibacteraceae bacterium. Lineage (GTDB taxonomy): Bacteria > Pseudomonadota > Alphaproteobacteria > Pelagibacterales > Pelagibacteraceae > Pelagibacter. The sequence goes on along the minus strand of CACDSY010000007.1, from coordinate 14,462 downwards.
CCCAAGAAGTGAGCATCTGGAAATTCTTTTTTTAACTTTTCAATATCTGGTCCTTTACCAACAAGAAGTTTTGTTCCTTCTAATTTTAGATTTAAAAAAGCACGAATATTTTTTTCAATAGCCACTCGACCTACATATATCCATATAGGCCTTTTATATTCTAAATTGATTTTTTTTGGATTTTTAAACGATCCATGATCAGCACCTCTTGTCCAAACAACCATTTTACTTTCATCTACTCCAATTTGAATTAGTTCTTTTTTCATAGATTCGGTTGTAACCAAAATTTTTTCTGCTTTGTTATGAAAGTTGCTTAGGAATTTCTGTGATAATTTTTCAGGAACCCAAGGTAAATATAATTTCATATATTTATCAAATCTTGTGTGAAAACTTGTGGTAAACTTTAGATTATTTTTAAGACAATATCTTCTTGCCATAAATCCTAAAGGACCTTCGGTAGCTATATGTATGGCTGAAGGATTTATTTTTTTTATTAAATGACTTACTCTTGGCCAAATATTCACAGAAAGTCTTATTTCATTATATTTAGGCATTGGCACAGTGAAGAAAAGTTGGGGATTTAAATACTCAACTTCGTGACCCATTGCTTCAAGTTTTTTTCCTGTTTCATTTAAAGTTCTTACCACACCATTTACTTGTGGAAAATAAGCGTCTGTTACAATTAATATTTTCATTATGATGCCTTTTTCAGACCTGGAGTTTCAATTACTTCTTTATCTGAATTATTACGACTATCTGAAAATTCTTCTCTTAATTTATCCCAATAAATTATTTCAAACGTTCCATCAAAGTTTTCAACTAAGGCAGTACAAGACTCAACCCAGTCTCCACAATTTAAATAATTAACACCATCATAATTTTCATTTTGGGCATGATGAATATGCCCACAGATTATTCCATCAAATTTTTTTTTCTTTCCATATTCTGCAATTGTTTTTTCGTATTCTCCCATATATTTAACTGCATTTTTTACCTTATATTTAAGAAACTTTGCTAAAGACCACTGGCCTTTACCTCTTAGACGTCTAAAAAAGTTAATCACTACATTTAATTTCAACAGCATTTCATAGGCTATTGCGCCTAACTTCGACAACCATTTGGCATATCTCATAACACCATCCCAAGCATCACCGTGAACAACTAAATATTTTTTATTTAAAACAGACTGATGAATTACTCTATTGATCATTTTTATCTGTCCAAAATGCATAGGAATAAATTTTCGAAACACTTCATCATGATTACCTATAACGTAGTAAACTTCTGTTCCATGTCTTGCTTTTCTTAATATTTTTTGAATTACGTCATTATGTTCTTGTGGCCAATAAAAATTTTTTTGAAGTGCCCAAACATCTATTATATCGCCTACACAGTAAAGTTTTTCTGATCTTGTATTTTTAAAAAATTCAAGCAATTTATTTGCTTGGCAACCTTTAGTACCAAGATGCACATCTGAAATGAATATACTTTTGTATTTTAATATAGGTTTCATTTAATCCTTTTTTTTAATTCAATTTGCACTAGAATCGTTTAATTCTTTGTGCCATAGTAATGTTAAGGAAATATTAAAAATTATTATGAAATATTGCATTATTTACAACAAAAACGCTTCCTCTGGCAGAAAATCTAAATTTATAAAAAAAATTTCTGATGAACTTTCTAAGTATAACGATGTTTCTTTTTTTGAAACTGAGAGCGTGGATAAAGCAGAGGCAGTATTTAAAAATATTTCTAAGTTAAATATAGATAGACTTGTAGTTGCTGGAGGCGATGGTTCAGTATCATTTGCAATAAACAAACTTATTAAAAATAATTTTGTTCCAAAAAAAGATTTTGCTATTGGTTATATACCAGCTGGAACTGCTAATTTACTTCAAGCTGAACTAAATATGAGTAAAAAAATAAGTAAAATTGTTCAAATTTTACAATCAAACAATTTAAAACAAACTAATTTAGTAAAAATTAATAATGATTATTTTATTTTAATGGCAGGTATAGGTTGGGATGCAACGATAGTCCATTCAATTAATAGTTCTCTAAAAAAACTGTTAGGTAAAATTATTTTTGGATATAAAGGATTGCAAAAATTTTTGTTAATGAAAAATCAAAAATTAAAAGTTAACATAGATGGTCAAAATCATATAGCTGACTGGGTGTTATGTTCTAATACCAATTATTATGCGGGTCACTACAAAATTAATAAAACAAATATATTTGATAACAAAATTATTACTTATGTATTCAAAGACCTTACAAGAATAAAAATACTTTATTATATTTATTTGATTATTTTTTTTGGAGATTTATCGAAGTCTACGAGTGTTATAACATCTTATTCCAGTGAGCTAAAAATTGATGGACAAGGGAAAAAAATTCCAATTCAAATTGATGGTGATAAATATCAATATTGTGATAACGTAGAATTAAGGAAATCAGGAAAATATTTTAACATATTAACAGCATAACTTTTAAATAAGAGAATTTATCAAAAAATCATTTTACTAAGATATTTAATTTAAATATAATTATTATAAAATTACACAGGAGGTCATTATGAGTAAAAAGTTAAAGAAAAATGAAAAAAGAAAAAAAAAGGTTATCAAGTTAATAGAAAAACTTAAAAATAAGATCAATTTAAAAGAAAAAAAATTATCTAAAATTAATATTAAAATTGCAAGTATTGAAAAAAGAGTTGCTGAAAAAAAAACAAAAAAACTAGCTAAAAAGAGGACTATCGAGAGTTCCGCATCTGTAAATAATTAATTTCTAAATCTTCTTTCCCCTTTTTGTAATTAAAAAAGGGGAAAGTAGTTAATCAACAAAATTTTAAAATTAAGGGGAAATAAAGATGTTTTATAATTTAAAATTTTATTAGAATTTTATAATTAATGTTGATGACAAAAATATTTATAGATTATTACAATTTAATTAAAGTTTATTTGCTCTACCATAAATGTCTTGATATCTAACAATATCAGTCTCTTTTAGAATTGAACCAACTTGAGCTTCCATAATTTTTACAGGTTTTTTTCCAGGATTTTGTATTCTATGAATTGCTCCTAATGGAATAAATATATGCTCATCAGGTTTTTTATTAATAATATTTTTATTTAAAGTTATTCTTGGATTACCTTTTGTAACTAACCAATGTTCTGCTCTGTGATGATGTTTTTGAAGACTTAATATACCTTTAGGTTTAACTGATAATTCTTTAATTAAAAACTCTTTTCCTTCGAATAAATTTAAATAACTCCCCCATGGTCTATAAAAAATATTCTTTTTCTTAAAGTGTTTTCTTTTATTTTTATCATATATCTTGAGTATCTCTTTCCAACTACCAAGATCAGACCAAGGTATATCTAGTTTAATAGCATTAATTTTATTTGTTTTCTCAAGTATTGCATAATCAAAAGATTTCTCGATTGATTTTTCAAAAGCTCTTTTATTTAAGTAGTAGGTATTATTTTTATATTTGCCTTTTTTAATTGCCTCAACACAACTTTTGTAGGTTTTATTTTGATATTTTTTAAAGTTATTAATAATTGAATCTTTTCTTAAATAAAACATGCCAGAATTCCAATAACCTTTTTTTTTAATTACTTCTTTTGCTTTTGATAAATTTGGTTTTTCAATAAATTTTGTAACTTTATTTATAGATTTAATTTTTTTAGTTAAAAAATATCCATACTCACTTGATGGATTTGTTGGTTTAATTCCAAAAATAAATAAATTTTGATCATCTAAATTTGATTTATTTTTTAATAGGGCTTTATTTAAAACATTAGATTTTTCAATTAAATGATCTGCTGCAAAAAACATTAATGGTTGCTCTAATGGAATATCTTTTATTAAAGCGGACACTAATATTGCTGGTGCGGTATTTTTTTTAGCTGGCTCTAAAACTATTTTAAACTTTTTTATTTTACTTTTTTTTAAAGCTAATTTGACTTGTTTTAAGTATTTTAAATTTGTACTGATTATAGGAAAATCAAAAATTGGTTTATTAACTCTTTCTAAAGTTTTTTGAATTAAGCTCCATCCACCAAAATCAATAAATTGTTTTGCTTGATGTTTTTTTTTATCTGGCCAAAGTCTTGTGCCTGCGCCACCACAAAGTATTACAGGTCTAATTTTCATTAAATATCTGCGTAAGTTCTAACCTCGTTTTTACCACCTGGATGAGTTGGTGCACCTTTATAAGCTGGTCCTACTGTTTGTGCATATTTCCATAATGTACCATTGCCAAAATTCACTTTTCTTGGTTTCCATTTTTTACGTCTTGCACTTAATTCCTTTTTTGTAAGTCTTACGTTAATTGTGCCCTTTTTAGCGTCTATATCGATGATATCCCCATTCCTTAAAAGGGCTATAGGACCGCCTACGGAGGCCTCAGGGCCCACATGACCGATACAAAAGCCTCTGGTAGCCCCAGAGAACCTACCGTCTGTAATGAGGGCTACTTTCTCCCCTTTTCCTTGACCGTAGATTGCTGCAGTTGTTTGAAGCATTTCTCTCATTCCAGGACCTCCTATGGGCCCTTCATATCTAATTATAATGATGTCTCCATCTTTGTATTTTCTGTTTATTACCGCTTTATACGCAGACTCTTCATTATCAAAACATCTAGCTCTTCCTGTAAATTGTAATTTTTTCAAACCTGCTATTTTTACAATCCCACCTTCTGGAGCTAAATTACCTTTTAATCCAACTACTCCTCCTGTTGGTGAAATTGGATTTTGATAAGATCTCATTACTTTTTGATTTTCTCTAAATTTTACATTTTTTAAATTTTCTCTCATGGTTTTGCCTGTAACCGTCATACAATCACCATGAATGTAACCACCATCCATTAGAGTTTTTAATAACATTGGAACTCCTCCTGCTTCCCACATATCTTTTGCAACATATTTTCCACCTGGTTTTAAATCTGCAAGATAAGGAGTTTTCTTAAATATTTTTGCAACATCCATTAAATCAAATTTAATTCCAATTTCATTTGCGATAGCTGGTAAGTGTAAACCTGCATTTGTTGATCCACCTGTTGCTGCAACGATTGTTGCTGCATTTTCAAGAGCTTTTCTTGTTACTATGTCTCTTGGTCTAATATTTTTTGCTAATAAATTCATTACAGCTTTACCGCTGTCTATTGCATATTTATTTCTTTCTAAATATGGTGCTGGCGTTCCTGCTGAGAAAGGTAAAGCTAATCCTATTGCTTCAGAAACACATGCCATTGTGTTTGCAGTAAATTGTCCACCACAAGCACCTGCACTTGGACATGCTTTTAATTCTAATTTTCTTAATGCATGAGCTGTCATTTTTTTTGATGTATATTTTCCAACACCTTCAAATACATCTACAACGGTTACATCTTTTCCATTAAATCTCCCAGGTAGAATTGATCCACCATATATAAATACACTTGGAATATTTAAACGTACCATCGACATCATTAAACCAGGTAATGATTTATCACAGCCTGCTAATCCAACTAATGCATCATAACAATGTCCTCTAACCGTAAGTTCAGTTGAGTCTGCTATCACATCTCTTGATATTAATGATGACTTCATTCCTTCATGACCCATCGCAATACCATCAGTTACTGTAATAGTACAAAATTCTCTTGGAGTTCCACCTGAAGCTTTAACTCCTTTTTTAACTGATTGAGCTTGTTTCATTAAATTTATGTTACAAGGAGCAGCTTCATTCCATGTTGAAACAACACCAACAAATGGTTTTGCTACATCTTTTTCTGTTAAATCCATTGCGTAATAAAATGATCTTTGAGGGGCTTTATCTGCACCTATTGTTGTGTGTCTACTTGGTAATTTTTTCTTATTAAATTTTTTCATTATAAACCTTTTAGAGTTAATTCTATTTTTTTAACATCTTTTTCAAGATTAGCAAAGTTGCTTTTCTCCTGCTCTACTATATTTTGTGGTGCACGATCCACAAAGGATTTATTTGATAATCTAACATCAATTTTTTTCATCTCTTCACTAATTTTTGAAATTTTCTTTTCTAATGTTGATTTGATCATATTTAAATCAACATCTTCATCAAAATATAATTTAAATAACTCACCACTTATGACTATACTTGCTGAAGGTTTGTCTAAATCTTTTTCAAGAAAATTTTTAATTCTTCCATTTTTTTTCATTATATTTTCATTAGAAGATAAAAAGTTTTTATATTCTTTATTTGTATTTTCTGTTGAAATTTCAATAAATGATCCAGGACTTATATTTAATTCATTTTTAAATGATCTAATTGATGTAATAAAATTGATGATATTATTTATCTCATCATAAGATTTTTTTTCATGATAATCATCTTCTAGCCAATTGGCATGCATCAAGTAATCTTTTCCATCTTTATCTAGCTTATTATTTAACCATATCTCTTCGGTTACAAATGGAATAAATGGATGAAGTATTATTAAAATTTCCTTAAAAACAAATGATGATGTTTGTCTTAACTCCTTAATATCTTCCTCATTTTCAGAGTTTAAAACAGTTTTGGATAACTCTAAATACCAATCACAAAATGAATGCCATACAAATTGATAAATAATTTTAGCTGCTTCATCAAATCTATAGTTTTTTAAACTATTCTTTGTGTCGTTTTTAACTTTTACAAGCTCAGATAGTATCCACTTATTAATTGTTAAGTTTATATTTTCAGGTTTTTTCACATCACCAAAATCACACTTATTTTGTGTTAAAAAATTATTTGCATTCCAAATTTTATTTAAAAAATTTCTATAACCTTTAACCCTATCTTCAGATAATTTTACGTCTCGACCTGGCGATGCCATTGATAAAAGAGTAAATCTCAAAGCATCTGCACTATATTTTTCGATAAGTTCTAATGGATCAATTACATTGCCCTTTGATTTAGACATTTTTTGACCCTTTTCATCTCTAACTAAAGCATGAACATAAATATTTTTAAAAGGTTCCTTATCTAAAAACTGAGTTCCCATCATTATCATTCTAGCAACCCAGAAAAATATGATATCAAAACCTGTAACAAGAACACTTGTTGGATAAAATTTTTCAACTTCTGGAGTTTTTTCTGGCCAACCTAAAGTCGCAAATGGCCATAGACCTGATGAAAACCAAGTGTCTAGAACATCTTCATCTCTTTTTAATTCCACATCTTTTGAATAGAATTCTTTTGCTTGTTTTTTGCACTCATCCTCATTTTCGGCTACAAATATTTTTCCATCAGGTCCGTACCATGCTGGAATTTGATGTCCCCACCATAATTGACGAGAAATACACCAAGGCTCAATATTATTCATCCATTGAAAATATGTTTTTGACCAATTTTCAGGAAAGAATTTAGTTTTACCATTATTAACTACTTCTTTTGCTTTTACAGCTAAAGTTTTAGCATCAACAAACCATTGTTCTGTTAAATAAGGTTCAATAATAGAATTAGATCTATCCCCATAAGGAACTTTGTTTATTAACTTTTCTATTTTTTCTAAAAATTTACCCTCTTCAAGATGTTCTAAGATTAATTTTCTTGCTGCAAATCTATCTAAACCTTTATATGGGTCAGGTGCATTGTCATTTATTTTTCCATCAGGCGTAAATATATTAATTACTTCTAACTTGTTTCTTATACCTACATCATAGTCATTGAAATCATGAGCTGGAGTAATTTTTACTGCTCCTGTTCCTTGTTCAGGATCAGCATAGTCATCTGTTATTACTTTTATTTTTCTGTTTGCTAAAGGAATGGTCACTAGCTTTCCAACAATATCTTTAAATCGATCGTCTTTAGGATTAACTGCTATTGCAGTATCTCCCAACATAGTTTCAGGTCTGGTTGTTGCAATTGTTACAAATTTATCAGAATTTTCTATTGGATAATTTATATAATAAAGTTGAGAATTTACTTCACGTTGATCAACTTCTAAATCAGATATTGCTGTTTTTAAAACAACATCCCAATTTACAAGTTTTTTTGCTTTGTAGATTAATTTCTTATTATAAAGATCAACAAATACTTTTATGACTGATTTGGATAAATTCTCGTCCATTGTGAATGCATTACGAGACCAATCACAAGAACATCCAAGTTTTTTAAGTTGGTTTATTATAATATCTCCATACTCATTTTTCCATTCCCATACTTTTTCTATAAATTTTTCTCTACCCAAATCATTTTTTTTAACCCCTTCTTTTGTAAGTTTTTTTTCAACTAATGCTTGGGTTGCAATACCAGCGTGGTCTGTACCTGGCTGCCATAAAGTTTCATAATTATTCATTCTATGAAATCTTGTTAAAACATCTTGAATTGAGTTATTTAAAGCATGCCCCATGTGGAGACTTCCAGTTACATTCGGTGGTGGAATTACAATTGAGAATTTTTTTGAATTTTCTTTGGGTTTAAATAAATCATTTTTTTCCCAATAATCGTAGATTTTATTTTCTACATTTTTATGCTCATATTTATCAAAACTCATTGAATTGTTTTATAAATTAATCAAATTAATAAACAATAATGAAAATCATTGCTAAATTTATAGACTAATGATCAAAATGAATTATACAAATATCGATTACCAAATATTTTATATTTGATGGCAACGTGGCGGAATGGTTACGCAGAGGATTGCAAATCCTTGTATCCCGGTTCGATTCCGGGCGTTGCCTCCAAAATAAGTATTGAGATAAATTTTAAAAAAAGTAAGTTGTGAGAAAATATTCCTCGGTAGCTCAGTTGGTAGAGCAGTTGACTGTTAATCAATTGGTCGCAGGTTCGAGTCCTGCCCGAGGAGCCAAATCAATTAAACAGCTTTGGAAGTATTTATTTGTGCTATCTGTAAATTTTTTCCAAATTTAATTTTTTGATCCTGAGTTAACTCTGAATAAACTTTGACTAAAAAGTTATAGTTTACATTCATATGTCCTTCTTTTGATTTATCAAGATTTACTAAATATTCTGAAAAATCCTCAAAAAAATAACTAATTGGAACTTTTAAATAATTAGAAAGTTGTAATAATCTAATTGAACTTACACCGTTAGTTCCTTTTTCATACTTTTGAATTTGTTGAAATGTTACGTTTATAGCTTTTGCTACTTTAGTTTGAGTTAAACCTAGCGCCAATCTTCTTAACTTAAGCTTATTGCCAAGATGTTTGTTAAAATTTTCTTCCATTCAAGACCCCTCTTTAAATAAAATAATAATGTGAGTTAATCTAAATAAAAAACTTAATGCAAGTAAAATAATTTTTAAAAAAATTGGTTTTTCTAACTTATTCTAAACCTGTCAAGTAACTTTTTATGAAGTCTTTAGAATTATTTTAAAGAATTTGGCTTAAAAAAAGCTTAGTTCTGTCACTCTTTGGATTAGCAAAGAATTCTTTTGTGTCTGCCTTCTCAATTATCATCCCCTCATCCATAAAAATCACTTCATCAGCAACTTCTTTAGCAAAACCCATTTCATGTGTTACAACAATCATAGTCATTCCGCCTTTTGCAAGACTTACCATTGCATCAAGCACCTCTTTAATCATTTCAGGGTCTAATGCAGACGTTGGTTCATCAAATAACATAATTTTTGGCTGCATACACAATGCTCTTGCTATTGCACAACGCTGTTGTTGACCTCCAGAGAGTTGTCCAGGGAACTTATTGGCTTGATCATCTATTTGTACTTTTTTAAGTTGATCTAATGCAAGTTCTTGAGCTTCCTTTTTTGGCATTTTTTTCACCCAAATTGGTGCAAGAGTACAATTGTCTAAAATTGATAAGTGTGGAAATAAATTAAATTGTTGAAAAACCATTCCAACTTCAGCTCTAATTTTTTCAATATCTTTTGTTTTTTCTGATAGTTCATTTCCATCAACAATTATATCTCCCTCTTGGTGCTCTTCTAATCTATTGATACATCTGATCAATGTAGATTTACCCGATCCTGATGGTCCACATACTACAATTTTTTTATTTGCCTCAACCTCAAGATTTATATTTTTTAAAACTTGAAAATCACCGAACCATTTATTCATATTTTGAATTTTTATTATTGGGTCAGACATTTATTATCTTTCAGTTTTATATTTTGCCTCTAAGTTATAACTATATTTACTCATTGCATAGCATATAATCCAGAATACTATTGATGCAAAAATATATCCCTCCATGGCAAAGCCTAGCCATTTTGGATTTGTTTTTGCTAAAGCAAGCATACCTGCTAGTTCAGCTAAACCAACCACAAAGATTAAAGGAGTATCTTTAACTAATGCTAAAAAGGTATTTGCTATTCCCGGAATAACTAATTTTAGCGCTTGAGGTAAAATTACAAAAATATGCATTTTCCAATAACCCATTCCTAAGGATTTAGCTGCATCGTATTGACCTCGTGGAAGTGATTGTAATCCACCTCTTATAACTTCAGCACAGTAAGCAGCTTCAAATAAAGTAATTGCGATTATTACTCTTACCAATTTATCCATGAAAAAATCTTCAGGTAGAAACATTGGAAACATTACAGATGACATAAATAATACTGTAATCAATGGAACACCTCTCCAAAATTCAATATAACAAATTGATATATATTTTATTGCTGGAAGATTAGATCTTCTTCCTAGTGCAAAAATCATACCTAATGGGAAACAGAAAATTAGACAGAAAAAAGAAACTATAAAAGTAAGCGACAATCCTCCCCACGCTCCTGTTTCTACCCATTGTAAACCAAATGATCCACCAGATATTAAATAATAAATAACTAAATATGCAATTACTGGATAAATAATAACATAATATAAAGCTAGATATTTTTTCAAATTTTCCTTCATGAAATATCCAACAAATCCAAGTGCTATGACTAATATAAATGCAGTGTTTATTCTCCAATGAAATTCATTGGGATACATTCCATACATAAACCTTCTGAACCAAACTTTAATGTATGTCCAACAAGCACCCGTGCCTGTACAAGCATCTTTTGAGTCGCCTGAAATAGTGGCGTCAAAAATCATCCAACTTAGAGATTGAGGAAGAGCTTTTATAATTGAAAATAATATTAATAGAGTTAATAAAGCATTAAAATTATTTGTGTTTATATTTTTATTTAATAAATCTAATTTTTTATTTCCTGAATAATCAATTCTCATCATATTTAATCCGATTAATCCTATTATTAATGGAAACAAAGTAGTTAAGGAGCCAGGTAGAAAAGATGTTAAATTTATTTTTAAAAAAGCATTTGATATGACGTCAATTAAGCTTACTAAAACTAAAAATGAGCCAATAATAGAATAATTTTTAATGTTATCTCTGTTAGGTTTTAAAAAATTTATTGTTTGCATTACTTTTCTTTAATTTCGATTTTTTTATTATACCAATTCATTATTGCAGCAATTGTTAAACTTATAGTTAAATAAGTTAACATTGTTATTGAAACAATTTCTATTGCCTTACCTGTTTGCATCAAAGCAGTTCCTGCAAATACAAGTACTAAGTCAGGATAAGCAATAGCAGCTGCTAAAGATGAATTTTTAGTTAAATTTAAATATTGGTTTGTTGTTGGAGGTATAATTATTCTTAAAGCTTGAGGCATAATAACTAATTTTAGAACTTGATTAGGCGTCAAACCAACAGATGCTGCAGCCTCTTTTTGGCCTTTGCTAACTCCCTCAATACCAGCTCTAACGCACTCTGCTACAAAAGTAGACGTGTATAAAGATAGTGCTAGAACTAATGCTATTAATTCAGGTGGTAAACTTATTCCACCTTCGTAAATATAAGAGATTTTTGATAATTTTTTAAGCTCAGGTATTTCAAATTCTAAGGAAACTCCACCTAATAAGAATGATAAAAGAGGCAATACAATTAATAGACCTACCGAGTAAAGTAGCACAGGAATTTGTTTGCCTTGTGTATCTCTTAATTTATTTGCGTAATTTCTTAATACAATAATTGCTATTATTGCTGCAAGTCCACAATATAAAAATACATTCAAATTTTCCCATACCATTGCTGGTATGTAATAACCTTTTACAGTCATATAAGTTACCCCAAACCATGCATCAGCTTTCTCTGGCATAGGTAAAGCTCTAAGAGCCGCGTAATACCAAAAAAAGATTTGTAGCAGTAATGGAATATTTCTGAAAAACTCGACATACCATGCGGCTGAGTTTTTAATTAGGTAATTAGATGATAATCTTGCTACACCAATTATAACACCTAATATTGTACAAATAATTATACTTATAAATGAAACTAACAAAGTGTTTAAAAGTCCAACAAGGAAAGCACGGGCATATGAGTCTGATCCACTATATTCAATTAAAGAAAACTGAACATCAAATGAAGACTCTTGAGACAAAAATCCAAAACCAAAATCAATACCTCTATTATCCATATTGGTCTGAGCATTCAGGGTTAAAAACCCAAAAATAAGAACAACAAATAGTATTGCTAAAATCTGAGGTATATATCTTTTTATAATGTTGTTCATCGGAATCTATAATAAAAAAAAGGGCTAGATATTTCTAGCCCTTTTTATGTAATTTGAAATAAAATTATCTTGCTGGTGGTACGTATAATATTCCACCTTTTGTCCATAATTCATTTGGACCTCTATCAGGTAGAATTCCAGTGTCTGCTATATTTCTTTTGTAGCTTTCACCGTAATTACCAACTTGTTTGATAATTCTTAAGTTCCAGTCGTTATCTAAACCAAAAGCTGCACCTAACTCACCTTCAGCACCAACTAATCTTTTGATTGCTGGATTGTTTGAAGTTTTCATCATGTCAGCATTTGATGAGTTAACGCCATACTCTTCTGCTTCGATCATAGTATTTAAAGACCATCTAACTATATCTTCCCAAACAGAATCACCTTGACGAACAACAGGTCCTAGTGGTTCTTTTGAAATAGTTTCTGGTAATACTACATGGTCATCAGGAGCTGATAATTTAGTTCTTTGTGCAGCAAGACCAGATTTATCTGTAGTGTATGTATCACATCTACCTGCATCATAAGCAGCTACGACTTCGTCAGCTTTTTCAAAAACTACTGGCTCGTATGAAATTCCTTTAGAGTCAAAGAAGTCTCTCATGTTAAGCTCTGTTGTAGTTCCTAAATTTGTACAAACTGAAGTTCCATTTTTAAATTCACTTGTAGATGCAATTCCTGAGCCTTTTCTTACCATGAAACCTTGTCCATCATAAAAGTTAACACCAACAAATGTTAAACCAATGTCAGCATCTCTAGATAGTGTCCAAGTTGTGTTTCTTGACAAAATGTCAATCTCACCTGAAGTAAGTGCAGTAAATCTTTCTTTTGCACTTAAAGGAGTGAACTTAACTTTAGTTGCATCTCCTAATGTAGCAGCTGCAACAGCTCTACATACATCAACATCTATACCTGTCCAATTTCCAGACTCATCAGCATTTGAAAATCCAGGTAGACCCTGAGAAACACCACATCTTACAAATCCTCTTTTTTTTGTGTTCTCAAGAGTTTTTGATTTCTTAGCAGCCATTGTTTCTGTTGAAAATGCAAATAACACAGCAAACATAGCAACCAAAGAAGTCAATTGTTTTACTAATTTAAACATTATTTCTTCCTCTTTTATTTATTTATTTGTTAACAAATTATTCAAAAAGTAATTTTTGAATGCCTGAGTAAAGCAGAAACTAATACAACCATCAACTGTAAAATTACCTTATCTATATTGATCAATTAAAGATGGCGCGCCCTGGAGGATTCGAACCTCCGACCCTCGGTTTAGAAAACCGATGCTCTATCCAGCTGAGCTAAGGGCGCAAAAAAGGTTTACTTTATAATACTAATTTAATTTTTGAAAAGAAATTTTTTAAATAATATTAGTATAGTTAATAGCTCTACTCTGCCTATTATCATAAAAATTATTAAATAAATCTTAGTCAAAAAAGAAAGATTATTAAAATCAAAATTTGTAAGTTGAAACATGCTTGAATTGACAGTATTCATAATTGTCAAAATCGAAAGCTTAAATGCATTTTCAAATTGGATATCAGAAAGTGTTAAAAAAAGAGTTAACATGGAAAGAGAAATAACAAAGATAATTATAGAAAAGAAATATTTATTTATATCTGATTTTTCAGTTTTTTCATTTATTAATGTAACTTTGTTTAAATAAATTTGATTTGGGTTTGCGTGTGATAACAAATTATTTAAAGAAAATTTTAATAAAGTTAAGATCTTTATAAACCTAATACCTGAGCTAGTTGAAAAAAAAGAACCACCAATCACAACCATAATAAAAAAAACAAATATTAAATTATTTGGTGTATCATCAAAAGAAATACCAATATTTGAAATACTACTTGATATTGCAACTAAAATTATTGGAAAATTTTTACTTGAATTTAAAAAAACAAATGAAAAAGAAATTATGATTAATAAATATATTAAAAGATTAAAATCT
>CACDSY010000006.1 GCA_902555585.1 uncultured Pelagibacteraceae bacterium | reverse complement strand
TTAATTTATGATAAAAAGGAGGACCAACTGAAATTTTATCATTATTTAATACTTCTAGAAATATTGGATAAACTGTACCAATTAAGACAACTGATAAAAAAAACATCATGAACAAGTTATTGACAAGAACTGCTGCTTCTTTACTAACAATATAAGTTTTTGAGAAATTGTTTTTGATTTTGTTTTGATAAAAAAAATAAATAAAAACAGACAACGTAATTAATATAAATAAAAAACAAAGAATAAAAACTCCTCTTGATGGATCATTTGCAAAAGTATGAATTGAATTTAAAATACCAGATCTAACGAGAAATGTTCCACTCATACTTAATGAAAAAGTTGTAATTGATAAAATTACTGCCCAAGACTGAAACATTTCTCTTTTTTCTAAAATTAAAACAGTATGAAATAAAGCTGTTAAACAAAGCCATGGCATAAGGGATACATTTTCAACTGGATCCCAAAACCAAAAACCTCCCCATCCTAACTCATAATAAGCCCAAATAGATCCTAATAAAATTCCAATAGATAAAAAAATCCATGAAACTAGTACCCAATTCTTTATATGCTTAGCCCAAGTTTTATTTACAGAACCTGATATTAAGGCTGCAAGTGAAGAAGAAAAAATAATAGATGCTCCAACATATCCTAAATATAATATTGGTGGGTGAATTGCTAATGCAGGGTCTTGAAGTATCGGATTTAAACCGGTTCCCTCGTTTGGAATTGGAAATAAACTCATAAAGGGATTTGAAGTAAAAAGAATAAATAGCAAAAATCCTAAAATTATTATTTCCTGAAAAAATAAAGTTAAAATTCTATATTTATTTAAAAGATTTTTCGAAGTAATTGTAAATATTAATAAAAAAATTGATAATACTAATAACCAAAGAAGTAAACTTCCCTCATGGTTTCCCCATGTTCCTGAAATTTTATAGAACAAAGGTTTAGTAGTATGAGAGTTATTATAGACTGTCTCATTACTAAAATCTGAGACTATAAAAGCTATTATAAGAGCAATGAAACTTATAATAATCATTAATGATTGAATAGAAATTAGTGAAAAAATTCTTCCACTAACATTCACATTATCTCGATTTAATAATATTGGAGATTGAATGATTATTAAAATAGACGACAGTAAAGCAATATAAAGTGAATAATTTCCAATTTGATTTAGCATTAATTACTCTCTTTTATTGCCTCTTCTACTTCGGGTGGCATATAATTTTCATCATGTTTTGCTAATATTTTAACCGCTGTTAAAAAATTACGATCTTTTAAGAAACCTTCAGCCACAACTCCTTTTCCTTCTTCAAATAAATTTGGAACTGAACCACTATAATTAACGATTAACTCATTTTTGAAGTCAGTTATAACAAAGTTTACTTCTGACTGATTTACATTAATTGATTTTTCTTTAACCATTCCTCCAACTCTTATTTTTTTTGGTGTCAACTCTGTTAAATTTTTTATTTCTGTAGGTGATTTAAAATAAACAACGTTTTCCTCAAGTGATTTAAAAACTAAAAACACAATTAAGATTGATGAAAAGAATATAGATAATATAAAGATGGCTCTTAGTTTAACTTTTTTACCATACATGAATATAAAAATTAAATTTTAGATGCAGATGAAGTAGCTAGTATTTCTTTGTATGTTTCTTGTTTTTTTGCTATTTCAATTTTATCAGTATCTAAACTTTCAAAACGAGCCCTAAATTTCTTTTGCTCTTTAACTAATTGAAGTTTGATTACTGAATATAAAATACAAAAACAAGAAAGAGTAAATGCAAAAGAAGACCATACATAGAGACCATATCCGTTCATGTATAAAACTTCGTTAATCATAATCTATCTAATCCTTTGTTTTTTATTTTTATCAGTTCTGTATTATATTTCATCAAAAATATCAAAAGCGAAAAAAGTGCAAATGCCGCAGTCATTATACCTAAAGGTAACAACATGGATGTATGAATAGAAGTTTCTGTAAAAATATTTACCGAAGAGGGTTGGTGCAATGTTGACCACCACTCAACAGAAAATTTGATTATTGGGACATTTATTAAACCTATTATTGCTATGTACGAACTAATCTTTACAGCTTTTTCCTCATTGTCAGTTACCCTCCAACTTAGAAGAAACATTAAATAGAAAAAAGCAAGTAATAACATTGATGTTATTCTTGCATCCCATGCCCACCAGGTTCCCCAAGTAGGTTTACCCCAAATGGATCCTGTAACCAAAGCAATTACATTAAAGACAAAACCAGATGGTGCTAAGCTTTTTGCTATTAAAGAAAGATTCTTATTTTTAAAAACTAAAATACCAAATGACAAAACAGCAATTAAAGAAAAAATTCCAAGAGAAATCCAAGCTGCTGGAACATGTACGTACATAATTCTCACTGAGTCGCTTTGTTTATAGTCTTCAGGAGAAAGTATTAATGCCTCAACAAGGCCAATACTTATAATTACTAAAAAAATAATAAATACAAACTTTTGTGTTTTATTTATTATTTTTAATAAGTTGTTTGGTTTTAAATAGTTAAACATTTTCTGTTATCTATAACACAAATTTAAATTATGAAAATTTTTCTGGTGGGTTATTCTGACCAAGAACGCAGAGGGAGATAAAATAAATGGGGATTATAGCATCCTTGGTCAAAATATAATTTATTCTAGACATAATCTATGACGAAGGTTTGCACGAAATGTGTTTAAATAATGTAAATCAGCTTAATTAGAAAGTTTAAAGTAACCAGAGCCTTTTTTGCCTGAAAATATTTCGTTAATTAGAGGGTGCTTAATTGGTTCATCTGAGTCATCCACCAATAAATTTTGTTCAGAAACATATGCTTCATATGTGATTTCATCATTTTCAGCTAGCAAATGATAGAATGGTTGGTCTTTTCTAGGTCTTACGTTTTTTGGTATAGATTGATACCACTCCTCAGAATTATTAAACTCAAAATCAACATCATAAATTACACCTCTAAAGTCAAAGTGCTTATGTTTTACAACGTCTCCAATAGAAAATTTGCCTTTTTGAATAGTCACACAATAAATATGGATATTTAAAAATAAAAATCAATAAAAAAAATGTGAATGTTTTATTATTCTGCTATTATGTAGCAGTGAATAAATCTGTTTTAAAATTTGTTACTGATTTAGGGCCTTTGGTAATATTTTTTTATTTTTATTATAACAATGATAAAAATCTAATTGTTGCAATACCTCCACTTATAGTTGCAACAATAATAGCAGTTTTAATTATGTGGATTGTTGAAAAAACAATTCCAAAGGTACCATTAATAAGCGGAATATTGATTACATTGTTTGGTGGTTTAACAATTTATTTTGATGATCCTATATTTATTTACATGAAACCAACAATTATAAATATTTTGTTTGGTCTTGCATTAATGTTTGGCAAATACTTTACAAATGAACCAGTTTTGAAAAAATTGCTTGGAAAATCTATGCCCTTAAGTGATGAAGGATGGGAAATTTTAAATAAAAGATGGACGTACTTCTTTTTTGGATTAGCGATTTTAAATGAAATAATTTGGAGAACACAATCAGAAGAATTTTGGGTAAACTTTAAAGTTTGGGGAATGTTGCCAATAACCTTTGTTTTTACAGCTTTTCAAATAGGTTTAATAAATAAATACAAACTGAATGAATAGAAATTTAAAACTTGTCATAAATAATGATCTTAAAGAAGATAACCAAAGATATTTTTTTAAAAAAGAAGAGCTTAAAATCATTTTAAATTTATACGCAAAAATGGTATCAAACGGTTCTTGGAAAGATTACGGTCTTTCAATTTCATCGAAACAAGTAAGTTTCAGTGTTTTTAAAAATGCTGCTGAAAAAGCTATTTATAAAATAATTAAAAATTTTAAACCATCGAATAAAAACCTTAAATATTTAATTACTGATACTAATGGAAAAATTTTGAAAAATTCTTTTGATCTTAAATCACTTTTAAAAAATACAAGTTGGAAACAATTTAGAAAATAGATAATTTAAAAAAACTTTTTTTCTTTTTTTTATTATTAATAAAAATTCTGAATTTTTTTTCGTTTTTAATATCTAAGATACAATAAGGATAAGTCAAAACAGCTGCATTTGCACTTAACTTAGGAGGTTCAATTTCAGTAAAATAGATATTTATTTTATTATTTTTTTTTATAGCCTTATCAAACTTTAATTTATAACCTGCTGATGGTTTTGTGCCATTTGATATAAAGAGATTATAATTATTCTTATTTTGACCTAGTAAATCTAATTTTTTACTAAATTTATTGCTACTACTTTTAATAAACTCATAATCCATTTTTTTACTTACAGATCTTGACACCTCACATTTAATTAAATTAGGCATCAGTTCATTTGAATTTGCTGTATAAGTAGCACAAGATAAAAAGGTAATAGATAGAAAAAAGATAAATAATTTACTTAATTTCAAATTAAAAAGCTTTTTTATAAAAAAGTGAGAGAAAATTTTGACTATCTGAATTATCTGAGTGATCTCCGTTTTGAACATGAGTAATATTTGCAGTTAAATTTGACATTTCTGTGATTTTTTTATTTAAAATTATGTCAAAATTAATTTGTCTTGCCTCAGGCTCTAAATCAACATTTAAATTACTGTAAGTAACGGTTCTATCTCTGTCTGATGAAGTTGGAACTCTTAAATTTAAACTACCATCTTCCACCCTTTGAGGCTGATTAATAAAAAAACCTATTTTTTGATCTTCTTTAATAAAATTAGCTTTAGCCAATCCTAAGGTAAATGAACTTGTAAATAGTGGAGTTGAACTGTCTATATAAGAGTTTGGGGCTTTATCAATATAGGTGTACCCAGCAAATCCAGAACTTACAAAAGTAAAGTCTTTACCTAAATTCTTTTTATATTTAACTCCAGTAAAATTTGTATTTGATAAATCACCAGTAGCAAAAACACCAGAAGATGTCGAATTTAAAAATTTATTCTTTTCATAGTTTGCACCAAATACTATTTGAAGATCACCAGCATTTTTCACTCCTTTATCTGAGCTTGATAAAGGATTAAAGTTAAATGCTAATCCTAAATCATTTCCGTTTACATTTGTAAAAGTATCAAATCCAAAACTGCTATTGCTATTAAATGACATAAAGTAATCTTGTCCTGATCCTGTATTAAAATACGGATTTACAAAGTAGTTGTTGCCAAAGTTGCTATCATTAAAAAAATTAGATAATGGATCTACTTCATTTTCAAAGCTGTTTGTTGAGTGATTATAGCCTAATGCTAAAAAATCTCCTGCTGATTTGAACATTGAACTTTCTATATAATTACCGTCTGTTTCTACTATAAAACTCCCATATAAATTTTTGTCTTTAGTTTTTCTATTAGTTTTTGGCTCAAGTCTTAACATGTGGTTTTCTATAGTATTTTGAGAGGTATAGCTTCCAGATTTAAAGAAGCTGCTTATGTTAGTTTTAAAATTTGCTCTATCAAAACTATCGTAAACTTCCATTGTTTGACCTGCTAAAGCATTATTTAATGCATTAGAAAATGCAGCACTGCTTGTAAAATCGTTATCCATCATATTATAATAGCTAGAACCAATTCCATCTAAATTATTGCTGCCACCAATAGCTTGTAAATTTCCAACAGCTGTGGTTGCGGCATCTAGATTCATCATTCCATGACCATAAATTGTACTTTTAGAGTATTCACCAGTATCAGAAGCTGTAGCAAAAAGTCTATCTACAACTTGAGCATTTGTAAGACTTGAAAATTCTTGTTTAATTAATGCTAGACCTCCAGATACTAACGGGGCTGCCATTGATGTTCCGCTCATAGCCTGTCTGTATGAATTTACACCATAAGTACTTTGAGCGTTTGATGAGAAAAGAGAATAAAGATCGCTTCCTGGAGCTGCAATACATATAGAGGATGCTACGCCACATTTGTTTGAATAACTTGCAAGATTTCCTGTTGAGTCTGTCGCTACTACAATAACTGTAGTTTCTTTAAAATCGTTATCATATAAAGCAGATCCTGCCAAAATATGAGGGCTGCTCTTCCCATAATTACCCCCTGCCCATACAGCAATAACTCCTGCATCTCCAAAATTTTCTAACGCAGTATAACCAGTGCTTCCTAGGGCAGCTTCGCATGAAGCTGCGCTGCTACAATCATCACCAGTAACTGTATTACTTTGAATACTTAGATTAGCAATATCTATTCCACTTATTCCTCTAGCCTTATCTAAACCTGATGCAATTGAATTACCTACTGAAGAACCACTTGAATTTAAAACTTTTAAAATATGTAAAGTTGAGTCGTATGCAATTCCATGAAGTCCACCAGCATTATTTTTTTCACTAGCTATTAATCCAGCAACATGCGATCCATGACCACTACCTAAAGCAACTCCTCCATTGTTTTCATCATCTTGTGGGACACTATCTCCATTTATTAAATCAGCTCCACTTACAAATGTAGCAATGTTCGCATCAATGTCTGTAACATCTGTTGAAGTACCTGATCCAACGCTAATTCCTGTGTCTAAAACTGCTATATCTATTCCATCTCCAGTCGCTCCTCTTGCATAAGCAGCTCCTGCACAAACTGTGCCTAAACCATATTTTCCAGTTCCAGTTCCTGCACTGCTTGCTCCACCCATATAGTTGTATTCAGCTGTAGCATAACTGCTGTTGTCCGAGCAAGTAGGGATAGCTCCACCACCAACTGCTTCACCGGAAGAACCTCCGCCTCCGCCTCCACAGGCAGTTAATAAAAATGGAGTAATGATTATTAAAAATAATTTATATATTCTAATCATAGTTTATTTTAATACTTTTAAATTATATGCGACATACTATACTAATCATAGGAGAGTTGCATAAATCAAATATTAAATAAATATGAAAATAATAATATTTTTAATAGTATTTTTGGGTATTTCTAATAACTGTCTAGGAAAAGAATTTACAAGTAAATTCAACTTCAAGTTTAATCTTTCGGATGATTATCAAATTATAAACAGTTTAACCCTTTATGATGTATACAAACAATCACATAAAGATCCATTCAAACAAAAACAGATCGATAGATTTAAACAGATACTAAAAAAAAAGGATATAGAATTACTCTATAATTTTAAACAAAGCCCATTTAACAATATTTCAATTTTAGTTTTTGAAAGTAATTATAAAGTAAATAAAAAAAAGGTTCTTGGTCAGTGCAAAAAGATTTTAAAAAACTCTGTGAAATATGGTGGTAAAAAAGTAGATCTTATTGATTGTAGAATGCATAGTGACCCAAAATTTGCTGATTGGAGCATGTATAGAGAAAATGAAAGTTCTTTTTTTGATAACGAGCTAACCCAACAAATTATATTTCAGTATAAAAAAAAAGAATATGTGATAACTGTGGCCTGTGTTGAAAAATGTAACTTGATGAAGAATGACTTATTTAGACTTGTTGAGACTATAAGATTTTAATTATCTTCTTTGCCCGAATAATCTTAAAAGCATTATAAATAGATTGATAAAGTCTAAATATAAAGTTAATGCTCCCATTACAGCTTTTTTACCCATTAACTCACCGCTGTCAGAGGCAGCATACATGTTTTTAATTTTTTGTGTGTCATATGCAGTCAAACCAACAAATACTAGAACACCAATTATTGATATTGCAAAATACATCATTGAAGATTTTAAGAATATATTAACTATTGATGCAATTATGATCCCAATTAAACCCATCATTAAAAAAGATCCCATTTTAGTTAAATCTCTTTTTGTTGTGTAACCATAGATACTCATTGCACCAAATGTTGCTGATGAGATAAAGAATACTCTTGTTACACTTAAACCTGTGTAAACAAGTAATATTGATGAAAGAGATAATCCCATTAATGCAGCAAATACCCAGAAAGTGGTCTGAGCTCTTGAAGCGCTCATTTTATTAATTCCAAAACTCATGTAAAACACAATTCCTAATGGAGCTAACATAACAATCCATTTTAGACCTGATAAATAAATTGCATTCCCAAATTCTGTTAATCCAACAATTGCTCCGTTTGGATCTGTTACAACAGACATTTTAAATGATAAAAGTGCAATTATTCCAGTAAGCAAGACACCAGTTGCCATATAGTTATAAACTTTAAGCATGTAGGCTCTTAAGCCTTCATCCATTAAAACAGTTTGCTTGGCTGTTGTTGCTTTATTTAAAATATTATCTTTATTGAATTCCATATTATTTATATAAGATTTTTTTTTAAGATTTTCAAGTCGTCAAAATAAATGTAACAAATACTACATAAATTATGAATTATAAAAAACTAGGAAATACAGACCTAAATGTGAGTACAATTTGTCTTGGGACAATGACTTGGGGTGAACAAAATACCCAAAATGAGGCATTTGAGCAAATGGATTACTCATTAGATAACGGAGTAAATTTTTGGGATACAGCTGAGTTATATGCCGTTCCCCCAAAAGCAGAAACATATGGTTATACTGAAACTATTATTGGGAATTGGTTTGAAAAAACAAAAAAAAGAAAAGACGTAATACTGGCGTCCAAAGTGGGTGGTCCTAGCAGAAAATATATGAGAAATGGAGAGAACAGCTTCACTGGAAAGAATTTAGAGGATGCACTGCATGGAAGTCTAAAGAGATTAAAAACAGATTATATTGATCTTTATCAATTGCATTGGCCTGAAAGAAACGTAAATAACTTTGGAAGATTGGGTTATGAACACAAAGAAAATGACTGGAATAAATTTGAAGATGTTTTGGAAAATTTAAAAAAATTTATTGAGGAGGGCAAAATTAGGTATGTCGGTTTATCAAATGAAACCCCATGGGGAGTTATGAATTATCTTCAACTTTCTAAAGATAAGGATCTACCAAGAATGATGTCAATTCAAAATCCATACAGTTTACTAAATCGGTCCTATGAAGTTGGTTTAGCAGAAGTATCTATAAGAGAAAATATAGGGTGTTTATCATATTCACCTTTAGCCAGTGGTTATTTAACAGGCAAATATAGAAATAAACAATTTCCAAAAGGATCAAGAATGGAAAGAGATTTTGATTTTTGGACAAGGTATAGAAAACCAAATATGGAGGAGGCTGTTGAAGATTATTACAAAATTAGTCAAAAATTTGATCTTGATATGAGTCAAATGTCTATAAAATTCTGTGAAGTACAAGATTTTATGACTAGTGTAATTATTGGAGCAACAACTATGGAGCAGTTGAAAACTAACGTAGAAAGTGTAAAAGTGAATCTTGATAGTGAAGTAATTAAAGAAATAAATAATGTGCAAAAAAAATATCCTAATCCATGTCCATAATTAAAAAAATAATTGTAAAAACATTAATATTATCTGTATTTTCAATAACCTTTGCTCAGTCTGAAGATTTAACAAAATTAGGTACATTCAAAGATTGGAATGCAGTGGCAGTTTTTAATGAAACTGGAAAAATCTGCTTTGCCTACTCGATTCCAGTTAGACAATCTCCTAAAGCGAGTAATAGGGAAGCTAGATTATTTGTTTCATTTAGACCTGAAGACAAAATTTCAGATGAAGTGAGCATAACATCTGGTTACGATTTTAATCCACAAAACGCAATTTTAGCTACCTCAGGTAAATCTAAATTTGAATTTGATTTACCACAAAATAAATTTGCTTGGATTTCTAGTGGAAAAACAGAACAAAAAATAATTAAAAGAATGAAAAAAGCATCTAGGCTAATGATAACTGCTTATAAACAAAGTGGTACTCAAACAACTGATGACTATTCTTTAATGGGTTTTACAAAAGCTTATAACGCTGCAAAAAAAAGCTGCACTTAAATGAAAAGACAAAAGAAGATTGTGCTCGCCTATTCAGGTGGTTTGGATACGTCTATAATTCTTAAATGGCTTCAGGAAAATTATGATGCAGAAGTAATAGCCTACACTGCTGATGTTGGGCAAGAGATGGATAAAAAAAAAATTATTAAGAATGCAAAAAAATTGGGAGTTAAAAAAATAATAATTAAAGATTTAAAAAACATTTTTGTCAAAGATTATGTATATCCTATGATAAGAGGTCATGCTCTTTATGAAGGTGTTTATTTATTAGGTACATCCATTGCAAGACCACTTATTGCAAAAGATCAAATTAGAGTTGCAAAGAAATTTAACGCTTATGCTGTCTCACATGGTTCAACCGGAAAAGGAAATGATCAAGTAAGATTTGAATTAGGGTATCATTACTTTGGTCCTAAAATTAAAATAATTGCTCCATGGAGAATATGGAAATTAAAATCAAGAACAGATCTCATTAATTATGCAAAAAAAAATGGAATACCAATCCCTAAGGATAAAAAAGGGGCACCTCCTTTCTCAGTAGATGATAATTTATTCCATACCTCAACAGAGGGTAAAGTTTTAGAAAATCCAAAAAATTCCGCACCTGAATTTATATTTCAAAGAACAACTTCCCCTGAAAAAGCACCAAATAAAGCAAGTTTTATAACAATTAATTATAAGAACGGCGATCCAGTTGGTCTGAATGGAAAAAAATTATCTCCAGAAAAAGTTTTAGATAAACTCAATCAATTAGCTGGAAAAAATGGAATAGGAAGAGTGGATTTAGTTGAGAATAGATTTATTGGAATAAAATCAAGAGGAGTTTACGAAACTCCAGGAGGAACATTATTACTTGTTGCACATAGAGCAATTGAATCTGTAACTCTAGATAAAGATACAATGCATAAAAAAGATGGGGTTATGCCAAGATATGCAGAGCTTGTTTATAATGGTTATTGGTATTCAAAGGAAAGATTTAAACTACAAAAGATTGTTGATTTGAAGAAAAATAAAGTAAATGGATCAGTAAAACTCAAACTTTATAAAGGAAATATTACAATTCAATCCAGACAAACTTCCAGTAATGCTTACTCGATGAAAAAAGTCTCTTTCGAGGAAAATAAAACTTTCAATAAATCAAACGTTGAAAGATTTATCAACTTCCATAAGAAAAAATTAAGATAAAATAAAGAAATTATTTTCCAATAATAAAGGACTCCAGTTATGTTTTTTTGAGCTATTTACATTTTTTAAATTTAAATTATTAAAAGTAAAATTTAAAATTATGAATTTAAAACCAACAAGACAAACAGCTATTGAAAATCTCAATACCTTTATTGAAGAGAATTTAGAGGAATATTCAAGGCTAAGAAATTTTGATTTTGGTCCCGATAAAAGATCTAATACATCTTGCTTATCACCATACATAACTCATGGGGTGATTAACGAAAAAGAAGTAATTAATAAGTCACTAGATAAATTTTCCCTCTCTAAAAATGAAAAGTTTATTCAAGAAGTTCTATGGAGAACTTATTGGAAAGGGTGGATGGAACTTCGATCTGGAGTATGGGATGACTATTTAATAGATTTGAAAAGAATTAAAGAAGAATTTAAGGATAATAAGAGTTACTTAAATGCGATTGAAGGCAACACATCAATTGAGTGCTTTAATGAATGGGTAAATGAATTAAAAACCTTTAATTATTTGCATAATCATACAAGAATGTGGTTTGCAAGTATTTGGATATTTACACTTGAATTACCTTGGCAACTTGGTGCTGAATTTTTTATGCAACACTTATATGATGGTGATAATGCATCTAATACCTTAGGTTGGCGTTGGGTTGCAGGTATTCAAACTCAAGGGAAACATTATCTTGCAAGTGAATGGAATATTAAAAAATTTACAGATAATAGATTTGAAAATATAAAACTTAACGAAAATGCACCTCCAAAGGTAAACGATAAAAATTACATTATTCTTCATAAAACTTTTGAAAATCCAATAAATATTGAGGAGAAAAACTTACTAGTTTTTGAAAATAACTTAGCATTTGAAATCACTGAATTTGCAATTCAAAAATTCAAAAAAATTCTACTTATTGCTAATAAAAATGAAAATAGAAAAATTAAACTCAGTGAAAATGTACTGAATTTTAAGGTCAGTTTAATTGAGGACCAAAAGAAAAGGTTGCAGGAAAAATCAATTAACTGTGAGATTATTGATATTAGCGAAATAAAAAATTTAGAAAGTGCTTATTGTCTTTATCCAACAGTTGGAGAAAATTTAGATTACATAAATCAAAACTCACTAAAAAATATTGAGTTTCTCTACAGAAGACTTGATCAAAACTCATGGAAATTCTGTAATAAAGGTTTTTTTAACTTTAAAAAATACATACCTAAAATAGTTGAGGATCTTAAAAATTAAATATATTTTTTAATGATTGGAATTCTCCAATTTTAAAAATAATTGCATCTTCTTTTTTAAAACCATATTTTTCTGCATTTTCTTTAAATCTAACTGGTGGTTCCATTATTGGCTCCAAAGATAAAACAAAAGTACCCCAATGCATTCCTAACACTTTTTTACTTTTTAAATCTCTGGCAATACTTAGGGCCTCTTCAGGATTAGTATGATAAGAAGATTTATCTTTATTTGGAGATAATGGATAAAAGTTATAAGCACCAATATTGATAAAAGTTAAATCAATAGGCCCATATTTTTCACCTAATTCTTTATAAATATTTCCAACACCAGTATCACATGCAAAAAGTATTTTTTTATTTTTATATTTGATTAAAAAATTTCCCCATAATGTTTTGTTAGTATCTGTCAAACTTCTTTTTGACCAATGCACTGCAGGGACTAATGTCACTTTTAAATCCTCATTAATCTTAATTTCGTCATACCAATCCATTTCGTTCACATCTTTATATTTATTTCTTGTAAAATATTTTCCAAGTCTTAGAGGAAGTAGAACCTTTGCATCTTTATAAGGAAATTTTCTGATTGTTCTCATATCTTGGTGATCATAATGATTATGTGTCAGAAGAAATAAATCAGTTTTTGGAAGTTCATTTAAGTTTATGGCTGCTTTAGTAAACCTTTTTGGACCAAAAATTAAAGGTCCTGCGTTTTTTGAAAATACTGGATCAGTTATTATTGTTGTATTTCCAAGCTTAATTAAAAAGGTTGCATGTCCTATCCAGCCAACATAATCGTCATTTTTTAGATTTTCTAAATCTGAAAGCACTTTTTGTTTTTCAATAATGTGATCTTTGGAAATAGTCATATCAAGTTTTTTCTTTTCCTTGTTAAATATTTTAAATGACCACTTAAAATTTGAGTTTCTTTCTGGAGATCCTTCAGGATTCCTAAAACTACCGTCAGGTAAATGATGATAAGGTATTTTTTCCATTGCTAATGTAAAAGAATTATAGATAAAAAATATAACAATTAAAATTGTTAACTTTGACAATAATTTTTAGTTGTTTAAGGTTCTTTTGAAACACTCAATTGTATTTTTTAACAAACAAGCAATTGTCATTGGTCCAACTCCACCTGGAACTGGAGTTAAAGCTTTTGCAACTTTTGAAACTTCTTCAAAATCAACATCACCTACCAAACCATTTTCTGTTTTATTTATGCCAACATCAATAACTATTGCATCTTTTTTCACCCAATCACCTTTTATAAGTTCAGGAATTCCAACTGCAGCAACAATAACATCTGCTTCTAAGCATTCATGCTGAAGGTCTTTTGTTTTTGAGTGAGTAATTGTTACTGTACAATCTTCTTGAAGTAAAAGTTGTGCCATTGCCTTACCATTTAAATTTGACCGCCCAATCATTACAGCTTTTTTTCCTGTTAGGTTAGGTTCAATTTTTTTTATTAAATAATAACATCCAAGAGGTGTACAAGGAATTGAACCTTGGTATCCAGATGAAAGATTACCAACATTCATGGGGTGTAAACCATCAACATCTTTATCTGGTGAAATAGTTTCTATAACGTGTTGCTTGTTAATATGTTTTGGGAGTGGTAATTGAACCAAAATTCCTGAAACAGTTTCATCTTTATTAAGTTCTTCAATTTTATCTAAGACTGTTTTTTCATCTACAGTATCAGGGTATTTAATAACTTCAGATTTTAAACCAACTTGCGTTGCTGATTTTTCTTTATTTCTTACATAAATCTGACTTGGAGCAAGATCCCCAATCAGAATAACCGTTAGTCCTGGAACTTTTTTATATTTTTCTCTAAGACTGTTTACTTCTGTTTTCAATTCTTCTCTTAATTCAGCTGATTGTTTTTTACCGTCTATTAAAATCATGATTATTAAAAAATAAGTGGTGCTATGTAGAGTTTCATACACATTTCTACAAACCAGATCAACAAAAGAAGAATGATAGGTGATATATCAAAAGCACCAAGACTTGGCAAAAAACCCCTTATTTTATTAAGTATTGGATCAGTAAGCTTATAAGTAAACTCTAATATTGAATAAACAAATCTATTTGAAGTATTTAATACATTAAAAGCTATTAACCAGCTAATGACAACGTTAGCGATTACTACATAAGAATATAATTTTAATAATTGTAAAGCTAAGTAAAAAATAGCTATCATTTCTTCTCTACATATACAGAAGTGCTTGGAAAAGCAAAAGAGGCTTTATTACCCTCAACAATCTCTTTAATTTTAATTGCAAGTCTTTCTTTTACTAACAACATTTCAGTCCAACTATTTGTTTTTGTATAACATCGTACATACATATCTATTGAGCTATCAGCAAATTTATCAACCCTAACAGAAACACCAACTTTGGTATTATAATCTTCTGAACTATTTATAAAATCTTCTATCTCATTTCGTATAGTTTTTAATTGTTCAACGGTAGAGTCGTACTGAAGTGTTATCGTCCAACTAATTCTCCAATTTGTAATTTGACTTTTATTAATTACAGCATTTTCTGCAAACTGGAAGTTTGGAATAATTGCCAAAGACTTATCAAATTTTCTTATAACAGTTGATCTAAAACCTATTTTTTCGACTACACCTTCAATTATTCCTTCAACTTCAATCCAATCACCCATTTTAAATCTTTTTTCAACAAGTACTAAAATTCCTGATATTAAATTTTTGAATAAATCTTGTGCTCCTAAAGCAACTGCAACACCGAATAAACCAAGTCCTGCAATAATTGGACCAATTTTAATTCCCCATAATTCTAGAACAGCTGCAGCTCCTAAAATTAAAATTAAAATTTTTAATGATTTGATAATCCAGCCAATTAGTTCTCTAGTTAAAATCTTATCAAATCCACTTAGTATGTATGAAATTGGTTCAATAATTTGATGAATAATCCAAAAAAGTAAAATTGTAATCAACGTTCTATTTACGTTGTCTAAAAATAACCTCGTATCTTCTGCAAAAGACATATAGTAACTTGCAAAAAATACTCCAAGAACAATTGGAAGAAATCTTGCTGGCCCCTCCATTGCCTTAACAAAAGTATCATCAAGTTTGTTGGTTGTTCTTTTTGATATTAATTCTAATTTTTTGATAACTAATTTACTTATTAACCCTCTAAAAACTAAGAATATAAAGAATATTCCAATACCAATTAAGATCTCTACAAAGTTAACGCCTAAAATTCCTTTTTGCCATACAGACAAAAAAAGTCCTGAAAAGTTCTCAAAAACACTCATGGCTAAATTTTATATAGCAAAAACTCTTCTTCACCAGAGTTAAATAGAAAAATTTTTTTCCACTTGATCTCATTTAAAATTGCTGATGCTTTTTCACCCATACACATCAAATTGGTATCCATCCAACCATCTAAAAGATCATATTTTTTAAGTAAATTTAATAAACTCTTAGCGCTATTTTCTGAGTAAACATAAATTATATCAGGGATCGAGGCTTTTAATTGTGCTCTAAATTCCTCTTTTATTTCTTGAGTTGATGAAACCGTATAGTTAATCAATCTTTTTAAAGAATAACCTTCAGAAATGAGATCTTTATCTAACCTACTAGAAACTATCTCACCACTTATATAAAGAAGTGATCCATTCTTTGAGTCGAAGTTTTGTAATATTAATTCTTTTAAATTATTTACGTTTCCTTCTGCAGAGATAATATTTTGAAAACCGTTTAGCTTTGCAACTTTTTCTGTTGCAGAGCCAACACAATAACATTCAATTTTTTTATCAACTCTATTTAAGTCTAAATTTTTAATCGCATTTGAACTTGTAAATATTATTCCTTTAAATTGGCTATAGTCAGGTTCATCGTATTTAATTGGTTCAACTTTTATCACAGGTAAATGAGAAACTTTATGTCCTAAAGAACTAAATTTTAATATTAATTCTTTACAATCCTCTAATGGTCTTGTTAATAAAATATGCATTTTATCTTTTATAAGATCCCTTTGACTCTGATTTTAATTTTTCTCCAATCTTAATACTTAAATCTTTAACCATTTTTTTATTTTCACTTTCTTCAACAAAATATCTTTGTTTGCCATCTATTGAAAAGAGTTCTGCTTTTATATTTATAAGATCCTTATCAATCTTTGCATACACACCTACTGCTGTATCACAATCACCCTCGAGTATTTTTAAAATTTTTCTTTCAGCATTTGCAATTATTCTAGACTGATCATCATTAATTTTTTCTAGGATATTTATTATTTCTTGATCGTTTTCTCTACATTGTATAGCAATTATACCTTGTCCAGCACATGGTATTAATTCTTCGGTATTAAATTCATGTGTAATTTTATTTGTCAAACCTAAAGCTTCAATGCCAGCTTTAGAAAGTAGAATTGCATCGTAATCTCCCTCCTCTAATTTCTTTATCCTAGTATCCACATTACCTCTTATTAATTTATAATTTAGATCTGATCTAATACTTTTTAGTTGGTATTCTCTTCTGTAAGAAGAAGTACCTATTATTGAATTAGGTTTAAGATCTTTGAAATTTATATTGTCATTACTAATAAATATTTCATTGGGCGAATTTCTTTTTAAATAAAAATTTGTTATTAACCCCTCTGTTTCAATCGATGGCATATCTTTTAAAGCATGAACAGCTATATCAATATTATGATTGATTAATTCTATTTCAATTTTTTTTGAAAATAATCCTTTTCCTCCAATGTTTGACAACCTATCCTTTTGGTTTTCATCTCCACTTGTGACTATTTTTTTTGTTTCTATGTAAGTAGATGTAACTTTTTTAAGATCGTTTATCACTTTTTCGGTATAAATTTGAGCTAACTGACTTCCTCGAGTACCAATAATAAATTTATTCCTTTTCATAATTCTTATTTTTATTACATTCTTATAGTTTAATTGTATTAATTATAAATATTTATGAATGAAAAAAAAATAATCCTCGGAATTGAGACAAGTTGCGATGAAACTGCAGTATCAATCATAGAAGAAGATAAAAACGGTAAGATAAAAATATTATCTAACGTAGTTTCAAGTCAATTTGATATTCACAAAGAATTTGGAGGTGTAGTTCCTGAGCTTGCAGCACGATCTCATGTTGAAAAAATTGATTTAATTGCAAAAAAAGCAATTGATGAAAGCGGTGTGAATTTAAAAGATGTTTCTGCAATTGCTTCAACATCTGGCCCAGGCTTAATTGTTTGCCTTACTGTTGGTTTAAATTTTGGCAAAGCATTATCTGCAAGCCTAAATATACCTTTTATTGGCGTAAACCATCTTGAAGGGCATGCGTTAAGTCCAAAACTCAACACAAGCTTAGATTTCCCATATTTATTATTATTAATTTCAGGAGGACATACGCAATATCTTAGTGTTAATGGACTTGGAAAATATAAAAGATTAGGAACAACAATTGATGATGCTTTAGGAGAAGCATTTGACAAAACTGCAAAGCTTTTAGGTATTGAATTTCCAGGAGGACCAAAGTTAGAAAGTTTTGCAAAGCTGGGGAGTGCAAATAATTTTAAACTTCCTAAACCAATTATAAATAAAGGGGGATGTAATTTATCATTTGCAGGTCTTAAAACTGCGATTTTAAGGATATCCAGCACCATAAAATTCAAACAAGAAAAATATGATCTTGCAGCATCTTTTCAAAAAACAATTGAGGAAATTTTAGAAGTAAAAACGCAAATAGCATTTGATGAGTTCAAAAAGACTAGCAAAAAAAAAAGTAAAACTTTTGTTATCGCTGGAGGTGTTGCTGCCAACAAAGGTATTAGAAAAAAATTAATAAAAGTATGCAAGAAGAATGATTTTAGGCCAATTTTCCCTGAACCAAAATTATGTGGAGATAATGCAGCCATGATTGCACTTGTTGGTCTTGAAAAGTATAAAATCAAAAAATTTGATAATTTAGATCTTCCTGCAAGTCCAAGACTACCACTTGACAAAAAAGCAAAGTTTTTAAAAGGAGCAGGAGTAAGATTATAAATGTCAAAAAGATATAGTGGTAAATCATTTAAGGATGCTAGCGTAATGAAACAAGCTAAACTATCTTTAAAGGAAAAAAGAAAACTTAAAAAAGAAAAGAAAAAGAAAAAAAATTAAATGCAATATTGGTTAATGAAATCAGAACCAGATGTATGGTCAATTGATCAACAAATTAAAGCTGGAGAAAAAGGAGCTGACTGGGATGGGGTAAGAAATTACCAAGCAGCAAGTAACTTGAAAAAAATGGAAAAAGGAGATCTTTGTTTTTTTTATCATTCTAATATTGGAAAGGAAATAGTTGGTATTGTCGAAGTTATTAAAAAAGCATTCATTGATCCAACTGATAAAAAAAAAAGGTTTGTTGCAGTTAAAGTTAGATTTAAAAGTAAACTCCAAAATCCTGTAACACTTGAAAACATCAAAAAAACTAAGGCTTTGGAGAACTTATCTCTAATTAGACAAAGTAGACTGTCTGTTATGCCTATTGATACTAAAAGCTGGAAAATAATTTTGAAGATGGGTAGAATTAATTAAAAAAAAATTCATGCCTAAGAAAAAAAAAATTAAAAAAAAAGTAATCTCTAAAAAACCTAAAGAGACAATTTATAAAACTAAGAAAGAATGGATAAGTAAAGCTACAGTTAACAAATCTCAATATACAAAAAAATACAATGAGTCGATTAAAGATAACGATGGATTTTGGAAAAAGGAGGGAAAAAGAATTAATTGGATTAAACCTTATAAAAAAATTAAAGACGTTAAATATAGTAAAGATGATGTTCATATCAAATGGTTTTATGATGGTACTTTAAATGCCTCAGCGAATTGCATTGATAGGCATCTTAAAAAGAATGCTAATAAGACTGCAATTATATGGGTAGGTGACGATCCTAAAGTTCAAAAAAAAATTACATATAAAGAACTTCATAAAGAGGTTTCAAAAGCAGCAAATGGATTAAAAAATTTGGGAGTTCAAAAGGGTGATAGAGTAACAATTTATCTTACCATGATACCAGAACTTGCCTACACAATGCTTGCATGTGCAAGAATAGGTGCAGTTCACTCCATAATATTTGGAGGTTTTTCACCAGATAGTATTTCAGGTAGAATTAATGATTGCGAATCTGATTATGTAATAACTGCAGATGAAGGTGTAAGAGGAGGCAAAACAATCCCTTTAAAATCTATTACTGATGAAGCTTTGCAAAGCTGTCCCAACGTAAAAAAATGTATCGTGGTGAAGAGAACAGGCACCAAAAAAATTGATTGGTACAATGATCGTGATGTTTGGTATCACAAAATTATAAGTAAAGTCTCAGCAAAATGTGAGCCTGAAGAAATGAATGCTGAAGATCCATTATTCATTCTTTACACATCTGGTTCAACTGGGAAACCAAAAGGTGTGCTACATACAACTGGTGGATATATGGTTTATGCATCAATGACTCACCAATATATTTTTAATTATAAACCTAAAGATATTTACTGGTGCACAGCTGACATAGGTTGGGTTACAGGACATAGTTATATAATTTATGGTCCACTTGCTAATGGTGCAACTACAATCATGTTTGAGGGAATACCTACTTATCCTGATACATCTAGATGGTGGCATATAGTTGATAAATATAAAGTTAATATTTTTTATACAGCTCCAACAGCAATCAGAGCTTTAATGAGGGAAGGTGATAAGCCTGTAAAGAAAACATCTAGAAAAACTTTAAAACTTTTAGGTACTGTTGGTGAACCAATTAACCCTGAAGCTTGGGAATGGTATTACAAAACCGTTGGTGAAAGCAGATGCCCAATAGTTGATACTTGGTGGCAAACAGAAACAGGTGGAATTTTGATCAGTCCTCAAACTGGTGCCATAGATTTAAAACCTGGTTCCGCAACAAAACCATTTTACGGAATTAAACCAGAGATCCTAGATAAAGATGGAAAGGTTTTAAAAGGAGAAGCGCAAGGTAGACTTTGTATTTCACAATCATGGCCTGGACAAATGAGAAGTGTATATGGTGACCATCAAAGATTTATAGATACTTATTTTTCACAGTTTGATGGAAAGTACTTTACGGGTGATGGCTGCAGAAGAGATAAGGATGGATACTATTGGATTACTGGAAGAGTAGATGATGTAATTATTGTTTCTGGTCATAATTTAGGTACTGCAGAAATTGAAAGCGCGTTTGTAGCTCATCCAAAAGTAGCTGAAGCAGCAGTGGTTGGTTACCCACATGATATTAAAGGAAACGGTCTTTACTGCTATGTAACCTTAAATGCTGGAGAAAAAAGTACTCTTGATTTAGAGAGAGACTTAAAACTTTGGGTTAGGAAACAAATTGGTCCAATAGCAACCCCAGACTTAATTCAATTTGCTCCAGGTCTTCCAAAAACAAGATCAGGAAAAATAATGAGAAGGATACTAAGAAAAATTGCTGCTAATGAGCATGGTCAATTAGGAGATACGACCACTTTAGCTGACCCTTCAGTTGTTGAGAGTTTGGTAGATAATAGAAAAAATATCTAGATCTTTATTAATTTAGAGAACTCTTCTTTAATATTATCCCATTTTAAAATCATAGAATTAAGAACTATTTTTCTATCTAAAGATTTTAATTCATTAGCAACAGGGGCCCAATTATATAAAGCTAATGCGCTTTCGTTAAATGGCCAAGACTTATAATAGTCGTCCCATTTTATTTGATCTAATCTTTTCTGAAAACTTATCCTTGCTTCATCAACAACTTCCTTGGGCATTCCATTTTCTAATTCTTTATCCAAGATATTGTTATAGATTTCAGAAGCTTTATTTGTTTCTTTATAATTAAAATAAACATTTAAATATGAAATTGTATAAAATGACAAATCCTGAAGCGAGATAGCATATATATTCCATTTAGCAGTGTTAATTGATTTTAAAAATGTTTCGTCGTCAAAATGAAGAACCCATTTAGTACCCATTCTTGTTTTCAAATAGTTATATAATGTAACTTGAGATACCCATGCTGATTTTTGCTGAATAAATTCCTTAAGATCTTCTAAATTTTTTATTTTTTTCTTTGGCAGAATGCCTTTAAACATTGCAACCAAATAAACTTTAAAGTCCTCAAGTTTTATATCTTTTAAGTTGAATCTATATTTAAGGGCCATTTAGTTAACTAATATGATGATGTATAATGTAAAAATGACACAATATCGAGTGTTTTTAGGGGTTTAAATATGTTTGATTATCGGTATGGTTATTTTTTTAACCTATAGGAGAGAGAAAAAATGTCAAAACAAGAACAACACTGGGAAAAAACCAGGAACTTGCTCTTTATTACATTAGCAATTTGGTTTGTTTTCTCAATTGGCATCTTCCTTTTCGGAGCCGAAATGCAAGAATCAAACATTAGACCATTTGGATATCCTTTAACGTATTGGTTTACATGTCAAGGATCACTTGCAATCTTCGTCATTCTCATTTTTTGGTTTGCAGGTCGACAAGAAAAAATAGATGATGAATTTGGGTTCTCTGAAAGAGAGGGTGACAAATGATAAAAGGTAAATTTATTGATAATCTGCCAAAAGTCTACGGAATATATACTGGAGGTTTCCTTGTATTTATTATTCTGATGGCTATAGCTGAACAAGCTGGAATGTCTGCAAAATTGATTGGTATCTTTTTTGTTGCCTTTACAGTTTTGATTTATGCTTTAATTGGTTGGTTGTCTAGAACACTTCAAGTTGACGCTTATTATGTAGCTGGGAGACAAGTTCCGACTGTATTTAATGGAATGGCAACCGCCGCTGACTGGATGTCAGGTGCATCTTTCGTTGCTATGGCTG
This sequence comes from uncultured Pelagibacteraceae bacterium, assembly GCA_902555585.1. GTDB lineage: Bacteria > Pseudomonadota > Alphaproteobacteria > Pelagibacterales > Pelagibacteraceae > Pelagibacter. Next base: position 52,107 of record CACDSY010000006.1, on the reverse strand, counting down.
GTGGAATTTATTTCAAAGGCTACGGATATATGGCTCTACTTGTTGGGTGGACTGGTGGATATGTACTAGTTGCTTCGTTGTTAGCACCGTATTTAAGAAAATTTGGATGTTATACAGTTCCAGATTTCATAGGAACTCGTTATGGTGGAAACCTAGCAAGATTTAGTGCAGTCATAGTTTTAACAGTTGCTTCATTCACTTATGTAACAGCTCAAATTAATGCAACAGGTACAATTGCATCTGTAGCATTGGATATTCCATTTGGAATAGCTGTGTATGTTGGACTAGCAAGTATTTTGATGTGCTCGATGCTTGGTGGAATGAGAGCTGTTACTTGGACACAGGTGGCTCAATATATTGTATTAATTATAGCTTACTTACTTCCAGTATTTTGGATTAGCAGTAAGTTGGGAGCAGGTTTTTTCCCACACTTTATGCTAGCTGATGAAGTTGCAAGAATTGCAGAACTAGAAGGTCAATTTGGTTTTGTTAAAAACTCTGCTGCTGATTTGGCAACCGTTCCAAAAGGTTTAGCTGGCATAACTAAAGCGCATTCATCAGTTAATGCAACTCCTTGGGCATTTATTTCATTAGCGGTATGTATGATGGCAGGAACTGCATCATTACCTCACGTTATGATGAGATACTTTACTACTCCAAGTGTAAGAACTGCAAGAAGATCTGTAGGATGGTCACTATTCTTTATTTTCCTACTTTACTCTTCTGCACCAATGTTAGCTACATTATCAAAACTATCTTTAATAGATCCAACCCTTCCAACTGGAATTATTGGTAAAACAATTGCAGAAGTTCAAGCTATTGACTGGTATCAAAACTGGAACCAAGCAAACTTAATGTTTATCAGTGACTTTAATGGTAATGGAACTCTAGAGCTTAATGAGTTCTTTATGGGTGGTAAAGCTGTTGTATTAGCAACGCCAGAGATTGCTGGATTACCTTATGTAATTTCAGGTCTGGTTGCTGCTGGAGGTATGGCTGCTGCCATGTCAACTGCAGATGGATTAGTATTAGCAATATCAAATGCATTATCTCATGATATTTACTACAAAATAATTAATCCAAAAGCTGAGACAGCAAAAAGACTGATCGTTGCAAGGGTTCTACTTGTATTAATTGGTTTTGCAGGAGCAACAATAGCTGCACTAGAAATACAAGGTATCTTGGGTTCTGTAATTTGGGCTTTTGATTTTGCAATGTCTGGACTATTCTTCCCACTTGTACTCGGAGTATGGTGGAAGAGGGCTAACGCACCAGGTGCTGTTGCAGGAATGCTATTAGGACTAATATCTGGAACAGCTTATCTAATTTGGGTAAGAAGTGGTGGAGCTGGTTTCTTAGGCATAACGCAACTTACTTTTGGAATAGTTGGAGCTGCCGTAAGTTTAGTTTCAATGATTGTTGTCAGTTTAATAACTGCAGCACCAGACGCGGCTACTCAGAAAATGGTTGATGATGTGCGTATACCAAGTGGTAAAACGGTACTAGCACAAAAATAAACAATTCAAATTTAGGGGCGATTTAGTTCGCCCCTTTTTTTTAAAATTATGTCTGCTAACTTTCACCCTCTAGTCTATATAATTGATTATATTTTGGGAGTAATTATGTGGACTTTAATTGGTAGAGTTGCGATGAACATCTTTCAAAGGGAAGACTCTAATTTCTTCTTTATGAAAGTTTTCGTTAAGCTTACTAATCCACTTATAAATATATTCAGACCAATAACTCCGAGCTTTATAATAGGTCCTTTAATACCACTTTACGTTGCTTGGTTTTTTTACATGGCGCGTTTCTATTTAATGCCTTATTTACTTGGATATTCAGTCATGGGCATGCTTTCTTTTCCTTTAGAAAGTGAAATAGCTCAAGAATTATATAGAATATTTAGTAAAAATTAATTCAAATAAAACAAAAAATTGATACTAATATTTTAGTATCAAATGAAAAAAATACAAATATCACCATCAATACTATCTGCAGATTTCAGTCAATTAGGTAATGAAATCAAGAAGCTGGAACAAGGTGGAGCTGACTTAATTCACGTCGATGTTATGGATGGTCACTTTGTTCCAAATCTAACGATAGGACCCCCCGTAATAAAAAACCTAAGAAAATACACAAAACTTCCATTTGATGTACACTTAATGATCTCTCCAGTACATAAACATATTGAAAATTATGCAGTAGCTGGTGCTGATATAATAACTATTCATCCTGAAGCTACTGTAAACTTAAAAGAATCTATAAGTTTGATAAAAAAATTTGGCAAGAAAGTTGGTGTATCTTTAAATCCAAAAACTGAAATTAAAACTTTAATCGATGAAATAGATAATATTGACTTGGTTCTTGTTATGAGTGTTAACCCAGGTTTTGGAGGGCAAAAATTTATGCCTGAAGTATTAGATAAAATAAAAGAATTGAAAAAAATAAAAGACAAAAACCAATATCACTTTGATATTGAAGTGGATGGAGGAATTAATTTTAGTAATTCAAAAATGGTTTTAGAAGCTGGAGCTGATATTTTAGTATCTGGGACCACAGTTTTTAAAGAGAACGATGGGGATATTAAAGCTAATATTGAAAAACTAAAATCAATATAATATGTTTTTAAAAAGTTCTTATAATTATATCAATGAATTTTATTTTATTTTAAAAAACCAAATACGAAAAATTTATTTAAACTCATCTATTTATAATAGAAAAATTTCAAGGATTGATGAAAATGTTTTAGTTTATCAACCAAGCCTTAATATACTTAGTTCATTAATAAAATACAAAAAACAAAAAAAGAAAATTGAGGATTTTAATATTCAATCAATATGGGAAAATAAACTTTTAAAATATAATGATTTTAAAAAACTTCATAGTTTTTATTGGTTGTTTTCAATAGATCTTAAATCCTCAAATGAAGTTACACAATCAATTATTGAAAATTGGATTAAAAAGAACCAAAACTATGAAACAAGAAGTTGGGAAATAGACATTCTTTCTAAAAGAGTAATAGCTTGGATATCAAATTCAAAAATAACCTATGATGAATCTGGAAATAAATATAAAAACAGTTTTAACGAGATAATCAGTAAGCAGGTAAATCATTTGATAAATGAAATTGACAGGTCCTCTGATTTAAACAACAAAATGTTAGGATGTACAGCAATAACTCTCACAGGAATAGCATACAAAAATAACAGGTTTTTAGAGTATGGATTAGATTTACTTAAAAAAATTATTAATACTTCTTTTGATAATAACTACTTTCCAAAATCAAGAAATATAAGACAGATGGTTTTTTATTTAAAATATTTTATTTTGATAAGAGAACTTTTAAAAGAATCTTTAAATGAAATTCCAGAATACTTAAATGAAATAATTCATTACCTTGGCAAATCCTATGAGTTTATTTGGGGGTCATTAAAACAAAGTTTATTATTTAATGGAAATAATAATTTAAATAATAAAGACTTTGATAAATATCTATCTCTTTTTAGGTATAAGTTTAAAAATGATAGGTTTGAAACATCTGGCTATACAATCTTAAAAAATAAAAATGTGGTCCTTGCTATGGATACAGGAAGTAATCCAGTAAAAAATTTTTCAGAAAATTATCAAAGTGGACCATTATCATTTGAATTTTTTTTTAAAGATAAAAAACTTATTACAAACTCTGGTTATTTTCAAAATCATAATCATCAACTAAATTCAATTTCAAAATCAACCGCAACTCACTCAACATTAATTTTAGATAACTCTTCAACTTGTAATTTCAAAAAAAAAAGTAAAGGTCTTAGTGTAGTAAGCAAAGGATTCAAAACCTTTGACAATGAAGTATCCTATGAAAAAAATTATTGGAGTATTAAATGTTCACATGATGGATATTTATCTAGATATGGAGTAATTCACCAAAGAAATTTAGAATTTGATGTAGATAAAAATATTATTTTTGGAAAAGAAAAACTTATTAAAAAAAAGAATTTTAGAGTTACAAACTTTGAAATAAGATTTCATCTTCTTCCAAGTATTAAAGTAACAAAGCTTCAAGATAATAAATCTATTTTAATTGAATTAGAGAATTCTGGTTGGAGATTTTTTTCAAATGATGGATTAATAGGAGTTGAAACTGGGCTATACTTTGGAAATAAAAATCAATATATTGAGAACCAGAATATTTTCATATCTGGTGTTACTCAGAGTGATGAACAATCAATTAAATGGCAGATAAGTAAAATATGAGTAATAAAATTAAAAAAGCAATTATATCTCTCTCAGATAAATCTGAAATTAAGTTTGTTTTAAATACCCTTAAAAAATACAAAGTACACTTAATAAGCTCAGGTGGCACATCAAAAGCAATTAAGAACTTAGGCTTTAAATGTACAGAAGTATCAGAGTATACAAATACTGATGAGATTTTAGATGGTAGGGTAAAAACGCTTCATCCAAAGTTATATGCAGGTATTCTAAACAAAAGACAAAACAAAATTCATAAAAAAGAGCTCAAAAAAAATAATTATGATGAAATAGATCTAGTAATAGTTAATTTTTATCCATTTGAAGCAATGTTAAAAAGTAAAAAAAATCATAATAAGCTCATTGAAAATATAGATATTGGAGGGCCAACTCTTGTCAGAGCAGCAGCTAAAAATTATAAATTTACAACAGTCTTAACTTCTCCGCATCAGTATAAGGAATTTATTTTAGATTTAGAAAAAAATAAAGGTTCCACAAGTTTGGCATTAAGAAAAAAACTATCTCAAGAAGCATTTAATTTAACAGCATACTACGACTCTGTAATTTCAGAGTATTTGAATATTGAGAATAAAAATAATTTTCCTCAAAAGAAAACTATTCATGGAAACTTGGTAGAAGTTTTAAGATATGGTGAAAACCCTCATCAGCAATCAGCGATCTATAGCAAAAATAATAGCTTAGATATATTTCAGTTAAGTGGAAAAAAATTAAGTTATAATAATTACAATGATATTTATGCAGCCTTAAATATATCACAAACACTCCCAAAAAATACTGGCACCGTAATAGTTAAGCATGCCAACCCATGCGGTGTGTCAGTAAATAAGAATAAAATAGAAAGTTATAAAGAAGCTCTGGCATGTGATCCAGTAAGTGCATTTGGAGGAATTGTTTCATGTAATTTTAAGGTAAATAAAAAAATAGCCTCAGAATTGAGTAAAATATTTTTAGAAGTAATCATTGGGCTTGGTTTTGATAAAAACTCTCTAAAAATTTTAAAAAAAAAAAAAAATTTAAGATTAATCGATGCATCAAGATTAAAAGGAAACAGTTTAGACAACATAACAAGTAACTTTGATTCTTTATTGATGCAAAATTCGGATAATAAGATTTTGAGTAAAGATAATTTTAAAGTAGTATCTAAAATTCAGCCGTCGAAAAAAATTTTTGATGATCTACTTTTCGCATTCAATGTGTGTAGAAATGTAAAATCTAATGCAATTGTTTTAACAAAAAATAGTGCAACTATTGGAATTGGATCTGGTCAACCAAGTAGGTTGGATAGTTGTAAAATAGCAATAGATAAAATGAAAAAATTTCAAAAAATTAAAGATGAAGACATAATCATAGGAGCATCGGATGCATTTTTTCCTTTCGTAGATGGGATAGAAACTTTAGTTCAAAATGGAGTGAGTGCAATTATTCAACCATCAGGCTCTATACGGGACAAAGAAATTATAAAATTTGCAGATAAATTAGGCGTTATACTAGTTTTTTCAAAAACAAGACACTTCAAACATTAAGACCTAGCCAATTCTGTCAATTTTTGCAGCAAGAACAAAATCACTTTCATGAAGTCCATTAATAGCATGAGTTTGTATTTTTATTTTTGCATATCCCCAACCAAACCATATATCTGGATGATGGCCTTCTTGCTCAGCAATTTCTCCAACTTTATTAACAAAAGATTGGCTTTCTAAAAAACTATTAAATTTAAAATTCTTAATAATATAGTAATCTTTTTTATCTGCAGACTCCACATCCCATCCATCAACTTTTTTAAGATACTTGTGAATTTCCTCTAAATTAAAACTAGGAATACCTCCTTCACAAGGAATACACTTTTTATCTGCTAGATCATTCATTAACCTCGTAACCTAATTCATTTAATTCGTTTTGCAAAGTATTATTTAGTTTGTTTAAAATATTTTTTGGTAGAATTTTTTGCCATCTATTATTAAATCCTAAATTAAAAAATCGTTTTTTTTCTCCAGATTTAGAATATACACTTTCCTCAAAACCCTCATTTTCTTCTTTATTTTTTAAATTGGAAAAATTTGTAGAATTTATGGAATTAATTAGTTTTTTTTCATTAATTATTTTGTCATTTTTTTTTAGAGTATTTATAAAATTTACTATTTTTTTAAAAGTATCGAATTTATTATTCTCTAAATCCTCATACTTTATAAATAAAGTTTTAAAATCATTTGTATTTTTCCAAGATTTATAATGACTCGACCATGATCCCAGAAAAGTGAAATTACTATAATCACCGTCAGTAGATTTTTCCAGAAGTGTTTGATTTTTATTTATTATCTTTGAATATGCTTGATCATAATTAAGTGAATAATGATGCGTCATGGATGTTATTAAATTTCGAGGATCTCTAACTATATAGATCCCACCAAGTGATAAATTTTCTGTAGTAAAACTATTTCCTTTATATTCATTAAGGTTGCTGTGTGTTTTAATAAAATGTACTTTTTCTCCAGAAAAAAACTGTTGTTGGTTATAAATCCAACTTTGACTTGCTTCCTGTTCTGAATTAATTTTTTTTTTTGAAAATTTTATTGATGGAAATTGAAGAATATTTAGAAGCAAATCAAAATCAAATTTTCCTTTTTTTGAAAAATAATATGAAGATATAAAAGATCTTAAATACGTATTTCCACTTTTGGGATAGGATGCGATCCAGATAATCATAATGTTTGGAGCGGGCAATGGGACTCGAACCCACGACCTTCTCGTTGGCAACGAGACGCTCTACCACTGAGCTATGCCCGCTTGTCTAATAGTATTGAAATTAGTAGCTTTTGTTAAATTTAGCAAGTAGTAAAATTTTAACTTAAGTTAATTATTTTTAAAATTAAAATCTAATTTTTTTTTTGATAATATAATATTTCCACAAGTATTATGGCTATCATCTAATTCGTAGATTTTGTTTTCTAAATCTTTACAGCTTATCTCAGTGCCATAAATATCATAAAGTTTAAATCCCTGCTGTAAAAAAAAATCAATATCTTTGATTGAATAATCATGTTGGCTCATTATCATTTTAGAAAATTCAAATATAACAGTAGAATCATATTTAAGAATAATTTTTTTGGCTCCATTTATTGCCTTAAAATCATATCCTTCTATATCAATTTTTATGAAAATACTTGTATTATTTTGAAAATTCATATCTTTAAAGAAATTATCTAGTGTAACAATTTTAACTTTATAGTTATTTTCAGTTTCAGGAATTTCTCTAGTTACAAATCCTCCACCACTGGAGTTTTTAATTTTTTTATCTCTGGTATCATTAAATATTACATCATCATCTTTGTCACCTACTGCAAATTCTATAATCTCAATATTAGTAATTTTGTTTAGATCAATATTATTTTTTAAAAGGGATCTTTCATGTTTTGATGGTTCGAAAGCATAAGTTGTTACATTTTGTACTTTAGTAGCTATATCTAGACTATAAAATCCTGCATTTGCTCCACAGTCAATGAATATATTTTTTTTATTTTTCAAGTTTTGTGTAATTATATTTCTTTCTCTGGGGTCTGGAATACTTACTCTTGTTAACAAAAATCTTGTATAATCACTTTTTGCTGGGTAAGAGTAAATTTTAATATTACCAAAATTTAAAATAAAAGGTCCTTTCAGAAAAATTTTGCAAATTGAAAAAAATATATAAAATATTTTTTTTTTAATTTTTTTATCCAACTTATATGCAGGGAAAATATTACAAATGGTCTGAAATAAATTATCCATGAGATTAAAAATTTATTTTATGTTGCTTTAAAATTTCCTGCATAATGTTTAGAAAATTTTTGTATTTTTTCCAATCTTCAGATGTATTTTTTTTAATTTTACCTCTCACTTGCAAAAGAGAAGCTGTTTGAACAGGTCTAGAATTTTTGCTATAATTTTTGAGATTTTCTTCCCATTTAATACAAAGTTTTCTAACTAAATTTTGTGCTTCATTTTCAAAATCATTTACAAAATTCTCATAGTTAATATTTACTATTTTTTCCTTAAGTTTGTCTGACCAAAATTTCATGAGATCATCATATAATATATAATATTTTGCAGTATCTTTTTGACTAAGTGAAAAATCCATACCAGGGTCAGGAAAGTTGATTTTATAATTTGACCAACAAATTGCCATTGGATTTCTTTTGATGTGAATTATTTTGGCCTCTGGGAAAGCTTTTACTATAAAACCTAACCATCTAAAATTCATTGGTAGTTTATCAATAACAAATTTTTTATCACTTAATTGTGATACCTTAGTATGATACTCAGACCTTATGGTTTTAATAAAGTTATCAAAATTTTGAAGTTTATCTAATTTTAAATTGTCAATAATTTTAGGTAAGTAATTAAGTTCACCAGCACCATGTATATTCGAGTGAGATGATAGAACTTGTTCTAAAAGAGTTGTTCCAGACCTTGGCATTCCAACAATAAAAATTGGTATAATCTTGAGTTTGTTGTTGTGCACGGTAAATTTGTTTGAATTTTCCTCAAAAATATTTTTTATTTTTTCAAAGAGTTTTTTTTCTGCTTGAAAGCTAAAATTTGATTTTATCCTTTTAATTTTGTGAGATTCTTCTAAGTATTTTAAAGCCAAATCAGATTTATTTAAATCAAAATTACATTTACTTAGACTAGTATATGCAAATATTTTATCTTCATCATTTACTTTTGATAAATCAATTTGTTCTAGTTTTTTTAAGAATTTATTTTCTTTCTCTACTTTTGTAATTAAAAAATAATTTTTAAAAGCTCTTATATGCTTATCATCAATATTTATTACTCTTTCAAATAATTTCCTTCCCTCATCTACTTTTCCAAGAATTAAATTTAAATAACCTAAATCATTCAATGCTGTGGTGTTATTTTCATCAAATTTCAAAACATCTTGAAGTACTCTTTTGAGATCGTAAAAATTTTTTTCTTCACTGTATACATGTGCTAAGTTGAAATATGCTGGAATATTCTTTTTATTAAATTTTATTGCTTGTTGGTAGTTTTTAACTGCCTCATCAATAAATCCTAATTTAAATTTAGTATTCCCCAAATTATTATAAGCCTCTGAGTAGTCAGATTTGAGATTTATAGCTTTTAAAAAATATTCTGAAGCTTGTTTATAATTTTTTAGTTGCTTATGAATATTACCATAAATATAATAATTCTCTGCATTTGGCTTTAATGAGATAATATTTCTAAAAAATTTTTCTGCTTCTAAATAATCTTTTAAAGTTAAATTTGATGCACCTAATGCATATAATACTTGGAAATCATGATTTTTTTTTAAAAATTTCTTTCCTAATTTAATTACTTTTTCATATTTCCCTTTATTAAAATTATCTAAAATAATTTTTTTGTTATTTAAGGTGTTTTCAGTATTCATTAAAGTAATCGATTTTAAGAATTTGAATATGTAATTTATGATGCAAAATCAAACCAGCCAGTGATTATATATTTAGTTCCACTTTTTAGTACTGACCCAGTATGTGCATGTGTCCACTCTGCAGGCCAAATTAATGTTTTATTTTTTTCAGGTTTAATTTTTAATCCGTAATGACTAAAGTCAGTTGTACCCCCATCATTAACATCGTTTAAGTAGGTCATGAAGGCAAAAATTCTATGTAATGTTGATAGACCTGTTCTTTCAGAATGTAAGGCTGCAAAATGATCTCCTGGAAAATATTTTTGTACATTAAAAGGTCCTACATTAACTTTTGTTAGAAATTTTTTTACAAAGGGCCATTGTTCTCTGTAGTCCAAAAAACATTTTTGAAGTTCAGAAAAATAATCTTGAAAAACTTTGTATTTTAGATCTGAAAGTTTATTTGGACTTATTGTAATATCTGTAGATTTTTTTCTATTTTCTTCAACTCCTTTTGCTGTTGACCCTTTTTTTTGAAGAGATTTATTATTTTCAAAAAATTCAATTATATCGTTACAAATGTTTTTATCTTCAAGATGCCAACAACCAATAAAATTTGGTGATTCACTATTTTTAATATCGACTCTTTTCATTTAAGTAAATTAACTCCTTTTTCATCAAGTTGCAAAAAACCTGCACCTTTCTTTATGTAAGATAAACCTTCTTTATGAAAGTTTAAAGCTAACAATGATTGTCCTAATAAATTATTTAAAGTTTTATTACTCGGGTATTTTGTAATGACTTTTGGTACAAAGTCTTTTATCTCATTTTTCTTACCTGTTTTAAATAAACATATTGTATATTTTTCACATATTTCCTCATTCCTTGCTTTTAAATTAATTATATTCTTAAAGTAGTCTGAGGCTTCAATATAATTTTCTAATAAAAAATATATGCTTGCCAGATTATAGCAAGCTTCAGCATTATTTTTATTTATATTTATAGATTTCTTATAATTTAGTATCGCCTCATCATATTTATTTAAAGATTTTAGAGTACTTCCTAAATTATTAAATGCTTCAGAAAAATTTGGGTTTAATTTTATAGCTTCAATAAATGAGTCGACTGCTTGATTGAATTTTTTGAGTTTTTTTTGAATATTGCCTAAAGTATATAAATTCTCTGCAGTTTTTTGAAATACTATTAATTTTTTAAAATAGTTTTCTGCACTGACAAAGTTTTGAAGATTTATTGAGGCAAATCCTAACAGAAATAATAATTGTGCATCATTTTGTCTCTCTTTCAATAAATTTTCTCCGTCAACTATTACTTCTTGAAATTTTTTTTCTTTAAAAGAATTCAGAATTTTATCTTTTATTTTTTCTAAATTATTTGAATTCATGGTTTAGATGTTATAATTTAAATCTTATGAAAAAAGAAGATCTACCAAAAATATTACCCGTATTCCCTCTATCTAATTTTATTATATTTCCAAGAACTACAGTGCCATTAAATATTTTTGAGCCTCGATATATTCAAATGATAGATAAAAGTATGAAAAGTAATCGTATGATAGGCATGATTCAACCAAAAAAAACTGGTGAATTAAAAAAACCTGATTTACACGATGTAGGTTGTGTTGGAAAAATAACTAGTTTTAATGAAACAGATGACGGTAGATATTTAATAATTTTAAATGGCATATGCAGGTTTAAGATTATGGAAGAAATAAATAATGACAACCTATATAGAGAATGTGAAGTTAAATACGAAGATTTTTCAAGTGATTTAATTGAAAAATCAGAGGAAATAAAATTTTCAGATTTAAAATTAATATTTCAAAATCTTAAAGGTCTTTTTAAAAAGCAAGGATACGAAATTAATTGGAAAGAGATTGAAAAACAAAGTTTAGATCAAACTATCAATGCTTTATCAATGGCATCGCCATTTTCATTAGAGGAGAAACAAGTTTTACTTGAAAGTAAAGATTTAAATATAAGAAAAGAGAAGTTAGAAGAAATTCTAAATACTTATATTTTAGACAATTTTAACAACAAAACTTTACAATAATAATATTCAATTAGATAAGAAAGTTGCATATTTATTCAAAAGTTTATTGCCTTTTAATAGTCTAAATAAAGGTTCTGATAAATTATTTTTTAACTTACTATCAAGGTTGAAAAAAGTATTTATTGTATCTATTCCTAATCCATAGATAAAATTCAAATGTTTATTTTTTTCTTGAAATTTTTGAGCAATTGTTTCTCCATCACAAATACCTAATTTGATATTTTCATCTAAAATATTTGATAACGATTTAATATCTCTAATAGTCATATTAAACCCTTGTCCTGCGAGTGGATGAACTTTATGTATTAAATCTCCAAAAGATAAAATATTTTTAAAAATATAGTCTCGGAGTACAAAGAACTTAATACCAACAGACTCAACTTCACTAATTTTAGTAATCTTGTATTGTTTATTATATTTATTAATGATTTGAAGAAGACTTAATTTGTCAATTAGTTTGGTTGAATTATTTGAAAATACAATTGAAGTTTGATTATTGGACAAAGGAAGAAATGCTATAGGACCTTTTTTTGTAAAAATTTGATTAGCAATTTTATTTTCAACTTTTTTGTGATCTATTATTGCTGTATGAGCTAGTGACCTATAATCTTTTTCTATTTTTTTTTGAAAATACTTTTTTGTTATTGAATTATTTTGTTCAGAATTTATAATTAAATCGTATTTTTGTTTCTTGATAATATCTAAATTATAATTTTTAAGTTTTTTAAATTTTAAAAATTTATTTTTTTTCATCAAATTATACAATGTACTATATTTTAATAAGTAAAAATTTTTTTGGTGTTTATTTTTAAACTCAAATAACTCTGATGAGTTATTTTTGTCAGAATAAATTTTTATTTTTTCTGTTGGCCACCCCATGTTGGAGATCCCTTTAATATTTTCTCTCAAAAATTTGTAATTTTCGTTTGATATAGCGATTGTCCTAACTGTATTTGTTAATAATGATGGATTGGTTTGTGAAATAATATCAACATTGATACTTTTCTTAAGTAATATGTTTGCCAAAACTAGATTTGTTAAATTATTTCCTAAAAGACAAATATTCATAATATTATTTAATTTTATCAACAAAAATTAAATGATACAAAGTGACAAATCATTAATGATAAAATGAAAATTAAAAATATATTAGATAATACAGCAAATTTTCTCCTCAAAAGGTTATCTGAATTAATGGGTTTAGCCTTACTTTGTTTGTCTATCTTACTCTTAACATCATTAATTAGCTACTCACCTGAAGATCCTAACTTTATTTTTCCGGAGAATGCAGAAATTAAGAATTTATTAGGCTCAAAAGGTAGCTATGCCTCTGATATTTTATTTCAATCAATTGGTTTAATATCATTATTAGTACCAATCTCTTTTTCGCTTATATCTATATCAGTAATAATTGATAAAAAAATTTTACATATTGTTGAGAGTTTATTTTTTACAATTCTTTATTCAATAATAGGAGCATTATTCTTTACAGTCTTCCATACAGAAACATACTGGCTTACAATTAATGGAAATAATGGATTTTTAGGTAATTTATTTGAAGGGACTGTCTTTATAAATTTAATAAACTTAAATAATCAAATTAGTTACGTAATTTTAATTATTTTAATATCATTATTCTTTCTACTAAGTATTAATTTCAAGTTAAGATATTTAAAATTTGTGTTTAAAATTTTCTCTAGATCTAAAAAAGCTCCTTCTAAAAAAGTTGTTGAAAGTTATAGTGAGAATTTATTACATGAAGATGAATATCTTAATAATGAAACTAGGGTCCAAGAAAATTTTTCATTTGATTATAATATGACACAGTCGGACAAAAAGGTTATTAAATATAAATTACCCTCACTAGATTTTTTTAAAAATCCTTCAAAAAAAAATAAAAATTTATTAGAAAATAAAATTGATGAAAAAACATTAGAAAAAATTCTATTAGATTTTGGAGTAGAAGGAGAAGTTAAAAAGGTGAGCCAAGGTCCTGTTGTTACACTATATGAGTTTGAACCTGCTCCAGGTGTTAAAGTATCAAAAATAATTAATCTTTCTGAGGATATTGCTAGAAATACTAGTTCAGAATCTGCTAGAATTGCAACAATTCCTGGGAGTAATACTATAGGAATTGAATTACCTAAGCCTCAACGGGAGAATGTTTTCTTGAGTGAAATAATTTCTGACTCTAGTTATAAAAAGAAAGATATAAAGCTTCCTATTGCTCTTGGTAAAAGTATTTCTGGATTGCCAATAACTAGTGATTTAAGTGTTATGCCTCATTTGCTAATAGCTGGTACGACTGGTTCAGGTAAATCAGTATGTATTAATACAATAATTTTATCCCTTTTATACAAGCATCCCCCTGAAAAATGTAAATTTATATTGATCGATCCTAAAATGTTAGAATTATCAACATACGAAGGAATTCCGCATTTGCTGTGTCCAGTAATTACAGAAGCAAAAAGAGCTGCTTCAGTTCTAGGCTGGGTCGTTAAAGAAATGGAAAATAGATACAAATTAATGACCAAAGTTGGGGTTAGGAATATTGACGGATATAACGAAAAACATAAGATTTCTATGCCTTATATCGTTGTAATTGTTGATGAAATGTCAGATTTAATGCTGGTTGCTGGAAAAGATATAGAAAATTATATTCAAAAACTTTCACAAATGGCTAGAGCCGCTGGAATACATATTATTATGGCTACTCAAAGACCAAGTGTGGACGTAATTACAGGTACGATAAAAGCCAATTTTCCAACTAGAATATCATTTCAAGTAACATCTAAAATAGATAGTAGAACAATTCTTGGAGAACAAGGAGCTGAGCAATTGCTAGGAAAGGGAGATATGCTTTACATGACTTCAGCTAACAAGATGACAAGAATTCACGCACCATTTGTATCGGAAGGAGAAATTGAAAAAATTAATAATTTTATAAGAAATCAAGCAGAACCAGATTATGTAGATGAAATTCTGAATTTTGCAGACGAAAAAGAAGGGAATAATGATACAAAAGATAATGAAAACTTAGATGAATTATACAATACAGCTCTTGAAATTGTAAAATCTGAGAGAAAAGCATCTACATCTTTTTTACAAAGAAAATTACAAATTGGTTATAACAGGGCAGCTAGAATAGTTGACCAAATGGAAGAAAATGGAGAGGTAAGCCAAGCTAATCACGTGGGTAAAAGAGAAGTTCTCAAATGAAAAAATGTTTAATATTTTTTTTCATTTTATTTTTAAATTCAAATGCACATAGTTCTATTAATCAAGAAATTATAAGTCATTTAGAAAATATAAATTCTTTAGAATTTAAATTTATACAAAAAATAGATAATAATAATATTGAGAAAGGGGAATGTATAGTTTTATACCCTAAAAAAATTTTCTGTAAGTATTACGATATTTATAATAAAATCTTAGTTTCTAATGGTAAATCTCTAGTTATCAATTCAGATAAAATTAAAAATTATTATAGATATTCAATAGATGAAACACCTTTAAATTTTATACTTGATAAAAAATTTTTAATTTCAAAAATTTATGAAGCAGAAGATGACAAGAATTATCCATTTTATTATGTTTTTAATTTTGAATATGAAAATAATATAATTAAAGTTTTTTTTGATAAAGAAAGTTTAGATTTAATTGGTTGGGAGACAAAAGATATATACCAAAATCTCATACAGACTTTTTTAAGTGATATTAATATTAATATTAAAGTTGAAGAAAAAATATTTTCTTTACAAAAGTATATTAATTAACTTCAACATTTATTTTTTCAAATTTAAATACCTGCATTCCTCTTGCTAAATAATTTTTAATTGCATTTTCATGGTCAAGTGAGCAAGTATGTAACCAAACTCTTGATATTCCCTCCTCAAATAACTTCTTGATAGCCTCAGAAAGAAGGTAGCCACCACATTTTTTTCCAAAATATTCCTCTAAAATTCCAAAATATGCAATTTCGGAATGATTATTTTCGAGATCACGAATAGTTTCATAATATCCAGCTAAGTTGCTATTATCCTTTAAAACATAGGTTTTTATTCTAGGATTTTCAACATACTCCATCCATTTTTTATCTCCCCAGGTTAATCTGTCTATCCATCTATGCTTTCTTCCAATTTGCTTATAGAAAAATTTATTTAAATGGAAATCTGGTGGGTCTACTTCACTAATTTTAAAGTTTGAGCCTGGACTTTTTGAACGGTTGAGATCTTTTATTGAATTTATTTCTAAAAAACTTCTATCTACATTAATTTTCACGTGACCATTTTACCGATTTTCTCTCCACCAAACAAATGAAAATGCAGATGTGGAACTTCTTGTCCTCCATCTTCGCTTATATTTGCTAGCGCTCTATATCCTTTGCCAGTATCAACAGATATATTTAGTTTCTTTGCTACAATATTTATACCTTTAATTAATCCAACCATTTCTTCACTAGATGCGTTTTGACTAAAATCATCTAAGTCAACATATTTTCCTTTTGGAATTACTAAAGCATGGATTTTTTTTTGAGGATTTATGTCATGAAAGGATAAAACAAATTCATCCTCATAAATTTTATTACAGGGTATCTCATTTCTTAATATTTTTGCAAATATATTATTATCATCGTAACTCATGATTACATTTTTTCTAGAATTGATTTTACTGTATCACCCATAACAGATGGATTTTTAGAAATCGTAATTCCACACTCTTTTAAAATTTCAACTTTTTCAATTGCACTTTCACCATAAGCTGAAACTATTGCTCCTGCATGACCCATTACTCTTCCTTTTGGTGCAGTTAGTCCAGCTATATAAGCTATAACTGGTTTCTTCATATTTTCTTTTGCGAATTCACCAGCAGCAACTTCTTGTGGACCACCAATTTCGCCAATCATTAATATTGCATCAGTCTCATCATCTGTTTCAAATTTTTCTATAATATCTCTAAAAGAACTTCCATTTATTGGGTCACCTCCAATTCCTACACTTGTTGAAACACCAATATTCAAATTTTTTAGTTGTTGGGCAGCCTCATAACCTAATGTTCCTGATCTACTAATAATTCCAATTCTACCTTCTTTATAGATATGTCCAGGCATTATTCCTAACATTGATTTTCCAGGACTAATAATTCCTGCACAGTTTGGTCCAACTAGTGTCATTTTAGAACTTTTAGTATATCTCCTCATGTATCTTTTAATTCTGATCATGTCGTGAGAAGGTATTCCATCAACTATTGCTACACATATTTTTATTCCAGCATCAGCTGCTTCCATTGCAGAGTCTGCTGCAAAAGCTGGTGGCACAAATAAAATTGAAGCGTCGGCTCCTGTCTCATTAACAGCATCTTTAACTGTATTAAATACCGGTAAATTTAAATGTTTCGAACCTCCTTTTCCTGGTGTTACTCCACCAACAACATTTGAGCCATATTTAATCATCTCATCTGCATGAAAAGAGCCCATTTTACCTGTAAAACCTTGAATAATTATCTTACTATTTTTATCTACGAGTACAGTCATGATTTATTTATTTAGCGCTGCAACTGCTTTATTCGCTGCATCCTCTAAAGTATTTGCCTCTATATAATTTATTTTACTCTCTTTTAAAATTTTATTTCCTTTTTCGACATTAGTACCTGCTAAACGAATAACTAATGGAACTTTAATTTCAATTTTTTTTAATGCATCTACAATTCCTTCTGCAACCCAATCACATCTATTGATACCAGCAAAAATATTTACAAGAATTACTTTAACTTTTTCATCCATTGTTACTAATTTAAAGGCCTTAACTATTTTTTCAGGTGTTGCTCCACCTCCTACATCTAAAAAATTTGCAGGAGCTCCTCCAGCAAGTTTAATCATGTCCATAGATGCCATTGCAAGACCAGCACCGTTAATAATGTTACCTATATTTCCATCTAAACTGACATAGTTTAAACCTCTATCCGATGCAAAAATTTCTTTTGAATCTTCTTGTGTTTTATCTCTTAGCTCAGAAACTTGACTTCTTCTAAACATTGCATTGTTATCAAAACTCATTTTACAGTCCAATGCTAAAATTTGTTTTTGTTTTGAAATAACCAATGGATTAACTTCAACCATTGTTGCATCTAATTCACTAAAAGCTTTATAGCATCCAATAATAGTATCGGAAGCTCTCCTAATTAAGTCTGGCTCTATACCAAGACCAAATGCTAATTCTCTAGCTTGAAAATTTTGCATTCCAACTGCAACTTCAATTTTAGATCTAATAATTGTTTCTGGTTTTTCCTTTGAAATTTCTTCAACACTCATTCCTCCTTCTGTCGATGCAACAACCATAATACTTTCTGAGCTTCTATCAAAAACCAATCCTAAATATAATTCCTTTTCAATATCTGTGGCTTCTTCAATATAAATTCTGTTTACAATTTTTCCTTCAGGTCCTGTTTGATTTGTAACTAATTTTTTCCCTAATAATTTATCTGTTGCTTGAGCGACTTCTAACGGAGTATTACAAACGATTATCCCTCCTGCTTTTCCTCTAGCACCAGAATGAATTTGTGCTTTTACTACCCATCTTGATCCACCAATTTCTCTAGCTTTATTCTCAGCATTTTCTGGACTGTAAACAATTCCACCTCTAGGAATTGTTACTCCAAAGTTTGAAAGTATTTTCTTTGCTTGATATTCGTGAATGTCCATAATTTTATTTATTTATTATGGATTAACTTGTCGATATTTACAATGTTTTCAGCCATTCTAGCTGATGCAGCATCAATCATTCTACCATCAAGCTGAGCAGCTCCTTTGCCCTCTTTAGCAGCCTTTTCTAACTCTTCTAAGATCCTTTTAGCCTTAGTAACCTCTGCTTCTGGTGGAGAGAATACATTGTTTGCTAGTTCAATTTGTGAAGGATGTATAGCCCATTTACCCTCAATACCAATTGCGGCACCTCTTTTAGCAGCTGCTGTATAAGCATCTGGATCATTAAAATCTCCAAAAGGTCCGTCGATTGCTCTTATACCATATGCTCTACAAGTCATAACTAGTTCAGATAAACCATGGTGCCACTGGTCACCTGGATAATTTTCATTAAGACCGCCTATAACTGTAGTTCGTGCTCTCAGACTTGCTGCATAGTCTGCAACACCAAAATGCAATGCCTCTAATCTTTCACTTGAAGTAGCAATTTCTTTAATATTTGACATTCCTAATGCTGTCTCAATTAAACATTCTATTCCAATTTTATTTTTTAATTTTTTATTTGTCTCAATTTGAGTTAATAAACAATCAACCATATAAACATCGCTTGCTGTTCCTGCTTTTGGAACTAAAATTGTGTCTACATTTTCTCCAGCTTGTTCAACGATCTCAATTAAATCTGAATACATATAATGTGTATCTAAACTATTAATTCTTACAGAAATAGTTTTGCCACTACCTCTCCAATCCATTTCATTCAAAGATTTAATAACATTTGCTCTAGCAATAATTTTATCATTAGGAGAAACTGCATCCTCTAGATCTAAAAAAACGTAATCTGCCGCCGAACTTAGAGCTTTTTCAAACATTTTCGGTGATGAACCTGGAACTGCTAATTCACTTCTTTGTAATCTTGATCTTGCTGGTTTATAAAATTTATGGCTCATTTTTTTCTTTTTTCTAATTCGCTCATGACATCTTCAATTTTAATATTATTTGCCTCAAGATACATTGCTAAATGATAAAATACATCAGCTGCTTCATGAATTTTATTTGTATCTTCTTCTACCGCCTCTATCAGTTCATTTATTTCCTCAAGCACTTTTGCTTTGCTCAAAGACTTATCACTCAGAAGTTTATTGGTATACGAACCATCTACTGGTGAAGATTTTCTTTCTCTTGCAAGTTTAAATAGGCTCTCGAGGGTATTTAGCATCTCAAATCCTAACAGGTATTCCTTTTGAGTCCAAATATTCTTTAGCTTCCTTCACTGAATATTTGCCATAGTGAAATATAGATGCTGCCAAAACCGCACTAGCATTGCCTAATTTGATGCCATCAACTAAGTGATCAAGATCACCAACTCCTCCTGATGCTATTGTAGGTATGTTTACCATTGAAGAAATTTTAGACATAAGATCAATGTCATAGCCTACCTGAGTACCGTCTCTATCCATTGAAGTGACCAACAACTCACCTGCTCCACTCTCTTCCATCTTTTTTGCAAACTCTAAAGCATCAATTCCAGTATTATTTCGTCCACCATGAGTAAAAACTTCCCATTTATCTCCATTTTTCTTAGCATCTATTGCAACAACAATACATTGAGAGCCAAATTTTTTTGAACTTTGAACTACAACATCAGCGTTTTGTACTGCAGCCGTATTAATTGAAACTTTATCAGCTCCACAGTTTAAAAGTTTACTGATATCTTCTACACTTCTAACTCCACCTCCAACAGTTAAAGGTACAAAACATTTTTTAGACGTATCTTTTACAACTTCATAAATAGTATCTCTATTTTCATTTGATGCAGTGATATCTAAAAAACAAATTTCATCAGCTCCACCATCACTATAAATCTTTGCTTGTTCAACGGGATCACCTGCATCTTGTAAGTCAACAAAGTTAATACCTTTTACAACTCTTCCATTTTTAACATCTAAACAGGGTATAATTCTATTTTTAAGCATCTATTTCTTTTGCAAGTTCATCCAGTTTAATATCATTATCATATATAGCTTTACCAACTATAATTCCTTCAATATTTTTATTTCCTAAATCTTTTGCCTTTTTAATATCATTAATTGAGGAAACTCCCCCAGAAATAATGACTGGACAATTTGAATTATTAGCAACGTTTTCTGTTTCATCAAAATTTGGGCTCATCTTCATTCCATCTCTATTAATATCGGTATAAATTAATCTACTAGCCCCATAATCGTTTACTTCTTTTAAATAATCTAAAGTTTTTAAATTAGAATTTTCTTTCCATCCAGATACAGATAAATAGCCATCTTTAGCATCTAGACCTAATGCAATTTTATCTGGAAATTTTTGACAAGCTTCTTTTAGAAATTCTTTATTTTTAATTGCAGCACTTCCTAAAATTACTTTCTCAACTCCAGCATCAGTATATTTTTGAATACTTTCAAAGTTTCTTACACCTCCACCAATTTCAATTTTAAGATCAAATTTACCTACAATCTCCTCAATAATATCAATGTTAACAGTCTCTCCTGTTAATGCTCCATCCAAATCAACTATGTGTAAATTTTTAAACCCATGATCATTATATTTACCAGCTTGTTCAACTGGAGACATTTCATATTCAGTTTTATTATCAAAGTCTCCTTTGACTAACCTAACGCACTTTTTATCTTTAATATCTATTGCAGGAAAAATTTTCATAAACTTATGAAGTTATTAATTATTTTAAGACCAATTTTATCACTCTTTTCAGGGTGAAATTGAGTTCCAAATATATTTTCTTTTTCTGCAGCACAAACAACATTAGATGAATAATCAGTTGTTGCTGAAATCACTGATTTATCCTCTGGTACAAACTCATAACTGTGAACAAAGTACATGTGAGATTTATCTTCAATGTCTTTAAAAATCTTGCTGTCTTTCATTATATTAATTTCATTCCAACCAATGTGTGGAAGCTTAAATTTACCGTCTTGGTTATCAATTTTTGATACTTTTCCTGAAATCCAACCTAAACCTTTGGTCTCAACTTCCTCATAGCCGATGTCTGCAAACATTTGAAGTCCAACACAAATTCCAAGAAGCGGTTTTTTACTTTCTAATGCAAATTCATTAAGAGTTTCTATCAAACCATTAATACTATTAAGACCATCTATGCAGCTTTTAAAAGAGCCTTGTCCTGGTAATACAACTTTATCGCTAGTTTTTATGGTTGAAAGATCTGACGTTACCTCAATGTTTACTTTATCTTTTGCAACTTCTTTAAACGAATTTATTACAGAACTTATATTGCCTGAATTGTAGTCAACAATTGTGACATTCATTAAATTTATAAAGAACCTTTTGTAGAAGGTATTGTAGTTTTATTTCTTGGATCCATTTCTAAAGCAGCTCTTAATGATCGTGCTAATCCTTTAAAGCAAGACTCGATTATGTGGTGACTGTTATCGCCATAAATATTTTCAACGTGCAAAGTAATTCCTGCAGCTTGTGAAAATGCTTGGAACCATTCTTTAAATAATTCTGTGTCCATCTCACCTAATTTTTCTACTTTCAATTTTACTTTCCAAATTAAATAAGGTCGGTTTGAAACATCAATTGCAACTCTAGTTAATGTTTCATCCATTGGTATCATTGCATGAGCATATCTTTTAATACCAACAAATTTTTTAGATGCTTTTTTCAAACATTCACCAATTGCAATTCCTGTATCTTCAGTTGTGTGGTGAAGATCAATATGCGTATCACCTTTAGCTTTAATATTCATATCCATTGAAGAGTGTTTTGATAATTGTTCAAGCATGTGATCTAAAAATCCTATACCTGTGTCAACTTTGTACTTACCTTTTCCATCAATATTTAAATCAACACTGATGTTAGTCTCTTTTGTTTTTCTACTAATTTTTGCTTTACGTTTCATAGTTTGAAAAAGGTATATATCTATTATTCAATTATGGCAATAATTCTGGGCTTGGTCTTGAACTATAAGATTTAGTATCCATCTATAATCCATGACAACAATAGTATTAGTAAGAAAAAACAATGAAGTAGTAGTTGCTGGAGATGGCCAAGTAAGTATGGGAAATACAGTAATTAAGAAAACTGCGAACAAAGTTCGTAAGATTGAGAAAAGAAATGTGATCGCAGGTTTTGCTGGATCTACTGCAGATGCCTTAACATTATTTGAAAGATTAGAGTCTAAGCTAGAAAAACATGCTGGAAATCTAGCAAGAGCGGCTGTTGAACTAGCTAAAGATTGGCGAACAGATAAATATTTAAGAAGATTAGAGGCTTTAATGGCAGTAGGTGATAAGGAAAATAGTTTTATTATTTCAGGAACCGGTGATGTTTTAGAGCCTGAAGGTGATGTTATTGGAATTGGATCTGGTGGAAATTATGCACTAGCGTCAGCAAAAGTATTAATGGATACAGATTTATCAGCAGAAGAAGTTGCAAAAAAAGCAATTAAAGTTGCATCTGAAATATGTGTTTTCACAAATGATAATTGCAATATTGAGAAAATTTAAATGGAAAAATCAAACGTTACAACACTACCAAACGCTAAAGTTAAGAAAGAAAAAAACAATATTCAAAACTCATTATCTCCAAGAGAAATAGTTTCTGAGTTAGATAGGTTTGTTGTTGGACAAAATAATGCCAAAAGAGCTGTTGCAATAGCCTTAAGAAATAGATGGAGAAGACAAGCTTTAGAAGGTGATATGAAAGATGAAGTCCTTCCAAAAAATATTTTAATGATGGGGCCAACAGGTGTTGGTAAAACAGAAATATCTAGAAGGTTGTCAAAATTAGCAGAAGCACCCTTTGTAAAAGTTGAGGCAACAAGATTTACCGAAGTAGGTTATGTTGGAAGAGATGTTGAACAAATTATTAGAGATCTTTTAGAAATTGCAATTGCAATGGAAAAAGTGAAAAAAAGAAAAGAAGTTCACGCTAAAGCACAGAAATTAGCTGAGGATAGAGTTCTTGATGCAATTGTTGGAAATAAAGCAAGTGTTGCAACACGAGAAAGTTTTAGAAAAAGATTAAGAGACGGTGATTTAGATGATAATGAAATTGAAATAGCTGTTACTGAAAGTGGCGGTGGAATGCCATCATTTGAAATTCCTGGGATGCCTGGTGCAAATGTTGGGATGATTAATATTTCAGATATGCTAGGAAAATCTATGGGTCAAAAATCTAAGAAGAAAAAAATGTCAGTAAAAGAGTCTCATGAAATATTACTTAACGAAGAAGCTGACAAATTAATAGAACAAGACAAAATTATTAAATCAGCAAAAAATACAACTGAAAATAATGGAATAGTATTTTTAGATGAAATAGATAAAATTTCAGCAAGAACTGATAGAGTTGGTGGAGATGTTTCAAGAGAAGGTGTTCAAAGAGATTTGCTTCCATTAATTGAGGGGACAACTGTGAGCACTAAATATGGTCCAATTAAAACAGATCACATATTATTTATAGCTTCAGGAGCCTTCCAGCTAGCAAAGCCATCGGATCTATTACCTGAGCTTCAAGGGAGATTGCCGATCAGAGTTGAGCTAGATGCATTGAATAGCGAGGATTTTAAGCGAATTTTAAAAGAGCCGGATAATAGTTTAATTAAACAATACAAAGCTTTACTTAAAACTGAAAATGTTGATTTAGAATTTACTGAAGATGGAATTGATACAATTGCAACAATTGCAAGTGAAGTTAATACAACAGTTGAAAATATTGGGGCTAGAAGACTGCATACTATAATTGAAAGAGTATTAGATGAAATTAGTTTTACAGCAACTGATAGAGCCGGTGAAAAGATCAGTATAGACTCGGATTATATTAAGAAAAATATTGGTGAACTTGTAAAAGACGCAGATCTTTCAAAATTTATTTTATAATTCTTATTTTTTTTTTCTTAAAAAAATATCAAAATTTCCAACGGATGGATTTTCTACAGCCTCAAAATCAATACTTATAATTTTGTTCATTAAATGATCACTACCTCTAATAAAATTAGGTACTGAGTATTTTAATATGCTCAAATTACTAGACTGATATGGGTCATTTAAATTTTTTGATCTAAGACCCTTTCCTGTAATAACATTAATTTTATTAACTCCGTTAATAAAACATTCTTCTATATATGTAGTCATCTTGTGATTTGCCTCCTCTAGAGTATAACCATGCAAATCAATAGATCTTTCAATATATCTCTTAGGTGTTGATGAAATTTTTTGATCTTTATTTTCTAATTTATCAGAACTATTTAAAAACTCTTGCCAGTCTTGTTTATCTTTATCTGATATTTTTTTGTTCAACTAAGCCTGGGTGTCTACTATTAACCAGTTAGGATTTTTTGAAGTACTATCTTTTGTAAATTTCCAAGTATCCAGCACTTTTTTAACTTTTTGAGCATCACCTGACACGACTTTATTATCTTTATCTTTAATACAAGATATAATTTCACTTACAAATTCAACAGTTACTTCAAGCATATTTTTATTTTGATTATGCTCTTTAATTTCTGCAGAGTTTATGCCTATAAACGTAGTATCAGAAGTAACGTTTCTTGCTTTTTTGTCTTTGATTGCTTCATCAAACTGTTCGTATACATTTTTTGCTAAAAGATTTTTTATTGATTTTAGATCCCCTTTGGCGAAACTAGTAATAATGCTTTCATAAGCAATTTTAGCGCCATTTAAAAAATCTTTCTTTGCTGCGTCGTCAAATGTACTAGCATTTAAAACAGGAGAAGTTTTTGTTTCTGAAACCTTTTCATGAGGAAAACTTGAATTAATATTTTCTTCAAAACCAGTTTTTTTACCTAAAATTCCTCTTAATCTCAGGAAAATAAAACCCGCTATCATTGCTAATAGTATTATATCGATATACTCAAAGCTATAACTCATATATTAATAATATTTACTATGTTGATTAATTTCAACCTGCAATTTACATTATAGACAAATGAACACAGCAATAATTCTCATTTTAGGGATACCTCTTATTGAAATCTACCTATTTATAAAGATTGGATCAGAAATAGGAGCTTTAAACACCATTTTATTAATTCTAACAACTGCAGTTGTAGGTATTTGGTACGCAAGATATGAAGGATTTAACACATTGCGTTCAGGTATGTCTCAGTTAGTTAAAAATGAACTACCACTTTATGAAATAGTTTCAGGGGCGGCAATTGCTTTCGCGGCTCTTTTATTAATATTACCAGGATTTGCTACTGATATTATAGGTATTTTATTGGTTTTTCCTGTTACAAGAAAAATAATTCTTAGCAAGTATTCAAAAAAATATACATCTAAAAAAAAAAGTAATGATAGAAAAAAAAATTATATTGAGGGAGAGTATGAAGATATAGAGGATAAAAATGGAAAATAAGTTTAAAATAATTGTAAGTTATATTAAAGATTTATCAGTTGAAATTCCAAGCCCAGAAGCTTTGGTAACAATCAGAAATACTATTCCAGAATATAAGATGAAAGTTGATATTAATTCAAAACCTTTAAAAAGAAAAATGATAGAAGTTTTAACTACTTTAACATATGAAAATCCAAATAAAAAAAAAGAAAAGGGATTTTTTCAAATCGCATATGCAAATGTCATTGAGATAATTGATTTAAAAATTAATAAGGCAGATCTAGAAAAAATAATATTAAGTGATCTTCAAATAATGATGTATCCAGAGTTAGAGGTAAAGTTTTTGACTATTTTACGATCCTCAGGATTGCCAGATTTAAAGTTTGGCAATAAGATTGATTTTGAAAAACTATATAAAGAAAGATTAAATTAAAAAAAATTTTTTTTTAAATTTTTTTTAAGAAATTCTTTATGGTTCAATAATTCTTGATCAGTTGGTTTTATTACTTTTTTAAAATATTGTGCTTCACTTTGGGTCAAAGAAATATTATTATCGTTATTTTCAACCAAATTTAGAGTGGGTTCTTTTTGATCAATTAAATTTATATAGACTTTTGCAAGTAAATCACAATCAATTAGAGCGGTATGTTTTTCTCTCCTTGAGTTATCAATTCTAAACCTTTTACATAATGCATCTAAACTTATTCCCGAGCCTGGAAATTTATTTCGTGCTAATTCTAGCGTATCAATAATATTTTCATTACTTATCTTCGGCTTTCCAATTAAAGTTAATTCATTATTTAAATGACCAATATCAAATTCAGCATTATGTATAATAATTTTTTTATTCTTAATAAAATCTATAAAATCATCAGCTATATCAGCAAATTTTTGTTTACTAGCTAAAAATTCATCAGAATAACCGTGAACTTCAAATGCTTTCTCTGATACTTTTCTTTCAGGGTTTAAATAAAAATGAAATATATTTTTGGTTGGTACTAAATTATCTAACTCAATACAACCAATCTCAACAATTCTATGACCATCTCTTACTGACAAGCCTGTTGTCTCAGTGTCTAGAACTATTTCTTTCATTTAAAATTTTTTTTTTAATTAGTTTAACCTTTTTTTTCATCACATTTGCTGAAAAATTATTATTTATGACATAGTCAGCTAATTTTTCTTTTTTAGATAAGATAACCTGGTTTTCTTTGAGATTCTTTATCAATTTTTCATTAAAGTTAGGTCTCTTTTTTAATCTGTTTAAGACTTTAGATTTTTTTGATTTAACAAAAATAATAATATCTTTTTTTTTATTAAGTTTGTTTTCTATTAATAAAGGAATATCAAAAATAATCATTTCTCTCTTCTTGTTTCTTATTATAAATTTTTTCATATTTTTTCTTACAAATGGATGGACAACGGAAGATATAATTTTAAGATTTTTCTTATTTAAGTTAATTGCTGATATAAGCTCCTTTTTTTTGATAGGAAATGTTTTAATAAATTTTGGTAATTTTTTTTTTAATTTATTAAAACACTCTTTATTTTTTTTATAAATATATTTTACTTCATCATCTGCGTTAAATACTGGGTATCCAAAGAGCCTAGAAATAAAAGATTTTCCTGATCCTATACCTCCAATTATTCCAACTCTAATCATGTTTGCTTTTAAGTCTCATAGTTTCAGTTTTTTAGAAATTCAATTAATTCTTTGTTAATCTCTGGTTCAACATTATGCCAAATATTAAAAGCTTGTTGGCCCTGAAATAAAAACATATTTAAACCATTTTCAATTGAATTACCCTCAGCATTTCCTGCCTCTGAAAACTCTGTTTGAAACGGTGCGTATATAACATCATAAAAAAGCTTATTTTGACCAGCCTGAGAAAAGTCTATGCCAAATTTATCTACTTTACTTAAACCTAAAGTAGTGGCATTTACTACCATATCAAACTCTGGTAAATCACCCCATTCCACAACATTAATCTCATTGAATAAATTTTTTAAATTTTCAGCTTTTTTTTTAGTTCTGTTACTCAAAAATATTTTTGATGCTTTCATCCTTAACAATGAAAAAATTATTGACGACACAACCCCACCAGCACCTAATATCAGAACTGTCTTGTCACTTACATCATAATTCAATTTTCTTATACTTAATTCAAACCCATTAATATCGGTGTTATCTCCAATTAAATTACCTTTATTTAACGAGATAGTATTTACAGATTGTGTCCTTAACGCATTACTACTTAAAATATCTAGGTGAGGTATTATTGATTTTTTAAAAGGGACAGTAACATTTAAACCCTCCAAATCTCCATTTTTGATAGATTTACATAGTTCAGACAAATCATTGTCATAAGTTTCCAATTTTCCATAAATTGCATCTAAATTATTTTTTTTTATCCAATAATTATGTAACTTTGGAGATAAAGAATGTTCAATTGGATTACCTATTACTAAAAATTTTTTCATTTTTGTAGCTCCAAATATTCTTTAATTTTTTTGATAGGCAAGCCCATTATAGTATCTTCATCTCCATCAATATTTGAAAATAAGGCCCTACCTTCTCCTTCAATTTGATAAACATTATAAGCATATAAAGCTTCATCGCTTATTTTATTTAGATAAGTAGTTAATTCATTTTCAGAAAAATCCTTCATGGTCAAGTAAGCTTTGTCAGTATAGTTCCAAACCATAGATCCATTTTTAGATATACAAACTGAACTGATCAAAGAATGTTTTTTTCCATTGAGTTTCTTTAAAATATTCAAAGCCTCTTCTCTACTTTCTGGTTTTGAAATTAATTCTCCAGTTAAATCGATGACGCTATCTGCTCCCAATACTAGAGCATTATTAATTTTTTGACTTACCTTGTTTGCTTTTAATTCTGCTAGATTCTTAGAAATTATTTCTGGTGAAGCTCCTTCCTTTAATAAACTTTCTTTTATAGGGTCCTCATCAACATTTGAGGCTTCAACCTTACTATTAATATTATGATTATCTAGTATTTCTTTTCTAACTTTACTTTTTGAAGCTAAAATTATGTTAAGCATTTTTTTTGTTCTTTATCTCAAAAATTTTTATTACTGATGCGGCTGTTTCCTCAACTGATTTTCTTGTTACATCTATTGTTGGCCAATTGTTTTCTTTAAATAATTTTCTGGCACTATTTAACTCATCTTTAATTTTATCGATATTTACATATTCACTATTTTGATCTTCTTTTAACGAATTCAATCTATTTTTTCTTAAATCATATAATCTTTCTGCCTCTGTAACTAAGCCAACAACGCATGGTTTAAAATTTTTTTCAGTAATTTTAGATGGTATAGAATTTTTGTTTACTAATGGAATATTTGAAGTTTTGAAACCTCTATTGGCTAGATAAATGGAAGTGGGTGTTTTACTGGTTCTACTTACACCTAATAAAATAATATCTGATTTCTCTATATCATCAGTTTGATTACCATCATCATGGTTCATCGTAAATTGGATAGCTTCAATTCTGTCATAGTATTCTTCATTTAAAATATGCTGCCCACTTGGCTGATGGGAAGCTTTTTGATTTAAGACCTTTGAAAAATTTAAAATCAAATCTCCAAGAACCCCAAAGCAAGGTATATTTCTTTCGTAGGCTTTCTCTGTAAGATATTTTGCTAATTTACTATTAACAATAGTATATAAAATAATTGAATTTTTTTCTTTTTTTGCCTGTTTTAGTATAGCGAGAGTTTGACTTTCAGTACGAGTAAAGGAGAAATGATTTGTCTCGTATTCGAAATTAGGAAATTGTGCTTTCAAAGCTAAAAAAATTCTATCAAGTGTTTCGCCTGTAGAATCTGATATTAGGTATATTTGATATAAATTTCTCATGTATAAAGTGTTTATAATCTATAAGTAAAATAAGAGAAATTCAGATTTATTCTTCTGGATACTAATAGTTAGTTTTTTTTCCATTTAATTGACTAGATTATAAAATGTTAACAAAGTTATACATAATATACATAAAATATAAGAAATCTTAATTAATCCCTATAAAATATAGCTAAATAAAGATCTAAATTATTAATAAAAAGTTAACAAACTGTGATAATTGACTAATTTACGTTATTCACAATACCTAATACTAATAAAGTAAAAAATATGTATCTATTTATATGAGTCCCATAATTAACTGTATTAAAAATAAAGATATTAAAACTAATCCCATATGGTTAATGAGACAGGCAGGAAGGTATTTACCTGAATTTCGAGAGATAAGAAAAAAAAATACAGATTTCATAAAACTTTGTTTAAACAGTGATTTAGCATCTGAAATAACTCTTCAACCTATAAAGAGATTTGATTTTGATGGCGCAGTAATATTTTCTGATATTTTGATGTTACCATATGGTCTTGGTCAAAAAGTAGAATTTAAAAAAAACTTTGGGCCAAAACTTGGGGAAATAGAATTAGATAATATTAAAAATGTTGACGAAATTAACTTTACAGAAAAAGTTTATAAAGTTTACAAAGCAATTTCCAAAACTTCCCAGGATCCTTTAATGGATAATAAAGACATGATAGGATTTGTTGGAGCTCCATGGACTATTCTTGTTTACATGATTAATAGATCATCACCAAAAAAGGGTCTAACAGGCGAATTCTTTAAAGATGAATTTCTAATAAATAGACTATTAGGAATTATTGAAAAATTCTTGAAAGTTCATATAAAAAATCAAGTTGAAGCTGGGGCTAGAGTTATCCAAATTTTTGATAGTTGGGCAGGATTATTAGATGATAAAATTCCTGAATACATTTATATACCTACTTTAAATATTGTAGAATATGTTAAACAATTAGGTGTACCTGTAATTTGTTTCCCAAGAGGTATTAAAGATTACAAAAATTTCTGTGAAATAGTTAAACCAGATGCAGTAAATATAGATTATGATGTCGATCCAGAAAAAATAGTAAAAGAAATAAAAATTCCCATCCAAGGGGGGCTTGACCCTAAAATATTATTGACTGATAAAGAAATTCTTAAAAAAGAAGTGGAAAAATATCTTCATGTTTTTAAGGATCATCCATACATATTTAATTTAGGACATGGAATCCTACCAGAAACTAAAATTGATATGGTTGAAGACTTGATTAAAATAGTAAGAAACTTTAAATGAAATCAGACCATCCAAAAATTAATTATGGCAAAACAGGGGTTTTAATTATAAATCTTGGAACACCTGATTCTACTAGTTGGCTCGATATAAGGAAATATTTAAAGGAATTTTTATCAGATAGAAGAGTTATCGAGGTAAATCCTCTTATTTGGCAAGTAATTCTTAACTTATTTATACTTACTTTCAGGCCATCAAAAACTGCCAAAGCCTACAAAGAAATATGGATGAAAGACAAAAACATGTCACCCCTTAGGTTTTTTACAGAGAGCCAAGCTCACAAATTATCCGAAAAAATTGGCAATGAAAAGTTGATTGTTGATTTTGCTATGAGGTATGGCAATCCAAGTATTAAAAACAAAATAAATGATCTTCATGAAAAAGGTTGCGAAAATTTAATTGTGCTACCTCTTTACCCTCAATATGCTGCAGCAACGACTGCAACTGTATGTGATGAGGTTTATAGAACCCTTATGAAAATGAGGTGGCAACCAAATTTAAAAATAATTCCTCATTATGAGTCTGAACCTCTTTATATAGATGCTATTAAAAATAGTATTGTAAAAAAAATTAACGAAATTAATTGGAAACCAGACTTAATAGTAGCTTCGTATCATGGAATACCAAAAAAATATTTTGAAAAGGGAGACCCTTATCATTGCTATTGTCATAAAACCACTAGACTTATCTCTGAAAAATATTCAGATATTAAAATTATGACAACATTTCAATCAAGATTTGGTCCTCAAGAATGGCTACAACCATATACAGACAAAACTTTTGAAGCCTTGCCCAAAGAGGGAAAAAAAAATATTCTAGTTATATGTCCTGGTTTTTCATCTGATTGTGTAGAGACTTTAGAAGAAATATCCATCCAAGGGAAAGAAAGTTTTATCAAATCAGGTGGTGAAAACTTTGAAATGGTACCTTGCTTAAATGATAATGAAGATCATATTTCTTTATTCAAACATCTTATTTCA
The DNA here is from genome assembly GCA_902555585.1 of uncultured Pelagibacteraceae bacterium. Lineage (GTDB taxonomy): Bacteria > Pseudomonadota > Alphaproteobacteria > Pelagibacterales > Pelagibacteraceae > Pelagibacter. The sequence goes on along the minus strand of CACDSY010000006.1, from coordinate 20,172 downwards.
AAAAATTTATAATCAATGAGTGGGTATCTTTTATTTAAATCACTTCATCTAATAGCAGTAATTTCTTGGATGGCAGGGTTATTATATTTACCAAGAATATTTGTTTATCACGTCGAAAATTCTGAAAAGGATCAAGCTACTGAAATTTTTGAAACGATGGAAAGAAAGCTTTATAATTATATCATGCGACCAGCCATGATTTTGTCTTGGCTTTTTGGAATTATATTAATTTGGATAAATGGAATTGAAAGTTTCGCCTATTTATGGTTACAGCTTAAAATTCTGTCAGTAGTGATTTTAACAATTTACCATGAGTATCTGGGCAAATGTATGCGCTCATTAAAATCTAAAGAAAACTCAAAATCATCCAGATTTTTTAGGATAATAAACGAAATACCCACAGTATTGCTTATTTTCATTGTTTTTATTGTGGTTTTTAAGCCTATCTAGGGTTGAAATTTTTACATCAGTATATATATTTAGAATATCTTTAACAAAAACTTCCACACATGAATATTCAAGAATTAAAAGAAAAAAGCTCAGAAAAGTTAATTACCGAAGCTGAAAAGCTAGGTATAGAAAACGCTAGCACATTACGTAGACAAGAAATTTATTTTGCAATTTTAAAAAAGCTTGCAGAAAAAGGTGAAGAGATTACCGGTGGAGGTGTTCTGCAATTACTGCAAGATGGCTTTGGCTTTCTTAGAGCAATGGAGTCGAATTATTTACCGGGTGCAGATGATATATACGTAAGCCCAAGTCAAATCAGAAGATTTGGTTTAAGAACTGGTGATAGTGTTGAAGGACCTATTAGATCTCCAAAAGAAGGAGAGAGATATTTTGCACTTCTTCAAGTCAGTAAAATAAATTTTGAAGAACCAGATAAATTTAAGCACAAAATTGCTTTTGATAACCTAACACCTCTTTATCCAAACAAACAATTGGGGATGGAAGTTGAAACAAACAAAGTTGAAAAAAAACCTGATTTAACCCCAAGACTTATTGATCTTGTTAGTCCGATTGGAAAAGGCCAAAGATCCTTAATCATTTCACCTCCAAAAGCTGGTAAAACAATGATTTTACAAAGTATAGCTAACTCTATCACAGCTAATCATCCTGAATGTTATCTAATGGTTCTATTAATAGATGAAAGACCTGAGGAAGTTACAGATATGCAGAGAACAGTTAAAGGTGAAGTTATTAGTTCTACGTTTGATGAACCAGCACAACGTCACGTAGCTGTAGCAGAAATGGTAATCGAAAAAGCTAAAAGGTTAACTGAACATAAAAAAGATGTTGTTATTTTATTAGACTCTATAACTAGGCTAGGAAGAGCCTATAATGCAGTTGTTCCTAGTTCTGGTAAAGTTTTGACAGGTGGAGTAGATGCGAATGCTCTTCAACGACCAAAGAGATTTTTTGGAGCAGCTAGAAATATCGAAGAAGGTGGATCTTTAACCATTATTGCAACAGCTCTGATTGATACAGGTAGCAGAATGGATGAAGTGATTTTTGAGGAATTTAAAGGAACAGGAAATAGTGAAACTATCCTGGATAGAAAAATTTCTGAAAAAAGAATTTACCCTGCAATTGATATTACTAAATCAGGAACAAGACGAGAAGAACTGATATTTGATAAAAATGATCTCCAAAAAATGAATGTTTTAAGAAGAATTATTGCTCCAATGGGCTCAATGGATGCTATAGATTTTATAAATTCGAAATTAAAAACAACAAAAAATAATGCTGAGTTTTTTAACTCAATGAACAAACCAGCATAAATCTTCCATAGAATATATTTTATTTTTTAGTAGACTAACGCCTGATGCTTAGTCCAGAAATTATTAAAGAAGTTGAAAAAGCTAAATCTTTTGAGAGATCAGGAGAATATATAAAAGCATTTGAGGTAACACAATCATTAGTAGAAAATAATGAAAATAATTTTTTTTTACAAAACTTAAATGGTTACATTTTATTTAAATTAAACAACTTTAAATTGAGTAAAAAACATCTATCTAAATCAATTGAACTAAACAAAAATTTTGCAACTTCGTACTACTTGTTAGGTCTAGTTAATAGGCAACATAATGAGTTTGAAGATGCCCTAGAAAACTTTATAAAAGCAATTTCTTTGGATATAAATTTAAAGGACGCACATCACAATATTATAAAAATTTTATCTTCTTTCAAACCAAAAAAAAATTTAAACAATCCATATGTTTTGACTAACTCATTATTAGAAAAAATAAATTTTGATTACAAAGAAAATTTATATATCAATGATTCTGAAGTGGTTAGTTTTATTAAAAACTCAATAGAAGTTTTAAAAAAAAATTTAACATACATAGATTTTCCACATATGCAAATCTACAGACATAATTCAGTTAATTTGAATTGTGATAGGCATTTCAAAGTATTTAATAGTCAAGCCATTATTCCAGAGTTCTGCTTTCAATGTTTTAAAATAGTCATAGAGGTAAACAATATTTTAGACTTAATAAAATTGTATTTTGTATTTGATAACCTTTATGTTGGTTTAAGAAATAATAGAAAAGTTATGGTTGAACAAAGACCTAATGTATCTGGACAATATAAAGGTTTTGTTTACTCACAAAATTTACAAGAATTAGACGAGATTGCTAATAATCTTCAAAAGATAATAAAAAGAAATATTGGAGACAATTTTACAATTACTAAGAAAAGAGGTTGCACAGAATTTAGTCAGAAATACCCAAACTATAAAGAAATCAAAAAAGATAAAATGATGAGTTTTAAAAATGAATGGAAAAATAAAGAAAAGTATATAGATGGAAAAATTTATAACAAAAACTCAGAAAAAGCCCTCATAAACAAGTATTTAAGTGGTAATAAATTAAATGACATTTTAATAATTAGAAATTGGCTTATGTTTGCGAAAAAAAACAATGATAAATCAATAGATTTATAAATTAGATATATTTCAATTCTTTCATTTCTTTTTCAAATTTTTTCTCTATTTCGCTAGATATACTTTTATCTAAAATTTTTCTCCAGTCATTCTTAGGTCCTAGGAAAAAAAATTTATTTCTATTACCATCTTTATCGATAGTGCTTTCAGTAAATCCATTCTCTTTTTCCATATTTTCTAACCTATCAAATGAGCTTAAATTTATTGCATTTTCTATTTGAGCTTCAGTAAATTTAACTTTTAACAACCCTCCTATAAAATCTGCAATTTTAGTAAATTCACTTTTAGAATTTTTATAAAGATCCTCATATCTTACTAAAATATAATTTTTCTTCATATTCTTCCAAGATAAATAGTGAGTTTTCCATGAGCCAACAAATTGTGTTAACGGATATATTTTACTTTTTAAATACAAAGCTTTTTGCCTATCTGATAGAGCTAAAATTTGATCATCTTTAAATATAAATTTTTGTGCTTCATCATAACTTGATAATGAATAATGGTTCTTTACTGATGTAATTACATTTCTTGGATCTCTAACAATATAAATAGTCCCTAATGTATTTTGAGCGTCTGTAAAAGGATATCCCTTGTATTTTCCAAGCATATTATGAGTTTTAAAAAATCTTAGTTTTTTATCGGAATTTATTTTTTCCTGAGAAGTTATCCAATTTTTTGATATTTCATCTAGATTAAATAAGTCAGAAACAAAATCGTCAAAATGTGTAGAATGTGGATAATTCATTATTGCTCTTAGGTGATTTAAATTCAAATCAGTCTGTTTGCTACCCATAAGCAATGAAATAATAAAAAATCTTAACCAAGTATTTCCGCTTTTAGGATATGAAGCTAACCAAATAATCATTTTTAAATATATCCGAGTTCACGCATCTCTGTTTCAAACTCTCTTTCTATTTCTTCTTTTAGCTTTATATCTAATAATTTCTTCCAATCATTTTCAGGTCCTAGATTAAAAAATTGTTTTTTTTTCCCAGTTTCCTTATCATTTATAGCTTCAGCAAAACCATTTTCTTTTTCTAACTTTTTAAGGTTTTCAAAAGAGTTTGACCTTACTGCTAAATTAATTTTTGAACCTTCAAATTTTAGATTTAAAAGTTTTGATAAATATCCTGCGAGCTTACTAAATTCTTTATGAGGATTTTGAATTAAGTCTTCATATTTAATTAGTAAATAATTTTTTTTAAATTGTTTCCATGAATTAAAATGATTCTTCCAAGATGATATTACTGTAAAAATATTTTTATTTACGTTTGGGTCTTTTAAATCAAATTTTTTGCCTAATGCTTTATTTTCATCAAACAAAAATTCTTTAGCTTCAATATAATTCTTCTTTGAAAAATGATATAATATTGATGATATTACATTTCTTGGATCTCTTACAATATGTATTGTTCCAAGTGATACTTCTCCATTTGTAAAAAGGGAGTTTTGATATTTACAAAGAGCGTGGTGTGTCTTAAGAAATTTAATTTTATTGTCTTTATTTAAAATTCTTTGTGACTCAATCCAATTTGAGGACAATTTTTCTAAATTATCAATCTCATTTACTAAATTTATAAAATGAGATCTTTTAGGATACTGATCTATTTTGCTTATTTCACTAAGATTTGCTTCACTATTTTTATTAAATAACAGTGAATTCAAAAATGATCTTACCCAGGTATTTCCGCTTTTAGGATATGAAGCTAACCAAATAATCATCAAGATAAATATATAATTTAGATGAATATAAAACTATAATAATTAGTTATGACAATCTATGCTCTCTCTTCAGGACCTGGTATTTCAGGCATTGCAGTTATCAGAATATCAGGGGCTAAAGTTAAGGAAGTATTAAAACTAATTACAAATAGCCAACTTCCAAAACCAAGACAAGCAACCTTAAAAAAATTCAGTAAAATCAACAATTCTGAGCTTATAGACGAAGGAATATTAATGTGGTTTCCAGGACCTGAGAGCTACACAGGTGAGGATATGGCTGAAATTCATGTGCATGGTAGTATCGCTGTTGTTAGGGTAATTTTAGATCAATTATCACAAATTGAAAATTGTCGTCTTGCAGAGCCTGGTGAATTTACCAAAATTGCATTTCAAAATGAAAAAATAAATCTTCTTAAAGCTGAGAGTATTTCCGATCTGATTTCTGCAGAAACTGAAATTCAGAGACAACAAGCTATTAAATTTATGAGTGGGAAAAGTTCAGATAAGTTTAATTCACTAAGAGAAAAACTTTTAAAAATTTTATCAAACGTTGAAGCTAAAATTGATTTTCCTGAAGAGGATCTTCCAGAAGATGTGATTAAAAATATTAAAAATGATTCTGTAAAAATAAGAGAAGAAGTTGAAAAAATTTTGAACGATCAAAAAGTTGGAGAAAGAATTAGAGAAGGTTTTAAGATTGCAATTATAGGACCAGCCAATGCAGGAAAATCTTCTTTGCTTAATTATCTTTCAAATCGTGATATAGCTATTGTTTCTGAAATTGCAGGAACTACAAGAGACGTTATCGAAGCTCATTTAAATTTAGATGGTTACCCAGTTGTGATTTCTGATACTGCTGGGATTAGAGAATCTCAAGATGAGATAGAAAAAAAAGGAATTAAATTAGCACTTAAACGTGCTGAAGATGCGGATCTTAATATAATAGTAATTGAGCCAAAAAGTGTTAATTTTACTGGATTTTTGAACGATTTGATTAGTGAAAAATCAATAATTGTAATCAATAAAATAGATCTTGGTTATAAAGATATTAGTCAACAAATTGAAAAGTTTAATCCAATTTTTTTATCAATTAAAAATGAAACAAACTTAGATGAGTTAATAATTAGAATTAAAGATAAACTAAAAAATAAATTTGTTAGTTCAAATGAAACTCTAATTACGAGAGAAAGACATAGACAAAGTTTAGAAGCTTGTGTTCAAAATTTAATCAACTTTGAGGAAAAAAACTCTCAAGAAGATTTTGATAAAGCTGCAGAGGATTTAAGGTTAGCAACTAGACACTTAGGTATGATTGTTGGTAAAGTTGATGTTGAGGAAATTTTAGGTTCCATTTTTAGTGATTTTTGTATAGGTAAATAAGTGTTGTATTTACTTACTTTTTATTCACTTTTAAGTGTTTTCTTGTAAATTTTAAGATCAATAATAAATTACAAATATGAAAAATGAGTTATCATTTGATGTAGTTGTAATTGGTGGTGGCCACGCTGGCTGTGAAGCAGCAGCAGCTTCGGCTAGATTAGGTGTAAATACTGCCTTATTTACTCATAAATTTGATACTATTGGTGAGATGTCATGCAATCCAGCTATAGGTGGATTAGGCAAAGGTCATCTTGTTCGAGAAATAGATGCACTAGATGGTGTAATGGCAGAAGTTGCAGATAAATCGGGAATACAATTTCGATTATTAAATAGAAGTAGAGGTCCTGCTGTCCAGGGACCAAGAACTCAAAGTGATAGATCGCTATATAAGAAATATATGCAAGAAAAATTGGCAAACTACTGTAATTTAAGCATTTTTTCTGATCCTGTAATTGAATTCATTTTCGAAAAAAACAATATAATTGGTTTTATTACACAAGAAGGCAAAAAAGTACTTTCGTCAAAAGTAATTCTAACAACTGGAACTTTTCTAAATGGTTTAATTCACATTGGTAATGAAAAAATACCTGCAGGAAGATTTAATGAAAAACCTTCAATTGGTTTAAGTGAACAGTTAGAAAAATATAATTTTAAAATTGGACGATTAAAAACAGGAACACCACCAAGATTGGATGCAACGACAATTAATTTCAAAAAACTCGAGGAGCAGCATGCAGATGAAGATCCGTATTTTTTTTCTTTCCTAACAAAAAAAAATATTAATAAACAAATTTCTTGTAGGATGACTTATACCAATCAAGCAGTGCATGACATTATTTCTAAAAATATAAAAAGTAGTGCTATGTACTCAGGAAGTATCCAGGGAGTTGGTCCGAGATACTGTCCATCTATAGAGGATAAAATTGTAAAGTTTGCCGACAAACAAAAGCATCAAATATTTTTGGAGCCAGAGGGTCTAAATGATAAAACAATATACCCTAACGGAATTTCAACTTCCCTTCCAGCTGATGTACAGCAAGAAATATGTAATAATATCAATGGTTTAGAAGATGTAAAGATTTTAAGACCTGGATATGCTATAGAATATGATTTTGTGGACCCAAGAGAGTTATTTTTAACATTAGAGACAAAAAAAATTAGAAATCTTTACCTAGCAGGACAAATAAATGGTACAACAGGTTATGAAGAGGCAGCCGCTCAAGGTCTGATTGCGGGAATTAATGCTTCTCTTTCCATATTAGGTAAAGAACCATTTATCCTTGATAGATCTGAAGCATATATAGGCGTGATGATAGACGATTTAGTTACAAAAGGAGTTGCTGAGCCTTACAGAATGTTTACTTCAAGGGCAGAATATAGGCTATCTTTGAGATCTGATAATGCAGATCTTAGACTTACCCAAAAAGGAATTGATATTGGACTTATACTTGATGAGAGAAAAGTAATATATCAAGAAAAAGCATCTAAACTTGATAAAAGTCTAAAAAAAATGGAAAATTCTTTTATTTCTCCGTCTAAAGCTTCAAAATTTGGAATAAATATAGCAAAAGACGGGGTTAAAAGGAATGCAATAGAGATATTAAGTCAAAATACTGTAAATATGAGCAAAATAAGGGAAATTTGGCCAGAAATTAAATATGTTTCACGTGAAATAGATGAGCAAATTGAGATAAAAGCTCATTATAAAGGCTATTTGAAGAAACAAGATGCAGATATTTTAGCATTTAAAAGAGATGAAAATCTTAAAATTCCTGAAAACCTAGATTATGACCAATTCTCAGGATTATCAAATGAAGTTAAATCAAAATTTAAGGAAATAAAACCAAAAACACTTGGTCAAGCACTTAGAATAGATGGGATTACGCCAGCAGCAGTATATATTTTGTTGTCTCATGTTAAAAGAAAGTCTATTAAGCATATAGCTTGATTGATTCGAAAATAATAAAAACAGATAAAATTCACCTTCCAAATGTTTCACGTGAAACATTAAAGGAGCTGGAGGAGTATTCACAGTCAATTTTGAAAACAAACAGGAAAATTAATTTGATAAGTTCAAGCACAGAAAACTCAATAAATACAAGGCATATTTATGATAGTGCACAAACAATTGATTTTATTGATAAAAATGACATACAAGTATGCACGGATCTTGGTTCAGGTGCAGGTCTTCCTAGTATAGTTTTAGGTATTTTGATGAAATCAAAAAAGCAAGGTTTTAAGCTGATTTTTTATGAAAAGAGTTACTACAAAAGCAATTTTCTTAAAGAGATGGTAAAAAAATTTAAATTAGAAGCAAAAATTTATCAAAAAAATATATTTGAAGAAAAAAATTTAGTAACAGATGTAATAATTTGTCGAGCATTCAAACCTTTGCCTGTTATTTTTGAAATAGCTACTAATAATTTTAAAAATTTTAAATACATAGTCATGTATTTAGGAAAAAGTGGAAAAAAAATTTTAAAAGATGTCTCTACAAAATGGAAATTTGACATAGAAGAAATGAAAAGTGCAACAAGCGAGGAGTCATCAATAGTAAGAATTTCAAATTTAAGAAAAAAATATGAATAAAAAAATTATTTCAGTTATAAATCAAAAAGGTGGAGTGGGTAAGACTACCACAGTTATTAATCTTGCAGCCGGTTTATCAATGAAAGGAAAAAAAATTCTTGTTATTGATCTTGATCCACAAGGTAATGCTACAACAGGTCTTGGATTATCTAACACAACAAGTTCTGACCAAACAATTTATAATGTTTTGAATGGAAATAAAAAAATGTCAGAGGTAATCCAGTCTACGAGACTTGAAAATTTAGATTTGATATCATCAAATGTTGATTTGTCCGGATTAGAGGTAGAGACAGCAGATGATAGTCGAAGAGCCTTTAAATTAAAAGATGAATTAACATTGATTTTAAACAATTCTGGACCGTCTTATGACTATATTATAATTGACTGCCCCCCATCCTTAAGCCTCCTTACTATCATGGCCTTAGTAGCTTCTAATGCTCTAGTGGTACCACTTCAGACAGAATTTTTTGCTTTGGAGGGACTTACACAACTTATGAAAACAATTGAGAGAATAAAATTGAACCTAAATCCATCCTTGGAGATAAGAGGAATACTTCTGACTATGTATGATAAGAGAAATAAATTATCAGGAGAGGTAGAAAGAGAGGTAAGGAACTATTTTAAGGATAAAGTTTACAGCACAGCAGTACCTAGAAATGTCAGATTATCAGAAGCACCCTCACACGGTGTTCCAGTTCTCATTTATGACAAAACTTGTCCAGGTAGCAGAGCATATTTTAGTTTTACTGAAGAATTTTTAAATCAAGATAAACCAGTGGAGAGTGCAGCATGATAAATCCGTTTAAATCAAAAAAGGGACTTGGAAGAGGATTATCCTCTTTAATAGGCGATAGTGAAAAAATTGATGATAAAAAAAAAGTCTCAATAAGTTTGTTAGTTAGAAATAAGTATCAACCAAGAAAAAAATTTGATGATGATAGTTTAGAGGAATTAACCAACTCTATAAGAGAGAGAGGCATAATTCAACCAATCATAGTTAGAAAATCTTCTGAAGTAGAGGGTAAATTTGAAATAATAGCTGGTGAAAGAAGATGGCAGGCGGCCCAATATGCAGGTCTTCATGAAGTGCCAGTAATCGTAATTAATGCAGATAATCTTAAATCATTAGAATTTGCTATTGTCGAAAATGTTCAAAGAAAAGATTTGAATCCAATAGAAGAGGCTGAAGGTTATAAAAGATTGATAGATGAATTTAGTTATGACCAGGATAAAGTTTCAAAGTTTATTGGTAAAAGTAGAGCACATATATCGAATTGTTTGCGTCTCCTATCTCTTCCACAAGAAATAATAGAATTAATAATTGAAGAGAAATTATCCCAAGGACACGCAAAAATTTTAGTTGGATTAGATAATGCAATCTTGTTAGCAAAAAAAATAATTTCTAAAAAATTGTCAGTTAGGCAAGCAGAAAGTTTAGTTCGTATTTTGAAATCTAGTTCAAATAATTCTATTAAGAAAAAAGATCCAAACATCGTGACTCTTGAAGAGGAGTTAACAGATAAAATTGGAATGAGAGTGTATGTTAAGAATAAAAGAAATAACTCTGGAACTATTAGTTTAGAGTATAAAGGAGCTGACCAGCTTGATAGGCTGGTAGAGATTATTAAACAAAATTATTAGTAATTACTGATAAAATTTGAGACAAAAAGCATTGAATTTGCTGTATTTTTTTTTACTAAAGCTTCCAAATCATTGATCTTATATATTATATCTTTTACCTCATTAGTTGACCATGACTGAGCTTGTTTTTTTACAATATCTTTTTCTTTCCAAAATATTGGAGGTTTAAATGTGGATAGAACCTGATCAATATTCTTATTGCTATCCACTTCTTTTCTAATTTTTAATAGTCTTTTTGATTTATTTAATATTGTTCTAATTATTAATATGCAATCTTCAGATGAATAATTATTTTCGTTAAGAATATTGGATACTTTTTTTTTGTTTTTTGCTAAATAGTTATCTGATAATTCAAATACGCTGTAATTTTCTGCAAGATTAGAAAGCTTTGTTATATCCTCAATACTTAATTTTTTCTTGGTAATTGAAAGATTTTCTAATTTGGACAGCTCATTTATTAAATTTATCCTATCGCCATTCGATCTTTCAATAAGAATATTTTTGATTTCTTGAGAAAGACTTATTTTTTGCTCTTTTAAAAAATTATTAATAATAAAATTTAATGACCGAGAATCATCTTCATAAACTGGTGTACAAATTACTTTTTTTTCTTTTTCAAATAAATTTCTTAATTTTGATTTTTTTTCTAGGTTTGAGGATTTAATTATTATTTTTGCCTCAATTTCATTTCTTTCTAAAACTTCATCAATAACTGTAGTTAATTTGTCTGTTGCTCTTGAAATAATAATTAATTTTTCACTCTCGAAAAGAGATTTACTTAATAAACTTGATATAAATTCATCTTTGTTTATTAATATATCCTGTTCATCATATTTTAAAACTTCTCCTTCATAATTTTTTTTATAAAAATTACTAATTATATCTTGTTTAATTCCTTCATTATTTCCATATATCAAATGTATTTTTAAATTTAAGGAAATTATTTTTTCTAGTTCAAAACTTTTAATTATCATCTAAATTTATAATTGATGAAATAATAGCATCACCAATACTCTCTGAAAGATTTTGTAATATTATATTTTCTGTTTGCTCTAATTTAAATGGATCAGCGTCATTATTATAAATATTTTTCTTTTCAATTTTAGTATTGAGTAAAGTGATATTGTCATTCGTTAGTTTATATTCAACTAAAATATGTAGCTCAAATTTTACAGGATCTCCTTTAGAGTCTTTCGACACGATTTCTTTTTTCTTTGTTGATTTTATATTTATGTCGTAATTTTTTTTATTATTATTTTGATTATTCTTTACAAATTCAAGTTTGTTTTGAATAATTCTATTTATATCTTTTTCACCAACTAAAAAAATTTCTCTAATTTCAAAGTCATAATTTTTTTTTAAGAAAATTGGTTTATAAGAACACGATGTAACGCTGAATAATAAAAAAAGAATTATAGTTTTGCCTAAAATTTTATTCATTTATTAGTAAATTAATTAATCTATTCTTCACAAAAATTATTTTATTAATAGATTTACCTTTTAAATACTTATTCGACAATTTATTTAATTTAATCTTATCCATAAGGCTATCTTGTTCTATGTCTCTTCTTTCATTTAAAATCGCCCTTTTTTTACCATTTATCTGAATAACATAATCAATTTTATCATCTTCTATAAGATTTTTATCTACTTTAGGCCATTTAATATCTTCTTTAGATTTTAAATTCTCTAAACACTCAGCTGCAAAGTGAGGTATCGCTGGTGAAAATAAAATTAAGATCTTTTTATAATTTTTTTCAAGAATGTTGCTATCTATGTTTTTCTCAATTATTTTGTTAATAAAATTATATGTTTCGTAAATGTTAGCTATAATAACATTATAATTAAAATTTTCTAAATTATTAGTTATCTTACTAATCATTTGATTAGTAAATTTTTCTAAACTTTCATTTTCTTTACCTTCACTAGATTTATTTTCAATTTTTTCTTTAATTTTATTATGTAATACCCAAAGTTTTTGTAAAAACTTGTATGAGGCTATCATTCCTTGATCTGACCACTGCACATCTTTTTCTGGAGGACTATCTGATAATATAAATAGTCTCACTGCATCAGCTCCATAATTCTTAATTATATTTTCGGGATCGATAACATTTTTTTTTGACTTTGACATAGACTCCGAGGGACCAACTTTTACTAAATGCTTAGAGTCGCCTTTTTTAAAAAATTGGTTTCCTACTAGCTCTACTTCATCCGGACTTAACCAATTATTATTCTGATCTTTATATGTCTCATGACAAACCATACCTTGAGTAAATAACCCTTCAAAAGGTTCCTTAAATTTAAAATTCTTATTTTTATAACCCAAAGCTTTCATAAAAAATCTAGAGTATAATAAGTGAAGAATAGCGTGTTCAACTCCACCGATATATTGGTCAACAGGCATCCAATAATCGATTTCTTCTTTTTTGAAACCATATTCTGAGTTAGTTGATGAGCAAAATCTAAGATAATACCAGGATGAACAAACAAAGGTATCTAAAGTGTCTGTTTCTCTTGTATATTTCTTTCCATCAATAAAAATATTTTTCCAATCTAATTTTGTATCTAAAGGGTTACCTTTTAAATTTAAATTTATATTTTCTGGAAGCCTTACAGGTAAGTCCTTTTTTGGAATTGTTCTTACATTTCCGTGTTCATCATAAGCCATAGGTATAGGACATCCCCAATATCTTTGTCTAGATACACCCCAATCTTTTAGTCTAAAATTAATTTGTTTCTTTCCTATTTTTTTCTCTTCTAATATCTCAATTGTTTTAATAACTGATTCTTCTGGGACTTTAAGTTTATTAAGAAATTCAGAATTTATTAAAATTCCAGGACCTGAATAAGCTTCATCTGTAACTTCAAAATTTTCATTTGCTTCATCTGGTCTAACCACTGTTTTAATATCTAGACCATATTTTTTTGCAAAGTCGAAATCTCTTTGATCATGAGCAGGACACCCAAAAACTGCACCAAATCCGTAATCCATTAAGACAAAATTAGCAAAAAAAACTGGTACTTTTTGGCTTGGATTTAAGGGATTTATTGCTTTAAGGTTTGTTTTAAAACCAATTTTTTCTCCAATCGCGATCGCTTCTTCAGTAGTTCCTGTTTTTGAGCACTCTGACTTAAACTCTTGAAATTTTTTATCTTTCAAAAAGTATTTAGAAATTTCATGATCAACTGAAAGAGCCAAAAATGAAAATCCAAATAAAGTATCTGGTCTTGTTGTAAAACATTTTATTTCATTTACTGGTAGATCCCCTTCTGTTTTAAAAGCAATTTCACAACCAAAAGATTTTCCAATCCAATTCTTTTGCATTACTTTAACTTTGTTAGGCCACCTTTTTAAATCATCTAAGCCATCAAGTAATTCTTGTGAGAATTTTGAAATATTAAAAAACCATTGATTTAACTTTTTACGCTCAACAATTGCTCCAGATCTCCATCCTTTACCATCAATAACTTGTTCGTTTGCAAGTACCGTTTGATCTATGGGATCCCAATTAACATAGTTTTCTTTTCTATAAACTAATCCTTTTTCATAAAGCTCCAAAAAAAATATTTGTTGATGTTTGTAATATTCTTCAGAGCATGTTGAAATTTCCCTTTCCCAATCAATAGATAGACCAAGCTTTTTTAATTGATCTTTCATGGTTAAAATATTTTTGTTAGTCCATTTTTTAGGATCTAAATTATTTTCTCTAGCAGCATTTTCTGCTGGCATACCAAATGCATCCCACCCCATTGGATGCATCACATTAAAACCTTGCAAAGATTTATAACGTGATAAAACATCACCTATTGTATAGTTTCTGACATGACCCATATGTATTTTTCCAGATGGATATGGAAACATTTCAAGACAATAAAATTTTTCTCTTGAACGATCTATTTTAGATCGAAAAACCCCTGATTTTAACCATTTTTCTTGCCACTTTTCTTCGACAGTTTTAAAATTATATCTTTCCATTAAATTAAATTACAACTTATTTTTAGTTATTTTGTTGTATCGACTGACCCACCTTTATAAGGCTTAAAGTTTTTATCTTTATTTTGTTTTTTATAAATTGTTGCTTTTGATAAAATCTGTTTTTTTAGTTCAGCTGATAGTGAGCCTGTTTTTTGAGATACTTTGCAACTAGCTACTTGATTACATTTTTTATAAAAAACTTTTATATCTAATGCGTCAGCTCTTACTTCATTAGTTAAGAAACGGATAGATATTTTGACAGACTCATCAAGATTATTTCCGTCCGAATACCAATCAGTTATAATTATACCACCACTATAGTTGACGGAGGATAAGGGCATAAAATCTAGGGTATCTAGTGATGCTCTCCATAATTCATTAGCGCTCGCAAACAAGAAATCACCACCTTTTCCACTGTTTCCTAAATTGTCTAGTCTGAATCCTCTACCTTCCTCAAGATTTTTTTTAACTCTCTCCTTTGGATCAGGCGAAATTTCTCTAGCGTCTCCTCCAGGTAAATTTTCAATTGTCTTACAAGAAGTAAGTGCAAATAATGTAATAAAAATAATATGTGTGATTCGTATACTTAAAAAATTTGGCATATATCTTCTCAAAACTAAGTATTAGATGAAAATTGACTATAAATGAAAGAAATTTTTTAGAAATGACAAAAATGTAAATAAATCAACATTAATAGTGATGTAAAAATACAACACTATAATAAAAAATATCCATAGAGATCAGAATAAATCAATAAAATCACCGAAAATTGATAGATATGTTTTGTTTAATATTAAACTAATAACGAAAGGTAATAATATGAACAATCTAAAAAAAATCGGATTGACAGCATTAGGTACTGCAATGGTAGCAACGTCAGCAAACGCTGCTGAACTATCTGTATCTGGTGGTACTTCAATCTTCTTCGGTGGTGAAGATAATAGTAACGGTGGTAACGGTTGGTCTATGACCGATCAAATCGATTTCAACGCTAGCGGTGAAATGGATAACGGTATGTCTTTATCTTTATATCTACAATTAGATGGTAGCACAGCTCCATTTGATGATAGAAAAGTAACAATCGGTACAGACATGGGAACTTTAACATTCTCAGGTCACGGTGTTTCAGGACCAGTTGGTGCTTGGGATGACTTAAATCCAAGTGCAAACGAAGAGTCTTGGGGTACTTCAATCGGTGGAACAGTTGACGGTCCAACTAATGCAGCTGCATACGACAATGGTTTCATTTATGACTACACTATATCTGATGGTCTTGCTCTTAAAGCAGCATACGATCCATCAAAAGGTACTGATCTACAAAGCTCAACAGAACTTGGTGTTCAATACACAGGTATGGAAGGCTTAACTGTTTCAGTTGCAATGGGTGAAAACAATGAACTTGCTGACCAAATCGACTTAACTGTAATGAACCTCAAATATGCAATGGGTCCGATTACTGTTGGTTATCAGTCAAACGAATCTGACAGAGGAACTGGAACAGATGAAGACTTTACAGCATATGGTATTTCATATCAGGTAAATGATGATGTTGCTATATCTTACGGTGCATCAAGTCTTGATTACTCTTCAGCATTAGAAGATCAAGAGTCATCTGCAGTAAGTATTTCATTTACAGCAGGTGGAGTTGCAATGTCAGCATCGCACCAAACTACAGATAATGTAGCTGGAGCAACTGCAACTGACAACTCGTCATACGAAATAAACTTCTCTTTCGCATTCTAATTGAAGAAGTAGATTTATTTATAGAAAGGCCCCTTTTTAGGGGCCTTTTTTTATGCTTTTAAAATAAGAAATTCCTGCAAATCCTTTAGACTCAGTAAGATTAATTAATTTCATATTTTCTTTTGAGACACCACCTAATGCAATTATTTTTTTATTTGTTAGTCTAGATACTAAATTATACTTATTGATGCCTAAAAAATTATTATTTTTTTTAAATATTGAAGATAAGAAAATTTCGCTAACATTTTGTTTTTCTTTGATCCTTATCTCCTTCAAATTATGTGCTGAACCTAAAAGTAAAAAATTTTTCTTATAAAGATAGTTTAAATGAGAAAATTTTTTATTGAAGGAAGGTATATACGCACCATCTAAATTCAGCTTAATTGATAGTTTTATGTTATTTGCTAAAAAAAATTTAAGACCTTTTTCTCTACAATAGTTTTTAAGTAAAATTAGCTCATCAATTTTGATATTATTTCTATAATTTCTGTAGATTATTGAGGTGTTTTTATCCTGATTATCAATGTTACTTTTAATAAATCGATCTATAAAGTAGTATTTTTTAAGAAATTTTTTATGCATATTACTGTTCAAAATCTATTATCTATTCAATCATCAATCAAATCCAAATTATTAGAATTAAATGAAAAAGGCAGAATACCAAAAATAATTGCGGTATCTAAAACTTTTAAAATTGATCATATTTTACCATTAGTTGAGTATGGTCATTTAGACTATGGTGAAAATAAAGTTCAAGAAGCAGTAGAGAAATGGACGGATGTTAAAAATCAGAATGATAAAATTAAATTGCACTTAATTGGAAAATTACAAACAAACAAAGTTAAATATGCTGTAAAAATATTTGACTATATTCATTCACTAGATAGTGAAAAATTAGCTAAAAAAATTGCAGAAGAGCAAAAGAAACAAAATATTAAACCTAAAATTTTTATTCAAATAAACCTTGGAAAAGAAAGCCAAAAATCTGGTATAATGAAAGAGAATTTGGTTGAATTTTATTATTTTTCTAAAGGTTTAGGTTTAGATATAATTGGCACAATGTGCATCCCACCTTTTGATGAGGATAGCTCAATTTATTTCCCTCAAATGAATGAACTAAATCAAAAAATAAATTTAGATGAAATAAGCATGGGAATGTCCTCAGATTATCTGAATGCAATTGAGTGTAAATCAACATTTTTAAGAATTGGATCTAATATATTTGGTCAAAGAAGTTAGATTAACTTAATTTTGGTATTTTTATTGATTAGTTTTATCAAAATTAAAAAATCTTTTTTTTGTAGTGCTATACACCCTAAGGTTGGTTGATATTTCTTTGTTAAATGTATGAAAATTGCACTCCCCCTTCCAATTTTAGGCTTTTTTGTATTGTAATTTATTGGAATAAAAAAATCATATTTATAATCTTTTCTAAATAATTTTTCATGTTTAACATTTTGATTAACTTTTATTATTTTATTATAATTTTTTTTATTTTTAATATCATTACACCATCCCATATTTTTTTTAATGGGGATACATTTTAACTTGGTTGACGGTTTTATGTTTCTATCATTCCTATAGTATAAATTACCAAGTGAATATGTTCCAATCGGAGTTTTTTTATCCCCCTCAATCTTGTTTTTTACTAATCCTTTCTGTCCAATTGTACATCTAAAAATAAATTCGTCATAAAGAAGTGTTGCTTTATTTTTTAAAATAATTGTCATATTGTTAATTATATATGAATAATGAAAACTTAGTTATATATGATTTTAAAATTTTATACGAAATATTAAGGGAAATAAATAATTACATAAATTTTAAACTAATTAATGTAGATAAGATTTCCGATCTGAATTTAAAAGATCAGAATGATTATCTACTAATATCAAACAAAAAAATAAAAAATGTTGAAAACCAAATAACATTAAACAATTTTCCAATTGATATAATTAAATTAATTGAAAGTATTAATGTTAAATTCTTAAAAAAAAAATATAGTCAACAATCTGATATAGATATAGGAGACTATAAACTAAATCTAAACTCCAGAAAAATTTTTAATAGAACAAAGAGCCTTAATTTGACTGAAAGAGAGGCAAATATAGTAGTTTACCTTAATAATTCAAAGAAACCTGTCAAAATTAGTAAACTACAAACTGAAGTTTGGGGTCATAATTCAAAATTGGAAACTCATACTGTAGAAACTCATATTTATAGATTAAGAAAAAAAATCAATGATATTTTTGAAGATAATAATTTTATAAAAAGTTCAAAATCTGGATATGTAATTTAATGAGAAAGAAAAATATCATTGCTAAAGATTTATTAACTCCAAAATATAAGACACGAGTAGTTAAACCTAAAAAAGGTAAGGGAAGTTTTAAAAGAAAAAAAAAATAAATATTTAAAGTCTTGCTCCAATTTGCTGGATAACTTTAGAAGACATTTCAGTTCCTTTATCCAAACTTTCCTTCAGTGACATATTGTTTACATGTCCATGTAAAAAGCCCCCTGCAAAAAGATCTCCAGCTCCTGTTAAATCAACAATTTTAAGATGCTGTTTTATTCCACATTCTACGATCTCATCTCCATTTATTGCGACAGCACCTTTTTCACCTCTAGTTAGTACGATGATTTTTCCAAGTGATTTAGAAAAATCTATTACTTCATCAAAAGATTTTGCATCTATCAATGACATTATTTCTTGTTCATTGGCAAATGTTATATCCAATTTATTTTTAACCAATTCTAAAAAATGTGGTTTATGTCGATCTACACAAAATTGATCAGACAATGACATGGCAACTTTGTTTGCATTCTGAATTGCTTTTTCAAAAGCTTTTTTAGGCTCTCCCTCATCCCAAAGGTATCCTTCAAGAAGTATTATTTCACTTTGTTTAATAGCATCTTTGCTTACATCATTTTCATTTATTTTTCCTGCTGTACCTAAGAATGTACACATTGTTCTCTCTGAATCAGGAGTAACTAAAATTAAACAAGTACCAGTAGGAAGCTCTTCTTTTTTTTTTGAGTAAAAATATTTAACATTTTCTTGCTTTAAACCCTCTTCATATTTACTACCAAGATCATCATCATTTACTTTACCTATAAAACCAACATCATTTCCAAGCTGAGATAAACCAACAATTGAATTAGCAACCGATCCTCCTGAGACTGTTTTTTCAATTTTAAGATTAGATAATAATTCTTTAAATTCTTTATCATCAAAAATTAATTTCATCGTACTTTTTGTTAAATCATTTTTAGTAATAAAATCATCCTCTACTTTACAAATTACATCTACAATTGCATTTCCAATTCCTAATATTTTCATAATTTATGCTTTCTTCGTTATAAGTGGTTTTTTTCTCTTAGGATAACAAGTAGAGCAGATTTTACAAGATAAACCATAGCAATCTCTTGCTTTACAGTGCTCTCTTCCATAATAAATTATTTGAAGATGTAACTTATTCCAATATCTCTTGGGAAAAAGTTTTTTAAGATCTTTTTCCGTCTGAACTACATTTTTTCCATTTGTTAAACCCCATCTTTGTGCAAGCCTATGTATATGAGTGTCCACTGGAAATGCTGGGTACCCAAAGCCCTGGGACATAACTACACTTGCTGTTTTGTGGCCTACTCCAGGCAGTTCCTCTAACTGTTCAAAAGTTTTTGGAACTTTACCATTGTATTTTTCAACTAAAGTTTTTGATAAATTATAAATACTTTTTGCTTTAATTCTGAATATACCAATTCTCTTAATTAGTTTTTCAATTTTTTTTCTTCCTAATATTACAAAATGTTCAGGTTTATAATATTTATCATATATATTTTTAGTAACATTATTTACATTCTTATCTGTGCATTGGGCAGAAAGTAAAACTGAAACAAGAAGTGTAAAAATATTTCTATGCTTTAATGGTACAGTTATTTTTGGATAATATTTGTTCAATAATATTTGAATATTTTTCACTTTTTGAATTTTATTCATAGAAATTAATTTCTATCTCCGGTCCACGCTTCCAATTTTTCATATCCAAAGCATTAGGAAATATTTTTTCATCTCCTAATATTTGAGGGTTTTTTTCAAAACTCATCTCAATTATTTTCGGATCACCGTTTTCGTCTAATTGAGAATAATTATTGGGATGAATATGAGTAATTT
>CACDSY010000005.1 GCA_902555585.1 uncultured Pelagibacteraceae bacterium | reverse complement strand
CTGAGACAAAATTTTTTGTTTCAAACAAAAATAGAGAAATTGGAAAAAATATTATACACAAAAATAAGTTTAATATTGTACTTGGAGTAGGATCATCTGGTCCTACTACAAAGTGGGGTGTTGGCAACTATTCAAATTTAATTAATAAATTAAATTTAGAGAATAATTTTTATTTTTATTTGCTTTGTGGAAAAAATGAAAGCAATATATCAAATGAAATTATGGATAAAATAGTTAAAAAAAATTGTTCATCACTTCACAATATGACTATAAAACAACTGATTCCAATATTGACATCATGCAACATGTATGTAGGAAATGATTCTTTTGGATCGCATATAACCTCACAGTCAGGTATAAAAAGTATAGTTATCCTATTAGACTCCCCGAGAGCTTATACAGATTACAGCAAGAACTTTTGCCGAATAATACCTAGAGGATTCGATATAGATAAAATGAGCCATGGCTCCAATGCTGATCCAAATTTAGTTCTTGTTGAAGAAGTTATAAAAAACATTAATAGATTCAAGAATTAACTAATATTTTTTATTACTATTTCTTTTGCTTCATTCACTATTGAGGCTAGCCTAGTTAGCTCTGGACTTACATCTGGATGAATTTTTTTCATTATAGATTTATAGGACTGCATTACTTGTTCTTTGGTGTATTTTACGTCAGATTTTAAATTTAATATTTTATACGCTTCATCTAAGGATATATTTTGTTTGTTTGCTGATTGATTAAAATTATTAAAGTTAAATCGCCCCGAGTTTCTTAAAACTCTAAAAAGCCCCCATAATCTTAGAAGTTGAAATAAAGATATCCCAGCTTTAGTTTTTATCAGGGGCAAGATTGCCAAAACAAAAGGTAGTGAAAATATATATCTTCCGGCATACGCCATAACAACAGCTAATACTATTGCAGAAATAATAATCAATATTCTTATAAATCTTGAAATTTTTTTAGCAGAACTCCTAGCAAACCAAGTCAGAAGAACATATACAACTATAAAAATAATAAGTGTTATAAAAAAAATATTCATATATTAACTTGATTCATAATGAAATTACCACAGCTTGAAAAGAAACCTGAAATAAAATCTTGTCACAATACGACTTGGACAGATGATTATAGTTGGATACATCAACCAAATATTCTTGAGGTTTTAAAGGATAGTTCAAAACTTTTACCTGAGGTAAGAAAATATTTAGAAGATGAAAATGACTTTTTTTCTGATCAAATGAAAGATACGCAAGATATTCAAAGAAAACTTTTTGATGAAATTAAAGCAAGAATTAAACTGGATGATGAGTCACTTCCTTACAAAGATAAAAATTATGAGTATTGGACTAAAACTACAGCAAAAGGAAATTATTCTATAAAACTAAGAAGAAAAATTGGTGAGGAAAAAGTTGAGGAAATATGGAATGGCGATAAAGAGAAGGAGGAACTTAAAACAGAGTATTTTGGTTTGGGTGACTTAGAAGTAAGCTTTAACGATGAATATCTTGGATATTCTTTAGATTTGAAAGGATCTGAATATTATACAATTTATATAAGAAATATAAAATCTGGAAATTTAGTCACTGAAAAAATTGATGAAACAAGTGGTAGTATCGAATTTAGTTTGGATGACAAATATATATTTTATTCTAAATTAGACGAAAATCATAGGCCCAGAACTATTTATAGACATGAAATTGGAACAGCAACAAAAGATGATTTATTGGTCTTTGAAGAAAAAAGTGAGGCATTTACTGTTGGTATTGGCTTAAGTTCAGATGAAAAATATTTTATAATTACAAGCTCTGATCATAACACCTCTGAACAATATTATTTTAGTGTTGATGAAAATAATCCAAATCCTAAATTAATTCAAAAGAGGAAAAGGGGTATAATTTACTCAGTAAATTCTTGGGATGACTTTTTTTATAAACATACCAATGAGAATGCTGAGGATTTTAAAATTGATAGGTGTGCTGATTTAGTTAAACAAAAATGGGAGACATTTGTTGCTGCAAAAGATGAGGTATTAATAGGGGGTTTAGTATTTTTAAAAAATTGGATAATTAGATCTGAAACATCTAATGCACTTGGAAAAATAATTTTACGTGATCCAAAGACAGACAAAGAAGAAGAGATAATTTTTTGTAATGAAAAAGTAATTGTCCCGAGCATTTCACTGCTTCAAAAAGATAAAAATACAGACAATGTGTATTTATCATATTCTTCCCCTAAAACACCAGGAAGGACTTTTTTATATAATTTAAAATCAAAAGAAAAAAAACTTGTTAAAGAACAAGAAATTCCATCTGGACATAACTCAAATGATTATGTAGTTGAGCGTATTGAATGCCCATCTCACGATGGAAGAATGGTTCCAATAACTATAACAAGACATAAGGATACAAATCTGGATGGATCTTCAAACCTTTTACTTTACGGCTATGGTTCTTATGGAAATTCGATGTCTCCAGGTTTTTCATCTACACGACTGAGCCTTATAGATAGAGACATAATTTGGGTTACAGCACATATAAGAGGAGGAATGGAAAGAGGAATGAAATGGTGGAAGGAGGGAAAACTTTTAAACAAAAAAAATACATTTGAAGATTACATTGCTGTTGGAAAATTCTTGATTGAAAAAAAATATACTTCAAAAGGTAAAATTATAGGTATGGGTGGATCAGCTGGGGGTTTACTTATGGGAGTAGTTGTAAATGAGGCGCCTGAGCTATTTTTAGGGTTAATAATGGCTGTACCGTTTGTAGATTCTTTAACAACTAACCTTGACCATTCTCTGCCCTTGACGGTTGGAGAATTTGACGAATTTGGGAATGCTAAAGAGAATAAAGATCATTTTGATTATATTTATTCATATGCTCCATATAACAATATTAAAAAAATGGATTATCCAAATATTTTAATTACTACAAGTCTTAGTGATAATAGAGTTCTATTTGACGAACCAACAAAATTTACAGCTAAACTAAGAGACTATAAAACAGATAATAATTTATTATTATTAAAAACTGAGATGAACGCTGGTCATGGAGGAAAATCTGGAAGAGATGGCGCAATTGAAGAAATAGCTCTTGATTACGCTTTTGCCCTAAAAATAGCAGAAAAAATCTAAATAATCTTGTATTGAAATTTTATAATTACTAACCATATATATATTGTTAGTCGCCTAATGGGGCTAGCATAAATTAACTTGCTTAACAAAAGGAGTAAATATGACAAGTAAGGATCTATCTATCTTTAACTCACTAAGACCGTTTTCTATTGGTTTCGATGATATGTTCGACCAGTTTGAAAGCATGCTTGGTAATGGTGGTATGACAATGCAATCAAATTATCCACCATACAACATAAGAAAAACTGGCAAAGACAACTATTCAATAGAAGTTGCATTAGCTGGTTTTAACAAAAAAGATGTTGAGGTTGAGTTCGAAGACAATATATTAACAGTTAGAACTAAACAAGTTAATAAGTCTGATGATCAAAGTGTAGATGGTGAAATAATTCACAAAGGAATTTCACAAAGGCAATTTGCAAGATCTTTTACTATTGCTGATGATGTAAAAGTAAATGGAGCTGAACTTAAGGATGGTCTTTTGACAATTGATTGTGAAAGAATTTTACCAGATCACAAAAAAAAAAGACTTATTGAAATCAAGTAAAAAGTTGAACCTTGCTTGTGGGGTTCGCCCCACAAGTTTAAAAACATCCACTAGAACTGAAAGATATGATTGTTCCACTAGCATTAACTTCAAATCTTCTCTCACATGGTACACCGTATTTTTTAGTTTTATAAATTAAAACTTCATTACCTGTATCATTTATGATGTCTTCGCTAGGAGCCCCTAATTCTAACTTCATAATATTTACATCTCCGCCAACAAATAAACCATATTTCTTATTTTCCTTTTCTACGACTTCATCAGTTTTGTTTTGAATAGTTTGACAGCCTAAAGTTAAAAAAAGGAATGATATTAATGTAATAACGAATCGAATTTTCATAATTCATTTATAATACTGAAATGTGTCAAAAGATTAACTTAAAAGTTGAAAAAAAAATAAGTTTTCCATTAAAATAGGATAAATATAATGTATTTATATTACTTAATTCTTTATTTTTATTACTATCAAACCGATTCTAATGAATACAAAACTCAAAGTATCAGAAATTTCTAAAATTTATCCAGGATGCATTGCAAACGACAAAGTATCATTAGAATTTATAAGTGGAAAAATATACGCTTTATTGGGAGAAAATGGTGCTGGTAAGTCTACGCTTGTTAAAATCTTATCTGGGGTAGTAAAGCCTGATCAGGGTGAAGTTTTTTTAAATAACGAAAGTATTAAACTAAATTCTCCCTTAGATGCTAAAAAGAATAATATTGGAATGGTTTTTCAACATTTCAATCTCTTCGAAACTTTATCAGTATTTGAAAATTTAAGTATCGATAGTGACAAAAAAGATGAAGATCTAAGAATTTTAGTCAACGATATATTAAAAAAATACAATTTTAAAATTGATCTAGATATTCCAGTTCTAAATTTATCAGCAGGTCAAAAACAGAAAGTAGAAATTATAAGGTGTTTAATTAGAAATCCAAAAGTATTGATTATGGATGAACCTACATCAGTTTTAACAGAACAAGAAACTGATGATTTATTTATTTCTTTGAAGCAATTTTCTAAAGATGGAATTTTAATTATTTATATTACTCACAAATTAAAAGAAGTTTTATCTCTTTGTGATGAGGTAGCCGTAATGAGAAAAGGTAAAGTAGTTTCGGTTAGTAATACTATTGACGAAAAAATTGAAAGTTTAGCTAATAAAATGGTAGGTGAAAGTTTAAATACTATTAAAAAAAAAATTAATAATTTTAAAAATAGTGAAGAAATTTTAAAAATCTCAAATCTTAATTTTAAAAGTGACGACCCATATGAAACAAACCTAAATGATTTAAACCTGTCTTTAAAAAAAGGAGAGTGTTTAGGTATCGCTGGGATTTCGGGAAATGGTCAGAATGAACTATTTCAAATACTGAGTGGAGAAATAATTACTGAAGGTACTTCGATAATGTTTAGAAATAAAGAAATTAGTAAGTTAAATCCAAGAGAAAGAAGAGAGTACCTTATGGCTTTTTCACCAGAAGATCGTATATCGCAAGCTGCAGTTCCTGAGTTAAAGATATTTGAAAATGTTGCATTAAACAATTTTAAGTCATCAAACTTTTTTGAAAAAGGGTTAGTGAATGAAAAAAAGATAAAAGAACACGCCAAAAAGATACTTTCTAATTTTTCTGTAAATACAGACAATGTAGAATTAAAAAGTCAATTTTTATCTGGAGGCAATCTTCAAAAATTAATTATTGGAAGAGAATTAATTACCTCACCTGAATTGTTAGTATGTTTTAACCCAACATGGGGTCTTGATGTTGGTGCGATCAACTACATTCATGAAACATTAATTAAAATTAACGAGCAAGGAAAATCATCAATATTAATTTCTACTGATAACGATGAACTCTTAAAATTAAGTGACCGAATTTGTGTAATTTATAAAGGTAAACTATCTAAAATAATTGATGCAGATTCTGTTACTGCTGAAAAATTAGGAATTTTGATGGGAGGAGGTTCAATTGATTAAAATTGAAAAGCGTAACGATGTATCTCGATCAATTTACTTTTTAACACCGGTTTTAGCCATTTTTCTCACATTATTTGGCGGTGGGATTATTTTTTATATTTTGGGGTTTAATCCTATTGAAGCTTTAAAATTTTTTTTTATTACCCCCATTTCAGATTTATACGGATTAAGTGAACTTTTGGTAAAAGCTACGCCACTTTGTTTAATAGCGATAGGTTTATCTTTTTGTTTTAAAAGTAATAATTGGAATATTGGTGCAGAAGGTCAGCTTATTTTTGGTGGAATAGTCGGAGGCGGAGTTGCTTTGTTATTTTATAATCATGATGGTTTTTACGTTTTACCAATAATTATTTTATCTGGAGCAATTGGTGGAATGTTATTTGCAATGATACCAGCAATTTTAAAAACATATTTTAATACTAATGAAATTTTGGTCAGCTTAATGCTGGTTTATGTTGCAAAATTATTATTAGATTATTTAGTTGTTGGTCCTTGGAGCAATCCCGAAGGTTTTAATTTTCCGGAAACAAGACAATTTAGTAAGACTGCAAGAATGCCAATTTTATTTGACGGTTTAAGAATTCATGCTGGAATATTTATTACTCTCATCAATGTCTTCTTAAGCTGGCTTATATTGTACAAAACTTATTTAGGTTTTCAAATAAAAGTTTCAGGGTTAAGTTTAAAAACTGCAAAATATGCAGGGTATAAAGGTAAGACAATGATTATTATTGTTTTTATGATTAGTGGAGCATGTGCCGGTCTTGCAGGTGTAGGTGAGATAACAGGACCAATAGGACAATTACATAGAAACATTTCTCCTGATTACGGCTTCACAGCAATAATTGTTGCTTTTTTAGGAAGACTAAATCCAGTTGGTATCATATTTGCATCTTTAATTGTTGCGCTAACTTATTTAGGAGCAGAAACAGCTCAGATATTTTTACAAGTACCAAAATATACAGGTCAAGTATTTCAAGGAATGATTTTATTTTTTCTTCTTGGGTCTGATTATTTGTTATTTTTTAAAATAAAATTTTTACGTTTAAAAAAAAATGAGCTTTGATTTAAATTTTATAGGTATTTTAATTGGTGCCATCATGGCATCATCTGTTCCATTAATACTTGCTGCATCTGGGGAATTAATAACAGAGAGATCTGGGGTTTTAAATCTTGGGGTAGAAGGAATGATGATCATTGGTGCAATTTCTGGATTTGCTTTAATGGTGGTGACTGATAATTTATTTTTTGCAGTTATAGGTTCCATGTTTTCAGGCTTAATTATCTCTTTGATTTTTGGATTACTTACCCAATCACTCCTTACAAATCATGTTGCCACAGGTCTAGCGTTAACTATCTTTGGTATTGGAATGTCAGCAATGATAGGTAAGAATTTTGTTGGAATTCCAGGAAAGGAATTTCCGTTATTATTTCTTAATTTAAAAGAAAGTATTCCTTTTTTGGGTCCCATATTCTTTGGTCATTCAATTATATTATATTTTGCATTTGGATTACCTTTTTTAACAAACTATTTTTTGAAGAAGACTAAAACTGGTTTAATTATCAGAGCCGTTGGGGATTCACCAACTTCAGCCTCTAATCAAGGAATTAATGTTACATTAGTAAGATATAGTTGCATTCTTTATGGAGGCGCAATGTGTGGATTGGCAGGTGCATACCTATCATTAATATACACTCCCCAATGGATCGAGAATATGACAGGGGGTAGAGGATGGATTGCGCTAGCTTTAGTAGTTTTTGCAACATGGAGTCCAATAAAAGTTCTTATCGGTGCATTAATCTTTGGTGGAATTACAATTTTACAACTGCATATGCAGGCAGTTGGTTTAAGAATTCCAGTTCAATTACTAAGTGCATTGCCGTATATCATGACAATAATAGTTTTAGTTGTAATTTCTCGTGATAGTAGAAAAATAAAACTAAATACACCAACTTCGCTGGGACAAATCTTCTATAAGGAAAAGTGATGTTAGCTATTCCAAAATAAATATTTTTTTTTATTAGAATATTGATTAGTTTGTAGTATCACAAAATTAAATTTAAAGGGGAAATCAAATGTATAAATTATTTTTAAGAGGTTTAATTTCTGTATTGTTTTTACTTGGCTTGAGTATAAATGCAAATGCAGATTTTAAAGTTGGTTTCGTTTACGTTGGTCCAACTGGGGACCATGGGTGGACATACCAACACGATGAGGGAAGAAAAGCAGTAGAAGCAGCTGGAATAAAAACAACTTATGTAGAAAGTGTACCTGAAGGTGCGGATGCTGAAAGAGTGATAAGACAACTGGCTCAATCTGGTCATGATCTTATATTCACTACTAGTTTTGGATACATGGATCCAACAAACAAGGTTGCTAAAGATTTTCCAAATGTAAAATTTGAACATGCAACTGGTTACAAAAGAGAGCA
Organism: uncultured Pelagibacteraceae bacterium; assembly: GCA_902555585.1. Taxonomy (GTDB): domain Bacteria; phylum Pseudomonadota; class Alphaproteobacteria; order Pelagibacterales; family Pelagibacteraceae; genus Pelagibacter. Next base: position 72,575 of record CACDSY010000005.1, on the reverse strand, counting down.
TTCAAATGTTTCTACTTATTCTGCAAGATTTTACGAAGGAAGAACTTTGTTAGGACACATGGCTGGCAAAATGACAAAAACGAACACTATCGGATACATTGCTTCTTTTCCAATTCCTGAAGTTATAAGAGGTATTAATGCAATGACATTAGCTGCGCAAAAAGTAAATCCAGATATTAAAACAAAAATTGTTTGGGTTTTTACTTGGTATGATCCAGGAAAAGAGTCTGAAGCAGCTCAAGCTTTGATTGATCAAGGTGCAGATATAATTATGCAACATACTGACAGTACTGCTCCGGTACAAGTTGCTGAAAAAGCAGGAGTTTGGTCTTTTGGTCAAGCAAGTGATATGCAAAGATTCGCTCCAAAATCCATATTAACGTCAATTATAGATGATTGGGCGCCTTACTATGTAGAAAGATCAATTGCAGCAAGAGATGGCACTTGGAAACAACAAGATACTTGGCATGGATTAAAAGAAGGAATGGTAGCAATGGCACCATATAATTCTGCAATGGGGAGTGATTTAGTGAAAGAAGTAGAACAGCTTCAAAAAGACTTAGCTTCAGGAAAAGCTCACTCATTTACTGGTCCAATTTATGATCAAAAAGGAAACATTCTTGTAGCCGAAGGTGCTGTAGCTGACGATGGAATGCTAGCTGGAATGAATGTTTACGTAAAAGGAGTAGAAGGAGACATTCCACAGTAAGAAATTTTATCAAAAGATTAGAATAAAGGCCAGCTTTGTCTGGCCTTTTTTTATTTAGAATACTTTTTTTTCAAACCATCTATATCAATTTCATCATAATACTCTGATGGTTGAACAATCCATGGATCATTATCTAATAAAATTGGACAGAAGTCAGGTGTAAAAGTGGAAGATTTTTTTTTCCAAAGACACGCTGTTTTAATTTCACTTATGTGGTCCTTAACAGGTTCATATTCTTTTAGCCACTCAATACTTTTATTTAAGGTTAGTCCTGTGTCTGATAGATCGTCTACTAACAGTACATTTTTAAAATCTTCATTAGTTGCAATTGCACTTATATCTCTTGCAAATACTAGCTCCCCTTGTTTATCTTGAACCGTATCACCGGAGTAACTTTGAATTACAACATAAGCGGTGGGTAATTTAAAAATTCTAGATAAAATATCTATAATTGGAGCTGCACCTCTCATGATACCAACTAATACTGTTGGCTGATATTTTTTTTCAATTTCTAAAGCAAGTTTTTCTACGACCTTTTTATATTCTTCATAAGTAATTATTAATTTATCAGCCATAAAAATTTGGTATCATAAATAAAAATATTAAAAAAGGATAAATATGAAAACTTATTGGATAAGTCTATATTTAGAAATCTCAAGCCAGGATAATTTAAAAAAATATGGAGAAATAGCTGTTCCTATAATTAAAAGTTATGGTGGAAAACCAGTAGTAAGAGGTGGAAAATTAAAGTCATTTAGTGGCCCAAGTGTTTTGCGCACTGTAATATGGGAGTTTCCGACTTACAATGACGCTATGTCATGCCATGAGTCAACTGAATATAAGTCTGCTTGGACTCATGCAGAGGTTACAACTAAGAGAATAATGTTTATTGTTGAAGGAGTAGAATAAGAACAAATTTGATAAAATAAAAATTGATTATATAATGATAAACAAAGGAAAGTTATGAAAGGTTACATAGTTTGTGTGTGGGAAAAAATTAATAGTGAGGAAAAATTAAAGGAATATGCTCTAAAAGCCAAGACTGCTGCAGATAAATACTCAGGAATATTTATAATTAGAGGTGGAAAAAATAGAACAAATGAGGGAATAAACTCTCCTAGAACAACTGTAGTTGAATTTCCAGATTACAACACAGCAATTGAATTTTATGATTCCCCTGAATATCAAGAAGCGCTAGACGTTATTAAAGGGCATGCAGTGAGACATCATCAGATAGTTGAAGGTACCTAATATTGTATAGGCTCATCGTCTATAGAACGCCATAAATACCAAGTAGCAACAGAGCAATATGGCGAAAACCTCTTTTTCAATCGGTTTACATAGCTCATAGGAGGTAAATAACTTTTTTTATAATTATTTGAAATAGCTCTAAGTAAACCAATATCTTGAACAGGCCAAATGTTAGATCTGTTGTAAGTAAATAGTAGTATCATCTCTGCAGACCATCTACCTATTTGTCTTAACTCGGATAAATAAAGAATTGCCTCTTCGTCTCCCATTTTTTTTATAACTCTTGGATTAAATGTTTTATCTACAAATTTTTTTGCTAACTCTTTTATTCCTCTAACTTTTTGTCTACTTAAACCACATTTTTTCAAACGACTCGATTTAATCACATTAACTACTTTTGGATTTATCTTTCCTTTACATTCTTTTTTAAACTTTAAATATACGGAATTTGCTGCTGCAACACTTATCTGTTGTCCAATTATACTTTTACAAAGAGACAAAAAGATATCTTTTCTTGTTGTTAAAGTTTTATCTTTATATCTAGAGATAAGTTTTCTCATTATCTTATCCTTGGAAAGAAACTTTACTGCCTTTGACCAATAAATCGGGGGTTTACTCATTTTTAAAAATTAAGTTTGGTTTTTTCAAATAGATTTCTCTTCTAAATATAATTAATGAAGATAACACTACAAGTAATGAACCCAATAAAGTTTTATAAGATGGTATTTCATTCCAAATAAAATAACCAAATACAATTGCAAATACTAAGCTTAAATACTTAAGTGGAGTGACCAAAGAAACTTCTGAAAGTTTGTAAGATTGTCCAAGTAGTAAATTAGCAATACCTCCAAGCAAACCAATCATACACAAAAGAATAAAATCTATTGATGTAGGCATTACCCAACCAAATGGAATTGTAAATAAACCTAAAATAGATATCGCTACTGAAAAATAAAAAGAAATAAGCCAAACTGGTTCAGATGAAGATAACTGCCTGATTGCAATTGCCACATATGACATTCCTAAACAAAAAATTATTGGGTATATATAATAAAAATTTAAATTGGAAATACCTGGTTGTGTAATAATTATTACGCCTATAAAACCGATCAAAACTGCTAGCCAACGATATTTACCAATTTTTTCTGATAGAAAAAAAATAGATAAAATTGTTGCAAAAATTGGCGCAGCAAACGATATGCCCACCACAGTTGCCAAAGGTAAATTTCTTAGTGCAATAAATACAGATACTATTGCCATTAATCCTGCAGCACATCTAAAGAAATGTAATTTAGGTCGATTTGTTTTATAAAAATTTGCGTAGTTTTCTTTTGGTATTAAAAAAAAAATTGGTATTAATCCGCAAATTCCTCTAAAAAAAAGAACTTCACCAACAGGATAATTTTCAGACCATTTAACAAGCACATCCATCATTGAAAATGCACACACAGACAGAAACATGTACAAAAAGCCTAATTGATTTCTAGATAACATGGATTAAATTATATTATTATTATAACATTAATCTATGGAAATAGCAGTCTTAGCTTTGGGATGTTTCTGGGGTCCAGAAAAAAAATATGGACAATTACATGGCATCTACAGAACAGAAGTTGGATATTGTGGAGGAAACACTCAAAATACAAACTACAGAGAAGTTTGTTCAGGAACAACTAATCATGCGGAGGCTGTAAAATTAGAATTTGATCCAAAAGTTATTACATACGAGCAAATAATTAAGAAATTTTTTGAATTTCATGATCCAACTACATTAAACTCCCAAGGTCCTGATTTTGGAACACAATACAGAAGTGAGATATTCTATCTTAATGATGAGCAAAAAAATATTGCGCAAAAAATAATAAATGAGGAAAATTTAAGGTTATCTGGAAAAGTTGTAACTAAGCTATCTGAGTTGAAAAATTACTGCACTGCTGAAGAGTATCATCAGAAGTATCTAGAAAAAAGATAGAATGTCACTTGTTACATCAGATTGGTTGGAAAATAATTTAAATGACGTCAAAATAATTGACTGCTCATGGCATATGCCAGGGATTGATAGAAATCCTGAAGAGGAATATTCTAAAAATCATATTCCTGGTGCAATTTTTTTTGACTTAGACAAAAATTCGGATCAAGATACAGATTTACCTCACATGCTTCCTTCAAAAGAAAAATGGGAAGAAATAGTATCAGCAATGGGCATATCGAATACTGATAGAATTGTAATTTATGATAACTCAGATGTTTTAAGTTCATGTAGAGGTTGGTACAATTTTATTTATTTTGGTCATGATAAACAACTAGTAAGTGTTTTAGACGGTGGTTTAAAAAAATGGCTAATTGAAAATAGAAAAATAACAAGTGAAAAAACAATTTTAAACAACTCAACCTACAGAGCAACAGAAAATAAAAATCTGGTAAAAAGTATTCTTGAAATAAATGAAAACATTGAACAAAAAAATTTCACAGTTATAGATGCAAGAAGTAAGGAAAGATTTGATGGGAGTGTTCCTGATCCTAGGAAGAATGTTAGAAGTGGATCTATTCCAAACTCTGTATGTCTTCCATTTAAAGAAATTATAAATACCTCAAACAATACTTTTAAAAATGTTAATGAGATCTCAGAAAAATTCAGGGAAATCATTGATTTAAATGATGACAAAAGAGTTTTTTCATGCGGATCTGGTATAACAGCATGCGTTTTAGGTCTTGCATATTCCCTTGTAAATAATACATATTCTCCTACAGTTTATGATGGTTCATGGGCTGAATATGGAAGATTATAAAAATGAAAAGATCTACGAAAATAACATCAATAATAGTAATTTTTTTTCTAGTTATTGCAAGTGTAATTATTGCTCGAACAATGATTGGAAACCATTTTAAAAAAAAATTTAGTAAAAGACCCCCACCAGGTATTATAGTTAAAACAGTTGAGCAAAGAAAATTTCAAAATATCATTGAAACTTTTGGAACAGCAGTTCCAATTAAAACACAGTCATACAATATTGAAAAATATGAAATTCTAGAGAATATAAAATATAATACGAGCGTTAAATCCGGTGATGTAGTCGCTAAATTAAAAAATAGAACTATAACAGCACCATTCGATGGAGTAATTGGTAAAAGAAACTTTTCGGACGATATAAATGTTTCTGAAAGCTCTGTTGTAATAGATATTGAAGATGCATCTTTTTTATTTATTGATGTTGATGTTCCAGAAATATTTGCACCATTTGTAAAAAAAGGACTAGGTGTTGATATAAAATTTTCTGGAAATAAGGATAAAATATATAAAGGTAAAGTAGATTCTTTGGCCAGTAAAATTGATGTTAGTAATAGATCTTTAAGACTAAGAGTTAAAATGCAAAATACGAATTCTGAGATTTTGCCTGGTGCTTTAATGGAGGTAACAATTAAATATAATGAAAGAATTTCGTTAGGCATACCAGATACAAGTGTAATCTTGGAAGGTAATAAAGTTTATATTTATAAAGTAGATAAAGAGAATGTAACTAACAGAGTTGAAGTTAAAGTTGGCAACAGAAACAAAGGATATCTAGAAGTGGAATCTGGTTTAAAAGAGGGTGACATAGTAGTTGCAGAAGGATTAAAAAAAGTAAGACCAAATGGAAAAATTAAACCCATTAAAGATGGTGAAAAAAAAAATGAGTCTAGCTGGGGTAAAAAAGAAAATAAAAGTAAATAATTAAATGTATTTAACTGATGTTAGTATTAGAAGACCAGCACTTTCATGGGTATTATCATTAATACTTGTTGTATTTGGAACTTTTGTTTTTTCAAAATTACCAGTAAGAGAACTTCCATCAGGTCTACAACCACCTGTGGTTCAGGTTCAAGTAAAATATGCTTCAGCCTCAGCTCCGATTGTTGATGAAGAGGTAACACAAGTAATTGAAGAAGTCATAGGTGGAGCAGAGGGAATAAAAAATATAGACGCCAAATCAGAAAATGGGAAGAGCACAATAAATATTGAATTTGACACTGATATTAACCTTGACAATGCAGCGAATGATGTAAGAGAAAGAGTTGCTCGAGTTGTTGGAAGACTTCCCACAGAATCTGAGGCACCAAGAATACTTAAGCAATCAGCGGGTTTTACGACTACTATGTGGCTAGCTTTGTCCTCAGAAACTTGGAGTGATCTTGAGTTAGGAGATTATGCAGAAAGATATTTAGTTGATCAGTTTTCTAGTATTAAAAACGTTGGCCGAATCCGAACAGGTGGCCTTAGGGAACAGAGTATAAGAGTGTGGATAGATCCAATCAAATTAGCTGCAAATAATTTAACTATACAAGAAGTAGAGAGATCATTAAGAAATGAAAATGTTAGATTACCAGCAGGTACACTTGAAGCTGAAAATATAGATTTAACGATCAATATTGATAAATCATACAATGACTTAGAAAAACTTAAGGGGCTACCAATTAAGAAGGCTAAAGACAATATTGTAAGACTATCGGACATTGCAAATTTAGAATTAGGTCCTGTCACAGAGAAAGTTTTATTTAGAGCACAAAGTAAAGGAGCACTAAATTTAAAAACTATGGGAATAGGAATTTATGCAAGAAGTGGGGCTTCAACTGTTGAATTATCAAAAGAAGTTGAAAAAAAAATCAAAGAAATAAGAAAAACTTTACCAGCTGATTTAAATTTAGAAATAGCTTTTAATAGAGCCACTTATATTGGTGAAGCGATAAATGAAGTTTATAAAACTTTAGTTATAGCTTTTATACTTGTAGTGATAATAATTTATTTATTTTTGGGGAATTTAAAAGCAGTTATTGTTCCCGCAATAGCTTTACCCGTAAGTCTAATTGCAACATTCTTAGGTTTATATATATTTGATTTATCAATAAATATATTTGTCTTATTAAGTTTTATATTAGCAATTGGAATTATTACTGACGACTCGGTCATTATGACTGACGCGATATACAGAAGAATTGAAAATGGTGAGACACCTCTGGTAGCAGCTTATAAAGGCTCTAAACAAATTACATTTGCAATTATTGCAACAACTCTTATTTTAGTTGCAGTATTTTTACCTTTAATTTTTATTGAAGGCATTGCTGGAACATTATTTAAAGAAACTGCAATAGCTCTATCATTTGCAATTGTAGTCTCATCATTTGTTGCCCTAACACTTTCGCCAATGTTAGGTAGTAAATTTCTTGATAAAAAGAAAAAGTCTAATTTCTTTACAAGAGGATTTGATAAATTTTTTCAAGGTTTTTTAAAATTTTACGCTGAAACATTAGGATTTTGGATGAATAAGAAGAAAACAATAATAACATTTATAATTTTTATCGTAGTTGCATCTGGAGCTTTGTACAATTATACAAAAAAAGAGTTATTGCCATTAGAAGATCGTGGTGTTTACTTAGTTATAGGATTTACTGATGAGGGAAGCTCATTTCAATATACTCAAAAAAGGGCTGAAGACGTTGAAAAAAGACTTATTCCACTGCTAGATGGAGATAATAGTCCATACAATAGATTTTTAATGATTGTTCCAGGTTTTGGTTCTGAAAATAGCTTCTTGATAATCTCGCTTTTAGACAATTGGAAAAATAGAAAACAAAATTCTCAAACAATAATGAGACAAGCAATTGGAAAAATAGTTACAGTACCTCAAACACTTGCTTTTCCAATTTCTCCGCAGTCCATAAGAGTTTCTAGTTACAATAAGCCTGTTCAAATGGTTATTTATGGAAATACATATGAAGAATTAGAACAAATTCAAACTCAAGTTATTAGAATGCTTAGGCAAAACAGAAATTTATCAAGATTAGAATCTGACTACACCAGAAATAAACCTGAAGTAAATATAAAGATTAATAAAAATAAAGCAAAAGACTTAGGGATATCTGCAGAGGCAATTGGGCAAACACTAGAGACATTGTATGGTGGCAAGACAGTTACAAAATTTAATAAACTTGGAAAAGAATACCCAATTATTTTACAACAATATTTAAAAGATAGAAAAAATAAAGAAAGTCTAAGTAAAATATTCGTTCGATCAGAAAAAACAGGTAATTTAGTTTCTCTCTCTAATCTTGTTGAATTTAATGAAAAGGGAACTGCAAGTAAATTATCAAGATACAATAGACAAAGAGCTGTCACGATATCTGCAAATATAAGTGAGGGATATACCTTAGCTGAAGCAATTAAATATCTTGAGGAAACAATGACTAAAGTTGCACCTGACAAACAAATTACTTGGAAGGGTAAGTCAGAGGAATTAAAAGAAACAAGTAACGAACTTTATATAATTTTTGCCCTAGCTTTATTAACTGCTTACCTTGTTATGTCTGCAACCTTTAATTCTTTTATTCATCCTTTTATAATTATTTTAACTGTCCCACTCGCAGTATTTGGTGGTTTAGTATTCATATTATTTTTAAATTCCTCAATAAATATTTTCTCACAAATTGCACTTGTAATACTCATAGGGATTTCAACAAAGAATAGTATTCTTATAGTTGATTATGCAAATCAATTAAGAACTAAAGGTAAAGATATTGAGAAAGCTGTGAAAGAGGCTTGCAGTTTAAGATTTAGACCAATAATTATGACATCATTAAGTACTATGATAGCAATGTTACCACTAGTTATTGGTAATATTGGACCTGGAGCTGGAGAAGGTTCTAGACTTGCAGTTGGTGCAACTATACTTGGTGGGATGATAATTTCTACTTTCTTTACTTTATATGTGACTCCTACAATGTATTTAACTCTTGCTAAAAATACAAAAAGAATTGATGCTGTTGATATAGAGCTAAAAAAACAGCTAAATTAGAATAAAATATATTTTCTAGTAGTTAGTGAGTTTTTACATTTATTAAGTTGAGTTTTGTATTTCTTAGACTGGTTTTCAACTTTCTTTGCTAATAAAATAATTTTTTGTTTATTTTTATAATTTTTATAATTCCCCCATCCCTCATGATAAGCAACATACTGCCTAAAAGCATCATTTTTAGGTATTTTCAGTATCTTTTCAGTTTTATTTGTGTACCAACCAATAAAATCTACGCTATCTTTAAACCTAGTCCGGGTAGCATATTTATTTCCAGTTTCCTCTTTATACTGTTTCCATGTGCCTTTTACAGCTTGAGAATAGCCAAAAGAACTGGATGGTCTCTTATATGGAATTACTTTAAACAATTTTTGTCTTGGTGGTTTAGCCAACCAATCAAAGTCGGACTCCATTTTAATAATTGCAAGTTGTAAATAAATAGGTGTTCCCCATTTTTGCTCAGATTTTTTTGCATGTTTATACCAAAGATATCTTTCTGAAAAAATTGAACAACCATCAGCTGTATTTTTAGGTACAGAAGAACATGCGGAAATCAAAATCAGAGTTATAAATAAATATAATTTTTTATTTCGAATCACTCTTTTTATTATCTATTTTTTTTTCTCCATATCCAAGGATATTCGAATTTCATTTGCCACAATCCTAAAGAAAGATTTTTTGCATATTTTTCATATGCACTGAATTTTCCTTTGGAATATTTTGGATAATCAAATGCATAGCCATTCTTGACCATGTAAACTGATAAACTTTCGTTACCTAAAAAACACTCTCCTAATAACCTATTAAACTGATCTTTATTTTTTTCAATTTTACAATCTATAGATTGATTTCCTATTTTTTCTATCAGTTTATCTTTTGATAATATTCCACAAAAAATATCCACTTTATTTAAAATGCATATTTGTTTTTTCCCAAAAAAATAACTTTCTGGGGCGTCAATTCCACTAAAACGAATTTTTTTATTATTTATTTTAACTGTATCACCGTCTGTTATAACTGGATTCCCTGATATTATTTTATAATTACTATTTAATGAAAATGAACTATTTGTATTTATTAGAATGAAAAAAAAACTAACTAAAATCAGTTTTAGCTTTTTCATTTAGCTCGTCCATCTTTTTTCTCAATTCCTCATCTGATATATTTTTTTCTTTTAGATCTTGTTTGATCTTTCTAAAGACGTCTTCATCTCCTGCTTCAGCAAAATCTGCCTTTATTACTGATTGAATATATTCTTTTTCTTGATCTGAATTGTAACCAAGTATTTTGGATGCCCATTCCCCTAAATATTTATTCCTTCTAGCGCTAACTTTAAATTGAAGCTCTTGATCATGAGCAAATTTCTTTTCAAAACTTTTTTTTCTATCCTCAAATGAACTCATTATAATAAAATAAAAAGATTTAGCTTTATGTCAATCTAATTTAATTTATATTTATGTTAAATTTATGAATTATTTAATTCTCGTGAGACATGGACAAAGTGAATGGAACCTAGAAAATCGTTTCACAGGCTGGGTAGACGTTGATTTAGCTGCCAAAGGTAAGCTTGAAGCTTGCAAAGCAGGAGAATTAATTAAGAAATTAGGTATTGAATTATCTTATTTTTATACATCTTTACAATCAAGATCGATTGAGACTCTTAATTTGATATTAAATACTATGAGAATAAAAAATCAGGAGATTGTAAATGCATGGGAATTAAATGAGAGACATTACGGATCTTTAACAGGTCTAAATAAAGATGAAATGAAAAAGCTTTATGGTGAAGAAAAAATTCATATTTTTAGAAGATCATGGGATAATCCACCAGAAGCACTTAAAAAAACAAGTCCATATCATCCATTGAATATCGATATATACAAAAATGTTCCAAGAGATAAGATCCCTGATACTGAATCATTGAAAAATACCTACGAAAGAGTGATACCATTTTATAAAAGAAATATAGAGCCAAAATTAGATAAAAATATAATTGTTTCAGCTCATGGAAATTCAATTAGATCATTGTGTAAATACCTATTTGATTTAGATAACAAAAAAATTTCAAGTCTAGAAATACCAACAGGTAATCCTTTATTAATAGAAATTGAAGAAGGAAAAATTAAAAATGCTAGTTATTTAGATAAAGACAGAGCAAAAGACCTTTTAGTTTTCTAAATAAATAATTTTTCATATATTTCATAATCAGTTAAATGCTTAAATTCTCCTTTATGTTCATAACCATAAAGTTTACTTTCTCTTAAAAGAGTATCCCATATTTCAGATACAGGAAAATAATTTAGTTGCTTATGAGAAATTATATCTTTGTTGAATATTTGACATCCTGTATATTTAAAATTATTAACTTTTTCCTTAAATAAAATATTATTTTTAATTTCGAAATCTCCATTAAATCTTCTATCAAAACACGATGAATTATTTACAACCAATAAAATATTTTTAATTTTTTTTTCGAAATAGATATTTTCCATATCAATAACTGAGCTTATGAAACTATCATCCCAAATTGTATCTGGATTAATAACTAATACATCCTCTTCATCAGATTTATTAATAAGGCTTAAAATTCCACCGCCTGTGCCTAAAATTGTTTCACCATCATCAACAATTTCAATATTTAATGGAAAATTTTTATTTTCAATAAAACTAATTATTTTTTCTTTTAAATAAAATACATTAATTTTAATTTTGTTTATTTTTAGTTTTATTAAAAATTTAATAGTATTCTCTAATAAGGTTTCATCTTTATAATTAATTAAAGGCTTGGGTAATGAGTCTGTTATTGGTTGTACCCTCTTACCAAACCCAGCACAAAGAATTAAAGCAGTTTTAACTTTCATATCAATTTTCTTTTTTTTTTATCAAAGTTTTTGACTAAAAGGTAATTTAAGTCTTTAAATATTGGGTTTTTGCTTGTCCTAAGTTCAATTAGTTTCCAAGCATAAGGTATAAGTTTTAGATACTTATTTTTATTATCTCTCATGGATAAACGAGTAAATATACCAATTATTTTAAAATTTCTAAGCACAGATAAAATATCAAAATCATTCTTGAATTTTTTATGATCTAAGTTTTTATTTTTTTTTAAGAATTCGTGAAAAATAAAATCCTTGATTTTTATATTTGTTTTAAGCCTTACATCATCAATTAAAGAAGCTAAATCATATGCAATATTACCATATACGGCATCCTGACTATCAATCAGTCCTAGGCCTCTTTTAGTTATCATTATATTAGATACGTGAAAATCCCTGTGTACAAAAACTTTCCTTTTGTATGAAATATTTCTTAATAATTTTTTAAATATTTTTTTTAACTCTTTTTCTAAAGATTGTTTTTTTTTACCTTTAAAATATTTTTGCAAATACCATTTTATAAATAGGTTAGATTCATCTAATAACATTTTTGAGGTATAATTTGGAACTTTGAAGTTTGTTTTCAAAAATGTTTTTTGATTTTTAATTTTTATTTTTTTTATTTTTAACAATAAGTCTAAAATGTTTTTATAATAATTTTTTTTATTAGCTGTTTTTTTTTTAAATTTTTTAAAAACAGTTGTATCTCCGAAATCCTCTATTTCTATATAATTTTCTTTATAATGTTGAGATATTAAAGATGGAGCTATCACTTTTTTTTTAATTAATATTTTATTAATAGCATCGTAATCTAATAAATTACTTTTTTTATTTTTAATACAATAAACAATAATACTATTTTTACTTCTATAGAAATTTCTGAATGATGCGTCTCCTGATAATTTCTTTAATTTATTTAAATTCATTTAAAAATTTTTTATTTCCAGAAATAATTGAAAGATAACGCTCGCTATAATTTTTTTTATATTCAAATATTAAATTTATACTATTTTTTATTTTTATTTTTTTTATTATTTCTGGCCATTCAACAAACGTAATTTGATCTTTTAGATTTTCTTGAATGCCCAAATTGTTTAATTCTTTTTTATTTTTAATTCTGTAAAGATCGTAGTGTTTAATTAATATTTTTTTAATTTGATATTCATTAATTACTGTAAATGTCGGACTTGTTACCTCAGATATTTTTTGTTTATTTACTTTTTGAAGAAAATTTATTACGTATTTTATAAAAGTTGTTTTTCCAACACCTAAATTCCCACTCAATAGTATAAAATCACCTTGCTTTATTAATTTTGAGAATTTTTCTGCTACAGATTTAGTGTTATTTTCCTCAGAAATATTAATTTTGCCACCCTTAGTAGCGGTAAGCATCTGGCTTATATGGTCCTTCAGTTTTAACACTGATATAATCAGCTTGGTCCTTAGATAAAGGTGTTAATTTAGCTCCAACTTTTTCTAAATGTAATCTAGCTACTTTTTCATCTAAATGTTTAGGAAGTACATAAACTTTATTCTGGTAATTATCTGAGTTATTCCATAACTCTATTTGAGCTGTAACTTGGTTTGTAAATGAAGCACTCATTACAAAACTAGGGTGTCCTGTTGCACAACCTAAATTAACAAGTCTCCCTTCAGCTAATAATATAAGTCTCTTATTATCTGGAAAAGTAATTTCATGAACTTGTGGTTTTATTTCATCCCATTTATAATTTTTTAATGCATCAACTTGTATCTCATTATCAAAGTGTCCAATATTACAAAGGATTGATCTATCTTTCATTGCTCTCATATGATCTGCAGTAACAATATCTTTGTTACCTGTTGCTGTAACAACAATGTCAGCTTGGCCAATCATCTCATCCATTAATACAACCTCATAACCCTCCATTGCAGCCTGAAGTGCACAAATAGGATCTGTTTCTGTTACCATTACTCTTGCACCGCTTTGTCTTAATGAAGCTGCACTTCCTTTTCCTACATCACCAAATCCTGCAACAATAGCAACTTTTCCAGACATCATTACATCTGTTGCTCTTTTAATTCCGTCAACTAAACTTTCTCTGCACCCATATAGATTATCAAATTTTGATTTTGTAACTGAGTCATTTACATTTATTGCAGGGACTAAAAGGGTTCCTTGTTCTTCCATTTTTTTAAGAGCTAATACCCCTGTAGTTGTTTCTTCACTCAATCCTTTTATATCTTTCATTAAATCTTTGTAATCTTTATGCATAAGTGCAGTAAGATCTCCACCATCATCTAAAATCATATTTGGCTTCCAGTCTTTTTTACCTTCGATAGTTTGTCTTACACACCACCAATACTCATCCTCGGTTTCACCTTTCCATGCAAATACTGGGATTCCAGCTTTTGCGATTGCAGCTGCTGCATGATCTTGAGTGGAAAAAATATTACATGAAGACCATCTTACTTCAGCTCCTAAATCAACTAAAGTTTCGATTAAAACTGCTGTTTGAATTGTCATATGTAGACAACCTAAAATTCTTGCGCCTTTTAAAGGATTTTTTCCTTTATATTCTTTTCTTAATGCCATTAAACCTGGCATTTCTGTTTCTGCTAATGAAATTTCTTTTCTCCCAAATTCTGCTTCGTTAATATCTTTAACTTTATAATCTGTCATAAGCTTCGGCTTGTAACAACTTTATTTATAATAATCAACTTTTCATTGGGTCGCCGGGAAAATAATTTCAACCTTTGCACCTCTCTCTTTATTATTTTCAGCTTTAATTTGTCCATTATGCAATTCAACCAAGTTTTTCACTATATTTAGGCCTAATCCTGAATGTTCTCCAAAATTTTCAGGTCTATTGCTGTAAAATCTATTAAAAATTTTAGTGGTATCCTTCTCACTAAAACCAATCCCCTCGTCAATAACAACAATTCTTGGTTTACCTTCTTTGTCTTTACTAACTTCAACTATAATTTCTTGATTCTCATCGCTAAAAGAAATTGAATTTTCAAGTAAATTTGCAATAATTTGTTCTATCCTATTGTTGATACCAAGTATAAAATAATTCTCAGATCCATTAGACTTTAATCTTATTTTTATATTTCTCTTTGTATTATAAATATTGTTAAAATCATCAACCACAGACTTTGCAATATCTTTTATATCAATTTTTTGCATTGTTTCTGTGGAAATTACTGCCTCATCTTTCAACATTTGAGAATAATCAGTAATTAATCTTTCTATTCTCTCAACATCATGAGAGACAATATTAATTAATTTTTCTCTTTTAGTTTTATCTTCTGTTTCTGAAATTATCTCAGATGCACTTTTCAATGAAGCAAGAGGATTCCTAATTTCATGAAGTAGGTCTGTTGAATAATTTTCAGCAGTTGTAATTCTTTTATTTAATTCACTAGTCATTTCATCAAGTGATTTTGATAATATACCTAATTCATCATTTCTTGTCTTAACCCTTTCTATATCTGTTTTTTCGTTACT
The DNA here is from genome assembly GCA_902555585.1 of uncultured Pelagibacteraceae bacterium. Lineage (GTDB taxonomy): Bacteria > Pseudomonadota > Alphaproteobacteria > Pelagibacterales > Pelagibacteraceae > Pelagibacter. The sequence continues at coordinate 57,425 of CACDSY010000005.1, read as the reverse complement.
TTTGTCTTTTATGATTTTTGTATAAGTAACTAAGTTTTTAATAGGTTTTAAAAAATATCTATTTAAAACATATGAAAAAATAATGATAACTAAAAGTACCGCAAGAGCTGTTCTAATAATAAAGTTCTCTCTCTCCTCAATTTGTGCAATTATATTATCAGCATTTTCAGATATAAGAATAAAACCCTTGTTATTTAAATTATTAATAATCTTAATACTAAAAATAAAAAACTGTCCTTGGATTTGTTTTAAATTTGTTAAAGATTTTTCAGATCCAGATAAATAATACTCATAAAGATCTTCATCAAAAATTGTTTCATTTTTATTTTCTTGATTATTAAAATTTTTCTCGTTTGGCTCTTCAGTTAATTCTTCAATTAATAACGTTGAGGATGGAATAGATCTTGTATCGCCAATCCAATTTAATTTATCATCAAAAAATATTACCCTATCTAATTTTTCAAAGTATGGAAATCGAGATTTTTTGGAAAACAAAAATTCGCTTATTCCATACTCATTTAATTTAATATTTGATTTTTCAAGATTTAATATTGTTTGAGTTATTATATTTGTATGATTTTTTTGTTTTTCATTAATCAAATTTTTTTTTATAGCACCTAAATAAAAGAATGTGATTATTATTATGAATATGAAAACTACTAGATTAATAAATAAGAATTTCTTTAATATAGAGAGATTTTTTAGTATTTTTCCCATAATTATTATTTAACATTCCATCTATATCCACTTCCATATCTTGTTTCAATTGCTGAAAAATCAGTATCAACCTTTTTAAATTTTTTTCTTATTCTTTTAACATGACTATCAATAGTCCTATCTTCTATATCTGTGTCCTCCCGATAAGCTACATCCATGAGTAAGGCTCTCTCTTTGATCATTCCTGGTCTTTTTGCTAGCTCCTCAACAATTTTAAATTCTGTTGTAGTTAGTTTATCAGGCAATTGTTTACCATCCCACTCACATTCGAGTTGGGAAGGATCTAATTTTAACTTACCATGAGAGATTACATTTTTATTTTCTTCTATATTAATGTCCTTATCTTTTTTTCTTAATTGTACTTTAATTCTCTCAACTAAAACTTTTGTTGAAAATCCTCCAGTTTTACCAACAAAGTCATCTGCACCGAGTTTTAAACCACTAACCTCATCAGTTACTTCATCTTTAGAAGTTAAAAAAATAACTGGCATAGAAGTTTTTTTTCTAAGTTTTCTTAGAAGTTCTTCACCATCCATTCTTGGCATTTTAATATCGATCACAGCAAGATCAGGTGGTGTTCTTGATAATCCAACAAGAGCATTTTCACCGTCAATATAAGTTTGAACTTTAAAACCTTCCTTTTCTAAAGCCATCTGGACAGATGTTAACAGATTTCTATCATCATCTACTAACGCAATTGTTTGTGACATAAATTAGATTAAAAATACTAAATTGTTCAGATTAGGGCAATTGTTTGTTTTCAATGAAGTTCGCCCCAATTTTCTCCAATATTCACATCGACCAAAAGAGGTATTGAAAATGAGTGAAGTTCACTATCTTTCACACTCAACATTAAATCCTTAATTAATTTTGTACTTTTTTTCGTTTCTTTAGAGCTTTCTTCAAAAATTAATTCATCATGAATTTGTAACAACATTTTTAGACTATTATTTTTATTATTTGAGATTTCTTTATTTATCCTGATCATTGCTAATCTCATTATTTCTGATGCTGACCCTTGAATTGGAGCATTTATCGCTGCCCTCTCTTGAAAATTTCTTACATTAAAATTCTTGTCGTTAATTCCAGTGAGATGAGTTTTTCTTCCAAATATATTACTTACATAACCACTTTTTCTACAAAAATTCACAGTAGTTTTCATATAATCTTTAATTTCTGGAAATTTTTTAAAATAAGAATTTAAAAATTCTTCTGCTTCATTGTTAGAAACATTGATTTGTTTCGCTAAACCATACTGTGAAATACCATAAATTATTCCAAAGTTGATTGCTTTTGCTTTTCTTCTTGTTTCTGAGTCAATTTTATTAATTTCTTTTCCAAAAACCTGACTAGCTGTCAAAGTATGAATATCCTCATTATTTAAAAAAGCCTTTTTTAGCTGTTTTACATCTGCTAGATCAGCCAAAATTCTCATCTCAACTTGATTGTAGTCTGCTGAAATCAATTTGTGGTTTTTTTCAGAAACAAAAGCTTTTCTTATATCCTTACCATCATCTGTTTTTATTGGAATATTTTGTAAATTTGGATCACTAGATGCAAGTCTACCTGTTGTAGTAGCTGCTAACAAAAAAGATGTATGTACTCTTTTAGTATTTTGATTTATATGCTCTGGTAATGCGTCTGAGTAAGTATTTTTAAGTTTACTAATTTGCCTCCATTCCAAGATAAGTTTTGGAAATTCATAACCTTTAAAAGCTAGGTCCTCTAAAACTGAAGCACTAGTTGCAAAACTTCCCTTCTTTGTTTTTTTTAAAGCTGCTATTTTTAAATCATTATACATTATCTCACCAAGTTGCTTGGTTGATGCTATATTAAATGTTTTCTTTGAAATTTTAAAAATAGATTTTTCTAATTTTTCGATTTTCGTTGAAAATTTTGAAGACAGTTTGTTGAGCGAAGATTTATCAAGTTTAATACCTTTTATCTCCATCTCTGCTAGTATTTTAATTAATGGTTTTTCAAATAACTCATAAATATTCAATAATTTTTCTGCTTTTAATGATTTTAAAAAAATTTTGTACAATCTAAATGTAATATCTGCATCTTCAGCCGCATAATCTTTAGCTTCAGATACATTAACTTCAGAAAAATTAAGTTGTTTTTTCCCTGTCCCAACTAAATCTTTAAATTTAATAGTTTCATGACCTAGATGGATCTCTGAAAGCGTATCCATATTATGCCTATTTTTGCCAGCATCTAGTGTGTAAGACATAAGCATAGTATCTTCCATAGAATTTAGAGTTATTCCACGGTTATAAAAAACAATAAAATCAAATTTAATATTTTGTCCTATTTTTTTAATACTCTCATCCTCTAAATAATTCTTAAGAATGCTTAAGACTTTTTTTTCGTTAAGATTATTTCCACTAATGTGATTTAATGGAATGTAACACGCATTTCCAATTCTGTTAGAAATTGATATACCTACTAAGTTTGCTGTGTGAGGGTCTAATGAGGTTGTTTCAGTATCTATTGCAAATTCACCTATTTCCTCCGATTGTTTCATCCAATCTTCAATTTCTTTCTCATTTTTAATTAATTGATAATTTTTTTTCTTAATTTCTGTTATTTTTTCTGAATTTTTATTAATATCTTTAGTTCCAGTATTTGTACCTCCATACTTTGAGATGGCAGAACTCAACAGCCTATTAAATTCCATTTCTCTAAGAAAAGTATAAAGCTTGTCATGATCAACATTTTTCAATATGAACTCTTCAATTTTATTTTTTACAGGCACATCTTTTTTTAATGTAACTAGTTTTTTACTTATAATTGCATCGTCCTTGTTATTTATTAAAGTTTCTCTTCTTTTATTTTGTTTTATTTTTGATGCATTTCTTAATAAATTTTCTAAAGTCCCATATTGGTTTATCAATTCAGCTGCAGTTTTAACTCCTATGCCGGGTACACCTGGCACATTATCTGTGCTATCACCAGCTAAAGATTGTACATCTATTACTTTTTCTGGAGTAACTCCAAATTTATTGTGGACATCGTCTTGATTTATAAACTTGTTCTTCATTGGGTCATAAATTCTCACCCCTTTTTTATAAAGCTGCATTAAATCTTTGTCGGAAGAAACAATTGTTACTTTTGCACCTAAGTCTAAAATTTTCTCTACATAAGTTGCAATTAAATCATCTGCCTCATAATTAATTAACTCAATTGAAGGTAAATTAAATGCTTTTACAGATTTCCTGATGTATTCAAATTGAGGAATTAGATCGTCAGGTGCGTCAGATCTATTTCCTTTATACTCTGAATATATTTCATTTCTAAAATTTTTTCTTGCTGAGTCAAATATTACAGCAAAGTGAGTCGGTTTTTCTAAATTATCATTTGATTTAGAGTCCTCTAATAATTTAAAAAGCATGTTGCAAAAACCGCTTACAGCACCCACTGGTAATCCATCACTTTTTCTAGTTAAAGGAGGAAGAGCATAATATGCTCTAAAAATGTATCCCGAACCATCTATTAAGTAAAAATGGTCACTTTTTTTAATTTTATCCATAATGTAATGATATCTTAATTTTTATAAATGTAATAAATGTATGCCCTCATATGAATAAAAAAAACGTATTAACTGTTAAAAACTTAAATAAAATTTATTCAAAAAACGGTTCTAAACAAACTCATGCGCTTAATAATTTAAACTTAGAGGTGAAAGAAGGTGAAATTTTTGGACTATTAGGACCAAATGGTGCCGGAAAGAGTACATTTATAAACATATTAGGTGGATCAGTTGTAAAAACTGGTGGTGAAGTTAATGTTTGGGGGTTTAACTTAGATAAAAATCCTAGACAAGTTAGAGCCTCTATTGGCATTGTTCCACAAGAGGTAAACTTTGATCCATTTTTTAGTCCTAGAAAACTCCTAGAGCTTCAAGCAGGGCTCTATGGAATTAAAGAAAAAGATAGAATTACAGATACTATACTGAAGTTGGTATCATTAGAAGAACAAGCTGACAGTTATGCTAGAGCCCTATCTGGTGGTATGAAGAGAAGATTACTTGTAGCAAAAGCTATGGTGCATCAACCCCCAATTATAATTTTGGACGAGCCTACCGCAGGAGTTGATGTGGAGCTTAGAAATACATTGTGGGAAAATGTGAAATCTTTGAACAAACAAGGGGTAACAACAATACTAACAACTCATTACCTTGAGGAAGCAGAAAAAATGTGTGATAGGATTGGTATTCTAAGTGGAGGAAAATTAGTTGCTTTGGATACGACTAAAAATCTCTTAGAGAGAATTCAAACAAAAATTGTGTATGTCACCACAGATAAAAAAACTAATATTCAAGATAACACTTTTGAATCTTTAAAAATTATATCAAATGACAAAAACAAGTTAGTTTTATCATATGAGAAGAGTAAACTAAGCATAGACTCAATAATTTCAGAAATTAAAAAACAAGATATAATAATACAAGATATTTCAACTGATGATGGAGATCTTGAAGATGTATTTTTAAGACTTACAAAAAGTTAAATTATCTAGGAGATCTTTTAGACAGTATTCTCTGAAGAGTTCTTCTATGCATTTTTAGTCTTCTTGCAGTTTCAGAGACATTTCTGTTGCATAACTCAAAAACTCTATGAATGTGCTCCCATTTTACTCTATCCGCTGACATTGGATTTTCAGGTGGGGCTGGTTTTTGATTTGGATCAGCTAAAAGTGCTTTTTCAACATCATCTGCATCTGCAGGCTTAGCAATATAATCAATTGCTCCCTCTTTAATTGCAGCAACTGCTGTTGGAATATTACCATATCCAGTTAACATTATAATTCTACTTTTTAGGTTTCCCTTTTGAATTTCTTTAACTACCTCTAGTCCATTACCATCATTTAATCTAAGATCCACAACAGCAAATGCCGGACTTTGTGATTTTACGGTCTCAATACCGATTTTTACACTCTCAGCTTGTGTAACTGTAAAACCTTTTTTTTCCATAGCTCTAGCCAATCTTTGTCTAAATGGATTGTCATCGTCTACGATTAAAAGCGATTTATCCTCAAAATCACTTAATTTTTGGAGTGTTGGTTGGTTAATCATAGCCCTTATATGGAAGTAAATTTTAATATTTCAATAGCATTATTTACTTTACATTATTAATTATTTCCCATAAATGCTGCATTTATGAAACTTGCATATGTGATATGCAGGTTTTTTTTGTAAATTTTTTTTAGAGGTGCGGATATGCAAAAATTTAAGTCAGTTGAAGAATTAGTTAATCAACTGAGACCGACAGGACCTGTTTATTGTATTAGAAAAGAGTCAATCAAATTGGCTTCTAAATACTTTCAAAAAAATTTCCCTGGAAAAATACTTTATGCCTTAAAAACCAACCCTCATCCAGTAGTTCTTAAAACTATTGTTGAAAGCGGGATTAATCATTTTGATGTAGCATCTATAAAAGAAATAGAGGCTATAAGGAAAATAAGTCCAAATGCAAATTGTTCTTATATGCATACAGTTAAAAGTAGAGAAAGCATTAAAGAGGCATATTTTAAATATAATGTTAAGACCTTTTCTTTGGATACTAAAGATGAATTAATAAAAATTTTAGAAAGTACAAATTATGCTAAAGACTTAGAGTTATTTGTTAGAGTTTCTGTATCTAATGAACATGCAGAAATTGATTTATCAAAAAAATTTGGAGCAATTAATAATGAAGCGGCTGGACTTCTCAGGTTAACAAAACAATATTCTAAAAAAATTGGACTTAGTTTTCATGTTGGATCACAATGTATGCACCCAATATCTTATTCAAAAGGAATATTTGAAATCAATAATATAATTAAAAGAACGAAAATTATACCTAATGTGATTAATGTTGGAGGAGGCTTTCCTACTATTTACCCTGATCTTATTCCTCAATCTTTAGATGCTTATTTTAACGAGATTAAAAAAGGTTTAAGTAATTTAAAATTGGATAAGCTTCCAGAAATTATTTCTGAACCTGGAAGAGCAATTGTTGCAGAAAGTGGATCAACAATTGTTAGAGTTGATTTAAGAAAAAAACAAAAACTTTATATAAATGATGGAACGTATGGAACTTTGTTTGATGCTGGGGTTCCTAACATAGTTTATCCATCAAAAATGATAACTGATGGAAGAGTAATCTCTAAGAAATTAACATCTTTTGATTTCTATGGCCCAACTTGTGATAGTATGGATTATATGAAAGGCCCTTTTATTTTGCCAAATAATATAAAAGAAAATGATTATATAGAACTAGGACAGCTTGGAGCATATGGATTAACTTTTAGAACTAATTTTAATGGATTTTATTCTAATGAAATTTATGAAGTTGAGGATAGTCCAATCATGACAATGTATGACAAAGAAGCAAATAAAGAGTTTCTTGTTGCTTAATGTCAGATAATAAAAACCAATCAAATAATAGAAAAAGTGATTTACTTAGTAAAGAAGTAGAGCATATTGATATAACTTCTTTCGATGCTAGAAAAATCGTCTCTTCAATGGAAAAAATGTCTTTCGTTTCAAGAGAGACTGCAAATGCAGCAAATATTTATAATGAAATGATAAAAGATAAAGATTGTACAATCTTTTTAACACTTGCAGGATCAACGTCTGCTGCGGGATGTATGCATATTTATAGAGATTTAGTTAAATATAATATGGTAGATGCAATAGTGGCAACTGGAGCTTCAATTATTGATATGGATTTCTTTGAGGCGCTTGGTTTTAAACATTATCAAGGATCGCAATATCAAGATGATACAGAGCTAAGAAATAACTACGTTGATAGAATATATGACACTTATATTGATGAAGAAGAGCTTCAGATGTGTGATAAAACTATTGGAGAAATTGCAGATCAATTAGAGCCTAAAAGTTATACATCAAGAGAATTTATAAAAGAGATTGGCAAATATCTTAAAACTAACGCAAAGAAGAAAGATTCATTAATAGAGGTTGCCTATGACAACAACGTTCCAATTTTCTGTCCAGCTTTTACTGACTCAAGCGCAGGATTTGGACTTGTAATGCATCAAGAAAAAAATCCAAAAAATCATATCACAATAGATTCAATACGAGAGTTTAGGGAACTAACTGAAATTAAAATTAAATCTAAAGGATCAGGTCTTTTTATGATTGGAGGTGGAGTACCTAAAAATTTTATTCAAGACACTGTCATATGTGCTGAACTTTTAGGTAAAGATGTAGAGATGCATAAATATGCTATTCAAATAACTGTTGCTGATTCGAGAGATGGAGCATGCAGTAGCTCAACATTAAAAGAAGCAAGCTCATGGGGCAAAGTAGATATTACCAAAGAGCAAATGGTTTTTGCAGAAGCAACAAGTGTATTACCCTTAATAGCAAGTGACGCCTATCATAAAGGTGAATGGAAAAATAGAGAGAGAAAAAATTTTTCCAAGATATTTTGATTGATGATCAAAAAAATCAAAATCGGTTTAATACAAAGTAAATCTTTAGGGACAATTCAATCTAATATTGATTTAGCTATAAAAAATATAAAAAAAGCTGCAAAAAAAAAAGCAAAGATAATTTGTCTACCGGAACTATTTTTGACTAATTATTTTTGCCAAACAGAAAGTCATTCAAACTTTAAATTAGCAGAAAAAATTCCAGGAATAACATCTAGAATATTTTGCGATCTAGCAAAAGAGCTTGGTGTTGTATTAAATATTACGATGTTTGAAAAAAAGACATCTGGGTTTTATCATAACACTAGTATCATTATTAATGAAAATGGAAATATTTTATCTAAATATCGTAAGATGCACATACCTGATGACCCAGGATATTATGAAAAATTTTATTTCAGTCCTGGAGACCTTGGATTTCAAAGTGTTAAAACAAAATTTGGAAGGATAGGTCCTCTTATATGTTGGGATCAATGGTTCCCCGAAGCCGCTAGACTAACGGCTTTAAAAGGAGCTCAAATTATTTTTTATCCTACTGCTATTGGATGGCATCCAAAAGAAAAAAGAAAGTTTGGAAAATCTCAATTAGACTCTTGGATTACAATACAAAAATCTCATGCTATTGCTAATGGAACTTATGTGGCTGCTATAAATAGAGTTGGGGTAGAAAAAAAAGGGAAAAAAAAAATTGAATTTTGGGGTAATTCAATGGTGATTGACCCTAGTGGTAAAATAATTGCAAAAGCAGGAAATAAGAAAGAAGATATTTTAGTTTGCGAAGTTGATTATAAAAAAATAGACACTGCTAGACAACACTGGCCTTTTTTAAGAGATAGAAGAACTGAATTTTATAAAGATATTCTTAAAAATCCTGAAGATGATTAAAAAAATAGATGAATTTAGAATGCCAGCAGAATGGGAGCCTCAAAAATCAGTTTGGATTGCGTGGCCACATAATAAAAATGATTGGCCTGGACTATTTGAAAAAATTCCAAATGTAGTTGGAAAAATAATAAAATATTTAACAAAAGATCAAAGAATAGATTTATTAGTCAATAACAGCAAAAATATAAATAACACAAGAATATATTTAAAAAAACTAGGTTGTAATATTTCTAAAATTAAATTTCATAAACTTAAGACGGACAGACTTTGGCTAAGAGATTCTGGACCAATATTTTTAGTCAACAAGAAAAATCGAAAAATGACCATGCTTGATTTTAAATTTAATGCCTGGTCAAAATATAAAAATTTCGGAAATGATAACAAAATCAATAATTATATTAGAAGGTACTTAAATATTAAAAGTATTCTGCCTAAAAAAGTAAATTCAAAAAAATTTGTAAGAGTAGTGATGGAAGGAGGTGTATTTGACAACAATGGATCAGGCTCCATATTGCTTACAAAGGAGTGCTTATTAAGTAGAAAACAAGAGAGAAATAAAGGATTCAAAAAAATTGATTATGAAAATCTATTTTCAAAATACTTAAATGCAAAAAATTTTATTTGGCTTAATAAAGGAATTTTTGGAGATGACACACACGGTCATATCGATGATATTGCAAGATTTGTCTCAAAAAGTACAATTATGATAGCTATAGAAAATAATAGATCAGATAAAAATTATAAAGCTCTTAAAGAAAATTTAAAAATATTAAGAAATAGTTGTGATGAAAATGGAAAAAAATTTAAAATTATAAAGATTCCTATGCCAAGCCCAGTTGTCATAAACAAAACTCGTGTCCCAGCAAGTTATTTAAATTTTTTCATAAGCAATAAAACAGTCTTGGTTCCAGTATTTAATGTAAAAGAAGACAAAAAAGTTTTAAAAATTTTTAGAAAATTTTTTACAAATAGAAAGGTTGTTGGTATTGATTGTAGTGATTTAATTTGGGGTTTTGGAGCCATTCACTGCATGACACAACAGGAACCAAAAATTTGAATTATGCAGCTTTTAAAGTACCTAATAATAATCTAAAAGGTATCAACATTATTAAAGCTACAAAAATTTTTACTGCTAAATCTCCTAAGGAAAGTGTTACCCAAGGTATTCCTGTTCCATAAAATGAAATTGAAAAGAATAAAAATGTATCAACGGTAGAACCAATTAATGAAGAGGCAAGTGGTGCAATAAACCATTTTTTTTGTCTTAATTGATCAAATATTTGTACATCCAGTAATTGAGCAATTATAAATGCTGTTCCTGAACCAATTGCTATTCTTACTGAGATTAAATCTGCAAAATTTGTTGAGAAAATTAGTGTAAACAAAATTCCTATTGTAAACCCTATATATACAACTTTTCTAGCAACTAATTTGCCAAAAGATCTATTCGCTAGATCAGTTATTAAAAAAGCTACTGGATAACTGAATGCTCCATATGTAAGAATTTCTTGAAGACCATAATATTGAATTGGAAATTGAACTAAATAATTAGATGCTAAGACAACCAATCCCATTAAAAATGAGAGTGTTAAAAATACTCTATTCATTATGCTGATTTACTAACTAAGGATTTTTTTAATTTTTTTAGTCTTAATGATAAATCTCTAGACTTAGCTGAAATAAGAAATTGGTCAAAACTGCCTTTTTTATCTACTGATCGAACACCAGCATTTGAGACGGTTAATCTTAAACTTCTCTTAAGTAGCTCACTTTTAAACTTAACTTTTTTTAGATTTGGAAGAAATCTTCTTTTAGTCTTATTGTTAGCATGACTAACGTTATGACCCTTGAGTGGGATTTTTCCAGTAAGTTCGCATTTTTTAGACATAAATTATGAGCCTATATAGGATCTGAATCTTATCGCGTCAAGATTAATTTTTAGTTCCAATAGCCTCTGAAACATTTTTAAAACCCTTATTTTTTAATAAATCAATTAATTCTTTACTTATTTTTGAAGCTATACGAGGACCTCTATACACCATTCCAGTATATAATTGAACAAGTGTTGCACCAGAAGTGATTTTTTCAAAAGCATCTTGTCCATTGCTAACACCGCCAACTCCTATTATTTTTGTTTTATTTTTTAGAATTTTATAAAATTTAGAAATTGCCTCATTTGAAATTTTTTCAATTGGTTTTCCTGACAGTCCACCCTTTTCCAATTTATTTATATTTTTTAAATTTTCTCTATTCTTGTCTGTGGTGTTGGAAACAATAATAATTCCTATTTCTTGATCCATAATAATCTTGGATACTTCATTAATCTGATCATCATTAAGATCAGGTGAGACTTTGATTGCTAGTGGAATGTTTGAATTTAACTCTTTTTTTTCATTTTTTAGTTTGTCAATCAATGAATTGAGTTCATCCTGGTTATGAAAGTTTCTTAAATTTTCTGTATTTGGTGAGGATATGTTTATAGTTATATAATCAGCTAAATTATAAAATTTACGAAAACAAATTAAATAATCATCGACTCTATTAGTGGAGTCTTTATTTGGTCCAATATTTATTCCTAAAAAACCTTTTTTATTATTTTCCTTAATTCTCTTACTAATTTGTTCTGAACCAGAATTATTAAAACCTAATCTATTTATAAGAGCTTCATCTTCTTCAAGTCTAAAAACTCTTGGTTTAGGGTTACCAAATTGGGGCTTTGGAGTAATTGTCCCTACTTCGACAAAACCAAATCCAAGATTAAACAGAGGATTATATACTTCAGCATTTTTATCAAACCCAGCAGCAACACCAATTGGTGAAGATAATTTTTTTTCACAAAAAGTCGTTTCTAAAATATGATTATCTTTGGGTTTTGGATAAGGAATATTATTTAATTTTAATGCTTTTATTGCTAAAGAATGAGCTACCTCAGGGCTAAATTTAAATATTAGTGGTCTTAAAATATTAAACATTTTCTAATTTACCTTTTATTAATTCTTTAGTTTCTTGAACCCCAAAAAAGCTTATAAAAAAACCAAATCGAGGCCCATTTTCCACTCCAAAAACTACCTCATATATTAACTTGAACCAATCACGCAAATTTTCTTTATAGCCATTTTCTTTACCGACTGTATAAATTGTAGTCTGAATGTCCTCTGGTTTCATTGCGTCATCGCAGTTATCTAAAGATTTTACTAAAGCGTTTAAAGCAATTTTTTCGCTTTCATTTGGTTTTTTATAAATTTTTTTAGATTTTATAAAGTCATTAAAATATTTAATTGCATAAGATATTAACTTATCAAAAATAGGATGCATTTCCTCATTAATATCTTTCTTATATTTTTTTACAAACTTCCAAAGTAATTCTTTACTATCAGCATTGCTGGTCTCAACTAAATTTAAAAGCATTGAGAAGGACATAATTGAATTTTCTTCTGGCATTACCGAATTATGAACATGCCAAACAGGGTTCATTAGTTTTTGAAGTTCGTTTTGAGTTTTACCTTTTTCAATAAAATCAAGATATTCATCTACAGCCTTTGGTACTACTTCTCTATAAAGTTTTTTTGCTCTTTTTGGATTTTGATACATATACAAAGAGAGGCTTTCAGGTGATGCATACTCTAACCATTGATCGATTGTAATACCATTCCCTTTTGACTTAGATATTTTTTCACCTTTTTCATCTAAAAATAACTCATATGCAAAACCAGATGGATTTGGCTTACCTAATAGTTTTATGATCTTTGTTGATAAAATTGCACTCTCAATCAAATCTTTACCATACATTTCAAAATCTACATCAAGGGCATACCATCTCATAGCCCAATCTACTTTCCATTGTAATTTACAATTTCCATCTAAAATACTTTGTTCTAATTTTTTACCATTGTTATCAAAAATTATTTTTAAATTTTTAATATCTAATTCTGAGACTGGTATTTCTAATACAACCCCTGTATCCGGACATATTGGTAAAAATGGAGAATATGTTTTTTGTCTTTCTTTACCGAGAGTGGGAATAATTATATTCATTATTCCTTCATAGTTTTCTAAAATTAATTTTAATGTATCATTGAAAAAACCAGACTTATATAAAACTGATGAACTTTTAAAACTATATTCAAACCTAAATTTATCTAAAAAAGTTTTTAACATTTCATTATTATGTTCACCAAAACTGTTAAATTTTCCAAAAGGATCTGGAACTTGAGTTAAGGGTTTGTGAAGGTTTTCTTCAAGTTTTTTAGGATTAGGAATATTTTCAGGAACTTTTCTTAGTCCATCCATATCGTCAGAAAAAGTAATTATTTCTTTAGGAAAGTCTGATAAATGGTTTAAAGCATTAACAATCATTGAGGTTCTTGCCACTTCACCAAATGTACCAATGTGTGGTAAGCCGCTCGGACCATATCCTGTTTGAAGAATAATTTTTCCCTTATTTTCAATATTTTTTTTTCTCTCTCTTAGAAGCTTTTTAGCTTCAACAAAGGGCCAAGCATTTGTTTTGTCTATGTTAGTTTTATCTATCACTTTTAATTAAACAGCCTATAAAATAACGTTTTTAATAATTCTTATAGAGTTGAAATTTATTTACCATAAAATAATGTCCAATCAAAATGTCCAATTATAAAACAGTTTTTTTTACCCTAGGAATTTTACAAATTATTTTAGGTTTATCGATGATTGCGCCAATTTTAACGCAGTTTTTTTATGATGAACTTGACTCGGGTTTTATAAGTTCTGGAATTGTAACTGTTATATTTGGAATCCTCTTTTTACTGTCAAATTTAGATCATGATAAAAAAATTAGCTTACCTCAAGCTTTTCTTTTAACAGCACTATCTTGGTTGAGTATTGCTATTTTTGGCTCACTTCCATTTGTATTTTCTGAGATAAGTTTAAGTGCTACAGACGCTTTTTTTGAGAGCATGTCAGGTATTACCACAACTGGATCAACTATAATTACAAATTTAAATGAAACTCCAAAAAGTATCTTACTCTGGAGGGGAATGCTTCAATGGTTAGGCGGTATTGGAATCATTGTGATGGCAATTACTTTAATGCCACTTATGAATATTGGTGGAATGCAGTTGTTTATTATATCCACGAGTGATACCCCAGAAAAAATTTTACCTAGATCAAAAGAAATAGCATTAAGATTGATCTTAGTATACTCCGGATTAACTTTTATATGTGCATTATTTTATAAAATATTTGGTATGAACTTTTTTGACAGTGTTGTTCACTCAATGACAACAATTGCGACAGGAGGTTTCTCAAATTATAATGAATCTATTGGCTATTTTGATAGTTCGCTTATCGAATTTACATCAATTATATTTATAATTCTAGGAAGTATTCCATTTATTGCCTACATCAAGTACTTAAATGGAGACAAAAAAATATTTTTTAATGATACACAGATAAAAACTTTTATAAAGATTGTCCTTTTTTCAATTCTTTTAATGTATCTATATCTGTTTACAAAAAATCAAAGTTTTATTGATACTAGCATAAGGTCAGTTACATTTAATGTAATATCGATTTTAACAGGTACTGGTTATGTAACTCAAAACTTTAGTGATTGGGGTCAATTCCCATTAATTTATTTTCTTATTCTAATGTTTGTTGGTGGTTGTGCAGGCTCTACAGCCTGTGGAATTAAGATATTTAGAGTCCAAATTTTATTCCAATTTATTTCCGTGCAATTAAAGAAAGTTATTTATCCAAGAGGTATATTCAGAATTAAATATGAAAATAACAATATCGATGAAAAATTTTTAGCATCAATTATTTCGTTTATATTCCTATATATTGTAATTTTTTTTATTATAACAGCTCTTCTATCAATTAGTGGTTTAGATTTGACAACATCTATATCCGCTGCCGCAACGTCAATATCAAATGTGGGACCAGGTTTAGGTGATATTATAGGTCCAAATGGTAATTTTGCTAATTTATCTAATTTTTCAAAATGGATTTTAAGCATAGCGATGATTTTAGGTAGATTAGAATTATTTGCCGTATTAGTATTGTTTATTCCATCATTTTGGAGGAAATATTAATGTCTGAAACAAAACAGAGCTGGGTTGACTCATTATTAGTTTATAAAGATATAAGGATGTTAAGAATATTGCTTCTAGGGGCAATAAGTGGTTTTCCATGGGTATTAATCGCAAGTAGTCTAAGTCTTTGGCTAAAAGAAGAGGGATTAAGTAGATCAACGATTGGTTGGGCAGGATTAATATTTGGAGTGTATGCATTTAATTATTTATGGGCTCCAATAATTGATAGAATACAAATTCCACTTTTGACAAAAAAATTAGGACATAGACGAGGTTGGATTGTCTTAATGCAATTAATCATTTTACTCAGCTTGATAGTTTGGAGTTTTATAAATCCTACACAAAATTTAGCACTTTTGATTAGTGTTGGATTAATAATTGCGATAGCTTCTGCAACCCAAGATATAACTGTTGATGCGTTAAGAATTGAACAAATTGATGCAAATGAGGGAAAATCCATGGCAGCAGGTGCAGCTATGGCAGTAGTTGGTTGGTGGACTGGTTATAAATTAGGAGGCGTTGTAGCATTATTTACTGCTGAATTTTTTCAAAATATGGGAGTGGCAGATTATTGGCAAGCTACTTTTTTAGTTTTAAGTATTTTAATTATTCTAATGAATATTTTTTTAATGTTTGTTCATGAACCAATTGATAATAACAGACAAAATAATCAAAAAGAAACAGATCAAATAATTATAAACAAACTTGGATCAAATAATGTTTTAACAAATTTTATTGCTTACATTTCAGGAACTATTGGTGGACCAATAGTAAGTTTTTTCAAAAAAAATGGTTTTGCAATTGCAGTTGGGATTTTAGGATTTGTGTTTTTATTTAAAATAGGTGAGGCATTTTTAGGACGCATGTCTATAGTTTTTTACAAAGAAATTGGATTTTCAAAAGGACAAATAGCTATTTACTCCAAAGGATTAGGATGGATAACTACTGTCGTTTTCACTTTAATAGGTGGTGTAATGGCGATGAGAGCTGGGACAGTTAAAACTATGTTTTTTGCTGGAGGCTTGATGGCTGTAACTAATTTACTTTTTGCACTATTGGCTTGGACAGGGAAATCAGAGTTATTGTTTGCGATAGCTGTAATAGCTGATGATATAACAGCTGCATTTGCAACAGTTGCATTTGTTGCCTTTATTTCTTTACTAGTAGATAGGACCTATACGGCAACTCAATATGCATTACTGGCATCTATAGGGACTGCTGGAAGAACTACTCTTGCCTCTTCCTCAGGTGCGTTAGTAGATTGGTTAAATGGAGATTGGGGTACATTTTTTATAATAACAACCATAATGGTGATTCCATCATTAATTTGTCTATGGTTAATAAAGAATAAAGTAAAAATTGGTGCAAAATAGTTATTTTTGTAAGAGTTACGTTTTAAACGTTTATGAGCTGGCCTCAAAGAAATCGAATATAAGCACTCAATTAGTATACGGTGAAAAATTTAGTGTAATAGGAAGAAAGAAAGATTTTTTTAAGATTAAAACTGATTTTGATAATTACATAGGTTTTATAAAGATCAATAAATTTAATAATGTTTTAAACAAAACTCATAAAGTTAATAAATTGAAATCAAAAATTTATTATCAACCAAAAAATACTAATCAATTTTCAACAAAAAAATACCTTCCATTCTCATCTGAGATTCAGATTCTAAAAAAAAAAAATAATTTTGGAATGTTTGAGAAAAATAAGTGGGTAAAGTTAAATGAACTAGAAATGATAAATAAAAGAAATTATAATTTTAGTAAAATATTAAAACTTTTTTTGAATATTAAATATAAGTGGGGTGGTAAAACTTTTGAAGGCATTGATTGTTCATCATTACTTCAAATTTTTTATAAATATAACAACAAGTTCTTTCCAAGGGACACAAAAGATCAAGTTAAAATCAAAAAAGGAGTTAAGAATAAAAAATTTTTAAAAAAAGGTGATATCATTTTTTGGAAGGGACATGTAGCCATCTGTTTAAATAAGCGTGAATTAATTCATGCATACGGTCCAAGGAAGAAAGTATTAATAATGCCAATAATAAAAACCATTAAATTAATTGAAGAAACCGCAAAATTAAAAGTGATTAAAATTATATCTATTTAGTTTTGATCTCTTCCAAAATCTGGTTTTGCTACATCTTGTTTTAAATTTAGTATTTGTTGTCTTACTTTTTTTGAATTTACTAATTTTTTCCTCAATGTATTGTCATCTAAATTTTCAATATTTTTTTTAAAAGATTTTAAATTTTTAATAAATAAGTTTATTGCACTAACAACATTTTTTTTGTTCTGAAAAAAAATATCTCTCCACATTATTTCGTTTGATGCAGCTATTCTTGAAAAATCTCTTAACCCTCCCGCACTAAATTTAATTACATCTGTTTTTTGAGTTTTTTGAAAATCTTGGGCGGTCTTTATTAAATTGTAGGCTATTAAGTGGGGTAAATGACTTGTAATTGAAAATATCTTATCATGAACTTTCTCATCCATAATTATTACTTTAGAACCAATCTTTTTCCAAAAATTAACCAATTTTCTCTGTTTAATTTTGTTTTTGTCGCTAAAAACTATACACCATTTATTAATAAATAGACTTTTACTTCCATACTTTGGTCCGCTTACCTCTGATCCAGATATCGGATGACTCATAATCCAGTCAAGTGACTTTGAAAGGCAAATATTTTTTAATTTTCTAATATTTTCCTTTGTAGAGCCTACATCGGTAATTAAAGATTTTTTACTTAAATACTTATTTAAATATGGGATAACTCTTTCATACTGACTCATCGGAGTTGCAAGTATAATAAGATCAATATCTGAGATTTTATTATCTAATTTCTTTAAAATAATTATTTTTTTATTTATTTTTTTGACTTCTCTAATATTTTTTTTTGATTTTTCGAAAACAAAAAAGTTTTTAGAAGTTTTTTTATTTATAGATGCCCTTAAAATTGAAGATCCAATTAATCCACAACCAACAATTAACATATTTTTAAACATTTTTAAAAATTTTTTTCATCTGTTTAATAAAAAGTAAATTTTCTTTCACATTTCCAATTGTAAGCCTTAAACAATTTTTAATACCATACGAATTCATCTCTCTAAGAATAATTCCTGATTTTTCAAGATTTTTCTCTACAAAGCTTGCATTTAATTTACAACGTTTAAAGTCTAAAAGAAAAAAATTTGGTCCAATTTCATTTGTTTGAATACTATAAGAATTCATTATTTTTTTTATTTTTCTAGCCCAATCTAAATTATGTTTTACAGATTTTTTTATAAAACTTTTATCTTTAAGAGATTCAACTGCACATTCCTGTGCTATCATATTTACATTAAATGGTGGTTTAATTTTATATAAAGCATCTACAATTTTTTTACTTCCATAACCCCATCCAACTCTGAGAGATGCAAGACCATAAATTTTTGAAAAAGTTCTTAATACAAATACGTTATTTTGATTTTTAAAAAGTTCCAGGCCTGATCTATAATCTTTATTTAACATATATTCATAATATGCATCATCAACTACCAATAAAATTTTTTTATTTAATCGCTTTCTTAGGTCTAACAGTTGATTTTTAGAAATATATGTGCCTGTAGGATTATTTGGATTAGCTATAAATACAATCTTAGTTCTATTAGTTGTTTTTTTTATAATTTCATCATTTGATACTTTAAAATTTTTTTCTTTAGAAAATATAACTTTTGCTCCTACTATTTTTGCATAAATTCTGTACATTAAAAAACTGTACTCTGGCACGACTACTTCATCTCCTTTATTCAAAAATAATTGACAAAGCATTTGAATAATTTCGTCAGATCCAGATCCACAGATAATCTGATTTTGGTTGCAATTATATTTTTGTGAAATTGTGGATGTTAATTCCTTAAATTTCCCATCAGGATACTTTGATAAATTATTTTTGGATTTTATTATTGCTTTATTGGCATTTTTACTCATGCCTAAGGCAGATTCATTAGCTGATAGTTTTATAATACTTTTTTTTTTATTTAAGAAAGATCTTCCTGGCTTGTAGGCCTCTAGGTTTAATTTTCTAAATAATGGAGTATTCATGATGCTTAATTTTATTAATAAATAGTCAGATAATTAGATAATACAATCAATAATTCTAAAAAAATTGACATCTAAAAAGCTATCTTATAAAAGCTTTTTGCGCTGATTTAACTGAATTGCGAGCGCTTTAAAAAACCTGCTAAATAAGTTTTTTATCTCACAATTCATTTCAGCAAAATTTTTATGAGCGATTTAAATAAAATAAAAAATATAATTATTGAGAAAACTCTTAAACTTGATTGTGGCAAAGAAATATCGAACTTTCCTTTAGCTTATGAGACCTATGGAAATCTTAATGAAAAGAAAGATAATGCTATATTAATTTTTCATGCACTAACTGGCGACCAGTATGCTTCAGGCATCAATCCAATTACAAAAAAAGAGGGTTGGTGGAACTATGCAGTTGGTCCAGGTAAGTCATTCGATACAGATAAATTTTTTGTTATCTGTGCGAATGTCATTGGTGGATGTATGGGATCCTACGGACCAGGAACTATTGATCCTTTAACCAATAAACCTACAGGTACAAATTTTCCTGTAATTACAATTAACGATATGGTTAACGCTCAATACAATCTATTAGATTACTTGAAAATAGAAAAATTATTTGCAGTTGCTGGCGGCTCCATGGGTGGAATGCAAGTTTTACAATTCGTATCAAACTTTCCGAATAAGGCTAGAGTAGCTTTACCAATTGCTTGTACGGCTAGTCATTCAGCTCAAAATATTGCTTTTAATGAACTTGGAAGACAAGCAATAATGTCTGATAGCAATTGGAAAGAGGGATTGTATGATCAAAAATCAACAAATCCAGATAAAGGTTTGGCTGTTGCTAGGATGGCTGCTCATATCACGTATTTATCAAAAAAAGGTTTACAAGAAAAATTTGGAAGGAATCTTCAAGAAAGATCTGATTTAAAATTTGGATTTGATGCTGACTTTCAAATTGAGAGTTATTTGAGATATCAAGGTTCTGTATTTGTAGATAGATTCGATGCAAATAGTTATTTGTATATCACCAGAGCGATGGATTATTTTGATTTAACTAAACAATTTGGAGGAAACCTTTCCAAAGCATTTAAAGATACTAAAACAAAATTTTTCATCATTTCCTTTACTTCTGATTGGTTATATCCAACCTCTGAGAATAAAGATATTGTAATAGCGCTTAATGCAATTGGTGCCGATGTTGGTTTTGTAGAAATTGAAACTGACAAAGGTCATGATTCCTTTTTGTTAGACGTACCAGATTTTTTAAGCACTATTAAAAATTATTTAAATACAACTTATTCTAATATTAATGAAAGAAGAATTTAAGGTTATTTCTAAGTTTATTGAGGAAAAATCAAGAGTCTTGGACGTTGGATGTGGTGATGGAATTTTGATGGAATATCTATCAGAAAATAAAGTAGTAGATGTTAGAGGACTTGAAATTTCTAAAGAAAAAGTAAAAAAATGTTTATCTAAAGGTTTAGCTGTTATAGAAGGTGATGCAGAGAATGATTTAAAGCAATTTCCAGATTTATCATTTGATTACGTAATACTAAGTCAAACTCTTCAAGCATTTATGAGCCCAGAAAATGTCATTGAAAATTTATTACGAGTGGGAAAAAAGGTAATTGTTACAATTCCAAATTTCGGACACTGGAAAGTTAGATTAGATTTACTATTAAAAGGAGAAATGCCAGTTACAAAGAATTTACCTTATCAATGGTATAATACTCCCAACCTACATATGTGTACAATTCAAGACTTTTTTAATTTTTGTAATAACAAAAGAGTTAATATTTATAAATCAATTTCTTTAAATGAAAAGAAAATTTCAAATATTACAACTTCAAATTTAAAATATAAAAACCTAATATCTGAATTAGGTATTTTTTTATTAGAAAAGTAAAATGAAAATAGAAATTATAAAATGTTTAGAAGATAATTTTTCATATTTATTAATTGATGAGTTAACAAAGTCTAGCATTGTAATAGATCCTAGTGAAGCAGAGCCTATTATAAATAAAATTGAAAGTCTTAATCTAAAATTAAAATTCGTAATGAACACTCACCATCATTATGATCATGTTGGAGGCAATAAAAAGCTCAAGAAATTATATAATGCAAAGGTTATTGGTTTTAATGAGGATAAGCATAGAATACCTGAAATAGATATATGTTTAAAAAATGATGAAACTTGGAAAGATGGTAAATTTGAAGCAAAAGTTTTTCATATTCCAGGACATACTTTAGGCCATATATGTTTCTATTTTTTTAATGAGAATGCATTATTTTCTGGAGATACATTATTTTCATTAGGTTGTGGAAGAGTGTTTGAGGGCACTCATGAACAGATGTTTAATTCTTTGCAGTTGTTAAAGAATTTACCGATTGAGACAGAAATTTATTGTGGGCATGAATATACATTAAAAAATTCAGATTTTTGCCTGAAACACGATCCAGAAAATAAAGCTTTAATTTCGAAAATTGAGTTTATAAAAAATCGACTGGCCAAAGGTCAGCCAACTATTCCATCGACACTTGAAGAAGAGCTTCAAACTAATATTTTTTTAAGATCAAAAAATGTTGAAAACTTTTCAAAATTGAGAGATTTAAAGGATAATTTCTAACTTATTCAGCTTGACTAAAATAAGGCCCTGACTATATTGCTGATAATTAAAAATTAGGATCGTTAATGTCATACGCAATTATAGAAACAGGTGGAAAACAGTACAAAGTCTCAGCTGGTGAAATAATTAAAATAGAAAAATTAGCTAAGTCAAATCCAGCTACTAAAGTGGAATTTAAAGAAATTTTAGCTTATGGAGATGATAAGAGCATTGAATTAGGTGCACCAACTGTAAATGGTGCGAAAGTTGAAGCTGAACTATTAAAAAATGGCAAAGAAAGGACTGTTCTAATTTTTAAAAAAAGAAGAAGAAAAAATTCAAGACGTAAAAACGGGCACAGACAACAGTATTCACTAATAAGAATTAACAAAATTTTTTCAAAAGATGGTAAAGTTTTATCAGAGGCTGAAAAGATGAAAAAAAGCGAAGTTGTAGTTAAAGAAGCTAAAAAAGAAAAAACTGAGGCTTCAAAATAAATAGGTAATTTATGGCAACAAAAAAAGCAGGTGGATCATCGAGAAACGGAAGAGATAGTGCAGGCCGAAGACTAGGTGTGAAAAAATATGGTGGTGAATTAGTAATACCTGGAAACATTATTGTAAGACAACGAGGCACTAAAATTTTTCCTGGGGAAAATGTTGGAATGGGTAAAGACCACTCAATTTTTTCTATTGTTAAAGGAAAAGTTGTTTTTAAAAAAAGTAAATCAGACAGAACTTACGTATCAGTAAAGCCTAATTAGTAGACAGCTAATTAATTCTGTAAAATCATGAAATTTCTCGACCAAGTTAAGATATTTGTAAAAGCTGGAGACGGTGGATCTGGTTCTCCTAGTTTTAGAAGAGAAAAATTTATTGAATTTGGAGGACCTGACGGAGGTGATGGGGGGAAAGGCGGTTCTATTATTCTTGTGTCAGAGAGAAATTTAAACACACTGATTGATTTTAGATATCAACAGCATTTTAAAGCTGAGCGAGGCAGAGATGGGAGTGGGAAAAATAAGACAGGAAGAGGAGGAGAAGATTTATATTTAAAAGTACCGATTGGAACACAAGTATTTGAGGAAGATAATAAAACCCTGATATTTGATTTCAAGAAGGAAAATGAAAAATTTGTTGCAGCTATAGGTGGTAAAGGAGGTTTTGGTAACACAAGGTTTAAATCATCTACTAACAGAGCTCCAAAGAAATTTACTAAAGGTGCACTTGGTGAAGAATTTTGGATATATTTACAACTTAAGACCATTGCTGATATTGGAATAATTGGATTACCCAACGCAGGAAAATCTAGCTTATTAGCATCATTAACAAGTGCCACTCCTAAAATTGCAAATTATAAATTTACAACTTTAAATCCAAATCTAGGTGTTGCAATGTATGACGATAAAGAGATAACTTTAGCAGATATTCCAGGATTAATTGAAGGAGCACATCAAGGAACAGGATTAGGGATTAAATTTTTAAAACACATTGAAAGATGCAAAGCGCTTTTGCATCTAATTGATATATCAGAAAATGATTTAACTAACTCATATCTTAAAGTGAGGGATGAAATGGGTAAATATAGTTCAGAGCTATTAAAAAAGCAGGAAATAATAGTGTTCAACAAAATAGACCTAATTGATGAGAATGAAATAAAAGAAAAAATAAAAGATTTTGAAAAAATTATCAAGAAATCCACTTTTTCAACATCAACACTCGATAAAAAATCAGTATCTGATATTAAATCAACATTGCTTAATTATGTATCTTAAAGACTCAAAGACTGTCGTTATAAAAATTGGATCATCTTTATTGATTAATGACAAAAAAATTGTCAGAAAAAAATGGTTGTCAGAATTTGCAAAAGATATTCTACATCTACAAAAATTAAAAAAAAATATAATTTTGGTTAGTTCAGGAGCGATAGCTTTAGGATGTAAAAAATTAAAATTAAGTAAAAAAAAATTGAAACTTGATAAAAGTCAGGCAGTAGCGTCAATTGGCCAAATTGAGTTAATGAATCTTTTTAAAAAAACTTTTAATAAGTCAAAAATCAATCTTTCTCAAATTTTGTTAACACTTGAGGATACAGAAAAAAGAAGAAGGGCTATTAATGCAAAAAGGACTTTTGAGAATTTATTTAGTCTTGGTTTTATTCCAATAGTAAATGAAAATGATAGCATAGCCACTTCTGAGATTAAGTATGGTGATAATGACAGACTAGCTTCTAGGGTTGCACAAATATCAAGTGCAGATTGTTTAATTTTATTATCTGACGTAAGTGGTCTTTACTCTAAAGATCCAAAATTAGACAAAAAAGCTAAATTAATTCGTGAAATTAAAAATATCGACCAAAATGTAGAAAAGTTAGCAACAAATAAATCTGGAGAATTTGGATCTGGTGGAATGAAAACGAAGATTGATGCTGCTAAAATTTGTCAATTCTCAGGATGCCATATGGCGATTGCTAATGGCTTAATAAATAGACCAATTCAAAAAATTTTAATTGAAAATATATGTACATGGTTTTTACCTAAAATTTCAAAATTAGATGCGAGAAAAAAGTGGATAATAAGCTCAGTTTCTCCAAAGGGAGAAATAATTATTGATGAAGGTGCATTATTAGCTTTGAATAATGGGAAAAGTTTACTAGCCGCGGGGATCAAGGATGTTCAAGGCAGTTTTAGCAAAGGTGATCATATCAAAATCCTAAACAACAATATGACCGAATTTGCTAGAGGATTAAGTAGTTTTTCTTCGGATGAAATCTTGAAAATTAAAGGGAAGCACTCTAATAAAATAAATGATATTTTAGGTTATATTTCAAAATCAGAAGTTATTCATAAAGATGATATGGTATTAATCAAATGAGTAAAAACTTGGAAAAAATTGGTACAAATGCGAAAATTGCTTTTCAAAACAAAATAAGTAATAAAAAAAAAAATAAAGTATTAAATTATTACATTCAACTTATTAAAAAAAACCGAAATAAAATTTTAGTCGAAAACACAAAAGATATAAAAATAGCCAAATCTAAAAAACTTAAAGAAAATTTAATTAAAAGACTTGCTCTTAATAATGATAAAATAAGCTCAATTATTAAATCAATTGAAACTATTGCAAAATTTAGGGATCCAGTAGATGTTGATATAGAAACCTGGAAAAGACCAAACGGTTTAAAACTAAAGAAAGTATCAATTCCGATAGGTATTATTGGTGTAATTTATGAAAGTAGACCAAATGTTACTTCGGATGTATCTACACTTTGTTTTAAATCTGGGAACTGCGTAATATTAAGAGGAGGATCAGAGGCTTACTTTAGTAATAAAATTTTAGCTAATCTTTTTAGAAAATCATTAGAAAAATACAAAATAAATAAGAATTTTGTTCAGTTTATAGAGAATAAAAATAGAAAATTGGTCGACTACATGCTGTCAAAAATGTCAAAATATATAGATGTTATTATTCCAAGAGGTGGAAAAAGTCTTGTAAAAAAAGTTCAAGATTTGTCCTCTGTTCCTGTCATTGGACACCTTGAAGGTATGTGTCATACTTATATTGATAAAGATGCAAATCTTTCAATGGCAAAAAAAATTTTAATCAATGCTAAATTACGTAATACTAGTATTTGTGGAGCTACTGAGACACTTTTAATACATAAAAATAAATCTAAAAATGTAGATGAAATATTAAATGAACTCACTAAGAGAGGTTGTTCTATTTATGCTGATAGAAAAATTTCTAAATTGTTTAACGGAAATTCAAGATTAGCAAATAACAAAACATGGTCGAAGGAACATTTATCTGCAAAAATTTCTGTAAAACTAGTAAATAATATTAATGATGCAGTAAATCATATTAATAAATATGGAACAATGCATACTGATGCGATAATTACAAATAATAAAATTTCTGCAAAATTTTTTATAAAAAATATTAAAAGTTCGATCGCTATTCACAATTCTTCAACACAGTATGCTGATGGAGGAGAATTTGGTTTTGGAGGTGAAGTTGGAATTTCAACAAATAAACTTCCACCAAGAGGTCCTGTTGGACTAAACCAGCTAGTTAGTTACAAATATGAGATATATGGATCTGGACAAACAAGGAAATAAAAAAAAAATTGGTATTCTTGGAGGCACCTTTGATCCAGCACATAAAGGACATTTAAGTATCTCTAAAGAGGCAAAAAAAAGATACGATATTGATAAGATTATTTGGGCGGTTACCAAAAAAAATCCATTTAAAGAGAACAGTAGTTTAAGTTTAGAAAAAAGAATAAATTTTGCAAAAAAAATTTCTCAAAAAAATACGTTTATAAAAGTAAAATATTTTGAGGATAAAATTAAATCAAATAGAACAATTGACCTGATAAAGTATATTAAAAAAAAAAATAAAAAGACTGATATTTATTTCATAATGGGAGCAGATAGTTTGATTAATTTTCATAAATGGAAAAATTCTGATTTAATTTCATCTCTTTGTAACATTCTAGTATTTGATAGAGACAGATATAAGGCTAAATCATTAAGTTCTAGAAGCTTTAAAAAGTATAGTAAGAAAGGCTTAAAATTTATTAAATTTAATAAGGTCAATATTTCGTCTTCTAAATTAAGAAAAATTTGATAATCTTTTAATAATTAATGGACAAAATCTCTACTCTTCACAAAGATGTGGTAAATCTCTTAGATGCAAATAAAGCTCTAGATATTGTTTCAATAGATTTAGATGGAAAATCATCAATAGCGGATCAAATGATAATCGCTAGCGGAACGTCTTCAAGACATATCCAAGCTTTATCAGAGCAAGTATATGAATACTTGAAAAAAAATGGTGTAAGTAATTGTAAAATTGAAGGAAGAGAAAGTAATGATTGGAAACTTGTAGATGGAATAGATCTTATCATACACATTTTTAATCCTGAGAAGAGAAAATTTTATGAATTAGAAAAAATATGGTCTGAACTAATTCCTAAAGAAAAAGTAATTATATGATGAAAAAATTTAAAACTTATCTTTTTTCATTATTTATTTTTTTTTTTCTAACGAACTTTGTTAATTCATCAGAAGAGAATAACATATACAAAAAAATAGATGTTTTTTCAGAAGTTCTAGATAAGATTAATAAAGAATTTGTTGATGAGATAAATCAAAGTGAAGCTATGGATGCTGCTATCAACGGTGTTTTACAATCTTTGGATCCTTATTCTGCATATATGACCCCCGAGTCTTATCAGAGTATGCAAACAGAAACGAGTGGAGAGTTTGGTGGGCTAGGAATAGAAGTTAGTATGGAAGCTGGCGTTATTAAAGTAATAACACCAATGGATGACTCACCCGCAGCTGAAGCAGGCGTAAAGGCAGGAGATTACATAGTAAAAATTAATGATATGCAAGTTCAGGGTAAATCTTTAAGTGAAGCGGTAGATATAATGAGAGGGCCTGTTGGATCGGATATTGAGATAACAGTCAGAAGAAGAGGTGAAAGAAAAGCATTGGTTTTTAATATTACAAGACAAAAAATTAAAGTTTCATCTGTAAAATCCGAAATATTAGATAATAAAACTGGTTATTTAAGACTTACTTCATTTAATGAAAATAGTAGCAGTCAAATTAGTGGCAAAATTAAAGAGTTTAAAAAAAATGAAAATGTTAAAAATTATATTTTAGACTTGAGAAATAATCCTGGTGGACTGCTTTCTCAAGCGATTAAAGTTACAGATTTCTTTCTAGATAGTGGAGAAATTGTTTCAACTAAAAGTAAAAGAAAATATGAAAGTCGAAAATTTTTTGCAAGAAAAGGTGATATATTGGATGGAGATACAATTGTTGTTTTAATAAATTATGGTTCAGCTTCTGCATCTGAAATTGTAGCAGGCGCTCTTAAAGACCACAAAAGAGCAATAATAATTGGTGAAAATAGTTACGGTAAGGGCTCTGTGCAATCAATTATTCCACTAAAAAATAAAGGTGCAATTAGATTAACTGTGTCTAAATATTATCTTCCATCTGGAAAATCTATTTCAGAAATTGGTGTCTCACCTGATATTGAGATATCTGAAGGATCTGACGACTTTAGGTTTAATACTGATACAGATAATCAACTTCAATTCGCTCTAAATCTTTTAAACGGCTAAAATGAAAGATAAATATAAAAATTTACCACTCAGAAGTGGTGTTGGGATAGTTGTTTTAAATAAAGAAAACAAAGTTTTTGTTGCAAAAAGAATTGATAACAAAAAAAATTTTTGGCAAATGCCACAAGGTGGGGTAGATAAAGGTGAGGACTTTTATAAGGCAGCAATAAGAGAATTAGAAGAGGAAACCAGTATTAAATCAGTAAGTTTGATAAAAAAAATTGATGGTTTACTAACTTACCATCTACCAAATGAATTGCTAGGAATTATATGGAAAGGTAGGTTTAAAGGTCAAGAACAACAATGGTATATAATGAGATTTAATGGTGATGAAAAAGAAATCAATATTAATACAAAGTATCCAGAATTTCTAGAATGGAAGTGGGTGGATCCAGATAAAATTACTAAACTTGTAGTAAAATTTAAACTCCATGTGTACAAGAAAATTCAAGAGGAAATTAAAAAAATTTTAATTAATTGATTTTATTACTTCAAGTTTTTGATCTAGCAAATATTTTTCCTGATCATTAATTTCAGGTTTTTTCAGTTCTTCTTCAGCAGATTTTTGGACTTCTGAAATTTTTTCTTTATCCATATCTTTTAAATTCAAAATAAGACTTGTAAGTATAGAAAGATTGTTGTTCTTAAACTCAATTATTCCATCGTTTACATAAAAACTTTCTTCACCAGACTTTGAGAATATTTTAATTATTCCTGGCTTTAAAAATGAAATAATAGAGATATGGTCTTTTAAAATTCCTATCTCACCTTCGAATGCAGGAACAACTACTTCAGTCACATCATCTTTTGACAGAAATGATTTTTCAGGATTTACTATTTCTACAGAATATTCTTCACTCATTATGCTGCTGCTTCGTTAGCTAAACTCTCAGCTTTTTGGATGGCTTCTTCAATAGTTCCTACCATATAAAATGCAGCTTCTGGCAAATGATCATATTCACCTTTGCAAATAGCATCAAAGCCTTTGATCGTTGATTCTAAGTCAACAAGCTTCCCTGGCGAACCAGTAAATACTTCAGCAACAAAGAAAGGTTGAGAGAGAAATCTTTGTATTTTTCTTGCTCTAGCAACTACTAATTTATCTTCCTCAGATAATTCATCCATACCTAAAATTGCGATTATATCTTGTAAAGATTTATATGTTTGTAGAACTTTTTGTACCTCTCTAGCAACTCTATAGTGCTCATCACCAACTATTCTGGGATCCAAAATCCTGGACGTTGAGTCTAATGGATCTACTGCTGGGTAAATTCCAATTTCAGCAATCTGTCTAGACAGTACAGTTGTTGCATCTAAGTGAGCAAATGAAGTTGCAGGCGCAGGGTCAGTTAAGTCGTCTGCTGGAACATAAATTGCCTGAACAGATGTAATTGAACCTTTATTCGTTGTTGTAATTCTTTCCTGTAAGTTACCCATATCAGTTGCTAATGTTGGTTGATATCCTACAGCTGAAGGTATTCTGCCAAGTAATGCAGATACTTCAGATCCTGCTTGTGTAAATCTAAATATGTTATCGACAAAGAATAGAACATCTTGACCTTCTTGATCTCTAAAATATTCCGCCACAGTTAATCCAGTTAAAGCAACTCGTGCTCTTGCTCCTGGAGGTTCGTTCATTTGTCCATAAACTAATGCTGCTTTAGAACCTTCTCCGTCAGTTTTAATAACTCCCGAGTCTATCATTTCGTGGTAAAGATCATTTCCTTCTCTAGTTCTTTCTCCTACACCTGCAAATACTGAAAATCCGCCGTGAGCTTTTGCAACGTTGTTAATCAATTCCATAATTAAAACAGTTTTACCAACTCCAGCTCCACCAAATAAACCAATTTTACCACCTTTTGCATATGGCGCCAAAAGATCAATAACTTTTATTCCTGTTACAAGTATTTCAGTTTCTGTCGATTGATCATTAAATTCTGGCGCAGCTCTATGAATAGGCCAATTATCTGAACTTTTAACTTCTCCTCTTTCATCAATAGGCTCACCTATTACATTTATAATTCTTCCAAGAGTTTCTGGTCCTACTGGAACTTTAATTGGAGCAGCTGTATCTGTTACCTCGTCTCCTCTTTTAAGGCCCTCTGTTGCATCCATTGCAATTGTTCTCACACTGGATTCCCCCAAATGTTGAGCAACTTCTAGAACTAGTCTATTTCCACCATTATTGCACTCTAGTGCAGTTAAAATTTCTGGTAGTTCTCCGTCAAATTTTACGTCTACTACCGCCCCAATGATCTGTGTTATTTGTCCTTTTCTCATAATTATAAACTTTCTGCTCCTGAAATTATTTCTATTAACTCTTTAGTAATTGCTGCCTGACGACTTCTATTATACTCAATAGTAAGTTTGTCAACCATTTCACCTGCGTTTCTGGTTGCATTGTCCATTGCACTCATTCTTGAACCTTGCTCGCTAGCTGAATTCTCTAACATCGCTTTAAAAATCTGAGTTGAAATATTTTTTGGTAACAAGTTGCTCAATATCTCATCTTCTTCAGGTTCAAATTCATAATTATCTTCTGATGAATTTTCCTCCTTTTCAGATGTTTTTAAAGGAATAATTTGTTGTTCTTGTGGTATTTGAGTAATTACATTCTTAAATTGGTTATAAAAAATTGCACATACATCAAATTCTTTTTTTTCAAATTTTTCAATAACTATTTTGCCAACTTTATCTGCATCAAAATAATTTACATTTTTAGAGTCCTTAAAAGATATTCTCTCTATAATATTATCACCATATAGACGTTTTAGTTGGTCATAACCTTTAGCTCCTACCGTAATAATTTTTAAGGTTTTTCCCTCATCTAAAACTTTTTGAAAATACTGTTTAGCCTTTTTAATAATATTTGTGTTAAAACCACCACAAAGACCTCTGTCTGATGTCATAACAACACACAAATGTACTTTGTCTTCACCATTACCTGATAAAAGTTTTGGAGCATTTTCAATGTCTGAGATACCATTTGATAAATTTAAAATAATACTATTCATTTTATCAGAGTAAGGTCTTCCTTTCTCAGCGCTCTCTTGAGCTCTTCGCAATTTTGCAGCAGCGACCATTTTCATTGCCTTCGTAATCTTCTGCGTAGACTTAACACTTGATATTCTTTTTTTTAGATCGTCTAAACTAGCCATTATTTTTTATGAGTTGAAATCTTTCTTAAGTTGAATGATAATTTCATTCAATTCTTTTTCTTTGTCATCTTCAAGTTTTCCTGATGCTGTTATTGACTCAATAATATCTGGCTTTTCAGATTTACATTTTTCAATAATTTTAATCTCAAAACTTGAAATATCCTTTTGTTCAATATCATCAAGATGTCCTCTAACTCCACAAAATACAGAAATGACTTGTTCTGCAACTGTCATGGGAGAATATTGATTTTGCTTTAAAAGTTCAGTTAACTTTGATCCTCTGTTAAGTAATTTCTGAGTAGACGCATCGAGGTCTGAACCAAATTGTGCAAATGCAGCCATTTCTCGATATTGCGCGAGCTCCAATTTCATGGACCCTGAAACTTTCTTCATAGCTTTAGTTTGAGCAGATGATCCAACTCTTGATACGGATAATCCAACATTTATGGCAGGTCTTATTCCTTGGTTAAAAAGTTCAGTTTCAAGAAATATTTGACCATCAGTAATTGAAATAACATTTGTTGGTATAAATGCAGAAACATCACCACCCTGGGTTTCAATGATTGGAAGAGCTGTTAAAGAGCCTCCACCATGTTC
Source organism: uncultured Pelagibacteraceae bacterium (assembly GCA_902555585.1). Taxonomy (GTDB): domain Bacteria; phylum Pseudomonadota; class Alphaproteobacteria; order Pelagibacterales; family Pelagibacteraceae; genus Pelagibacter. The sequence continues at coordinate 25,736 of CACDSY010000005.1, read as the reverse complement.
ATCACCTAATTTTGCTGCTCTTTCAAGTAATCTACTATGTAAATAAAACACATCTCCAGGATATGCTTCTCTTCCAGGAGGTCTTCTTAATAGAAGTGACATTTGTCTATATGCAACAGCTTGTTTTGATAAATCATCATATATAATCAAAGCATGCATCCCATTATCTCTAAAATATTCGCCCATAGTACATCCAGTATAAGGGGCTAAAAATTGCAAAGGTGCTGCATCTGATGCCGTTGCTGCAACTATTGTTGTGTATTCCATTGCACCAGCTTCTTCTAGTGTTTTTTCAATCTGTCTAACTGTAGATCTCTTTTGTCCTACGGCCACATAAATACAATATAATTTTTTCTTCTCATCACCTGACTCGTTAATTTTTTTTTGGTTTATTATAGCATCAATTGCAACTGCTGTTTTACCAGTTTGTCTGTCACCAATAATTAATTCTCTTTGTCCTCTTCCAATTGGAACTAGACTATCAATTGATTTAAGACCAGTCTGCATTGGTTCACTTACAGATTTACGTGGAATAATGCCAGGAGCTTTAACCTCAACCCTACTTCTTTTTAAACTTTTATCTAACGCACCTTTTCCATCAATTGGGTTTCCTAAACCATCAACTACTCTGCCAAGCAATTCTTTCCCAACTGGTGTATCAACAATTGCACCAGTTCTTTTTACAGTATCACCCTCTTTAACTGCTTTATCATCACCAAAAATTACTACACCTACATTTTCACTTTCTAAGTTTAATGCCATTCCTTTCGAACCGTCAGAAAATTCTACCATTTCTCCAGCTTGAACATTATCTAATCCATAAATTCTTGCTATACCATCACCTACTGATAAAACTTGACCAACCTCTGTAACCTCAGCTTTATCTCCAAACTTTTTAATTTGTTCTTTTAATATTTTTGTTACTTCTGAAGGATTTATTTCCATTTAAGCCTCTATCATTGTATTTTCGATTTGTTGTAATTTATTTTTAATAGAGGTGTCTACCATAATACTACCAACTTGTATTACTAAACCTCCAATTAAACTTTTGTCATATTTGTAGTCTAATTTTATTTTTGCTTTAAAATTTTGAGATAGTTCGTCTTTTATTTTAGTTACTTGTTCTCCTGATAATTCTTTAGAGGAAATTAGTTCAGCTTTTACTTCTCCTCTTTTTTTCGAACAAGTATCTACAAAATCCTGAAGAATTGTTCTTACATAAAAAAATCTTCTTTTAGATATTAGAAAACCTAAAAATTTTGACATTAAAGAGTTTAATTTATAATTCTCAGCAATTTTGTTAATTACATCCTTTAGTTCATTTACAGAATTAGTTGGATCTTTTATTAATGAACTAAAATCTTTGCTTTCATCTATTAATCTTAAAAAAGATATTGATTGTTTTTCAACCTCATCTATTGAATTATTTTCATTAGCCAATTCATATAGTGCCAAAGAATACCTGCTTACTGTAGTTGCTGAAAAACTGTTATTTTTGCTCAATTTTAACTCTTTATTTTAGAAGATTTTTTTGGATTAAGTAGCATATGAGTTTAGTGTCTTCAAGTAACAGATTGACTAAATAGTGCAAAATTTGCCCATTAATTAAAGGTTATTGGGTCAACATCAACTGTTAGTTTTATTTCTTTAGGTAATTTGTATGTAATTAAGATTTCACTCAATCTTTTTTGAATATTAGAACCCTTTTTAGATCTTATCAAAAGTCTCTGCCTATACTTTCGTCTAACTCTATATATAGGTGCATTAACAGGTCCCAAAATTTTTTCGTTTAAGGATTTTAATAACATTTTTTTTATGTCCATTGACGCTTTTTCTAAACTTCTTTCATTTGAAGAGGTTAGTATTAATGAAACAAATCTTTCATAAGGTGGTAAATTGTTCTTTTCTCGTAATTTCAATTCATTTTCTAAAAAAATAAAAGGATCAGGATTTGTTATTTGATTTATAATACTTTGGTTTGAGTTGTATGTTTGAAAATATACTGTAGCTGGTTTACCAGTTCTGCCAGCTCGTCCAGATAATTGATGATAGAGTTGTAAGTTTTTTTCTGCAGTTCTTAAATCATGTCCATTTGAATTAAGATCAATATCTAGAATAACAATGCAGTTTAACTTTGGAAAATGAAAACCTTTAGAAATTAATTGCGTTCCAATAAGTATGTCAATTTTTCCTTTAACTATATCTTCTAATTTTTTTTTAGAAGATTTTTTATTAATGGTATCACTTGAGAAAATTGATATTTTATTATTTGGGAATTTAAGTTTAACCTCTTCAGAAATTCTCTCTACACCAGGACCACTAAAAACAAAATCACATAATTCACCTTTCTTACAATCCCTACTTAACTGAGATTGAAAACCACAATAATGACAAAGTAATTTATTTTTATGTTTGTGATATACTAAATTTATTGAACAATTTGGACAAGAATAAACATTTAAACATTTCTTACAAAGAGCATATGGAGCAAAACCCCTTCTATTAATAAAAAACAATACTTGGTCATTTTTTTTTAAGTGATTATTTACCTTTTCTAAAGTTTTATTAGCAATCCATGATTGTTTATCTAACTTATATTTGTTTAAGTCAATTATTTCATATGAAGGTAAATTTGCATCTTTATATCTTTTAGTTAAACGTGATACAGAGTATTTCTTTTTCTTAATATTTGCATATGTTTCTATTGAGGGTACTGCAGTAACAAGATTGATAGGGATATTTTCAAAATTAGCTCTAGCAATAGCCATGTCTCTTGCATTGTAAATTACTCCTTCGTCTTGTTTGAATGATTGATCGTGCTCTTCGTCTACAACTATAATTCCAAGATTTTTAAACGGTAAAAATAATGAGGAACGAGCTCCAATAATTACATTAATTTTTCCTGATGATACTCCACTCCAGATTATTTTCTTTTTTTTAGGTGTTATTCCTGAGTGCCACACTGCAGCACTAAAACCAAAAAATTCTTCAAATTTATTTTCAAATTCTGCAGTTAAACCAATTTCAGGTAGTAGAATCATTGCTTGATAGCCTATTTCTAACAATTGTTTTATATGCTTAAAATAAACAATTGTTTTTCCAGAACCTGTAGTTCCTTGTAAAAGATGTACCCTAAACTTGTTATTTTTTTTTGATATTTCTTCAAATATTTCTCTTTGATCTGAAGACAGGGTAAACTTATTTACAAACTTTTGTTTATTATAGGATAGATAATTTTTATCCTCATAATTAGTGATTGCTTCTCCACTAAGTAAATGTAGTTTTAAACACATTCCTTTTGGCACTAAGTTGTATTCAGAAAACCAATTCAAAAAGGATATAATTTCTTTTTTAAGTGGTTCAATTTCTATTTTTTTTAGAATTTTTTTTATCTGAAAATTTTTGTTATTTCTTTTTTCAAATTCATTCCATACAACTCCTGTTATTTTTGATTTTCCAAAGGGAACATAGACATAATCTCCAACTTTAAGATCTAAGTCACTTTCATATGTAAAAGGAAAGTTGAATATATTAGGTATTAGGACAGGATATTTCATAAATAAATTATGAAATATACTAAGAGTGAATTTGTCTTTTATCTACAGATAAAGCAGCTTCTTTTATAGCTTCTGAAAAAGTAGGATGGGCATGACATGTTCTTGCAATATCTTCAGAACTAGCGCCAAATTCCATTGCAACTGACATTTCTGCAATCATTTCTCCAGCATGAGGTCCGATTATATGTACACCCAATACTCTATCTGTTGTACTTTCAGCTAATATTTTTACGAATCCCTCTGGTTCATTTATTGCTTTAGCTCTTGAATTAGCCATAAAAGGAAATTTTCCAATTTTAAAACTGATATTTTTTTCTTTAAGCTGTTCCTCATTTTCACCTACATAAGCAACTTCTGGGGATGTATATATTACTCCTGGTATCAAGTTATAATTTACATGTCCAGATTGACCTGCAATGAGTTCTGCAACTGCAATACCCTCTTCCTCTGCCTTGTGAGCAAGCATAGGACCATCTATTACATCACCTATTGCATAAATATTTTTTATATTTGTCTCAAAATTTTTATCAACTTTAATTCTTCCTTTTTTGTCAAGACTAATACCAATATTATCTAAATTTAAATTATCAGTATAAGGTTTTCGACCTACTGAAATAAGAACTACATCAGCTTCTAGTTTGCTTTTTTTTCCATTATTAGAAATTTCAACTATAACTCCTTCACTACTTTTAGAAATTTTTTCGACCTTAGTATTTAAATTAAATTTAATATTTTGTTTTTTTAAAATTTTCATAAATTCACTAGAAATTTCTTTATCCAAACCAGGGGTAATATGATCTAGATATTCTACAACTTGTACTTCGGTTCCCAATCGTGACCAAACAGATCCCATTTCTAAACCAATATATCCACCACCTACAACAATCATTTTTTTTGGGAGTTTAGAGATAGATAATGCCCCCGTTGAGGATAGTATTTGCTTTTCATCGAACTCTATTCCAGGCAGAGGCAGAGGTGCAGAGCCAGTACTAATGATTATTTTATTCGATTTTATTTTTGTCTCTTGATTATTATTTTTTACTAATATTTCATCTTTTGTTTTTAATGTTCCAGTCCCCTTAATGTATGTAACCTTATTTTTTTTAAACAAAAATTCCACACCTTTTGTCAACGTGGATACTGATTTTTCTTTATTTTCCATCATTTTTTTTAAATTAAGTTTTACCTCGCCTGTCTCAATACCAATGTCTGCAAAGTTTTTAGCTTTGTGAAAATTCTCAGACAGATTTAATAAACTTTTTGATGGTATACATCCAATATTTAAACAAGTTCCCCCTAGGGAACCTCTTGATTCAATACATGCAGTATTTAATCCTAATTGCGCCAATCTTATAGCACAAACATATCCTGCAGGACCTCCACCAATTACCGTAACATCAAATTTATCAGTCATTATATATTTAAAAATAATCTCCTTGGATCTTCAAGATTCTCCTTAACAGTTTTTAAAAAAGTGACAGATTCTTTTCCATCTATTATTCTGTGATCATAGGATAATGCTAAATACATTATAGGTTTAATTTTTATTTCACCATCAACATTAACTGGTCTTTCTACAATGTTGTGCATTCCTAATACTCCAGATTGAGGAGGGTTCAAAATAGGAGTTGATAACATAGAGCCGTAAACTCCTCCATTACTAATTGTAAATGTTCCTCCCTGAAGATCATCAATTGATAAATTTCCACTATTAGCTTTTTCAGATAGTCTTTTAATTTCTTTTTCTATATCAGCAAATGACATTTCATCTGCATTTCTCAAAACTGGCACAACCAGACCTTTATCGGTACCGACTGCAAAACTTATGTTATAATAATTCTTATAAATAATATCATTACCCTCAATTTCAGCATTTATTGCTGGAAATAATTTTAGCCCAACAACACACGCTTTTACAAAGAAAGACATCAGTCCCAACTTTATGCCATATCTATTTTTGAAATCCTCTTGATTGTCCTTTCTCATCGAAATTATTCCAGACATATCAACTTCATTAAAAGTTGTTAACATTGCTGCATTTTCTTGTGCTTGTTTGAGTCTTTTTGCTATAGTCTGTCTTAACCTTGTCATTTTAATTCTCTCTTCCTCACCATATTGAATTCTTCTTTGATTAGGTTGTGGATTTGTACCCATCAAGCTTAAAAGGTCGCCTTTTAATACTCTACCATCTCTTCCTGTACCTTTAACGTTTTCAACATCAATATTATTTTCAGCTGCAATTTTTCTCACCGCTGGTGAAAGAATAATAGGATTAACTTTTGTAGTTTGAGTTATTTGAACTTCGTCAGTTAATAGAAGAGGTTCTTTATTTACCTCATCTAAAAGTTCCATTGGTTCATCTTTACTAGTTGCAGAAATTTTATCAAATTTTGGAGTAAGTTTTTTTTCTATATCTAAATTTATGACGTTAGTATTTTTCTCTTTTATTTTATCATCATCAACAGTTTCAACTTCTTTTTCTTGCTTTAAGGGTGTTTTTTTTTCTACATTTGATTTTCCTTCAGAAATAGAACCTAGCACTGCACCAACTTCAACAGTATCTCCATCTTTTGAATTCATTTCTGATAAAACCCCACTTATTGGTGAAGGAACTTCTAAATTTACTTTATCAGTCTCAAGTTCAACAATAGCTTCATCTATTTCAACTGGATCTCCAACTTTTTTTAGCCATTTTGAAACAGTTGCTTCTGTAATGCTTTCACCTAATGTAGGAACTAATATTTTTTTACTCATTATCAAAAACTTTTTTTATAATCTCTTCTTGTTCTACCATATGCCTTTTTGCATAGCCAGTTGCGGGAGATGCATCAGGATTTCTTCCAATATAAGAAATATTATTATTTTTAGCTTTAATAGTTTCTAATGTCCATTGAATATAATCTCTCACTGAAAACCATGCTCCCATATTTTTTGGTTCTTCTTGACACCAATAAAATTTAGCATTGTTTGCATAAGGCTTAAGTTCCTTGACTAAGCTTTTTACTGGAAAAGGATATAATTGTTCTATTCTAAACAAGATCACATCGTCTCTTTTAATTTTTTCTCTAGCAACCAATAAGTCAAAATAAACTTTTCCAGAACAAAGAATAACTTTTTTAATTTCGTCAGGATTTTTTAATTTTATAAAATTTTCATTATCATTATTTAATGCGTGATCCCATAAAATACGATGAAATGATGTTTGCTTATTAAAATCCTTTATATCTGAAACACAATATTTATTTCTTAAAAGTGACTTTGGTGTCATTAAAACTAAAGGTTTTCTGAAGTCGCGATGAATTTGCCTTCTAAGTGCATGAAAATAATTTGCTGGCGTAGTACAGTTCATCACTTGAAGATTATCATTAGCACACAACTGCAAAAATCTCTCTAATCTTGCAGATGAATGCTCAGGTCCTTGGCCTTCATATCCATGAGGCAATAACATTACTAATCCAGAAGCTCTTTGCCATTTTCTTTCACCCGAAGATATAAATTGATCGATTATGACTTGTGCTCCATTCGCAAAATCACCAAATTGTGCTTCCCAAATTGTTAATGTATTTGGCTCAACTAAACTGTATCCATATTCAAAACCAAGAACTGCTAACTCTGAAAGAAAACTATCAACAATCTCAAATTTTTTTTGTGTTTTTGAGATACTATTCAATGGTATATATCTAGAATTATCTTCTTGATTTCGTAAAACTGAGTGCCTTTGGCTAAAAGTTCCTCTTCCAGAGTCTTGACCTACAAATCTTACTGGAAAACCTTCATCTAACAATGATCCGAAAGCAAGTGCTTCTGCTGATGACCAATCAATATTAGAACCTTGATCAATTGTTTTTTTCCTGTTTTGAAATATTTTATTAATTGTCTTATGAACATTAATCTCATTAGGAATTATATTTATTTTATCTGATATATTTCTCAAGAAGTCAGGATCTGCACCTGTGATCCCCTTTTTATCTTTTCCTTTTTTAGGCTTGTAACTCGACCAAGCACCTTCAAACCATTCTATTTTTGGTTTGTAATCTTTTGCAGTTTTAAATTGATCATCTAATAAAGTTTTAAATTTTTTAATTTGATTATTTAAATCATTTTCTGAAAGTAAATCCTCATCTACAAGTTTTGATCCATAAATTTTTGCCGCAGAGGGATGTGATCTTATTTTTTTGTACATAAGAGGTTGAGTGAAAGAGGGCTCATCTCCCTCATTATGTCCAAATCTTCTATAACAAACTAAATCTAAAACCACATCTCGATTGAATTTAAGCCTGAACTCTGTTGCAATTCTTGATCCATAAACTACAGCCTCTGGATCATCTCCATTAACGTGTATTATTGGAGCCTCAACCATTTTGGCAATATCTGATGGGTGAGGAGAGGATCTTGCAAATCTTGGGCTAGTTGTAAACCCAATTTGATTATTTACAATTATGTGAATTGTTCCGCCTGTATTATGACCTGGCAAACCAGACATTGCAAAACATTCAGCTACTACACCTTGTCCAGCAAAAGCAGCATCTCCATGAATTAAAATTGGAATAACCTTATTTCTTTTTGCATCTTTGTGAAAAAATTGCTTTGCTCTAGTTTGACCTAAGACTACTGGATTGACTGCTTCTAAATGTGAGGGATTATCAGTTAGACTTACATGAACAACATTCCCATCAAATTCTCTATCAGAGGATGCTCCCAAATGATATTTTACATCGCCAGCACTATCTTCATCTGTATTATTAATTTCACCAGCAAACTCGTTAAATATTCTTTTGTATGATTTTTGTAAAACGTTAGCTAAAACATTTAGTCTTCCTCTGTGAGACATCCCAATTTTAACTTCTTTTATGTTTGACTGACCACCAATTTTAATTATTTGCTCTAATGCAGGTATTAAGCTTTCACCACCATCAAGACCAAATCTTTTTGATCCCACATATTTTGTGTGTAAAAATTTTTCAAAACACTCAGCTTGTATTAATTTGTTTAAGATTGCATTTTTTCCATTTACTGTAAATTTCAATGCATTTTCATCTTTTTCAACTCTATCACGAAACCATTTTCTCTCTGTTGGATTTGAAATATGCATATATTCATAACCAACATTTCCACAATAAATTTTTCTTAATACAGAGAGAATTTCCTTTATGTTAGAATATTCTTTATTTAAGACACCATCTAAGTAAATTTTTTTACTATAATCATCTTTTTTAAATCCATAATTTTCAGGATGTAGTTCGTCAAGATACTCACTTTCTCTCATTTCTAATGGATCAACTTTTGATAATAAATGACCACGCTGTCTGTAAGCTCTAATCAAAGAGACTGCTTTAATAGAATTACTGTTACTTGCAACTACGTCGTTTTGATCTATTTCTTTATTTTGACTTTCTAGAGTCTCAATTTCATTATCAAGTATTTTACTCTCATCAATTTTATTTTTTCTTGGACTCCAAGATGGTCCATTAACCTCCTTAACAATTGAATTAATATCATCACCAATATCAATAAAATATTTTTTCCAACTCTCAGGTAAATTTGGATCATTATTTACATACTTCACATACATTTGTTCTATAAATGCACTATTAGATTTATTAAGAAATGAAGTTTTTTTGTATTCTAAATTTTTAGATGATGACATTTTTAAATATAATTATACACGAATAAGGTGTTATCAATTAGACAATTTATTCAATAGAGTTATTCCAATTTCAGATGGTGATTTTGCCATTGTAATACCAGATTTTTCCATAATTTTAATTTTTTCATCAGCGTTACCTTTTCCCCCTGATATTATTGCACCAGCATGACCCATTCGTCTACCAGGTGGTGCTGTAATTCCAGCTACAAATCCAACCATTGGTTTTTTTATCTTATGATTTTTTATAAATTCAGCAGCTTCTTCCTCAGCAGTACCTCCGATCTCGCCAATCATGACTATAGACTCAGTTTTTTCATCATTTAAAAACAGATCTAGGCAATCAATAAAATTTGTACCATTTATTGGATCTCCACCTATTCCTATACATGTAGATTGACCAAGGCCATTTTCTGAGGTTTGGGCTACAGCCTCGTAAGTTAATGTTCCTGACCTAGAAACAATTCCTACTGTTCCTTTTTTATGGATATTTCCAGGCATTATTCCAATTTTACATTCATCAGGAGTTATTATACCTGGACAATTGGGACCAATAAGTCTCGATTTAGAGTTCGAGAGTCTTCTTTTTACTTTAAGCATGTCTAAAACTGGAATTCCCTCACTTATACATACAATCAATTCTATAGATGAATCAATTGCCTCTATAATTGCTGAAGATGCAAACTTTGCAGGAACATAAATCATTGTTGCATTTGCACCTGTCTGATCTTTAGCTTCTTTAACAGTATTAAATACTGGTCTTTCCAAATGAATTTGACCTCCTTTTTTAGGAGTAACTCCACCAACCAAGTTAGTTCCATACTTAATAGATTGTTCAGAATGAAAAGTTCCATGAGCGCCGGTGAAACCTTGACAAATTACTTTTGTATCCTTGTTAATTAAAACTGACATTATTTAATTGCCTCAACAATTTTTTTTGCTGCATCGGATAAATCATTTGCAGAAATAATCTCTAATCCTGAATTATCTAAAATTTCTTTTCCCTCTTTGAAATTTGTGCCTGCTAGTCTCACTACTAAAGGAACTTTAATTTTAATTTCTTTTGCTGCATCTACAACACCTTGTGCGAGTACGTCACATCTCATTATTCCTCCAAAAATATTTATTAGTATTCCTTTTACATTTTTGTCAGATAAGATAATTTTAAATGCTGCTGAAACTTTTTCCTTAGAGGCGCCACCACCTACATCTAAAAAATTTGCAGGCTCTTCTCCATATAATTTAATAATATCCATAGTAGCCATTGCTAATCCAGCACCATTTACCATACATCCTATATTTCCGTCCAATTTAATGTATGCAAGATCATGTTTGCTTGCTTCAATTTCAGTTGCTTCTTCTTCATTAAAATCTCTTAGTTTCTGAATTTCTGGATGTTTAAATAATGCATTTTCGTCAAAGGTCATCTTTGCATCCAAACATACAATTTCGTTTTTTTTGGTTAAAATGAGAGGATTTATCTCAACTAAATTTGCATCTGTATCAATGAACATTTTGTAAATTGATTTTATTAAATTGATTGCTTGTTTACTTGCATCGTTGTCTAAATCGAAAATTTTAATAATTTTGTTACAGTCTTCCTCTGAAATACTTTCATTAAAATCTACTTTAGTAGTAATTATTTTCTCTGGTGATTTTACAGCAACTTCCTCAATATTCATTCCACCCTGATCGCTGGAAATAAATGCAATTTTAGCAGAAGCCCTATCAACAAGACAAGACAGATAGAATTCTTTTTCTATTTCTGATGCAGTTTCAACATACAATCTTTTAACCTCTGTTCCTGAGGGTCCAGTTTGATGAGTAACTAATGTTTTACCAAATAATTTTTTCGCTTCCTCTTCCAAAAGAGCAATATTATCAACAATTTTTACTCCTCCGGCCTTTCCTCTACCTCCTGCATGAATTTGAGCTTTCAATACATACTTATCGGCTTTGAGATTTTTTACTTTTTCAATTAATTCATTTACATTAAGAGCATAGACGCCTTCAGGTACAACCGCGCCATACTTTTTAAGTATTTCTTTTGCCTGGTGCTCGTGGATATTCATTTAATCTTTGTTTAAGTCAGGATCTATTTTAGATGCTGCATCCCATAATTTTATTACTGCTTCCACTGAATTATTAAACTCTGTTTTTTCATTTTCATTAAGGTCGATTTCCTCAATTTTTTCAACACCTTCATTTCCAATGACAACAGGGACACCTGCATATACATTATTAATTCCATACTCTCCATGTAAATATGCTGCACATGGTAAAAGTTTTTTTTGATCTTTTAAAAATGCTTCAGCCATCTCAACTCCAGATGCTGCAGGTGCATAAAATGCTGATCCTTTTTCTAAATATTTTACAATTTCTGCACCACCATCTCTAGTTCGCTGATTAATACTCTCTAATTTTTCCTCAGAAATCTTTCCCTCTTTCACTAACTCCATCAATGGTTGACCAGAGACTTTTGTAAATCGTGGAAGAGGTACCATTGTATCTCCATGTCCACCCATTACCATAGCATCGATTTCTTTTACAGGCACATTTAATTCTTCAGATAAAAATAGTTTAAATCTTGAACTATCCAATATACCTGCCATCCCTACAACCTTATGAACGGGGATTCCTGAATATTTTTGAAATGCCATTACCATTACATCCAATGGATTTGTAATACAAATTACAAATGCATTAGGCGCATTATTTTTTATTCCTTCTGCAACTTGTTTAATTATTTTTAAATTAATTCCTAATAGATCGTCTCTACTCATTCCAGGTTTTCTAGGAACACCTGCTGTAATTATAATAACATCTGATCCTTTTATATCTTCATACTTATCTGTTCCTGAAAATTTTACATTAAATCCATCTACCGAGGAAGATTGGGCTATATCTAAACCTTTTCCCTTTGCTACTCCACTTGCAACATCAAATAAAACAACTTCATCCACCAGTTCTTTTAAACCAATTAAATGAGCTAAAGTTCCTCCAATTTGACCTGCCCCTATTAAAGAAATTTTACTCATTTTATTTCATTGTTGGCATAATAAATTCAGGATTAGATCTAATTCCTGATGGCCATCTAGAAGTAATAGTTTTTAATTTAGTATAAAATTTTACACCTTCCATACCATGCGTTCCACTATCTCCAAATAATGACCTTTTCCAGCCTCCAAAACTATGGAAAGCCATTGGAACTGGTATTGGAACATTTATCCCTACCATTCCAACTTGAATTTTACTCGCGAATGTTCTACCTGCATCTCCATCTCTAGTATAAATGCTAACTCCATTTCCGTATTCGTGCTCATTAATCATTTTTGTAGCCTCTTCAAATGTTTTTACCCTAACAACAGATAAAACTGGTCCAAATATTTCCTCTTTATAAATTCTCATATCTGTAGTCACATGATCAAAAAGACACCCACCAATATAAAAACCATTTTCATAGCCCTGCAATTTCAAATTTCTTCCATCAAGAACAAGTTTTGCTCCCTCTTTAACTCCTAGATCTACATAGCCTTTTACTTTTTCTAAATGTTCTTTGGTAACTAAAGGGCCCATCTCAGATGATTTATCCATACCGGGTCCAATTTTTAATGCTTCAGCTTTTTTTGATAGTCTTGAGACTAATTCATCACTTATATCTCCTACCGCTACTGCTACTGACTGCGCCATACATCTTTCTCCAGCTGAACCATATGCAGCACCCATCAAACCATTTACAGCACCATCTAAATCACAATCTGGCATAACAACTAAATGATTTTTTGCTCCACCTAATGCTTGAACTCTCTTTTCATTTTTAGCTGCATTTTCATATATATACTTAGCAATAGGAGTTGATCCAACAAAACTAACAGCTTTAATATTTTGGTTTGTTAATATAGCGTCAACAACCTCTTTATCACCATTTACAACATTAAAAACACCCTCAGGAAGACCAGCTTCATGAAGAAGTTCAGCTAATTTCATCGGACATGAAGGATCTTTTTCTGATGGTTTTAAAATAAAACTATTTCCACATGCAATAGCTAATGGAAACATCCACATCGGCACCATAGCTGGAAAATTAAATGGGGTTATACCAGCTGCAACTCCTAAAGGCTGCCGCATTGAATAACTATCAACGTTTGTTCCAACATTTTCAGAAAACTCTCCTTTAAGTAAATGTGGAATTCCACATGCAAACTCTACAACTTCTAATCCTCTTATTAATGACCCTTTGGCATCCTCGTAAACTTTTCCATGCTCTGAGACTATTAGTTTTGCCAGTTCATCAAAATTTTTCTCTATGAGCTCTTTGAATTTAAACATTATTCTTGCTCTTTGAAGTGGAGGGTTTAATGACCAAGTCTCAAAAGCTTTTTGTGCAATTCCTACTGCACCATCTAAATCTGCTTTTGAGGCTAAAATAACCTCAGACTCTTGCTCCCCAGTAGCAGGGTTAAAGATTTTTCCTTTTCTCTCTGAATTACCTGATATAACTTTTCCACCAACAAAATGTTTGATTAAATTCATGATTGAAATTATTTAATTAAGTAATCAAGCTGTTGCAAGCATTTTCTTTATCTCTGCAATAGCTTTTGCAGGATTTAAGCCCTTGGGACATGCATTTGTACAATTCAAGATAGTATGACATCTATAAAGTTTAAGTTCATCAGCAACCTTTTTTAGTCTTTCTTTTCTATCTTCATCTCTACTATCAATTATCCATCTATAAGCTTGAAGTAAAACAGCTGGACCTAAATACTTTTCACCATTCCACCAATAACTTGGGCAAGACGTTGAACAACACGCACACATTATACATTCATACAATCCATCTAATTTTGCTCTATCCTCTTTTGTCTGAATATTTTCTTTATCATTTACTTTTGAGGTTTTTAACCAAGGTTCAACGGACTCGTATTGTTTATAAAGAGTGCTCAAATCTCCAATTAAATCTTTCAATACTTTTAAATGTGGTAATGGATAAATATCGATATCTCCATTTAATTCTGAATGAGATTTGGTACAAGCTAGACCATTCTTTCCATTCATATTCATTGCACATGACCCGCATACTCCATGAGCGCAAGATCTTCTATAAGCAATAGACGGATCTATTTCATTTTTAATCTTGTTTAAAATATCAAGGACTTTTGATGAACAATTATCCATATCAACTTCATAGGTATCAAGTCTTGGATTTTCATTTGTAGATGGATCCCATCTATAAACATTTACTTTTCTAATATTTTTTGAACCTGTTTTATCTTTATAGTATTGACCTTTTTCTACCTTTGAGTTTGCTGGTAAATTTAATTGAACCATTAATATACTCTTTCCTGTGGAGGAAAATATTGTACATCATTTGTAAGTGTTGATCTATGAACAGGTCTGTAATTAATTTTAGTTTTTGAACCATTACACCAAGACAGAGTATGTTGCATATAGTTCTCATCGTCTCTCTTTGGAAAATCTTCTCTTGCATGAGCTCCTCTGCTTTCTTTTCTATGATACGCAGAGTCCATTGTAGTTATTGCTTGTCTTATTAAGTTATCAAATTCTAGAGTTTCAACTAAATCTGTGTTGAATATTAATGATTTATCTTTTACAGAAAGAGAGTCCATTCCATCATAAGGTCTTCTAATTTCATCAACGCCTTCTTTTAATGTTTTCTCAGTTCTAAATACAGCACACTTTGATTGCATTGTCTTTTGCATTGAAAGTCTTAGTTCGGATGTTGGATTTGAACCTTCTGAGTTTCTTAATTTGTCAAATCTATCTAAACATCTATCCGTTTCATTTTTATCAATTTCGTCATGCTTCATTCCGGGTTTTACTAACTCTGCTGCTCTTTTCGCTGCAGCTCTTCCAAAAACTACTAAATCTATTAATGAATTTGAACCTAATCTATTTGCACCGTGGACAGAAACACATGCTGCTTCTCCAATAGCCATTAACCCTGGTACAGTTTTTTCAGATCCATTTAATGTAAGAACCTCTGCTTTATAATTTGTTGGTATTCCACCCATATTATAATGCACTGTAGGTACTACTGGTATAGGCTCCTTGGTTACATCAACGTTTGCAAATAATTTAGATGCTTCTGATATTCCTGGAAGCCTCTCATCTATAACTTTTGGGTCCAAATGATCAATATGAAGATGAACGTGATCTTGTTCCTTTCCTATGCCTCTGCCTTCGTTAATTTCTACTGCAATTGATCTGCTTACGACATCTCTCGATGCTAAATCTTTTGCTTTAGGAGCATAACGCTCCATAAATCTTTCTCCTTTTGAATTTACTAGATAACCACCTTCTCCTCTTACACCCTCTGAAATTAATGTTCCATGACCATATATTCCTGTTGGATGAAATTGTACAAATTCCATATCTTGTAATGGTAATCCAGCTCTTAAAGCCATAGCATTTCCATCTCCAGTGCAAGTATGAGCTGAAGTAGCTGAGTAATACACTTTTCCATAACCGCCTGTTGCTATAATTGTTGTGTGAGACTTAAATCTGTGAATTGTTCCATCATTTAGGTTCCAAGCAATTATACCTTTGCATGCTCCATCTTTCATTATTAAATCTAGTGCGAAGTATTCTATAAAAAATTCGGTATTATGTTTTAAAGCTTGTCCATACAATGTGTGAAGTATTGCATGTCCAGTTCTATCTGCTGCTGCACAAGTTCTTTGTACAGTCTCATTTCCATAGTTTTTTGTCATGCCACCAAAAGGTCTTTGATAAATTTTGCCATCATCTGTTCTGCTAAATGGAACTCCATATTTTTCTAATTCTAGAACAGCAGCTGGCGCTTCCTTACATAAATATTCTATAGAGTCCTGGTCTCCTAGCCAATCAGCACCTTTAACAGTGTCGTACATATGCCATCTCCAATCATCTTCACCCATATTTCCAAGTGCTGCTGAAATACCGCCTTGTGCTGCGGAGGTATGACTTCTGGTTGGGAACACTTTAGAAACACATGCAGTTTTTAATCCCGCTTCACTTAATCCTACAGCTGCTCTTAGCCCAGAACCACCAGCACCTAGAACAACAACATCATATTCATGATCAATTATTTTGTATGCACTCATAACTATAAACTAAATATTAAGATAATGATTAATAATGGAAATACTATAGCAAAGATATTTAAAGATTTATTTGCGGCATTTTTGATTTTTTGATCTTCGATATAATCCTCAAAAACCTCGCTAATACTTAGTGCAGAGAAAAAATATGCAAAAATCAAAAAAAGACTTAACAAAAACTTTGAAGGTTGAGAAGACACAAACAGTAATACCTGTTCAAAGCCTTTATCGTAAATAAAAGCTAAATTAATCGCAAACCATAGCATTAAAGGCACTAATATTGCTGAACTTACTTTTAAGAACAACCATTTTTTTGTAACTGATCCCATTAAATTAAAACTCTTCCAATAATAAAGGTTATTATAGTAAGTGGAAATGATCCGATCAGCACAATTAGTCCTGTTATTTTTGTAGTTTTTTGCTCAAAACCATAACCTAAATCCATAAACAAATGTCTTATTTCACTAAGCATTTGAAATGAAAAAGACCAAATAATTCCAAGACAAAAAAATTTGCCCAAAAAAGATGATAAGAACAAATTAATATTCTGATAACTCTGTTCACCCAATAATAAAGAAGCTATCCATATACCTATTAAAGTTATAGTGAAAAAGTTTATTATACCAGTTATTCTGTGTGAAATTGAAACCAGTGAGGAGATGTGCCAATTATAAATTTGTATATGTGGTGATATCGGGTTTTTATTTTCCATAAAAATCTTTTTCTACTAAAGCCTCAGCAATTTCAACTGCATTAAGTGCAGCACCTTTTAATAAGTTATCAGACACAACCCACAAATTAATTGAATTTGGTTGAGAAGAGTCCTCACGAATTCTTGATATGAATGTTTCAAATTTATCTTCAGCTTCAACAGGCGTAATGTATCCTCCATCTTTTTGCTCATCAACTACCTTGCATCCTGGTGAAGATGATAAGACATTTCTTATTTCTTCTAAGTCATGTTTTTTGTTAAATTCAACATTGACACTTATGGAGTGAGAAACAAGGACAGGGATTCTTACACATGTAGATGTTATATTAATTTTACTATCTAAAATTTTTTTTACCTCATCATGATTTTTTTGCTCTTCTTTTGTGCTTCCATTTTCAAGAAAACTATCAATATGTGGTATAGCATTAAAAGCAATTTGCTTAGTAAAATTTTTTGACTCAACATCTTTATTTTCCAATACTTCTTTTGTCTGAGATATAAGTTCATCCATACCTGCCTTACCTGCTCCTGATACTGATTGATAAGTTGATGCAACTATTCTTTTTACATTATACAAATCATGTAATGGTTTGAGAGCCACAACTATTGGTATTACTGAACAATTAGCATTTGCTATAATATTCTTATTTTTAAATTTAGGTAGTTCTTTGGAATTTACCTCTGGAACAATTAAAGGAATTTCTGGATCTTTTCTAAAGAATTTAGAATTATCAATTACAATTGTTTTTTCAGCTGCAATCGGTGCCCATTTTTCAGCAATTGAAGAACCCGCTGCAAAAAAAGCAATTTTCACTTTTGAAAAATCAAAGTGCTCTAAATTACTAACAGTATGTTCTTTTCCTAAAAAATTAATTTTTTTTCCTTCACTATTTGAAGACGCAACTAGGAAAGCCTCTGTTATTGGAAAGTTTTTTTTTTCCAAAACCTCAATTAATTTTCGACCTACGTTTCCTGTCGCTCCTACTATTGCTATATTCATGATATTTTAAAGTTTTATACTAAATGAAAGGTAAATCACAAACTTTTCCTTCAAAATCAGAGCCATTTATATTGATTTTAAAGGATTTCGAAGTCTCAAAGTGTGGTTTGTTAATCATTGCAATTCCAATGACTTGTTTAAAAGTCGGATTGTAACAACCAGATCTTAATTCTCCAATTACATTATTATCTTCGTCTACTAGATCCATTGAGCCATTAACACTTATTTCCTTGGCATCAATTTTTACTCCCATAAGTTTTTTTTTAATTCCTTCAGCTTTAATTTTTTTCAGTTTTTCTTTACCTAAGAAATCAACATCACTATCTATATTTACATACTTATCAAAACCACATTCATATGGATTATCTCCATTGTCCATATCATTACCATGGGAAAGTAAACCACTCTCAATACGTTCGATAAGGTTTGGTCCACCAGGTCTAATATTGAATTCCTTACCAATTTCAAAGAGATGATCGTATAGTTTTAAGCCTGACTCGTTGTGTTCCATATAAATTTCATAGCCACCTTGTTTAGACCATCCAGACTTTGCAATAAGATGTTTATCTCCACCAAATTCAAAATAATCAAAACCAAAAAATTTTAAATTTATAATTTTTTCTCCAAAAACTTTTTCCATTAATTGAAACGATTTTGGTCCTTGCACTGCCATTATATCAACATCAGGTTCAGAAATTTTCACATCAAATTTGTTTCCAATCGCTAATCCTTTGGCAAATAGAATTACATCTGAGTCAGCTAAAGAGACCCACCACCTATTTTCATTTAATCTTAGAACCACAGGATCATTAATTAAACCTGCATTATCATCAATGATTGGGCAGTAATAACATCTTCCATCTTTGGATTTTGATAAATCTCTGCAAGTCATCAATTGAACCAATTTTGCTGAGTCTTTACCAGAAATTTCAACTTGTCTTTCAGCTGCAACATCCCAAATCTGAACATGTTGTTTCAAGTGATGATAAGCATCTTCTACAGAACCAAATGCTGCTGGCAGCAACATATGATTATATATAGTATAAGCAGTTACACCTTGTTTTTCAATTCTAGAGGTGTATGGTGTACCTCTAAGCCTTCTTGATTTTGCTATTAAAAAAGTTTTCATTTTTTTTGAGCATTACTGCCATCTTATTTGATTTTTGTAAAGAAACTATATTAGTTTAATTCCTTAGCTTGTTTTCTCAGTTCAAACTTTTGAATCTTTCCAGTGGATGTCTTTGGTAGCGGAGTAAACACAACCTTCTTAGGAAGTTTAAATCCAGCAAGAGTTTCTCGACAAAATTTAATAATTTCTTCCTCTGAGCTTGATTTTCCTTCAATTAATTCAACAAAAGCACAAGGTGTTTCACCCCATTTTTCATCTGGTTTTGCTACAACAGCTGCCAGTGATACAGCAGGATGTTTTGAAATCGTATTTTCTATCTCAATAGATGAAATATTTTCTCCTCCTGAAATTATAATATCTTTTGATCGGTCTTGTATTTTTATGTAACCACTTGGATGAGTTACAGCTAAGTCGCCAGAATGAAACCATCCTCCATCCATTGATTTTTCTGTCGCTTCTTTATCTTTAAAATAACCCTTCATCACTACATTTCCTCTAATCATAATTTCACCCATTGTTTTTCCATCATGAGGAACAGGCTTCATGGTTTCAGGGTCCATTACAATAACGCCTTCCGTATTGGGATACCTTACACCTTGTCTTGCTCTTATTTCGTTTTGATTATTTTGATCTAATTCATCCCATTCTTGATTCCATGCACACTGCAAAATATGACCATAGGTTTCCGTTAGACCATATACGTGCATTACTTCAAAGCCTAACTTTTGCATTTTTTCGAAAATTATACTCGGAGGAGGGGCACCTGCTGTTAAAACATACACTTTTCTTTTTAACTCTTTTTGCTGATCCTGAGGTGCATTAGCTAACATGTTTAAAACTATTGGTGCTCCACCAAAATGAGTAACTTTATATTTATCAATTAATTCAAATATTTTTTTTACATCAATATTTCTCAGACAAATTACTCGACCATGTATCATTGACATTGTCCAGGGATAGCACCAGCCATTACAATGAAACATTGGTACTGTGTAAAGAAAATTTAATTGATTAGGCATGTTCCATGCAACTGCACTTCCTGTTGCCATTAAATATGATCCTCTATGATGATAAACAACTCCTTTTGGATTACCAGTTGTTCCAGAAGTATAACCTAATGCTATAGCTTGCCACTCATCTTTTGGCATTTTCCATTTAAAATTTTCATCTCCGGAATTTAAAAACTCTTCATATTCCAAAGATCCAATATTTTTAGAATCGGTTAAGTTTGCATCTTTATCATTTATATCAATTATAGTAATTTTTGAATTAACTTCCTCTAAGGCTTTTTTTACTACATCATGAAATTGTCTATCTACAATTAGAACCTTTGCTTCACTGTGATTTAAAATGTAACTAATCGTTTTTGAGTCTAGTCTTGTATTAATAGCATTAATAACTGCTCCGACCATAGGTATTGAGTAATGCGCTTCGAATATTTCAGGTGTGTTGAAAGCCAAAACAGATACCGTATCACCTGTTTTAATACCTAATTTATCTAATGCACTAGCAAACTTAATACATCTTTTATAAACTTCACTCCAAGTGTATTTCCTACTTTCATAAACTACTGCTTCGTAGTTTGGGTAAATATCTTTTGCTCTTTCTAGAAATGATAAAGGGGTTAATGGAACATAATTGGCATCGTTTTTATCCAAATTTGTTTCATAAGGGTTCATTCTAATTAAATTTGTAATTCATAATATAATTACTTCCAGTAGTTGCAGTAATATAACTACTTTCTATCCTAGGAAGTACTCTATTAAAGAAAAAGTTTGCAGTTTGGATTTTATCCTCATAAAAATCTTTATTGCTCTCATATTCTTTAAAGGAAACTTCTAGAACTTTTAACCAAGCATGCCCCGTTGCAACTAAACCAAGAACTTTTAAATAATCATTACATGCTCCACTTGCATCTTCTGGAGAACTTTTTATTTTTTCCTTCATCCAATCAGTAAATTTTGACAAAATATCGAGATGATAGTTAAGTTGTTTTACAAAAGGCTCGGCTTTTTTGTCAGTAATTTTAATCTCGTCTTTAACCAAATTAAGGTAGTTTTCAATAATATCTCCATTTTTATTGATTAATTTTCTGAAGACTAAGTCAGCAGCCTGAACTGAATTTGTTCCCTCATAAATAGGTGTAATTCTATTGTCCCTGTAGAATTGTTCAATGCCTTGATCTTTAGTAAATCCATATCCTCCATGAATTTGCATTGCTTCACTTGTTATTTCCATTGCATTGTCCGTGAAAAGTGATTTAACAACTGGAGTCATTAATGAAACAAGATCTGAAGCTTCTTGTTTTATTTTTTCATCAGAATGATTTAAGCTAACTTCAATTTGTTGAGACAGCCAGAAACTCAAGGCTCTTTGTCCCTCTATCATAGACTTCATACTCAAAAGTGACCGTCTAATATCAACGTGATCAATAATAAAATCTGCACCATTATTTGATTTTGAATTAAATGCCTTACCTTGTTTTCTTTCTTTGGCGTAAGTAAGGGAATTTTGGTATGCAATTTCAGAAATACCTAAACCTTGAATCCCAACAATAATTCTCTCTAAATTCATCATTGTGAACATAGAGTTAAGGCCTTTGTTTTTTGGTCCAATCATATAACCAACAGCATCATCAAAATTTAATACACATGTTGCAGATCCCTTAATGCCCATTTTGTTTTCTATTGATCCTGTTGAAACTCCGTTTCTTGGCCCAACTGATCCATCTTTATTTAAAACGAATTTTGGAACTAAAAATAAACTGATACCTTTTGTTCCTGCTGGTGAGTCTGTTGATCGAGCTAATACTAAATGAATAATATTTTCTGTTAAATCTTGATCACCTGAAGTTATAAAAATTTTTTGACCACTAATTTTGTAAGTTCCATCATTTTGATCAACTGCTTTAGTTTTTAGAAGACCTAAGTCTGTTCCACATACTGGTTCAGTTAAACACATTGTACCGCTCCATTTACCCTCAACCATTTTAGGTAAATAAGTATTTTTTATCTCATCATCAGCGTGCCTTAACAAACAGTTATATGCTCCAATAGTCAATTCACTGTAAAGTTTAAAAGATAAACTTGCAGATGATAACATTTCATCAAAGAAAGTGCTTACTGTTTTGGGCATTCCTTGTCCACCATATTTCGGATCACAAGATAAAGAAATCCATCCATCTTCTATAAATTTTTGATAAGCTTCCTTATATCCTGGAGGTGTTCTAACCACGCCATTTTCTAAAACAGCTGGCGTTTCATCTCCACTTTTTGCAAGAGGTAAGATTAAGTTTTGAGTAATTTTTGCTGCTTCGTCTAAAATATCTTTAACTAATTCTGTATTAACTTCTTTATATTTTTCAATTTCATTATATTTTTTATTGTTCCTCAATTTATCAAAGAGAAACATCATATCATCTACTGGTGCATTATAAGTTGGCATAAATATACTTTAGAATAAATGTTTAATTATTGCAATTTTGAAATTATCGCATCTCCCATCACTGATGTTGATACTTCTTTCATTCCCTTAGAAATAATGTCTTTAGTTCTAAGACCCTCATCAAGCACACCTTGAACAGCTTTTTCTAGACTATCTGCCTCTTTATCTAGGTCTAAAGAATATCTTAAAGCCATTGCAAAACTCAGAATTGTTGCAATTGGATTAGCAATACCTTGACCTGCTATATCGGGTGCTGATCCATGAACTGGCTCATATAAAGATCTCATATTACCATTTTTATCTTTGGCTCCAAGAGACGCAGATGGCAGAAGCCCAAGAGAACCAGTCAACATTGCAGCTTCGTCTGATAACATGTCACCAAAAAGATTATCTGTTACTATCACATCAAATTGTTTGGGATTTCTAACTAACTGCATTGCACAGTTATCTGCTAGAATATGTTTTAATTCTACATCGCTATATTCTTTTTCATGAATTGCTTGAACTTCTTCTTTCCATAATTGACCTGCCTCCATGACATTCGACTTTTCACAGGAAGTGACTTTATTGTTCCTTTTTCTGGCTAGATCAAATGCAACACGGGCTACTCTCTCAATTTCACTACTAGTATAGACATGAGTATTTATTCCTTTTCTTTCGCCATTATCAATTGGTTTTATCCCTCTAGGTTCACCAAAGTAAATCCCACCCGTTAATTCCCTAACAAAAAGAATATCTAAATTAGAGACAAATTCAGGCTTTAAACTTGAGGCATCAACAAGTTGTTTGAAACAAATTGCAGGTCTCAAATTTGCAAATAATTTTAATTCTTTTCTTAATTTTAATAAGGCTCTCTCTGGTTTTTTTGAAAAATCAATATTATCCCATTTTGGTCCACCAACAGCACCTAATATTACTGCAGCGCTTTCTTGTGCCTTGTAAAAAGCTTCATCAGTTATTGGAGTTCCATGTTTATCATAAGCAGCACCTCCAACCAAATCTTGGTCAATTTCAAAATCCAAGGATTTGTTTGAGTTAAACCATTGAATTATTTTTTTGACTTCAGCAATTACTTCAGGTCCGATACCATCCCCTGGTAATAGTAAAATTTTTCTTTTTTTAATTTTAATCATTAAATATCCAAGGTTTTGCTTCTTTAATTTTATTTTCGTATGAAACTATTTTTTCAGATTTTTCTAGTGATAAAGCAATGTCATCTAGTCCCTCAATTAGACATTTTTTCTTAAATTGATCTATTTCAAATTTAATTTCTTTATTACCAAAACTTATTGTTTGTTCAGGTAAATTTACAGAAATTTCCTCTTTTCTATTCGAGTACTCTGAAATTTCTTTGATTTGATCCTCTGAAATTGTAATTGGGAGAATCCCGTTCTTAAAACAGTTATTATAAAATATATCTGCATAACTTGAACTAATTAAACAAGTTATTCCAAAATCCATTAAAGCCCAAGGAGCATGTTCTCTAGAAGAGCCACATCCAAAATTCTTTCCTGCAATTAAAATTTTAGAATTATTATACGGACTATTATTTAAAATAAAGTCATTTATCTCTTTACCACTTTGGTCATATCTCATTTCAAAAAATAAATTTTTTCCTAGTCCAGTTCTTTTAATAGTTTTTAAAAACTGTTTAGGAATTATCATGTCTGTATCTATATTGACGATAGGTAGATAAGCTGGAACACTTTTTATTGAGATAAATTTATTCATTTAATTTTGGTATTTTCTTACATCATCTAAATTTCCAGAAATTGCGGCTGCTGCAGCCATTGCTGGACTAACTAAATGTGTTCTGCCGCCTCTTCCCTGTCTACCCTCAAAATTTCTATTAGAGGTAGATGCACATCTTTCTTCAGGTTTAAGCTTGTCCGCATTCATTGCTAGACACATTGAACAACCTGGCTCTCTCCATTCAAAGCCTGATTGTAAAAATATTTTATCTAGACCCTCTTGCTCTGCTTGTTCTTTAACTAAACCAGAACCTGGAACAATCATTGCATGTACATGTGATGCAACTTTTTTATCTTTTAATATTTTAGCTGCCTCTCTTATATCTTCTATTCTCCCGTTAGTGCAGCTTCCTATAAAAACTTTATCAATCTTAATATCTTGAATGTTCGTATTTGGTTTTAGTCCCATATAATTTAATGATCTATTAATTGAATTTTTTCTATCTGGGTCTGTTTCATTTTCAGGATTAGGAACTTTACCATCTATTTCAACTACATCCTGAGGAGATGTTCCCCAAGTTACCATTGGTTTAATTTGAGATCCATCTAACGTTAATTCTTTGTCAAAGTTTGCATCCTTATCAGATTTTAATGTATGCCAATATTCTAAAGCTTTTTCCCAGTTTTCTCCTTTTGGTGACATTGGTTTACTTTTTAAATATTGGAAAATCTTTTCATCTGGTTGAATTAATCCTGCTCTTGCCCCACCTTCAATCGTCATGTTGCAAATCGTCATTCTTTGTTCAACACTTAGATTAGTTATAAGGTTACCGGCATACTCAATCACATAACCAGTACCACCAGCTGTTCCTATTTTTCCAATTATCTGCAATATAACATCCTTTGATGTTACGCCAATAGGTAATGAACCATTTACGCTAATTCTAAAGTTTTTTGATTTTTTTTGAACTAAAGTTTGTGTTGCTAAAACGTGTTCTACTTCTGAGGTTCCAATACCAAAAGCTAAAGCTCCAAATGCTCCATGAGTTGCAGTATGACTATCACCACAAACAATAATATTTCCAGGCTGTGTAAAACCTTGTTCAGGTCCTATGATGTGGACAATGCCTTGTCTTTTATCGTCCATACCAAATATCTCGACACCAAATTCCTTACAGTTTTTGTTCAAAGTTTCAACTTGAATTCTCGAATCTTCATCTGCAATACCTTTTGACCTATCAGTTGTTGGAACATTATGATCTGCAACTGCAAGAGTTAATTTAGGATGTCTTACTTTTCTATTTGAATTTCTTAAGCCTTCAAATGCTTGCGGGCTTGTAACTTCATGAATTAAATGTCTATCTACAAACAAAAGTGATGTTCCATCAGGTTGTTCATCAACAAGATGTTCGTTCCAAATTTTATCGTATGTTGTAAAAGGCATTTAGAAAAAAATTAT
>CACDSY010000004.1 GCA_902555585.1 uncultured Pelagibacteraceae bacterium | reverse complement strand
AATTATTTAAAAATGTAGTTGGATAATTATTAATTTTTGGACTACTAGAAACATTAATTCCAATTCCTACAATTAAGTATTTTCTATTCTGCATAAAAATTGTTTCTTGTAAAATTCCACAGACCTTTTTTTTATTTATTAATATATCATTAGGTTTTTTTATTAGAATTAAAGTGTTTATTTTTTTATATATTATTTTTTTAATTATTTTTAAATTTAAATTTATTATTTTTGATAAAGATATTTTTTTACTAATTTCAAAGAAGACTGATAAAAATAAGTTACCTTTTATAGATATCCATTTATTTTTTCTTTGTCCTTTACCTTTTGTTTGTTGATCTGTTAAAATTATTCCTCTTTGATTGCCTTGTTTAATTAATCTTAGCGCTACATTATTAGTGCTTTCAACTTTTTTGTATAAATATTTTTTTAATTTCATTAGATCATGGTAATTTTAGATACTATTTCTGTTATGCCACTCGGATATATAAAGTATGCTAAAATAAATATTGTTGAAATAGCCAAAGTAATTTTTAATCCTAGATTATGAGATGTTTCATATTCTTCTTTTTCTGGATCAAAATATATAATTTTTATAATTCTTAGATAATAAAAGGCTGCAACTACAGTTGCTAATAATCCAACAATTGCTAAAAAATACATTGACTGTTCTATAACAGCTAAAAAAACATAAAATTTTGCAAAGAAGCCTGCTAGTGGAGGTATTCCAGCTAAAGAAAATAAAACTATTAATAATGAGAAAGATAAAATTGGATGTTTTTTAGAAAGCCCAGATAAATCCTCTATATTATCAAAATAATTATCATTTCTCTTAAGCATAAATAAGCAACTAAAAAAGGCTAAATTCATTACCAAATAAATAGATATATAAGTAATAGAACTTTGTATTCCTTGGTTGCTAACTGTTGCTAGTCCAGCCAACGCATAGCCCATATGACTGATTGAACTATAAGCAATTAATCTTTTTAAGTTTTTTTGACCTATGGCTGCCACAGCACCAAATATCATTGAAGCTATTGAAATAAATACAATAATAGTTTGCCACTGATCATTCATATTAGCAAAAGGTGTATACAAAAATTTAATGAATACAGAGAGCGCAGCTATTTTTGGAAGTATAGCAAAGAATAATGTTACAGATGTTGGGGAGCCTTGATAAACATCTGGAGCCCACATATGAAAAGGAACTGCTGATATTTTAAATGCAAGACCAACTAAAATAAATACTATCCCAAACGTGGTACCATAATTAAATTCAGTAGAGTTTATTAGTATTTGATCAAAATTTGTACTTTCGGAAAATCCATAAGTTAATGAACATCCATATAACAGCAAACCAGATGATAATGCACTAAGAACAAAATATTTTAGTCCAGATTCTGTAGAAAGTAAATTGTCTCTATTGAAAGATGCAAGAACATACAAAGCTAGTGATTGTAGTTCAAGGCCCATGTAAAAAACAATTAAATCATTTGAACTTATCATTATCATCATTCCCAAAATGCTGCTTAAAATGAGGATAGGGTATTCAATTTTATTTAAATTGATAACTTGGATATATTTGGATCCAGTTAGCATTACAAAAATTCCAGATCCGACTAGTATCATTTTCATATAATTAGATAAATTGTCTATTAAATATGACTCATTGAATAAGTAAATTGTATCTAATGAGCTGAGATTTATTATTAGTGCCAATAAAATAACTAGCGATATATTTGATAAATTATAAATTAAACTTCCACTATTTTTTTTGAAAACTCCAACTAGTAAAAATAGCATTATAGATACCGATATGAAGATTTCAGGTAATATATATTGAAAATTTTCCATCAGTCTTTTGATACAAGGTTGTTAATTAGGTCAAAGTTGTACATGTTTAAAGTATTCTCGACTGATGCTTCAATTGAATTCATTAAAGGCTCTGGATAAAAACCAAAAAATAAAATTGGTATTACTAAAGCTGATAGAGTGATAATTTCAAAAGTTTTTAAATCTTTCATACTTTTAAGCTCTTGATTATTAATTTCACCGAAAACAACCCTTTTAAATAGCCACAGCATATATGCTGCTCCTAAAATTACTCCCAAACTTGCAATCATTGCTACTAGAATGTTTTTCTCAAATGCACCCATTAAAATTAAAAATTCTCCAATAAAACCTGTTGTTCCAGGTAGTCCTAGAGCTCCTAGTGTGAATACCATAAAAACAATTGCATATCTTGGCATTATGGAGACTAAACCGCCATATTTATTTATTAGTCTTGTATGATGCCTTTCATATATAACTCCAACACTCAAGAAAAGCGCAGCAGATACAAGTCCATGACTAATCATTTGGAAAATACTTCCCTCAATACCTTGTTGGGTCATTGTGAAGATACCTAATGTTACAAATCCCATATGTGCAACTGAGGAGTATGCTATGAGTTTTTTCATATCTTCCTGCATCAAAGCAACAAGAGATGTGTAAATAATTGCAATTAAACTCAAGATATAAACTAACATTGTGAAATTTTCAGAAGCTATAGGAAATAATCCTAGCGAAAATCTTATAAATCCATATCCAGCCATTTTAAGCAATATTGCTGCAAGCAATACAGATCCAACAGTTGGAGCTTCTACATGAGCATCTGGTAGCCACGTATGTACTGGCCACATAGGAGTTTTAACTGCAAAAGAACTGAAAAATGCTAGCCATAATAAATTTTGATATTCAGCATTTATGCCAAGTTCATAAAGTTTTTCAACATCAGTGGTTCCTGTTATCCAATAAATTGAAATAATTGCAACCAACATAAGAACTGATCCTAATAAAGTGTACAGAAAAAATTTAAAAGCCGAATAGACTCTTCTTTCTCCGCCCCAAATACCAATTATCAAAAACATTGGTATAAGACCTGCCTCAAAAAATAAATAAAATACTACTAAATCAAGTGAGCAGAAAACACCAATCATAAATGTTTCCATTATTAAAATGGCAATTAAGAAATCCTTAAGTCTATTTGTAATTGTAGCATTGACTGAAATAATGCAAATTGGAGTTATGAAAGTTGTTAATATTACAAATAAAATTGAAATACCATCTATTCCAACTTTATAATTTATAAATCCTGATAACCACTCTCTATTTTCTACAAACTGAAAGTCTACTGAATTTTTATCAAAGACATACCAAAGATATAAAGATAATAAAAAATTTGCTAAAGAAATAAATAAAGCTACATATTTGGAACTTTGATATTTTCCACTTGATGATTTTGTGAATAATATAAATAAAGCACCTATTGTAGGTAGTAAAATCAAGGACGATAAAATTGGAAAGTTCATTAGTTTAATATCAGTATTGTTAGTAAAACTGAAAATCCAATCAACATAACAAATGCATATTGATAAATAAATCCAGATTGAAATTTGACTGCTTTAATTGATAAATTTTTAATTACACTTGAAATCCCATCAGGACCAAATTTATCTATTATTGATCCATCAACTTTTTTCCATAAAAACTTTCCAATTTTTTTTGAAGGATTGACGAATAAATAATCGTACATTTCATCGAAGTACCATTTCTTAACTAAAAATTGATAAATTGGCTCATTCATTTCTTTCAGTCCATTTACTATTTTTGTGTTTTTTAGATATAAATAATAAGAAAATGGAATTGCAGAGGTAACAAGTATAGGCGTTAAAAACAAAAACCAAGTTGGTGGATGATCTTTACTTAGTGGTTCTAAAAATTTTATAGATTGAGCCCAAAATTCAAATGCTATCTCATGGCCTATAAACAAACCTTTAAAGGCCATACCTGCAAAAATAGCTCCTATTGCTAAGATAATTAAAGGAGCAATCATAACAAAAGGAGACTCGTGTACTTTATCAATACTAAGTTCTTTATTATTAAAATTACCATGGAATGTTTTAAATATAAGTCTCCAGGAATAAATTGATGTTAATAAAGCTGTAACAATACCCACAAAAGCTGCGAGCATTCCAACTCCATTTCCTCTTAGGTACGCGAATTCTATTATTGCATCTTTGGAATAGAAACCTGATAAAAAGGGAAAACCTGTTAATGCAAGAGTTCCTATGAGCATTAATACATATGTGTATGGAAGTTTCTTGATAACTCCACCCATTTTATTTATATCTTGTTCGTCATGAAATGAATGAATTACAGCACCAGCTCCTAAAAATAGTAAAGCTTTAAAAAAAGCATGTGTAAATAGATGAAACATCGCAACATTATAAGCACCTACCCCAGCAGCAAAAAACATATAGCCTAATTGACTACAAGTAGAATAAGCAATAATTTTTTTAATATCATTTTGAACAAGTGCAACTGTTGCTGCAAAAAAAGCAGTAGTCATTCCAATTATTGTTATAACTATTAGAGCTAATGGAGAGTATTCATATATAGGTGAGCATCTGACGATCAGAAATACTCCGGCAGTTACCATTGTTGCAGCGTGAATTAATGCAGATACTGGCGTTGGGCCTTCCATAGCATCAGGCAACCATGTGTGTAATAAAAATTGAGCCGATTTACCCATTGCTCCAATTAATAAAAGTAAACAAACCAAATCAATAATTTCTATATTAATACCAATGAAATTTATTTTTTTATCTAAAACATTTGGGATTTGTTCAAAAACCTCGTCATAATTGACTGTACCAAAAATATAAAAAATCAGAAAAATTCCAAGCGCTAAACCAAAGTCACCAACTCTATTAACAACAAAGGCTTTTATTGCAGCCTTGTTTGCACTTTCTTTTTTAAACCAAAAACCAATTAAAAAATATGAACATAAACCTACACCTTCCCAACCAAAAAATAGTTGAATAAAATTATCTGAACTTACTAAAGTTAACATTGCAAAAGTAAATAAAGACAAATATGCCATGAATCTTGTTTTATGAGGATCGTGTGACATGTAACCAATTGAATAAATATGAACCAAAGCTGAAACAAAATTTACTACAACAAACATAACCGCTGATAAAGCATCAATTTTTATTGACCAGTTAACATTTAACGATCCAGAATTGATCCAAGTAGCTATAATAAGATTGTTTGAGTAATCTGAACTAATAACTTTATATAAAACATATAGAGAGAGTATTGCTGAAATACTCACAAACGAACTTGTCAAAATTTGAGAATTTCTGTCTCCTATTTTCTTTCCAAAAAAACCACTAATTACAGCTCCTATTAGAGGTAGAAATAAAATTAGGTATTCCATTTTATCCTTTTAAATTTTTAATCTCTTCAACTCTTATTGTGTCTGAATTTCTAAAATAAACCACAATGATGGCTAATCCTATAGCTGCCTCAGCAGCTGCAACTGTTAAAATAAATAGAGTAAATATTTGTCCACTTAAATCATTAATAAATATAGAAAAAGCAACTAGATTTATGTTTACTGCAAGCAAAATTAACTCGATACTCATTAAAATTACTATTACATTTTTTCTATTTAAAAAAATACCAACAATACCAATTGTAAATATTATAGCAGCTAATGTTAAGTAATGACCTAAGCCTATGCTAAGCATCTATTTTAACTCCTTTGTTTTTCTCGACGTCAACTAAGTCAACACCTTCATCTCTTTCTCTAGAAATTTGCTTAACATAACTTTGTCTTTTAACCCCAGCTCTTTCTCTATAAGTTAAAACAATTGCTCCTATCATAGCAACTAACAAAATTATTCCTGAAATTTGAAATAGAAGTATATAATCCGTATATAAAACATTTCCAATAGATCTAGTATTAGTGACCTCAGTAGATATATTTATAGAAAGGCTATTTAATAAATCAGGTTTATATTTCCATCCTCCAATTACAATTATAAGTTCAAAAAAAATAATTAAGCTTACTAATAAGCCAACTGGTATATGGGTTCCACCATCCCATCTTGAGCTAAACCATTGGCCTTTTTGTTCAGCTACGTTTAACATCATCACCACAAATAAAAACAGAACTGCAACAGCTCCCACATAAACTATTAGCATTATCATGCCTAAAAATTCTGCACCTATCATAATAAACAAACAGGATATGCTGATGAAATCTAGGATTAAAAAAAATACAGAGTGAACTGTATTTTTGGAGACTGTTACCATGACTGCAGAAACAATAGCTATTAAGGAAAAAATGTAGAAGAAAACTGAGTGTGCAATCATAAGATTACCTGTGAGAACTATCAGCCTTTATATTTGCGGCTAAAATGTTTTCCCACCTGTCTCCATTTTCCAAGAGTTTTTCTTTTGTATAATAAAGCTCTTCTCTAGACTCTGTTGCAAATTCAAAATTAGGGCCTTGCACAATTGCATCTACAGGACATGACTCTTCACAAAGACCACAGTATATACATTTGAGCATATCAATATCGTATCTTACAGTTTTCCTGCTACCATCATCTCTTTCCTTTGACTCAATTGTAATAGCTTGGGCTGGACATACAGCTTCACAAAGCTTACACGCTATGCATCTTTCTTCACCGTTAGGATATCTTCTAAGAGCGTGCTCCCCTCTAGACCTTGTTCCTAAAGATCCTTTTTCAAAAGGATAATTTATTGTCTTTTTTGCTTTAAAAGTCTCTTTTATTGCAATTAATAAACCAGTCACAAAATCAATCATGAATATTGTTTTTAATAGTCTTGAAATTTTCATTTATTTCCCTGGTAGTAAATCAAAATATAGTAAAAAACTTGAAGTTAAAACAACATAAAACAGTGAAAATGGGAGAAATATCTTCCAACCAAGCTTCATTAATTGGTCATATCTGTATCTTGGAACAGTTGCTTTAACTAACGCAAATAAAATAAATAAAAATAATATTTTGAAGATTAACCAAAAAGGACCTGGAATAGCATTAAATGGGAAGATATCTATTGGGGATAACCAGCCACCCAAAAATAAAATTGAGCCCATCGCACACATTAATAAAATATTTGCGTACTCCCCTAACCAAAACATAGCATACATCATTCCTGAATATTCAGTTTGATAT
Source organism: uncultured Pelagibacteraceae bacterium (assembly GCA_902555585.1). Classification (GTDB taxonomy): domain Bacteria; phylum Pseudomonadota; class Alphaproteobacteria; order Pelagibacterales; family Pelagibacteraceae; genus Pelagibacter. Next base: position 223,985 of record CACDSY010000004.1, on the reverse strand, counting down.
CCTGCAACTAATTCTGCTTCTGCTTCTGGTAAATCAAATGGAGGACGATTTGTTTCTGCTAGTGCAGAAATAAAAAAAATTACAAACATAGGAAACAAAGGAATTACAAACCATAAATTTTGTTGTGCCACAACGATGTCACTTAAGTTTAAAGATCCAACACATAATAGAACATTGATTATTATAACTCCTATTGAAACTTCATATGATACCATTTGTGCAGCAGATCTGATTGCGCCTAAAAAAGGGTATTTAGAGTTCGAGGCCCATCCACCCATAATTATTCCATATACACCTAATGATGAAACTGCGAAAAGATATAAAATACCAACATTGATGTCTGCTAGAACAAAATCTTCACCAAATGGTATTACAGCCCATGATATTAATGCTAATGTCATAGTCACGACTGGAGCTAATACAAATACAAGCTTGTTTGAGCTTGCGGGTATTATTATTTCTTTAAAGATATATTTTAATGCATCAGCTAATGATTGAAATAAACCAAATGGACCAACAACATTAGGCCCTCTCCTTTTTTGTACAAAGGCCCAAACTCTTCTATCAAGCCAAACTATCATAGCCACAGAAACTAAAACAGGTACTAATAAAAATAAAATTTTATAAACTTCAGTAAATAATATTGAAAAATAAGAGTCCATTAACCCTCAGTTCCAGTTTTTTTCAAATTAGCTCTTGCGTATCTGCATTCTGACATTGTTTTGGATGCACGCGCAATCGTATTAGAATAATAATAATCAATATCTTCAACTAATAATTTTTCATCATTCAAATTATATTTAGGCACTTCAAAATTTTTAATATTTTGATTATTTAAATAGTTTTGCATGGATTTTAGTAGTTCATCTTTATTATTAAATAAAGAATTACCAAGGATAGTAGAAGATACTTCATTAATTATTTGCCAATCTTCTTTAGCTTCTCCTGGAGGGTATGAAGCTTTATATGCTTTTTGAAGCTTTCCTTCTAAGTTAGTGAAATAACCATCTTGTTCAGTATACGCGGCACCAGGCAGTATAAGATCTGCCATATTTGCACCATTATCACCATGACTTCCGATATAAATTATAAATTCATTACTTTTTCTAATTTTGAGGTTATCTTGACCTAGTAAAAAAATAACTTCTACGTCACCGTCCTCAATTTTTTTAAGAGTTTTATTACTTCCATCATTTGAGGAAAAAATCCCTAAATCATAAGAACCAACAGCTGATGCATCAGTTGATAAAATATTTAATGCATTCCAATTATCATCAATTTTATTAATACTAGTTAGATACCTTTTTAACTCTTCAAATATATATGCGCCGTTGTTACTATTTAATATTGATTGACCTAAGATAATTATAGGTTTTTCTGCAATGGCAATTTTGTTTGAAAGATTATGTTCATTTTTGATTATTTTATCAATTACTTTTGAATTATTTTCTAAAACTTTATAAGGATAAGTTAAATCACCCACATCCTCTAAAGAAAATATTTCAGTTTTATTTTTTAAATAAGTTTTTCTTATTCTTGAGTTTAATATAGTTGCCTCAAATCTTGGGTTTGTGCCTATTAGTAATATAAGATCACTTTCTTCAATCCCTTCTATGCTAGAGTTAAACAAATAATTACTTCTGTTTTCAAAATTTATGTAAGTATGTTTAGCTCTAGAATCTAAATAAATAGAATTTAATGTTTTTTGAAATAGGTTCTTAACAGCAAACATAGTTTCCATATTTGTCATGTCACCAGTTAAACCAACTATTTTGTCTGGTGATGTTGTTGAAATTTTTTCTTTAATTTTTTTGTATGCATCTTGCCAACTTATTTCTTCAAAGTTTCCATTATTTTTTATAAATGGTGTGTCTAATCTTTGATTTTTTAAACCATCACATGCATACCTTGTTTTATCAGAAATCCACTCCTCATTAATTTCCTCATTAATTCTTGGTAAAACTCTTTTTACTTCCCAATCATAAGTATCCACTCTAATGTTTGACCCAACAGCATCCATTACATCAATAGTTTCTGTTTTTTTTAGCTCCCATGGTCTAGCCTCAAAAACATAAGGTTTAGAAGTTAAGGCGCCTACAGGACACAAGTCTATTACATTTGCCGACATCTCAGACTCCATTGATTTCTCCAAATAAGTTGTGATTTCCATGTTTTCTCCTCGGCCAATTGCACCTAACTCTGGTACCCCCGCTACCTCTGTGGCAAATCTTATACATCTAGTACAATGAATACATCTTGTCATTTGGGTTTTTATTAATGGTCCCATGTATTTTTCAGGTACATATCTTTTATTCTCTTTAAATCTTGATTTATCAATTCCATAAAACATAGATTGATCCTGCAAATCACACTCACCACCTTGATCACAAACAGGGCAATCCAAAGGATGGTTAGCCAGTAAAAACTCCATTACACCTTTTCTTGCTTTTTCAACTTTTTTCGTATTTGTTTTAATTACCATCCCTTCAGCTGCAGGCATTGCACATGATGCTATAGGTTTTGGCGATTTTTCCATTTCAACCAAACACATACGACAATTCCCAGCTATGGAAAGTTTTTCATGATAACAAAATCTTGGTATTTCAGCTCCAGCTTGTTCACAAGCCTGAAGTACAGTTAGACCATCTTCAACTTCAATATCAATATCGTTTACTTTTAATTTAGGCATTTTCTTTTTCTAATAAATGTTGATCTACTAAGTATGGAATATTTTTTTGTTTTTTCACTACAGGATCAAATTTATTTCTTTCAAGTATTTCATCCTTAAAATGTCTTATTAATCCTTGAACTGGCCACGATGAGCCTTCACCAAAAGCACAAATTGTATGGCCTTCTATTTGTTTTGTTACATCAAAAAGCATATCTACTTCATCTGGAGTTGCCTCACCTGCTGCCATTCTCTCCAACATTCTCCACATCCATCCGGATCCTTCCCTGCAGGGTGTGCACTGACCACAACTTTCATGTTTATAAAATCTAGCTATCCTTGCCATACACTTAATAATGTCTTGGTCATTATTGATCACAACAATACCAGCTGTTCCTAGTCCTGTTTTATTTTCAACACATGCATCAAAATCCATTTTCATGTTGTCGCATATTTCTTTGGGCAACATTGGCATTGAAGAACCACCGGGTATTACTGCTTTAAGATTATCCCATCCACCAACTACACCACCGGCATGAGTTTCAATTAATTCTTTAAGTGGAATTCCCATTTCTTCCTCTACATTACATGGATTATTTACATTTCCAGAAATACAATAAATTTTTGTTCCAGTGTTTTTAGGTCTTCCAAGTGAACTAAACCATTTTGCACCTCTTCTTAGAATTGTAGGAACAGCTGCAACAGTCTCAACATTATTAATTATAGTAGGACATCCATATAATCCAATTAATGCAGGAAATGGTGGCTTTAATCTTGGTTGACCCTTTTTTCCTTCCAAACTCTCCAACAGTGCAGTTTCTTCACCACAAATATAGGCACCAGCACCATAGTGTATATAAATATCTAAATCCCATCCTAAATTTAAAGCATTTTTCCCAATTAAATTATTTTTATAAGCCTCGTCGATTGCAGTTTGAAGTTTTTGTCCTTCATTAAAATATTCACCTCTAATATAAATGTAACATTTATGTGCATTAACAGCATACGATGCAATTAAACATCCTTCGATTAATTTATGAGGTTCAAATCTTAATATATCTCTATCTTTACATGTTCCAGGTTCTGACTCATCTGCATTAATGACTAAATAATGAGGTCTAGATCCCACTTCTTTAGGTGCGAATGACCATTTTAAACCAGTTGGAAAACCAGCGCCTCCACGCCCTCTAAGTTCAGAGGATTTAACTTCATTGATTATCCATTCTCTTCCCTTTTCTAAAATTTCTTTTGTTCCGTTCCAATCATCTCTTAATTTAGCTGACTCGATGTCTGCACCACTGTCATTGTATAAATTTTGAAATATTCTATCTTCGTCTTTAAGCATTTTTGTTTCCTAATAAAGTTTTTCTATTGTTAACTGGTTCTGCATTTATTCTTCCTGAATAAGATCCTGGTTTTGGGGTTTTATTTTGGTATATCGTCTCAATTATTTCTTCGAGTTTTTTATCATTCAAATCTTCATAATAGTCCTCATTAACCTGCATCATTGGAGCGTTTACACATGCACCTAAACATTCAACTTCCATCCAAGAAATTTTTCCATCCTCGGATAATACATTTTCTTTTTTAGATATTTTATTTTTACAAACTTTAACTAAATCATATGCCCCTCTAAGCATACATGGTGTTGTGGTACAAATTTGAAAAAAATATTTACCAACTGGAGATAGGTTGTACATCGAATAAAAAGTAGCTACTTCATATACTTTGATGTAAGGCATATCTAAGAATTTAGCTATATATTTCATTGCTTGTAATGGTATCCAGTTGTCATTTTGCCTTTGTGCAATATATAACAAAGCCATAACTGCACTTTGTTGTTTTCCATTTGGATAATTAGAAACTATTTTATTTGCAGCCTCCATACTTTTATCACTAAACTTAAAAGTTTTAGGCTGCTCTCTGTAAATTTTTTTTATGCTCATCTGTCGACCTCACCAAAAACAATATCCATTGAACCTAAAACTGCAGGTACATCAGCAAGCATATGTCCTTTTATTAGATAATCCATAGCTTGAAGGTGGGTAAATCCAGGAGCTCTTATCTTGCATTTGTAAGGTTTGCTTGAGCCATCTGAAATTAAATAGACACCAAATTCTCCTTTTGGTGCCTCAACTGCTGTATATATCTCATCTTTTTCAACCCTATATCCCTCTGTAAATAACTTAAAATGATGGATTAAAGCTTCCATAGACTGTTTAAGTTCCTTTTTTGGAGGAGGGGAAATCTTTCCATCTTCTGTTTTAATTGGTCCTTTTGGAATATTTTTTAAACACTGTTTAATAATTTTTAAACTTTCTCTCATTTCTTCAATTCTGCAAAGATACCTATCATAACAATCCCCATTTTTTCCAACAGGAATTTTAAATTCTAAATCGTTATAACAATCATAGGGTTGACTTCTTCTTAAATCCCAAGCTACACCGGAGCCTCTTAACATAACTCCTGAAAAAGAATAATCTAGTGCATCTTGTTTTGATACTATTCCAATATCTACATTTCTTTGTTTAAATATTCTGTTATCGGTGAGTAAAGTTTCTAAATCATCAATTATTTTTGGGAATCTTTCACAAAATTCATCAATATCACTTTCTAGTCCGACAGGCAGATCTTTGTGTACTCCACCAGCTCTAAAATAATTAGCGTGCAACCTTGATCCGGACACCCTCTCATAAAATCCCATTAATTTTTCTCGTTCCTCAAATCCCCATAAAGTTGGTGTTAACGCCCCAACATCCATTGCTTGAGTAGTAACATTTAATATGTGGCTTAATATACGACCTATTTCACAGAATATTACTCTTATATATTTTGCTCTAGAAGGAACTTCAATTTTTAAAATTTTTTCTATAGCTAAAGCAAATGCATGTTCTTGATTCATTGGTGCTACATAATCAAGACGATCAAAATAAGGAACAGCCTGGATATAAGTTTTATTTTCTATTAACTTCTCAGTACCTCGGTGCAATAATCCTATATGAGGATCAGCTTTTTCAACAACTTCTCCATCTAATTGAAGTATTAATCTTAAAACTCCATGTGCTGCAGGATGTTGTGGTCCAAAATTCAGATTTAGTGTTTTTTTTTCTTTTGCCATTAGTTTTTTTTAATTTCTTTAATGTATTTTGTTCCTTCCCAGGGACTCTCATAATCAAAATTTCTGTAATTCTGTTCTAATTTTACAGGTTCATAGATCACTTTTTTTTGTTCTTCACTATAACGAACTTCATTATGGCCAGTAAGAGGAAAATCTTTTCTCAACGGATGTCCCTCAAAACCATAATCAGTTAAAATTCTTCTTAAATCGGGATGATCTTTAAATTTTAACCCGTACATATCAAACACTTCTCTTTCCATCCAATTTGCTGCCGGAAAAATAGAAGTTAATGAGGAAATTACTTCATTTTCTTTTATTGAATAATCAATAATAATTCTTTGATTATATTCATGACTTAATAATAAATAAACCATCTTAAATCTATTTTCATTTTCAGGGTAATCTACAGCTGTAATTTCGATTAATTGTCTAAATTTAGTATCTTTATTGGTTTTCAAAAAAGAGATAACATCGACCAATTCATCATGATCTATATTTATATAAATGTTGTCATGCTTTATAAATGAATTATTTATTTTAGATGTTAATTCGGAGTTTATAAACTTTTCCAAGCTCTCAAGATTTTTCATTTTTATCTTTCTAAAGAACCTTTATTTCTAATTTTTTTCTGTAACTGTAAAATCCCATAAAGTAATGCTTCAGCTGATGGAGGGCATCCGGGTACATATACATCAACAGGTACCACTCGATCGCAACCTCTCACTACAGAGTATGAATAATGATAGTAGCCTCCACCATTTGCACAACTTCCCATAGATATTACATATCTAGGTTCAGGCATCTGATCATAAACCTTTCTTAATGCAGGAGCCATTTTATTTGTTAGCGTACCTGCAACTATCATAACATCTGATTGACGTGGTGATGCTCTTGGTGCTGCACCAAATCTTTCAAGATCATATCTTGGCATAGATGTTTGCATCATTTCTACAGCACAACAAGCTAGTCCAAACGTCATCCAATGCAATGAACCAGTTCTTGCCCAATTAACAAGATTGTCTAGTGATGTTGTTATAAAACCGTTATCACTAAAGTCTTGTGCTAACTGTTTAAACTCTTCTGGGATATCTTTTTTTCTATCTTGTAAATTCATTTTATTCCCAATCTAAAGCTCCTTTTTTCCATTCATAAATAAATCCAACAGTTAAAATAAATAAAAATAGCATCATAGAGCAGAAGCCATATAAACCAATTTCACCAAGTGAGATTGCCCATGGGAATAAAAATGCAATTTCTAGGTCAAAAATTATAAATAATATTGCAACTAAATAAAACCTGACATCAAATTCCATTCTAGAGTCATTGAAAGGTTCAAACCCACATTCATAAGCTGAAAGTTTCTCAGGATCAGGTTTACTTGGAGCAGCAATATAATTAATTGCAACAAAAGCAAGACTTAAGCCTAAAGCTATTATCAAAAATAATATTATCGGTAGATAATCTTTTAAAAATTCCGCAAGCATTTGATTCCTATGTAACAACTATTATATCAACTAAAAGTGAAGATATGTCACATTTTTATGCCTAGTTTTACTCAAATAATGGCGGGAGTGAAGGGACTCGAACCCTCGGCCCCCTGCGTGACAGGCAGGTGCTCTAACCAACTGAGCTACACCCCCACAGGTGTAAATGGTGGGTAGTAAAGGACTCGAACCTTTGACCCCCTCGGTGTAAACGAGATGCTCTACCAACTGAGCTAACCACCCAAAATCTTGGTACTATTACATCAACGGATTAATAAAGTAAATTGTTTATTACTGAATACTAGCCTGAGATTTATCGTCCTTTTTGCCCTCTGAAATTTTATCTACCTCAGTCCATTCTACTGGTTTTAACTCTTTTGTTAGGGCAATTTTAAGTACTTCATCTGCTGTTTCTACTGGAATAATTTTAATATCTTCTCTCACCTTTTTTGGAATATCTGCTAAATCTTTTTCGTTTTCTTTGGGTATTAATACTTTTTTAACCCCTGCTCTGTGTGCAGCTAATAATTTTTCTTTTAAACCACCAATTTGTAAAACTTGTCCTGTAATTGTTACTTCGCCAGTCATAGCAATCTCTCTATTCACAGGAATGTTTGTGATTGACGATACTATTGATGTAACCATTGCTATACCAGCTGATGGTCCATCTTTAGGCGTTGCACCTTCAGGAACATGGATATGAAAATCTTTTTTTTCAAAGAAAGGTGGAATTATACCGTATTCTAAACTTTTTGATCTGACATATGATTTTGCAGCCTTAACAGATTCTTGCATCACATCACCAAGTTTTCCAGTTATTTGCATTCTACCTTTACCTGGCATATTGACAGTCTCGATTTTAAGAATTTCTCCACCTACTTCGGTCCACGCTAGTCCTATAACTATTCCCGTTTTGTCTTTGTCTTCTACTTCACCAAATTTGAATTTTTTAATTCCTAAAAAGTCTGTAATATTTTTTTCGTTTACTTGAACTTTCTCTACTTCACCGCTTACAACTTTTTTTACAACTTTTCTTGTTACTTTTGAAATTTCTCTTTCTAAATTTCTAACACCAGACTCTCTTGTGTAACTTCTAATTATCTCTTTTATTGTCCCATCTTCTAAATTTAGTTCACCCTCCTTCACACCATTTTCTTTTACTTGTTTAGGTAATAAATACTTGTTTGCAATATTTACTTTTTCATCCTCTGTATATCCAGGAATTCTTATAACTTCCATTCTATCAAGAAGTGGTGGTAAAATATTTAAAGTATTTGCTGTAGTTACAAACATTACATCAGACAAATCATAATCAACTTCTAAATAGTGATCATTGAATGCTGTATTCTGCTCAGGGTCTAAAGCTTCAAGTAAAGCTGACGATGGATCTCCTCTATAATCGTTTCCGATTTTATCGACTTCATCTAATAAAAACAAAGGATTTTTTGTACCAGCCTTTTTCATCATTTGAATTATTTTTCCTGGTAAAGATCCAATGTATGTTCTTCTATGACCTCGTATTTCAGCTTCATCTCTTACACCCCCTAATGACATTCTAATAAACTGTCTATTTGTAGCTTTGGCAATAGATTTTCCAAGTGATGTTTTTCCAACACCTGGGGGTCCAACTAAACATAAAATTGGTCCTTTAATTTTTTCCATTCTTTTTTGAACAGCTAGAAACTCAATAATTCTCTCTTTAACTTTTTCTAAACCAAAATGATCTTCATCTAAAATTTTAAGACCTTTATTTAAATCGATATCTACTTCATCTTTTTTAAACCAAGGAAGATCAATCATCCAATCTAAATAATTTCTAACAACTGTTGCTTCTGCTGACATGGGACTCATGTTTTTTAATTTCTTAAGCTCTGACATACACTTCTTCTCAACATCTTTTGGCATTTTAGCTTTTTGAATTGATTTTTTTAAGCTAGTAGTCTCATCTTTGCCATCCTCAATTTCACCTAATTCTTTTTGAATTGCTTTTAATTGTTCGTTTAAATAATACTCTCTTTGAGTCTTTTCCATTTGGGTTTTGACTCTTCCTCTAATTCTTTTTTCTACTCCAATGATGCTTGTTTCACTTTCCATCATTTTAATAGCTGCATTTAATCTTTTCTTAACATCCAATGTTTCAAATATTTGCTGTTTTTCAGATATCGATGCATTTAAATTTGAAACAATATTGTCTACAATTTTAGATGGATCTTTTAATTGTTTAATATTGCTTATAGTTTCGGATGAAATTTTTTTATTTACAGAAGTTAACTTTTCTAATCTTTTTACAGCTGTAATAGCTAAAGGTAATAGATCTTCATCTTTGTTTAAAACATCTTTTTGATGTTCGTATGTACACGTAATAAATTTTTCATCATCTTTAAAATCAATTATTTTTACTCTTTTAATTCCTTCTACTAAAACTTTAACTGTGCCGTCTGGAAGTTTTAAAAGTTGTAATATATTACTTTCACATCCATAAGAAAATACATCATTTTTTTTAGGATCATCAACCTCAGAATTTTTTTGAGTAACTAATATTATTTTTTTGTCACTTTTCATCACCTCATTTAGGGCAGTAATAGATTTATCTCTTCCTACAAATAGTGGAATTACCATGCTTGGAAACACTACTATGTCTCTTAATGGTAATAATGGCTGTGTTAATTTAACTTCCATAACTATAAATATGGATATTATATTTTATATTGCAATAGGAAACTTTTGTTTATTAACTCTTATTAAGCCGCAGAAGTCTTTTCTGTTTTTGATTTGTTCTTAGTATGAACTATTATTGGCTGAGATGTTCCTTTGGTTGCTCCAGCATCAATAATAACCTCTTCAATGTTATCTTGACCAGGAAGATCAAACATAGTTTTAAGTAATAAATTTTCTAAAATTGATCTCAATCCTCTAGCCCCAGTTTTCTTACTTATAGCTTTGTTAGCAATATCTTTAACAGCTTGATCTTTAAATGTTAATTTTACGCCTTCTAATCTAAATAATTCTTGGTACTGTTTTATCAATGAATTTTTTGGCTCTTGTAAAATTTTAACTAAAGATTTTTCATCCAAATCTTCAAGAGTAGCTGTAATTGGTAATCTACCAATAAATTCTGGGATCAGTCCGTATCTTAGTAAATCCTCAGGCTCTAGATTTTTCATCCATTCTCCAGTTTTTTTATCTTGTAAAGTTTTAACTTCTGCTCCAAATCCAATAGATGACCCTTTGTCTCTTTGAGATATTATTTTATCAAGACCAGCAAAGGCTCCTCCACAAATAAACAGTATATTGGTAGTATCTACTTGTAGAAATTCTTGTTGAGGATGTTTTCTTCCTCCTTGAGGAGGAACACTTGCAACTGTTCCCTCCATAATTTTTAATAGAGCTTGTTGAACACCTTCTCCAGATACATCCCTAGTTATAGATGGATTTTCAGATTTTCTACTAATTTTGTCAACCTCATCTATGTAAACAATTCCTCTTTGAGCTTTTTCTACATTATAATCTGCAGCTTGTAATAATTTCAAAATTATATTTTCAACATCTTCACCAACATAGCCCGCTTCAGTTAATGTTGTTGCATCAGCCATTGTAAAAGGTACATCAAGTATTCTTGCAAGAGTTTGGGCTAATAATGTTTTTCCACATCCAGTTGGGCCCACCAGCATAATATTAGATTTAGATAGTTCAACCGTTTTGCTTGTTTTATTTTCGTAGTTTAATCTTTTGTAATGATTATGAACCGCAACTGATAAAACTTTTTTTGCATGAGATTGTCCAATCACATAATCGTCAAGAACTTTACATATTTCTTTTGGTAATGGTAATCCATCCTGATGTTTTACAAAATTATCTTTGCTCTCCTCTTTGATGATATCCATACAAAGTTCTACGCACTCATCACAAATGAATACAGTTGGACCAGCAATTAACTTTCTAACTTCGTGTTGGCTCTTGCCACAAAAAGAACAGTAAAGAATATTTTTATTGTTGCTCATAATTTTTTAATTCGAATCAATTTTAATACTTTAATACATATGGTGCAAAGTAATCAAGTATAGGTTGTGAACAAACTATATATTGTGATCTATTCTCTCTTTTCTACCACTTTATCTATTAAGCCAAAACTTTTTGCATTATCAGGTGTCATAAAATTATCTCTCTCTAATGCTGATTTAATTTCATCAACTGATTTTCCTGTATGTTTTGAATAAATTTCATTTAATCTTTTCTTTAAAGATAAAACTTCATTAGCGTGAATTTCAATATCTGTTGCTTGTCCTTGAAAACCAGCTGACGGTTGATGGACCATTATTCTTGAATTTGGCAATGAAAATCTTTTTCCTTTAGCACCTGCTGCTAGTAAAAATGAACCCATGCTTGCTGCTTGACCTATGCACAAAGTACTTATCTCTGGTTTGATATATTGCATTGTATCGTAAATACCAAGTCCAGCTGTTACCAGTCCACCAGGACTATTAATATATAAAGAAATTTCTTTCTTAGGATCTTCAGATTCTAAAAATAATAATTGCGCAGTAACTAATGATGCAACTGCGTCATTTATCGGACCAACTACAAATACAATTCTCTCCTTTAATAGTCTAGAATAAATGTCATATGCCCTTTCTCCTCTACTAGATTGTTCGACAACCATTGGGATAAGAGTGTTTAATTGTTCTGGAATTTTAATAGTCATAATCGATTCGATTAATCTTATACAACTTGTGATTACTTTTTGCTAACCTTTTTTGCTTTTTTAGGTTTTGATGTGGGAGTTTTTGTTTTTTTAGTTTCTTTCGATTTTGTTTTTACCTCTTTTTTTTTAAGATCTGTTTTTTTCTTATTTTTTTCATCTCCGTCTTCTTTAGCAAGTTTAGCTTGTTCTTTAATGTTGTTTTCATTTTCTTGTTTTAAAATTTCCTCAGCTTCTTCTTTGGTAATTTCTTTTTTAGTAGTTTTTGCTTTTTTCTTAATTTCTTCAATTATTTTTTCTTCGTAAATTTGTCCCCTTAAACTATCTATGGCTGCAGGATTTTGTTCATAATAATCTTTAACAATCTTCTCTTGACCTGGCATCATTCTAAATTGTTTTTGTATTTCCACATTAATTTCCTCTTGGGAAACATTAATTTTATTTTCTTCACCAAAAGCATTTAAGATTAAACCAGTTTTAATTCTTTTTTTAGCTTGATCTTCTAATGATTTTTGGTTCTTTTTAACTTCATCTTCCTTCATTCCTTGAGATAATATTTTAACTTCCTGTTCAATTAAATTGCCAGGTAATTGGTCTAGTTTTTCTTTCTCAATTTGCTCAAGAATACTTTTCTTTGTAATCATAGCTAATGAATTTTTATATTCATCATTAATTTGTTTTGAAATAAGTTCTTTTAAATTTGCTAAATCTTTCGCACCCATATTTTTAGCAAAATCATCATTAATTTTTACTTCTTCAGGAATTCTTACTGCTGTAATCTTACATTCAAACACAGCTTTTTTATTAATAAGTTCTTTTTCAGGAAAATTTTCAGGCAGATTTACTTTTATATTTTTTGTATCACCTGATTTAACGCCTTCTAATTGTTTGTCAAAACCTTTTATAAATAAATCTTTCCCAAGAACTAATTGAGTATTTTTGCCCTCGTTACCCTTAAATTCTTTGCCGTCAATAGTTCCTTTATAATCAAAAATTACAAGGTCATTCATTTTTGAGCTGTAATTTGTCTCCGCATCTTTAAAATTATTTTGTTTTTTTGCAATTTCACTTATTCTTTTGTCCGTTTCTTTAGGATCAATTTTTACAACATACTCGTCTACTTTAATTGAGCTTAATCCTTTGGCAGAAACCTCAGGTAGTTCAGTAACTGAAATTACGTATTCTAAATCTTTACCTTCACCAAAAGACTTTAAGTCTATTTTAGGCTGTCCAGCCGGTTTGATTTTATTTTCTTCTAGAGCTTTTGTTGTTGTATCTTTTAGCAACTTATCAACTACTTCGCCATAAACAGCTTTGCCAAATTGTCTTTTTAATATTTCGGTAGGTACTTTACCAGGTCTGAAACCTTTTATTACAACGTCTTTTCTTATTTCTTCATATTTTTCATCCATGAAGCCTGAGATTGTTTTCTTATCTATAAATACTTTAAGATCTTTTTCTAAACCTTTTTTATTTTCTATTGTTACTTTCATAATCTATTTATGGTAGGCGAGAAAGGACTCGAACCTTCACAGCTTGCACTATTGGTTCCTAAGACCAACGCGTCTACCAATTCCGCCACTCGCCCAAATTTATGCTGTTTTATATAGTATTGATCTAATTTGTCCAATCAGAATAATAGTGTAAAAGGATATAAATATATAAAAAAATGATAATTTCACCATGTATAAGCATTTGCAAAATGGATCCTGTAACTGGATATTGTTATGGCTGTGGAAGAAATAATGACGAAAAGAAGATTTGGAAAGACCAAAATACCAAAGATGAGTGGAAAAAACAAAATTTAGAAGATATTCAGAAGAGAATGCAAGGATGGCAGCTAGAGAGTTTCAAAGAATCTTATGAACATAAAAAAAATAACGGAATGTCGTTATTTAAAAAGAAGCAACTAAATGACTCAAACTAGATTAGTAGTAATAATTTATATAATTGGAATTCTTATTGGAGCATTTTTTTTTGATTTGTGGGGTGCTGAAACGAGTGCTATTAAAAGTTTAGCAGCAATGTTTTGGACAGCATTATTGCTTATAGCTATTGTATTTGCTGATAAAAAAAAGGAATAATTAATCTTTTTGTATTAGTTCACTTATGAATAAATCTCCATTACCGTCTTCTACTGCTTTTTTGTAAAAAGATTTTTTTACATCAGCTAATTTTTCTGCATTACCTAAATCTTTTAGCATTTCATGGATATAAGTAAGATCTTTTAAGGTATTGGAAGTTGAAAATTTAAATCCAGTATAATCATCTTTAAGCACATTATCAAAAATTCTATTTAAAGCTGTTGAGTTTCCAGATCCTAATTTTGCTACTGCAAAAAGTTTTTCTAAATCAATATCTAATTTTTTCGCGCTCTTGATGAATTCAATAACATTTGTTGCGGTACCGAGTGACAAAAAATTATTTAATAACTTTGACTTTGCTCCTTTACCCACTTCTCCAAAATGGAAATAATCTTTACAAAAAGTTTTTAAAAAAACTTCAGATTTTTTAAAATTTTCCTCTGATGCTCCAACAATACCTCCACAAACACCTTCTTCTGCTTGAACGGGGCCTCCCATCACAGGGCATTCAATATAGTTAATTTTTTGTTTTGAAAAAATCTGTTCCATTTGAATAGATCCATTTTGGTTATGTGTTGTAACATCAATAATTAATGTATTATCTTTTAGTAAAGTTGAGACTTTTTCAGCAATGCTTAGGGCGATTGGTGTATTAGTTACACAAAGAAATAATGCATCTAAATTTTTTTCACACAATTCATTGTAAGATTTTACCTCAATAGCACCTTCACTTACAATCTTATCTATCGGTGTCCTTTTTTTGTTTGCAATAACAAATAAGTTATTTCCTTTTTTTAAAATATTTTTGGCTATCCCATAACCCATATAACCAACACCAATAAAACCTACATTCATAATCTAAGTTAATTATAGTATAAGACTTAGAGATTAAAAATTAATATTTATGACTAGTAATTTTAAAAAACTTGAAACTTTGATAGTTAGCTGCAAAAAATGCCCTAGGTTGGTGAGTTTTAGAAAAAAGATAGCTAAAGAAAAAAGAAAACAATTCATAAATGAAAAATATTGGGGAAAACCAATAACAGGGTTTGGTGATCCAAAAGCTAGAATTTTATTTGTTGGTTTAGCGCCAGCTGCACACGGTGGCAATAGAACTGGTAGAGTTTTCACAGGAGATAGATCGTCTGATTTTTTATACAAATGTCTTTATAAAGCAAAATTATCTAACCAGCCAAATTCAGACCACAAAAATGACGGACTTAAATTGAGAGATATATTTATAACTACTGCTTTAAAATGTGTCCCACCTGGAGATAAACCAACAAAAAAAGAACTAAACACTTGCTTTAAATATTTTAATAAAGAAATTGAATACTTAGAAAATTTAAAGATTGTTGTTGCACTTGGGAAAATAGCTTTTGATGCTTGTATAGAATTTTACAAAAAATATTATAAAATTGGTACAAATATTAAATTTGGGCATAGTAAATTCTATAAACTCCCAAATAATATTTTATTGGTAGGTTCTTATCATCCAAGTCCAAGAAATGTAAATACAGGCAGAATTAATGTAAATAAAATGACTAATTTATTTATTAAAGTAAAAAATACTATTTAATTAATTGTTTTTTGAGTTTTTCAGGCATTTTGGTTGGTTTGCCATCTTTATTAATTGTAGCTAAATGAACATCTGCAGTTAAAATTAAATTATCTTTTACAAAAATATCTTGCTTCATTTTAATTGACACATTCTTTACTTCTGTAATTTCAGAAAAAATATCAAGTTTATCCTCTAACCTTGAAGGTTTTATAAAATTTAAATTACAAGATTTAACAATAAGATATATTCCAAAATTTTCTTTCAGGTTAGAATTTGTAAAGTTTACAGAGGCTATGGCATCAGTTCTAGCACGCTCTATAAATTTTAAATAATTTGCGTAATAAACTACTCCACCAGCATCTGTATCCTCATAATACACATTAAAACTTGATTTAAATTTTTTCATAAAAACAATAATATCAAAGTGAAAATTTTTTTTATACTAATGATTAATACAATATGAAAATTTATATAATTTGGTTAATTGGTGTTATATTATGGAATTTCGGATATCCAGAAGCCGCTCCAATCCTTGATGTTTTGGCTGCAATAGTACTGTCTTTATTAAGTTTTGGTTTAAAAAAGTATCTTAATTAAAATTTTACTCAGAGGAAAAAAAAATATTTTGGTAATAACTAACTGCGGTTAGTTTTGAATTATCGGTATCTGCCATAATTGCAATTCCTGAAAGCTCTTCAACGTCTAGATCATGAAATTTTTTAAAATCTTCCTTCACATTAGCTCTTACTGTAACCCATTCATTTAAATTTGACTTTGTTGAAGCCAGAACGCTATCGATAGATTTCTTTGTATAAGGGCTAGGCCATGTTTCTCCTACATTTGAATTGCTTGAAAAAACATAGTTTATAGCTCTATTTGATAGTGGTGTTGCGCCAGTTTTTTTGATTACAAAAACTCTAGCAGCAAAATCATGACCTTTTTTGGTATTTTCTTTTATACCTTTAAGATCTTTTTCGATTTTCCAAGTAATATTTATAAAAGGGGTTTTGTCTAAATTAATTTTTATTTCTTTTCCCACTCCTGATGCTGCATTTTCTGCAACTGCTTTCAAATAACTTCCGTTCTCATTATTTCCAATAGAATACAATGTTTTTGCATCAGATCCTCTTACTTTTCTGACTTCTAATGAATTTAATTCCTCCTCAGTAAAATCGAAAACCATTAGTTTTTCAGC
Source organism: uncultured Pelagibacteraceae bacterium (assembly GCA_902555585.1). Classification (GTDB taxonomy): domain Bacteria; phylum Pseudomonadota; class Alphaproteobacteria; order Pelagibacterales; family Pelagibacteraceae; genus Pelagibacter. The sequence goes on along the minus strand of CACDSY010000004.1, from coordinate 207,176 downwards.
GCAAACAGAGGATATAAATAAAAAATAAATTGTTATTATTTTGATAAATTTTATTAACACTTGTTTCATATAATTAAATATTTTTAATTATCAACTATAATTTAAAATTTAACTTTAAGGTAAAAGAACAATTTTTGGTGAAGAACAGGTTCCGTCATGAATTTGTTTAAAGGCCTCTGCACCTTTCTTTAACTCTCTATATTCTATCCAGTCTAATTTTCCTATTTTCTTATCTGCTAAAATTTTGATCGTGTCTTCAAAATCTTTATTAGTATAGCAATATGTGCCAATAAAAGTTACCTCTTGAAGAGTTGCTTTTCTAAAATTAAACTGCCCTGAAGGTTGGGTTAATCCAATATGTATTATTGTGCCTCCAGGTTTAATAACTGATATAGCTTGTTGTCTTGAAACTTCTAAACCAACTGTATCAAATACAACATCGAAGCTGTCATTTTTTACTTCTTTGTCTGATGGATTAACAAATTTACCCTCAAAATATTTTGAACACTTTGTTAGTCTCAAATTATTGGGATCAGACATAACAATATTTTTGTTTTTTTTAATTTTAGATAATATTAACGAGCACAATAATCCAATCGCTCCAGCTCCTTGAACTAAAGTTCTACATTCAGATAGAGGTTTTTTTAAAGAACTCTCTCCCATTAAGACTGCGTGCAAAGCAACTGCTGTTGGTTCTGCTATAGCCGCCTCATTTAGGTCTAAATGATCTGGCACCTCATATATATTTTGATTAGGAGAAGAAACCAATTCTGCAAAAACTCCTTGTCTCTCGTAAGGTTTGTTCATTCCTAAAAGAACCCTATGTGGACACAAATGCTCTCGCCCACTTGTGCAATATTCACACTTTCCGCATGTTATTAATGGATTTAAAACAGCATTTTTTCCTTGAAATTTACCATTTTGAATTACACCACTTACTTCATGTCCAATTATTAGTGGAGCAATTCTTCGTTCATCTTTTCCGTGATACGCGTGCATATCAGATCCACATATACCTGAGGCATGAACTTTTAATATGCTTTCTCCACTTGTCTCTACAGGGTCTTTTTCTTCTCTGTAAACCAATTCTTCAACGCCAGTATAAACTAAAGCTTTCATAATTATTTTTTATCTAGAAGATAATATATAAAAAACGATACGACAAATCCTAATATCCAAGAAAATGATTTTATATCTGAGAAATTGATATTCCATAATAATGAAAATGAGAATATAAAACCTATAATAAGTGAATACAGAGCTTTATAGTTCCAACCATTTGAATACATATATTCATTTCCATCTCTCAAAAAAAACAGATCTTTGTGATTTACTCTCTCTTTTTTCACCAGATAGTAGTCAGCAATTATTATTGCAAAGATTGGGCCAAAAAATGCTGCAAGGCTATCTATAATATTTATTACACCTATTTGACTTAAAATAGAAGGCCACAAACCTCCAGCAATAAAACCAATTATTAAAATTAATACTCCAGAAGTTTTGAGATCTAAATTATTAGGAATAAAATTTATTATACTATTTTGCGTAGGGACATAATTAGCAATTAAATTAGTAGATAGAGACGAAAAAATTATTAAAATTAATGCAAATACCGTTAAGCCAGTATTGTCTAATTTTCCAATAATATCCATCGGCTTAGTTAATATTTGATCAACAATAATAAGCTTTTGATTTAAAATAACATCTACTCCAACAATAATAGATGTTGCTAAAAATGAAAACAAAATCATATTTAGAAAAAGATTTAGGTTTCCCAATTTTAGATCTTTTTCTGTTTTGACATATCTAGAAAAATCACCAAAATTTAACAAAACAATTGAGAAATAAGAGAAAATTGTACCCGTTAAAACTACAAAAGGTAAAACGTTAGATTTTGAAAAAAAATTTCCCTCTGTTGTATTTGATTTAAGAGACTGAAAAATTTGTGTTTGATTTTCAGAAGTTAAAATTAAAAAAAAAACAAACAAACCTAAATAAACAAAGATGGCGGAAAATTGTAAAAATCTTTGATTAAACCTTTGTCCATTTGTGAATAAAAAATACTGAATGACAAAAGTTAGTATTAATGAAATCCAATCAATAATATTTAATCCAAGAAAGAAAGCTAAAAATACTTGACCATCTAGCATTTGACTATCTAAGTTATAGTATATAAAAATTCTAATTAGATATGTAATTGATTTTGAAATAAAAAATGTTTGAATGCCAAACATAAATACTCCAATAACTGATCTTAAAAGACTTAAGTATTTTGCTCCATTTAAGCCCATTGATATTCTAAGCATAACAGGAAAAGGTAATCCATGCTTTTGTGAAGGTTTACCGATCAATGATATAAAAAAATAAATTAATATAGAGGCGGCTAATGAAGAAGTTAAGACCAGAACAGTACTTAGATTATATATTAAATATAAAGAGGCTATTAACGCAAAACCAGCAATGGTTTGGATGCTATTAGCCCAAAAGCAAAATAAATCAATTGACGTCCATGTTTTATTACTTGGATTAACTGTAGCTAATTCAAAATTTTTTAATTCTATATTTTGACTCACTGATGTAACCTTAAACTAAAATATTTATATGTCTATAATAGTGATATCCATAATTTTGTAATTCCATGAATTTTCTAAAAAATAATATTGGCTACGTTTCTATGTTTGTGGCAGTAATAGGTTTCGGGTCAGGTCCACCGTTTGTGAAATTAGCATTACAGGAATTTTATGTAATGGATTTAATGGCGGTACGATTCTCTTTAGCATTTGGTTTGATGTTAATTTTTGCTTTGATCATGAGGGCAGATTTAAAAATCAAAAAAATTGGGTTTACTCCTTTCTTAATGGGTTTATTAAATCCTTTTCTAGTTACTTTAAGTTTTCATATTGGTCTCCTACTAACCTCACCAGTAAATGGAGTTGCTTTAATTAGCACTTTGCCAATATGGCAACCATTTATTGCAAGACTTTTTTTAAAAGAAAAAATTGAAATAAAAGTAATTATTGGAGCCTTTATAACAATTATTGGAACTTTAATTTTACTTACAAGTCAAACAAAATCAGGACAAGGAAATTATATTGGTGATTTAATAATCTTTTTAGGAATGATTTGTGTTTCTATAAATGAGGTTTTGGGAAGAAGATTTATGCAAACTAAAGTTGATCAATTGGGTGTTAATACTTATCAATATTTTATTGGTGCTATACTATCTTTATTGGTTCTTTTTGTAATTTGGCCAAATTCAAGTTTTGAATATCAAAATTATTTAAATTTTTCACCACCAGTTTTAGCGGCTATAACTTTATCTTGTATAACGTTTGGAGCATATTTGTTTTATAATTTTGCTCTTAGAAGAGTTCCAGTAGGTAGAATTAGTTTGATGTATCCTTTGACAGGTCCTATTGGTGCAACAATGTCTTGGTTAATAATCGACTCTCCGATTTCAACAAAGGTTTTTATATCTTTAGCAATAATTCTAGTAGGAACTATTATTCCTCAAATAAATAAGTCTAGCTAAGGTGATGGATACATCACCCCAGGCAACCACAATGCTATTTTTGGAAATATTATAATTAATATTAAACCAATTACCTGGATAACCATAAATTGCATCATGCCAAGATAAATATCTTTTAAATCCCACTCTGGAACTACTCCTTTTAAGAAATAAGCAGATAATGCAACAGGAGGTGAGAGCCAGGCGGTTTGGAGATTAACTGCCACTAATATTGCAAACCATGTAAGATTAAATCCTAACTCGATTACTAAAGGTAAAACAATTGGTAATACTATTAAAACTATTGGTACCCACTCTAAAGGCCATCCTAATAAAAAAATAGCAGCCATTATAATTGCTAAAATTACATATCTATTTACTTCTAAATTTAAAAGAAAATCAGTTAAAAGAGATGGGGTTCCTAATTTTGAAAAAACTGCTCCAAAAAAGTTCGATGCAGCAACTAAAAACATTATAAGTGCTGTGATTTCTAACGTTTTTAAAAGGGCATCTTTTAAACCTGGTAGAGTTAATTTTTTATATGCTAGAGCAAGTAAGATCGCACCAAATGCTCCCATTCCAGCTCCCTCTGTTGGAGTGGCAAGACCAAATAGAATACTTCCTAACGCAAAAAAAACTAAACCTGCTGGAGGAATTAGTCCCATAATAAATTCATACCAAACCTTAGCCATATTAGTAGGTTGTTCGTTTACTGGTAAAACAGGGCCAAGTTTTGGATTTAGATAGCATCTTAAAGTTGTGTAAGCTGCGTACAGACATGCTAATAAAATTCCAGGCATTATTGCTGCAGCAAATAAATCTGTTACAGGAATTTCTAAAACAGGTCCCATCACAACTAACATAATGCTTGGTGGAATTAAAATTCCAAGAGTTCCACCTGCACAGATTAAACCAGCTGAAAGTCTTGTATCATATCCAGTTCTGATCATGGTTTTGCCTGCCATAATTCCTAAGATTGTTACAGATGCACCAACAATTCCAGTTGCAGCTGCAAAAATTGTTGAGACAAACATTACTGCATAAAATAATGCTCCTCTCGTCTTTGAAAGCATTAACTGAACTGCATTAAATAATCTCTCCATTAAACCTGCTTGTTCCATTAAAATTCCCATAAATATAAAGAGTGGTACAGCGGCGAGTGTGTTCTCGGTCATTATCATATTGAATTGTAAGGTCATTAAATAAAAGACTAATTTACCAAAACCCCAATATCCAAAAACAAGACCTAAAAATATTAGAGTAAATGAAATTGGAAAACCAACGAAGATTGCAAATAACATGCAACCAATCATTATTGCACCTATTATTTCAGGACTAAAGAAATCCATTATGGCCATCTCCCTTTAACAAAAGCATAATAAGTTTTCAAAATTTCAGATATGCCTTGTACTAAAAGTAAAAATGCACCAATTGGCATACAACTTTTTAAGGGCCACATAATTGGCATCCATGTTGTATCCATGGCTCTTTGAATTCTTACTTTACCGCCTAAACATTCTTCTAAATTTGATCTTCCACAAATTGAAGTATAGGCATAATCAAAACTTACTAAGAAAAATACAAGAAACCCTGGTATAAAAAATAATAAATATAAAAATAAATCTACTCTTGCCTGATTTTTAACTGACCAATTTCGATAAAGAAAATCTGCTCTTATATGTATCCCTTTTGATAATGTATAGGCCGCTCCTAACATAAATAAAGCACCAGCTAACATTCTACTAATGTCAAATGACCATAAAGTAGGTCTATTAAAAAAATGTCTTCCAATAACCTCATGGATCATTGCATAAATTAGAAATACAGTTAACCAGGCGAATACTTTGCCGGTAATTAACATTTTTGAGTCTATGAATTCTATTGTTTTTGCCATCCAAGGAGTCATATCCTCGGGCATTTTTAAACTTGTTCTTCTTTCGGCTATAAGCTCGTCAGTAATATCAAGATTTTCTTTAACTTTAGGCTCTGAATCTTTATCAACCATTTAACAAGTATAGTTATTTAAATTAAATTTGTAAAAAAAACGGGGATTTTTAATCAATCCCCGTTTTAATATTTTTAGCTACTGTTGTGATGCGAATGCAGTTCCAATTGAAGCATCAGATGTTTCCATTTGTGCAATAAAAGGTACTACAATTTTAGCATGTGCAGTCATGTGCTCATAAACTTCTTTAAAGAAAGCATTTGATGCAGCATTCTTTTTAAGAGTTGCTTGAGCAGCGTTCATGTACTCAGTGAAATAATCAGCTGGTGTATCCCAAAGTTTTACACCGTGATTTTCAGTAAGATCGATTAGCGCTTTACCATTTTCTACAGCTCTATTAGTGATGTTTCTAGTGATCATCGCTTCAGACGCAACTTCCATTGCATATTTTTGATGGTCAGTTAAAGAATTGTAAACATCTCCATTAATATAGATATCACCATTTACTACGTTTTGGTGTAATCCTTGTAGATAGTAGTTTTTAAGAACTTTTTGAAAACCAAAAACTGAGTCTGGTTTTGGACAACACCATTCAGCAGCATCGATAGTTCCTTTTTCAAGTGCTGGTAATATATCACCACCTGATAAAGATACTGATGCAATTCCGATATCTTTGTATGTTTGTCCTGGAATTCCTGGAGGAGTTCTGAATCTGTATTTTCTGAAATCATCCATGTTTTTAATTGGCTCTTTAAACCAACCTAATGCTTCAGGTCCTGATGATGCCATCACGAAACCTTTAACATTCATTCCCATTTCGCTCCATAATTGGTCGTATAATTCTTTACCACCATTATCGAAATACCATGCTAACCAAGATTTAGTACTTAAACCAATTCCTCCACCAGCAACTGGCGATCCAAATAACATCGCAGCTGGGTGATAGTTTGACCAGTAGTGAGTCCATGCTGCACCACCATCTACTAGACCTTTGTCAACAGCTTCTAGTGTTTCTTTCATACCAACAACTTCACCTTTTGAAAGAAGCTCAAATTTTAACTCACCTCGAGTTAATTTTGTTACTCTGTCAGTCCACATTTTTACGATTTGTCCATCGTATGATGTTTTAGGAAAAGTAAGTTGGATTTTTAATGTTTTAGCAGAAGCAGATCCAATTACTGAAACTGCAAATACTAAAGCTAAAATCATTGAAGTGATTTTTTTCATTATTTATCCCTCTCTTTATTGTTATTAAGTCTTAATAATAGGCGAAGTAAAACTCATTGGATGACAAATGTAAAACGATTAATTGTTGCATTTTTTATACAACCTGAAGTTTAATAGAAGCTATTTCTTACCCTTAGGATCAAAGGGATAATCCCAAGCATCTCCACCAATTTTTTTGGATATACCTGAATAGTCTGTCTCACTATCACCCCCTTCACAAAATTCATTAAATATATCTAAGGCATGTTTTCCTAATGGAGTTGATGCATTTACTGATTTCGCAGCATCATTAGCTAATTTAAGATCTTTTGTCATCATTGCAGCTGAAAAACCAGGACGATATTTATTATTTGATGGAACACCATCAGTTAAATTAGGTAATGGAGTATAAGTTGATAGTGCCCAATTATTTCCTGATGCATTCTTCATAATTTCGTGAACTTTTTTTAAGTCCATCTTAAGTCTTTTTGCCAACATTAAAGCTTCTGATGCTGCTATCATTGAAATTCCTAAAGACATATTATTACAAATCTTTACTCCAACTCCACTTCCTTGTGGTCCTGCATGTAAAATTTTTTGTCCCATAATATCCATTAATGGCCTTGCTAGATCTACAGCTTCATCATCTCCGCCAACTAAAAAATTTAATTTTCCAACCCTTGCACCCATAACACCTCCAGTAACAGGTGCATCAATCATTTTAATTCCTCTATTTTTTGCTTCCTTGCCAAGCAATAATGAAGTTTCAATATCAATTGTTGAACAATCAATTATTAAAGCATTCTTTGAAATTTTATCTATAATGCCTTTGTCTCCTAAAAATAGTGATTTCACATGTTTACCCTCAGGCAACATTGAGATTACAAAATTTGCATCTTCAAGCACCTCATCTAATGAGTCAACAACATCTAAATTAGCATCTTTTGCTTTTTGAATCATTTCTGGCGAAACATCGTAAGCTTTAACTTTTTTGCCAGCTTTAACTAATTGGTCTGCCATTGGGTTACCCATGTTACCTACACCAATAAATGCTATTTGATCTGTCATTTTTAATTATCTATATTTGATTTTCCTCTGTTAATCAAAACAGTTTTGCTTTGAGTAAAATGATTAACCATACTATCAAATGCATACTCTTTTCCTAAGCCACTCATTTTTAAACCACCATATGAAACATTTGCTCTAGGCGCTACACATTGATTTACTTGAACAAAACCTGCCTCAATTTCTTCAACAAACTGTAAAGCTCTAGATAAATTTTGTGTCCACAATACTGCTGATAATCCAAATGGTGTATCATTCGCACTGTTCATTACTTCATCAAATGTTTTAAATGGTATTGCACAAGCAACAGGACCAAATATTTCTTCTTGGCAAACTGGAGAGCTTACTGGAACACCTGACATCAATGTAGGTTCATAGAAGAAACCATTTTTATAATCACCACCTGTTAGTTGATTACCACCATGTACAACATTGGTTGTAGAGTTTTTTTTGGCAATATCCATATAATGTAAAGTTCGTTTCAGTTGTTCTTCGGAAATAATTGCTCCAATATCAGAACTTTCATCTAGAGCATTACCCATTTTTAATTTACTTAATTTTTCAACAGCTCCACCAAGTACTTTATCATAAATTTTTTCCTGAATATAAACTCTTGAACCAGCAGTACATGCTTGTCCTTGTCGTGTATATCTCATTCCATCAATAACCCCTTGAATTGCAATATCTAAATCTGCATCACTCATTATTATATTTGGATTTTTTCCTCCAAGCTCTAAGGTAACTGGACATAATTTAGGAGCTGCTTTTTGTGCTATAATCTTTCCTACAGTAAAAGATCCAGTAAACGTTACTTTTCTTACTTTTTCATGAGTTACCAGAGGTTCGCCACACTCTTCTCCATAGCCTGAAATTACATTTAAAACACCCGGAGGAAGTTCTTGTTGAAATATCTCCGATAGTAGAAGAGCACAAAATGGAGCTTGTTCAGCTGTTTTTAAAACAACACTATTTCCTGCTACAATAGCTGGAGCAATTTTTGCTACTGTTAAAAATAATGGTGCATTCCAAGGGACGATTGCACAAACAACTCCAATTGGATCTCTAGTGGTATAATGAATACTATTTGGAATATTGGTTGGATAATTTTCTCCTTTTAACTCTCCAGATAAACCAGCAAACATATTTGTAAGTTCAATGGAAGCGCCTGTTTCTGGTATGGCCTGTGTTTTTAAAGCATTGCCTGTATCTAATGATAATAAAGTTTCAATTTCAGACTTTCTTTCCTCTAATCTTTTTGCTCCTGCAGCAACCATTTTTCCTCTTTCCCTTGCTGGTATTTTTTTCCATTTTTGAAAAGCTTTGTGTGCTGATTCAACTGCAATATTAACATCATCTTTATTACATTGAGGAGCAGAACCGATATTGTCTCCTGTGCTTGGATTTAATACTGGTATTTTATTTTTTGATTGAGCAGATACTAATTTGCCATCAATTAAAATTTTATCCGTTAATCGTTTTGCATTAATAAGCGCTTGTTCAAGATTTTTTTCAAAGTTACTCATTATCTAATTCACCTCTTCTAACTTTCGAAGAGAGCCACCCACCATCAATTTTAATTTCAGATCCATTTATAAAATCAGATTCATCACTTGATAAAAATACTGCTGCTCCAACTATATCTTTTGGTTCTCCCCATCTACCTACCACAGTTTCTTTTCCCCAGGCTTCGCCATGTGTTGGATCTTCAGCATATTTTTGATTAAATGAGGTAGAAATTAAACCTGGACAAATAGTGTTTACATTAATATTTTTTCCAGTCAGATCGACAGATAACGCTCTTGTTAAGCCTAAGACACCGCTCTTTGCAGCTACATATCCTACCCTATCTGGCCTTCCCATAAAACTTGCTATAGACCCAAAGTTAATAATTTTGCCTTTTCCATTTTTAATCATATGAGGAATTACAGCCTGACTAGCAAGGAAAGGTGCTGTAAGATTTACAGAAATCATATCATCCCAATCTTGTTTTGTATGATCTAAAAGTTTCTTAACATGTCTAATTCCTGCATTGTTTATTAGAATATCAATTTTACCGTAGTGTTTGATAGTTTGATCCACCATCTCGTTGATGCTCTTTTGATTTGAAACGTCAGTTTTTATAATTATTGCTTCACTGCCTGCCTCTATAATTTTTTTTTTAGCTTTTTCTGAATTTTCAATATCTATTTCTGCGATAACTATCTTTGCACCTTCTTTTACAAGACCAAGACAAATTTCTTGTCCTATTCCTTTTCCTCCGCCTGTAACTATTGCTACCCTATCTTTAAGTTTCATTTCCAAAATGATTGACGTTATTTTAAGAAGGAAACTAATGCTTTTTCCTCACTAATCCAAGCTTTAATTCCTCCATCAAGAACATAAACATTTTTAAAACCAAGGTCTTCTGCAAAAGCATTGCCTAAAATTGATGCTGTTTCACCATCATGACTAACAAAAATAATTTCAATATTTTGAGACTCTGCTCCAGCTAAAGCTCTTACTCTATCCATAAGGTAAACATTAAATTTTCCATTTTTATCGAAAGCTGTTTCTTGAAACGACTCTTTAATTACACCAGTTTTAATCCATTGGTCTTCTGTTCTAATATCTAAAACTACTGCATTTTTTTTCAATAAATTGTTTAATTCATCAGATGTGATTAAATTATAATTTGGATCTAGAACATCAATAATCTTAAACTCAAAAATAAGATCGGAGTTTGGAGGTATTATATTTCCAGCGCCTGTTGCTCCATATGCTAGTTCAGCAGGTATTTTAATTTTTCTGACAGTTCCTTTATTGGCTCCAACTATACCCATTTCAAAACCAGGTATAACTTCTTTCATACCTATTTGAACAACTAAAGGTCTATCTTTTCCAACGTTGGTATCGAAAACTTTTCCATCAACAAATGAACCTGTGTATTCAATTTGAACCCATGAGTGATTAATAATTTTTTTTCCTTCACCTGGCTTATCAAGAATAATTTCTATTTCTGCGGCAAAAACATTACAAATTAAAAAAAAATATATAATTAGAAATTTAATTTTATTCATTTAGATTATTTTTAATTCTTTATAATTAGTCTTCTCAACTTTTAAACAAGCTTTTCTATATTTTGGCATTCCACCAGGATAAGGTAAAAAAGACTTCGACTTGCCAGGTATATTGTCGCCTTTATACCACGAGCTTTTCGCTTTCATAAATAATGTTTTTTTAACTGAGCTCATAATTTCTTTTTGCCATTTTTTTGCTGCTTCATTTGTACTTTCTATACTTTGTCTTTTATTATTTTCCAAAAACTTAATACATTTAGTAATCCATTCGACATGCTGTTCTATTTGTACCGGTACATTTGTTAATACTGAGGGACTTCCTGGACCACTAACTATAAACATATTTGGAAAGTTAGGAACAAGAAGTCCTAAAAAACTTTTAGGTCCACTTTTCCAATATTTAGTTAATTTAATTCCCTTTTTTCCAGTTATATTTAATTTCTCAATTGAACCTGTCAAAGCATCAAAGCCTGTTGCAAATATAATTTTATCTAATGTGTATTCATTTTTTTTTGTCTTAATCCCTTTTTTAGTAATTTTTACAATTGGGTTTTCTTTTAAATCAACTAATTCCACATTTTTTTTATTAAACATCTCATAATAATTTGTATTTAAGGTTGGTCTTTTAGTAGTAAATGGGTGGTCAAAATTAGTAAGGATCTTTGCATACTCTCTATTTTTAACTGTTGAGTATATTTTATTTTCAATAAATTTAACTGCTGTTTTATTAGCTTTGATGGTTTTTACTATATCATTAAAAGTTGCTCTAAAGGATAAAGTTCCATACTGCCAAGATTTTTCGTACATTAAATTTCTCTTAGCTTCGTCAAAATCGAATGCTGATTTTTTTGGAAATTCAAAAGGATGGCCGCCCGGTGTCCTTTTTAAAAAACTTCTTAATTTATTAAAATTTTTTTTATAGTTTTTAATGTTTGTATTTGATAATTTTCTATTTCTTGCTGGAATACTAAAATTCGGAGATCTTTGGAATAAAATTAATTTTTTTGCTTTTTTGGCAATTTCAGGTGCGATCTGTATCCCTGTAGAACCTGTTCCTACCTGTCCAACAATTTTATTTTTAAAATTAATATTTTTTTTGGGCCATCTTCCACTGTGGTATAGTTGACCTTTAAATTGGTTTATTCCTTTTATTGCAGGTAAATTAATTGAGGAAAGGGACCCAACTGCACAAATTAAATATTTTGCAAAATAAATTTTCTTATTGTTCGTTTTTATTTTCCATAAGTTTTCTTTTACAAAATATTGTGTAGATATTACCTTTTGTTTAAAAACTATGTTTTTTTTAAGATTATATTCTTTCGAAAAATATTTGAGATAATTTAAAATTACTTTTTGTTTAGGATATCTTTCTTTCCAAGTCCATTTTTTAAAAATTTTTTTTGAAAAAGTAAAACCATAGGTAAAACTCTCTGAGTCACATCTCGCCCCTGGGTATCTATTCCAGTACCATGTACCTCCTAGATCAGCTCCTTCTTCCAGGACCAATGTGTTTAATTTTAATTTATCTCTCAAACAATGAAGTTGATATAGTCCTGAAAATCCAGCACCTATAATTAATGCGTCTAAATATTTCATATATAACTACTCAATGTTATTATTTAATTTATAAAGTATATGTTAAAAGATTTTTAAAAAAATTTAATTATAAAAATATTATGGAAAACTTTGATTATGTTATTTTAGGTGCTGGATCTGCTGGATGTGTACTAGCAAATAGATTAAGCGCTAATCCAAATCATAAAGTTTTATTGATTGAGGCTGGAAGTAGAGACATAAACCCTTGGATCCATATTCCAGGTGGATATTTTAAAACAATGTTGAACCCAAAAACAGATTGGTGTTTTCAGACGGAAAAAGAAGAGTTTTGTGATAATAGAGAAATGGTTTACCCAAGAGGTAAAACTTTAGGTGGAAGTTCCTCAATAAATGGAATGCTTTATATTAGAGGTCAATCTAACGATTTTGATTATTGGAGACAGCTTGGTAATGTTGGTTGGTCATGGGAAGATGTGCTTCCTTACTTTAAAAAATCTGAAGATTTTCAATTTGGTGAAAATGAATTTCATGGATCTGGTGGTCCTTTGGCAGTTCAACAAATTAGGGGTACATTTAAAGTTTGCGATCTATTTATGGATGCAGCAGAAGAATTTGGCCACAAAAGAACTGATGATTTTAATAATGGTGACAATGAAGGAATGGGTTATTTTCCTTTTACTGTAAGAAATGGTCTAAGATGTAGTACTGCCGTAGGCTATCTCAATCCAGTTAAAAAAAGAAAAAATTTGAAAGTTGTTACGAATGCTCATGTTAAGAACATAGAGTTTGATAATAAAAAAGCAGACAGAGTGAATTATTGGATTGGTGAGAATGTAATTACTGTTAAAGCAAATAAAGAGGTAATTTTAAGTTCTGGGACTATAGGCTCACCTCATATTCTTCAAGCTTCAGGTATTGGTCCAGGTGAACTTTTAAAAAAAAATAATGTCAATGTAGTTAAAGATCATCCTGGAGTAGGTATGAATTTAACAGATCATTTAATGTTAAGACCAGTTTATAAAGTTAAAAATTTAGAAAGCTTAAATGATATCTATTATAGTATGACTAAAAAACTTATGACTGGACTAAAATATTTCTTATTTAGAAAAGGACCGCTAACAGTTGGGGCTAGTTATTTATGTGGCTTTGTAAAAAGTGATGATCATTTAGCAACTCCTAATTTGCAATTCCATGTATCTCCAGCTAGCACAGATGTCTTAGGTAAAGGTTCCCTTCATAAATTTACAGCATTTACCCCTAGCATCACAAATGTAAGACCAACTAGCAGAGGTTCAATTAAATTAAAATCATCCGATACAAGAGTATCTCCAGAAATTAAGATGAATTACTTATCTACAGACGAAGACAGAGAAATTGCAGGTAAAGCTTTAAAAATAACAAGAAATATTGTTATGAATTCAAAAGCTTATAAAGAGTATGAGCCTGAAGAATATAGACCTGGGATTCATATTACGGATAATGAGGAATTGGCCAAAGAGGCTGGAAAATTTTGTAGTACTATTTTTCATCCTGTGAGCACATGTAGAATGGGAACTGACGAAAATGCAGTTGTATCTGACCGATTAGTCGCTCATGGCCTAGAAAATTTAAGAATTGTTGATGCATCTGTCATGCCATCAATAACCTCAGGAAATACTAATGCACCTACTATTATGATTGCTGAAAAAGCAGCAGATATGATAATAGAAGATGCTAGATGACCGAAGAAATAACAATTTTTTTTCAAATAATATTTATAGATTTAATTTTAGCTGGGGATAATGCCATTATTATAGGAATGGTTGCTTCTAAGTTTCCTCCTGAACAAAGAAAAAAAATTATTTTTTGGGGAATTGGTGGAGCAGTAATACTAAGAATTTTGTTAACACTTTTAACCGCTTATCTTTTACAAATCACAGGTTTAAGACTTATAGGTGGTCTGTTGCTTCTTTACATAGTTTATAAACTTTATGTCGATGTAATTAAGAATTCAGGTGGTGGTGAGGAAAATATTAAAGTTGATAACTCATCAATGTTGAAAGCAATTTGGACTGTTTTGCTAGCCGATTTTACGATGAGTTTAGACAATGTGCTCGGTGTTGCTGGTGCTGCCAAAGATCATTATTATCTATTAATATTTGGTCTTGTTTTATCTATTATTTTGATGGCTACAGCTGCAACATTAATTTCCAAATGGATAAAAGATTATAAATGGATAGCATGGGTTGGTTTATTTGCTATATTGTTTGTGGCAGTTGAATTAATTTACACAGATTTAAAACTTTTTATTTAAATGTATTTAAAAAAAATTAATCTTAAAAATAAGTATGCTCTTGTAACGGGGGCTGGTAAAGGCTTAGGACGTGCTTGTTCAATTGCATTAGCTGAAGCAGGTGCAACAATTATTGGTTTGAGCAGAACATCATCTGATCTTGATAAATTAGAAAAAGATATAAAAAAAGTAAAAAGCAAATTAATCAAAATTAATTGTGATGTAATGAACTATAGTGAATTACAGGAAAAATTAAAAAAGATAAAAATTATTGATATTCTTGTAAATAATGCAGGTACAAATATCCCAGAACCATTTGAGAAGATAAAACAACAAAGTATGAATTATTTGGTAGATCTTAATTTGAAAGCTGCCTTTAATGTTGCGCAGTTAGTGGTAAAAAAAATGATTAAAAACAAAAAAAGAGGTGGATCAATTATAAATATGTCATCTCAGCTTGGTCATGTAGGCATGTCTGGTAGAAATATTTACAATATGACTAAATTTGGAATTGAAGGTTTAACAAAGGGCATGGGTGTTGAGTTAGCAACAAAAAATATCAGAGTAAATACAGTTGCTCCAACATTTGTTGAAACACCTATGGTAAAAAAATTTTTTAAAAATAAAAAGTTCAAAAATTTAGCTTTAGGCAATATTCCTATGGGCAAAGCAGCTAAAGAGAGTGATGTCGCTACAGCTGTATGTTTCTTAGCATCAGATGCTGCTGCAATGATAACTGGATCATCTATTCTGATAGATGGAGGTTGGACAGCAAAATAATGAAAAAACTGTTGCTAATACTAGCAATTTTTTTTCCAACAAATGTTTTAGCAATAGAATTTGATGGTAAATTTATTCAAGGTCATTTTATATTAGGAAAAACAGATCCTAACTCAAAAATAATTATTGATAAAAAAAATATCAAAGTATCAGAAGATGGTTATTTTGTTTTTGGAATTGATCGAGATAGAAAATTTGATGTTTTGATAACCAAAATAACTAACGGTAAATCAGAAAAAATAATAAAAAAAGTTTTTAAACGTAAGTATAACATTCAAAGAATTGATGGTTTGCCTGAAAATAAAGTAACACCACCTGAATCTGTTTACAAAAGAATTAAAAAAGAAAATGGAAAAATAGGAGAAGCTAGAGCAATCAACTCTAATTTAGCTTTTTTTTCTGAAAAATTTATTATGCCAGTCGAAGGTATAATTAGTGGAGTTTATGGCAGCCAAAGAATTCTCAATGGAAAACCAAGATGGCCTCATTACGGCATAGATATTGCAGCAAACAAAGGAACAGAAATTAAATCTTCTGGTACTGGAGTGGTTACAATGGCTGAAAATGATCTTTATTATACTGGAGGCACAATTATTATGGATCATGGTCATGGTATATCAACAATTTATTCTCATCTTGAAAATGTGATGGTTGAAGTAGGAGATTTGATTAAAAAAGGAGATATAATAGGAACTGTTGGTTCAACAGGTAGATCAACTGGCCCCCACTTAGATTTTAGAATAAACTGGTTTCAAACAAGGCTTGATCCAATGACAGTTCTTCAATAGGCTATAGATATGAAAAATGATATTCAATCAGTGTCAAAAAAATTAGTTAAGGCTTATAATAGTAATAAACTTATAAATCCAATCCCTGAAAAATTTTGTAAGAATATAAAATTAGCACATAAACTAAGATTATTATGTGAAAGTAAAATTAAGGATACAAAAGTTGGTTTTAAAGCTGGGGGTACAATAATTGCTCTCTTAAAAAAGTTAAAAGAAAAAGAGCCATTTCATTCGACTGTATTTGGAAAAAATTTAATTAAATCTGGAGGAAAAGTAAAAATTAATAAATATGCTTTAGGTACTGAAGTAGAGGTTTACTATATAATTAAAAAAAAATTTTTTGACTTTAAAGGAAAATTAAATTCAAAAAATATAACAAAATTTATTACTCATATGGGTCCTTGCATTGAGGTTGTTGGATTTAGACAGAAAAAAAAAGGTATTAAATATTTAGGTGATTTATGTAGTGATTTTGGTGTGAATATTAAATTTATTGTTGGGTCTAAGAAAAAATTTAAAAGAATAAATTTTGGTAATTTAAAAACAAATTTAAAAAATAAAAAAGGGTTAAACGTGAATGGCAATACAAATACTGTTTATGTAAACCCACTTAATTCTTTGAGATTTGTTCTTAACAAAATAAGAAAAGAGAAAGTTTCTTTAGATAAAGATTTTTATGTATTTACTGGCTCAACTGTTGGTGTTGTACCAATTAAAAGTAAAGGCGAATATATAGGCAAAGTAGACAAACTTGGTACTGTTAGAACAACTATCAATTAATGGGTCTTCATTTTTCTGTAGAAGAATTCAAAAATAGAAAAGATAAGGTAATTAAACTTTTAAATGAGGAAAAATTAGATGCTATCCTTATGTTTAGACAGGAGTCGATGTATTGGCTCACTGGATATGACACATTTGGATATGTTTTTTTTCAAACATTAGTTTTGGATAAAAAAGGTAATATAATTTTATTAACAAGAGCTCCGGATTTAAGACAGGCACAAAATACCTCTAATATTAATGATATTAGAATATGGGTTGATAGAAATGGATCAGATCCTACTGAAGATCTTAAAATTATTTTAGATGAATTAAATTTAAAGGGTAAAAATATTGGAGTTGAATACGAAGCATATGGATTAACTGGTCGTAATGCTTTAAGACTGAATAAATCCTTAAAAAATTACTGCTCAATAGAAGATACTTCTGAATTAGTTACTAAATTAAGAGTTATAAAATCAAATGAAGAAATTAATTATGTAAAAAAAGCAGCAAATTTAGCTGACAAAGCTTTAAGTGAGGTTTGGAAACATGCAAAGGCAGGTGTAAGTGAGTCTAAGATTTTAGCTGAAATGAATAAAGTTATATTTGAGGGAGGTGGTGATTATCCTGCAAATGAGTTTATAATTGGATCTGGTAAAAATGCACTTCTGTGTCGATACCAAGCTGAAAAACAAATTTTAAATTCAAGAGACCAACTGACTATAGAATGGGCTGGCACATATAGACATTATCACTCGGCAATGTTTCGGACTATTCCAATTGGAAAAGCTGATACAAAACATTTTAAAATGCACGAAGCTTGTATTGAGGCTTTAAATAAGTGTGAAATTAAATTGAAACCAGGGAATAAAATTGGTGAAGTATTTGATATTCATGCAAAAACTTTTGATGATTTAGGGTATAAAAATTCTAGAATGAATGCTTGTGGTTATTCTTTGGGGGCAACTTTTTCACCTAATTGGATGGACTGGCCAATGTTATACACTGGAAATCCATATGTAATTAAGCCAGGAAATATATTTTTTATGCATATGATACTAATGGACTCTGAGAATAATTTAGCAATGAACCTAGGTGAAACTTACCTAGTTACAGAAAGTGGTAATGAAAGACTTGGAAATCAAAAACTTGATTTAGTCGTTATTTGATTAAAAAAAGTCTTACATCCCCCATCTCATTGCTGCTGTATGAACTGGAGCATCCCAATGCTTTAAGATTTCATCATCACATTTGAGAAGAGTAATTGAAGCTCCTTGCATCTCAAGTGAAGTACAATAATTTCCAACTAAACTTTTTGTTACTTGAATACCTTTAGATTGTAAAATTTGACATGCATCCTCATAAACTAAATATAATTCTGTCAAAGGAGTACCGCCCATTCCATTTACGAAAAGTAAATTCTTTTCATTTTTTTCTGGTTTTAAATTGTCTAAAATAGCTTCTAAAATGTTTCCAACTATAGTTTTTGATGGTTGAATTTTTTCTCTTTTTCTTCCTGGCTCACCGTGAATACCTACACCAAATTCCATTTCATCATCGCCTATATCAAAAGTAGGTTTTCCCGCAGCAGGAACAGTGCAACTTGTGAATGCTACTCCCATCGTACCAGCGTTTTTATTAACTTTTTCACCAAGTTTTTTACATTCTTCAAGGGTTCCACTATGTTCGGCTAAGGATCCAACTATTTTTTCTACCAATACAGTTGCCGCAACACCTCTTCTTCCGATAGTAAATGTAGAGTCTTCAACTGCAACATCATCGTTGGTAATAATACTATCGTTTTTACCAGAATACATTTCAGCTCCCATTTCAAAGTTCATGATGTCCCCAGAATAATTTTTAACTATAAATAAAACTCCTGCGCCACTATCTACATGTTCTGCTGCTGCTTGCATCTGATCTGGTGTTGGTGCTGAAAATACAAAACCTGGACAAGCTGCATCTAACATTCCATGACCAACAAAACCCCCGTGCATTGGCTCATGCCCGCTTCCACCGCCTGAAATTAAAGAAACTTTTCCATCTTTGGTTTTATTTTTTCTAGATACAAAGCTTGGGTCTAAATTGACATTTATAATATCGCTATGTGCTTTACCAAAACCAGTAAGGCTCTCTTTTAGAAAATCATCGTTATTATTTATAAATTTTTTCATTTTTCCCTCCTAATTATTTATTACTGATTTACAAATTGTATCGATTATAAGCTGAGAGGAACGAGCTCCAGGATCTATATGTCCTTTTGCACGTTCACCTAAAAAAGAAGCTCTACCTTTTGTGGCCAACATATCTTTTGTAGATAACATTCTTTCTTCTGCAATTTTTATCACTTCATTTAAACCTGGTTTAAATTCACTTTCATTTTTTAATTCGTTTAGTTTTTCTGAAACTGGTAATAAAACATCCATCATAGTTTTTTCTCCAACATCAGCTTTACCTCTTTCTTTCATGGCTTTAATTCCACTAATAATCATTTCACATGCTTTATTAAAATCAACATCTTTATCTAAATCAGAAGATTTAGCCATAGTCATAAAAAAAGTTCCAAATAATGCACCCGATGATCCACCAATACCTGACAGAACTTTCATTGCTATCATATTTAAAGCTTTGGCTAATGGTAAATCTTTAATAGCGTCTTCAAGTTCAACAACTAACTTCAAACCTCTTTGAATGTTAAAAATATGGTCTCCATCTCCAATTTTTTGATCAAGAACCTCAATTTCTGCAGAATTTTCATCTATAACTTTTTGGACACTTTTTGCTTGAGAAATTAAAAAACTAACGCTCATAAATTCTATTTCCTTTTTGATCAAATCTTAAAACTTTTTCATTATTCATGTCAAAATTAATTGTCTCATTTATTGATGATTTATAGTTACCTTGAATTGACACTAGTATTTCTTGGTCCTTAAAATTTAAAGCAACTACGGTTTCTGAACCTAGATTTTCAATTGAAATAATTTTGGCTGAGTAGTTACCAGTTCCTATTGTAATATTTTCAGGTCTTATTCCAAATGTAGGTACATCATCCATTCCAAATAATTTCCCAGGGAGAATATTGATTTTTGGTGATCCCAATCTTTGCGAAACATATATAGAATTTGGATTTTCATATATCTCTTCGGGAGTTCCTATTTGTACTAAATGACCCTCTTTTAAAACTCCAATTTTATCTGCTAAAGTGGTTGCTTCTGCTTGGTCATGTGTAACATAAAGTATTGTTGAATTTAGATTAGTTTGAATATTTTTTAACTCAACCCTAAGACTCTCTCTTAATTTAGCATCTAAAGATGACAGAGGTTCATCCATTAAGTATAAATTTGGCTCACGAACTAATGCGCGACCTATTGCAACTCTTTGCATCTCCCCACCGGATAATTGTGTAGCTTTATTATTTAGTTTATTTGAAATCTTTAACATGCTCGCAATACTCTCAACCTTAGTTTTTATTTCTTCTTCAGGTAATTTTCTCATTGGAGATCTTAAAGGGAATGCTAAATTTTCATAAACACTATAGTGAGGATATAAAGAGTATTGTTGAAATACAAAACAAACATCTCTTGAAGCTGGTTGATCTTCAGTTACAGACTCATCATTAAATAAAATACTTCCATTATCTATTTTCTCTAATCCAGCAATACATCTTAATGTAGTAGTTTTTCCAGCACCAGATGGGCCTAATAAAACAAAAAACTGTCCATCCTCAATGGTAAAATTTATATCATGCAAGGCCTCAATTTTTTTATTATAGGTTTTAGATAAATTTTTTAATTCTATTTTTGCCATTAATTCATAAACTCACTTTTAAGAGATCTGTTAGTCTCACCATCAAAAATAATTATGTTATTATTAGAAGGTTTTATTTGAACGTTTTCATTGATTTTAACACTTGTTGAAATATTAGTTTTTACTTTGATTTCTCCAAAATTAGTTTTAACCGTTACAATTTTTCTTGAACCTAAATATTCAACCCCAAATACCGAACCTTTAAGACCACCCTCGTTAGTAAGAGATAAATTTTCAGGACGAATACCAAATGAGTTTTTTTTACTTTTTGATATTTCATACTGTTTAGGTATGTTAAAATTTGTTCCCTCTATATTTAAAGTCGATTGTTCATTTGAAATGCCTTGATCAATATTTATGAAATTCATTCCAGGAGAGCCAATAAATGACGCTACAAATTTAGTTGCTGGTTTATTGTAGATTACTGCAGGTTCATCAGCCTGTAAGATTTCACCACCATCCATTACAGCAATACGATCAGCTAATGACATTGCCTCTAGTTGATCATGTGTTACATAAACAGTGGTAGCGCCAATATCGATATGTAATTTCTTGAGTTCTAAACACATTAATTCTCTAAATTCAGCATCCAAAGTACCTAAAGGCTCATCCATTAAAAATGCTTTTGGCCTTCTAACTAAAGCTCTACCAAGAGCTACACGTTGTCTATCTCCACCAGATAGAGATGAAATACTGGAGTTTAAAATATGATCAATTCTTAAAAGTTTTGCTGCCTCCTCAACTCTAGTTTTAATTTCACTTCTGCTATAACCCTGCATTTTAAGAGGAAAAGATAAGTTATTTTTTACGTTCATATGTGGATAAAGTGCGAACAATTGAAAAACAAATGCAATATCTCTCTCAGATGCTCTCAACATTCCAACTTCTTCTTCGCCTAAGTAAATTTCTCCTGATGTTGGTAACTCTAATCCAGCAATCATTCTAAGAGTTGTTGTTTTTCCACATCCAGATGGGCCTAGCAAAACAAAAAACTCTTTATCATTAATTGTTAAATTTGAGTTTTTTACTGCAGTAAAATCTCCAAATGATTTTTGTAAATTTGATATTTTAATTTGAGACATATTAATCCGGAAAGTGACTTGTGATTACGAAACCTATAGTTCCAACTAAAATTACAATAAATGAGTAAGTATACATCCACATTGCAAATGGCTGTAACAGCATGAAAACTCCAAGTAAAATTAATACTGTAGACAAATTTTCCCAGTAAACTCTTCTAAATATTTTTCTCATTAATGACCTCTCTTCTTGCATTATTTCCTCACTGCTCCAAAAGTAATACCTCTTAAAAGATGTTTTCTTAAAATAATTGTAAAAATCATTACTGGTAATAAAAATAAAGTTGTGCCAGCTCCAATTGCAGGCCAATCCAAACCACCTTCTCCTATAATTGTAGGTATAAATGGTGGAGCTGTTTGTGCATTAAATTGGGTAAGTAAAACTGCAAATGCATATTCATTCCATGAAAAAATCATACAAAAGATTGCTGTTGCAGCTATACCTGTCATTGCTTGTGGAAGAACAACTTTAAAGAATGCTTGAAGTCTAGAATATCCATCAATCATAGCTGCTTCTTCATATTCTTTAGGAATTTCATCCATAAATCCTTTTAACAGCCACACCGCTAAACTTAAATTTACGACTGTATATAATATGATCATTCCAAGGTGAGTATCCCCCAGACCCAATTTTCTATACATAATGAATATTGGAACAGCCACGGCAATTGGTGGAAACATCCTAGTAGAGAGAATAAAAAATAATAAATCATCTTTTAATGGAACTCTAAACCTTGAAAAGGCATACGCTGCTAAGGCACCCAAAAATACAGATGCAAAAGTTGAACCAAATCCAATTATCATTGAATTTGAATACCTTCCTAAAAATTTTGATGGTCCTGTTATAACCATCTCTCTACTTCTAACTAATTCTTCATACCAATTTTCTGGTGGTGGCAGTGAGTCAAGATATTCCTGAGATTGTCTTGATCTATTAGTAAACAAATTAACATATCCTTCTAATGATGGTTCAAAAAATACTTCAGGTGGATAAGAAATTGCACTATTTACATTCTTGAAGCTGGTCATCACCATCCAAGAAATAGGAATTAACGTTATTACTGTATATACAATAATAATTGTAGCAGCGAGTTTCTTTGAAAACGACGAAGGTTCTAAATATGATCTAGATGTATCCATCAGCGTTCCTTTATCTTATTCATTACTTTTACATAAACATTTCCAAAACCAAAAATCGTTACAAAAAGAATAACTGCAAAAGCTGAACTATAACCGGTTTTCCATTTTTCAAATGCTTCTCTTTTTAAATTGATTGAGGCGAGCTCTGTAGCTGACCCAGGGCCACCGGATGTAAGTTCGACGACCATATCAAACATTTTAAAATTCTCAATTCCCCTAAATAATAATGCCAACAATAAAAATGGTAATACAGATGGTAATGTGATGTAAATAAATTGTTGCCATTTACTAGCTCTATCGACTTCTGCCGCTTCATATAAATAATTTGGAACAGATCTTAGACCAGCTAAACAAATTAACATTGTAAAAGGTGTCCACATCCAAGTATCAACAATAACTATTGACCATGGCGCAAGCACACTTGATCCAATCATATCAAAACTTCCAAAATCGTGGAAAAAATTAATAACATAATTAAACAAACCTACTTGAGGATTATAAAGATAAGTCCAAAACACACCCACAACAGCAGGTGATAACATCATTGGCAACACTATTAAGGTAGTTAACAATTCATTACCTTTAAATTTCCTATTTAATAATAAAGCTAAACCTAGACCTATTACTGCCTGAAGTAACAAAGTCCAAAACATAAAGTTTGCCGTAACCTGCATTTTTTCCCATATGGCTTCTTTATTAAGAACTTTTATATAATTTTTTAAACCAACAAATTGTGGTTCTCTTCCAATTTTATTTGCATAAAAATTTGTGAAAGACATTCTTATTGCGTAAATCAAAGGATAAATATTTATTGCTAATAAAAGAAATACAGAAGGGCCAATAAAAAGCCACGCTACAGCTTTATCAGATAGTCCTTTAAATTTTTTTTTAACGCTCATATGATTTTTTTAACAAAAAAAGGGGAGATTATATCCCCCCTCCTTTTTTTTATATCTTCAAATAGTATTGTTAAAGTTTGCCGTCTGCTTCAAATACTTCAACCCACTCTTCAATGATTTTATCTAAAGCACCTTTAGCAGTACCTTTTCCGTTAACAACATAATCATGAATAGCTTCCTGCATAGGTAACATTAACTCAACAAATGTTGGTTCTTGCCAAAAATCTTTGACTATCCCCATTGAGTCTAAGAAACCTTGTGCATAAACTGTAGACGTTGGAAAAGATGGTGAATTTAGAACATCATTATGACATGAATATCCTCCCAAATCCCACCATTTTTGCTGTACATCTGGTCTTGCAAACCATTTAATATATTCCAATGCAAGATCTTGTTTATCTGAATATTTAACAACAGATATACCTTGACCGCCTAATGTGGCAGCAGCTACGTTTTGTTTTGGATTTGCAAAAAAACCACTGACTCTTCCGTCGCTATCTTCTTTAGAAACACCTGGCCAAAAAGCATACCAGTTCATTTGGAATGCAACTTGTCCTGATTTGTATGCATCTAAGTTTGCTACCATATAAGCATCAGAGTGTCCTGGAGGTGCACAGTCTTCATATAATTTTCTGTAAAACTCTACAGCTTCTACTGCTTGAGGAGAATTGAAAAATCCTTCCATGTCATATGGTTTATTTGGATTTTCGTATTCCATACCCCATGCATACATTGCAGCTGTAACACCCATTGTAATACCTTCAGATCCACGTTCTGTATTAATGGCTGCACCATATCTTTTTTGACCATCAATTTCTCTTCCTTGGAAGAATGAGCACATATCATGTAATTGATTCCAATTCGCAGGAACTCCTAGATCATAACCATGTTTCTTTTTGAACTCAGAATTAAGTTCTGGTCTATCAAACCAGTCTTTTCTATAAGCCCAAGCTAATGCGTCTCCCATAGCTGGTAATGCATAATAGTTTTCACTTCCTTTAGGCCAAGTTGAATATGCATAAACTGTTGCAGGTGAGAAATCATTCATTGAAATGCCTTCTTTATCAAAGAAGTCATTCAATTTTACGTAGTGTCCGTAAACTGCACCAGCACCAATCCATTGTGAGTCACCAATTAACAAGTCAAAAGTTTTACCTTTGTTGTTAAGTTCGTTCAGCATACGATCTGCAAAATTTGGCCATGGCACAAATTCGAAGTTGACATCTATTCCTGTCTCTGCAGTAAACTCTTTGGTAAGTTCTTGTAAAGCATTAGCAGGGTCCCAAGCAGCCCAACCTAATGTAATTGACTTAGCATTAGAATTTACAGAAAAAGAGAATAGAGATACAAATAATAAAATCATTATTTTTTTCATTTTTTTTCCCTCTTATTGTTATTATTATTAATATAAGTCTATCCAAGATGACTTGTGCCTGCTAGTATTTTTTTTGTAAAAATTAGTTTATGTGAAAAATTGAAGAGAAAGGTGAATTATGAACAAAATAAAAGGTCCTGCAATTTTCCTAGCACAATTTGTAGGTGAAGAAGCACCATTTAATTCTTTAGATAATATTTGTAAATGGGCATCTTCCATTGGTTACAAAGGTATACAAATTCCTAGTTGGGACAGTAGATTAATAGATTTAAAAAAAGCATCTGAAAGTAAAGAATATTGTGATGAGGTTAAAGGAATTGCTAAATCACACAATTTAGAAATTACGGAATTATCAACTCACCTTCAAGGTCAACTTGTTGCAGTGCATCCTGCTTATGATACTGCTTTTGATGGTTTTGCTGCACCTGAAGTTAGAGGAAATCCAAAAGCCAGACAAGAATGGGCAGTAAATCAATTAATGATGGCTGCAAAGGCGTCAAACAGTCTAGGGATAGATAAACATGTAACTTTTTCAGGAGCACTTGCTTGGCCTTATGTTTATCCTTGGCCACAAAGACCTGAAGGGTTAATTGAAAATGCATTTGATGAATTATCAAAAAGATGGAAGCCTATTCTTGATCACTTTGATAATAATGGAGTTGATTTATGTTATGAAATACATCCAGGTGAAGATCTTCATGATGGTGTGACTTTTGAAATGTTCTTAGAAAGAGTTGGTAATCATAAAAGATGTAATATGCTTTTTGATCCAAGTCATTATGTTCTGCAACATCTAGATTATTTAGCTCATATTGATATTTATCATGAGAAGATAAAAATGTTTCACGTTAAAGATGCTGAGTTAAATCCATCTGGAAAACAAGGTGTGTATGGTGGATTTCAATCATGGGTAAATAGAGCTGGTAGATTTAGATCACTTGGGGATGGGCAAGTTGATTTTAAATCTATATTTTCAAAACTAACTTCATATGATTACGATGGTTGGGCAGTTCTTGAATGGGAATGTTGTCTTAAACATCCAGAAGATGGAGCAAGAGAGGGAGCAGTATTTATTAAAAATCATATAATTAATACAACAGAAAAAGCTTTCGATGATTTTGCAGGTAGTGGTGCTGACCATGAAGCAAATAAAAAAATGCTTGGCATTAATTAATGAGGAGAAAAATACGCATTGGAATGGTTGGTGGTGGTAAAGATGCTTTTATTGGAAGTGTCCATAGGATAGCTTTAAGACTTGATGGATACTATGAATTAGTTGCGGGATCATTTTCATCTGACTATGAAAATTCAAAAGAAACTGGAAAAAATATTGGTCTAGAAAATGATAGGATCTATAAAACTTATGAAGAGATGGCAGAGAAAGAGTCTTCTAGACCAGACGGTATTGATGTAGTTTCAATAGTAACACCAAATCATTTACATGTGCCTATTGCAAAAATCTTTGCAGAAAAAGGGATACATATTATTTGCGATAAGCCAATTGGTATGTCTAGTGAGGAGGCAAAAGATCTTAAAAAAATTATTGAAAGTAAAAAATTAATATTTGCTTTGACACATAATTATACGGGATATCCTATGGTTCGACATGCAAGGTCTTTA
Source organism: uncultured Pelagibacteraceae bacterium (assembly GCA_902555585.1). Taxonomy (GTDB): domain Bacteria; phylum Pseudomonadota; class Alphaproteobacteria; order Pelagibacterales; family Pelagibacteraceae; genus Pelagibacter. The sequence goes on along the minus strand of CACDSY010000004.1, from coordinate 180,314 downwards.
GTTCAAAAAGGAGACTTAGGTTCTTTAAGAGTTATTCAAGCTGAATATCCACAAGATTGGTTAACTACAAAGGCAGAGGATAGTGGATTAAAGCAAGCAGAGTGGAGAACCGACCCCAATAGGTCAGGCGCAGGTGGTTGTATAGGTGATATTGGAACTCATGCCTATAATTTGATTAGGTTTATAACTGGATTAGAGGTAGATGAAATTTCGGCTGATATTCATACATTTGTTGAAGGAAGAAAATTAGATGATAATGCCCAAATAATGCTAAGATTTATAGGAGGTGCGAAAGGATCAATATGGTCAAGCCAGGTAGCAGTTGGAAACGAAAATAATCTCAAAATAAGAGTATATGGAGAAAATGCTGGTATAGAATGGAGACAAGAGGATCCTAATTATCTTAGTTATACAAAATTTGGAAACCCTACTCAAAATATTACGAGAGGCAGTAATGCTACGAGTGAAGAAGCTAAAAATGTAACAAGAATTCCTCAAGGTCATCCAGAAGGTTATTTAGAAGGTTTTGCTAATATTTATAGTGATGTTTACAAAGAGCTTTCAGCTAATATTAATAAACAAGAATATGATAAATCAAATAATTGTTACCCCACTATTGATGATGGAATTGATGGAATGAAGTTTATAGAAAACGTTATTGAGTCAAGTAAGAATAATAGTAAATGGATTCATTTTAATTCTCTTTGAATTTTGTTTAAAAATATAATTAATAAAACCCATTTTGATCTTTTATTTATTTTAATAATTTGAAATCAATTTCCTAGAATGGTAAATTATATTTACCATATCTCATGGTGAAAAAGAGACCGATATCGCATCGGTTAAAAGCGAGTTTTGGAAAAACAAACAAGGAGAGTGTATGAAAAGAATGCACAGAGTATTAAGTTCGTTTAGCCGAGGCTCAAAGAACGCTAGGCTAAATCAACTTATGTTTAGAAACTTGAAAACTGTAGAAACTAATGCAAATGGCACAAGTGGATACGTTATCAAATCTGGAAAAAATTCAGGAGAAACATTAGGTCACTTAAAGAAAGAGGCTAAAAAAATTTAGCCTAAAGAATGAGATATGGGGCATGTAAAATAACTGCCCCATATTTTTTCTTTCTATTTTACAGGGGTCATAATTTTTTGACCTTCAACTCCCATAGCAACAACAATTGCTTTAACAGGAACATCTCCAATGTTTTTAGATTCATGAGCCACACCTACATCTTCAATAAATGCATCTCCAGCTTTATAAACATAGCTTTTGCCACCTTGAGTAAGTTCAATTTCTCCTTGTTGTATCATTATTAAAACAGGGAACGAGTGAGTATGCGGAACTACAGGGCCTCCTACGGGCACAGTAAATTCAAAAGCTGTGATCTTTGGCTTTCCTGATGGATAAACAATATCGTTACCCATACCAGTCTGACTGGTTGATAAAATTCTTTTTACATGACCATCAGCAAAAACAGAGCTGTTTAAACCAAATAATACAAATAGAATTAGAAATAATTTTTTCATAATATACCTTTCTGATTAATGGAGTTAAACTATCAGCCGATAGAAATTAATATATATGGCAAAATGTAATCTATTTACTCCACTCAACTTTAAACATAGCTTCGTTGCGTCTCATAATAGGAAGCGTAAAAGGCCCATTATAGGTTGCTCGTATTGGTGGTCCTTTAATTATTACTTTATCCTCTAAGAGTTTTTTATTGAGAATTTCCTTATGTTTAAAGAAATTATTATCTGAGGCTCTTCCAGAATATTCTATTACAGCAAAAAAACCTTCTTCTATTGTTGAGATTTTAACATCTGAATTTGTGGGTATAGGCGCATTCTCTTTTGTAAATTTTGATGGAAGATAAAATTGCATATAGTATCCATTATCCTTCTCACCCTGTGTTACTGGCACAGTCATTTTAATTTCTTGGGATTTATTATTCTGACCCGAGATATATTTAAAAAGTTTTCTAAAACTACTGTCATCATTTTTACTTACTACTTCGACAACTAGCCGGTCTTTATAATGTCTCACTTCGTATATTTCAGATTTATATACAACATCATATTGAGATTCCTCATAAGCCATTGAAGTAGAGTAAGGTAAAATACAGAATATATAAATCAAAAAAGATATTGATATTATTGATTTTCTCATTTAGTTAGATCCTAACTCTTGCAACCTATCAGACAAATAAGTTTGCTCACTATTATTTCCTGAGGCAAGTTTGATCATTGCATTCACAACTATCTCAACTTTTATTGGAGTATATTTTTTAAATCCACCAAAAAAGAATAAGGATAGAAATTTCATCACTGGAATTCCTAAAACCTCAACAATTCTAAAGTCTTTTCTGTTTCCAACTAAAAATGAGGGTTGAATAATGCTTAGGTTAGAAAACCCAATCTTTTTTAGCTCCTCTTCTACTTGACCTTTATTTTTTAAATATGTACTTGAGGCATTTGGGTTTGCTCCAATTGAGGAGACATAAATAAAATTACTAATTGAATTAAATTTTGCAATTTTTGCTAATTGTACAGGCAAGTCATATTCTATTCTTCTATATTCGTTTTTGTCGGGTGTATCTTTGTGAGTTGTACCAATACAAAAAAAACAATCATCACCTGTTAATTTTTCTTTTAAAGTGTCTAAATCTAAAAAATCTGTATTGATCACTTCAACTTTTGAATTATCGATAGAGGGTAATTTTCTAACAAATATTTTTATTTTGTTGTAAGTATTATTGTTGATTAAATTATCTAGTAAATTAGATCCAATTAACCCAGATGAGCCAAATAAAACAGCGGTTTTCATTATTATTTTAAATACTCTTCTTTCATAAATTTTTTTATTCTATTTGCTCCTTCAATTATATCCTCAGTGCTTCTAGCGTATGAAAACCTTATTGTAGAATTTCCTCTTTTTTGATCGAAATCAAGTCCAGGAGTTATCGCTACTCCTGCTTTATCAAGTACTTCTTTACAAAAGTTAAGGCTATCTTTCGAATACTCTGAAATATCAATGTAGATATAAAAAGCACCATCTGGGGGAGAAAATTTATTTAAACCAGCCTTAGGTAACTCTTCTAACAAAATTGATCTATTTTTTTTATAAACCTCTACATTTGTATTTAATTCCTCTTTTGCATCCATTGCTGATAGAGCAGTTAATTGACTAACATGTGGAGGGCAAATAAAAAGATTTTGAGATAATCTTTCTACTTGTCTCACATGATCTTCAGGAACAATCATCCAGCCTACTCTCCAACCTGTCATAGAAAAATATTTAGAAAATGAATTTATAACATAACATTCATTTGAAATTTCTAATGCAGATGTAGGATTATTTTCATATTGAATTCCATGATAAATCTCATCGCTAATAAAACTCACTTTATTTTTATGCGCAGTATTAATAAGTTCTTCTAGTTTTTTTTTATCAAGCATTGAACCAGTGGGATTTGCAGGAGAAGCAACTAATAAACCGTTTAAATTATTTTCTTTAATATCTTTCGGTATAGGCTGAAATTTATTTTGTAACTCTGTAAAAATATCAATTGGAATTAAATCTTGAGACTTTAAAATTTGTCTATAGCTAGGATAGCCTGGAGCGGCAATGCCTACTCTATCACCAACATCAAATAATGCTGCAAAAGAAAGTATAAATGCTCCTGAAGATCCTGTTGTTATAATTATTCTGTCTGGGTTTAAATCAATATTGTACCAATCTCCATACAACTTAGAAATTCTATTTCGTAATTCTGGCAAACCTAAAGTAACTGTATAGCCAAGATCATTATTAGAAATTTCATCTGAAATAAATTGTTTGGCACGCTTTGGTGCTGGTGTTCCTGGTTGACCTACTTCCATATGAATTACATGCTTGCCATTAGCTTCTGCTTTCCTAGCAGACTCCATTACATCCATTACAATAAATGGGTCAACATTGCTTCTTTTAGATTTCTTCATTTAGTCTCTATTTCTGGATTAAATATTATAAACTGATCTTAAACACTCTTGCTGTTTTTTCGTCTGAAATATTTAGAATTTTAAACTTGGATGTTTTTTCTAACTTTTGACCTTTATTAGTTACAAAAGATTTCATTTTTTTTACTTCGCCTTCAGGCATTTTTCTAGTGTATTTTAAAGTATGCTTTTTTGATCCTATAATAAATATTGTTTTCATAAATCTTAAGTTAATATATTACAAAGTATCAATTGATCCAATAATATTTAAATTCTTATCGGTTATTACTATTTCTCCTGAAGAAGTCCCTATATTTAGCATTGAAGATATAACAACAAAATGAGTAACAAAAATTATATTTTCTTTACCATTCCATTGATTAATAAACTCTTTTAATTGAGTTATTTGCCTCTCTTCATTTGCTTCAAATCTAATATCATAAAAAGAATTTAGTGCGCTATATGTTTGATAATTTTTAAAAGCAAATTTAGCTGTATCTATACATCTGCACCATTCACTTGAATAGACACTTTCAATTTTAATCTGGTTTTTAATAAATATACTTCCAATAAATTTTGACTGTTCAATTCCTCTTTGACTTAAATTTCTTTGGGTAGAACAGTCATTTAAGTCAAAATTTTCTGGATCTCCATTCCCTGGTGCAAGCGCATGTCTAATAAAAATTATTTTTCCTCCCTCTTTTAAAGAAGTAAGGACTTCATCTACAGAATAAGCAGAATTAACTGCAAAAATATTGATAAAAAATATTATTAGCAGTTTTTTCATTTACACAGATTGATTTTTAATCAACTCTTTAATCTGTGGTATCATTATTTGTGGTGACCTCATGGACGGATAAATCTCTTTTACTTTTTCATAACTCTTCAAAGCCTTTTCGTAATTTTTTAACTTAATTTGAACGAGACCCTGTCCTGATAATGCTCCAAAATGTCTTTTCTCTAGTTTTAATACCTTGTCTATATCATTTTGAGAATCTTGATATTTGCCCATTAAATAAAAGACAGTTGCTCTTTTATTCCACGCTTCTGCCCAACTAGGATCTTTTTTAATTACTGTTGTGAATATATCTACAGCAACTGAATATTGCTCTTGATTCATAAATTTCGTTCCTCTTGATAGCAAAGAAGTTAAATTTTGATTAGTGGGGTGTTTTGTCCAAATATCCCAAATTTTCATCTCTGTATCAATTGCAATTGAGTGGTTTTGAATTTTTAATTTTTCAAATAAGTTATTTAATCTTATTTCGTGTTCATTAGAGTTTGATGAGTTAGTAATAAAAAAAAATGCAAAAAAAATGGTTATTATTTTTTTCATTTAGAAATTATTTTCCACCTACAACCATACCTTCAACCATCATTGTCGGTGAATTCGTTGCATAATTAAATTCCAAATCGTCGGCTAAAGTTATATTTTTAAAAATATTATTTAAGTTTCCAGCAATTGTAATTTCACTTACTGGATATGAAAACTCTCCATTCTCAATCATCATGCCAGATGCACCTACAGAATAATCGCCGTTAATAATATTTGTACCGTGTCCGATAGTTTCTTTTATGTAAAGAAGTTTATTTTCTGATTTTATCAACTCATTAAAAGTTTTAGATCCATTTTCAAAATACAGATTTGTTGTACCACTTGCTCTTCCATTAGACTTTCTGTTAATTTTTTTTCCATTGTAAGTGTCAATCAAATAATCTTGAAGTATTCCGTTTTTAATTAAATCTAAATTAATTATACCTATTCCTTCACTATCAAAATAACGTGATCCATTAGCTTTTTTGATATCACCATGATCAAGTATATTTATTTCAGAATTGAAAATTTTTTGGTTTAATTTGTCCTTTAAAAATGTAGTCCCTTTTGCAATAGCGCTTGATGAAATGGCACTAGCAAAGATTGAAAGAAAGTTTTTTGATATTCTTTTGTCGAATATAAGGCTAATTTTTTCGCTTTTAATTTTTTTTGGATTTAATTTCTTTACTGCATGCTCTGCTGCAATAGATCCAAGTTGTTTTGGTTTCAAAATGTCACTGTAAAATCTTTTACTAGTATATTCATAATCTCTCTCCATACTTCCATTGCTTTTTGAAACAACTTCACAATATGCAGTAAATTGTGAGGTTTTATATCCATCAGCAAATCCATTTGAATTAGCTAATAAAAAATTTGATTTATTTTCACCAAATCCAGATCCATTAGTATTAATTATTTTATCATTTGAAAAAGCTTCCTCTTCTGCCTCTTTTATATAATTAATCTTGTCTTCATTGCTTAAATGAGTTTCATCATACAAGTCTAAGTCTTTTAATCCTTTAAAATGGAGGTCTTTATCTGGTAATGAATTATATTCATCCTCAGGTGTAATCTTCATTGTTTCAATGCATCTATTTACTAGCTCATCTAAATTTTTTTCTTTAAGATTTGATGAGGCTATTGAGGACTTTTTTTTACCTAAATAAGTTGTAAGAACTACTCCAAGATTTTCAGACCTTTCAGATCCATCAAGTTTTTTATTCCTTACATTTACATTTTCAGAAACAGAACTTTGCACTAAAATATTTGCATCAGATGAACCTAATTTTTTTGATTTACTAAGGCATATATCTGCAATTTTTTTTAGATACTCTTGATCTTTAATCATTTTATTAGAGTTGAGTTCCACCAACAGTCATATTATTGATAAGTAAAGATGGTTGTCCAACACCCACTGGTACACCCTGTCCAGCTTTACCGCATGTTCCAATGCCAGGATCTAACATCATATCATTACCAACCATTAAAATTTCTTTTAATGAAGATGGTCCATCACCAATTAAAGTAGCTCCTTTAATTGGTGATCCAATTTTTCCATTTATAATCTCATAAGCTTCTGTACAGTTAAAAACGAATTTTCCAGAGGTAATGTCAACTTGACCACCACCAAAACTTACAGCAAAAATACCTTTATCTACTGACTTAATCATTTCTTCTTGGGTGTTTGATCCACCTAACATTATCGTATTTCTCATTCTAGGCATCACGACGTGTTTATAGCTCTCTCTTCTTCCATTTCCTGTTGATTTTGTATTCATAAGTCTTGCATTTAGTCTATCTTGCATGAAATTTTTTAAGATACCATTTTCAATTAAAACTGTTCTTTCTGTTGGCGTTCCTTCATCATCAATATTTAAACTACCTCTTCTATTATCTAATGTTCCGTCGTCGATTATTGTAACTCCATCGCTCGCAACTTTTTTACCAACTAAATCATGAAAAGCTGAAGTTTTTTTTCTATTAAAATCACCTTCTAGTCCATGACCTACAGCTTCATGAATTAAAATTGCAGGCCAACCAGGTCCTAGAACAACTTTCATTTCTCCTGCAAGAGAAGGTTTGCTTTCTATATTTGTACTTGCAATTCTAAAAGCTTCATCACAAACTTTTTTCCAATTATCATTTTTAAGATATTCATCATAATCTTGTCTTCCACCAATACCAAAAACACCAGTTTCTTTTCTACCATTCTTTTCAACCATTACTGACATATTTATTCTAACTAAAGGTCTGTTATCTGATAATAATTCTCCTCCAGATCTAATGATCTCAACATTTTTCTTTTCTGCTAGAAGGCTTGCTGTTACTTGTTTAACTGAACTATCTTTTGATCTGGCATACTCATTCATATTGTTCAGCAATTCTATTTTTGATTTCATTGACTTGCTCTCAATTGGATCAACGTCTTTATAAAGCTTCTGATTAGTTTTTTTAATTTCTGAATTATATGTTCCGCTATTATTTTTTAAAGTTGACTTAAGATTTTCGCTAGAATTTTTTAATGATTTTTCTGAAATTTCGTTTGAATGAGAATAAGCGACTGTATCACCTGTTACAGCTCTAAAACCATAACCTAAGTCAGATGTATAATTTGAACTTTTAATTTTGTTATCATCTAATACAATTGTCTCAGATTTTGTATCCTCTATATAAAGCTCACCATCATCACAATTATTTAGAGTTTCAGAAACAATGCTATCTGCTTTTTCTGAAGTTAATTCTGAATTTTTAAGTAAAGAAGACATTAGTAATATTTAAAGGTGAATTTAATATTATCAAGAATGATATGCGCGATTATTGATCACATCAAGTAAGGCTAATTACTTAATTTTCTTCAAAAAAAAATCAGTTAAATGTTTAATAGTAGCCTTTGGATTTTGCTCTGGAATGAAGTGACCTGAGTTTATAGGATAACCTATAACTTTTTTTTCAGTATATCTTTGCCAAATTTTTAATGGTTTGAACTGCTTTCCAATTACTCCCTTACTTCCCCATAACACTTGGACTGGAATATTTAGTTTTTTCTTTCTATCTTTTTTGTCATGATCTAAATCAATAGTCGCAGAAGCTCTATAATCTTCACAAGATCCATGAATTCTTTTTGGTTGCTTGAAACATTTTAAATAATTTTCTTCAACTTTTCCAAATTTGTGATTACCTGACCATTTATCTAAACAACTTTTCATCCATTTACGTGGATCGCTCATTATCATTTTCTCAGGTAACCATTTTGGTTGAATTAAAAAAAACCAATGAAAGTAAGCTTTTGCGAAATCTCTCGTCGTTAGTTCGTACATATCTAATGTTGGACAAATATCTAAAACACTAAGAGCTATTATATTTTTTCTATGGTCTCTTGCTAACCTGTGAGCAACTCTTCCACCTCTATCATGTCCCGCAACAAAAAATTTGTTAAACCCTAATTTTATCATCATCTGTTTCATGTCACTTGCCATTTCTCTTTTTGAGTAGTTGTAATGTTTGCTATCTGATGCTGGAGCAAGACTATTTCCATATCCTCTTAAATCTGCAGCAACCACTGTAAATCTTTTAGATAACTCAGGGGCTGTTTTGTGCCACATTAAATGTGTTTGTGGATATCCGTGTAGTAAAAGTAATGGTGGACCTTTACCACCAACTCTACAAAAAACCTTGCCCTTTTTTACCTTTACGTACTTTGACTTAAAACCATTAAACATGCTTAATAATATGAATTTTTCAAAGTATAACTAATGAAAGCTTAGTATCAATATTAATAATATTTAATTTGAATTTACTTTGTGCACCTGTATAAATTCGGATTTGTGAGAATTGAAGAAGAATTAAAACTAGATTATTCAGACGTCCTTTTTAGACCTAAAAGAAGTACGCTACAAAGTCGTAAAGATGTAAATCTTTTAAGAACATACAGATTTAAATATAGTAAAAATGAGTGGTCAGGTATTCCAATAATGGCTGCAAATATGGACGGGGTCGGAGAGCTTGGAGTAGCTGAGAAATTATCTGAATATGGCATGATTACATGTTTAACTAAACAACATGATGTAAAAAAAATAAAGCAATTTAAAAAAATTAAATCTATTTATAAAAATATAGCTATTAGCATTGGTACTAAAAAAGAAGATTTTGAAAATTTAAACAAAGTTTTAAGAGAATTTGGATTTATAAAGTTCATTTGTATTGATGTTGCCAATGGTTATTCTGAATACTTTAGTAAATTTCTTAAATCTGTAAGAGATAAATATCCTACCAAAACTATTATAGCTGGAAATGTAGTTACTGCAGACATGACGCAAGAACTTATTTTATCTGGTGCAGATATTGTAAAAGTTGGGATTGGTCCAGGAAGTGTTTGTACAACAAGAATTCAAACAGGAGTTGGCTACCCTCAATTAAGTGCTGTAATTGAATGTGCTGATGCAGCCCATGGTTTAGGAGCTCATATAATTGCAGATGGCGGATGTACATGTCCTGGAGATGTTGCAAAAGGTTTTGGAGGTGGTGCAGATTTTGTAATGTTAGGTGGAATGTTTGCAGGTCACGACGAAGGCAAAGGGAAAATAGTTAAATCAAACGGCTCAAAATATATTGAATTCTACGGCTCAAGTTCTGAAACAGCAAATAAAAAGCATTATGGAGGATTATCAAATTACAGAAGCAGTGAAGGAAGAACTGTAAGAGTTAAATATAGAGGCAAAATAAAAGATACAATTCAAGATATTCTAGGTGGTGTTAGAAGCAGTTGCACTTATGTAGGTGCTCCTTCATTAAAACAATTAAGTAAATGTACTACTTTTGTAAGAGTTGCAAAACAATTTAACGATACTTTCATAAAATAAAAATGAAAGAGTATAAGATTGCATCCATTGCAGGAGATGGAATTGGAAAAGAAGTTGTTCCAGAAGCTTTAAAAATACTTAAAGAAGTAGCAAATCAGCATCAATTTAAATTAAAGATCGATGAATTTGATTTCTCATCGTGCGATTATTATGAAAAGCATGGAAAAATGCTACCTGATGATTGGAAACAACAAATTGGTAATCATGATGCGATATTTTTTGGTGCAGTAGGTATGCCAGATAAATACCCAGATCATATAACTTTATGGGGTTCCCTACTCCAGTTTAGAAGAGAATTTGATCAATTTATCAATTTAAGGCCAGTAAAATTATTTGAAGGTGTAAATGCACCCTTAGCAAATAAAAAACCTGGCGACATAGATATGATGATAGTACGTGAAAATACTGAGGGCGAATATTCTTCGGTAGGTGGAAAAATGTATCAAAATACTGAAAGAGAAATTGTTATACAAGAAACTATAATGTCTAAACATGGAATAGATAGAGTTCAAAAATTTGCATTTGAATTAGCAAAAACAAGAGATAGAAAAAAATTAACTAATGCCACAAAATCAAATGGTATTTCTATAACAATGCCATACTGGGACCAAAGATTTTATGAAAATAAAAAAGATTTTCCTGAGATAAAAACAGATCAGTTTCATATCGATATTTTAGCTGCAAGATTTGTTTTAACACCAGAGTGGTTTGATGTTGTAGTAGCATCAAATTTATTTGGAGATATTTTATCTGATTTGGGTCCAGCATGTACGGGAACAATTGGTATAGCTCCATCTGGAAATATTAACCCAACAAATAAACATCCTTCTTTATTCGAGCCTGTTCATGGATCAGCACCTGATATTGCTGGAAAAGGTATTGCAAATCCAATAGGTCAAATTTGGTCTGGCGCGATGATGTTAGATTATTTAGGCGAAAAAGAAGCTGCCAAACGAATAGTAAGTTCAATCGAAAAAACTTTGCTAGAAAAACAAAATAGAACTAAAGATCTAGATGGTGATAGCAATACAAAAGAATGTGCTAATAAAATCTTAGATAATATTAATTAACTTAAGTTGTTAAATATTGAATAGCAAAAAATATGGTAGCAAATGATGCAAAAGTTGAGATAAATAAAGCTTTTATTATATTTTCAGGACTTACATTATAGGCTGAACATAAAACTACAGCTGTATGACCACATGGTGCAACACTAACAAAAAAAGCACCAGGAATTTTTTCAGGTTGTCCAACATCAAATATAATGAAACCAATTATCAAGAGGATGATTGGAGAAACAACTAATTTCAATATAGATATAGAAGCAGTTAGTTTATTAATAACTTTATGTGTGTAAAAGGATAATGTGATACCAATTGCAAAAAGTCCTATAGGAGAAACACAAGCTGCTAATACAGAAAGAATATAGTCTATTGGCGTATCATCGATATTTATATTAAACACAAATAGTAAAAGACCAATTAAGATTGAAAATATCATTGGATTAAGAACTATGTTCTTTATAAATGCAGTTAATCGAATATTTTTTTTAGTAGTAAGTTCTAAAAAAAAAGCAATTACAGATAATAAAATAACCCCATCCATTAATATTATACTTGTTACTTGAGTTATTACTTCAGTGCCAAAATAGATTTTTGTAATAGGTAATAATAATGTTACATGATTTGATAGTGCTACCATCAATGCCCATATAATAGATTCTGGAATAGGTCTTTTAAAAAACTTAGATGTTAATAAAAATGTTAAAAACCCAAGACTTCCTTGCATTAAAAAATAAGAAACTATTTGTTTTATATCAACTTGGCCTATTTCACTTTGAGCAACAAATTTAATAATTAAGGCAGGGACCGCTACATAGAATAAAAACAAATTTAAAACTTTTGCATGACCTAAATCAAAAATTTTAAGTTTTCCAAAAACAAAACCAAATAGTGTGATAAAGATAAAAGGTGTTAACCCAAGAAATATTGAATACATTTTATTAAAGTATTGTTATTCTATGAAGTATTCTATTACCTTTAAACGGTGTAGCCTGATGGAGCATGGCTCTATTATCCCAAATAGCAAGCTGATCTTTTTCCCATTCTAATGAATATTGAAAGGTTTTTTTTGTCTGATGATTGAATAAGAATTTCTTTAGTTCTTTTTTTTGTTTAGTCATATGCGTATTAAATTTTAAAAAGTGCCCTGGGCTACAGTATATAGTTTTTTTATTTTTAATAGTTCTAATTATTTTATGTCTGGAAATCAGTTCTTTAGATATTTTTCCTTTTTCTTTTTCTCTCTCAACTGTTGTAATTGATATTGGTCCATGCGAAGAATAGATGCCTTTTAATTTTTTAAGCTTATTTTTATAATTTTTTGATAATTTTTCATAAGCTAAGTACTGCGAAGAAAAGTCAGTATTAGCAACACCTTTTTTAGGTACTAGTTTTGAAAGTAACATCGTGTATCTAGGAGGTTTTTTTGTATATGAGGAGTCTGTGTGAAATTGTTCCCCAAAGCTTGGCCCTTTGTCAGTAGATTTACGTTGTACAACAGTTATTTGAGGGTATTTTTTATTTAAGCCTTTCAATCTTGGATAATTAGCTGGTTTACCAAATTTTTTTGCAAAATTAAGATAATTCTTGGAACTTAGTTTTTGTTTTGGAAAATAAATCATTCCATACTTATCTAATGTAGACTTAATTTCTTTTAATTGCTTATTGTCAATTTTGTTAAGATTACAAATAATTTCTGCAGCCCTATTTTTTTTTGAAATTATTTTTAACATTAAATATCTTTTATATTTTTTTGATTTAAGGGTTTTTTGATTATTGTTACAGGATATTTTTTCTTTTCAACTTCAATAGATAAGTTTTTATTGATTAAATTTTCGATTGTATTTCCAGAGTTAACATAACCAAATGAAATATTTTTTTTAAAATTAAATGAATAATTTCCTGATGTTGTTCTGCCAATTATTTTATCATCCAAGTAAATTGGTTCTTCATGAAGTAACAAAGGTTCCCCAGGTCTGTTATCTTTCAACACCATCATAGCTAATGATTTTGTGGGGTTTTGATCTTTAATTTTTAATAATGCTTCTTTTCCAACAAAATTTATATTTTTTTTATAACTGATTGCAAATTTAAGTCCTGCTTGATATTGATTTTCTTCAGGCGATATATCATGTCCCCAATGTAAAAAACCACTTTCCATTCTCATTATGTCCATAGCATGAGCACCACAAAGTGATAAGCCATGATTTTTACCCTCTTCAATAATGGCTAAAAATAATTTTTTGCTTTCATCTGTGTTTGTGTATAATTCGAATCCTATTTCACCTACATAAGATAATCTTTGAGCCCAGACTTTAACTCCGTCAATAGTAACGAATTTTCCATGACTAAACTTTATACCTTCATTTGTAAAATCGTCATTACTGATATTAGATAGTAATTTTCTTGAGTTGGGTCCGTATAATCCTAGGCATATTAAATTTTCTGTTACATCTTTAAAATTGACCTGCTCTGAAATATGTTTTTTTATATGAAATTTATCATGTTCTCTTGTTGCTGCTGGACCTATCACTCTAAAATGGTTTTTCTTAAGACAAGTAATAGTAACGTCTGTCTCTATTCCTCCATCTTCATTTAACATCTGGGTATAAGTTGCTCTACCCTCAATATCTTTTATGTTTGCTGTACAAATTTTTTGTAATTCTTCATGAACATTTTGCCCTTCTAGGTCAAATTTTGAAAAAGGAGATAGCTCAAATAATCCAACGTTTTCTCTGGCATTTTTGGTCTCAAATTCAGCTGATGGATACCAATTTTGATAACCAAAACTATAATTGTAATCAGCCTTTTCACCTTTTAACGCATACCACATAGGTCTTTCAAAACCACCCGAGGTTCCAAAACAAGCCCCTAATTTTTTTAGCTCCTCTTGGTAGGGTAATACAATTTGGTTTCTTGATGTTTTATGTTGTTTAAATGGCCAATGCATTCCATATAAATCACCAAGTGTTTCTGTCACTCTTTCCATTATAAATTTTTTTGATGAATGAAATTTTTGAAATCTTTTAATATCTAATGAAAATAAATCTTCATTTATGTGTCCATTAATCATCCATTCTGCAGTAACTCGTCCAGCACCTCCTGAACTTGCAATTCCAATACTATTAAAACCACAACATGTAAAAAGTTTTTTAATCTCAGGAGTTTCACCTAAAAGATATTGAGTATCAGGAGTAAATGATTCAGGACCAGAGAAAAATTTTCTAATTCCTGCATTTTCCAACATAGGCAACCTGTGAAATGATTTTTGTAAATAAGGTTCGAAATGATCAAAATCATCTGGTAATTCACCAAAGGAAAAATCATCTGGTACAACACCAGTATTTTTAAAGGCTGGTTTTGCATTTGGTTCAAAAATTCCAACTAACATTTTACCTGCGTCTTCTTTAAGATAGAGACAATTATTATAATCTCTTAAAACTGGTAAATTTTTTGGTAAATCTTTCATTGGTTCCGTGATCACATAAAAATGTTCATTGGGATACAATGGAATACTAACATTCATTTTTTCACCTATTTGTCTAGACCACATACCTGTTGCTAAAACAACATATTCACAATCAATTTTTCCTTTATCAGTCTCTACTCCAATTATAGAATTATTTTTAACAAGAATTTTTGTTACAGGTGTTTTTTCAAAAATTTGTGCTCCTTCCATTCTAGCAGCTTTTGCTAAAACATTAGTTACGCCTACTGGATCAGCTTGACCATCTTTTGGCATAAAAACACTTCCAATAATGTCATCATTATTTACAACAGGATATAAATCTTTTGTTTCTTTTTTATCCAAAACATGTACTTCAACATCTGATAGTTGAGCGGTAGTTGCTTGTCTCAACAATTCTTGCATTCTCTCTTTTGTGGTAGCTACTGTAATTGCTCCATTTTGTTTTAATCCTATAGACAATTCAGTTTTTTTTTCTAATTCTTGATAAAGATCCAAAGTATATTTTCTTAACTTTGTAATAGTAGATGAAGCCCCTAATTGACCCATTAAACCAGCTGCATGCCATGTGGTTCCAGATGTTAACTGATCTCTTTCCAACAGAACAACATCTTTCCAGCCAAATTTAGCTAAATGATATGCACACGATGTTCCAGCTACGCCGCCTCCAATAACTACAACTTTAGTGCTTCTTGGTAAATCTTTATCCATGAGTATATTTTTAAAGTATAATATTACTTAAAAACAAACAATGTGGTCAATGTGAATTGGTCGTTTAATACCAAATTTTTCGTCTATTTCATGCTGGTGAATATGATGTGAATGAACAAATACTGGAATTTGTAACTCGCTTGGTGTTTTTAAAGTATAAATAAAATTTGTTCCTCTAAATTTACGATCAACGACTTCTAATTTTAAATTACTTTTATCATCATGTTCTAAATCTTCTGGCTGTAATAAAAGTTTTACCTCTGATCCATTTGGATAGTGTTTAACAAAATTACCTTTAATTGTTCCAAGATCTTTATTTTCTAAACTATTTTCACTGGTTACTTTTGCAGGAATTAAAATTCCTCTATTTAAAAAATTTACAACTTCTACTGAATTAGGAAAATGATAAACATTATAAGGATCATCAAATTGTTTAAGTTGTTTATTTAATATAATTCCACATTTACTTCCTAAGTAAAACGCTTCGTATGAGTCGTGTGTAACAATTATAGTTGTTATTTTGGATTTACTTAATAATTGTTTTAATTCGACTTGAATTTCTTCTTTAAAGCTTTGGTCAACATTCGACAATGGCTCATCTAATAATAATAAGTCTGGATTCGAAACTAAAGCTCTTGCTAGTGACGATCTTTGCGCTTCACCTGCACTAATCTCATGTGGATATTTATTTAATATTTTTTTTAAATTTAAAAATTCTACTATTTCTTTTGCATTTATTTTAATTTTTTTTTTATTTTTTTTTTCTGTACCAATTAATATATTTTTTTCAACATTGTAGTGCGGAAATAAACTATTGTCTTGAAAGGCAAGTGAAATATTTCGATCCTCTGGCTCAATGTGAATTTTTTTTGAAGATATAGTTTTATTATTGATAATTATAGATCCATTATTAATCTTTTCTAATCCAGCGATTGTTCTCAATATCGTAGTTTTTCCTATTCCAGAAGGTCCTAGAAGACAAATGATGTCTCCTTCGTTTTGAACTGAAAAAGACACATTTTTTACTTTTGTTTTTCCACCAGCTTTGAAATCAACGTT
This sequence comes from uncultured Pelagibacteraceae bacterium, assembly GCA_902555585.1. Lineage (GTDB taxonomy): Bacteria > Pseudomonadota > Alphaproteobacteria > Pelagibacterales > Pelagibacteraceae > Pelagibacter. The sequence goes on along the minus strand of CACDSY010000004.1, from coordinate 163,865 downwards.
ATTTACTTCTAAAAAGTTATTAGCCATTATTCTCTTTTAAAATATAATTTGAAGTTATTGTAATAAAAAAGGCAGCAATTAAAATTAAAAACAATGATGGTACTGCTGCTGCTTCAAGCATATCCTCTGATGCAGAGATATAAGCAGTAGTTGCAAATGTTTCAAAGTTAAATGGGCGTAAAACCAAGGTAATTGGCAATTCTCTAATTATTTCAAGAGATATTAAAATAACCACAAATAATAATGAATTTCTCAAATATGGTACATGAATATTCAGAAATGTTTTTCTTTTTGAATAACCAAGAAGATATGCACTCTCATCAACTGAAACGTTTATTTTTTCATATCCTGATTTTATTCCATTGAAAGCTAGTGAGTAAAAACGAACAAAATATACAATAATTAAACCTAAAACAGATCCAATAAATAATTTTTTAATTGATAAAAAACCTAAGGATTTAATTATATTCTCATCAAACCAGGCAATAAAAGTTATAAAAGCGACAGCTAAAATAACACCAGGTATGGCGTAACCTGAAATCGACAGTGTGGATAAAAAATTTAATATTTTATTTCTTGAAACTCGATTTCCATAATTAGAAATCAAAGCAAATGTTATTAGAACTAAACTGGACAATACTACTAAATAAAGTGTGTTTAATAAAAGATTAATTATATTTATATCAAAGAAATTTTCTGGAAATTTTATTGTCCAATAAAGCATTTGTCCTAATGGAAATAGAAAACTTATAAAGAACAATAAAAAACAAAATAAAAAAGCAATAAAAGAATTTGTTCCAGAAAGTTTTATTTTTTCTTTTTGTTTAAAACCACCTCTTGTATCCAAGTGATATTTCGCTTTTTTTCTAGATAGATTTTCAGTCAGAAAAAGAATAAATATAAATAACAAAAGAAAAAATGATATTCTATTAGCAAAAGCTAAATCATCAAAAGTTATCCAAGCATTATATATACCTGTTGTTAGTGTATTAACTGAAAAAAAATCTACTGCACCAAACTCTGCTAGTGTTTCCATTGCAACTAAAGAGAGACCTGCAACTATGGCAGGTCTGGCAGCTGGTAATATTATTGAATAAAAAGATTTAAATTTTGAAAAACCTAAATTTTTTCCAAGGTCTATTAAATTTTGTGATTGATATAAAAAAGAAGATCTTGCAAGAATATAAACATATGCATAAAGAGAAAATGAAATAGATAATATTAAACCAAACATTCCATCAAACTTTGGTATACTTTTATTGTACTCACCATCACCAAATAAAGTCTTTAATATTGTAAATGCAGTGCCATAATTATCAAAAAATGCAAATAAAGAGTATGCATAAATGTAGGGTGGTATAGCAAAAGATAAAATTAATGCCCATTTAAAAAAGTTAACTCCTGGAAATTTGTAAAAAGAGACTATGTAAGCAGATCCAACACCTAGAAAAAAAGTTAGTATTAAGACACCAACTAAAAGTGACAAAGAATTAAAAATATATTCAAACAAAAAAGTTTTTTTAAGTATGTCAAAATATCTGGAAGTATCTTCAAAAAAACTAAAAGAGACTGTCAAAATAGGAATTATAACAAGCAATGAAATAAGCAGAGAGCTTAAAAACCAGATGTTAAATTTGTTTGTAAACATAGAGATATTTGTAATTTAAATGACCTATATAGTCTCTTTTAATATTTTTAAAAGTCAGATATTGAATACCTTTGAAATGTGCGGAAAATCTTTAGTACTTATCTCTGATAATTTCCTTTTATTTATTCTTTTGTTAATTTTTTTACACTCCTCAGCACATGGTACACATGCATTGGCTGATTTATTTAAATTAACCTCAGACATAAATTTTTTTTTTACTTTCAATGTTACTTCCAACCAGCAGCCGTCATCACCTCTAAGGCGTCAGCTTGCTTTGCTCCATAACTAGCAACACTCGTTGTTAGATCTTGTTTAAAATCTAAACCTAAGTTGTTTACTACCAATGGACTTGGTGAAACTCCAGCTATCATTGGAAACTCAAAAGTATTATTTGTAAAGTGTTCTTGAGCTTCTGGTGATAATAAGAAATCAACAAGTGCAATTGCATTAGTTTTATTGGGCGCTCCTTTAACTAAAGCTGCACAACTTATATTCATGTGTGTTCCTCTATCATTCTGATTAGGAAAAAAAGCTTTAACTTTTTTTGCAGCTTCTTGTTGTTCAGGTCCTTTATTCCCAGATAACATCAAAGCTAAGTAATAAGTATTTGCAACAGCAATATCAGCTTCTCCTGCTGCTACAGCCATAATTTGTGCTCTATCATTTCCTTTTGGATCTCTTGCCATGTTTGCAACAACTCCTTTAGCCCACTCACCTGCAGCTTTTTTTCCATTATTTTTAACTAATGAAGCTACAAGAGATTTGTTATAAATGTTGCTAGAAGCTCTAATTGCAATTCTGCCTTTCCATTTTGGATCAGCTAAACTTTCATAAGTTAACCCTGACAACTCAGCACCACTTACTCTTTCTGGTGAGTAGTAAACAATTCTTGCTCTTTTTGCTACTCCAACCCAGTGTGTAGTTCTAAAACTTTTTGGTACAGATGATTTAATTGTAGATGAAACTAAGCCTGATTGAGTCATTCCTTTTGCTTTAAATGCACCACATCTTCCAGCGTCAGCAGTTATGTAAAGATCGGCAGCTGAATCAGCACCTTCTTCGATCATTCTTTTTTCTAAAGCACCAGCCTTACCATTGATTAAGTTTACTTTAATTCCTGTTGCTGCTGTAAATTTACTATAAAGTTCTGCATCAGCTTTATAATGTCTTGCATTAAAAATATTTACCTCATTCCCCATTGCAAAGCTTGATGCAAATAAGGATAAGATTAATGCGGATATTGTCATTTTTTTCATATATCTCTCTCTTTTAGTTTTTTATAAATTATAATGATTTTGATAACTATTCGCAATGATAATGATTATCAATCGCATTAATGACGCACTTAACGCCTATATTATTGATATTTTAAGACTTAAATTCTGAAATTTTACTATAAAGAAAGTTTCTGAAGGTTGTCACTCTAGCTACGTTTTTCAAAGATTCTGGAAAGACAAAGTGAGCCTCCGTAATTGGACCTTCAACGCTGGGTAGAACTTTAATTACATTTCGAGATAAAGAAACTAAATAATCTGGAAGAGCCGCAAGGCCTACACCACTTTCGACTGCTAACAGTAAACCCATAACGCTATTTACTTTCATAACAGGTTTTCTTTTTTTATTATCTTTTATACCAAGTTTTAATGCCCAATCTGGGTTAAACACTGGTGATGGGGCTCCTCTACCAAATGATATAAAGTTATGCTTGCTTAAATCATTAATAGATTTAGGCATACCATGTTTTTCAAGATACTTATTTGAGCCATATATATGGTAATTTATATCCATTAGTTTTCTTTGAATATAATTAAGTTGTTTTGGTCTTCTCATAAATATTCCAATATCGGCTTGTCTTGTACTTAAATCTAACTCTTTATCGTCAAAAATTAATTCTATTTCAATTTCTGGATTTAATTGCATAAACTCTTGAATTCTTGGGGTTAACCAGTGAGTACCAAAACTTCTAACAGTTGTAATTGTTAGTTTTCCAGTTGGTTTATGTTTTTGATCCCCTAAAGTTGTTTCTACCTCCTTAAGTTTACTAATAACTTCATGTGCAGTTTTATAAACATATTCACCATTTTCTGTAAGCGTTAATCCTCTTGCATGTCTTTCAAATAACTTTACTTTTAAATCTTCTTCTAAAGATTGAATCTGTCTACTAATTGCAGATTGGCTTAGATTTAGAATTACAGTAGCGCTTGTAAAACTACCAGCTTCAGCTACTGCATGAAAAATTTTTAATTTATCCCAATCCATTATTTATTTACATCCACTAGAATTCTATTTTTCAGTTTTCCTTCAAGCATTTCTGGAAATACAGTTAATAGTTCCTCAAGCCCAACTATTTTAATTGATTTTTCTATAATACTAAAATCTACTAAACTTGGTACTTCACCCCATACAAATTCTTTTCTTTTGTTGCTTACATTAACTGAGTCTACGCCCCATAGTTTTACAGCTCTGATATAAAAAGGAACAACAGAAGTATTTAATTTGTTAGTTCCACTCGCATTACCACAAACAGCTACAATTCCTTTTAATCTTGTTTGAGATATTGCATTTGCTAAAATATTTCCACCAACAGTGTCAACAACACCATCCCAAGTACCTTTACCAATTAATCTTGGTTCACCTTCAAATTCTTTACGATCTAAAACAGTTTTTGCTCCTAATTCTTTTAAATAATCAGCTTTTTCAGGTTTTCCTGTGATTGCGGTTACATTACATCCCATTTTTGACAGAATATTTACTGCAACCATACCTACACCACCTGTTGAACCTGTTACAAGGACATCGTTCACTTTACTTTGTAGTAATAATTCTTCTTTTGCTTTAACGGCAAATGCGCACAACATTGCTGTAAAGCCTGCAGTACCCATCATCATTGCTTGCTTCAAATCAATACCTGAAGGTTTCTTTATCAGAAATTCTTTTTTAACTCTTGCATATTGAGAGAATCCTCCATGAAATAATTCTCCAACCCTACAACCAGTAAGTATTACCTCATCACCTTCTTTAAATTCATCTGACTTGCTTTCTGCTACTGTACCTGAGAAATCAATTCCAGGAATTCTTGGAAACTCTTTAACTAATTTTGCACCATCTTTTAAAATCAAAGCATCCTTATAATTAAGATCCGAGTATTGTATTTTAACTAAAACTTCACCTTCGTTTAAAAAATCAAAATTTAATTCTTTAACTTCTTGAGAAAAATTTTCACCCACCTGGTTTATAACCAGGGCTTTGAAAGTATCAGACATGTGTAATTATACTCTATTCTTTAATAAATCGTAAGTATCTATTCTGAATAGAAAGATCGTCCTTAAATTGACCTAAAAAGTAATTAGTAACTGTAGATGCTCTTTCTTTTTTTATTCCTCTAGTAGTCATACATTGATGAGCTGCATCAATTGTTACTGCAACACCCTTAGCATCAAGAGCAGTCATAATTGATTTAGCAATTTGTAGTGTTAATCTTTCTTGTGTTTGCAACCTTTTTGCAAATACATCAACAACCCTTGCTAGCTTACTTAGTCCTACAACTCTTTCTTTTGGTATGTATGCGACGTGTGCCATACCCAATATTGGAACCATATGATGTTCGCAATGACTTTGCACAGATATATTCTTTTGAATTACCATGTCATTATATCCTTCAACGTCACCAAAAGTTTTTTCTAAAACTTTATTAGCATCCTCTTTGTACCCACTAAAAAATTCCTTATAGGCTTTTATAACTCTCTTTGGTGTTTCTAACAAACCTTCTCTATTTGGATCCTCACCAATCCAAGTTAATATCTTAATCAAAGCTTCTTCAGCTTCTTTATCTGAAATTTGTTTAGTCTCTAAATTTTTATTGTCTGTGTCTTTTACTAATTTCATAGCGCCTTTTTATACAGTAAATCCTTAAATTTAAAATATTTAATATATTCAGTAATATGTTAGATAATGCGACTTATATATGTTTAAAAAAAGAGAAAATGTCGCTGATATAGAGGAAGGTAACCTTTTGTCTCCAAAATTCGATAATGATGGCTTAATCCCTGTAATTACAACATGTGCAGAAACTAAAGAGATTCTAATGCACGGTTATATGAATGTTGAAGCTTTAAAATTAACAATAGAAACAAAAGAAGCTCACTACTGGAGCAGGTCTAGAAAAGAAATTTGGCATAAAGGAAAAACTAGCGGCTTTACTCAAAAAGTAAAAGAAATAAGAATTGACGATGATCAAGATGCAGTTTGGATAACTGTAGATATTGGTGATGGTGCAAGTTGTCATGTTGGTTACAGATCATGTTTTTACCGATCAGTACCTACAGGTAAAATTGAAAATGGACGTAAAGTAGAAATGAAATTTGAAGAAGAAAAGAAAAAATTTGATCCAGAAGTTGTTTATAAAGGACAACCTAATCCTACTAAAATTTAATGAGTGAGGCTCAAAAAAACGTTCTTGGTGAAGATCTTGAAGAATGTTCAAAAAATCCATTAACTGGTTGGTTCAGAGACGGTTGTTGTAACACAGATGAAAACGATCGTGGTTTACACACAGTTTGTGTAAAAGTTAACGACGAATTTTTAGAATGGTGTAAGGAGGCTGGTAATGATTTGATAACACCTCACCCTGAATTTGGTTTTCCTGGATTGGTAGATGGAGATAACTGGTGTGTATGTGCCAGTTGGGTTGCGAGAGCTTTAGAGGCGGGAATTGGATGTTCTATATATTTAAAAAAAACTCACGTTAATACTTTAAAGTTAGTGCCAATTGAAACTTTAAAAAAATTTGCAATAGATCTTTCTTAATTACATATTTCCGTACTTAGGTCCACCCCCGCCTTCAGGCGTGACCCATGTAATATTTTGTGATGGCTCTTTTATATCGCAAGTTTTACAATGAATACAATTTTGAGAATTAATTACAAATTTCTCAACATCATTTTCTTTTTGAATTTCATAAACTCCAACTGGACAATATCTTTGTGCAGGTTCATCGTATTTACCTAAAGTATATTTTATTGGTAAATCTTTGTCTTTAAGTTGAAGATGTACTGGTTGATTTTCAGCATGATTGGTTCCTGTTAGATAAACTGAACTTGTTTTATCAAATGTAATAACATTATCTGGTTTTGGATAATCTATTTTTGGCATTTCACTTGCTGGTTTTAAAGTTTCATGATCAGCGTGTTTATGTTTGAGTGTGAATGGCAATCTTCCTCTAAATAAAATTTGATCAATCCCTGTAAATATTATTCCTAGAATTAAACCCCAACTAAAGCTAGGTTTAACATTTCTAGCCTCATATAACTCTTTATAAACCCAGCTTTTTTTAAATTTTTCCTCATAATAAGATAATTCTTTGCTTGATTTTATGTGATCAATAATAGTTTCCGCTGCAATCATTCCACTTTTCATTGCAGTATGTGATCCTTTAATTTTTGGCATATTTAATGTACCAGCATCACAACCAACTAATAGTGCACCTGGCATAAACATCTTAGGTAGACTTTGAAAACCTCCTTCTATAAGTGCTCTTGCTCCATATGATATTCTTTTACCACCTTCTAATATTGATCTAATCGCTGGATGAGTTTTAAATTTTTGAAATTCATCAAACGGTGAAAGATGAGGATTTTTATAATCAAGACCAATGACATATCCTAAAAATATCTGTTTATTTTCAGCATGATAAACAAAACTTCCACCATATGTACTATTATCTAATGGCCAGCCTGCCGTATGCATCACTAAGCCTTCGTCGTGATTTTCTTCTTTTAATTCCCAAATTTCTTTAAATCCTATTCCATACTGTTGTGGATCTTTTCCTTTATCTAAATCAAATTTTTTAATTAATTCTTTGCCCAAATGTCCTCTACACCCTTCTGCAAAAACTGTAACTTTCGCATGAAGTTCCATTCCTGGTTCATAACCATCTTTTTTATTACCTTCTTTATCTAAACCCATATCTTGAGTTGCTACACCCTTAACAGAACCATCTTCATTGTATAAAACTTCACTTGCAGGAAAACCTGGGAATATTTCAACTCCAAGAGTTTCAGCTTGTTCTGCTAACCATCTACATAAATTAGCTAGACTAATAATATAATTGTTATGATTTTGTTGTACTTTAGGTAATAACCAGGTTGGCCAACTAATTTTTTTTGTCTTTCCTAGAAATAGAAACTTCTCTTTGTTAACTTTTGTTTTAATTGGTGGATTAAGATCTTTCCAATTTGGCAATAGTTCATCTAAAGCTCGTGTTTCAAACACGTTCCCGGATAAAATATGTGCACCTATTTCAGATGCTTTTTCTAAAAGGCAGACATTAATATCTGGATTTAACTGCTTTAATTTTATTGCAGTTGAAAGTCCCGATGGTCCGCCACCTACGATTACAACATCGTATTCCATCACTTCTCTGGACATACTAATTTCTTACAGTATTTGTTATTTTTGTATAGTGTTTAATTTGTTCAGTTCCTCTAAGAATTGAGGAAGTGCTTCGAATAAATCAGCTTCCAGGCCGTAATCTGCGACACTAAAAATAGGTGCTTCACCATCTTTATTTATAGCAACTATAACTTTACTTTCTTTCATTCCTGCTAAATGTTGAATGGCTCCAGAAATTCCAACTGCTATATATAGATCAGGAACAACAACTTTTCCTGTTTGTCCCACTTGATGTTCGTTTGTAATATATCCAGCATCAACCGCAGCTCTTGAAGCTCCTATTGCAGCATTTAACTTGTCCGCTACATCAGTTATCAGTTTGAAATTTTCTCCACTTTGTAAGCCTCTACCACCTGAAATTACTATTCTAGCTGTGCCTAATTCAGGTCTATCTGATTTAATTTCTTCTCTATTTATAAATTTTGTATTTTCTGTTTGATCTGCTGCATCGATTTTTTCTATTTCGGCAGATCCTCCAGTTGTTTCAGCCACTTCAAATGATGTTGGTCTTATAGTAACACATTTTTTTTCATCATTACTTTTAACTGTAGCAAATGCGTTTCCAGCATAAATTGGTCTTAAAAAGGTATCAGGAGATATAACTTTTATAATATCACTCACTTGTGAAATATCTAATAACGCTGCCACTCTTGGCATAAGGTTTTTTCCAAATGTATTTGCTGAACAAATAATATGTGAATATTTATCAGCGTGTTTTAAAATTGCTGCAGTATAATTCTCAGCTATATAATTTTCATAAATTTCATGATCTATATGAAGAACTTTTTTTACTAAAGGAACTTCAGATAAAAATTTTGCAACATCATCTGCCTTACTTCCAATTAACATTACATGAAGATCTTGATCTATTTGTGATGCAGCTGTAATCGCATTTAAAGTAAATGGTTTTACTTCTTTGTTGTTATGCTCTGCTATTAATAAAACTGACATTAAATTACCTTAGCCTCATTTTTTAATTTTTGTACCAATTCCTCAACACTTGCAACTTTAATACCCGCTTTTCTTTTCGGCGGTTCTTCGATCTTAATATGTTCTATTCTAGGGTTTGTATCAACTCCTAGATCTGACGCATTAATTTGTTCAATAGGTTTTTTCTTAGCCTTCATTATATTTGGAAGGGACGCATATCTTGGCTCATTTAATCTTAAATCACAGGTAACAATAGCTGGTGTATTAACCTCAATAGTTTCTAAACCTTCATCCACTTCTCTAGTCACTTGTAATGATTTATCGTTTACTTCTATTTTTGAAGCAAAAGTTGCTTGTGGCCAATTTAAATGTGCTGCTAACATTTGGCCTGTTTGATTACAGTCATCATCAATTGCTTGTTTGCCCATAAATACTAAGTCTGGATTTTCTTTTTCAACAATTTTTTTTAAAATTTTAGAAACAGCAAGAGGCTCAATGTTGCCATCAACCTTTACATGAATTCCTCTATCCGCTCCTACTGCTAGAGCTTTTCTGACTGTTTCTTGAGCTTTCTCTTCACCAACAGTAACAGCTATTATTTCTGTTGCTTTACCTGACTCTTTAATTTTTACAGCCTCTTCAATAGCATTGTCATCTGGTGGGTTTGTAGACATTTTAACGTTATCGGTAACAACTCCACTACCGTCTTCTTTAACTCTAATTTGAACGTTATAATCAATAACTCTTTTTACAGCGACTAAAATTTTCATTAAGCTCTCAATAATTTATTTTCTGCATCGTAAGGACTTTCTTCTAAAATTGTTGCCTCATGCATTTTACCAAGTATATCAATCCTTAGTTTTTGTCCAACATTTGCTAACTCAGGTTTAACCATTCCAAGTGCGATAGATTTTCCTAGTCTAAATCCAAAGTCACCGCCAGTTGCACGTCCTACAACACTACCATTTTCATAAATTGGGTTGTTTCCTAACACATCCGCATCACTAGTTTCGTGTACCTCTAGAGTAACAAGCTTATTATCAAAGCCTTTTTCTCTCCATTTATTTAAAGCATCTAGTCCAATAAAACTTCCTTTGTTTGGATGAATAAATCTATCTAATCCGCTTTCATAAGGTGAATACTCAATTGATAATTCAGTTCCAACTAGTTTATATGATTTTTCAACTCTTAAACTATTCATAGCTCTGATACCGTAAGGCTTTAAACCTAAGTCTTGACCTGCATCCATAAGTTTATCGAAAATATGATTTTGATATTCAATAGGATGATGAAGTTCCCATCCAAGCTCTCCCACAAAGTTAACCCTCATCGCATTAACGGGTGCAAAGCCAACGTCAACTTGTTTTGCACTTAACCATTTGAAATTTTCATTTGAAAAGTCATCATTTGATACTCTTTGCATTAATTCTCTTGCTTTTGGTCCTGATACTACAAGAACACCTTTGCTATTTGTTAAATTCTCAAATTGAACTGATCCATCTTTTGGCATCCAACCAAATATCCAATCGTGATCCAATCTTTGATAAGCTCCAGCAGAAACAAGATAAAAACTATTTTCTGACTCTCTCATTATTGTAAATTCTGAGTGAACACCTCCCTTTGTATTCAATGCATGACATAAATTAATTCTACCAACTTTTTTTGGTAATTTATTTGCTACCAACTTATCTAAAAATTCTTCAGCTCCAGGTCCTTTAATTCTGCATTTAGCAAATGCGGTCATATCTAGTAGTCCAACATTTTCTTTTACATTTTTGCACTCTTTTTCAACTGCTTTGAACCAATTAGATCTTCTAAATGACCAATCATCCTTTTGTTCCATGCCATCAGTTGCAAAAAAGTTTGGTCTTTCCCATCCAAATTTTTGACCAAAAACTGCACCAAGATTTTTCATTCTGTCATAACATGGGGCTGTTCTTAAAGGTCTTGCAGCTGGTCTTTCTTCATCTGGAAAGTGAGTTATAAATACATGACTGTAAGCTTCTTCATTCTTCTCTTTAAGATATGATTTTGAGCAATAATCTCCATATCTTCTTGGTTCTACTCCAAGCATATCAATTGTAGGTTCACCATCAACAATCCACTCTGCTAATTGCCATCCAGCTCCACCGGCTGCTGTAATACCAAAACTATGACCTTCATTAATCCAAAAGTTCTTTAATCCCCATGCTGGACCAACTATCGGATTTCCATCTGGAGTATAGCAAATAGCGCCGTTGTAAACTTTTTTAACACCTACCTCTCCAAATGCTGGAACTCTATGAATAGCTCCTTCAATATGAGGAGCAAGTCTATCTAGATCTTCTTGAAAAAGTTCATACTCAGATTCCTTTGAAGGACCATCTACATAACAGGCAGGAGCACCATCTTCATATGGTCCTAAAATTAAACCACCCGCTTCCTCCCTCATATACCATCTGCTATCACTATCTCTTAAAACTCCCATTTCTGGAAGACCTTCTTTTTTTCTTTTTTGAATTTCTGGGTGTGGTTCTGTTACAATGTATTGATGCTCAACTGGTATTACTGGAATATCTAAACCAACCATCTTACCAGTTTGTCTAGCAAAATTCCCTGAACATGAAATTACGTGTTCACATTCTATAGATCCCTTATCTGTTTCAACAACCCATCCATCTTTATTTTGTTTCATTGCCAGAACTGTTGTATTTCTGTAAATCTCAGCACCTCTATTTCTTGCGCCCGTAGCTAATGCTTGCGTTAAATCAGCTGGTTGAATGTATCCATCTTCGGGATGTTGTATTGCTCCAATTAAATCATTTGTATTACACAAAGGCCAAATTTCTTTTACTTGGTCTGGTGTTAGAAATTTTACATCTACTCCAATAGTTTTTGCAACTCCAGCGTATTGATGATATTCATCCATTCTATCTTTGTTGTCTGCTAATCTAATATTTGAAACAACACTGAAACCGACGTTCTTGCCTGTTTCTTCCTCTAAACTTTTATAAAGATTAACTGCATATTTATGTAACTGGCCAACTGAGTAACTCATGTTAAATAATGGAAGTAGACCAGCTGCATGCCACGTTGAACCTGAAGTTAATTCCTTTCTTTCAATCAAAACAACATCAGACCAGCCTTTTTTAGCTAAATGGTAAAGCGCACTAACACCAACAACTCCACCACCTACTACTACAACTTTTGCTTTTGATTTCATCATGCGATTTTTACTAAATTTTTTCTATAAACTAAACATAATTCTAATAGTGATAATCATCATCATCGTCATCTCTCCAACCCATTTGGTACATTAAATATGCGGCAGTTATTACACTCACCACTCCTGCAGCCATACCAAAATTTACTCCCATAGTTTGTCCAAAATAATACCAACCTATCTGGGTGGCACCAATAGGTGGTATACAAAGTATTGCCATTAGTATTGCAATTCGTACTGGAAAACTTGGTTTTTTCATTATATAGAAGAGCCCATTGGCATTGGTTGAGATACAGCGGTAGTTAACCAACAATTTTTTAAAAATCCATCAATTTCGTATTTTTCAACTTGCCATTTGAATTTATAATACTTTTTATCTTTGTCCATAATGGTCACTTCAAATGTTGAAACACCTTTTGATTTATAAACTTCTACAATTTCATAATTTTCATGATTTAAAAGCATCGAATAAGAATCGGTCTTAATCATGTTTTTAAATCTCTCAATAGGTCCTGTAACTCTTTGATTGTTTGGGTGAGCAAAAAACCAGGTTTGAATTATACCACTGTCTTTTTCAGGATCATCGTTCTTCATTAAAGCATTGAGTTGTATTTCAATAACTTCTCTGGGCTTTATTTCTGGATTTGGTTTTCTTATCTCAGCAGATAATTCGTTTAAAGAAAAAATTAATAGAAAGAAGATACTATAAATTGCTGGCTGTATTCTTAACATCTTGCAAAAATTCAATTCTTTTTTCATTTGAAACAAATGGTACAGCAAAATATCGTTTATAGGTAATGTCATAAATACCACACTTATTAAAAATACCTTTTTTAATTCTTCTGAGGGGTAAATTTAAAAAAAAATCCGATATTGAAAATCTTGGAGAGCCATATGTGCAGAAAATAATAGCTTTTTTACTTTTAAGTTTTCCTACAGCATAACCATGGTTGCCGATAAGTTTCTTAAAAGAAAAAGCCCAAGGTGGCGCTAATACTTTATCTATCCAACCCTCTAATATTGCTGGCATTCTATAGTTCCAAATAGGTGCCACAAGTACAATTAAATCAGTTTCATCTATTTTTTTTCTATGATCTAAAACTACTTCGTCGGCCTTTTCACCAGCATATACTGGGTTAAACTTTTCTTTATATAAATCTATACATTCTACTGAATGACCTTTTTCCTCTGCTGATTTTATAAAAGTGTTTTTGATTGCTGAATTGAAAGATTTGTCATTATAATGGCCATAAACCAAAAATACTTTTTTCATTAATCTTTCAGAACTGGAAAAACTGGATTAGATTTTTGAAAAAGTTTTTGATATTCCTGCTTTATGCATCTGTTGGAAATAAATTCAATATTTTCTTTGTCAGCAATCACTTTAGCCTCATCGCTATGAATTCCATACTGCAACCATAATACTTTAGTTCCTTTTTGAATTGCTTCTTTTGTAATAGCCTCTGCTTCGCTTGAAGGTCTAAAAACATCAACTATATCGATCTCTTCTTTAACATTATCCAAGCTTTCAACTATTGGTTCACCATTTACAATTTCACCTACAGCAAAAGGGTTTATAGGTATCACTTTATAACCAAAGTTTTGCATATACTTCATGACTACGTTTGCAGGTTTTCTTTTAAGATTTTTTTTATCTTCCCCTTTTTTCTCAGAACTTACGCCAATCATTGCAATGACTTTTGATTTTCTTAAAATGGATTTAATTTGATCGTCGTTCATAATTTAAATTAAAAATAATTATTATTTATTTTTCCAGTTAGGTTTTCTTTTTTGTAAAAAAGCTGATATTCCCTCTTTTGCATCTTGTGAAGCCATATTTAAAGTCATCATTTTACTCGTAAATTTGTATGCATCTCCTAATGGCATTTCTAATTGTTTGTAGAAAGCTTGTTTACCAATTTTAATTGTTAAATTTGATTTTGAAGAAATGGTTTTTGCAATTTTTAAAACTTCTGAATTAAGTTTTTTGCTTGAAAAACAATCATTAATTAAACCAATATCTTTTGCATATTTAGCATTTATTGGCTCTCCAGTTAAAAGCATCTTCATCATGATTTTACGAGTTACTTTTCTACTCACAGCAACCATCGGAGTACTGCAGAAAAGTCCTATATTTACTCCTGGTGTTGCAAAGGTGGCATTTGTTGTACTGTAAGCAAGGTCACAACTTGCGGCTAACTGACATCCAGCTGCATAAGCTGCACCATGTACTTTTGCAATAACAGGCTTCTTTCCTTCAACAATTTTCATCATTAATTTTGAGCAAAGATTAAATAATTTTAAGTGATTTAATCTATTTTTAATTCCACCAACCTCTTTAAGATTATGGCCGGCGCTGAATCCTTTACCTGATCCCTCTAATATTATTACTCTTGTATTATCATCCTTATCTAATCGAGTAAAAGTATTCAAAAGATCCCTTAAAGTTTTAAATGAAAGTGAATTATAAGTTTTAGGATCATTAATTATTACATTTGTAATTCCGTTTCCTAATTTTTTTGTTTTTACATTCATATTGTAATTATTTTAACTCACCATCTTCACGCATTTTAGCTCTAATTTTTGTGGCAGAAATTTTTTGTATTTCTTCAGACAATACTATCTCCTCAATTTTGTAACCAACTCCTCTCCCATAACAAATATTTGTAATATTTGGCACCATCATTATTTTAAATCTTCCTTCAAATTCAGGATTTAATTTATTTTCAATATTTTTTTTTACCGTTTCAAAGTCGAATGGATTGTCATCAACTCCTTGAACGTCTCTTATTTGAATACACACTTGACCGGTCTTTTTGATGATCTCTTTAAATAAAGTATAGTGACCCTCATGAAATGGCTGCCATCTTCCAAGCATTTGTGCTGTTGGTTTTTTATTATCCCATTCATAACTCATTATGATATCTCCTTTATTATTTTATCCGCCCAAAACTTAGCATCTTGAGTAGTTACATGAAAATCATATTTTTCTGGTTTGACAAACATTTGATTAGTATCGTCAAACCTTCCTTCTTTAATCGTGTCTACCCAAATAACAAAATCTGCAGGGAATAAACTTCTTGCTTCTGGAGTTGGGCAAATAAAATCTGCCACAACATAATTTCCTTGATTTTTCAGCTTTAAAGCAAAGTCTGCCATTCTTTTAGCTTGTCTTTTTCTACCCTCCTCAGAAAAATCCCAATCATTTGCTTCTTTTCTAACTTCGTCAGCATTTAATCTTTTTGCATTCAGTTTTGGAGCAAGTTCTTCTGCCAATGTTGTTTTGCCAGCCCCAGGCAAACCCATAATTAAAACTATTTTCATTAAATTTGTTCTAAAGGATGATGAGACATTAATTCTAATCCATTTTCGCCAACTAAATATTGTTGTTCTAATTTCACTCCCTCATGACCTCCAACTTCGCCGATATAACTTTCTAGGGTAATTGTCATATTTTTTTGAAATATACCGCTTCTTTCTCCACCATCAGTCGGATATCTAATTGCTGGCCACTCATCACATAAACCTATTCCATGAAGCATGACTGAATATCTATTTCCGTAATATTTTTCAGGAAGTATCCATGCCTTTTCAGTAAATTCTCTAAATGATACTCCATCTTTAATTAATCTTGAATTATAGTCAATCTGCTCAACTGCTGTTGAATAAATTTTTTTTTGATGTTCATTAAATTTATTTCCACAAACAAAAGCTCTAGAAATATCTGCACAATATCCATAAGGGCCTACCATATCTGTATCAAAGGATACGATCTCACCATCTTGAATAATCTTATTACTACTTTCTTGCATCCAAGGATTGGTTCTAGAGCCTGAAGATAATATTCTACACTCTATCCACTCTCCACCATTTTCAATGTTCGTTTTATGTAAAATCGACCATAACTCATCTTCAGTAATTCCTGATTTCAAATAATCTCTCATTTTAATTATTCCAATATCAGCAACATCTAAAGCTGCTCGCATGCATTTAATTTCTTCAGACGATTTAATAACTCTAGCCTGTTCAAGTATTTTTTTCGCTTCTAAAACTTGAATTCCTTTTTTATTAAGCTCATTTACGGCTGGACCATTGATTACATCAATTGCGATTTTTTTACTTTTAAAATAAGAGTTAGATAAATCATTTACTTCATTGACCCATTTTTTAAGTTGCAACTCTGATTGGTCACCATTGCTAAAATAATCCCAAGTAATTGCTGGTCTTATTTCATCTATTAAATTGAGACCTTTAGATAATATTTCACAGTTAAAATATTCATATAATATTGTTGGACCATCAACAGAGATAAAACAATATCTTGTAAGATTATGCATATTATAAACACTCATATTCACAGTATCTAATGCATACCTTACATTTACTGGATCAAATAAAATACATGCCTCTATATTATTTTTCTTTAATTCATTTCTTAATCTGTCAAGTCTATAAGATCTAAGTTCGTCAAAATCTATTTCATCTTCTCTTAATCTTTTTTTTGAAATATATTTCTTAATTGGTTGGTTTTCTGAAAGAATTTTTCTGTTAAACTTCATCTCTATAACATCTGTACACCAACTCCTGTTTTTGGATAGGTGTATAAATTATAATTTGCACAAAGCTCATCTCCTGGTTTCAAATCTTTTATTGAAACCATAAAAAAATATTTTGCGTCTGGTTTCTCTCTTAAATTATAATACATGTTTTCTAAATTATCATCATTTTCGTTAAATTTTTTTGCTTTTGCGGTAGGATCAATTGGATCACCAAATTTTAATGTAGGTAAAATATTAGATACCATTCTTTGAACCGTGGGACTATCAGAATGATTGTAAAAACCACCTAATGGAGTTCTTATATATTTATTTTCAAACTGCTCATCTCTTATGTGAGTGATACCAATAAAAGTATTAGCTTTAATTTCTTTAGTTGCGAATAATCCTAAACCTTCAATTGGAGAACTCTTTATTGTTAATTCATCTGGCAAAGGTCTATACATTTTATTCTCTCTTTCTACATAAGGTTAGATGCAACCCATTTATGAAACTGGTGCGTTGGATTATCCATATCAGGAGAAAAATTTCCACCATTATATGCATGGGAGTTGCGGCCTAATTGCATTCTTTGAATTATATCTACGTCTTCTTTTTGAATACTTTCCCACAATTTAAGATTTTGTTTTCTTAGTGTTTTAAATTCTAGAGCTTTTGAGGCTTTTTCACCTACATAATATATTTCCATATGTTCTAAAGTTTTTTTATGATTAATAGGTTCTAACCAGTACGCGTAGAAATGGTCTTTGTGTATACCTAGCATAACATTAGGAAATAAAGCTACATATTCTGCGATATTCTCTTTATCTTTCGGCCAGTTCGGAAAACAGGGAAATTTTTCCTTTCCTTTAAATTTTGGATTATAAACAACAGTGCCTTGGCCTGCAAAACGGTTTGGCAATCCTTGAATATGATAATGATCTTCTAATTTTGAATAAGTATTTAGACCTGGGTGAACCCACGGCAAATGATAACTTTCACAGTAATTTTCAATAGCAAATTTCCAATTACATTTTGCATTCAATTTAAAATAACCAAAATCACTTGCATGATTAATTAATTTTCTATCTTTTATTTTCCAAAATTTTGACCATCTATCACTCAATGGTTTAATATATTTTTCAAATGGAATTTCATTATTGCGAATATTAATAAAAATTAAATCTAACCAAACATATGATCTTATTTCTTTTAGATTATTCTTATTTTTTTTAAATTTTGCGCTACTATGTTTGTACATCCCACCTATATGAGGTGTTGCAATTAGCTTTCCATCTGATGTGTATGACCATGAATGATAAGGACATCTAATAACGTTTCTAATATTACCTTTTTTGTTTACTAACTTTACTCCTCTATGACTACAGACGTTGTGAAAAACTTTTATTTGATTTTTTTTATTCCTGATTAAAAATAATGGAAGTCCTAACAAATTAAATGGTTTTACATCACCGATATTTGGTAAAGAACTTGCTACTCCTATTACTGTCCATTTATTTTCAAATATTTTTTCTCTTTCTATTAAAGTATAATCTTTTCTTGTATAACATTCATTGGGAAGTCCATGTGCTTTAGAAATTGGTCTCTTAACTATATCTAATTTTTTTTTATCTATTATTTTATAAATAGCTGACATTTTATTTTGTCAACTCATATAGGCCAAGCCATGCATTTACATCTTTACTAGCAATATATTCAGATTTAAAAAACTCTATTTCCTTCCATTTATTTTCATTTGTTAATTGTTTAATTTTTTTATCAAATCCATATTCCTCATATATTCCTTCATTTATAGTGAAACAAATTAAACCTTTATTTTTAGTAATTCTAATAAACTCGTCTAATGCAGGTGGTTTTACATGTCCAAAAGTAAATGTGCCCACACACATTAAAGCATCATATTGATCATTTTTTTCATTGATTGGTTTATTTAAATCAACTTTATCTAATTTTTTATAAAGATTGTTTGGAACCAAATCCAAAAGTTTTTGGGATAGATCGGCACCAAAAAAATTAGCGAAACCATACTTTTTTAATTCAACACCAACCAATCCGGTTCCACATCCAGCATCATAAATATCGATATCTTTTTCTTTTTGATGTTTATTAAAAACTTCCGCTGTTTCTTTTGGACCAGTATAATTCCAATCAACCATGTCTTGATCATATTTATTATCCTGACCCCATTCGTCATAAAAATCCATTACCTCTTTTGTTTCTTTTAGTTTGTAAATTGGAACTTTATTTCCTACATCTTTTTGAGCCATTAACCTCTCATTTTTTCTCCACTTGGATCATAAAGCGGTTCTTTGATGATTGAGCAATTGAATAAATCTCCGTTAATTTCAACTTGTATTCCATCTTCGGATGACAAATGTTTTTGATCTATATATGAAAAAGCAACACTCTTATTTACAAAATGAGCAAATCCACCTGAGGTTATATATCCAATGCTATTATCGCCTTTCATCACAGCTTCATTGTTTGTGACATCAATATCGTTTGTTTGAATAATTAAAGGAACCAATCTATTTGAACTGTTATCAATTTTAGCTTTTTCTTTGCCTATAAATTCTTTATTCCAATTAATAAAATTATCTAATCCAGCTTCTTTGGCAGTAAAATCAGGTCGATAATCTAAAGTCCATGCACCCCAGTTTTTCTCTAATCTCATAGACATTAAAGCTCTTCCACCAAAAGGTTTAATATCAAATTCTTTTCCAGCCTCTATTAACTCTTCATAAAGTTTTATTTGGAAATGCGGTGCAACATATATTTCATAACCAAGTTCACCAGTGAAGGAAATACGGTTTATAATTGCTGGAACACCACCAACAAACATTCTTCTTGAATCTCTAAATTTAAATTTTTCATTAGATACATTATCTCTAACTATTTTTTCTAAAACTTTTCTTGAATTAGGTCCTGCTATAGATATCCCGTGAAATTCATCTGATCTATTTTTATATTCAACATTAAATTTATCTAAATGACTTTCAAACCAACGTCTGTGCATTTCTTGAGCGGCACCCGAACCAAAAACCATAAATTCATTTTCATCAAGGCATGAAACTGTAAGATCGCCACATAATTTTCCTCTATAGGATAACATTGGAGATAAAGATATTCTTCCAGGATTAGGGAGCTTACCTGCCATAATATGATCTAAAAACTTTCTTGCATCTTTTCCTTTAAATTGATGTTTTGAAAAATTGGCAACTTCAATTAAACCAACATTTTCTCTCACATTAATAACTTCTTTTGAGACATAATTATGTGATCTAGATCTTTTTATAGTTGGCTCTTCGTATGCATCTTTTTTATCCTTTGCAAACCATAAAACATTTTCTAAACCAAAGCTGTCTCCCATAACTGCACCTTGATCTATAAACCGGTCATAAAGTGCTGTTGTTTTTTGTTTTCTTCCTTTCGGTAAAGTTTCATTTGGAAATGTCATAATAAATCTTCGTTCATAATTTTCAGAAGATTTAATTGTTCCATATTGAGGTGATGCATAATCTCCAAATCTTGCAACATCCATTGCCCAGACATCTATCGATGGTTCTCCATCAATTATCCATTCAGCAATACATTTTCCAACTCCTCCTCCTTGACAAAAACCAGCCATTACACCCACTGCTACCCAATAATTTTTCATTCCGGGAACAGGACCAATTAATGGTGATCCATCAGGTCCAAAAGTAAAAGGCCCATTTACAATATTTTTAATTCCTGCCTTTTCTAACGCTGGCATTCTTTCAAAACCTATTGCTAATCTATCTTGAATATTATCTAGTTTTGGTTCTAATAACTCATGACCAAAATTCATAGGTGTTCCTTCAACCTTCCATGGTGTTGATTTTGGTTCATAAGTTCCAAGAAGCATTCCTTTTCCTTCTTGTCTAAAATAAATGTTACCTTCAAAATCAGTTCCAATAGGAATTCTTTGATCACCCATTGCTTCAATTTCTGGAATAGCTTCAGTGATTAAGTAGTGATGCTCCATTGGTTGAACTGGTAGATTAATTCCTGCAAGCTGTCCAACTTCTCTTGCCCATAAACCTCCAGCGTTAATAACTATTTCAGCTTTTATATTGCCCTTGTCAGTTATCACATCCCAACTTCCATCCTCTTTTTGTTTTGTGTCTTTTACAACTGTATGTGTATAATATTTTCCACCATGAACTTTTGCTGCTTTAGCAAAAGCATAAGTCACACCTGATGGGTCTACTTCCCCGTCAATTGGATCCCACAATGCTAGAAGGTATCTTGATGGATCAATTAAAGGATTTTTCTTTTTTACTTCCTCTAAAGAAACAAACTCTTGGTCAAGACCCATATATCTTGCTTTAGACCTCTCTCTTTTTAAATAATCAGCCCAAACATCATTTGAAGCCAAATAAAATCCCCCACTTGATTTGAATCCAACTGAATGGCCAGACTCTTTTTCAATTTCTTTGTACAATCCGATTGTATAAGCCATCATTCTAGAAATATTTGGGTCAGATGAAATCACATGTACATTTCCAGCTGCATGCCAAGAGGATCCAGATGTGAGTTCATTTCTTTCAAGAAGAATACAATCTTTTAAACCAAACTTTGATAAATGATAAAGAATGGAACAGCCTACTACGCCGCCACCTATGATGACTACTTTTGCATGATTTTGCATGTTAGTATTTTATTTCTTTATTGACGTCTTTCAATGTCTTGTCTGTCCCATGGTGAAAATGTTTAGTCATATCTGGCATGTACTTCATGGCAATTGGTTTTTTACCAACTGCAACAGCCATTTCTCTAACATGGTGGGCCTCAGCGCCACAACAAATACCGATTAAGTTAATTTTTTCTTTAAGACATTCTTTTGCAAATTCAGCCATTTCAAATCTATTACAATACAAATTATCTAGAGCAACAGGGAATGCATTTCCTCCTGGAATGCAATCACAACCATGGTCAGTCTGATTTAAAAATCCTGGTTCTTCCTCTGTAGTTCTATATGGAACTGGAAGACCTGCAACATGACAGGAAACTTTTTTTCTTATTTTTTTTAAAAGTTTCATGGTCATTTCTGGACCTCTGTAACAATTCAAACCAACAACATCTGCACCAAGATCTTCTATTATTTTACATGCATCTTCGGCTGTATGACCGTCTCTAGTTAAATCTCCACGGGGTATAGCATAATTTGCAACTGCAATTAATCCTTCGTCTTTTATAGCTTTTAAAGCTATTTTCATTTCATCTACCCAATTAATTGTTTCCGCAACTATGAAATCAACTCCAGCCTCTTTTGCCCAAAGAACTTGCTCCTCGTACATCTTTTGACATTCTTTGAATGAGTTTTTATCATTTGGATCAAAAATATTTGTATTAGCAACATCTCCACAAACCATTAAATCCAAGTCTTTAAATTCATTAGCCGCATCCTTTGCAATTTTAAGTGCATTTTTTTGCATCGGCTCTAGCAAATGTTCTTTTCCAATAATTCTTAATTTCTCTCTATGTCCATAATAGGTGAAAGCTTGAACAATATCTGAACCAGCTCTAATAAATTCTCTATGTAATTGTGTAACTACATCTGGATGCTCTAAAACTACTTCTGGCACAAATGGACCTGCAGAAAGATATCCTCTCCTTTCCATCGCAAATAAATATCCCTCTGCGAATATAACGGGACCCTCATCTAATCTTGATAATAAATTTTTATTCATATTTATTTAATAATTTATTTCTAAATAAAGAGAGTTTAAAGACAATTTTAACACAACTCAAAGTTGAAACTAGTTTGCAATTTTTCCATCTATATGTTCTGATGATTTATAATTAATTAATTAGGAGATAATAATGAAATTAAAAAGAATCTTACTTTCTGCATTATTTGTTTTAGGCGTTACATCTTTCGGTAATGTTGCTAATGCAAAATGTGGAGACATTAGTATTGCTAATATGAACTGGGCTTCTGCAAACTTCATGGCTGAAGTTGACAAAATCATATTAGAAGAAGGTTATGGATGTAATGTTGAGCTTGTGCCTGGTGCAACTCAGCCAACTTTTGCATCTATGCAAGAAAAAGGTGAACCAGATGTAGCCCCAGAATTTTGGGCTAACGCTGCAATCATTGCTTTAAATAAAGCAGTTGATGAAGGAAGAATGCACTCACTTAATAAAGCACCTATTACTGGTTTAGGTGAAGGATGGTGGGTGTTACCTGCTACTTTAGAAAAACATCCTGAACTTACAACTGCTGAAGCAATTTTGGCAAGACCGGATCTATTTCCTCATCCAGAGGATCCATCAAAAGGTGGGTTTCATATTTGTCCTCCAGGATGGAACTGTGAACTAAGTAATAGAAATCTTTACAAAGCTTTTGACATGGAAGCAAAAGGTTGGGCTATTGTTGAAACAGGTTCTGCTGCAGGATTAGATGGATCAATTGCTAAAGCTGCTGAAAGAGGTGAAAACTGGTTTGGTTACTATTGGTCACCAACAGCTATCATTGGTAAATATGATATGAGAGCTGTGGACATGGGAGCTTGGGGTGGAAAAGATAACTGGGATAAATGTATAGTTTTACCAGAACAAGAATGTGGAGACCCTAAAGCAACTTCATGGACAAAATCTGAAGTTTACACAATCGTAACTGACAATTTCAAAAATACAGCTGGAAGTGCTGGTATGGATTATTTCAAAAAAAGAACTTATCCAGGTCCAGTAATGAACAGTATGTTAGTTTGGATGGGTGAAAACCAAGCAGAGGGTGCTGATGCTGCAATTGAATTCCTAACAAACCAAGAAGATGTTTGGTCTAAGTGGGTTTCAAGTGAAGCTGCTGCAAAAATAAAAAAAGCACTATAATTAGTGTAAATATTACTGAACCCGTTTATAACGGGTTCAGTTAAAAAAATGGATTTCTTAAATTCGATACCTGTAATGGATAGAACAGCTCTTAGGGAGCTGAAAAAGGGTATTGATTTAAGTTTTAAAGATTTTTCAAGAGCTTATGGAGATGGAATAGAAAGTTTTTTTGATCCACTACTATATTTTTTAATTTGGTTAGAAAAGTTATTAGTAAATAGTCCTTGGCCTTTAGTCATAGGAGCATTTGCTCTGTTGGCTTGGATTGGTTCAAGAAGTATTAAGCTGGTTATAGGAACTGTAATTTGTTTTCTAATTATAGGTTATTTTGGGATGTGGAAAAATTGTATGGCAACTGTTGCTATAATTTCTGTTTCTACACTTGTCTGTATTGTTGTTGGAATACCTATTGGAGTATTAATGTCAAAATCAAGTAGAGCAGAAAAAACTATTCTACCCGTATTGGACATGATGCAAACGATTCCAAGTTTTGTGTATCTAATTCCAATAATTATGCTTTTGGGTATCGGAAAAGTCCCTGGTCTTCTTGCAGTATGCATATATGCTTTACCTCCAGTAGTCAGGCTAACAAATCTTGGGATTAGAGAAGTAGATAAAGAAACACTTGAGGCAAGTGAAGCATTTGGCGCAACACCTATGCAGAAGTTAAAATCAGTTCAAATACCTCTTTCTCTACCAACTATTTTTGCAGGTATTAACCAAACTATAATGATGGCTTTAGCTATGGTAGTTATTGCATCTATGATTGGGGTAAAAGGTCTTGGAGTACCTATTTTACAAGCAATTTCAAATCAGTATTTAGCACTTGGAATGATGAATGGGCTAGCCATAGTTGCTTTAGCAATTATCTTTGATAGGGTAACTCAGAAATATGGTGAGAGAATTCAAAAGCACAGAGGCCAGAAAAAATAGCTCTGACATTTTAGCTTACGATTTTTCTAGACAGACATTTTAAAATAAATAATTATTCAAAAATGAATTTTTCATTAGAAATTGGACCTCACACAGATCTTGATACTTTACCTGAAGTTAAAGATGTTTATGTGACTATGCTACCTGGAGGAGATTATAAAGAAACTGCGGATAAATCTGGTGACTTGGTTAAGAAAGGATTTAATCCAGTACCCCACTTCCCAGCTAGATCAATAAATGATGAAGAAGAACTTAAAGACTACATTTCGAGATGTAAAGATTTAGGTGTGAAACAGATATTGGCTATAGGTGGAAGTAGAGACCCAGTTGGAAAATTTGACAGCTCATATCAAATATTAGAGACAGGATTATTTGATGGAATTAAGATTGGAATTGCTGGACATCCAGAGGGTAGTCCTGATATACCCGATTCAGAATTAGAAAAAGCAATGATAGATAAAAAACCTTACGCTGATTATATAGTTACTCAATGGTTGCTAGATTCTCAGCCAATTGTTGACTTTATTTCTAAACAAACGATACCAGTTCATGTTGGAATAACTGGGCCCATGAAAATTTCAAGCTTAATTAAGTTTGCAAATATTGTTGGAGCAAAAAATTCCATTAATTTTCTTAAATCTAATTTTAGTAAGGCATTAGATTTATTGAAACCTAAAGACCCTAATGATCTAATTGGGAAAGTTAAATCGCATACTGATTATTTTCACATTTATACATTCGGCGGCTTGAAGGAAACAAACAAGTGGTTGAAGGAGAATAACTATGTCTAATGAATTTGACTATAGTAAATTAAGACACGTAACGTCAGTAGATCAATCTGATAGGAAAGTGCCTTATAATTTAAGACAAAGCGGACCAACAAAAGTTGAAATGTTAATTTCAACACGTGTAAGAAAATCACCCTACTGGCATTTATCAATGAAAGAAGGTTGTTGGAGAGCAACTGTATATAATCGTATTTATCATCCAAGAGGGTATGTAAAACCTGAGGATGGCGGTGCAATGGTAGAGTATGATGCAATAGTAAATCATGTAACAATGTGGAACGTTGCTGTAGAAAGACAAATTAGAGTAAAGGGTCCAGATGCTGAAAAATTTGTAGATTATGTAATCACAAGAGATGCTACAAAAATTTCGCCAATGAGAGCAAGATATGTAATTCTTTGCAATGCTTATGGTGGAGTATTAAACGATCCTATCCTTCTAAGAATATCAAAAGATGAATTTTGGTTTAGTTTATCTGATAGTGATATTGGTCTTTATTTACAAGGCGTAAATGCTGATGAGAGATTTAACGTAGAAATTGATGAGATAGATGTAAGCCCAGTTCAGATACAAGGGCCAAAATCTAAAGCATTAATGAAAGATTTATGTGGAGATCAAGTTGATTTTGACAATATGCCATTCTATGGTTTAGCAGAGGCTAAAATCGGTGGAAGAAGTTGTGTGATATCTCAATCAGGATTTTCAGGTGAAGCTGGTTATGAAATTTATTTAAGAGAATGTACTTTATATGCTGAGGACATGTGGAATGCTGTTCTTGAAGCAGGAAAAAAACATAGCCTAATGGTTATTGCCCCTGCGCACCATAGAAGAATTCAAGCCGGAATTCTTTCTTGGGGTCAAGATATGGACAACCAACATAATCCCTTTCAATGTAATTTAGGTTATCAAGTATCATTATCTGGAAAAGGAGAATGGAACAAAAAAGCAGATTACGTAGGTAAGAAAGCTCTTGAAAAAATGAAAGCTGATTTAAAAGCAGGTCACAAACCGTACAAACTTCAATTAGTTGGTCTTGAATTAGGTGGAAAACCAATTGAGGAATACGCTCCTGACTTTTGGTTAATTTCAGATGAGGGTGGTGGAGAACCTATAGGCTTTATTACTTCTCCTTGGTATCATCCTGAAAAAAAACAGAACATTGCTATGGGCTATGTGCCATTTGATGGAACATTGAATGCAAATGGATTTCCAAAAGGAAAAGTAGGCTCTAAGTTTAAGGTACATTTACCAGAGAAATATTCTGAAACTCCAGGTAAACCTGTTGATGCAGTAATAGTAGATATACCATTTAAAGAATCTTACAACGCAAACACAAGAGAAGTTGTAAAAGGTTAAAAATTGAAGGGAGGAGTTTAGCTCCTCCCTATTTATAATGTTCGCACAATTTCTAGAAATTTTTTTTAAATCATTAAAATTAGATAAAAGCTTATACAGAGATAATAAATATTTTGGTGAGGCTGCAATTTATTTTGCTGGTCTTGTAATGATACTTGATGGTGTGGCTGGAGCTGTAGCAGCAAATTCAATTGTGAGAACATCAATTGGTATCTCAGGTTTGACAGCCTTATTGACGTGGCTTGTTTGGGCTATATTTATTTTTGTAATTGGAGTAAAAATTTTTCCAGATAAAGGAAGTAAAGTTCCTTTTAAAAAAATTTTAATAGCTGTTGGATATGCTCATGCACCAGGTTTAATTAGATTTTTTGCTGTAACACCTGACTTAGTTCTGCCAATTATTTTCCTTACTCAATTTTGGATTTTTGCATCTCTTATAATTTCAACAAAACAAATTTTAAATTTAAAATCCAACTTGAAATCATTTGGAATAGTATTTTTATCTTTTCTAATAATAGCTTTTCTATCTATAACATTCATAATTAATAGAATGAATTCAATTCCAATAAGTAATATTAGCTAAAGAGGAAAAACAGTTTTAGAGGTTCTGCAAGATTTACATATTTTAAAACCAGTAAGGAATAAATTTTGAGTTACACTTTCATCTTCTTTTTTACACTCTTCACAAATATCATTTAAATCTGTTTCTAAATTCTTATTTAATTCTGCATCATATTCTTTAGTCATTATCTGTTAATCCAGCTCCTGCTGTTCGTTCTCTCGATTTATCACTTTCATCGACGTAAGTTTTTAGCGATAAATTATAAATTTCAGACCAATCATCTTCAGTAAAACTGTTCTTATTATCTAAAAATTTTAAATTAATTTTATCTGATTTTTCCAATACGTCTCCTGTTAGATAGTTTGAATAAATAGACTCGTTAAAATTAAATAAAAATTCTTTATCATCCATCTTTAAAAAAATTCTCTTACCAATAATTTCTGAAGTTCTGCTTACAAATGATAAAAATATAAGTGGAAAAGCAATCTTATTTATTTCAATTTCATTGAACTTAGATATTAATGAAGATTGATCAAAAAAATTTAATCCAGATAATATAGGACAATAAAAAGTCTTTGGAGTATTTAAAGCTGATATTTCGTCTATATTTTCAAAATTACTGATTTTATAAATTTTGTAGTATTGATTTAAATTTTTAAGACCTGGTAGTCCAAACATTTCTAGTAATCGAATATTTTTTCCAACCTCCTCTGATACTCCCCAAGAAAAACCAATAGCTTTAGATGCTTTTTTTGTAGTTACTTCTATTTCACTAAAGCTTCTCATTTATTTATGATTTATAAATCCATTTATCATCAAAATTTGCCAATTCTGAAGGCAAAGGTGCTCCTTGGAACATGCAAATGCGCAACCATTTGTCTGATCTAGGATCAAACTTTATAGCTCCAAAAAATGATAATTTTAATCTTAACATATCAATTGGAACTAGTTTGGACCCAATTGTATTGTCTTGGATTTCTGAATAAGGAAACTTTTCTGCAATAAATGCTCTTCTGACAACATGTCTTAAATGATTATTATCTTTTAAAAATTTACCAATTTTAGAACTATTTTTTTTTGTAAATACAGCTTCATAAAGTTTATTTATGTCTCTTGCTATTGCTAATGGCTGCTCTAAATCAGATCCCTCATCAATATATCTATCCCCTATTCTAGGCTCTTCTTTATTTTTTGATATAAACCAAAAGTTTTGATTATTTTCATCTTTTAAAAAATCAATTTTAAGTATTTCAGAATATTTATTTTCTAATATATTTCTTAAATCCTCAATGGTTCTGTCAACAGGAATATTAAAATGTTCTTCCTCATCAGAACTCATTTGAGTAATTAATGGATTAACTATATTATCATATGGCTCCATCATCATAGATACAATATATTCTATACATTCATCATTTAAATTTTCCTCTGACCATTTGTAAATTTGATTAAATTGATATGAATTTTGAAATTTAAAATCTTCTTTCATAAACTTTATAAACTTTTTTAAATCTTCAATTAGACCTTTGATTTTTTCTTTTTGAAATTCGCTATCAGTGTGCCAACTGGTTATATTCTTTAAAGATTTAATTAGGCAATTATAAAAAATATCAATCTCATTTTTAGAAACTTGCTCTATTTCTCTTATTTGTTTCAAAGCAGTTTCTCTTGCATGTATCCAATTATTCAATAATGTTGGATGATTTACAATAAAAGGAGCCATACCAAGGCCAGTGGAATTTCCTATTCCTAATCTCCTGCTAATTGTAGGATCTAATTCTACTGCTAGTTTTGGATTTTTATTTTTTGCGATATGATTAACCTGATCAAATGTAAATTGTCTAACAAGATAAACTAGCATCATCTCTAATCTAAAAGGTCCTCTAATTTCTTCTCTATTTTTAATTCTAAACCTATCCGCTAAACCAAATTTTCCTGATCCATAAACTGCTGTTGTTCTATATAAATAGCCAACCTTTGATAAAATGTCTTTATTAGGTTGCTCTCCATTTGATAAACTGTCAACCACATGTTCGAAAACTCTTACTGACTTGTTAGCTCTTGATAACGTTAATTCCTTATACGAAAGTCTGCCTACCTCTTGTTTTGGAACATTATTGTTAAGTCTATCTATGTCTTCTTTTGATGGAATTCCATCAAACAAAGTAAAAGCAGCATCCCACTTAGTGGCTATTACTCTATCTGATCTTTCGTCATCTTTAATTTCATTAGCAAAACAAATGAGAGAATATGTTCTTTTGTTTTTTGTAAATGAGTAAACTACTCTACCATGCCCTTTGTCATTTAGTTGAAACAAATCTCGGCTATATTTCCAATCTTTAAATTCAGATAAAAAAGATCTAAGAAATGATAATTTTGATTGATGAAAAGATCCCAATTTAGATAGTTTCATCAAAAATTTTGGATCCCTTAATCTTATTTCCATTAGTTAATTCCTTTATAAAAATTAAACCAATTATTTCCTAAAATTCCTTCTACTTCTTGCTTATTAAAACCAACTTTTTTTAATCCACTTTCTAAATTATTAAACCCTCTAGCATCCAAAAACCAGTCAGGTTGTTTTGGAAATCCAGGTTTTTTTTTACTTCCCTCTCCATAATTTGTACTTTTAGACCAAGTTCCGTTTCTCATCCATTCAACAACACTGTCAGGTTGGTTCAAACATAGATCTGACCCAATACCAATATTTTTTACCTCCATTATTTCTGCAGTTTTGGCAACCATTTCACAAAAACTTTCTAATTTACAATTTGTTCCATCTTTTAAATGATGAGAATATAATGATAAACCTAAGATACCTCCACTTTCAGAAAGTTTCTTTAACAAGAAATCTGATTTATTTCTTAAAGCTTGATGCCAGAAAGAAGGATTTGCGTGGGTAATTGCAATTGGTTTTTCACTTATTTCGATCGCATCTAAAGTGCTTTTTTCTGCTGAATGAGACATGTCCACAACTATTCCGACCCTATTCATCTCTTTAATTGCTTCTCTTCCAAAATTTGTTACACCAGAATCATTTTTTTCATAACAACCTGTGGCTAGAAGAGATTGATTATTATAAGTAAGTTGCATAAATCTACAACCATGCTCGTGAACTTTCTCTATTAAATTTATATCATCCTCGATTGGTGAACAATTTTGAAAACCGAAAAAAATTGCTGTTTTATTGTCTGACTGAGCTTTTGTAATATCTTCAAATGTTTTTCCTAAAAATATTAAGTCTGAATTTTCTTCAAAAAATCTATCCCACTCTTTTACTCTTTGCAAGAATTCGTCATAGTCTTCGTGATATACTAGAGTAACGTGTACTGCATTTAATCCAGCTTCCCTATTGATGAGAAAAATATCTCTAGACCAGTTACAATATTGAAGATTATCTATTCGATAGTTCATATTTAAAGACAATATAAGTATAATATAATTTGTCGACTAGTTAAAATTTAAAGAATATGTTAATCTATATTAATTCAAATTCGTATCGTGAAAAACAAAAAATATAGTCACAAGGTATCAATTGTTATGGGAAGTAATTCAGATTACTCAACCATGAAATTTTGTAAAAAAATTCTTAAATTGCTTAAAATTAATTACGAAACAAATATAGTTTCAGCTCATAGAACTCCAGAACGTATGTTTAAGTATGCAAAATCTGCTGAAAAGAATAATATTTCTGTGATAATTGCTGGAGCAGGAGGATCAGCTCATTTGCCAGGAATGATTGCGTCTCTAACAAGAATTCCAGTGATTGGAGTGCCAATAGAAAGTAAAAAATTAAAAGGTCTAGATAGTTTACTGTCAATAGCTCAAATGCCAAAAGGTATACCGGTTGGAACTGTAGCAATAGGTACGGATGGAGCAATAAATGCAGCTTTGTATGCCGCATCAATTATCTCTACGTTTGATATGGGTGTTAAAAATAATCTCAACAAGTGGCGATCTAAACAATCAAAATCTGTTAAAAAAAAACCTAAATAAATGAGCCAGCCAGTTTTAGGAATAATTGGAGGTGGTCAGCTAGGTAGTATGCTTTCTGAAGCTGCTAAAAAAATAGATATAATAACGGTAGTACTTAGTGATGATCCAGATGCACCTGCCAAAAATTTTGCAAATAGGTTCATATATGGAAACTATGATGATTCTAAAATTATAACAGAATTTGTTGATAGCGTTGATTTAGTTACTTATGAATTTGAAAATATTCCTTTTGATATATTAAATGAAATAAATAAATCGAAGAGTGTCTTACCCAAACCAGAAATAAATAGTTTAATCCAAAATAGATTAACTGAAAAAGATTTTTTAAATAATAACAATATTAGAACAACTAACTATGCTTTAATTAAAAATAAAGATGAAATAAAAGATAATGAAAATCTTCTACCCGGGTTACTAAAAACTACCACTCTTGGATATGATGGTAAAGGTCAATATAAATTAAATAGTTTTATTGACATAAATGAAGACATTGATTTTACCAAAGAATATATTTTAGAAAAGTTTGTTAATTTAAAAAAAGAAATTTCAATTGTCATATGTAGATTTGGCAATCAAAAATATGAGATATATGAACCGATTGAGAATGTTCATGAAGATCAAATTTTGAAACATTCAAAAATTCCTGCTGAAATTTCAGAAACAATAAAGGTAAAATCTAAAGAATGGGCAAAACAAATTGTTGAAGAACTAGATTATATTGGAACCTTATGTGTTGAGTTTTTTATTGATAAAAACGAAAACTTATATGTTAATGAAATTGCACCTAGAGTTCATAATTCTGGTCATCTAACAATAAACTCACATAATGTTAGTCAATTTGAAAATCATATAAGAGCTGTTTGTGGTTTAAAAAAAATCGATACAAAAAAAATATATAATGCTCAAATGATTAATCTCATTGGTGATGACATAACAATGTATAGAAATAAAACTTTTAAAGAGAATGAGTTTTTTTATGATTATTTAAAAAAACAAGTAAAAGCAAAAAGGAAAATGGGACATCTAACAATTATTGAAAAATAATTTTATATAGGTTGAATTAGAGAAATATTATTATTTGTTGGCTTATTTACATCCTTAGAAATTTCATAAAAAGAAAGTTTTGATTTTTGCGATTGTTTTAAATAATTTGAACCTGAAATTTCAATATTCAAATATTTATTAACATCATTTTCATTTAAGATAACTGGCTGTCTGTGATGAATTTCTGTTACATTTGAACTTGCTTCTTCAGTAATCATACAAAATTGATCTTCTTCATAAATACCAGCAATATAAATAAGTTTCTTATCCTCTCTTAAAAAGTAATAAGGCGTCTTCTCTTTTTCTATTCTCTTCCATTCATAAAATCCGTCCGCAACAGCAACGCATCTTTGAAGCTTTATTAACTTTTTAAAAGAGACCTTTTCATCAATCGTCTCTAATCTTGCATTAATAAGTGGTTTAAAGTCTTTTTTTTTAGCCCAACTAGGTACAATCCCCCACTTTAAATTTTCAAGAGTATTTCCATTGTTATATTTCTTAATAACTGGAAGTTTTTGATAAGGGTGTGCATTATAATTTTCTGAGTCTTCTAGGTTAATTGCAGTTTTAACGATTTTACTTGTTTTTGAAACAGCATTAGTAATGACATATCTTCCACACATATTTTTTCGTATTGGTTTAATTTTGTTTTAGATTATATGTTCAAGCTAATGATTAAATCAATAGAAAATAACTTTGACCACCCAAAGGTATATCATCTTTTAATTAAACACTTTATTGAATTAAGATCTGTTTCTTCTAAAGATAGTACTCATGTTTTAGATATCCCTGGACTTAAAGATCCAAGTATAAAATTTTGGAGTTTGTGGGATAATAATTATTTAATTGGGTGTGGAGCCTTAAAGTTCATTGGAAAAAATCATGGGGAATTTAAATCAATTAGAGTATCTAATGATTTTAGAAATAAAGGTATTGGTAGTAAAATAATCTCACATTTGATAATTCAGGCAAAAAAATTAGGTATAAAAAAGCTAAGTATTGAAACGGGATCTGGAAAATTCTTTTTACCTGCCAGAAAACTTTTTGAACATTTTAAATTTAGTAAGTGTAAACCATTTGCTCACTATAAAGAGGATCCTAATTCTTGTTATTATACTTTAAATTTATAATTTTATGGAAGAAGAGAATAAGAAACCATACATACTTTATGTTGCTGAGGTAATTTATTTAGAAATATTTCAAATTAAAAAGCAGAATATTGATATTTCAAATATAGATGCAATTGAAAGATTTATGGGTTCAAAATTGTATGAAAAAATAAGTAGTGGTCAATTTCATGATGAATGGTTTGAAAAATTAAAAGAAAATGATTTTGTTGATGAGAACTCAGGTGAAAAAATTTCTAAAGAGGTTTTAAGGCTTTTAAATTTACAAAAAGAAGCAATGGTCAAACAATTGATTAAATTTCCTGATTTGTACTATGCAAAGAGTCATTTTCCCTTGGAAATATCACAAAGAGCTACAAATCATTTGTGGAGAGTGTGCGAAAGTTATGAATTGTGGTGCAAAGAAACAAAAAATAATAGTTTAATTAAATTAAACTTATTAGATTAAAAGTTAATGAACAAAATCATTCAATTCATAGACTCAACACTGTTTGATTTAGGTAGACAATTTAAATTGTCTTATTTACCTCCGTTAATGATTTATGTGGCAGCAGGTATATCTGGCCTAACAGGCATAGTAGGTACTTTCTTTGTAAAAGATTATTTGAATTTATCTGCTGCATTTCTTGCAGGATTGGGTTTCTGGGCAGGAATACCTTGGGCTTTAAAAATGCCACTAGGGCATTTGGTAGATTTAATCTGGAATAAAAAGAATTACATGGTTTACATCGGTGCCTCATTAATTGGAATAAGTTTATTAATCATGTACGGGCTAATAATTCATACAGAACAAATGTCATCTTATTTAAAAGTTGAAACTTGGTTTGTAATAAGTGTTCTTTTAGCTCCTATTGGATATGTAGTTCAAGATGTTGTTGCTGACGCAATGACAGTCGAAGCTGTGCCTTTAATAAATGAGAACGGAGAAAAATTTACAGCAGATCAAGTTAAAATTATGCATACAACGATGCAAACACTTGGAAGATTTGCAATTATAGGTGGGACAGTGTTGGTTGCTCTTGCCAATGTGATATTATTTAAGGGAGTAGATGATCTTGAACAGGCAGAAAAAATACAATTATACGGTTCGATATATCTTTATGCATTAATAATACCAATGGTTTCAATTTTAGGTGTTATTTTTGCTGCTTATTTAAAAAATAAAAAGAAAAAAATTTTAATTACACAAGGTCTATCTGGTGAAGAAGGTAATTTTAATCATGAAAAAACAAAAGTTAATTGGTGGATACTAGGTGGTAGTTTAATTTTTGTAATTTTTACATTGAGTGTCGGTTCGTTAGGACTACCATTTGCACAAGAAATTGTTTTTTTTGGTTCTATGTTAATCATTTTATTCCTTATGAATAAACTTATTAAAGAGTTACCTGAAAAGTTAAGATTTACCATAGTTGGAACTGCTATAATTATTTTTATATTTAGAGCCATGCCTGGACCTGGACCTGGCTTATCTTGGTTTGAAATTGATGAACTTCAATTTAATGAACAATTTTTTTCAATACTGTCTTTACTAGCTTCAATACTTACTTTAGTCGGAATAATAATTCTTAGACCATTTATGGCAAAAAATTCTATTGCTAAAATAATTGTTATTTTATCAATTGCTGGAGCAATATTATTTTTACCAAGTGTTGGAATGTATTATGGATTTCACAACTGGACCTCCTCGATAACAAACGGAATTGTTGATGCAAAATTTATAGCAATAATTAATACAGCATTAGAATCTCCATTGGGTCAAATATCTATGATTCCACTTTTGGCTTGGATTGCAAAGAATGCACCCTCCCATTTAAAAGCAACTTTTTTTGCAGTTTTTGCTTCATTCACTAATTTAGCTTTATCTGCAAGTGCTTTATTAACAAAATATCTCAATGAAATTTTTACAATTACTAGAGAAGTAAAAGATAAGGTTACAAACGCAATTTTAACAACAGCAGACTATTCTGAGCTAGGATTATTGTTAATAACAGTAACAATTATTACCTTAATTATACCAGTGCTATTTGTTTTATTTATTCAGAAATCTCAATTTAAAACAGAGGAATAATAACTAATTACACATATAGCCAAATTCTAAAGAAGCATCAGTGATAGAATGATAAAGAGACTCCCCAAAACTTCTTAGAGAAAAAATTCTTACTTTTTCTGGTTCATCTTCAATCATATCAACTATAAAAGAAATTCCATTATAAGCTGAGTTAATGCTCATATTTTTTGTTAAAATATTAAAATTAAAAGGACATCCTTTTTTTAAAACTTCTTTTACATATGGTCCTTCTAATTCTATTGTTGCTTTAGAATGAGAAAGGTCCGTAACAGCAAAATCATTTGTATTAAAAGTGCTGTAAATTTCTTTTAACAATTCTTTTTTATTTGAAATTAAAAGCCAATTATTTGGTGAATTCCATAGCACTCTTACATTTTCATTTGAAACTACTGTTTGTGACTGATTTACAAATTTTAAATTATTAAAATTTATATCGTCAATTTTAATAGAAGAATTTCTATACTGAACTACTTGAACGATTAGTAAATTTTTTAATTCTTTAATTTTTAATAATTCATTTTCAGATTTATTTTCAAAATTTCCAAATGATCCCTGAACATGAACATTTTGTAATGCAGAAATTACTGTCATGCTCTTACTCTCTTTCCTTCTGGATCAACATAATGAGATGAAACGATTTCCACAGGTATAGTTTTATTTTTTAAAGGTGACATAGCAAATAGTTTTTGTCCTATCATATTTTTACCGTCTTTAATTATCGCAAGCGAGAATGGATTATCATACTCAACACTCCAACATGATGCTGAGACATGACCTAATTTAGGGTTTGGAAGCTTAGCTTTAGGGTCTTTAACAATATATGAACCTTCAGGAATACTCGTTGTTTTGTCTAATGGAACAACACCTACTATTTTTTCTCTATCCGGTTTTATGAAAGCTGATCTGCTTAATGATCTTTTACCAATAAAGTCTTTTTTCTTACTTACTAAACCTTCAAGCGAAGCATCATGAGGAATTGTTCTACCATCAAGCTCAGAGGCAGCAACGTGACCCATTTCTATCCTTAAAGTAGATAGGGCCTCAGTTCCATATGGCTGTATTTGAAATTCTTTACCAACTTCGATAATTTTTTCCCACATGAAATTACCATAGTCTGATTCCACATTAACTTCATAAGCAAGTTCTCCTGAAAATGAAATTCTATAAATTTTTGCAGGAAAACCAAATAAATCTGCCTCTTTGTAACCCATAAATGGTAGACCTTCGTTAGATACATCAGTATTTGGAAATAATTTCATTAATAACGCTCTTGAATTTGGGCCTGCTATTGCAGCACCAGCCCACTGCTCTGTAGTTGAGACTACATTTACATTTAATTCTGGCCAAACTAGCTGCAAATAATATTCTAAATGAGATAGGACATTGGCCGCCTGAGCTGTTGTAGTTGTCATATGGTAATGATTTTCGGAAATTCTTGTTGTTGTTCCGTCATCCATTACAATTCCATCCTCTCTAAGCATTACTCCATATCTTGCTTTACCTACTGGTAGCTTAAGCCATGCATTAGTATAAACTCTATTTAAAAATTCTGCAGCATCCGGGCCTTTAACATCTATTTTTCCTAAAGTGGTTACATCACATACACCTACATTTTTTCTAACATTTTTTGCTTCTCTTTTTGAGGCTTCAAATAATGTTTCATTTCCTTGCTTGTAGTATCTTGGTCTTAACCAAACTCCAGCGTCAACAAATATTGCATTATTTTTTTCATGCCACTCGTGCATTGGTGATTTTCTTGTCGGTTTAGAATGTTTTCCAACTTCTCTTCCGACAATTGCTCCTATTGAAACAGGTGTATAAGGTGGCCTAAATGTAGTGTGGCCAACTTGAGGTACAACTTTATTTTCAATGTCCGAGACTAATTGTAATCCATTAAGATTACTTGTCTTACCTTGGTCAGTTGCCATCCCAAGAGTGGTATATCTTTTTACATGTTCAATTGATCTAAAACCTTCTCTTAATGCGAGCTCTATATCTGTTACAGCCACATCATTTTGAAAATCTAAAAATCTTTTATAGGATTTGCCTTTTGGTAATGGAACGCACCAAAACTTGTCGTGTTCTGTAGATTTTTTTTCAACTACCGTTGGAATAGAAACCTTATTATTATTTTCTGTTATTTTGTTTGAGACTTCGTATCCTTTCTCAAATGCTTCGTTAATGGTTTCTTCTAAAGTGAATTTACCGTTTGCTGAACCAATAGTATTTTCTTTCTGTTTAGATTTTTTTGGAATGAATGCATCTATCTTTTCATTAAATTCAGATTTATTTCCAGATTGAGATGCTAAGTGAATTGACGGTGTCCAAAAACCTGATACACAAATACAATCACATTCTATATTTTCTATATTTGATAAATCTTTTTTATTATCAGATATTTTTGCAATATCTGCTGATTTGACTTTTTTGTATCCCTTGGCAGCCACTACTACATAGGAAAACTTAATTTCAATTCCTAAATTTTTGGCTTCGCTAATAATGTCTGAAGATGGTTCTTTTCTTGTGTCTAAAATTAATGGGTTTACGCCATTTTTTTTGAATTCTATAGCTGTTTCATATCCACTGTCATTATTTGTAAATATTAAAGGTTTTTTTCCAACTAAAACTCCATAAACCTTCATATATTCTTTAGCAGCTGAAGATAACATTACACCTGGGGTATCATTGTTACCAAATACTAACGGCCTTTCTATTGAACCTGATGAAATCAGAACTTCTTTTGCTCTTATGTACCACAAACGTTGTTTAGGTAAGTATTTTTGAGTCTTAGGTAAATGATCGCTTATTCGTTCCGACATTACCAACATGTTATGATCATAATAACCAAATACCTGTGATCTATTTTTTACAATTACATTAGACATTGACTTTAATTCTGTAATTATTTTCTCTGACCATTCAATACCAGTTTGATTTCCAATATTTACATCACTAGTTAACAGGCTTCCCCCGTATCTTGGTTTATCTTCAGCTAAAATTACACGCGCACCATTTTTTGCTGCTGCGTATGCACTTGCTAAACCTGAAGGTCCTGATCCAGTAATCAATAAATCACAATATTCATATTTGTGTTCATATCTTTCTTTATCATGCTTGATTGATGCTTCTCCAAAACCTGCTGCCATTCTAATAAAAGGTTCATAAATTTTATACCAAAAGCTTGGTGGCCACATAAAAGTTTTATAATAAAACCCAGCTGGAAAAAACATTTTTAAGAAATTATTAATTGCACCAATATCAAAGTTTACACTAGGCCAACAGTTTACACTTTTAACTTCTAAACCTTCAAAAATCTCCTGTTCTGTAGCTCTAATATTAGGATCTCTTTCATTATTTCTCTCTAGCTGTAAAATTGCATAAGGTTCATCAACACCAACTCCAAAAAAACCTCTGGGTCTATGATATTTAAAACTTCTCCCAACAAGGTGCACTCCATTTGCTATTAACGCAGAAGCAATAGTATCTCCTTCATAACCAAAATATTTTTTACCATTGAATGTAAAAGAAATTTTTTTATTTCTATTTACCATTCCAATTTTATCTAATCTAAAATCTTGGGACATTATTCAGTTAGTTCATCTGCTTTATAAGTTTTAAAAATTTCATGAGTTGATGTATCTCTTTCAACTTTAATCCATTGCCTGCAGCCAGATATATGGTGCCACAACTCTAAATGTTTTCCTCTAGGACTTTTTCTCAAATAAACAAAATTATCCCAATCTTTGTCGCTAATTTCCTTATTAAGCTCTGGTCTTTTTACTGTCGCATCTCCACCATAAGCAAACTCATTCTGTGATCTTAATCCACAATGTGGACAGAATATATAGAGCATTTAAGATATCCAAGTTTTGGTACCAAGACCCTTTTCATCAATTAAATCACCAGTATTAAATCTATTTAAACTGTAACCTGCATTTAATTCATGAACTCTGTCTTGTGCAATTGTGTGAGCAAAAGTCCACCCAGAAGCTGGAGTAGCCTTAAATCCTCCATAACACCAGCCACAATTTAAGTATAAGCCATCAATATGTGTTTTATCAATAATTGGTGAACCATCCATAGACATGTCCATTATTCCACCCCAAGTTCTTAACATTTTCAATTTGCTAAGAAATGGAAACATCGCAATCCCTTCTGTCAATACGTGTTGGAGTGTTGGTAAATTTCCTCTTTGAGAGTAACTATTATATCCGTCCAAGTCTCCACCCATAACCATCTCTCCTTTATCTGATTGACTACAATAAAAGTGACCTGCACCAAATGTAACAACATGGTCAAGTAAAGGTTTAACCGGTTCTGATACACATGCTTGAAGTAGATGAGTTTCAATTGGTAATGTCATATTTAACATTTCTGCTAAAATATTTGTACTACCTGCAACACACAAACCAACTTTTTTTGCTTTGATATCTCCTCTAGATGTTCTCACACCAACTATTTTTCCCTTAGTAACATCAAATCCTGTAACCTCACAATTTTGAATTATATCGACACCCATCGAGTCTGCTTGTCTTGCATATCCCCAAGCAACAGCATCATGTCTAGCAGTTCCAGCGCTTGGTTGCATCAATCCTCCAAAAATTGGAAATCTTACATTATCTGAAAAATCTGCCATTGGAATTCGTTTTTGAACTTCTTCCCTATTTAATAAAACTGCATCAATTCCATTTAGGCGCATTGAATTTCCTCTTCTAGAGTACGCATTCATTTGGGCATCTGAATGAGCAAGATTAATTATTCCTCTTGGAGAAAACATAACATTGTAATTCAAATCCTGACTCATCTTTCTCCATAGATCCATGCCAAACTCACTGAACAAAGCATTATCATCATGCATATAGTTTGATCTAATTATTGTAGTGTTCCTTCCAACATTACCTCCACCTATCCATCCTTTTTCAATGATGGCTACATTTGTAATATTGTGCTCTTTAGCTAAGTAGTATGCAGTTGCTAAACCGTGACCTCCGCCACCAATAATGATTACATCATATTCCTTTTTAGGAGTTGGATCTTTCCAGGCTACTTCCCAGTTCTGATGATCTGAGAATGCATTTTTAATTAGACTAAAAACTGAGTATTTTTGCATTTTTCAATTTTATCCAATTAAACATAAATTTTTTCTTATTTTTTTTATATATATTTTTTAGATGTTTAAAATCCAACCAAAAAAGTATAGACATTTTGCACATTAAACAATTATAAATTTTAAACTAAATGTCGAAATCAGATATCCAAATAGCTCGTGAAGCAAAAATGAAACCTATCCAAGAGATTTTGGATGGCGTGGGGGTGCCTGATAAAGCTGAGGCATATAGTCCAATAAGTAGGTATATAGCTAAAATCAAACTTGAATACCTTGAAAAATTTAAAGAAAAAAAGGATGGGAAATTAATATTAGTAACTGCAATTACGCCTACACCAGCAGGAGAAGGAAAGACAACAACCTCTGTAGGATTGTCAGATGGACTAAATAAAATAGGTAAAAAATCTATTGTTTGTTTAAGAGAACCAAGTCTCGGTCCCTCTTTTGGAATGAAGGGTGGAGCTGCTGGTGGTGGATATGCTCAAGTAGTTCCAATGGAACAAATTAATTTACACTTTACAGGAGATTTTCATGCAATCACATCTGCACATAATCTTTTATCTGCATTATTAGATAACCATATATATTGGGGAAACAAATTAAACATAGATGTTAGACGAATAGTTTGGAAAAGAGTTCTCGATATGAATGATCGAGCTTTGAGATCTATAAATATAAATCTTGGAGGTGTTGCAAATGGATTTCCGAGAGAAGATGGCTTTGATATTACAGTTGCTTCAGAAATAATGGCAATCTTTTGTCTATCAAATGATTTGCATGATCTTGAAAATAGAATCGGTAATATTACTGTTGCTTATACTAGAGATAAAAAACCGATATATGCAAAAGATTTAAATGCACACGGTCCAATGACTGTATTGTTAAAAGATGCTATTAGACCGAACGTAACACAAACTCTGGAAAACAATCCTGCAATCATTCATGGTGGACCATTTGCAAATATTGCTCATGGATGTAATTCTGTTTTAGCAACTAAAACAGCATTAAAACTTTCTGATTATGTAGTAACAGAAGCTGGATTTGGTGCTGACCTAGGTGCAGAAAAATTTCTAGATATTAAATGTAGAAAATCAGGATTAAAACCAAGTTGTGTTGTGATTGTTGCAACTATAAGAGCGCTGAAGATGCATGGAGGAGTAAAAAAAGACGAATTAAAAAATGAAAATGTCGATGCAGTTAAAAAGGGGCTGGTTAATTTAGAAAGACATATAGAAAATATTCAAAAATTTGGTTTACCTGTAACAGTAGCTATAAACCACTTTGTTTTAGATACTGATAAAGAAATTGATGAAGTTACAAAGTTTTGTGAACAAAAGGATATTAAAGCCTCTATATCAAAGCATTGGGAAAAAGGTGGAGAAGGTGCAATAGATTTAGCAAATGATGTAGTTAAACAATGTGAAAAAGATAGTAATTTTAAATTTTTATATGATGATAAAACTTCATTATTTAAAAAAATAGAAACAATCGCGAAGGAACTTTATAGAGCAAGCGAAGTAGTTGCAGATACTAAAATAAGAGATCAATTAAAAGCTTTTGAAGAAAGAGGTTATCAATCATTACCAATTTGTATTGCAAAAACTCAATATAGTTTTTCCACTGATCCAAATCTAAAGGGAGCACCTTCAGGTCATGTATTACCAATAAGAGAAGTAAGACTATCATCAGGAGCAGAATTCATCGTTGTTGTATGCGGTGCAATAATGACAATGCCAGGATTACCAAAAGTACCAGCGGCTGACTCAATTCGTATTAATAAAAAAGGTGAAACAGAGGGTCTATTTTAAAAGATAATTAAGCCAGTTTTCAAGTTCACGCATTCTAAGATCTTTATTTGTAATCTTATTTTCTTCAGCAATCATTCTTACATGATTATTTATCTCTTGTTCATCAACAAAAGCATTATTGTTTAAAAGACGTTCTTTTCTGAAATGTATAAGGCTTATCATTTTATCATAAGTAATTTCAGGATGATATTGAATACCCCATATATCACTTGCTGCAGACTGAAAATTTACTCCCATAACTTTATTTATAGGATTTGAGGCTAGCAATTTTGAATTTTTTGGCAATTTTGTAACTTCATCAAAATTAAAAGCGGGTGTATTAAAAATTTTACCTTTATTTTTATATATTGGATGTTGCAATCCATCATTATTTATTTCAATATTAAGCGCTATGCCTCTGTGAGATCCGTTTGTGCATCTTTTTACTTGCCCTCCTGCTACTGTAACCGCAACCTGGAGTCCCCAGCAAATAGCTAATATTTTTTTAATTTTTTTTTGACACTCTCTCATAAATTCGATCTGTCTTCTTATTTCAATGGTGTCATTATAAATATTTAGACTACTTCCTCCCCATATAAGTCCATGATATTTATCGAGATCTGTTACTTTGTCAGATATATTTTTATCGGATGAGGGATTTACAACATCTATTTCAATTTTATCAGTAAAATAGGCAATGCTATCTTTTAGACTTTCTGTATGTGTTTTAATCCCACCATCAGTAAAACTCTGATTCTCTTCTCTTAAATTTCCCTCAACTATTAATATTTTTTTCATCAAAATAATTTACCTGAAATACTATGCTCATACATAACTTTCATATCATTTTTAGTCAATTTTTTTGGATTTGAAGATGTTGATGGATCATCAAGAGCCATCTTCGACAAATCATCTAAGTTCATTTTATTTGTTTCTATTACATCTGACAGTTTATGTGGAATATTTAATTCTTTTCGTAGCTCTAGTATCCATTCAAGAAAAGCATCAAAACTTTTACTTAAGTTAAGGTAATCACAAATAGAAATAATTCTTTCCTCAATATCTTCTTTATTAAAACTTAAAACATATGGCATAAATATTGCATTAGACAACCCGTGATGAAGATTAAATTGTGCATTAAGTGGATGACTTAGTGAATGAATAGCACCTAAGCCTTTTTGAAATGCAGTAGATCCCATACTTGCTGCAGCTAACAAATCAGATCTGGCATCTAAATCACTTCCATTCTTTACAGCTTTTAAAAGAGATTTTTTTATCAACCTCATACCCTCAATCGCTA
Organism: uncultured Pelagibacteraceae bacterium; assembly: GCA_902555585.1. GTDB lineage: Bacteria > Pseudomonadota > Alphaproteobacteria > Pelagibacterales > Pelagibacteraceae > Pelagibacter. The sequence goes on along the minus strand of CACDSY010000004.1, from coordinate 120,155 downwards.
TTCCATCAGCCATTGGGTGGAAACCAGGAGCACAAAATGCCTCTAAATTATGTGCTAATGCGTCCATTCCTGTAGCTCCTGTTAAACGGGGAGAAAGTTCTTTAGTAAGAACTGGGTCTAATATGACAATAGATGGTAAAAATTTTGGGTGGAAAATTATTTTTTTTATTCCAGTTTTGGAATTTATTATTGCTGATGCTCTGCCAGTTTCTGAACCAGTTCCAGCAGTTGTTGGAATTGCAATTATTGGACAGATATTTTTTTCATCCGCCCTTTTCCAATAATCACCAATATCCTCAAAATCCCAAATAGGTCTTGATTGTCCTGACATAAAAGCTATGGCTTTGCCGACGTCTAATGCACTTCCACCTCCAATAGCTACTACACTATCGCAACTATTTTTTTTGAAAATTTCAACACCTTCATCGACATTCTCTCCTGTTGGGTTTCCTGAGAAATTAAAAAAAGTAGATAATTTAAATTTCTTTTCTAAATCATTTACTAAATCTTTTATAAATTCTAAATTGATTAAGTCTTTATCTGTTACTAATAATGGTTTTAAAGTTTTAATTTCAACACAAGCCTTTTCTAGATCCTTAGCTCTATCTTTCCCTACCCAAACAGTTGTGGGGTAATTCCAATTGTAATTAGTCATTTTTATTTTCAAGTATTAAGTCTAAAAATAATGCGGCAGTCCAAGAAAAATTTGTTGCACCAAACCCTTTACCGGTTTTACAGCTAAAGTATTCATTAAACCCTTTTTGTTTAACTAAATTAATAGTTTTTCTTTTTATTTGTTTGGCAAATTTAATATTTTTATTTTTTAATCCTTGATATATTATCCAATTACAATTAATCCATACTGGGCCTCTCCAATATCTTTTCTCTTCAAATTTTTGGTGATTTGATTTTACACTTGATAATAAATATTTTTCTTTAGAACTATGTTTTTTTAAGTTTTTAATAATTTTATTATTTAATACTTTGTCTTTTAAATCTGCAAATAAAATAAAATAATGAGTAATTGATGGAATGTTTATTATTTTTTTATTTTTTAAATCGATGTTAAAAAATATATTTTTTTTCTGATTAAATAATTTTACAATTTTATTTTCAGATTTTGATATATAAGACTCTAATTCGGTACTTTGCAAATTGAATATATTTAATAATTTAAGAAGATCTTTATTTGCTCGTAAAAATATAGAGTTAAAACCAACATCAACTACATTGAATAACGACGCTCTATAAATTTTTTTTGGATTATAATTGTTTTTTCTCAAATGATTTTTGATAGTTACGTATCTATCATAATCGACATCTAATGGCCTATATTCAGGATTAACAACCTTGTTGTCTCCCCTTTTATATTTTAGGTTTTTTGGGACTTTTACTTTGCTCATAGGCTCATCCCACAATGGTGAATTATCGTAGCCACTTTCCCAAGGGTGCAAAATTGAAACCAATCCTGTATTATTTGGGTCTCTAAATTTAATTAACCATTTGTGGTATTTTAATATTCCCTTAGCTATTTTTTTAAATTCAGCTTTGTCTTTATTATTAATTTTTTTTTTATCCAAAATTAGTTTTAAAATTATTGCAAGGATTGGTGGTTGCGTAATACCAGATGAATGTATTTTATTTCCACAAGCCCAAACAGAATGGTTTGGATAATAATTGGTATTTAAATCGTGAAACAAAATATGGGGTATCATTCCATCTTTCCATTGACCTCTTATTAATGTCTTTATTTCATCCAGAGCATATTTGATTTTAAAATGCGAATATCCTAGAGCAATGAAACCTGAATCCCAATTCCATTGAGCTGGGTACAATTTGTTATTGGTTGGTAATGTATAGCCTTTTTTTTTATTGCCTAATAAAACTTTCTTGGCTGATTTAACAAAGTCTTCCATTAACCCTTTACACTTCCTGCAGTAAGACCGCTCACTAAATATTTTTCAAAGTATACAAAAATTAACAAAACAGGAATTGTAACAATTACTGACCCAGCCATTAAATATTGTCTTGGTGTTTCGGCATCACCACTTAGATATTGTATTGCCCTTGATAAGGTAAATGAGTTTGGATTATCCAAGAACATCAAAGAAAATAAAAACTCATTCCACGCAATCATAAAGACGTATAAAGCAACTGAAGAGATTGCAGGTATGCTTAATGGTAAAATTATTTTTATAATTATGCCAAACCAATTTAATTTGTCCATGATTGCTGCTTCTTCTAGTTCTTTAGGAATACTTTTAAAATAACCTTGTAACATGTAAATTGCAACTGGCAAAGTAGTTGCTGTATAAACAATTAATAAACCACCTACCGAGTTTCTTAAACCTAGTTGACTAAAAACAGTATACAAAGGAATAACTAATACTATAGCAGGAAACATATAAATAATTAAAATTGAAGTCGAGAGAAAGTTTTTTCCAAAGAAGTTTAACCTTGCTACAGCATAAGCAGCTGGTATTGCGAATAGTAAAGTAACTATCACTGTCCCAACTGAAACAAATGTACTTATTAGTATATATCTACCAAATTTGTAAGTATCAAATATCACAAAGTATGACTTAAATAATTCTTTAAAATCTTGCTTAAAATTTATACTAAAATCTAAAGGATTAATTAGCAAAGCAGCTTGAGTTTTAAAGCTTGTTATCAACATCATATAAAATGGAAATAAAATGACAAATGAGAATAAAACAATTCCAAAGAGAGTTAAAAAATCAAATATTACTATTTGTGATGAATGCTCAGATGCTAAATATTTTTGACTATATTTATTAATTTTTAATGTGAAAAATATCAATATTGCAAATATTCCAATATTATACCAAACGGGCATTACCTGAACTATGTATCCATCTACAAAGGTAAATATAAAGGCAAATAAAGTTGATTTTATTAAATAATTTAACTTTTCACCTATAATTAAATTTAAAAGACTAATAGTGATACCTAAAGTAATAATTATTTCAAAATTAAAATTTTTTAACTCAACTCCTTGCAAAGTTACTAAAATTTTCCAAATAGAGACCAAAGAAAACAAAAATATAGAGGATATTAATGCGTAGTATATTAAATTTTTAGTTTTCATCGGCCCTCTTACCTATTAATTTAAAGTAAACGAACATAAATAATAGCAGTAAAGCAACTATTACAATTGATACTGCTGACCCCATACCAATATCGGAAATAGTAAATCCTTGCTCATAAACATTTATTGGCAAAGTTCTAGTTCCAGATGCACCTCCTGTTAATAAAAAAATATCCTCGAATTTATTAAAGTTCCAAATAAACCTAATCATAAAGAGAATAGATATCACAGCTGTTATTTGTGGAAGAGTGATACTAATAAATTTTTGTAAAGGACCAGCACCATCCACTTCCGCTGCCTCATATAATTCTTTAGGTACTGCTTGAAGTCGAGCTAATATAAATAAGAAAGCTAATGGAAAGTATCTCCAAATTTCAAAAATAATTACAGTTGTTAATGCTAATCGTAATTTAAGATCAAAACCAAAAAAATTTATCGTTAAATATTTTTGACCCAATAAATTTAAGGGCTCTTGTATGACTTGAAAATTCATCAATAGATTATTTAAAGTTCCACTGTAAGGATCTAATAATAACTCCCAAGTATAGGCTAGAGCAACAACAGGGCCCACGTATGGAAAAAGTAAAACACTTCTCATAAATGTTCTTCCAAAAAACTTCTGGTTCACAAGTTGAGCAGTGAGTATTCCAAATACAATCGAACCGATTGTGCCAAAAAAAGTATAGTAAAAAGTAGTTGATAATAAATCAAAAAATTCATTTTGAAAAAATACCTTTTTAAAATTCTTTAATGTAAAATTAGTATTTAATAAAATATTATCTGATTTACCTGTTAATTTTGGTTTAATAGTTTTTAATTCTTTTTTGTTTATTTGTTTGCCATCAGAACTCTTTAATAATATTTGAAAATTTTCCTTGTATTTAGCCTCCCAATTTCCAAAATCACAATAAATTTTATTTGATTTAACCCTGCATCTTTCATCTAAATTTATTGGCTTAATATTCTTAGGTAATTTATCTTGAAGTTTAACGTCCCTTATTTCTAAAATTAATGAACTATTTCTAAGTTTATAAATAACCTTTAATTGATCTGGATTATCTTTGATGGATTTAACAATTTTTTTTGCTCTAGGTTCAGGGATCCTTATATCTTTTAATCCAACCTCTTTAAAACTTATCCATACATTTGCAAATATTGGAAATAAGATAATTGAAAAAACAAGGAAAACTGCAGGTAATATTAATATATATGCAGTTCTTTTTTCTATTTTTGAAAGTGTATCACTCATAATAAAAGCGGATAATACATATTATCCGCTTTTATTTAAATTTAAATTATTAGATTAAAATTGAGAGAGTTTTTGATTGATCATATCTACTGCTTGATCAATATCAATCTGTCCATCAACATAAAGTCTAGTTATTCTATTAATAAACTTGTTATTAATAATTTTAGAAGCTCTAGAGAGTTCACCTTCTTTTACACCCCATCTTTGAGCTTTATCTAATCCAGCAACAATATTATTTATAACATCCTCTGAATATAAGTCTGATAAAGGTGCTTTTCTATCAACTCCAACAGGTAATTTACTCCATGCTTTTGTAAACGCCTCAGGATCGCTCGAGTTTCCTCTTCTAACAGGAAATTTACCTTCTGGTGCGATTGAAAGTGTCTTGGTGTAACCTTCATCCATTGAGTATTTGATAAATGCACTTGCTTCTTCTGTATCAGCATCTGCTGTTATTCCAAAGTATCTTACATCAGCCCATGCAGCCCCTTTTTTATTATTAGGACCACTTAAGTTTGTAATGAAACCAGTTTTTGAAGCTAACTCCCCAGATGTTGGATCACTATTTATTGTTGGCGGAGCTGAATCTCTTAAACCAGCTAGTTCATCCATAATAAATGGAGACCAAATTATCATTGGTGTTTTTCCTGCAAAATACAATTCTCTTGATTGCTTCCAGTATAATTCTCCTGGAGGACTTGCATTTGCAATAACTTTATAAAACTCTAAAGAAGCTTTTAACTTTTTACCTTGTTTTCTTATTGCACCTTTTTTAACAACATTTACTCCATTTGCTAAAAGAACATGCTCTAAAACTTGACTCATAAAGTTTTCATCAGTTTTCGTTGCAGCAACAAAACCAAACATTCCATCTCCAGAAAGTGCTTCAACTGCCTTTGTTATATTTTCATAACTTGTTGGTGGCTCAAGTCCTGCTTTTTCAAATAAGTCTTTTCTATAAACGACCATTTGCGTCCAACCATCAACTGGCACAGCTGCTATTTTTGATCCTTTTTTAGCCATGTTTAAGGCACCTGGTGCAAAAGTTTTTTTACCAAGTTCTTTTACAACTGCATTATTTGCATCAACATCTAGTATTCCAGCCTCTGCCCAAGGTAATACATACTGTAAAGTATGATAGATTACATCAGGTAGATCACCCGCTGCTGCTGCTGCAGTTGCTCTTGTTCCTAAATCTTTTTCTTCTACAGGAATAACTTCAACTTTGATGCCAGTTTTAGCTTCAAAATCTTTAGCCATTGCCTCTTGTTTAGCCATTCTAGCTGGCTGAACCTCTGTAGTCCAAAAAGTGATGTCTGCGTAACTAATATTTGAAATTAAAAATATAAGCGTGCAAACAGTTATTATTATTTTTTTAATCATTGATTCCCCTCTTTTCGTTGATTAACTAAGCAAATCTATCAGTGAGATAAATGAATGACAATAAATTAAAAAAGTCTACCTTATTCAAAAAGTCAATAAATATAATATTTTTAAATCGAAAATTTTTTATTTTTTAGAATTGCTCTAATCATTCTGAACATTAAGGGAATTTTTTTTGAATTAAATTTTTTTAAAATAAAAGGCGCGATTTCTTTTACAAGTTGTTCGCCTTCTACAGTATCATTTGCCATAAACTTTTTTTTAGCACTTTTGAAAGTAAAACCTTGTCCCAAATAGTTTCCCATTTTGCTATTTCTTCCACCCGCAGCACTTACATACAGGTCTCCAACTCCTGCTAGACTTAAAACGGTTTCTTCTTTTCCTTTCAATTGTCTGGTTAAGTATTTCATTTCTGATAGTGATTTTTGAAAGAGACTTGACGATTTATTCAAACTTAAACCAGAACCAATTATCATGGAATAAATATTTTTTATTGCTGAACATATTTCAATACCAATAATATCTGTAGAATATTCTATCAAATAATATTTGGTTGAAATCATTTTACCTAACAATTTTGCAAATTTAATGTTTTTGTTAGCTATAATTACACTAGTTTGTCTTTTTCTAACTAATTCCTTAGCTAAACAAGGTCCCTTCAAAACTGATACATTTAATTTTGGATTATTTTTTAGAAGAGTTTGAGAAATAGTTGTAATTTTTTTATTTTTCTTTTCATATTTGAGACCTTTTGTAAGAACTAAAACTGGAGATTTTACTTTATACTTTTTTAATTCTTTACCAACAAAATTAATACCTGATAAACTTAATGCAATAACAATAAGATCATATTTTTCAAGAAATAATTTCTTAGAATATTTTTTAAATATTAGTTTTTTTGAAAGATTAATTTTTAAACCTGAATGAAATTTATTTTTTGATGATAAATTTTTAATAAATCTTTGGTTATATGGTTCTGTAATTAATACTTTATTATTATTATCTATACATGGAACAGAGAACGCTGATCCCATGGCTCCACCACCAATAATTAGAATTTTTTTCATAAATAAATTCACTAAAAATAAACTATTCATTAATAACAAGTAAATTTAAAGAAAAAATAGTTTTATTTTTTTGATTTTATTAATAAGATAAATTTTTAAAATTATACAATTTATATGAATAAAATAGCAATAATCGGTGCAGGGCCTTGTGGTTTATCGATGTTAAGAGCCTTCGAGCATGCTGAGCAAAAAGGAGAAGAAGTTCCAGAAATAGTGTGTTTTGAAAAACAAGATGATTGGGGAGGACTATGGAACTACAGTTGGAGAACCGGTTCAGATCAATATGGTGATCCTATCCCCAATAGTATGTATAGATATTTATGGTCAAATGGACCAAAAGAATGTTTGGAATTTGCAGATTATTCTTTTGATGAACATTTTGGAAAACCTATTCCATCTTTTCCACCTAGAGAAGTGTTATTTAATTATATAATTGGAAGAGTAAGTAAAGGAAACATTAAAAGCAAAATTAAATTTAGCACAAGTGTAAAGAGTGTAAACTATAATTCAGATAAATTTGAAGTAAGCTATCAAGATAAAACTAACAATAAAATTTTGTCTGACAAGTTTGATTATGTAGTTGTTTCAACTGGACATTTTTCAGTTCCATTTATTCCTGAATACAAGGGTATGAATTCTTTTCCAGGAAGAATAATGCATTCTCATGATTTCAGAGATGCTGAAGAATTTAGAGGTAAAAATGTGATAGTGCTTGGAAGCAGTTATTCAGCTGAGGATGTTGCTTTGCAATGTAATAAATATGGAGCTAAAAGTGTAACCATAGGTTATAGACATAATCCAATGGGTTTTAAATGGCCTTCTGGTATGAAAGAAGTTTACTATCTAGATAGATTAGAGGGTAACAAAGCAATTTTTAAAGATGGTACAGAACAAGAAGCAGATGTAATTATATTATGCACTGGATACCTGCATCATTTTCCATTTTTGAACGAAAAACTAAGTCTTAAAACTCACAACAGATTATATCCACCAAAATTATACAAAGGAGTAGTTTGGCAAGATAATCACAAGCTAATGTACCTAGGTATGCAGGATCAATTTCATACTTTTAATATGTTTGATTGCCAAGCATGGTTCGCAAGGGATGTGATAATGAATAAAATTAAGATTCCAAATGATAGTGAAATAGAAAAAGATATTTCTAAATGGGTTTCTATGGAAGAAAAATTAGAAAATCCTGATCAAATGATTGATTTTCAAACTGAGTATACTAAAGAGCTTCATGATATGTCAGATTATCCAAAAATTGATTTTGAATTGATAAGAAAACATTTTAAAGATTGGGAACATCATAAAATGGATGATATTTCAACTTACAGAAATAAATCTTTTTCATCACCTGTTACTGGATCCATAGCTCCTATTCACCATACACCTTGGGCATCAGCGTTGGATGACTCTATGGATACGTTTTTAAAATAATAAAATTTACAATAAAGTTTTATCAACAGATAACTTCCAACCATTTAGTAATTTTTTCCTAACAGTGTGAGTTAATTTAGGTTTAAAAGTTTTGTCTTTTTTCCATTTTCTACTTATTTGGTCTAATGATTTAAATACTCCAATTTGGTATCCAGCAAATAAAGCAACTCCAAGTGCTGTGGTTTCCAAAATTTTGGGTCTCTCTGTTTTAATATAAATGATATTTGCCAAAAATTGAGAAAACCAGTCGTTTTCCACCATTCCTCCGTCAATTTTTACTATATTTGGCTTTAATCCATCTTTTCTCATGGCATTAAATAAATCATAGCTTTGGTATGCCACAGATTCTATAACTGCTCTTACCAAAGTTTTCCAATCACTATCTCTAGTTAATCCAGTTATAACTCCTCTTGCATCAGGTCTCCAGTATGGAGCTCCCAGCCCACTAAAAGCTGGTACAACATAGACACCTTCATTATTTTTTTTTGATTTAGCAATTTGTTCTGTGTCATAAGCATTATTAATTAATTTTAACTTATCTCTTAGCCATTGAACACCTGCTCCAGCGATAAAAATTGAACCTTCGAGAGCAAAAGTATTTTTTCCGTTTAATCTGTAACAAATTGTGGTTAATAATTTATTTTTTGAAAAAATTTTTTTTGACCCGGTATTCATTATTACAAAAGCACCTGTGCCATAAGTACTTTTAATTGAGCCTTTTTTAAAACAAGATTGTCCTACGGCTGCAGCTTGTTGATCACCCAAAACCGCAGATATAGGAATTTCATATCCAACTATTTTTTTATTTGTTGATCCAAAATTATCCGCTGAATTTTTTACATCAGGTAAAATACTTTTTGAGATATTGAGCTTTTTTAAAATTTCTTTGTCCCAATTGTTATTATTTATATTAAACAACATTGTTCTACTTGCATTTGTTGCCTCTGTTAAATGATGTTGTCCGTTAGTTAGTTTCCAAATTAAGAAAGTATCAACAGTGCCAAATAATAAATTATTAGATTTTTGAAGTTTCTTCGAAATTTTTACGTTTTCTAAGATCCATTTAATTTTAGTAGCTGAAAAATATGGATCAATGAATAAACCAGTTTTTCTTCTAAAAATATTTTCATATTTTTTTTGCTTAAGCTTTTCACAGTACTCATGAGTTCTTCTATCTTGCCAAACAATTGCATTGTATACTGGTTTACCCGTTTTCTTGTTCCATAAAATAGTTGTCTCTCTCTGGTTGGTTATTCCAATACTTAATATTTTTCCTTTTAGTAGAGATACTTTTTTAATTACTTTTTTTAAAGCTTTAAGAGTTGTTAACCAAATTTCATTTGGATTATGTTCTACCCATCCATTTTTTGGAAAGTATTGGTTAAATTCAAACTGAGATGTAAATTTTATATTGCCATCTAAATCGAAGAGAATTGCTCTAGATGATGTTGTACCTTGGTCGATAGCAACAAGAAATTTTTTCATAATTTTAGTCTATACCTAAATGTTTTTTTCTTTGTCCTACCCAAGTTCTAATTAAATTATCAAAAATTAGTCCAATAAATGCAACACAAATTCCAAGTGTTAATCCAATACCTGCACCTTTTTTATCTGATAAAGCTTTTAAAATATACTGACCCAAATCCTCTGTTCCAATAAAAGCCCCGATAATTACCATAAATAATGCAAAAACTATTGTTTGATTAAGCCCTAACATCATGTGTGGAAATGCTAATGGAAATTCTATTTTAAATAGTCTTTGAAACTTTGTGACTCCTGACATAGTTGCAGCATCATGTAGTCCAGCTGGAACGCTTCTAAGACCCTCAATTGTGTATCTTGTTGCTGGTATCGTAGCATAAACTATTACAGCAATTAAAACTGAAGTATCTGTAATTCCAAAAAGCATCATCACAGGAATTAAATATACAAAAGATGGAAAAGTTTGAAATATATCACAAACATTTAACATAAAGTTTGTAGAATGTTTATTTTGAAAACATAAAGTTCCAACAGTAAATCCAATTGTGCAAGATACTAGTACACCAAATGTTGCCATGTATGTGGTTACTAAAGCTCTATCCCACCATGGGCTTAGAGCTATAAATAAAGTTAAACCACAAACAACTAAAGCAGATCTAACTCCACCAATTAAATATCCAGCTCCAACGACTAGAACTAATGTGGCTACGGCTGGCATTCTCAAATATAAAGCTCTCATCGGTTGGAGTACATCAACAATTAGCCAAGTGTTAAATGCTTTTATATATACAAAGAAAGTATCGAATATCCAATCAACACCTTTATTCCAAAAGTCTGCTGTTGATATTCCTTTATTATGTGGAACTTCAAATAAATAATTATACCCGTCTTTAAAATAAATTGATCCAAAGTAAGCTAATAGAATACCTACTATTACTATAACTCCAAAGAATAATGAATTTTTATTTCGTTGAAAAAAATTTAAATTACCAAAATAATCAACCTGTTTATTTGCCCAAGCTAAAGACATTTTGTCTAATAAAATTGCAATCAAACTAATACAAAGACCTGCCTCTAATGCTAATCCAATATTCAACTGATTTAGAGCTAATAATAAATTAAAACCTAAACCTTTTGCTCCTATAAATGCAGAGATAACTGCCATAGAAAAACACACCATTATAACTTGGTTAACTCCTATTAAAATATCTCTTCTCGCTGTTGGAATTAATACTTTTGACATTAGTTGCCAGTTACTACATCCACTCATTCTACCAGCTTCAATTACCTCTGGGGGCACAGCCCTTAAACCTAATAAAGTTAATAGTATCATTGGCGGCACAGCAACAATCATTGTTATAATTACTGCAGCATGGTCTCCTACCCCAAAAAGAACTAGTGCAGGAACTAATACCGCATACTGGGGCATCGTCTGCATAACTAAAAGTATTGGATATAAAGCTTTTTCTACTCTTTTGCTTTTGTATGCCGCAACACCCAAACCTAAACCAAAAATAAATGAAAGAGGTGCTGCAACTAATATAAAAGAAAGTGTTTGCATAGACGGTTTCCATTGTCCAAATATTGAAATGTAAGTCATTGATAAAAGTGCATATAAGGCCAATCCTTTACCTCCTAACTTATAAGCAAGTATCGCTGATCCTGCTGCTACAATAGTCCAAGGTAAGCCTGGTAATTCTGCCCAGGGATTAGCATCAATCCAATCCCAACTAGTAAAAGCAACAATTGTTTCAAGACCGCCTAATAAAATCTCTCTAATTAATTCTATTAGAAAAGTCATAAATGCGGTTAGGTTTCTAGTTATTTGTAAAACTAAAGGTCGTGTTTTATATTCCTGCGTATCTTCATTCCAAAATTCCATTGGCATCCAATCATTCATTAAAAAAAACAATGAATCATTTATCCAAATTGGAAGCCATCCAAGTAATGGTGGCAATCTCCAGAAAACATCAAAAGCGTAATATCTAACCTCTTTACCTAGAAATACGAAGGCACTCTGATTAGGATCTTTTACAAATTCTGCTTGTCCTCTAATAAATTTGTAAGTTTCAGGAACATCAATTGCAAAGCATAGTGCAAAAAATACAGCTAATAAAAATAACCATTGAAATAATTTAGGATATTTTTTAAGTAATTCCATAATTTAATGATTATTTTTTCTTCCCCCAAAAACTGTATTAATAATTTTTGCAGGATTAATTGAACCTACGATATTATTTTTGCCATCTGTAACAGCTACTGTTTTTTCTTGTGTTAATATTTTTTCAGCAACATTTTCAATAATCTCGTCTTTTGAAACTTTTATATCACCCATGTTGTCAGAGGTTATTTCATCCATTACATCTTTAATTAGTAAAACTTTTTCCCTTGGAACTTCTTCTGTAAATTTTCTTACATATTCTGTAGCTGGATTTAAAACAATGTTCGCAGGTGTATCTAATTGCTCAATTATTCCATCTTTCATAATTGCAATTCGATCAGCGAGTTTTAAAGCTTCATCAAAATCATGAGTAATAAACATAATTGTTTTTTGTAATTTTTCTTGAAGTCTTAAAAACTCATCTTGCATTTCTTTCCTTATTAGAGGATCTAATGCAGAAAAAGGTTCGTCTAGAAACCATATATCTGGCTCGACCGCCAAAGATCTAGCAATTCCAACCCTTTGTTGCTGTCCTCCAGATAACTCTCTTGGAAAATAATTTTCTCTTCCATCTAGACCAACAAGTTTGACCATATCCATTGCTTTATTAATACTATTTTCAGTTTTAATACCCTTAATTTGAAGAGGAAAAGCAATATTTTCTAAAACTGTTTTATGTGGAAGTAGCGCAAAACTTTGAAAAACCATTCCCATTTTATTTCTTCTTAATTCAATAAGTTCCTTGTTATTTAAATTAAGCAAGTCTTGACCTTCAATAAAAATTTTTCCACCAGTTGCGTCTGTTAATCTAGATATACACCTTAATAGTGTTGACTTACCTGATCCTGATAAACCCATTACAACTAACATTTCACCTTTAGATACCTCAAAAGAAGCATTGTTAACTCCTACAATACATCCATTTTCTTGAAATGTTTTTGCATCAACATTACCATTTGCTTCTTTAAGCATTCTTTCAGCATTTGCTCCAAAGATTTTATAAACAGATTGGCATTTAATTACTGGTTCAGACATAAATAATATTAAGGTTATACGAATTTAAGATAAAATAAAATCTCTATAATTTGTTACATTTCCTCCTTAAAAATTTTTAATAAAATAAACTCTTGTATCAATACCTGTACTTAAAAAACTTAAAGCTTCTCCACTTACTTTTACAGTTTCATCTACACCAACATTATTTCCACTTACAACGTAACCTGCAAAACATTTATTTTTTTCATCGTCCCATTTTACAAATGTTTCATCTATTTTATTTCCGTTAATTGTATAAATTTCATGAGCTCTAAAGTTTAGAAAATTCGCGCCCATAATTGCACGTTGAGGTATAAGTTTAGTTGCCTTGCATACTGCCTCGTATAATTCATCAGATAATTTAAAATTATCAGTTCCATCAAACGAAACCAAAACTCCTGAAGGGAGACTAGAAATTAGCTTATTAAGTTTTCTTTCTTCAGCTATTCTTTCTTCTTCTATTTTCATTTTAGCAACCAGTTCATCGCCTTCACCAAAAATATTATTTAAAACAAAAAAAGTTAGAAAGATAAGAATAATTATACCAACTAATCCACCAAATTGTTTAACTGGCTCTGATAATGTTTTAAAACTATTCTTGGAAACTTCCATTTTTCCAAATACCTGTTTTTTGTTTTCCGTCTGACCAAGTAAAAGTACCTTTACCATTCATAAAACCGTTGGCCCATTCACCTTCATAAGTTGAACCATCAGGAAAAAATAAAATTCCTATACCGCTCCATTGACTTTCTTTAAATTCACCTTTGTAAATATATCCATTCGGCCATGTTTCGGTTCCTTGGCCATGTTTTTTTGTTGCAACCCATTCACCTTCGTAAGTTGTTTTATCTGTGTAAACCCACTTACCATAACCATTGTCACAATTCCCCTCTTTACATCCCGTACTTCTTGCCGATGCTATAGAAGTAATTAATGACGAAAAAAGTATAAAAAATATAAGCTTTTTCATGGAAATATATTACACAAAATTTCTTAAAAAAAAATTAGGCATTTTTTGATTTGTTCTTACAGATATAAATTGAAATATCTTTTTCTGAATTGTCTGTATTTATATTTTTTGTAATTTCATGAATTAATTCACCTGATTTTCTTGTAATTATTGCGGATTCTGAATAAGTTTTGTCATTGTTAAAGGCCTTAAACAAAACTACGTCTTTATTTACTATTTTTACATCAAAATTTGAATTTTGAGAGAAAAATTTTGATAATCCATTTACCATTAATGTGCTGGGTTTATTTGAATAAATTTGAAAAGAATCTAAATTTTTAACATTTAGGTCGTCTGCTAGAAAAGTTTTATAATTATACTCTGAATTCTTAACAATTTTTTTTTCTAACTCACATGTAAACTCTAGATTTAAATTTTCACCAATACTTATGTCTTTTGCATAAGCAAAATTGAAAATAAAAAAGTTTAATAATATTAAATAAAATACTTTTTCCATTAATTATTTGAGGTGATAAAAAAAATCTCCCCCAATAAAATTGGGAGAGATCTTAAATTTATTAAATTAACCTTAATGATCGTGTGTAAATTCTTCCCACACACTCTTATTGTCAGCTAACCATTTTTTTGCTGCATCTTCGTGAGTCATTTTGTCGACATCAACTAAAGCTGCCATTGCTCCAATTTGACTTGTAGAGAATGACATTTTTCTAAACGTTTTTGCAGCTGCAGGATGAGTTTTTGGAAAATCTTCATGTGCAGCTTTTTTCAGATAACCATCCGGAGAACCACATTTTCCATCTCCGCCATCTTCTGGTCTACAACCAGCTGTGTATGGAGGAAAGTCGATAAATGTAAAACCAGCACCATCTGTAAAGTTCGGTGTCCAGTTAAATATGATAGTTCCTCTTCCTTCTTTTTTAGCTGCAGCTAACTCTGCCCAAAGTGCATCTGCACTTCCAGCAAATTTAACCCACCATAGATCTCCTAATCCTAGAGCATCAACTCTTTGAGGTATTAAATCTCCATGCCATGTTTGTGGTCCTTCTAACATTCTACCTTTTCCATCTGGTGAATCAGGTGTTGTGAAATTTTTTGCACAATCAGGATTTTTTAATGCAGTCCAGTCTGGTAGACCTGGGCATAAGCCTTTTTCTACAACCCAGTTTGGATATCCCATATCCTCAAGAGTTCTAGCTTCGTGATCACCCATATCTAATAAACCACCTTTATCTAAAGCAGTTGTGAATGATTTTCCGAATGCAGATTCCCATACTTCATGAGATATAGTTACATCACCAATTCTAATCGACTCATAAACTGCTTGAGAGTCAGCATTTACATATTTTACATTGTTTCCCATACTTTCAAAAATTCCGCCAATTACGTAAGCCATTACAATTTGGCTTGACCAGTTATGAGTTGGGATAACAATTGGTTTTTTACTATCTGCTGCGTTTGAAATCCCTGCAAAACTTACAAGAGATATCACCATAGCTGATAATAGAGATATTATTTTTTTCATTATTTCCCTTTCCTTAATATTAAGTGATAAAGTATCACCTCTATTAAAGTTACAGTCAACTAGCAAAATAGATACAAATGTATATATAAAATTTATATATAAATTTGCTTATACTTTTGTATAATTTTTTAAATTTTTTTAAAAATGGAAACAAGTTTAAGTATTAAAGAACCTGGTTTAAACGTATTACCACCTGGAGTTGAAAGATATGTGGTCAATGCAGGTGGAATTACTGGTATTCAAATATCTCCTGAAGATGAAATTAAAATTATAAATAATGAGGGAAATCAAATTTGCGAAATAAATATTTTTGATAAACATGGAAAATCAGAATTAGGAATTTTAAATTTAAAAGAAAATACAAAATCATCAGAAATAAAAAAAATACTTTTGAAAAATGAAGAAAGTTCTTTGCAAGCATTACTTCAATTAAAAAAAAGAAATTTACAAATTGAGAAAGCTGCTTCATCAGTAATTTTTGATAAAAACACCTCTGCAGGAGAAGAAATAATTCTAAATTCGAAGGATGACTGTTATTGCATCTTTGCTGCTCCAGGAGCCAATATGCTTGTTCATGATCAAAATCCACCTTCAGATCTAACTGTATTAGTTAAAAGAGCAAAAATTAAAAATTCTGAAAAAGAATTTTCAATAATTCCTGATCCAATTTACGATCCTGACTATGAAGTTAATATAGATAGAAAAACTGCAACAGGATATCAAGTTAAAGCTGGAGACTATATTCAAATAATTACACCAACGGGAAGACAATGCTCAGATTTTGTTGCATACGACACTGCTAAACTTGAAAAAGGTATAGAAAGGGGTCTTGATTGGCAAACTACTAGAACCTTTATGGGACATACTTTTCCTGGTCCTGGTTTATTTTCAAAGTTCTATGATACTGATCATGAGCCATTGGTAGAAGTTGTAAGAGATACAGTGGGTATTCATGATACATTTAATTTAGCTTGTACCTCAAAGTACTACGAAGACTCAGGATATTTTGGTCATGCAAATTGCTCTGACAATTTAAATGACTCAATGAAAAAATATGGCGTAGAAGAAAAAAAAGGTTGGCATGCAATTAATCTTTTCTTTAATACATCTTCGGGAGGTCAAAATTCTGTTACATCTGATGAGTCTTATGCAAGGCCTGGTGATTACGTCATTTTTAAAGCTCTAAAAGATTTAACATGTGGAACTACTGCATGCCCTAGTGATATTGATAGCTGTAATGGATGGAACCCTACTGATATTTTTGTTAGAACTTATGAGAAAAGCAAAGAATTTACTAAATCATATGGTTTTAGAATGAAAACAGATTCAGAAAATAAACTTACAAGAAATACCGGTTTCTATGAAAGAACATCAAAATTAACTAGAAACTTTGTCGATGCTAGAGGTTTTTGGTTACCAAATGATTATACAAAACATGGCGTAATTAATGAATACAATGCATGCAGAGAAGACGCCGTCCTAATTGACTTATCTTCATTAAGGAAATTTGAAATTCTTGGTCCAGATGCTGAAGAATTAATGAATTATACATTAACTCGAAATGTAAAAAAACTTTCAGTTGGTCAAATTGTTTATTCAGCAATGTGTTATGAAAATGGAACTATGTTTGATGATGGAACGTTATTAAAACTTAGTGATCATGGTTTTAGATGGATTTGTGGTGATGAATATGGAGGTGAGTGGCTTAAAGAACAAGCTAAGAAAAAAAATTATAAAGTTCATATCAAAAATTCTACTGACCAAATAAATAATTTATCTTTACAAGGTCCCAAAAGTAGAAAAATTTTAGAAAAAATAATTTTTACTCCCCCTACCCAACCCTCTATATTAGAATTGGAATGGTTTAGATTTACAATTTGTCGATTGGAAGAATTAAACGGAATACCATTAATTGTTTCAAGAACAGGTTACACTGGTGAACTTGGTTTTGAAATTTGGTGTCATCCAAGTAATGCTACTACAGTTTGGGATAAGGTAATGGAAGCAGGAAAAGATGAAGGTTTGATACCAGCTGGTTTTGCTGCTTTAGATCTTTTAAGAATTGAAGCTGGTTTAATTTTATTTGGTAATGAATTTGACGGACAACAAGATCCGTTTGAAGCAGGAATTGGGTTTTCAGTTCCTTTAAAATCCAAAACAGAGGATTTTATTGGAAGAGAAAATTTAATTAAGAGAAAAGAAAATCCTCAAAAAAAACTAGTAGGGCTAGAGTTAATAGGTAAAGAAATTGCAAATCATGGAGATTGCGTTCATATTGGAAGATCTCAGGTTGGAATTATAACTAGTGGATGCATTTCTCCGACATTAAATAAAAATATTGCATTATGTAGAATAGATGTAGGTCACTCAGAATTAGGTAATGAAGTTGAAATTGGAAAAATAGATGGACATCAAAAAAGAATACCTGCAAAAATTGTTGGATTTCCTCATTACGATCCAAAGAAAACTAAAGTAAGATCTTAATGGCTAAATCAACTAAGGATTTGTTAGAGTTTTGGGAAGATCAAATGAAACTTTCACACACATCAAGTAACTATTTTTTTAGAAAATCACCTTCTCACTATCATATGATGCTTCTAGTTATGTCAGCATTTAAGCAAAAACAGAACTTATCAGTAGAGGAGCTAAAAACTAAACTATTTAAAACATCTAGACCAAAATCTGCATTAATAATTAATGAGGCATGTGAAAAAGGTTTTTTTTATTTAGAAAAAACCGCTCAAGATCAAAGAAAAAAACATATAAAACCAAGTGCTTCGTTTATCTCAGAATTTAACGATTATTTATCTACTCTTAAAAATTTGAGCTTTTAACAATAATCAAATCCTAAGTTCTATAAGTTTTTATTTCTAAATTTTATATATAAAAAAAATTATATATTTAACCCTTTTCAAAAAATAGTGTTTAAATATGTCATTGCCGACAAAAGCAAAAGTAGTAATCGTTGGAGGGGGAATTCACGGCCTAAGTACTGCTTGGAAACTTTCCGAAACTTACAAAAATCCAGGTGATATTGTAGTATTAGAAAAAAAAGATACCGCAGCTGGCGCAAGTGGTATTGCGTGTGGTGTTGTAAGAAATAATTATTTTCAGCCTGCAATGAGAGAATTAATGGCTCATTCAGTTTCAGTTTGGGAGAGTGATCCTAAGGCATTTAAATATAATGCAGTTGGTTATTTACAAATTTCACCAGAAGTAATGCATGCAGATGTTGCAACTATTTACGAACAACAAAAAGCAATTGGTTATGAATCTGAATTTATAGAAGGTGAAAAAGATTGCATGAAATATATGAAAGCTATGTTTAGTGATTGGCAAGCACAAGGTATAACTTCTGTTCTTCATGAAAAAAAAGGTGGATACGCTTTTAATAAAGATTCAATTAAAGCACTTGAACACAAATCTACTTCAAATGGTGTTGAAGTAAAGAAAGGTGTTAAAGTCACTGGCTTCAAAAGAGGAAGTAACAGCAAAGCCGTTACAGGAGTTGAAACAGACAAAGGTACAATTGAATGTGAACAAGTTGTCGTTGGAGCAGGTCCTTGGGCAAGAGATTTTTGGAATATGTTAGAACTTCCTAAAACTGCAAATATTAAAGGTAAAGATGGCAGAATTCATGAAACCGACATGTGGAAATATTGGATGCTTCAAGAGGGTGTACTTGGTGTAGAACCAGATTTTTTAAAAATGGACAACGGTGAACAGCCACCTGTAATCCATGTAGACTCAACAGCTCCTTTATATTCAGACAAAACTAAAAAATTAATTACAGATAAAATTTGGGGAATATATTACAAACCAGATATTGACGGACTTGGAGTTCAAGGTGGAACTTCACCTTACATTGTTGATAAACATTTTGATCAAGTAAACGTCGATCCGTATGGAATAGAGTCCCCTGAATATCAAACAACAGAAGCTTTTAATGATATGTGGTGTTCAGCTTTAGCTCATTGTCAAAAAAGATTTGAAGGAAAATCAGATTTATATAGAAAAGGACCATCAGGCGGACTTGGATGTATGACACCAGATTCTTTTCCAATTTTCGATAGATTTTTAGAAAACGTTTATATGATAGCAGACTCTAACCATGGTTATAAAATGATCGGAGTTGGAGAGCTAGTAGCAAAAGAAATTTTAGGTACAGAGAGTGAATTATTAAAACCGTTTAGATTCAATCGTTACGCGAAAGGTGAATTGCATCCGACATCTAACAGTCCTTTCCCTTGGAGTTAATTTATCTAAGTAGACAGATGTTTTTTTTTCAGTTAACTTTTTATTCTAAAAATTCTTAGGGGGAAAATGACTGATCTAGAAAAACATGTAAATCAACCAGGCAGAGCAAAGTTAGTTAAAAAAGTAAGAGAAAAAATTAACGAATTAGGAATAACATACATATATTATCAATTCATTTCGGTAACAGGTAGAGTAGTAGGAAAAGGTATTCCTGCGGATCATTGGGAGAGGACTGCTGAAAAAGGTTTTCAATTAGTATATGGAGCAACAGCAAATTTATTTTTGGATAGGCATAATAACTACATTGGTTATGGACCAGAGGCCATGGAGTTGGTGGGGATACCAGACCCAGAAACTTTTGTACAATTACCATGGGATAAAAGAGTTGGAAGAGTTTTTGTAACGTGTTTTAGAAATAGAGAGGAGAGAAAAAACCCTGGTGGGCACTTGACTTCTGATTGCAGAGGAAATTTAAGAATTTTTAGTGATGAATTTAAGAAGAAACATGGACTAGAATTAAGAGTTGGGACTGAACCAGAAATGATGTGGCTAACTAAAAATGATGATGGAACTCCAACTGGTAAAGGTTTTTCCAAACCTTTTTGTTATCATATTGATCAATTCGAGTCGTTAAGACCAGTTTTTATGAAAGTAATAGAATATTCAAAAGCGATGGGATTAGACATGATACAAGGAGATCATGAAGATGCTCCTGGACAGCTAGAACTAAATTGGACTTATGATAATGTTTTAAGAAATGCTGATAGATTATCAACATATAGGCAAATTTGTGCACAAGTTGCTAGAGAACACAATCTAATAGCTTGCTTTATGACTAAACCATTTATGGGTGTGTCTGCAAGTGGATGTCACACAAACATGTCTTTATGGAAAGGTGGAAAAGTTTCTGTTAACAAATTAGGAAATAAAAAACTTCCAGGAGTTGAAGAAGTATTTAGTTATGTATCTGGCGGAACAAACACTTTTATGCCAGACACAAAGGATATGCAGTTGCCTGGAAAAATTGGACTTCAATCAATCGCTGGTATAATGAAACATTTACCAGCTTTGACAGCTCTAGGATCATCTACGGTAAATTCATATCGAAGATTGTGGGACCAGGGGTTTTGGGCACCAGTATATGCGGACTGGGGATATCAAAATAGAACTTGTGGATTAAGAGTTTCAGCACCTGGAAGATTTGAGTATAGATCTGTTGACTCTATGCATAATCCATACTTACTAGGTGCAGCTTTGCTAAAAGCTTGTGATGAAGGAATATCAAAAAAAATGAAACCGGCTAAACCAGAGTCTAGAAATATTTATGAGGCTCAGAAAGCTGGTAAAGATGTTAAAAAATTACCACTAAGTCTTGGTGAAGCATTAAATAGACTTGCTGAGGATGAAGTAATCAAATCAGCAATGCCTGACGAGATGTATAAAGTTTTTCATTGGTATAAAAACGATGAGTGGGAAAGATTTCTTGGAGCAACAACTCAATGGGATCTTGATACATACTTGGATTGCTTACCATAAGGTAAATTAGGAAAGGAAAAAATGTGCGGAATTGCTGGACTTATCCATAGAGGAAAATCCTCAAATGTTGGGAATGAATTGCAAGCAATGCTTCAAGCCTTAAAGCATAGAGGGCCTGATTCAACGGGTTACGCTCTTTATGCTGATAACGATGGTGAAAACTTCATAATGAGATTTAAAGTTGGAGAAAATGTTGGTGAGGGCAGCTCTTCAGTTAATGAGGATGAGAGTGTTTACGATAAGAGAAAAGAACTTGTAGACAGTATGTTAAAAAATCTTGGTGCAAAAGTAATTAAGGAAGAAAAATTAACACCATATTCGTATAGATATGAAATGAAATATGATGAAGATCTAATGGAATTTTCGAAGAAAATAGAAAGTATTGAGAGTGTTGAGATTTTATCAATTGGAAAATCACTAGAATTAATTAAAGATTTAGGAGATGCACAAGCAGTATTGGATAGATACGATCTAGGGAAAGTAACAGGAACTCATGCCATAGGTCATGCCAGGATGGCAACAGAGTCTGGTGTAGATATTAAATCTGCTCACCCATTTTGGGGATATCCTTTCAGCGATGTGTCTGTTGTTCACAATGGTCAATTAACTAATTATTGGAACAATAGAAGAGTATTGGAGAATAAAGGAATGAGGTTCATGTCTGAATGTGATTCTGAACTAATTGCAGTTTATTTGGCAGAAAAAATGAGAAATGGAGCAACTTTAGAAGAAGGTATGAAAGACAGTTTGTCAGGATTAGATGGTGTGTTTACTTATTTTGTGGCAACAAAAGATTCTTTAGGAATGGCGAAAGATACAATGGCAGCTAAACCATTGGTTCTCTATGAGTCCGATGAATTGGTAGCTATGGGTTCTGAGGAGATAGCAATAAGGTCTATACTTCCCCACGAAATTGACACTTACGATCCTTTTGATGGAGAGGTAAAAGTATGGCAAATATAAAAACTAACGAGAATAAAACTAAAGCTCAATCAATGGGACTTCATTCTGAAGTCTTAACAGGTAAAACTCAACAAAAATTTTTCAACCCTGATGAAGCAGAAAACTTTTATTATTGGGGAACTTATGATGTTGATTTTAACAAAAGAATTGATCTTGATGTAAATGATCTAGATTGTAAAGAAGCGAACAAAAAAATTGATGAGCTCATGAGTCAAGGTTATGGAACAATAGTTATAAAGAACCCGCAAGGAAAACACAGTTTAGGTGTTGGGGTGTTAAATAAATTAAATTTGATATTTGAAGGAAGTTTAGGATATTTTGGTGTTGGTTCTATTGATGGTCCAACAGTAAGAATTAATGGTAGAGTAGGATGGTCATGTGCAGAAAATATGATGGCAGGAAAAGTAGTTATAGAAAAAAATGCAGGGTCATGTTTTGGTGCAGCAGTTAGAGGTGGAGATTTAATATGTAAAGGAAGCGTTGGTGCTAGAACAGGAATTGATCAAAAAGGTGGAACAATTATTGTTGGTGGTGACGCTGGAGCATTCACTGGCTTTATGATGCAAAGAGGTAGAATAATAATTTTAGGTAACGTCGGTATAAACCTTGGAGACTCTATGTATGATGGAACTATTTATGTGGGTGGAAAAATTGGATCATTTGGTAGTGATGCGATTGAGTCACCTATGACAAAAAGTGATATAGATTGGATTAAAAGAAAACTTAAAGTCGCTGAAATTGGCGAAAATTTTGATGTTTCAAAGATGACTAAAGTAGTTGCAGGTAA
The DNA here is from genome assembly GCA_902555585.1 of uncultured Pelagibacteraceae bacterium. GTDB lineage: Bacteria > Pseudomonadota > Alphaproteobacteria > Pelagibacterales > Pelagibacteraceae > Pelagibacter. The sequence goes on along the minus strand of CACDSY010000004.1, from coordinate 97,191 downwards.
AAAACTCTGGAACTATGACGCTTTAGAACCAACTGAGAAAAAAGGAGCAATTTAATGGCAAAGAAAAAAAACAGAAAATCAAATGGTCATTCCAATGGGAATGGTGGTAGTGAATTTTCAAAAAGAAATAAAAGTTTACTAGGTTATAACTCTATATTTACACCTGAAGTAATCGACGACATTCATATTAAAGCTCAGTTAGGAAGATACCGAATGAGAGGTATGGCTCTAATGAAAAAAATTCCTACATTTGATGATTTAGTATTTTTACCTGGAACACTTACAAGATTTGTAATCGAAGGTTACAGAGAAAAGTGTGAAACAAAAACTATCATTGGTCCAAGATGTGAAAACCCAGTAGAATTAGATATACCAGTTTATATTACAGGTATGAGTTTTGGAGCTTTATCGTATGAAGCAAAGACAGCACTTGCAAGAGGAGCAACTATGGCAGGTAGCGCAACATGTTCAGGGGAAGGTGGAATGATACCTGATGAAAGAAGATATTCAGAAAAATGGTACTATCAATGTATTCAATCAAGATATGGATTTAATCCTCATCATGCACAACTTGCTGATGGAATTGAAGTTTTCATTGGTCAAGGACAAAAAGTTGGAATGGGTGGTCACTTGATGGGTCAAAAAGTAACTGACCAAGTAGCAGAGATGAGATCATTACCTGCTGGTATTGATCAAAGATCTCCTGCAAGACATCCTGATTGGTTAGGACCAGATGACTTAGCTTTAAAAGTTCAAGAATTAAGAGAGTTGACAAAAAATAAAGTTCCAATTCAATTAAAACTTGGAGCTGCAAAAGTTTACGATGATGTTCGTATGGCAGCAAAATGTGATCCAGACTCTATTTATCTAGACGGTATGGAAGGTTCAACAGGTGCTGGTCCACACATCGCAGCAGCAAACACAGGTATACCTGGTATAGCTGCAATTAGAGAAGCAAGAAGAGCAATAGATGATGTTGGTAAAACTGGAAAAGTTACTCTTATTTATGCAGGTGGTGTTAGAGACGGAGCTGATATGGCAAAAGCATTAGCTCTTGGTGCAGATGCTATTGCTATAGGTACGGGCGCTATGATTGCACTAAACTGTAATAAAGAAATTCCAGAGTCTAATTTTGAAAAAGAAATGGGAGTGCCAGCAGGTCATTGTTATCACTGTCATACTGGTCGTTGCCCAGTTGGTGTTGCTACTCAGGATCCTAAATTGAGAAAAAGACTAAACCCTGATGAGGCAGCTCTTAGAGTTTATAATTACTTACATACTATGACACTTGAGGCTCAATTATTAGCTAGAGCTTGTGGTAAAACAAATATCCATTCATTAGAGCCAGAAGATATGGCAGCTTTAACAATGGAAGCTTCTGCGCTAGCAAAAGTACCACTTTCTGGAACAAATCACACAGTAGGAGTAGATGATTTTCATAAAATATAATTATGCCAAAAAAAAAAAGTAAAAAATCGAGCAAAAAAACTGTTAAAGGTCAGTTAGGTAAAAAGAAAGAAACCGCTCGAGAAAAGATGATAGGTCAAACTATTGGTTATAGGTATGATGTAAATTTATTGCCAGACTATTCAAGAATAACTCCTTTCCTAAAAAAATATATTGAAGCAATGGGTTGGGATGATTTAAATTGGTTGGAAGATGTTCACATGGGGTATGAAGAAGATAGACCTGCAGTTTTTGATAGAAACGCAAATGGTTGGGTAACTATTCCAAAAAAAATTAAATTACCAAATAACCAACAAGATAGAGACATGATAGCTAGAGAACTATTGGTAAAATTTCAAATGTCTCCAAATCACCCATTAGTAGATTTAAAAAAAGCTTATCGAAAATTTTAGAATCACCAACAATTTATATATACTGATAGTTGTAATATTATAAATTTGTATTGATATAATTGTTTTATTAAAGATTGATCCCATAATTCGAAATATTAATATTTAAGTAATTTGTTTAAACAATTGGAGGTTAAATGACTGACGAACTAGGTGCATTGACAACCATATTCACAGAATTTTACTATTGGATAACAGTAGTATTAATGTTTCTTATCCACGTAGGATTCTGTATGTATGAAGTTGGAGCTTCCCGATACAAACATCATCAACATACATTAATGAAAAATACTATGCTGATTCCTTTGGTAACAGTAACTTGGTTTTTATTTGGTTGGTGGATTTATTGGGCATTTCCAACTGGACCAGGTCTTGCACCATCAATAATGAATGAAAGCGCAGCGCTAATTACAGATGACTCAGCTTTTAGTGCTAAGTGGTATCTGCCAAATAGTGAATTGATGGCAGTAAACTTAGGAGATCATATTAGTGGAGTATTTTGGGCTGCATTTTTACTTTTCTCATGGACAGCTGCATCCATTGTATCAGGTGCTGTAATTGAAAGAATTACTACTTTTGCTTTTGGAATTCTTGCGATTGCAATTGGATCTGTATTTTGGAGCATAGATGCTGCATGGGGATGGCACTTTGACGGATGGATGTTGAAGATACTCGGTTACCATGATGCTTATGCCTCAGGTGTAATTCACGCAGTAGCTGGTGGATTTGCTTTAGGGGTACTTGCTGTTTTAGGACCAAGAATTGGAAAATTTTCATCAAGTGGCGAACCTAGAAATATAGGGCCTAGAAATCCTTGGTTAGTAACTGTTGGATTGTTCTTAATTTATACAGGTTTTTGGGGATTTTATGCTGCTTGTAATATTCCAATTTACGATCTTGGACCGGAGTACGGCATGGAGGGTGTAACCTACTTTACCGCAACCACAATTTATGTAACGCCAACCACACTTAGTGGAATAACAATGAACTTTTTGATGTCTCTCTCAGGAGGATTATTAGCAGGTTATGTTGTTTCCAAAGGTGATCCTTTCTGGACTTACTCAAGTGGTTTAGCTGGAATAATCTGTGCGTCTGCAGGAAATGACCTTTATCATCCGATACAATCTTTGATAATTGGGATGATTGGTGTCGTTATAGCTTACAAAATGCATTACTGGGTTGAACGAAGGTTCAAAATTGATGATGCAGTTGGAGCAGTAGCAGTTCATGGTTACGCTGGGTTTGCAGGACTTGTAATATGTGGTTTTGTATTAAATGGATACCCTTCTTCAGGATACAGTGTTGGTGCTATGTGGGATGGAACTACATATGCTGCAATTAATCCTTTAGGAATGTTCATAGGTGCAATAATCATGTTCTTTGTTCTTGGAATGATCCCAGGCTACATTATAGCTAGAGTGTTAAATGGTATTGGCAAACTCAGAATTCCAAGGGAAGTTGAGTTAGCTGGATTAGATTACCAAATAATGGAGGAAGCAAAAGAAGATGAAAAAACTGTTGCTTCTTCAAGTACTTAAAGGAGGATAACATGGCTACAGTATCTAACTGGATAGATCACTTAAATAAACCTGCAGAGGATGTTGTGGGTGCTATTTATCCTGGAGTAGGATCAGAAGGTATATTAGTTCTTATACTTGCTGTTATTTGGATTGGTTGGACAGTTGTAAGCTCAAAACAAGAAAGTGATAAACTTTCTAAGCTTGCAAGAAAAAGACCAAGTTCAAATGCATGGAAGAGTAATATTACTGATGGATAAATAAAAAACGATATAAGGGCGCATAAATTTAGATGCGCCCTTTACAAAGCATGGAAGAAGATAAAAAAAATCTCAACAAAACACCAAGTAAAATGGCTAGATTAGCATGGCCTAAATCTAAATATGGTGTCTATGCCGCAATCATTATCATTGTGATAGTTAATGTGCTTTACTATAAAGACCAATTATTATCACTACTTTAAAACTTATTTATGTGTGGCATTGTTGGAATTTATCTAAAATCTAAAAAATTCGAAAAATCTTTAGGAGGAATGCTTTCTAAAATGTTAGTAAGTATGGAGTCTAGGGGTCCTGACAGTGCAGGTTTTGCAATTTATAAAAGTGATAAAAATAAAATTTATAAATATTCTATTTGTTTAAATGATATGAGTTTTGAAAAATTCAAAAATGAAATTAAAAAGAAAGTAAAACTTACAAATGTAGAAAAGAATTCAGACCACGTAATTTTAAAATCTGTTGAAAAACCTTATAAAATTCTCCCTATTTTAGAGGATTTTTCGACAATATCACTAGTTGGGTACGGAAAATCTATTGAAATTTTTAAACAAGTTGGAAGTCCTAGTAATGTTGTGAAAAAATTTAATTTAGATAATTTTTCCGGAACACATGCTATTGGTCATACAAGAATGGCTACAGAAAGTGCAATTACAACTGATGGATCACATCCCTACTCTACAGGAGAAGATGAATGTTTAGTGCATAACGGATCTTTATCTAATCATAATAATCTAAGAAGAAAATTAAAAAAAAATGGATCCAAATTTAGTTCTGATAATGACACAGAAGTAGCTGCTGGTTATATTTCAGATAGTTTGAAAAAAAGAAATTTAAAACAAACATTAAATAAAGGCTTGAGCGATTTGGATGGATTTTATACTTTTATTGCAGGAACACATAGTGGTTTTGCAGTTCTAAGAGATGAGATTGCATGCAAGCCTGCTGTTATTGCTGAAACAAAAGACTATGTAGCAATTTCATCAGAGTTTCAAGCAATGGCACATTTACCAAATGTAAATAATGCAAAAATTTTTGAACCTGAGCCAGGTATCGTTTATTCTTGGGGGGAATAATGATACTTGATTTAAAGAAATTAAAATTGAGATCTGTTAATGAAAAACTTCAAAATATTGATCATAAAAAAAATAAAAGAGAATTTGTAATATCAAATCCTGAGGGTAATCATGCTGTCTGTGCAGGTCTTACAGAAAATATTGATGTAACCATTAAAGGTCATGTTGGGTATTATTGTGCAGGTATGAACCAAAATGCAAATATTATAGTTGATGGAAATGTGGGAACTGGAGTTGCAGAAAATATGATGTCTGGAAAAGTTCATGTAAAAGGAAATGCATCACAATCTGCAGGCGCAACTGCTCATGGTGGAACTTTGATTATTGATGGTGATGCAAGTTCAAGATGTGGAATATCTATGAAAGGTATTGATATAATTGTAAAAGGATCTGTTGGTCATATGTCAGCATTTATGGCACAATCTGGAAATCTGGTTGTTTGTGGTGATGCAGGTGAAGCATTAGGTGATAGTTTGTATGAAACAGACATATATGTAAAAGGAAAAGTAAAATCTTTAGGAGCTGATTGTGAAGAAAAAAAAATGAGTAAAAAACATAAGACAAAATTAAAAGAGCTTTTAAAAAAGGCTGGATCAAATATTAAACCTGAACAATTTAAAAGATATGGTTCTGCAAGAAAACTATATAATTTTAATATTGATAATGTATCTAATTATTAATTATGAAAAATAAAACTCTCCCTCGTCAATCCTGGACCTTTGATGAATATACTAACTCTGAAATTAGAAGAGCTGCTGAAACTGGAATTTATGATATTAGGGGTGGTGGTTCGAAAAGAAAACTTCCACATTTTGATGATTTATTATTTTTAGGTGCTTCAATGTCTAGATATCCTTTAGAAGGATATAGAGAAAAATGTACTACAAATGTGACTTTAGGCACAAAATATGCAAAAAAACCATTAGAACTTGATATTCCAATTACGATTGCGGGTATGAGTTTTGGAGCATTGTCCGGTCCAGCGAAAGAGGCATTAGGAAGAGGAGCAAGTGCAGCCGGAACGTCTACCACAACAGGTGATGGAGGAATGACACCAGAAGAAAGAGGTCAATCGAAAAATTTAGTTTATCAACTTTTGCCCTCAAGATATGGAATGAACCCAAATGATTTAAGAAAAGCGGATGCAATTGAAGTGGTAATTGGACAAGGTGCAAAACCAGGCGGCGGTGGAATGTTGCTTGGACAAAAAATAGATGATCGTGTTGCAGAAATGAGAACTTTGCCAAAAGGTATTGATCAAAGATCTGCATGTCGTCACCCTGATTGGACCGGTCCTGATGATTTAAAAATAAAAATTTTAGAATTAAGAGAAATTACTAAATGGAAAGTTCCTATTTTTATTAAAATTGCTGGAGCAAGACCATATTATGATACAGCATTAGCTGTAAAAGCTGGAGCAGATGTTGTTGTCCTAGATGGTATGCAAGGTGGAACTGCAGCAACACAAGAAGTATTTATTGAAAATGTTGGTCAACCAACTTTAGCCTGTATAAGACCTGCCGTAGATGCTTTGCAAGATTTAAATTCTCATAGAGAAGTTCAGCTTATAATTTCAGGTGGAATTAGAAATGGTGCGGATGTAGCTAAAGCTCTTGCGTTAGGAGCAGATGCAGTATCCATTGGGAGTGCAGCTATGATTGCAATTGGTGATAATGATCCAAAATGGGAAAAAGAATATGAAAAACTTGGAAGTAAAGCTGGAGCGTACGATGACTGGCATGAGGGAAATGATCCTGCAGGAATTTCAACTCAGAAACCAGAGCTAATGAAAAGATTAGATCCAAAAATAGCTGGTAGAAAATTATCAAATTATTTAAAGGTCATGTCTTTAGAAGCACAAACTATTGCACGAGCGTGTGGTAAAAACAGTCTTCATAACTTAGAACCAGAGGATTTATGTGCATTAACCGTTGAGGCTGCAGCAATGGCTAGAGTACCTTTGGCAGGAACCAGCTGGATACCAGGTATAAAAAAGAAATAGTTATTGATAGTTAATAAATAATTCGTAGTATAATTATTAATGCCCAAAAATTTATCAAATATTGCTAAATCTAAAAAAATTAAATATTTTTTAATAAGTTTCGTTGATTTGTTTGGTGTATTAAGATCAAAATTAGTACCTGCACAAGCAATAAAAGAGATGCAAAAAAATGGTGCAGGATTTGCTGGATTTGCAGCGTGGCTTGATATGTCACCAGCAGATTCTGATATGTTTGCTATTCCGGATCCAAATAGCTTGATTCAATTACCTTGGAATAAAGAAGTAGGTTGGCTTGCTTCAGACCTATGGATGAATGGCAAACCTGTTGAGGCATCACCAAGAGTGATGTTAAAAAACCAAATAAAATCACTATCAAATGAAGGTTACACGATGAAATCGGGCGTTGAGTGTGAATATTTTCTTATATCACCTGATGGTAGTACTATTGCAGACTCAAGGGATACTCAATCTAAACCTTGTTATGACCAATCAGCTTTAATGAGGCAATATGATTTAATAAAAGAGATATGCGATTGCATGATTACATTGGGATGGAACCCATATCAAAATGATCATGAAGATGCTAATGGCCAATTTGAAATGAATTGGGACTACACTGACTGCTTAACTACAGCAGACAGACATACATTTTTTAAATTTATGGTTAAGTCTATAGCAGAAAAGCATGGATTGAGAGCAACATTTATGCCTAAACCATTTGAACAACTGACAGGTAATGGATGTCATGCACATATTTCTCTATGGGATAAGAAAAAAAATAAATTTTTAGATAAAAATGATAAACTTGGGCTTAGTAAATTAGCATATAATTTTTTAGGTGGAGTAATTAAGAATGCAGGTTCATTATCAGCTTTTTTTAATCCAACATTAAATAGTTATAGAAGAATTAATGCACCGCCGACAAAATCTGGCGCAACATGGTCGCCAAGTAGTATTTCGTACACAGGAAATAATCGAACACACATGATTAGAATTCCAGATCCAGGAAGGTTTGAACTAAGATTAATGGATGGATCAGCAAATCCATATTTGCTACAAGCAGGAGTTTTAGCAGCGGGTATAAATGGGATTACAAAAAAAGTTAATCCTGGAAAACCATTATTCTGTAATATGTATACTGATCACGAAAAATATCCCAACCTGCCAAAATTACCAAATACATTAGAAGATTCCTTAGAAATGTTAAATTCTAATACAGTTATGAAAAATGCATTTGGTAAAAATGTCTTAAACAGTTACATCAAATTAAAAAAATCTGAAATAGAAAGTTTTAAGTTAAAAGAAAAATTTGATAAATTGAAACCTATTACAAAGTGGGAAAGATCTAATACTTTGGATTGTTAAAATATGTCTATTGATTATAGTCATATTAATAAATTTTCATCATTTATTAAAAATAAAAATTATTCATTTAGTAGAGAAGAAATATTAAATGTATTAAATAAAGAAACTATTGATAAGGCCTTTAATACTGTTTCTAGTTGGGAGAATTATGAACCTGCTCCCCTACTTAATTTAAATAAACTTTCAAAAGATCTTGGCCTTAAAAATATTTTTTACAAGGATGAATCAAAAAGATTTGGACTTAAATCTTTTAAAGCTCTTGGTGGTGCTTATGCAGTAGCGGAAGTTTCAGCTGGAAGAAAAGATGTGGTTGTTGCTACAGCAACAGCAGGAAATCATGGAAAATCAGTTGCCTGGGGAGCAAAAAGACTAGGTATTGCATGTAAAATTTTTATAAGTGAATTTGTTAGTGAAACAAGAGCTGACGAGATGCGAAAACTTGGAGCAGTGGTGACAAGAGTAAAGGGAAATTACGAAAATTCTTTAGATGAATGCATAAAGCAATCTAAGGAAAATGGCTGGGAAATTGTACAAGATGTTGCCTGGGAAGGTTATCAAAAAGTACCAAAACTAACCATGGCTGGATATTCAGTCATGATAGAAGAAATCTCCAAACAAACTGATCATTATATTACTCATATATTTTTACAGGCAGGTGTAGGAGGAATGGCCTCTGGTGTAATTGCAGGAGTTGCCAGATATTTTAAAAGAATTCCAAAAATTATTATTATTGAGCCAAAAAATGCAGACTGTGTCTTAAAGAGTATTTATGCTGGTCAACTTACTAGAGTTGAAATAGAAAAGGAGAGTATTATGGGAGGAATGTCATGTGGAGATGTATCATTAGTCCCATGGCAAATTCTTAAAAACTCAGTAAATAATTGTATGAGTATTCCAGATGATGACATACCATTATCAGTTGCGATGTTAGCTAAGGGATACTTTGGTGATGATAACATTGTTGCAGGAGAATGTTCAGCACCTGCTCTAATAAGTATAAATGTTAGTTGTAATAATAAACAAATTAAAAAGGATCTTGAATTAGATATGAATTCGAACGTTTTATTAATTGGATGTGAAGGTGATACAGATATAAAACTTTATAACGAACTTCTTTCTAAAGGATCAGAGCAGTTATCAAATGGCTAATACAGCACTCGTTTGGATAAGAGATGATTTTCGAATACAAAATAATGATGCACTTACTTATGCTACAAATCAACATGATACTGTTACAGCAGTATTTATTTTTAATAGTAATATTTTCGATCATAAAAGAGAAGCTCAAAAATGGTGGGTAAGTAAATCCTTAGAAAACTTTAAATCTGATTTAAAAAAATTAAATATTGGGTTGGAAATAATTAAAGATGATGAAATAAATTTTTTTTCTAAAATAAAATCTAATAGTAAAATATCTGTTTATTGGAATAAAGTTTATGAACCTAATGAATTAGAAAAAGATAAAAAAATTGGCACTGATTTTTTAAAAAAGAATATTGATTTTAAATTTTTTAAAGGAAATGTACTTAATGAATATAATAAAATTACGAAAAATGATGGTACACCTTTTAAAGTCTACAGTCCTTTTTGGAGGAATGCAGAGCAATTTTATTTAGAGAGACTGCCTGATAAAATAAGCAAAGTTAAAAAGTGCAAAAAAATAAACACATTGTTTAAAAATCAAATAAAATCTGAGGATATTTTACCTCAATCTGATTGGTATAAAAAATTTGAAAAATATTGGGAGCCATCAGAGCAAAAAGCACATGAAAATTTAGATAATTTTGTCAACAAAAGCATACTTAATTATGGTGTTGATCGTGACTTTCCATCAATAAAAGGTACTTCATTACTTTCTCCGTATATTAGAAATGGACAAATAAATGTTGGAGATATTTGGCGAAAATGCAAAAAACTAAAATCAAATAATGTGAGTGTAAAAAAATATACCAATGAAATTGGTTGGAGAGAGTTTTCACATAGTCTTATAAATTACTTTCCACAAATGCTTAAAGGAAACTTAAGAAAAGAATTTGATAAGTTTCCATGGGTAAATAATTCTAAATTTTTAAATGCATGGAAAAAAGGAATGACAGGTTATCCAATTGTTGATGCTGGAATGAGAGAATTGTACGAAACAGGATGGATGCATAATAGAATTAGAATGGTCGTTGGATCTTTTCTAGTGAAGCATTTAAGAATTAACTGGAAAGAAGGAGAAAAATATTTCAGAAACTGTCTACTTGATTTCAATGAAGCAAACAATGTTGCACAATGGCAATGGGTGGCTGGATGTGGTGCAGATGCAGCACCATATTTTAGAATTTTCAACCCTATTTTACAAGGTGAAAAATTTGATAAACAAGGAGATTATGTAAAAAAATGGGTTCCTGAATTATCAAAAGTTCCACCAAAATTTATTCATAAACCATGGGAAATGGAAAAAAAATATCAAGAAGCAATTAATACTGTCATAGGCTCGAACTATCCAATGCCAATTGTTATTCATGAGAAAGCTAGGGCTGATGCTTTGAGCGCTTTTCAATCAATTAAGAAAAACAATTAGTCTCCAATATAATGATGAATTACAGTTCTTGTTGTTGCATCTAACCTGTGTTCGAACAAATATATACCCTGCCAAGTTCCTAGTAGTAATTCACTATCTTTTATACTTAAAGAGATTTGATTATTGGTTAATGCAGATTTGATATGGGCTGGCATATCATCTTTTCCCTCAGTTGTATGGACATACAACTTGTTGTCCATGGGTACCAATTTATCAAAATAATTAATTAAATCTTTTTGTACATCTGGGTCAGCATTTTCTTGAATAATTAGTGAGGCACTAGTGTGTTGGATGCTGAGATTAATAATTCCATTTTTAAAGTTATTATTATTAATCCATTCAATTGTTTCATCAGTAAACTCATACAGTTTTTGACCATTTGTATTAATTTCTAGGTTGTAAAATTCTTGTTTCATTGATTAATTAAAGTTTTGTGATGTTAGTTCATACAAACGACTAACTGTTCTTTTGAATGGCTTTTTAATGTTATTAGCAGATTCAAGTGAATTTAATTCAACTTCTGATTTGATCATCAATGGTATTTTTTTTTCATAAATAATATCGATAAAAGTAATAAACCTTTGTTGCTGGTTAGAATTACTTTCATCAAAGTTAGGTAGATTTTCAATAAAAATAAAGTCGCTTTCGTTAGCAATTTTGATGTAGTCCTCGGATCCAAGATTTCTATTACAAATTTCGTCAAAAGAAACCTTAAGAACTCCTTCATGAAAATTATCAAATTTTAATTTACGACCCTTCACATCTAATATCTTAATGGTTTGTTTTTTATTCTTTGTGGCTTTTCTAAAAAATTTATTAAACTTAAAATTAGATGAGTTATCTATTGGTGATAAAAATCGACTTAAATTTGAATTTTTTGTAGCTCTATAATCTTCCTCGATATTAAGTTCTAATTCATAGCAATTATTTTTTAATATATTTAAAAAAGGGATGAATTGATCTCTTTGTAATCCATTTTTATATAAATCTTTAATATTTGTATTTGAAGAAAAAATAACTTTTATATTTTCATTAAATATTCTTTCAAATAATTTACCTAAGATCATAGCATCAACAATATTTGTTACTTGAAATTCATCAAAATATAATATTTTTGTTTTGTCACTTAAATTTTTAACAAATTTTTCTAACCCATTGTCATTTCCTTTTTTTTTATTTTCAAATATAAAATCATGAAATTCAACCATAAACTCATTAAAGTGTAATCTTGATTTTTTTTCTTTTAAACTTTCAAAAAAAAAATTTAAAATCATAGTTTTACCTACACCTACATCGCCAACTAAATAAAAGCCTAATTTATTTTTTTTATCTTTGAATAATTTTTTAATAAATGACTGATTGAAGTTAAGATTGTAATATTCGCTTAATTTTTGGACTATTTTTATTTGATTTTCGTTTATTTCTAAGTCCTTATCTTCGCAGTGTTTAAGATAAGATTTTTTCAAACTCATTTTTTTGTTTTAAAATCTATTCCATATTCCGATCTTGGTCCTTTTCTCAATCCATATGGGCCTGCTAAAAAAATTGTCATTGGTTTAGTTCCTGGCTCTAAGTCTACTCTGTGAAAATTATTTGCAGATCTAAATCCGATATATCCTGGTGCTCGCCAAACTTTTCCTGTTTTTAATGTTTCCCAATATCCTCCCCTCAAAATGATTGTGATGTAAGGAAACAAATGATTATGAACACCATCACCGTGGTCATCGTCTAACATTTCATGGATCAGTATGTTAAATGGAAACCACTTTGGTCTATGACGGAATAATAGATAATATCTATTCATCCATGGTTTTGCTTTTTCAAACTCTGGGTGCGATGGTCCTCTATCAAATACCACTTTTTTTCTACCTAGTTTTTCTAAAATCTTTAAAAACATTAGTTTGTTTTGGCTATAGCATTATCTTTTATCAAATACATACTATTATTAAGTACATAGGGTCTAGAAATTTTCGATCCATGTATTTTTGTGATATTCTCTTGTACGCCAGTTCTAGAATTAATTGTTAGTAATCGTCCATTATCTAAAGATACAAATATTTTATATTTACCGTGAATAAATCCTGTTGGTTTTAAATCTTTCTTTTTTTTAAAGTTATTTAAAATATCTGTAATTCTAAGAATATTACCAGATCGATCATCTATTACAAAAAGGTAACCTTCATTAGATACAGTAAAGATTAAACTTTCAATTATAGTTGGCCTTAAACTTGAATTTATTGATTGTGTCCATTTAATTATTCCAGTTCTTGCATCTATTGCAAAAAATTCATTTTTATTATTTGAAAAATATATTGTATTATTTTCAAAAACTAAGTCTGAATTTTCTAAGCTAAATGCATCTTGATATATTAAATTACTTTGTGTTGGGGTCTGCCAAACTAAACTTCCGTTATTAACATCAAGAGCTGTAACATCTCCTAAATTATTAATGAAAAAAACTATTTCATCTTTTAAAATTATTGAATTTTTTTTTTGTGATTTGATAAATGAATTATCAGTTTTAAAGTTCCATAATTCACTTCCATCATTAGTAGATATGGCTCTGATAACATTATCAAAATCTATTGTAAAAAATTTATCTTTATAAACTTTGATATTAGAATTAAACGATGATGAACTATATTTTGACCAATTAACTTTTCCATTATCTAAATCAATCGAGTACATTTTTGACAAATTGTCATTTACAATTAAATTTCCTCCAGCTTGAGCAAAATATAAAATAGGATTTAGTTTTTTTTCTTTTCTATTATAATTGTTAATTTCCCATATTTTTTTAAGGTCTTTACTTAACTTGAAAATTGTACCTTTTCCATTGAAAAAAATTATTTTCCCACTTTCAGTAAAGAATAATTCAGGCTGATTTGAATTAAATTTTTTGATTTTACTTATTTTATAAGTTGAAAATTTATCAAAATTTGAGTCAAAATCTATATTTCCATTATTATTACTGTTATTTCTTAGAAAAGGTTTTGTTTTAAAAGTATTTAACTTCTTAATTTTTAATTGTTGATTAAATTCTTTTTCGATTGGTTCATTTTTTTTAAATATATCAATTAATTTTTCATTATCTGATGTGTCTTTTTTAGAGGCACTACAGTTTGATAAAAATATTAAAATTATTATATATTTAATAGCTTTAATCACTGAAATTTGATCGTAACCTTCTTTGAACTTCTAATTTTACTTTCGGACTTACATTTTCCATTTCTACTATCTGATTGAAAAATTCTTTAGATTTCTGTTTTTGGTTTTTTGATAAATAGAACTCAGCCATAAGATATAGTGCTTGAGGTTTCCAGATGCTTTCTGATTTTATTACTGGATTTAGAATATTTAATAATTCATTTTCTTGAGCAAAGTCTGAATTAAATAGACCCTTCTTGTAGATGGTTAGATTTTTAATTTCTTTATCAAGCGATACATCATTAATAAGAAGGTCAAAATAAGAATTAATTTCATTACTAGAAGTTATCAAATCATTATCAAGCAAAAAAAAGAAGGCTAATGGAGAATATGTTTTATCTTTAGTATTTATAATTTCTATTAAATTATTATTTATATTTTCTTGTTTTCCTGTCTCAAAATTTGTAACAATTAAGTTGAATTTATTCGCTAGTTTTTCTTTACTACTAGACTTGAACTCTTGGTAGCCAAAAAAGGTGATTAATATTAAAATTATTAATATTAATGAAGTTATTAATTGTTTTCTTTTTGAAATTAAAAAATTTTTTAATTTTTCAATTCTTGTATTTGTATTAATAATTTCGATTTCTTCATCCATTGATCATATTCCTTAGAACATATTGTAAAATACCACCATTCTTATAGTATTCTAATTCATTTTTAGTGTCTATTCTGCACAACATTTTAATTTTTTTAATGTCACCTGTCGCGTATTTGATCTCAACCTCTAAATGATCACCTGGATTAATTCCTTTCTCAAGACCTAATACTGAAATTAATTCAGACCCTTTTAAGTTTAAATTTTGTCTATTAATGTTATCTACAAACTGCAAAGGTAAAACTCCCATGCCTATAAGATTAGATCTGTGTATTCTTTCAAAGCTTTCTGCAATCACAGCTTTTATACCTAATAATTTTGTTCCTTTCGCTGCCCAATCTCTTGAGGAACCAGTTCCATATTCTTTTCCACCAAATACAACTAAATCTGTTCCTCTTTTTTTGTATTCAACAACAGCATCATAAATAGGCATTACTTTTTCTTCAGGATACAGTTTAGTGAAACCTCCCTCAGTACCCGGGGCCATTTCATTTTTAATTCTAATATTAGCAAATGTTCCCCTCATCATTACCTCATGATTTCCTCTTCTTGCACCATAAGAATTATAATCCTTGGGCAAAATTTGATGCTTCATAAAATAATTTCCTGTTGGACTTTCTTTTTGAATACTTCCAGCTGGAGATATATGGTCTGTTGTTACCATATCCCCTAAAATTAATAATGGTCTTGCATCTTTTATTTCCTTAAAACCTTCTGGTTCATCAGGTAAATTTTCAAAAAATGGTGGTTTTTTAACATAGGTAGAATTTTCTTCCCAATTGTAAATACTTCCTTTGTCCACTTTAATTTTTTGCCATTGTTCTGGCCCTTCAGAAACATTTGAATATCTATTCACAAACATTTCTGGGTTTAAAGATTGCTTAAGAGTATCTTCAATCTCTTTATTAGAAGGCCAAATGTCTTTTAAGTAAACATCTTGTCCTTTATCATCTTTTCCTAATGGATCTTTATACAAATCCATTCTCATAGATCCTGCAATTGCATAAGCTACTACAAGAGGAGGTGACGCTAAATAATTTGCTTTAACTAAAGGAGAAATTCTTCCTTCAAAGTTTCTATTTCCAGACAAAACTGAAACTGCGTACAAATTATTTTCTTTGACAGCATCAGTAATATTATCTGGCAAAGGTCCAGAGTTACCAATACAAGTGGTGCAACCATAACCAACTAAATTAAAACCTAATTCATCTAAATATTTACTTAAACCCGCTTTATCTAAGTAGTCAGTAACAACTTGTGATCCAGGTGCTAATGATGTTTTAACCCAAGGTTTAACATTTAAGCCTTTTTCAATTGCATTTTTGGCTAACAGTCCTGCACCAATTAATACATTTGGATTGGAGGTATTCGTACATGATGTAATAGCTGCTATTAATATATCTCCATCTTTTATCTCAAAATCTGTGTCTTTAACTTTTGCTACTGTTGGATCAGTTTTTTTACATATATCTTCAAAAACTTTAATAAAATTTTTTGATGCCTCTGTTAAAAGAACTTTGTCTTGAGGTCTCTTTGGTCCAGAAATTGTTGGAACTACTGTAGACATATCTAGAGATAAAGTATCTGTAAAAACAACGTCTTCACTTGCCCACAAATTTTGTTCTTTTGCATATTTTTCTACGATTTGAATGTTCTCTTTAGATCTTCCTGAAAATTCTAAATATTTTAAAGTTTCATCATCAATTGGAAAAAATCCACAGGTAGCACCGTACTCGGGTGCCATATTTGCAATGGTTGCTCTATCAGCAAGTGTTAGATTTTTTAGACCCTCTCCATAAAATTCTACAAATTTACCAACTACACCTTTATCTCTTAACATTTTAACAACTGTTAAAACTAGGTCTGTAGCAGTTGTGCCTTCTGGAAGTTTATTTTTCATCTCAAACCCAATCACTTCTGGTATTAGCATTGATATAGGCTGTCCTAGCATACCTGCTTCTGCTTCAATTCCTCCAACACCCCAACCAAGCACTGACAAACCGTTAACCATTGTTGTATGGCTATCAGTTCCAACAAGCGTGTCTGGAAATAAATACTCTTTATCCTCAAATTTTTCATTCCATACTACTTTTGATAAATATTCTAAATTTACCTGGTGACAGATACCAGTGCCTGGTGGAACAATTCTAAAATTATTAAAGGCTTGTTGTCCCCATTTTAAAAAGGAATATCTCTCAAAGTTTCTATCAAACTCAATATCAACATTCTCTTTTAATGAATTCTTTGTTGCAAACTTATCAACTTGAACAGAATGATCGATAACAAGATCCACAGAAGAAAGAGGATTGATGGTATTAGGATCTTTATTCTTTTCCTTAACTGTATCCCTCATAGCAGCAAGGTCAGCAACAGCAGGTATACCTGTATAATCTTGCAGAAGTACTCTTGCAGGTCTATATGCGATTTCAGTTTTAGATTTTTTTAAATTTAACCACTCTTTAATCGCTAGAATCTGTTCTTTATTAACAGTAACGTTATCTTCATATCTTAAAAGATTTTCAAGTAAGACTTTTATTGATTTTGGTAATTTATTTATGCCCTCTAAACCATTTATCTCTGCTTCTTTTAATGAAAAATAAGAATAATTTTTTCCATTTACTGATAGTTCTTTAAGACAATTAAATGAATTTTGTTTTCCTGGTTTCATAATATTTTAGTAATAAAAAGTTGCTATACAGCTTAATAAGAGTGCCGACATAACATAATTAAACCATTTAATAAATTTCTCATTTGTCGCGAATTTCCTCAAAAATTTTCCAATTATAGTCCAGAAAATAATACTAATAACTGCAAACAAAAAGGCAATGCTTAATAGCCAAATAGAATATGATATAAAGTTACCACCAGATTCTACATAGGTGGAAACTGCAATTATAGCAACAATTACACCTTTAGGATTTAAAAATTGATATAGAAATGTTTCAACAAAATTTACAGGTTTTAAATTATCACTTTCACTTGATGATTTTGAAAATGAAATTTTGTAAGACAAATATATTAAAAAAATTGTTCCTGTAAAAATTAAACCTTTTTGGAGTATTGGATAAAGCTTAAATATATTTATTAAACCAAAGTTAATTACTGCTAGCATAAATGTAAAACCAAAAATTACTCCCAACATCAAAGGAATAGTTTTTTTAAAACCGTGATTAAATCCAGAGTGAGAGGCAACAATATTATTTGGTCCTGGAGAACAGCTCGTAACAAACATAAACAAACATAGAGACAGTAATTCGGGGTGCATTTTTATGCTACAGGCAAACCATTTTCTACTTTTTGGGATGGGTGAACAAGAACAACTTTGCCTTTCTCATCTATAGAACCAAGTATTAAAACCTGAGAGACAATACCTGCTATATTTTTTTCAGGAAAGTTACATATGCCAATGACTTGTTTTCCAACTAGATTTTCCTCATTATAATAGTGAGTTATCTGTGCTGATGATTGCTTAATTCCTATATCTTTCCCAAAGTCAACCTCAACAACAAGAGATGGTTTCCTTGCTTTTTCATTTTTTTTTACCGATATTACTGTTCCTACTCTGATATCTACTTTGTCATAAATGTCGTAGGTTATTTGTTCTTTCATAAATTTAATATATAATTAAAAATAAATGAGTACAGGAAATAATTTAGAAGAAATATATAGTAATTCTATTACGATACTAAAAGATTTAATTGCTTTTAAAACTGTTTCTGGTGAAAACAATACTCAACTAATTGACTATTGCGATAAAATTTTAAATTCATTGGGTGCGGTATCATTTAGAACATATGATGAAGAAGAAAAAAGAGTAAATCTATTTTCAACTATAAAAGCTAAAAAAAAGAGTAAAAAAAAACCAATAATTTTATCTGGACATACTGATGTTGTTCCAGTTTCTAAAGGATGGGCAACAGATCCTTTTGATGCAACAATCAAAGATGACAAATTATTTGGTAGAGGCTCGTGTGATATGAAAGGATTTATAGCATGTGCATTAGCATACGCACCTATTTTTTCTTCTTCAAATTTAGACAGAGATATTCATTTTTCATTTACGTTTGACGAGGAAACTGCTTGCATAGGTGCACCTATTTTAATCAAAGAATTAAAAAAAAGAGAAATTCATGATTGTATTTGCATAGTGGGTGAACCAACCAATATGAAAATAATAGATGCACACAAAGGATGTTATGAATACACAACATATTTTGAAGGTCTTGCAGGACATAGTTCACAACCCGAAAAAGGTGTGAGTGCAGTTGAATTTGCTGCAAGATATGTGAATAAACTATTAGAATTAAAAGAAAATCTGAAATCTAGACAATTAAAAGACTCGATCTTTGAACCACCTTATTCAACTTTACAAATCGGTGGAATTTTTGGTGGTATAGCACACAACGTCATTGCTGATAAATGCCATGTAAACTGGGAGACAAGACCTGTAGTTAAAGAAGATGGAATTTTCTTAAATAACGAAATAGATAAATTTACAAATGAAATTCTTTTACCAGAAATGCAAAAAATTTATCCAAAATCTTCCATAAAAAAAACTATAATTGGTGAAATTACTGGTTTCGATAGAGTCCCTAACTCAGAAGCATGCGAATTTGTTTCGAGTATTACTGGAGATAATTCTAGAGATGTAGTTTCTTTTGGAACAGAAGCAGGACTATTTCAGGAGATTGGAATTAGTACAGTTGTATGTGGGCCAGGATCTATAAAGCAAGCTCATAAGATTGATGAATTTATAAAACTATCTGAAATTAAAAAATGTATTAGTTTTTTAGATGGTATTAAAAATAAATCTTTAAATTAATTCCAACCACCAATAGATTTTACTTCTAAAAATTCTAATAAACCTTCTTTTCCACCTTCTCTTCCTATCCCAGAGTGTTTAAATCCTCCAAATGGAGCATCTACAGCTAGTGAAGCTGTATTAGCAACTATCATCCCAGATCTAAGTTTTCTTGCAACCCTTTTAACTTTTTCTTGATCTTCAGTTTGAATATAGTTTGTCAGACCATAAGGAGTATCATTTGCGATTTCAATTGCCTCTTCTTCTGTTTCAAATGGAATTACTGATAATACTGGACCAAAAATCTCAGTTCTGGCAATTTCCATGTTATTATTTACATCAGCAAAAACAGTTGGCTTCACATAATAACCATCTTCAAAACCTTCAGGTTTTCCAGGTCCTCCTGCTATTAAATTAGCACCTTCATCTATACCCTTTTTAATTAAACCTTGAATTTTATTATATTGTGTTTCAGATATTACTGGACCAATGTGATCTCCTTCTTTTTGGGGAATATCAACTTTATATCCATTAGCAAATTTTTTTAATCTGTTAACTGCATCATGATAGATTGATTTTTCTACGAGCATTCTTGTAGGTGCATTACATGATTGGCCTGAATTTCTAAAACATCGTGCAGCTCCTCTTTCAATTGCCTCAGAGTCTGCATCTTTAAAAATAATATTTGCTCCTTTTCCACCTAATTCAAGGCTTACTCTTTTAAAGTCTTTTGCCGCGTTTTGAGAAATTAGAGCTCCTGCTCTTGTTGAACCAGTAAAAGATATCATATTTACATCTTTATGACTGGTCAGTGCATTACCTGTAGTTTCCCCATCTCCATTAACTAAATTAAATACACCTTTTGGAAAACCTGCCTCATCAATAAGTTCTGCAAGTATCATTGATGATAAAGGTGCTAGCTCAGAAGGTTTTAAGATCATGGTGCATCCTGCTGCTAAAGCTGGGATTACTTTTAAACAAACTTGATTCATTGGCCAATTCCAGGGTGTAATTAATACACAAACTCCTTTGGGTTCATAAATAATTCTCTGATCTTGCGCATGATCTCCTAAAGGTTTTTCAAAATCAAAAGCTTTAAGATACTTTATAAATGATTTCGTATGACTTGCTCCTGTACCAGTTTGTAGTTTTGATGCAAAATCTTTTGGAGCACCCATTTCCATCATTATTGCCTCAGTAGTGTCATTCCATCTTTTTTTATATAACTCATAAAACTTTTCTAATAGTTCAATCCGCTCCTCTTTTTTTGTGAAACCCCAGGTTTGAAAAGCAGTTTTTGCGGCTAACACTGCATCATCAACGTCTTCTTTTCCACCGAGTGCAATAACTGCGCAACTTTTTTCTGTAGCCGGATTTATTACTTGAATTTCTTTAGAATTTTTTGGTTCTACCCATTTACCATTTATATAAAAATTTCTTTTTTCTAACATATATTAAGCTACATATTCTTTGACTTTTAATTTTTATCTTTCAATTTTTCGAGCTATTTCTATGGATAAATTCTGCTGCTTTTTTAAAATCATTGAAATTTTTTTGATGCATAGAAAGCTCCTTATTCGAATTTGAAGAAACTAGAATTATTATTAAAGCAATTATAATAGCTACAGCATAATAAAATGGCATTTTTTTCTTCCAAGAAATTAAGATCTTTGTTGCATTATCTGCTTGTTTTTTTGTTGGTCTATTCGCCATGATTCTAGTTTACCAAAGGTTTGCCAGTTTTCAATGTATGTTTAATTCTATCTTGAGTTTTTCCTGTCTCTATTAACTTCATAAATGCATCTAATTCTAATTTATATAAATCATCCTCTGATAAAGTATTCTCTAAAGAAGTATCTCCACCACTTAGTACTTTTGCTAGTTCTTTTCCAACTTCCATTCCGTGATCAAGAATAATTTTTTCATTATATAATTTTTCTAATATTTTCACCATTTTGTCATAAACACTTTTTCCTGACAGTTTAAATGTACATTCCTCTGGAGGAAAAAAATCTTTATTATTTTGAATTATCTCTTTAGAAACCTGCAATAAACTATTTCTACTCATTATTTTTTTGTCCTCTGGTCTTAAATATTTTAATGGTTCAGCTTCAATTGGTGAAGTTGCAGTTTTAGCATATCCAATAATATCAAATACTTTTAAAGGAGCATAATCAGGATCATTTTTTGCTTCTTCAGTTTGAGACCATCTCCAAAGCATTTCTTTACATCCTCCACCTGCTGGAATTAATCCAACCATAACCTCAACTAAGCCAACTACAATATTGGTATGGGATGCAACAAAGTTACTTTGACATAAAACCTCAAAACCTCCACCCAACGCCAATCCTGATGGCGCTGATACAACTGGATATTTAGAATATTTTAAATGTTTGCAGGTCTCTTGAAAATATTTTACAAATTTTTCAATAGATTTAAAATCTCCTTTTTCTGCAAAATCCATTGTGTAAGACAAGTTT
Organism: uncultured Pelagibacteraceae bacterium; assembly: GCA_902555585.1. Lineage (GTDB taxonomy): Bacteria > Pseudomonadota > Alphaproteobacteria > Pelagibacterales > Pelagibacteraceae > Pelagibacter. The sequence continues at coordinate 75,448 of CACDSY010000004.1, read as the reverse complement.
ACACCTGCTGAAAATTGCATTGCTTCATTTATTATTATTAAAGGTTTGTCAGTTGCATTTTTTAGGCTATCCATCGAGTCATAATCTAAAGCATTAGCCTTAGTTGTGAATTCAACAATATTAAAATTGTCAAATCTATAGGTTTCAGCAGAGTTATTTTTATCTAACTTAATTGCCTTTGGTTTTATTTTTCCTAAAGTTTCTAAATCAGTGTATTGTTGTCTTTCACCATAAAAGTTTTCGTCTTTACTTTGAGATAAGTTTTCAAGAAACTTATTATTTTCAAATGTATCTATTCTCTCAAAAAAATCCTTAACACCGATTTCTTTTAACATTTCAAAAGGTCCCTTAGACCAATTAAACCCTAATCTCATTGCTTCATCGATATCATTAAATTTATCTGTAATACCTGGAACTAAAGATGAAGCATATTTTATAATTTTTGAAATTACAGACCAAGCGTATTCACCATATTTATCTTTTCTGTTTATAAGACCAACAATATCCATTTTTTCTGATCCTAAATTGAACTTTTTAGATAGTGAATATTCACCTGTTTCTAAGTTTATACCCTCTAGAATTTTTTTATTATCAGACTTATTCATTCTATAGAAACCACCTTTTCCTTTTCTTCCAGTGTACCCAGTTTCTATAAGTTTTTTAATTAATGGTATTTCTTTTGCTACAATTTGAAAGTCGTCAGTTTCTGGAAGTTCTTTTATAAAACTTTTTAAAACATCGGCCATCAAGTCAATTCCAATTAAATCATAGAGTCCAAATACACCTGTTTTAGGTATTCCCATTGGTCTCCCAAAAACGGCGTCAGCTTCTTCAATTGTTAATTTCATTTTAAAAGCTTCAGTCATGGCCACCTGCATAGCATAGACACCAATTCTATTTCCTAAAAATCCTGGGGTATCATTACAAATTAATGCTCCTTTTCCTAAATCTTTTTCACAAAAACTTTTAAGTGAGTTTATTTGATCTAAATCATTATTCTCATTTTTTACAATTTCTAACAAATCCATATATCTGACTGGATTAAAGAAGTGAGTTATACAAAAATCTTTTTTTTCTTCATCTGAAAGTTTTTCTGAAAGAACTTTAATTGGAATAGAGGATGTATTTGAAGAAACTATTGATCCTTTCTTTCTTTCTTTAAAAATTTTTTCATAAATATTATGTTTAATATCAATTCTCTCAACGACAGCTTCAACTATCCAGTCTGCTTCGCCGACTTCATTAAAATTATCATTTATATTTCCAATATTAATATTATTTATTTTTGACTTATCTATTAATAAAGGAGGTCTAGACTTTAAAATTCTTTCTCTAGCTTTTTCAGAAATTTCAGTGGTTAAGTCTAACAATGTTACTGGAACATTTGCATTACATAATTGAGCAGCTATTCCACTACCCATTGTACCTGACCCTATAACTACTACTTTATTAATTTTCATAATGAGAATTAAAACTTATAATGAATATCTTATTCAAGAGCAACTTAAAGCCATTATAAATTTTAATATTATTATTTAATTATTTTTGTAATTGATGGAATTATTGCCACTGCTAGAGCAATTTTGAATAATTCACTTGGTAAAAAAGGATATAGACCGCCAGCTAAAGCCTTTTCATAACCGATAACTGAGCCCAAATAACCCACCCCAAAAATAAAAATAATAGAAGTTGCTATCAAAAGAGAAAATAAACTTTTAATATAAGAGTTGTTAAAATTTCTTTCTGCTAAATAGCCTACAACACCAGCTGCAATAGTCATTCCATAAAGATAGCCAGCTGTTGGACCTGTTAAATAAAGTAATCCACCGCCTTTTGCAAAAACTGGAAGTCCAATAGCTCCTTCGAAGAGATATAATATGAGTGTAAAAAACGCTAACTTTGAACCGAATGTCATTCCGATGATAAAAACTGCAAAAGTTTGCATTGTCATTGGAACTGGCCAAAATGGAACTTGAACTTTTGACGAAAAAGCTAGGATAAGTGTACCTATTATCATCAAAGAAATATTCTGAAAATAGATATTTATTCTAAAATCTGATAGTAAATTTTTAATCAAAGTCGAATTATTTTTCATCTATAAAACTATTTAAACATACTTGAATGCAAAGTTAAAATAATAAATATAAAATTTTAATTAATCTGGTCTTTTTGTAATTCTTTTAATGGTATGTGGCATCTGATAGAGTTTCCACTGTTAGTTATTTGCCATGGTGGTATCTCATTTTTACAAATATCACCTAATATTCTTGAACATCTCCCCTGAAAACTACACCCTTTTTGAGGTGGCTTTTCTTCTACGATATCTTCAGCAACTAATTTTGGTTTGATATCTGGATCTGGTTCTAACACCGCTCCTAATAAAACCTCTGTGTAAGGGTGTGATGGAAATTGATAAACATCTTTTGATGGTCCCACTTCACACAATCTTCCTTGATAAAGAACAGCAACTCTATCACTTATAGCTCTTACGACAGCTAAATCATGTGAAACAAATATATATGTAGTCCCAAAATCTTCTTTAAGTTGTTGTAACAAATTTAATACGGCCGCCTGAACTGATACGTCTAACGCAGATGTTACCTCATCACATAATATTATATCTGGTTTAGCAGCAAAAGCTCTTGCAACCGCAACTCTCTGTTTTTCACCTCCAGATAATTGTCTAGGGTACCTAGACATATAAAATTCACCCAGTCTTACTTTTTGTAATAGCTCTTTAATATTTTTTTTTAATTCTTCACCCTTTAAACCAAAATATAACTTTAATGGTTGTGCTATTATTTCTTCAACAGTATGGTTTGGATTTAAAGACTCATCTGGATTTTGAAAAATTAATTGAATAATTCTTAAATCATTAGGATCTCTCTCTTTGAGGTCAGACGATAAGTTTCTTTTTTGATCAAATTTTATTACTCCTCCTTTGGTTCTGAGTAACCCAGCAATAGATTTGAGAATTGTTGATTTTCCACTACCTGACTCTCCAACTAGAGCTATAGTTTCACCCTTCTTAATATTAATATTAATATCTTTAACAGTTGGGTTATCATCAGAAATTCTATTTAACACTTGATCTAAAAGATTTTGCTTAGCGTAACTTATTGAAACTTCTGAAATATTTAATATTTCTTTATCCTTCAAACTCGTCTTAATTTTATTAACAGTTTGATTAACCTTACTGTCATTAATTAAACTCTTATGATTAAAACATCTAACACTAGTGTTTAATTCCTCTAAGTACTCAAGTTGAGGAGAGTTACTTTTACATTTTTCATCTGAAAAATCACACCTATCAAAGAAACTACAGCCTCTATGCATTGTTCCAGGTTGAGGCTGGCTACCAGGCATTGATTGTGGAAGTCCTGCAAGTGATAATTTTGGTATAGATTTAAGCAAACCATAGGTATATGGATGAATTGGTTTTTTAAGAATATCTCGAGAGGGTCCCTCTAAAACTATTTCACCAGAGTACATTACAATAATACGGTCACTTACTTGAGCTATTGCTCCTAAGTCATGGCTTACATAAACCATTGATGTTCCTGTGTCTTTCGCAATGAAGTTAAGAAGTTCTAACACGTGAGCTTGTGTTGTTACATCTAAGCCAGTTGTAGGCTCATCCAATAGTAGAAGGTCAGGAGTTCCCGCTAATGCCATAGCAACAGCAACTCTCTGTTGTTGTCCTCCTGAAAGTTCATGAGGATATCTTAGAGCAATTGTTTCAGGTGAGGGAAGTCTCACTTTATTTAACAATTCTGAAATTTTTTGTTCTCTTTCCTCCTCCTTTAGATCAGAATGCAATTGTAATGCTTCATCAATTTGATAACCTATTTTTAAATTTGGTGTTAAAGCCTGTCCAGCATTTTGTGGTATCATTGCAATTTTTCTACCTCTGATTTTTTCCAAATCCCTATTTTTCATTTTTAAAAGATTTGAGGAATTAAATTCACATTCTCCACCAATAGTATAGAGACCATGTTTAACATACCCCATCATTGCTAGTGCGAGAGTACTTTTTCCAGATCCAGATTCTCCAACAATACCAACGGTTTCACCTTTTTTAATGTTTGTACTTATGTTTCTAAGTATTAAAATCTCTTCACCTTTTTTACTCTTAAATCCAATGGATAAATTTTTTACTTTTTGAATTATTTCAGTCATTTTTAAACTGGAGCTTTTGTTGATCTATCTATACCTAATGCTTTAGCAAAAGCATCAGCTGTCAAATTGATGCCAATTATTAAGCTGCTTAAACCAACTATTGGAGCTATTACTGACCAATAAGCAAAAGACATTAAACCTCTGGCGTTTGATATCATCAATCCCCAATCTGGAGTTGGAGGACTAACACCAAAACCTAGGAAAGACAGAGAACTAAAGCCAAGTAGCATCCATGACCATCTCATTGCACCTTCAACCAAAATTGCATCTCTTACATTTGGAATTATTTCGTGCCATATTATTGAAATATTACTGTGACCTCTTGCTCTAGCGGATATAATAAAGTCTTTCGCAATAACATCATGGGTTGCGGCTCTTGCTACTCTCACAATTCCTTTGCCATAAAAGAAACCCAAAGCCGGTATCAATACTTCAGTTGATGTACCTAACAAAGACACAATTAACAACATTGCTAATATCCAAGGTATAGATAAAAATGCATCAACAATTCTCATCACAATATCGTCAGTTTTTCCTCCAACTAATCCACAAAAAATTCCTAATAGACCACCCCAAAGTAATGCTATCAAAGATCCAAAAAAAGTAATTGTTAAAGCTGTCCTTCCACCTAAAATTGTTCTAGTAAAAACATCTCTTCCAAGATCATCTGTTCCAAACCAATACTCAGCAGAAGGAGCCTGAAGCATTAAAGTTGGGTTTATTGCCTTGAAATCATATGGCGCAATATAAGGGCTAATAAATGCAAGAATTACGTGGAAAATTAATATACTTAAACCAATAAATCCTGACGGTCTTGAGGCCATTGTAATTATTATCTCAGAGACTTTTGCAAAATTACTTTTCTTTTCTTCCTGATAAATATTATCTAATTTCATATTATTTTCTTATCTGTAATGTCTTTAATCTTGGATTAAGCATAAGTGTCATCAGGTCTGCTAATAGATTTATACTAACATATATAGATGCAAGAATTATTGCTAAAGCTTGAACAGTAGGCAAATCTCTATTTGAAATAGACTCAATAACTAACCTTCCAAGACCAGGGTAATTAAATACAACCTCAGTTACAACCACACCACCTAATAGCCATGCAATTGTTAAAGCTACAACATTAATAGCAGGTAACAACGCATTTGGTAACACGTGTTTAAAAACCATTTTCCAATATGGAACGCCTTTTAAAATTGCCATTTGAACATATTCGCTTGCCATAACTTGAATGACGCTTGATCTTACCATCCTTGCCATGTGAGCTGTCATAATCATTGCAATAGCGATTACTGGTAAAATAATATTTGGTAATAGTTCAAAGAATGAAACGTCAGTTGGAACAATTACAATCCCTGGTAACCACTCTAACCATATTGCAATTATTAAGATTAATAAAGTAGCACTAATAAACTCTGGAATCGTCATAGCAAATATAGTTACTGTGGAAATTGCTACGTCAGGTAATTTATCTCTCCAAAGAGCAGTTACAATTCCTAATATCAAAGCAATCGGTATACCAATGAAAATAGCAGCTGATGCTAGAACCAATGAATTTTTAATTCGTGGACCTAGAACCTCTTTAATTGGCATTTCTCCACTCAAAGAATACCCAAAGTCTCCTTGAATAGCATTTACTGCCCAGGATATATATCTCTCATAAGCTGGAACGTTTAAACCTAATCTTCTATAACAAGCCTCTAATTGTTCTCCAAATGCTTGTCTCTCAAGATATGTTGTGCAGGCGTCACCTGGTAAAATCTCAGTTCCAACAAAAGTGATTAAAGATACGATAAATAAAGTTATTAATCCTAATAAAATTCTTTTAATAATTAAAAAAAGCATAAGAATACTTAAATTTTAAATTATTTATTTAGAAATGAAAGAGGTTTTACAGGCCTACTTAAAGGCCTGTAAAACAAAAATTATTAATCAACACTTACTGTGTGCCATCTTATTGAAAAATACTCAACTTCGTCGAGATTTTTCACTTTAGAAGATGTGACAACTAGTCGAGATACATGGTAAGGAATCATAGTTCCAGATTCTTCCCATAATGTTTTTTGAGCTTTGATGTATGCTGCTTTTCTTTTACTAAAATTCAACTCACCTCTAGCTTCAGCTAAATTTTTGTCAAAAGATGCACTTTTATAAAAAGACTCGTTCCATTTTGCTTCACTATGATAAGCTTCATGCAAAATACTGTCTGCTGGTCTTTCATTCCAACGTGTCATCGCAACAGGTTTTTTCATCCAAGTTTCATTCCAATAACTTTTAGAAGGTGTCATTTGTATATCTGCTCTTATGTTAGCTTTAGCAAATTGTTGTTGTAAAACCTCAGCAATAGTAGGCCATGTTGGTTCTTTTGTAGATACATGTATTGTGAAATCAATACCATCTGGATAACCTGCCTCTGCTAGTAGTTTTTTAGCAGTTGCATGTTGAGGCGGACACTTCTTTTTCATTCTGTATTGATCAGAAGGGGCAACTGGAGTATCACAAGATACTGTTGCTGCTCCAGCCATAACTAAATCAACTAACTCTTGTCTATCTACAGCTATTCTGACAGCCTTTCTTACTCTTGGGTCATCAAATGGTGCAACGTCAGTTCTCATCACCATACCTCTCCAGTTTCCTGTAGGTATCACTGATACATTGAATTTTGGATTACCATCAAATATTTTTTTCTGATTGAATGGGACATATCTATTCATATCTATTTGACCAGTAAGCAAAGCTTGAATTCTAGCTTGACCATCTGGAATAGCTATAACGTGTACTTCAGCAAGTTTAGGTGCTCCTTCCCAATAATCTGGGTTAGCTTTAAGAATTGTTGTTCCTTCAGCATCAAACTTTTCTACTATAAAAGGTCCAGTTCCAATACCTGTTTTTCCAATAGTATCTCCTGATCCATTAGGTATCATTCTTAGTCTATAATCAGTTAGCAAAAGTGGAAAATCTGCAAAAGATGTATTCAACTTCATTTTAACTGTGTGTGAGTCTACAATCTCAATATCTGTTACTGCACTCATGCTTTTCTTTGCAGGTGAACCAATTTCAGGATCTTTAACTCTCATTAAAGAATATTTTACATCCTCTGCATCAAAATCAGATCCATCATGGAATTTAACACCTTTTCTTAAATTAAAAGTCCATTCAGTTGCATCTGCATTTCCTGACCAGTCTGTTGCTAACTCAGGAGATGTTACCCCTTTAAGATCTTTTCTTACAAGACGATTTTGTGTCATTATTACCACCTGAAACAGTCGTCCTTTAGTAATTGCGTCTAAATTTGTATCTTTTCCAAAACCAACATCATGGGATAATTTAAAAACACCACTTGATGCATTAGCAAAAGAAAACGTTACAAATAGTGATACCAATGAAACTGATATCAATTTAAAAATGTTTTTCATAATTTCCTCTCTTTAAAAAGTAAAAGGTAACAATTAGCAACTTATATAGCAACAGTGAAAATGGTTCTTTTTTATTTGTTTTATTGATGTATTTTGATTATTTAGAAAAAAAATAATGAAAGATTTAATCAATAAATATAGGTTTACAGTAAAGCCTGTTAGCCTTGAAAATTCAAACACTTTGGAGCTTGCAAGGTCAATTCAAGTTCACCCACTAACATACCAGGAGCTTCCTTATGACCCTGAATATTCTAATTATGCTGGAAGATTAACGCTTGAGAAATTATCAAATGTTAGTTCCGAAGAAATGTATTGGAAAGGAAGGCAAGAAATAATATTTAGACATACAGGTGAGCATCCATTTGAAATATCTGGTCCAGATTCATTAAAATTATTACAAAAAATCTTTCCAAGAGATGTATCAAAAATATCAAAAGGAAGATGTTCTTATCAGTTTGCTTGTTATCATGATGGTGGAATGATTACAGATGGAGTTCTAATAAAAATTGAAGAAGATAAATATTGGTTTGCTCAAGCAGATGGGGATCTTTTTTCTTGGTATAAAGCTCACTCTAAAAATATGGATGTTGAAATAAAAGACCCCGAAGTATGGGTGAGTCAAATCCAAGGTCCTTTATCAATGAAACTTTTAGAAAATATAGCTAAGGGTTTTTCTGAAAATGACTGGAAATATTTTGATTGGAGAGAATTACAAATCTTAGATCAAAAAGTAATTATAAGTCGAAGTGGTTTTACAAACGAGCTAGGTTGGGAAATTTATTTTCGACCTGAAAATGAGACTGAAAAAATAGGAGATTACATTCTTGAGGAAGGAAAAAAACTAGGTATGATTTTGGTCGCCACACCAGGTTTTAGATGTAGACGAATTGAGGCAGGTCTTCTATCTGCAGGACAAGATTTTACAAAAAAAACAAATCCTTTTTCAGTTGGTCTTGGGCGTTTTATAAATTTTGATAAAGAAGATTTTATTGGTAAAGAAGCTCTCATGAAATCAGATAAAAAATGTAAAACATGGGGAATTAGAGTTGCAGAAGGAACTGCTATTAAAGGTGAAAATATTAAAATTAATGAAAAAAATATTGGTAAAATAACCTCTAGTACTTGGTCTCCATATCAAATTTGTGGGGTTGGTATTGTGCATCTCGATAATAATGAAAATGGACCTGGAGATGTTGTTGATGTTAAATGTACAGATGGAAAAATACATAAAGGAGAAATCTGTAAATTGCCAATGTATGATGTAAAAGGAGAAATTGTTAGAGGTTTAAATAGAAATATTCCTAAAGTGCCCAATCCTTGGATTGGCATCAAAACCACAAATTAAAAACTTTAATTAGTGAAGGCTAAAAAACAAATAATAGCAGTTGGAGGTGGTGGTTTTACTCATAATGAAGATAGAGACTTGGATCAATTTTTTTTAGATCAAATAAGTAAAGAAAAGTGCTCTATTGGATTTTTGCCAACTGCTAGTAATGATGACTCCAAAAAAACTGAGCTATTCTATCAAAGATTTAAAAATACTAACTTTAGAGTTTCTCATTTCAATCTTGTCTCCAGAGTTAAGGGTTTTGAAAACTGGATTTCAAATTTAGATGCTATTTATGTTGGTGGAGGAAATACTAAATTCATGCTCGATTTATGGAAAAAAAATAATTTATTTAAAATTTTTAAAGAAGTTTATAACTCAGGAGTAATTCTTTCTGGTGTAAGTGCTGGGGCTGCATGTTGGTTTGATTATTTTCTCACAGATTCAGATGGACCTGGCTTCAAACCATTTAGTGGTATAGGGCTTCTTTCTGGAAGTTTTACCCCACATTATTCAGATGCAAAAAGAGCAGATAAATACAGAGAAAATATAAAAAATAAAACTTTACCAAGTGGTTTAGCTGTTGATGATGGGGTTGCCGTACTTTTTATTGACGGAAAACCAACTGAGGTTTATTCTTCCAGAGAAAGTCATAATGCTTATTTTGTTGATCAAAACAAACAACTTAATTTAAAAGAATATATTAAAGTTAATAATGAGTGATAATATTTTACCAAGTCAAAAAATTTTTAGTATTAAAGATGCAAGAGAAGTATCACGTAAACGGTTGCCTAAATTAGTTTTTGATTTTATCGATGGAGCATCTGGAGATGAAAAGCTAGCTGAAATAAATAGCAGAGCATTAGATCAAATTAGACTTGAACCTAAAGTTTTAAGAAATGTTGAGAAAAGAACTCTTAAGAAAAAAGTATTAGGTTATGAATTTGATTTTCCTTTTGGTTTTGCTCCGATGGGCATGACTAATTTATCATGGCCTGGTGCAGACTCAATGTTAGCAGCTGAAAGCGCTAGGAATAATATACCTACTTGTGTTTCTATGGCGTCTACAACGACTTTAGAAAAAATGTATGAACTATCAGAAGGTCATTCATGGATGCAGCTATATATATTTCAAGATGAAAATTTTGTTATGGAGCTTTTAGATAGAGCTAAGAATACAGGTTATGAGGTTGCAATATTAACCGTAGATGTTCCAGTACTTTCAAGACGAACTAGAGATGATAAAAATGGTTTCTCCTATCCTTTTAAAATAGGTCCAAAACAATTTTTTGATTTTGCAACTCACCCTACTTGGTCTCTTTCTACTTTACTGAGTGGCATTCCTAAACCAATGAATTATGTAACATCTAAAAGTGGAGATGGTATTTTTAAAAGAAAAGAAAGTAGAGGCTCTACAGATTGGGATACACTTAAAAGAGTAAGAGATAAATGGAAGGGTAAGCTTATAATTAAAGGAGTAATGTCTCCTGATGATGCAAAACAAATAAAACAAACTGGTGCAGATGCAATTCAAGTTTCAAATCATGGCGGCAGACAATTAGATAGTGCTACGGCAGCAATAAATATGCTTCCATTGATTAGAAATTCAGTGGGAAGTGATTTTCCTTTAATCTTTGATAGTGGAATAAGAAGTGGAAGTGATATTGTAAGAGCACTTGCATTTGGTGCTGATTATGCAATGATTGGAAGACCAGTGATGTATGCAATGGGAGCTGATGGAAAAAAAGGATTAAGGAGAATTGTGGAAATAATCAAAGAAGAAACCAGCACTACACTTGGGTTAGTAGGATTAAACGATATTAATGATGTAACTTCTGCGATAGTAATAGATAGTAATGTAAATAAGGTAAATTACTAAATGAGCGAAAACAAAATTAGAGGTGGAGCATTACTTGCGAGAGCTCTAAAAGATAAAGGAATTAGCAAAGTTTTCACCCTTTCAGGAGGTTTTTGTAATCCAGCAATTGAGGGTTTTGCCGAATGCCAAATTGAAGTCATAAACACTCCTCATGAACAAATTGCAGGTCATTTAGCAGATGGCAATACAAGAATTACTCGTAAACCCTCAGTATGTTTAGTTGGACCCGAAGGATTTACAAATGCAGTCCCTTCAATGATGGAAGCTTGGGGCGAGAGAAGTCCAATTATTTATATTACCGGATCCAGCAGTCTAAAAAGACAAGGTTCAGGTGGTTTTAAAGAAATTGACGATGTTTCAATTGCAGCCCCTTTAACCAAATATAGCGCAAGTATTACTGATGGAACTAGAATAAGAGAATTTGTAGACAAAGCATATCATATTGCAACTAATGGTTATCCAGGCGCTGTACATCTTAGTCTTCCGGTTGATATAATGTTTTCATCTTTTGCAGAGGAAGTTGGTTTAAATGAGAGACCATACTCTCAAAAAGCAAAACCTATAGCAAAAGCGTGGCCAGATCCAAATTCACTTTCAGAAGTTTTAGAACTTGCTTGTAACTCAAAAAAACCAATTATAATTGCAGGACACGGCGTTTGGTGGTCGCATTCAGAAAAAAAACTTGAAGCAGCTGGTAATAATTTGAATATACCGATTTTTAATGTCCCATATCATCAAAAATTATTAGGTGAAGAAGCTAACGCTTATATGGGTCTGGCTGATATACATCAATACCCTCCTTCAGAATTTGCACTACATAATTCAGATCTGATTCTTGTCATTGGAGCACGATTAGATAATCAATTGAATTTTGGAAATCCACCTTTTTTTCCTGAGTCAACAAAATTGGTTTGTGTAAATGGTTCACATGAAGAATTAGAACTTAATAGAGCTTCAGATTTAAGTTTACTGAGTGATCCTGGTGTTTTTTTAGATACATTATCTAACTTAAAAAAAAATAATAAATGGTCATTAGATTCAATGTGGTTTGAAGAGAATAAAAAAAAGAAGAAAGAATGGGTTGATAAATCATTAAAAGATTTAGAAATTGAAGCTGAAGCATCCAAAAAAAATGGAGGAAAAATTCACCCTCTACAACTTTCTTTGGATGTTCAAGATGCAATGAGTGAAAATGATTGGCTTGTTATCGACGGAGGAAATACTCATTTTTGGTCTGAAATTGCGATTAACATCGCAGGTGCCAAAGGGAAAAAATTAAAAGGAATACTGCATCCCGGAACTTTTAGCATGTTAGGCGTTGGGGTTTCATTCGCTCTATCTGCAAAAAATCATAATCCAGATTCAAATGTAGTTCTAATTAGTGGTGATGGTGCGTTTTTATCCGGAGGAATGTCTATTGAAAGTGTATTTTATGAGAAAAAACCTATTACTGTTGTAATTGATAATAACGGAGGTCTTGCCTCAATTGGTCAGCAACAAGAGAGACTATTTAAAAGTGGAAAAAGCGTGGGAACCGATTTTCGTGACATACCATTTCACAAGATATTTGAGGGTTTTGGAGGACATGGAGAATTAGTTAATAAAAGAGAGGAATTAGGTCCTGCACTAAAAAGAGCTATGGAAAGTGGAAAACCCGCATGTGTAAATGTTAAGGCAAAACCTGTATTAAGCCCAATAGTCTCTGCAGTCGCAAGTAAAAGAGAAAAATCATCAATAGAGTAATTGTGGCAACTTTCTCTTCTCACTTATTAGATGCAACAAATGGCTCGCACGCTGCAAATGTTGAAGTAATTATTTATCAAATTAATGAAAATGGAGAAAAGAAAGTTTTCTGCGAAACTAAATCTGATGAAGGAGGACGAATACTGCAAGAATTTGAATTAAGTAAAGACGACTGCAATTGTGAGTATGAAATGGTTTGTAAAACTGGCAATTATTTTTCAGAAAAAAAAATAATTTCAGAAATTAATATTAAATTTAAAATGGAAGATCAAAATAAAAAATATCATATTCCAATTATAATCTCTAAAAATAGCTACACAGTTTGGTGGTCTAAATAAAATGAGTAAAGAAAATTTAATTCCACAAAAAAATATAAAATTAAATATGTCTAGACGTATAAGACGAACTCCATTTACTAATAAAGTAGAGGAATGTGGAGTGTCTGATTTTACTGTTGTTAATCACATGCTATTACCAAAAGGTTTTAAAAATACTGTAGAAGAAGACTACTGGCATTTAAGAGAGCAGGTTCAAGTGTGGGATGTGTCTTGCCAGAGACAAGTACAAATTAAAGGACCTGATGCTGAAAAATTAGTGCAAAAAATGACACCAAGATCCATAAAAAAAATGGAGACCGGTAAATGTTTTTATATTCCAATAATTGACGACACAGCTGGTATGATTAATGATCCAGTTTTATTAAAACTAGACGATGATATGTTTTGGATTTCTATTGCAGATTCTGATATTTTACTTTGGGCAAAAGGAATTGCTTTAGGATCAAAATTAAATGTAGAAATCATCGAACCAGATGTATATCCACTAGCTGTTCAAGGTCCGAAATCTGAGGATCTACTAATTTCAATTTTTGGAGAGGATATTAAAAAGTTAAGATTTTTTAATTTTAAAGTGTTTGATTTTTTAGGAACTAAACAAATTATTGCACGATCTGGATACAGTAAACAAGATGGTTTTGAAATATACTTTAAAGGATTTGAAACACATTTTAATGAGATAGAACTTGGAGAAAAACTTTGGGATACTATATGGGAGAGCGGACAAAAATTTAATATTTCTCCAGGATGTCCAAATTTAATTGATAGAATTGAGGCTGGATTAATGTCTTATGGAAATGACTTTACAAGAGAAAATAATCCTTTGGAGTGTAATCTTGAAAAATACTGTAAACAAGAGTATGATCATGACTTTATAGGTAAAGAGGCTTTAAGAAAGATACAATCTGATGGAATTGTACAAAGAATGAGAGGAATTTTGTTTGATGGAGATCCGTGTAAACCAACCGGTGTGCCTTTACCAGTATACTCAAAAGATAATACAAAAATTGGGCAAATTGCATCTGGAATATATTCTCCAGGATTTAGAAAGAATATAGGGCTTTCTATGATTTTAAAAGATTATTGGGAAATTGGAAATGAGGTTTTTGTCAATACTTTCAATGGAAAAAATAGAAAAGGCATTATAACTTCTTTACCATTCCCAGATTAACCTTATATTTATTGATATGTTTAAACCTGTAATCGCTGGCTTCTCAAGATCGCCTTTCACAATGGCGAGAAAAGGTGCGCTCGTAGATACAAAGCCAGTAAATTTACTAGCAGAAGTGATTAATAATTTAGTTGCTAAATCCAATGTTAAAAAAGAGGATATTGAAGATATTGTTGTTGGTTGTGCATTTCAAACCGGAGAGCAGTCATTTAATATTGGGAAGTTAACAACATTTTTAACTAATATGGATGTTAAAACTTCTGGAATGACAGTTGATAGATGGTGTGGTTCCTCCATGGAAGCTATTCATATTGCTGCAGGTAAAATTTCGTTAGGAGCAGGAAAAGTATTTATATGTGGAGGAGTTGAAAGTATGACTAGAGTTAATACAGGTTTTGATCCAATACCTTATCCTGAAAATAAAAATGATAATCCTCACGTTTATTTTTCAATGGGAACTACTGCAGAAAATGTTGCCAAAAAATATAATATTTCAAGAAATGAACAACAGGAATTTGCAATCTCAAGTCATCAAAAAGCACACGAAGCACAAACAAAAGGTAATTTTAAAAATGAAATTGTATCAATCGGAGACTGTGATACCGATGGAAATATTAGACCTGGCAGCACAATGGAAAAGTTGGATGGATTAAAACTCGCTTTCGATGAAAATGGTACTGTTACAGCAGCAACTTCGTCGCCATTAACTGATGGTGCAGCTGCAACATTAATTTGCGAAGAAAGTTATGCAAAAGAAAATAATTTAAATATCATGGGAAGAATTGTATCTACTGCAGTGCAAGGCTGTGACCCAGACTATATGGGATTAGGTCCAATTGGAGCATCAAAAAAAGCTTTGGAAAGAGCTAAATTGACAGCAGATAAAATTGATATTGTTGAATTGAATGAGGCTTTTGCGTCACAATCCTTAGCATGTATTAAAGATTTAGGTATTGATAAAGATAAAGTTAATTTAGATGGCGGAGCGCTTGCCCTTGGACATCCTCTTGGAGCAACAGGCGCAAGAATTACGGGCAAAGCTGCTGAATTACTAAAAAGAGAAAATAAAAAATATGCGTTATCAACTCAATGTATCGGTCTAGGAATGGGGATTGCTACAGTTATTGAGTCTTTAGACTAAATTATCTATTAATCCCTCTTAATCTTTCAGATCTTCTTCTTAAAAGTTCAGCTGTAACCAAAATTAGAATAGATAATATAATCAAACATGTTGCTACAGCTAAGATTGTTGGACTAAGTTGTTCTCTAAGCCCTGTCCACATTTGAATTGGTATAGTTGTATTATCTAAACCAGATAAGAATAGAACAACTACTACTTCATCAAAAGATGTAACAAATGCAAATAAACCACCAGAAATAACACCTGGCAGTATTAGAGGCAAAGTCACCTTCATAAAAGTATTAAAAGGATTGCTTCCTAAACTCGATGCTGCTCTTGTGATACTATGATCGAAACCAGACAGAGTTGCAGTAACGGTAATTACGACAAACGGTGTTCCAAGAACAATATGAGCAAGTATAATTCCAAGATGTGTTGCGGCCAAACCTACCTTCGCCATGAAAAAAAATATTGCAACTCCTGAAATAATTAATGGAACAATCATTGGTGATATCAAAGTAGCCATAATTAATCCTTTATAAGGCATATGCCTACTACTCAATCCAAGTGCTGCTAGTGTTCCAAGAATAATTGAGCCAATGGTTGCAAATACAGCAATTATAAAACTATTTTTTGCTGCTAGTCCCCAAGGATTTTTTGTCCCATAAATCATATCATGATACCACCTTAGTGAAAATGCATCTGGATCTAATCTTTTCATTCCATCTGTAAAAACTAAAAATTCTTCTGCATTAAAAGATAGTGGAAAGATTACAAATAACGGAGCAACTAAAAAGAAAAATACACATCCACAAAAAAATAGATAAAAATAATGCCATATTCTGTATTGTGTTTCTGTATATTTTGGTAGCGCCATATTTTAACCTAGTTTAATATTATCTACTCCAACAAGTTTATTATACAGCCAATAAATTGCTAACACACCAGTCAATAGCATTAGTCCCATTGCAGATGCAAAGCTCCAATCTAAAGAGCTTTTCATATGATAAGCAATTTGATTACTTATGAGTTTCCCTGATGCACCACCAACGAGCTCAGGTGTAATATAATAGCCAATTGCTAATATAAAAACTAATAAACATCCCGCTCCAATACCAGGAATAGTCAAAGGAAAATAAACTTTAAAGAAAGCTACAGTTGGTGTTGCTCCTAGAGATTTTCCTGCCCTCATTAAACTTGGTGAAATTGTTTTCATAACGCTGTACAATGGTAGGACCATAAAAGGAAGAAGAATTTGTGTCATTGCAACATATGTTCCTGTCTTGTTATACATCATTTGAGGCCTATTTTCGTTTGTAAATAATCCAATCCATACAAAAAAATCATTTAATAATCCTTGCTGTTGAAGCAGTATCATCCAGCTAGCTGTCCTTACTAAAAGTGATGTCCAAAAAGGTAATAAAACGCAGATTAACAATAGGTTACTATATTTCATTGGTATCGTTGCTAGAAGATGTGCAATTGGATATGCCATGACAAAACAAAAAAGTGTTACAAAAAAAGCTATCTCCAATGTTCTTAACCAAAGTATTCTGTGCATCCTTCTGTCTTCTTCTACCTGAACAATTTTATTATCCTCGTCTAAATACATATCCATAGCTTTTAAATATTTTGAATATGTTATTGGTGGGGCTCTTCTTTTAATTGCTCTCCAGTACTCAACATTTTCAAATCTCTTATGTGAACTCATAATCTGTTCTTTATAGTTGCCAACCTTAAATTTCTTTTGTTTTCTTGCTAGTTTTTTAAGAGCACTTTTAAATCCATTTTTTTCAAGATTGAGCTGAGTTTGTAATTTGCCAACTGTTTTATTTTTGACTAAAATTTTATAATCGAGGTAAAATGCCTCGAAGATTTCCTCAGACGGTAATTCTTTCCCATCCCATTTTTCCATTGCTTTGTAAGTTTTGGGTAGCATATTAGTGGTTAATTTATCATCAATACTTCTTGAGAACATTCCACCAATTGGAATTATGTAGGTTATTAGTAAAAATAATAAGAGTGGAGCTACTAATAAAAAAGCCTTTATCTTATTTTTTTTTTCAGCAACTTTTAAGCTTTCCTCTAAAGGTATTCCATCAGTAGTTAATATTTTATTATTTTCACTGCTCATAAAAAAAGGGCGATTATATATAATCGCCCTAATATATTCTATAATTAAAGTTTTATAAACTCTAAATATTATTTAACAGAAGCTTTCATCACTTCCCATTTTTCACCTATTTCTTCTCCGTTGTCAGCCCAATACTCAGCGTCAACTAAAAAGTATTTTTTAAGGTTAGCTGGAGCTGTAGGCATATGTGGAACCATATTTGTTTTACCATCTTTATACCAAGGCTCACCTGCCTCCATAACTGCAATTGATGATTTTCTCCAAGGAGCATATGCAATATATTTTGCACTTCCCGCTAACATTTCTGTGCTTGTCATCATAGCTAAAGCTTTTTTAGCATTTGCTTCATCTGGTCCACCTTTAACTAAAGCAAAATATTCATAGTCAAGACCTTGTCCATCCCAAACTTGAACTATTGGAGCACCTTCACCTACTGCTGCATTAAAGAATCTACCGTTCCAGCCAGTTGACATAACAACTTCACCACTCATTAACAATTCTGGTGGCTTTGCTCCTGCTGACCAAAATACACATCCACCTTTTGGATCATCACAAAGTTTTTTAATTTTAGCAATTGCTCTGTCTACATAACCTTCTTCCTCAAGTTTTTTATATACAAACTTACCACCTTTACCCATTTTGACACCGTCTGCAGCTAAAGCTATTTCTAAGTTTGTGTACGCTGTGCCATAGATACCTCTTTTTCCAGGAAATCTTTGTGTATTAAAAAAATCTTTAATAGTTTTTGGAGAGCTTTTTAATAGATCACTATTATATGCATAATTCCAAGAATATAAGATATTTCCAACTGCACATTCGCTTGGCATATCAGTGAAGAAATCTTCACTTGCTGGCGTGCCATCTGGAGCTGGTGGGAAATCTTTATCAAAATCAAACTCAACAAATATTCCTTCATCGCATCCATTTATGACATTATGACCATAGAGATCAATAATATCCCATGTTATCGCTCCAGCCTCTTTTTGAGCTTTAATCTCAGATAATCCACCTGAATAATCTACCCAATTAATATCTATTCCTAGGGCTTTAGCAGTTGGATCACCGTAACCCAACTTTTGAGACTCTGTGTATGCTCCACCCCATGATGCTACTGTTACAGCAAAAGCAGATGAAGATAGTGAGAATGCAAAAGTTAAGGCAAGCAATAATTTACTTATTTTTTTCATTTATCCTCCGTTTAAACGTTTTTTTAAAAAATGAAGTACAGCAACATAGGAAAAGAGAGTCAACAGTGGATTTTAACAATAATATAATAATTTGGCTTATTTTGGGTCTAAAGCTCTTGCATCGTGACTATTCCAACCAATATTAATCTCATTTCCAAGTTTAATATCTAAATTTTGAGAACTATTTGGAACTTTTAAAATAAATTCTGAATTACCTAGTAAATTTAGTCTCACTCTAGTGTGATCACCGTGATAAATTACTTCCTCTATTTTACCTTTTTGATTGTTGTCCATTTTATCTTTGGGATTAATTAGTGCTCTTTCAGGTCTGATTGATACTGTAGTTTTTTCACCAACAGATCTAACTGATATAGGATTTGCGATAATTTCACCATAGCCAAGTTTAACTTTGCAGCTTCCATTTGAAATTTCTGAAATTTCCCCAGCGAAAGTATTATTCTCTCCAATAAACTCAGCAACAAAAGAATTAACAGGTTCTTCATATAGTTTGTCAGGACTTGAAAGTTGCTGAACCTTACCATCATTAAATACTGCTATTCTATTTGACATAGTTAAAGCCTCACCCTGATCATGTGTAACATAAACAACTGTAACACCTATACTCTCATGAATATGTTTTATTTCATATTGCATACTCTCTCTTAAATTTTTATCTAAAGCTCCTAAAGGTTCATCCATTAAAACAACAGATGGATCAAACACCAAGGCTCTAGCAACAGCAACTCTCTGCTGTTGACCGCCAGAAAGTTGTCCTGGCATACGGTTTCCAAATTCTGACAACGAAACCATTGATAATGCTTTAGCTACTTTTTTCTCAATATCATCTTTCGAAATTTTTCTTACTCTTAAGGGAAAAGCTAAATTTTCAAAAACCGTCATATGTGGGAAAAGAGCATAATTTTGAAAAACCATTCCAATACCTCTTTTGTGTGGAGGAATATTTGAAATTGGATTTTTATCTAAATAAATTTCTCCATTAGTTGGAGTTTCAAAACCTGCAAGCATCATTAAACATGTAGTTTTTCCTGAACCAGAGGGTCCTAGCATTGTTACGAACTCACCTTCTTCGATATCTAAATTTAAATCTTTAACTACTAATACTTTTCCATCGTAACTTTTGTCGACTTTATCAAATTTTACGAAATCTTCTTTTTTTGACATAGATTAGTTTTTAAAACATTTAGTTAAGTTGTTTGCAACAGTTAATTAACTCTTAATGTGTAACTCTTTTGGAAAATTGCAGAATAATTCACACCCTTTTTCTGTAACTCTTATAGCCTCCGAAGCTTCAACTCCCCAATCACCAAATTGCATTACAGCTATCATATGAAAACAGGCATTCGGTACAAGTTCAGTCATTTCTCCTTTATATATATTAAGAGTATGTTCACCCCAATCTGGTGGATAACCTATTCCAATTGAGTAACCAGTTCTTGATTTTTTTTCTATGCTATATTTGTCTAAAATACCCCAAAAAGCTTGAGCTACATCATTTGCAGTATTACCGGGTTTAGTAGCATCTATTCCAGCTTGCAAAGCTTCGATAGTTTTGTTCATTGTGTCTATTTTTAATTGATCAGGTTTTCCAAGTAAGACTGTTCTGGCCATTGGCGCATGATATCTTTTATATACTCCAGATAACTCAACGATTGTTGCCTCACCTTCTACAAACTTGTCCTGCGTTGCTGTTAAATGAGATGCAGATGTCCCTTTTCCTGTTGGTAAGAGTGTTGCGATACTAGAATACTCTCCACCAAACTCAGTTGTCCCATAAAATAAAGTTTTTTGTATATCACCTACCGCATCGCATTGTCTGACACCCGGTTTAATTACCTCCATTGCAGTCTTCATTCCTTTTTCTGAAATTTGTGCAGCAGTTTTCATATAATTAATTTCTGCATCAGATTTTGCATATCTTGCCCAATTTACTAATCTTTCTGAATCTTTTATTTTTGCATTCGGTAAACCTTGTTTAATCTTTTCATAACAAAAAGCAGTGAAGTAATGAGCGTCCATCTCCACTCCAATTGAAAGCTTATCCCAATTTCTATCTTTAATAATCTGTACTAAATAATCGTAAGGATGTTTTGGCCATGTATGAATATAATTTTCATCATACACAATTATATTTTCATCTTTGAGATAAGTTTTTATATACGCACCTCCTGAGTCTTGAGCTCTTACAAAACATAAAGGTTCATCAGCGTTAACGTGAACAATTGCACACTGAGCATAATAAAAAGACCATGCATCATAACCAGTTAAATAATTCATGTTATTTGTGTCGTGAGAAATCAATAGCTCGATGCCTTTATCCTGCATCATCGACTGAACTTTTTTTAATCTTTGTTTATATTCATCTTTAGTAAATGACATAAATTTCTATCTGAATAATTTGCCAAAACCTTCTACTAAATTATTTTTATTTATTTGGACAAGAGTATCCCAAATTAATGCCTGATTACTTGATAAAACAATCGTGTTGAGTTTTTTTTCAAGTTTATCTATTATTGGCAATACAGGAAGAGCTGTACAAGACACAAATAGTGCGTCTGCTCCATTTAAATCAATTTTAGACAAGACATCATACAAATAATTTTGGTCTACTTTGCCTATGTCGTAATCTGCCTCTATATCAAAGTATGAATTGGATGTTATTTCAAATCCCTCTGACTTAAAATAACCCATAACCTCATCATTAAGTTTTTTGCTGTAGGGAGTAAATAGCGAAAGCTTTTTAATGTTTAACTTTTTTAATGCTTTTATTGCGGCTGTACTTGGCGTTGTAACCTGGGCCATTGGTTTTGCTGCTTTTACCTTTTGCTTTATAGAGTTATAGCCTGCTGCAATAGTTCCAGAAGTACATCCATAGACTACGCAATCAATATCTTGATCCGGTAAAATGTCTTTTGTTACACTGGTTACTTTATCTGACATTTTAATGAGATTTTCTTTAGTTAAAGGATTATAACACTCTATTCTATTAACAAAAAAATCAATTTCTCTATCCTTAATTACATTTATAAAATCTCTTTCAATCATAAAATCACTTGCAAGAGCAATAAGGCCAACTCGTGGATTTGATTTACTTATGTATTTTGGTTCTATTTTTGTTGAATTCATATTTTAAAAAAGTGAATATATCACAAGTTCTTGAATAATCATTAATATTAAATGAATTGAATGAATTTTAAAGATACTCTAGTTGCATCACTTGTTCCTATCTTTTTAGGTTTTGGTTTTGTAATTGCCAAACCTGCTTTTGAGTCTTTTCCTCCAATACTTCTAATGGGATTAAGATTTATTTTTGCTGCTTCTATTTTAATTTGGTGGTTTCCAATTCCAAGAGGTTTCTTAAAAAAAATTTTTATTGCTTCGTTTATAGCAAACACCTTGCAATACAGTATTACCTATACTGGTTTAAATTTTATTGATGCATCTGCAGCGGTATTATTAGTACAAACAGAAGTTCCATTTGGAGTAATATTTGCTTTTTTCATGTTGAAAGAGAAACCAACTTTAAGAGCTTTGATTGGGATAGGAGTTGCATTTGTAGGAGTTTATATTTTAACTGGCTCACCTAATTTAGATGGAAAAATATTTGGTATCTCTCTTACGATTTTAGGTTCAGCAATATGGGCACTTGGCCAAGTAATTGTTAAACCTTTGAGTAAAGAAATTAATCCTTTAGCTTTAGTTGCTTGGCTAGCATTATTTTCTGGACCCACTTTAATTTTAATTTCTGCAGTAATTGAAGGTGATACCATATCATATCTATCAACAGCTAAATTTAATCATTGGTTAATAGCATTTTACATTGGATTTATAATGCAACCTATAACTTATGGCTGCTTTTATTATGTTCTAAAAAATAATCCATTATATAAAGTGTTACCCATAGTGACTATGGGTATACCACCGACTGGATTGCTTGCAGCAATTGTTTTATTAGGTGAGAAACCAACAAGTGAATTATTTATTGGAGGAGTGGTAATAATATTTGGTGTCATAATGATATTATATAAAAAAAAAGAGGAGGTAAATTAATGAATATAGGATTTATTGGTTTAGGAAATGTTGGAGGTAAACTAGCTGGGAGTTTATTGAGGAATAAATTTAATTTAACAGTTAGAGATTTAGATAAAAATTTAACAAAACAATTTGAGAGCATGGGGGCTAAAATTGCAAAATCTGCTAAAGAGCTGGCTGAGGAAGTTGATTTAATAATAACTTGTCTTCCTTCTCCTGAAATTTGTGCAGAAGTGATGGAGGGAGAGAGCGGAATTCTTGAAGGTATTTCAGAAAATAAAATATGGTTGGAAATGAGTACAACAGATGAGGCAGAGGTAAAAAGGATTGGTAGAAAAGTAATTGAAAAAAAGGCAATACCCCTAGATGGTCCAGTAAGTGGTGGATGCCATAGAGCAGCATCAGGAAATATAGCAATATTTGTTGGAGGAGAAAGAGATGCATTTGAAAAGATATTACCTGCTTTAACTGTGATGGGACGTAAAATATTACATACAGGAGAATTAGGCACTGCTTCTGTCCTTAAAGTAATTACAAATTATTTAGCCTCTACACATTTGGTTGCCCTTGGGGAGGCATGGACAGTAGCTAAAAAGTCAAACCTAGATCTTGCAAAAACCTACAAAGGAATTGCTGTTTCCTCAGGTAACTCATTTGTTCATGAAACTGAGAGCCAAGTTATTTTAAATGGCTCTTATAATATAAATTTTACGATGGACCTTGTTTTAAAAGATACGGGTCTATTTGATGAACTCGCAAAAAAATTAAATGCACCGTTGGAAATTTCTCCTAAAATAGTTGAAATATTTAAAGATGGCCAAAAAAAATATGGCGCAAGAGCTTGGTCATCAATGATTGTAAAAAGAATGGAAGATCTAAATAAAATTGATTTTAGAACTGAAGGGTTTCCCGAGGAGTTAATTGATATTGAGCCTGAAGAAAAAGGTTATGAAATTTAAATTCTGTGTTAAAGTGCATTTATGATTGAAAAGAAAAATTTTTATATAAACGGAAAATGGGTTGCTCCAGTCAAACCTAATGACTTTGATGTAATTGATCCATCAACTGAAGAGGCTTTTGCTGTAATTTCTTTAGGATCTAAAGAGGATACTGATAAAGCTGTAAGTGCTGCTAAAGTAGCATTTGAAACCTGGAAAGAAACTTCGAAAGAAGAGAGAATAAAGTTATTAGAAAAATTTTGTGAAATTTATAATAGAAGATGGGATGAAATGGTTGAAGCACAATCAATGGAAATGGGTGCACCATTAGATTTTGCATCAGAGACTCATACTAAAATGGGAGCAGATATATCTAAAAATGTAATAGAAATTTTAAAAGATTTTAATTTTGAACATCAGTTTGATCCAAAATCAAACAATCAAATCAGATATGAGCCAATTGGAGTTTGTGGATTAATAACGCCATGGAATTATCCAATGAACCAAATAGTACTTAAGGTCATACCAGCACTTGCAGCTGGTTGCACAATGATTTTAAAACCGTCAGAAGTGGCTCCAGTATCAGGTGTTTTGTTTGCAGAAATAATTGACGAAGCTGGGTTTCCTCCAGGTGTATTCAATTTAATAAATGGTAACGGAGAAGTAGTTGGAAATCATATATCTGGTCACCCAGATATTGATATGGTTTCATTTACAGGATCTACAAGAGCGGGAAAGCTGATACAGAAAAATGCAGCTGATACAATTAAAAAAGTTACACTTGAACTTGGCGGTAAAGGTGGAAATATAGTATTTGAGGATTCTTATCCAGATGCTGTTAGAGATGGAGTAAGAACTATAATGAGCAACACTGGACAGTCGTGTGATGCTCCAACACGAATGCTAGTTCAAAGATCAATTTATGATAGAGCAGTAAAAGAAGCTGTAGATGAAGCAAATAAAATTAAAGTAGATGTGGCATCTAAAAAAGGTGATCACATTGGACCTTTAGTATCCAAAGTTCAATATGATAAAGTTGTAAATCTTATAAATGAGGGAATTAAAGAAGGTGCAACTTTAGCTGCCGGTGGGCCTGATCTACCAAATGGTCTTAATAAGGGGTATTTTGTTAAACCAACAATTTTTACTGATGTAAACAACGATATGAAAATTGCTAGAGAAGAAATATTTGGTCCAGTACTTTCAATTATTCCATTTGATACAGAAGAAGAGGCAATTAAAATTACAAATGATACATCTTACGGTTTAGGTAACTATTTACAAACTGAAGATAAAGAAAAAGCAAAAAGAGTAGCAAGAAAAGTAAGAGCAGGAACAGTCTATATCAACGGTCAAGGAGCCGAAACTGGAGCACCTTTTGGAGGATTTAAGCAATCAGGAAATGGTCGAGAGGGTGGACTATGGGGTTTTACTGAATACCTAGAGGTTAAGGCAATTACTGGTTGGAATTAAAAAATTATATTCAAAATAATTGAGGTTGAGATGATTGGTTATGTAATGGTGGGTACAAATAATTTAGATGCTGCCATTAAGTTTTATGATGAAGTTTTGGGAGTTATTGGGCTAAAAAGAAACGAAACTGTAGAAAATGATTATGCTGCATATGGAAAGAAAGATACAAACGAAATAGAGTTTTACATCACAAAACCGTTTAATAAAAAAGAAGCAACTTTTGGAAATGGAACACAAATATCATTTATAACATCTTCAAGACTTATTGTTGATAGATTTCACGAAACAGGACTAAAAGCTGGAGGTACTAGCGAAGGATCTGGAGGAGAACGACCAGAGGGATCAGGGGTTTATTATTCTTACGTTCGTGACCTTGATGGAAATAAAATTTGCACCTTTACAAATAGCAAGGAATAATACTATGTCTTATTCATCAATTCATGAAAAATTGGAAAATAAAAAAACTATTATTTTAGATGGTGGAATGGGTGCTGAATTAGAAAAGAATGGCGCTAAAATGGATGAAAAAATGTGGTGTGGAAAATGCTCAGTAGATCATCCAGAATTAGTAAGAAAAATTCATGAAGATTATATAAATGCGGGTGCTGATGTAATAACTACCAATACATATAGCACTACACCTATATCGATGAGACAGTATGGTTATGAAGACTCGATAGAGGAATTTAATAAAAAAAGTGTTCAAGTTGCAAAAGATGCAATTAAAAATTCAAACAAAGTTGTTGCTCTTGCTGGAAGCGTTTCAACTTTTGGTAATTTTTATAAACTAGGAGTTAAAGCAATGATACCTGGCTTTGATGAACAACTTAAAATTTTATCAGGTGAAGGAGTAGATTTAATTATTTTAGAGGCTATGTCTTCTCAAGCAAATATTGTGGAAACAATGTTAAACTGTTCTACAAAGATAAGTATACCAGTTTGGTTGTCTGTATCATGTGTAACGAATGATCAAAATCAAATAATGCTTGGGTACAACGATACAATTGACTCTGATACTCACGTCTATGAAAATTTTAAAAAATCTATAAATAATTTTAAAAAAATTCATAACGGTCCAATTTTAGTAGCCCACTCTGATATTAAAACTACAGGTAAGGCAATAAAAACTGCGAGAGAAAATTTTGATGGAGTTATAGGAGCGTATCCAAATAAAGGATATTATGAAAAACCACATTGGAGATTTATAGATGACATGACACCAAATGATTATTTAAATGAAGTAAAAACGTGGATTAAAGATGGAGCTCAAATTATAGGTGGCTGTTGTGGAATAGGAGTTGATGAAATTAAAGCCATTTCAATTTTAAAAAACTAAAGTATAAATTAAAAAATAATGAAGACATTTATTGGTGGTATTGGTTGTTTTTGGGATGAAACTAAGTACGAAGGTATTGAAGGTATAATCTCTACCGAATGTGGTTACTGTGGAGGGGATGATCCCAATGTAACCTATAAAGCTGTGTGCGGTGGTGACACTGGCCATATTGAAGTTGTAAAAGTTCAATATGATGAAAAAGAAAAATCGTATGAGGACATGGTTAATCTATTTTTTGAATTGCACGACTCTACACAAGTAAATAGGCAAGGTACTTATGTAGGAATTCAATATAGATCAGAAATATTTTATAATACTGATGAAGAAAAAAAGATTGCTGAAAAAGTATTAAAAGAGGTGAACAAAAAATTAGATGGCAAGGTATCAACAAAAATATCTAAGGAAAAAAATTATTGCAAAGCAGAGGGGTATCACCAGAAATACGAACAAAAAAAATCTTTAAAATATTGAAAATAATAAAATTAGCTTCCGTTAAAAACCCTGAATTAAAAACAATTAGAGATAATAAGGCTTTATGGAATCTTCCAAAAACTAGAAGATTTGGTTACAGGAATTTACATAAAATAAATAGGTACAGTCTTTATCTGAGATCTGATCTAGTATTAAAACTACAGTCAAAACCCAATAATAAAATTAGTAAAATACCATTGGTAAAAAAAATGATCAAAAATAAATCTTTTTGTTCAATAATCGTTGGCAAAGGTCAAAATATATTATTTGAAAAATATGCTAAAGATTTCAAAAAAAATCAACCACAGACAATTATGTCAATAACTAAAATGTTTGTTAACTTATTTGTAGGTGAACTTGTGAAAAATAAATCAATAGATTTGAATAAAAAAGTTTCACATTATTTGCCTAAAATCGGAAGCGGTTACGCTAATGCGAAAGTACAAGATGTTTTGAATATGAATATTATAAATTCGTATACCGAAGATTATACTAAAGCATATTCTTCCTCTTTTTTACATGAGCCCGTTGGAGGTTGGAGACTTCCAAAAAATTTAAAAAATAATTTAAGCCAAGAAGAATATTTAAATACAATTAAAAAAATTAAAAACAAAAGTTTAATAAATAAATCTGCATATGCATTTTACAAATCTGCAAATACTGATGTAGTAGGATTAATTGTAGAAAAGGTAAGTGGAAGAACTTTAAGAGATTGGGTTTTATCAGCAGTTGAAGCTGCTGGCTTTGAAGAAGGTTTATATATTGCCTCTGATAGATATGGGATGCCATGGATGTCTGGTGGTGGTTGTTTAATTACAAGAGATTTTTTAAGAATGGGTTTGCTTTTTGCAAGAAAAGGTACGGGGGTTGGAAATAGAAAAGTTGGATCACCTTCTTTTTTAGACAAAACTATTAAAAATTTAGGACCTAAATACATGGAATTATCAAAAAATAAATATTTGTATTACTCAAATTCAACAATGGTATCAGGTAACATGATTGGACACTCTGGGTATGGAGGTCAGTTTTTGGCAACAAATTTTAAAACCGGCAAAGTCGCAGCATTCTTTTCAGTATTGGAAACAAAATCTGCAACAAAAGAGAGTTATAAAGTTGATATGATTAATATGTTGATAAACTTAGTTAACAATTAAAATTAAAATTAAGAATACCTAGAAATTAATTTTTTGAGATGATTATCTGTGACACCACAACACCCTCCGATAATTTGAATTTGATCATCAATTAGTTTTCCACATTCATCAGCAAATTCATCCTCTGCGTATGTCACTGTTGCCTTATGTGTTTTTGTATCAAACTTATGTATCTCTGGATAAAACATAATTGGACCCTGCCAATTATTTTTAATTACCCTCAATCCATCGAAGGCATCAACAAGCCAAGTATGCATAATACCATAAACATCTCCGCCCATATTTGTTAGAGATTTCATAATATCATCTAAAAGAACAATCTTGTCATCAGGAATAAATTTTGGTTGCTCTTTGTATATACTTTCATCATAAATAAGTGATTTTTCTTTTTCAGCTCTAAAATTTCTTCCAATAACGTTATTATCAAACTTGCTTATACAGCAACTAAGTCCAACCCAAACAGGTAAACCAGTTTCTAATGCAGAGTTAAGTAAGATTTTTGAGTGATCTATATCTAATATCATTTCTAGAATTAAAAGATCGACTCCCTCTTCTTTTAAGATTTTAGCAGCCTCTTTATAATTTCTCTCTTCCTCTCTAAATGAAGGTATGTATTTTGGGTTTGGAACAAATTCATTTTCCTTCAATGAGAAAAAATTCGACATACTCCCTGCTATTCCAACTATATTTTCTTTTCCCTTATTCTTAATTGCCTTTTTGGCTATTTCGACAGATCTAACAATAAACTCCTTTGTTTCATTACCTCTATTAACGCTATTCATATTGTGTCTTGTAGTACTAAAGGTATTTGCTGTAATAAGATCACAGCCTGCATCCATAAAATTTTCATGAACTTGTCTTACAATTTCTGGTGCTGTGATTGTTGCTAATGCAGAAAAAGCTGGCGTCATCTCACCTCCTAAGTTTGCAATCTCAGAACCATTTCCACCATCTAAGAATATTTTTGAATTTGATTTAAACTTTTCTTTAAACAGCATCTACTTTTCTTCTTTTGGTGCTAGAACAACAGCTAATACTCCTCCTACAACAATCATTGTACTTCCAACAACTTCTCTCCAACCAAATGTTTCGTCAGTCAGAATGCCAGCTGATATAACTCCAACTACTATTTCGCTTAAATACAATATTGCACAAAGGCCTGCACCTAAAACAGATGGAGACCACATTATAACTACTCCGGTAGGAATAAAATAAAATACTGAAATAAGAACTAAAAAAGTAAACATTGATGCAAAGGCTTCAATCGGTGGCATAGGTCCTAAGTAATCTTTTAAAATAAAGCCAGCAAAAATGTTAAATATTGTCCCATAAACGAAGAAAGAAAAGATTACTGGAAACACACCGTCTGTTTTAGAAATTTCTAAACGTACTAATCCAGCGCCAAATAGTACACCTCCTAGTAATGCCAACCAATCTCCTGCATTTTGTGGTAATGGTATGATATTAGATTGACTGAAAACTACCCACAAGCCCCCAAGTGCTAAGCTTAAAGTTAAAACTCTTTCTAAACCTGGTCTTTTTTTTAAAAAATATATTTCAAAAATAGTCGTCCAGACAGGTATCATGTAAAACATGATCAATGCTCTTACAACATCTGTAAGCAAGAAACTTAATGCGTAACATATAAAACCACTGCCGGTTAAAAAACCAACAAAAGGAATTTCTAAACCAGATGTACGACCTTTATACTTTCTCCACAAAGAGATGGGTGTAAGTAATAAAATTCCGATCATCATTTGAGAAATTGTTCCCCAACCTCCAGTGAGTCCCCCATCTTCTAAAATTCTTTGAGGTAGCCAATAAACTCCCCATGATCCAGCAGCTATTGCTAATGCAAAAGCTATTTTAAAATGATGTTTGTGTCTGACCATTAGTTTAATTTTGGTTTAATTTTAGAATAATTAAAAATTTCTTCATATCTTTTTGCAAAAGATATCACTTTTAAATCTTCTTTTTGTTTTGCTATAATTTGAATACCTATTGGAAATCCCTCTTTATTAAAACCAATAGGTAAAGAAATTGATGGTAAGTAAAAAAGACTAGCAAATATATGTATTTCAATCCATCTATGATAAGTATCCATTAATTTATCATTAATTTTTTCTGGGTGTCTTAAATTTTTATCAAAAGGAAATGATTGTTGAGATGGTAAAGCTAAAAAATCAAAATCACCAAATAAACTATTTACATCATTTGATAATTCAATTCTTGAGTTAAGAGCAGATTTTACATCTTCATCTGTAAGTTTGATACCTTTATTGTATTCCCATATCGCTTGAGGAGTCATTTCATTAACATCTTTTATATTCATTGTAATAATATCCTCATAAATACTTTTTGCTCTCAACGTTCCCCAGCAATTCCATAATTTATGAGCATCTATTTTTGGTTTTAAGTTTTCAATTATAACTTTATACTTTTCAAGATTGTTAAGTTGTTTGTTGCATATTTCAATTATCTCAGGATCATATTGATAATTACCATTCATATCAGATAACCATCCAATTTTTATTTTTGAAAATTCCTGGTCACTTAAATTAACCTCACTAAAAGAATTATCTAAACTGAAAGAAATTGGGTCTTCTTTATGTTCTCCAACTATGACATCTAAAAAAATAGACATATCTTCAGGTGTTCTGGCTAGACATCCTGGTGTTGAAATAACTGGAAGATTTTTCTTTTTTTCATTTGTTCGATAATCGGGAAGTAATCCTGGTGTTGGTCTAAAACCATAAACATTTGCGTAAGCAGCAGGTGTTCTACAAGAACCCATCATATCTGTACCATCAGCAAATGGCAGTAAATTTGCTGCAACTGCAACACCAGCTCCACCACTCGATCCACCTGATGATTGACTATTTCCATATATGTTTGGTGTTATTCCAAATAATCTATTAGCTGTATGAGCGCCCACTCCTAATTCAGCAGTATTTGTCTTTCCAATTATTAATCCACCAGCATCTATCTGACGATCAACAATTATAGAATTTTTTTT
Organism: uncultured Pelagibacteraceae bacterium; assembly: GCA_902555585.1. GTDB lineage: Bacteria > Pseudomonadota > Alphaproteobacteria > Pelagibacterales > Pelagibacteraceae > Pelagibacter. The sequence goes on along the minus strand of CACDSY010000004.1, from coordinate 44,510 downwards.
TGGAAAATAATCTTTATATCCAGGAAAACCATAAGTGGTTGGAAAACCAACTACATCTAGCAAATCTTTAGAGGCAAGAGGTAAGCCAAATAACGGCTTATTCTGTTCAAAATTTTTGTCCTTAATCTCAGCTTCTTTAATTATTTCCTCTTCATCCTTAATTGAAACAATAGCATTCAAAGATGGATTAAATTTTTTTATTCTTTCAAAATATAAGCCAACTATTTCTTTTACTGAAACATCCTTTTTCTTAATTAAAGAAATAATTTCTTTAACTGATTTATTTTCAAGCATGGGAATTTACTATTACCTAGCTTTTTTAATGGATGCTAGAGTAATTTCCTTTATTTCTTCTAAAGTTGCTTTTCTAGGATTTTGTCCATAGGCTTGATCTTTCATTGATTTTTCAGCAATTCTATCAACACAATCCTCGGGGACTCCAATTTCGCTCAAACTTTTTGGAATTTTAATTCTATCAAGAATGTTTTCAATGTTTGATATAAATGCATCTACAGAATGATCTTTAAATTGCATAGCCTCTGACATTCTTTTAACTTTTTCTTCCATACCTGGTAAATTATATTTTAAAACTACAGGTAATATTATTGCATTCGTTAGTCCGTGATGAGTATTGTATTCGGCTCCAACCATATGAGCAATAGCATGTACTAATCCTAAACCTTTTAAAAAAGAAATTCCCGCTAAACAAGATCCAACATGCATTCCACCTCTTGCAACTATATTGCTAGGATCTTCTACAGCTGTGATTAAAGATTTTGATATCAAAGATAAACCCTCTAAAGCAGCACCATCACACATTGGATTGAAACCAGGAACACAATAACCCTCTATACCATGGATTAAAGCATCTGCACCAGTCCATGCCGTTAAATTTGCTGGCAATCCAATAGTTAGTTCTGGATCTAACAATGCTAAGGAAGGTCTAACATCTGGATGCCACATACAAAATTTCATGCCTTCTTTTAAATAAGTAACCATAGCTGAAATTTCTGTTTCAGCTCCAGTTCCAGCAGTTGTTGGAATAGTTATAATTTTTGGGAACGGGTTATCCTTACTAATGTTAGGCGGAGTTAATTCAAACTCAAAATCTCTTAATGGAACGTCATTGTTTGCTGTGAGGCAAATTAATTTTCCTCCATCCATGGCACTGCCTCCACCGATTGCAATTATAGCATCATGGTTTCCATCTTTAAATTTACTTACACCATTTGAAACTTCATCTTCTCTTGGATTTGGAGATATATCAAAAAATAAATCGGATTTTACATCAGAACTTTTTAAATAATTTTGTAAATGAATTATAAATGGTAATTTTGTGCTACCTTTATCTGTAACAATTAAAGGGTTTTTAATATTTAAATTATTACAGATACCACCTATTTCTTTCAATCTACCTGGACCGTATGCAATATTAGTCGGAAACGTCCAATCTTGATTGGATAGAATATCAGTTTCGTTAAGTTTAAAACTTTGCATTTCTTTTATAAAGTATACAATTTTAAAAAATTATAAATGAATATTTCTTCAGAAAAAACAGATTTAAAAAAAACATATTTAGCAATATTTACCATGCTCTTAGCAATACTATGTGTGGATATGTATATGGTTGTAATAAAGTTTTTGGGTAATGAATATACTGTAATTCAGTTAGCAGTATTCAGAAATATTGCGGGGGTAATCCCTTTATTTATACTTATTTTATTTACTAAAGAGTACATTTCAGTTTTTAGGAACCTAAACAATAAATTCATTATCTTAAGCTTTTTAAGAGGTTTGGCTTTCTTATCAATGAATATATTTATATTTATTTCTGTTATTAACTTAGAATTTGCTACTGCTATGGTTCTTACATTTTCTTCACCATTTTTCATTGTAATTTTATCGATAATTTTTTTAAAGGATAAGGTTGGTATTTATAGATGGTCTGCAATTTTTATAGGTTTTTTTGGAGTTGTTTTAATTGTTCAGCCAGGGAGTGACATATTTAGTTTTTACTCAATATTTCCAATTCTAACTGCGATAGCTTGGGCATTAAGTGTGATAATTTTAAAATTTATACCTGATGGTCACTCAACAGCAAAAATTCAATTATATACTTTAATATTTAATGTAATTGGTGGTGTTGTGCTGTTTTTATTGACCACTGGACATGCAGAAATAAAAAGTACTCAAGATTTTTTTCTTATGACATTGACTGGTATTCTTGGAGGTACTGCAGCAATACTTTTTATCTATTCTTATAGATTAATCTCTGCAAGTAAAATGGCTTCGTTTGAATATTTTGGTATTCCTTCATCATTTGTTTTAGGTTGGCTATTTTTTAATGAGGCTCCTTGGGAACAATTATTTCCGGGAGTTTTTGTAATTGTTTTTGCTGGAATGATTATAATTTGGAGAGATAAAGTAAAACAAAAAAAAACTAAGGTTAGTAGAGAAATTAACTAGCAGATTTCATTGATTTCATAACTATTGCTCTATCAATTTCACCAATAAGTTCGCCTGTCTCACTATTAACCACTGGAAATTTCTGATCTGTATCTACAAGCTTATCAATTAAAGTTTCTATTTTTGAATTGTGAGGGATATTATTTGATCCGCTTTCAAACATTTTTTTTGTATCATCACAACATTCTTCTCTCATTACTTTACTTGCACTAAGGACTTTGTATTTTGGTACGTCTTCGCAAAAATCTTTTACATATTGATCTTTGGGGTTAGCAACAATTTCCTCTGGGGTTCCCACTTGAGAAACTTCTCCATCTTTCATAATTGCTATATGATCACCCATCTTAATTGCCTCTAAGAAATCATGAGTAATAAATACCATTGTCTTCTGTAATTTTTCTTGAATCTTTAATAGCTCATCCTGCATTTCTCTTCTAATTAATGGATCTAATGCTGAAAAAGGTTCATCAAAAATTAAAATTTCTGGATCTACAGCTAATGCACGAGCTAAACCTACCCTTTGTTGCATTCCTCCTGATAGTTCTCTTGGATAATTATTGTGCCAACCTTCTAAACCAACCATTTTTAAAACTTCCATTGATTTTTCTAATCTATCATTTTTTTTATTTCCTCTAATCTCTAAACCATATCCAATATTCTCCACAACTGTTCTATGTGGAAATAAACCAAAATGTTGAAAAACCATGCTCATTTTATTTCTTCTTAAATCTAATAATTCTCTGCCACTCATTTTCGTTACATCAACATCATCCATTTTAACTGTTCCAGATGTTGGTTCGATTAATCTTGAAATACATCTAACTAAAGTTGACTTTCCGCTTCCTGATAAGCCCATTACAACAAATGTCTCACCTTTCTCAATTGAAAAGCTAACATTTTTCACTGCAACCACATGTCCGGTTTTTTCTTGAACTTCTTTTATTGATAAACTTTTATCTAAATCTTTAATTATTCTTTGTTCGTCAGAACCAAATAATTTCCAAACATTTGAACATGTTATTTTTGGTTGATTATTCATATTTTGTTATTTTAATAACACAAAAATAGACAATATTTTTCTTTAAAAGTAAAATTATTTATTTTAAATTTTAGATAATATGTCTTCTGAAGTAGCAAGTATCCAAGGAAAGCCAAATTCATCAAAAAATATTATTACATATTCTGTAATCTTAATAACATTTTTAGTTGCACTGTGGTTATCTTTTCAAAGCGATGGTCCCTCAAAAATGCCGAAGGTCGTCACTGACCAATTTACATTTACAGCATGGGTTAATGAAGGTGAAGATTATTTAAAGAAAAATTATAGATGGATTACCAAAATAATAGCCAATTATATAAAAAATGTATATTACTTCGTTGAAGATTTTTTGATCGACTCACCCTGGCTATTAATTGCGGCATTAATATTTTTACCTTGCTTAATTGCAGGTGGTTTAAGATTAGGATTGTACTCTTTATTCGTCATTTATTTTTGGGGTGCAACTGGAATGTGGGAACCGTCTCTGCAAACGGTGGCATTGATGGGTTTATCTGTTTTACTATGTGTAGTAGTAGGTGTTACCCTAGGTGTGCTTTGCTCACAAAGTGACAGATTTGAAAATTTTATGAAGCCTATTTTAGATACAATGCAAGTAATGCCAGCTTTTGTTTATCTTTTTCCTGCTCTTTTCTTTTTTGGAATTGGAGGAGCTCCAGCAATATTAGCCACAATGATTTACTCGATGCCTCCTATAATAAGATTAACAAATACTGGTATAAGACAAGTTTCAGCAGAAACAATAGAGTCTGCAACCTCATTTGGATCAAGTAAGTTACAACTCCTATTTAAAATTAAAATTCCACTTTCACTTCCAAGTATAATGATGGGAATTAATCAGGTGATAATGATGGCTTTAGCGCTTGTAGTTTTAGCATGTTTTATTGGAGCTGAAGGAATTGGTGGTCAAGTATGGCAAGCAATTAGAAGACTTGATGTTGGATGGGCAATGGAAGGAGGACTTTGTATTCTTTTCATGGCAATAATGTTTGATAGATTTAGTATGTCATTTAGTAAAACAAAACAAATACTTCCATCGAATGTTCAAAAATTTTATTTACTCCCACAATCTTGGGAAAAATTTGTAATAGCAAGAATTATAGAAAAGCCTTTAGAATTTTTAGCTGGTTTAATTAATTTTGTTTGCACAAATTTAACAAAATTTATTGCGTATGTATTTGAATTTTGTGTTTCTTTAGCAAATAAAGAAACAGCTAGAGATATTGGTGAAATAATTTCTAGAAGATATTATATAATACCATCTTTTTTACTTGTTCTGACTATATCATTCGTTGACTCCTACATAATAAGTATAGGATCATTTCCTGAAGAGTGGAGATTGTCTATAAGACAACCAATTTCTAACAGTGTAGAATCTTTAACTGTTAATCCTAGTTTTATTGCATTTACTAAAGCTCTTAGGGGATTTGTATATCTTAAACTTTTAAGACCACTTGATATATTCTTAACTCATGTGCCATGGTGGTATACATTAGGGGTATTTGCAGCAATTGGATATTTTACTGTCGGTATTAGATTTGCAATTATTACAGCAATATTATTACTTTTCATTGGTGCTTGTGGGATATGGCCACAATCAATGATAACACTATCATCTGTTTTAGTGTCTGTAGCTTTATGTTTTATAATTGGAGTTCCTCTTGGAATAATTGCCTCTTATAATGAGAGATTTAGAAATGTTCAAAACGTGGTTTTGGATGCCATGCAGACTTTACCTTACTTCTGTTATTTAATTCCTGTTTTAATGTTTTTTGGAGGAGGAATAGTATCTGCAGTACTTGCAACAGTTATATACTCTATACCACCCATCATTCGATTAACATCTTTAGGTTTAACTCAAGTGTCTGGGACTTACTCAGAAGTTTCACGTTCATTTGGTGGTACTTTATTACAAACTCTAAATAAAATTAAATTTCCATTAGCTATTCCAAGTTTAGTAATTGGATTTAATCAAACAGTTATTATGGCTTTTGCTATGCAGATTGTTACACCTTTAATTGGAGGAAAAGGATTAGGTTTAGAGGTATTTAATGGATTGGCAAGATCAGATACTGGTAGAGGATTAGCAGCCGGTATAGGAATTGTATTATTGGCAATAATTATAGACCGAATATCGCTTGCTTGGACTAAAAAACAAAGAGAAGCTCTAGGTTTATAAGTCAAGTAAAAGCATCATTATTCACAGTTTACAAACTAGTAATTTTTGTTTTAAAATAAGACTTTAATTAATTAAAAGAGAGGAAATAAATGAGGTTATCAAAAACAATATCAGCTCTATTTTTATCTTTCGTAATTTTATTTGCTAGTCTTACTCAGGCAAATGCAAAAAGATTACATGCTGCTATTGCTGACTGGACAGGTGGAATAATCACTTGTGAAGTTGCAGTAGCAATTCTTGAACGAGAAATGGGCTATAAAATTAAACAAACAGTTTTCCCATCTGGTACTGGATTATGGGAAGCAATTGCAGCTGGAGAACTTGATTTCGCTTGCGAGAGTTGGCCAAGTTATGCAGAGGCAGACGATGTAATGTTTAATGAAGATTTAATTTATGACGGCAAAGTAGTAAAATCTTATAAAGGAGATGGAACAGTTGATCTTTTAGGAACTACTGGAATCATCGGTATGTCAGATTACTGGATACCTAGATATGCTGCAGAAGAAATGGGCATTAAAACTTGGAGAGACCTAAACAAACATAAAGCTAAATTTGCAACTATTGAAACAGGCGGTAAAGGAAGATTAATTGGATGTCCTGTAGCTGGTTGGAACTGTCATGACCAAAAAAGACTTGATCTTTTAGGAATTGATTTCCAAGCAGATGAGCTAGGCACTGAAGCGGCTGCAATTGCAGAAGCAAAAGCTGCTTACATGAGAAAAGAGCCGTTCTTGTTATACTTATGGTCACCACACTGGTTCTTTGGTGAGTTTGACATGGTAGGAGTTCAACTTCCTGAATACAAAACTTGTGCAGGAGACACATTTACTGAAGCAAACAACTGGAAAACTTGCGGTACAGATGGATGGCCAGCAACTGGTTGGGATAAAGATTATACTATGAATTATGGAAATCCTGACACATTTGCTAAACCAGAACATGCTAAAGCAAAAGCTTTTTTTGAAAGAATGAAATTAGAAAACTTAGACCAAGCTAAGATGCTTGTAGAAGTTGACATCAAAAAAAGAGACGTTAAAGAAGTTGTAAATGAGTGGTTAGATAACAATCCAGATAAATGGAAAAGTTGGTTACCTAACTAATAATTAAACTTCAAAAAAATAATTAAGGGCTTTGTGAAAACAGAGCCCTTTTTTTTTACATGCATATAATACATAGAGGAATTGTAAATAAGAGTTACAAAGAAAACTGCCTAAAGTCGTTTAGAGCATCATTTAAAAAAAGATTTGGTATTGAGACAGATATACATTCAACCAGGGATAAAAAGTTTGTATGTTTTCATGATTTTACTTTAAAGAGAATTTTTAAAATAAGTAAAAGTATCAAAAATATTAATTATGAAGATCTAAAAAAAATTAAAAATAAAAACTTTCAAATACCACCGTTAAAAGAGGTTCTAAAAATCTCAAAAAAAAAATTTCCCATCTTTATTGAAATAAAGCCATTATTTAGTAAAAAACTTTTATCTAATTTGATTGAAGAAACTAGAGGTTTCAAAAAATGTATTTTTATCTCTTTTAAACATGAAAATATCTATAATCTTCTTAAACTTAATTCAAAACTATCTGTTGGTTTATCATTTTCCTACAAATCTAGCATAAAATCTATTTTGAAAAGTAGCCTTAATAAAAGAGTAAAATATCTAATATTAGATAAAAAGTTTTTAAATAATGAAAAAATACAAATGATTAATAAAGAGAAATATTATTACACAATTAAAAGTAAAAAGGAGTTTTTGAAATATAATAAAAATAACAATCTTATATTTGAAAACTTATAATTTATATTTTTTAAGATATTCCAATCTTCCAAGTATTTCATCTCTATCTAAATAGTATCCTTGAAGATGACGATGACCTGAATTTGGATCAAAAGCTGTTCTGCCGTGTAAAACACGCCTATTATTAAAAGAGAATATGTCTCCTGGTCCTAGTCGAAATTTAATTTGAAATTTGTCATCATGTAAAAGATTACCAAATCTGTGGTGAGCTTTATAAACTTTGTCCATTTGGTCTGGATGGCAGTCTAATGCATCCATAGTTGCAACACTAAATCTAATATCATGAAAATCTTTATCTTTTGTTAAACTAATTGCTGGGGCATGGAAGCTTCGGTGAGATTCTTGGGTATAATCTTTATCTCTAAACTTTAGTGGTACAGAGATTAATGTCTCAAAAATCTCTTTTTCATTTTTCCTCAAATAATCAGCAACAGCAAAGCCATCAATTGCAGAAGAGTCTCCACCCTTTGCATCATTTACTAAACAGTGTAAAAACTGATAACCAGGTGGTAATTCAAACCAAGGTAAATCCATGTGGTTTCTTAAAGCATGAGCTGTGTAAGCAGAATTATTTGGTTTTGGAATATTGATTACTTCAAATGGGGTTTTAAAAAAGGTTTCTCTTACGTGACTTATTCTATGAAGAATATCAAAACCTGATTTTTTTTCTGTTGGTGAATTTTTTACTATTGCTATACCTTTGTGATGTAATAATTCTAACCACTTTATTAATCCTTCATCAGAATTAATTACTTCATCATGTTCAATACATATCGATGAGAATTCGTTTTCCAAATTATTATCCCAAAGATGATAAGGTGAAATATATTCTTGTTTATTTTTAATAGTATAACAATTTTCTCTCAACCACTTAGGATCATAATAACTTGTGTGGTCACCCTCACTCCACTCTATTTCTAATTTTCCATCACCAGTTAATGAATATTTTTTGGGATTTATTTCTTTTGATACGTCTAAGATATTAAACATTCTATGTCTTGAATCTTTATCATGTGCTGTAGGACAATTATCTCTTAACCACATGTAATTAAATTTACTTTCTTCACCATCGTTCCAAGTAATTTGTAAATAAGTGCCGTTTTTTGCGATTTTAGAAATCGAATTCATAATAAATAATTATATAAAATGAAAAAAATTTCAATTCAATTAATAGTTGAATTCTATAAAGTTACTTTATTGTTGATTTGATTTGATGCGCTAAAAGAACTAAACTTTAAATAAATGTCTAAAATCGAAATCAATAACGTATACAAAATTTTTGGTCCAAAACCTGACAGCGTACTTAAAATGGTGCAAGAGGGAGCTTCAAAAGAAGATGTTCTAGAAAAAACTGGACATACAGTCGGATTAGATAATGTTTCTTTAAAAATTGAAGAAGGAGAAACATTTGTTTGTATGGGTTTGTCTGGATCAGGAAAATCAACGCTAATTAGACATTTAAATAGATTAATAGACCCAACCTCTGGAGAAATTTTAGTAGAAGGCAAAGATGTTACCACTTTAAACAAAGAACAATTAATTGAATTTAGAAGACAGAAAATGAGTATGGTATTTCAACGATTTGGGCTATTCCCGCACAAAACAGTTTTACAAAATGTTGGTTACGGACTCGAGATGCAAGGTATGGAAATTGAAAAAAGAAATTCTGTTGCTATGGAAAAAATCGAATCTGTCGGATTGACTGGATTTGAAAATCAATATCCCGCACAACTTTCTGGAGGTATGCAACAGCGAGTAGGTCTTGCAAGAGCCTTGGCTACTGACACAGACATAATGTTAATGGATGAAGCTTTTTCTGCTTTAGATCCTTTAATTAGAAGTGATATGCAGAAACAACTTATAGACCTCCAATCAGAATTAAAAAAGACAATAGTATTTATTACTCATGATCTTGATGAGTCATTAAGGTTAGGAGATCATATCGGAATTTTAAATGCAGGAAAACTTGTACAGGTAGGAACACCTGTAGAAATCATAATGAACCCTGCCGATGAGTATGTTGAGGCTTTTGTTAAAGACGTAAATAGAACAAAGGTTATAAAAGCAAAAATTATAATGAAACCAGTAAATCAATCAGATGATATTGACAAATCAAACTTGATAAAAGTTGAAGAAGACCAATTTATAGAGGAATTTCTACCTCAAGTTGTTTGTAGTAACTCTAATTGTGAGGTAGTTGATAAACAAGGAAATGCTAAAGGCTATATATCTAACAAAGAATTGCAAGAATCACTTTCAAACTCATAATTAGATTAAATAGTTATGAAAAAAAGTTTAAGTAACATAGTTGATTTAGTTAAATACCCAATTCATGATTTACAATCACCAAAGATCAAGAAAGTAATTGAAAAATGTAAAACTGAATTAGATAGCGATAGTTGTTCGGTGATTCCTAATTTTATTTTACCAAATTCTTTAAATGTAATGAAAAAAGAATTAGAGCAACAGCTTAATGAAGTTTATATGTCTAAAGAAAGTATAAACGCATACCTTTATGCAAAAGACGATCCTACTCTTCCTAAAGATCACCCAAAAAGAATATTTATGGATAGATTTAATGGATATTTAAATTCTGACTGTTTTGCAAAAAATTCTGAGATGAAATTTCTTTATGAAACTGAGGAATTATTAAAATTTGTATCTGCTTGCTTAGGGATTGCACCTATATATAGATGGGCTGATCCTTTAGCCTGTCATGCATATAACGTTATGGAACCTGATGGAATATTACCTTGGCATTTTGATAGTTGTGAATTTACTTTAAGTCTAATGATTCAAAAACCAGAAGAAGGAGGAATATTTGAATATTGTCCAAACATAAGAGAACCAGGTAACGAAAAATTTGATGATGTAAAGAAAGTTCTTGATGGAGATCGATCAAGAGTAAAAAGACTTGAGCTAGAACCTGGTGATTTACAAATATTTAAAGGTAGATTTACTATGCATAGAGTAACTAAAGTTATAGGAAAAACATCGCGATTTATGTGTATACCTGCCTATGTATTGGATCCATGGAGAGTTAACACACCTGAACACTCAAAAGCAATTTACGGAAAAGTATTGCCCATACATTTAGAAAGAAATAAAGTTAGATCCGATGGATTAACAGATTAATGTCATACAATTTCAAAAATAAAAAAATAATTATCTCTGCTGGGGCATCAGGAATTGGTTGGGCAACAGCAAAAGAATGTCTTGAAAAAGGTGCAAAGGTATTCGTTTGTGATGTTGATAAAAAATCTATAAATAAATTAAAGAAAAATCCTTTAAATAATAAAAGGTTGTTTTCTTTTCATTGTGATGCCTCAAATGAAAACGATGTAATAAATTTCTTTAAAGAAATTAAAAAAAAAACACAAAAGATTGATGCACTAATTAATAATGTTGGGGTTGCAGGCCCAACAGGAACTATGGACAAACTTAAAACAAAAGATTGGGAACAAACTTTAAAGATTAATGTAATTAGTCATTTTATTTTTTCAAAATTAGCAATCCCAATGTTAAAAAAAAACAAAGGCGGCTCAATAGTTAATCTATCCTCTACAGCAGGTATATTTGGATTTCCACTAAGGTCTCCGTACTCAGCAAGTAAATGGGCGGTAGTTGGAATGACTAAAACTTTAGCAATGGAATTAGGAAAGTTTAAAATTAGAGTTAACGCAATTTGTCCAGGAACTGTAAAAGGAGATAGAATGGGGAGAGTTATTAGAGATAAAGCTAAATTTTTAAAAATTTCAAAAAAAGCTGTGGAGAGTGAATTCGTTTCTATGACTTCTCTTAATACTTGGGTTTACGAAAAAGATATTGGTAAAATGTGTTGCTATTTAATTTCTGACGAGTCCTCTAGAATTTCTGGTCAAGTAGTTGGTGTTGATGGGAACACTTTAAGAATGCATTAGAGCTTTAAATATTTTTAATAAATTCTATTAAATTATTTGAAATTTGCTCAGGAGCTTCTATCAAAAAAGAGTGTTTTACCTCTGGTATAATAACTAATTTAGAATCTTTTACCTCATTTGACATTTTTTTATTATGAGAAGGAGTGCATCCACCATCATTTTCACCTGTCATAAACAGGCAGGGTTTTTTTATATCTTTTAACCAAGAGATCATCTCGGTTTCCGCATAAATTTTAAAAACATTTATAAATACATCTTTATCAGTATCTATTACCTGTTTTAATCTTCTAGATACAAGATCTGGATTTTTTTCAATGAAATTATCTGTGAACCATCTGTTAGTCAGATTTTTTAATGTTTGTTCAACACCCTTATCTCTTAGATCTGAAATTACATTCCAAACTTTTTGCTTATCTTCATCGGATCTTCCTGCAACTGTTGATAATAAGCCAACTGACAAAACTCTTTCAGGAAACTTTTTAGCATAAGCAGGCGCAATCATTCCTCCTAAAGAATGTCCCATAAAATGGGCTTTTTCGATGTTTGCCTTTTCTCTTACTCTTTCAAGATCTAAAACAAGATCATCTAAATTAAAATCTTTATTATCTACTGGTGATTTTCCATGGCCTCTTAAATCATATGTTACAACTGTGAATTCATCTTTAAGTTTTGGAACTATGAACCTCCATGCATCTTCTGCTCCTCCTACTCCATGAGTTAAAAATATTGCAGGCCCTGATCCTGTGACTGAGTAATTGCAATCTATGATGCTCATAGATATTTAAGCTACTTGTATATTAGATTTTTTGAAATATGGGATTACGTTTTCACCAATTCTATACATTGACTCTATTAGGTCTTCTTGAGATTGTCCAAAACTTGAACTAAGAATTACCTCGTCAACTCCTGCTTCAGCATAAACGCTAAGTTTATCGATCATTTCATTTAAAGGGCAAATTAAAAGATTTTCTTTTAATTCTTCTAAAGTTTGTTTTCTTGGCAAAGCTTCTATATTCCCTTCTATTACTTTCCCTGGTCCTGTAAACATATTGTCAAATCTTTTGTAATATTCGTAAGCAAGTTTTGTTTTCTCTCTAGCTTCATTTTCATCTTTTGCTAGATAAGCCATTCTTTGCATTGAAAGTTTGAGTAATTTACCTTTTTCACCTAGTTGAATGCAACCTTCTTTGAATGCATTAACTCTACTTAACAAAAGATCTTTTGTTCCTGATAATACTGTTGATTGAACATGAAATCCTCTTGAAGCTGCATCTTTTATACTTTCTAAATTCATTGCGGCAACCATCATTGGTATTGGATTACTTATGGGTCGAGGCATTATAGTTAATGGTTCGAAGTCATAGTATTTGCCCTTATACGAAACTTCTTTATTTTTTAGTAACAATTGTAGAACCTCTAGAGACTCTACAAATTTTTCTTTTGATTTTTCTATTGGTGTGCCTAGTCTTTTCATTTCCCACGGAAATGCTCCTCTTCCTACACCTAATATTAATCTTCCATCAGTTAAAATGTCAGTAGTGGCTACTTCACCAGCATATGTTCTCATATCGTGTAGAGGTAAAACAACTATACCTGTTGTTATTTTAATATTTTTTGTAACTGATGCAATTTTTACAGCCATCTGCAATGGTGATGGCATCATTAGTAAATTTATTAAATGATGCTCTGGTATTGATACAGTTGCATAACCAAGTTTTTCAGCTGTTTCACATTCCTCAAGCATATTTTTAAAATGCTGACTTGAGCCAATGCTTGTGTCTGGCAGGTAACTTGTTAAAAAATGATTAAAATCCATATAACTAAATTACCATTTTAAGTTTTCTTTAGATATCTATTTTCTAATTTTATTTTCATATTTTTTTCTAAGGTTTTGTAAGTTGACTAAGTACTCATCTCTTATATTTGATAGTTGTTTGATTGACTTCCCTTTTGCTTGCCTTTTTGTACCAGATATCAATCTTTCTGAGAGTTTTTTTGATAATTTTGGTGCTTTAAGCTTAGTCCATGGGAGTTTTAATGCGGGCCCAAATTGTTCAAGCATATGTTTCATTCCAGCTTTTCCTCCTGCTAAATGAAAAGTTAAAAATGTTCCCATTAATGAGTATCTTAAGCCTGGGCCGTCCTCAATAGCTCTATCTAAATCCTCTGTTGAGGCATACCCTTCATTTATAATATGAAGCGCTTCTCTCCATAAAGCTTCTTGCAGTCTGTCAGATAGATATCCTGGCAGCTCCTTTTTAAGGGTAATTGGGTTCATTGAGATTGATTTATAAAATTTATTTGCTTCCTTTAATGATTTAGAACTTGTTTTTTTTCCTGGAACTATTTCAACTAAAGGTAGTAAATAAACAGGATTAAATGGATGGGCAATGATACCTCTTTTATTATTTTTACATTTTGAAAAAATCCTTGAGGGTAATAATCCTGATGAGCTTGACGATATCAAAACTTCAGATTTACAATTATTTGAAATTTGACTTATTAATTGAGTTTTAAGTTTATAGTTTTCAGAAGCACATTCTTGGATTAGATCTGCATCTTTAACTGCACTCGCCAAAGAAGAAAAAAATTTTAAATTATTTAAGTTAATTTTTTTTTTATTAAATAGTTTTTTTACATAAGGTATAGCTCTTTTTATTTCTTGGATTAAGTTATTTCTTTGAATTAAATTTTTATCGTAGGCTAAAACTTTTATGTTGTGAGCCAAGAGTCTTATTGTCCAACCTACTCCAATTACTCCTGTGCCAATTACTGCCACTTTTTTAATTTTGGACATTACTTGTGTTTTACAAGCTTTAATTTTTTCCTTGTTTCTTCTGCAGTCATTATCGATGCTCCAAGATCAGTTACAATTCTAATCGCTTTTTCAACTAACTGAGCATTAGTTGCAAGTTTACCTTTTGATATATATAAATTATCTTCTAAACCAACTCTTGGGTTTCCACCCATAACAACTGTCTGTGCTACAAAAGGCATTTCATTTTTTGATATAGCAAAGCCAGACCATACTCCTTGTTCTGGCATTATGTCTTTCATGGCTTGCATTGCTAATGGGGTAGCGGGAGCTCCCCAAGGAATACCTAAACACATTTGGAACATTGGTGGATCATCAAGTAAACCTTCTTTATACAATTGAGATCCAAACCACATATTTCCTAAATCAAATGCCTCTATTTCTGGTTTAACTTTGATCTCTTGTAATTTTTTTGCAGCCTTTCTTAAATCATTTGGTGTATTAACTGTAATTACTGAACTATCTCCAAAATTTAATGTTCCGGCATCTAAAGTACAAATTTCGGGTAAAAACTGTTCTGCATTAGCTATTCTCTCCATTACATTCGCCATATCAGTCATTGGACCAAATTCTAAAGGATTTTTGCCTTGGCCTATGTCTAAATCTCCACCCATTCCAGTTGTTAAATTTAAAATGACATCTGTTTCGCTTGATCTAATTCTATCTACTACTTCTTTATATAATTCTAGTCTTCTGCTTGGCGTACCGTCCTCTTCTCTTACATGAATATGAGCAATTGCAGCTCCTGCTTTTGCTGCTTCTATTGCTGATTTAGCTATTTGCTCTGGAGTTTTTGGTAGATCAGGATGTTTGCTTGCAGTATCTCCAGACCCTGTAACCGCACATGAGATAAAAACGTTATTGTTCATAATTTAATTTTCAACTATATTTTAAAATCATACAAATGGAAATATCTGAATTACAAAAAGAATTAGCTGCAACTTTTAGATGGACAGCAAGACTAAATATGCATGAGGGTGTTGCAAACCATTTTAGTGCATGCGTCCCTGACTCTTCTGATTTTTACGTAAATAAGGCAGGCATTCATTTTAGTAATATGAAGGCAAGTGATTTAATCTTGGTGACTAAAGAAAATAAGGAAGAACTAAAGAATAAACCAGACATAATTGATCCAACAGCTCTATATATACATAGTGCGATACATGAAAAAGCACCACATGCAAGATGCATTTTTCATGTTCACTCAAAATATGCAACTGCCCTCTCCACTCTTAAAGATCCTATTATGAAACCTATCGATCAAAATACAATGATGTTTTACAATAGAGTATCTGCATTCAAAGAATTTGGAGGTCTAGGACTAGAAGAAGAGTCCATTAAGATGGCAAATGCTTTAGGAAACAAACAACACATGTTACTTGCAAATCATGGAATTTTAACCACAGGAAGAACAGTGGCTGAAGGTTTTAACTCTCTTTATTATTTTGAGAGAGCAGCGGAAACATATCTTACAGCTCTATCAACAAACCAGGAACTTAATGTTGTAAGCCATGAAATTGCAGAAAAAACTGCAGAGGAACATGAAAATTTTCCCACAGATTTCGCAAATTTATTTTTATCTCAAATTAGGATCATTTTAGATAAAGAAGAGCCAGATTATAAAAGTTAAGATGGACCTAGATAAATTAAAAGTAAGAAGAAGTTTTATATTTACACCGGGGCTTCACCCTAAAATGTTTCCAAAAGCGATTGCATCAGGTGCTGATATGGTTTGTATTGAATTAGAAGATGGAATAGCAATAAATGACAAAGAACAAGCCCGAAACAATACTATAGAAGCTCTTAAAACGCTCGAAGTTAAAAATGATGTAGAACTAGTTGTAAGGTTTAATAATCAAAGAACTAAATTTGGTCTTTTAGATCTAGAAGCTTTTATCTCAAGTAAAGTAAATCTAAAGGCTATTATGTTACCAAAAGTTAAAACACCAGATGAAATAACATTTATAGACGATCTACTAACAGACTGTAATTTAGATACCGATCTTCATGTTATTATGGAAACAAATGAAGCTTTAGAAAATATTTATAATATTGCTCATGCTAGCAAGAGAATAGTAGCTTTATACTTTGGTGGTGTTGATATGGCTGCAGAGCTTAGAGTTGAAAATAAATGGGAAAATCTAGTTCACGCAAGATCAAAGTTGGTTCATGCAGGTGCAAGTGTCGGTGTAGACGTTATAGATGTGCCTTATTTAGATCTAGAAAACATGGATGGAATGAGAAAAGAGGCTGAACAAGTAAGAAATCTAGGATTTACTGGAAAAGGCTCTATTCATCCCAAACAAATTCAAATTTTAAATGAGGTATTTACACCACCAAAAGATGAAATTACTAAGGCAAAAAAAATATTAGAAGAATTTAATAACTCAAATACAGGTTTAGTAGTTATAGATGGTAAGCTAATTGAAAAACCTGTTCTTAGAGAAATGAAAAGAAAAATACTAATAGCTGAAAAAATTAATAAGGGTTAAAAATGTCGTTTCATCTTGCCACAAGAAAAATTATCAAAGAGTGGACAGATTATAATGAACATATGAATATGGCTTATTATATCTTAATCTTTGATCAAGCATGGGAAACGATGCTTAATAAATTTCAAATGGGTGGTGAAAATGCAAAATCAAATCTGAGAAGTACTATGGTTGTTGAAACTAGAACTACTTACAATAATGAGGTTAAAGAAAATCAAGAAGTAGAGGTATATTGCACTCATTTTGACCATGATAAAAAAAGATTACATTTAAAATGTGAGATGTATGAAAAAGAAACTAAAACTCTTGCTGCTACAATGGAAAGTTTATCCCTTTATATTGACTTGGGGAAAAGAAAGGTCACAGAATTTGAGGAAGATAAGCTAAAAATAATGGGTGAATTTATTAATGAAAATAAATCAAGTTTTAAGTCTGAAAACTTAGAATTATCTGGTAGATTAAAAAAATAGATTATGGAAATAAAATTAGTATCAGGTGCATTAGGAGCAGAAGTAAAAGGCATCGATTTAAAAGATAGTTCTTTAGAAAATTGGAAAAAGATAAATAATTTATTATTAGAACACAAGGCTTTATTCTTTAGAGATCAAGATATTACATCGGAAGAACAGATAAATTTAGCAAAACATTTTGGTCCATTAGAAAGACATATTTATGTTAAAGGAAGAAAAGATTATCCTGAAATACTAAGAATAATTAAAGCTCCAGAAGAAAAAAGACAATGGGGTGAAACTTGGCATACTGACGTAAGTTATAATCCAAAACCAACAAAAGTAATTATATTAAGATCAATTAAAGTTCCTCCAGTTGGTGGAGATACAATGTTTTCTAATATGGAAATTGCTTACGACACATTAAGTGATGAAATTAAAGATAAGGTTAAGGATAAAAAAGCCATTCATAGTTCTTTAGGTGCGGCAGCATTTGTTGAAGCATATAAGGAAATGGAAGGGAATGGTAATCTAGATGAATATTCAAATTCCCATCCAGTAGTTAGAACTCATCCTGAAACAGGAAAAAAAATTTTGTATGTAAATTCAATGTATACAAAAAGAATTTTAGATTTAGATGAAAATGAAAGTTCAGATATTTTAAATGAAATATTTTTACATCAAGAAAGACTTGATTTTACATGCAGGTTTAAATGGACTGAAAATGCTGTAGCAATTTGGGACAATAGAAGTACCCTTCACCAAGGTCTAACTGATTTTTTTCCTGGCAGAGGATTGGGCCATGAAAGAGTTATGGACAGGATTGCAGTAGAGGGTGATAATCCAAATTAAATGCAAGCTTTCGATTATCTCATAGTTGGTGCTGGTTCAGCTGGATGTGTAGTAGCAAATAGGCTATCTGAGAATCCTAACAATTCTGTAGCTATTTTTGAGGCAGGTGGATCTAGTGATATTTGGAAGGTTAAAATGCCATTAGCTCTTCTATATACGATGCATGATCCCAAATATAATTGGAAATATTATTCAGAACCTGAGCCATATCTGAACAATAGACGTGTTTTTTGCCCTAGAGGAAAGATGATTGGGGGATGCTCATCTCATAATGGAATGGTCTTTGTAAGAGGAAATAGAGATGACTATACTAGATGGGAAAACTTTGGTTTGGATGATTGGTCCTATGATAAAGTTCTTCCTTATTTTAAGAAGATTGAAACTTGGTCTGAAGGTGAAAATCAATACAGAGGATCATTGGGTCCACTTCCGATAAATTTATCTAAAAATTCAAATCCATTATTTAAAGCATTTATTGATGCCGCAGCTGAAGCCGGTCACAAAACAAATATAGATATGAATGGTGAGGAACAAGAGGGTTTTGGTATGTTTGATACAACAATGCATCAAGGTGAGAGAGCTGGAGTTGCCAAGTATTATTTAAACCCTGTTAAAAATAGAAAAAATTTAAATATTTTAAAAAACTCATTTGTTGAAAAGATACTATTTGATGGAAAAAAAGCAGTTGGTCTTCAAGTAAAAATAAATAACAAAGTTGAAAAGATTTATGCAAATAAAGAAGTAATTTTGAGTGGAGGATCTATAAATTCACCACAATTATTAATGTTATCTGGTATAGGTGATGAAACCCATCTTAGAGATAATGGTATTAAAGTTATTCATCACTCAAAGGGGGTTGGAAAAAATTTACAAGATCATCTTGAAACTTACATACAGCAAAAATGTAAAACTCCTAATACACTTTACACATACACAAAATTAATACCTAAAATTTTAGCAGGTATGCAATGGTTTATGTTTAAATCTGGACCTTGCTCAAAATCATTTTTGGAGGCTGGTGGTTTTGCAAAATCATCGCCAGAAAGAAAAGTTGCTAACATTCAATTTCATTTTTTTCCATCATTTGTGATAAATCACGGCCTAGAAGATCCTGACTCACATGGTTACCAATTACATGCAAGTCCAAATCATCCAAAAAGTAGAGGTGAAATAACACTTAATTCCTCAGACCCATATGATTATCCTAAAATATTATTTAACTATTTAAAAGAAGAAGAAGATCTTAAACAAACAAGAGAATGTATTCATGTTGCAAGAAAAATTCTATCACAGCCAGCTTTAGCAGAGCATGCTGGTGATGAAGTTGGGCCAGGTTTTGATGCACAGTCAGATGATGAATTAAATGAATATGTTAGATCTAAAGCAGATACTGCTTATCATCCTTGCGGAACATGCAAAATGGGAGTTGATGGTATGGCAGTAGTAGACCAGGATTTGAAAGTAAATGGGAT
Organism: uncultured Pelagibacteraceae bacterium; assembly: GCA_902555585.1. Classification (GTDB taxonomy): domain Bacteria; phylum Pseudomonadota; class Alphaproteobacteria; order Pelagibacterales; family Pelagibacteraceae; genus Pelagibacter. The sequence goes on along the minus strand of CACDSY010000004.1, from coordinate 25,010 downwards.
TGGAAATTTAAGAGTAATTGATGCATCAGTGATACCTGAAATTCCAAGTGCAAACCTAAATGCTCCTACACTAATGATTGCTGAAAAAGGTTCAGAGGCAATTTTAAATAATTAATATTATTATTACTACTGATTTGATATAGGTGTCTCATGGATACAAACCAAAATACCAGAGGTATTTTTTTTATAATGACTGGTATGGCTTTTTTTTCAATACAAGATTCTCTAATTAAGTTTATTTTTGAGGATATTGCTTTATTCGAGCTTTATTTTGGAAGAACCCTTATACAATCAGTATTTTTGCTATCCTTTGTTTTAATAACTAAAAAAACAATATCTTTAAAAACACATTACCCATTATTAACACTAATAAGAGTTGTATGTTTTTTCTTTGGTTTTAGTTTTTTTTATATTTCACTGACCTTTATGACACTTGCTATGACAAGTGCACTATTTTTCTCCTGCCCGTTCTTTATGTCTATGTTTGCTAAATTTTTCTTAAAAGAAAAAATTGGAATTAGAAGATGGAGTGCAATAGTTGTTGGATTTGTTGGTGTATTGATTGTTTTAAATCCATCTTTAGATGATTTTAATTTCTTTAAATTAGCACCTGTAGCATGTGCGCTTTGCTATTCAATCTCGATGACTATAACAAAATATACATCTGATAAAGATACTATCTATACTCAAATGACATGGCTTTATATTTTTGCATTATTTGCGAGTTTGGTAATATTTTTTGTTAGTGGCGATGGAAAATTTAATACTTTTACAGATCCAACTTTGCAATTTATTGTGAGAGAATGGTTTACTAATCCAGGTGAGGCTTGGCCTTATGTTATAATTATGGGAATAGTTGCATCGATTTCGTTTTTTTGTGTATTTACTGCTTATAGTATTGCCTCACCATCAGTTGTTTCATTATTTGAGTATTCATACATAGTGTTTGCAATGGTAGCTGGTTACATATTATTTGAAACAATTCCAGTGCCAAGAACTTTTCTTGGAGCATCAATAATTATTGGTGCTGGTGCGTATATTTATTTTAGAGAAAAAGTACGAGGACAAATGATTGCTACAGATACACCAGCAAATAGATGATAAGAAAAAATTATATTCCAACAATAAATATTAATCCTATTCTAAAAAAAAACTTCAATTCAAAAGCAACATTAAAAATAACAAGAAAAATTGAAAAAGCCTGTGTCGAGGTTGGTTTTTTTCAAATAATCGGTCATGGAATTAAATTAAAACAAATAAATAGAGTATGCAAAATTGGAGAAAATTTTTTTAAATCAAATAAAAACAACAAATTTAAGTTAGCTCCAAAGAAATGGAATAAAAAGAACAAAAATATTTATCGAGGATATTTTCCAAATGATGTTAATGGAAAAGAAGGATTAGACTTAGGTGACTTGAAAGTGACAAAAGGTTTTTCCAAAAAAACCAGAACTCAATACATCGAGCATTTGAACATAGAAAAATCATTTAACAAACAATCCATTAAAAAACTAGCTGATTATTATGAAAATTTATTTAATCTAAGCGAAACTCTTTTTAAAAGTATTATAAAAATTTATAAAAAAGACACTAATTTATCAAAAAAAGTTTTTTCAAGACTTAAAACACTCAGTACTTTAAGATTTAATTATTACTCTAATCAATCTAAACCAATCGAAATATCTAAAGAAGATGGGGTAGCACTTGGATGTGAGACGCATGTTGATAGTGGTATTTTCACAGTTTTATATCAAAACAAAAAAGGGGGGTTGCAAGTTCAAAACCGAAAAACAAAAAAATGGTATGATGTCCCTTTCAATAAAAATGCCTTGGTAGTGAATACAGGTAGAGCGCTAGAATATTTAAGCAAAGGTAAGTTTAAAGCAACTAATCATAGGGTATTATGGAACAAGCAAAAAAGGCTTTCAGTTCCTTTCTTTTTTGAACCCTCATATGACTTTAAAATGAATCTTTCATTTCTTAATAATAAGAAATTAGCAAAAAATGGTATCAGATATGATAAATTTCTTAATAAATCCCTTAAAAAATTCGTTGAATATCAAAGGTAAGAATAATAATATTATTGCATAAAGCGATACATAACTCGTCGTAAAATCATATACGAAAGTGGGATCGGTCGTCTTTAAATTAATTTTTAAAGGAGGCTTAATGAAGTTTGGTTATTTTTGTAATACTACAAATTGGACACACAAACCGTATCATAAATTATTAGATGAAACTAAACAGATCACCGAATATTGTGATCAAAACAGTTGGAATTCAATTTGGTTTACTGAACACCATTTTAACCATGAAGGAATGGAGTCGTGTACCAATCCCCTAATGCTAGGAGCAGATGCTGCAGCAAGAACAAAAAAAATAAGAATAGGACAAGCAGCAAATGTAATAACTTTTCATAATCCTATAAGATTAGCAGAAGATATTGCTACACTTGATCAACTTTCAAAAGGAAGAGTAGAAGTTGGTGTTGCAAGAGGAGTTTATGGGAGAGAGGCAATTAATTTAAACAAAGAAGCAGATTTAAAAGATCAGGCAAAAAATTTTAGATTATTTGCTGAAACATTAGAAATTTTGAAAAAAGCATGGTCAGAAAAATTTTTTAATCATGATGGAGAATTTTATACTTACCCTTCACCAAATTATGTTTGGCAGCATGACATGAGCCCGCCAAGTGAAGAATTTATGAATATGGAAGATAACACAATGAAAAAAATTAGTGTTCTTCCAAAGCCTTATCAAAATCCACACCCTCCAATACATCAAGTTGTTGATGGTATAAGATCTATAGAGTGGGCTGCAGAAAATAACATAAATGTAATTATGTGGATACCTACAGTTAAAGCATTGAAAATAAGATTTGAAGCTTACAAAAATAAAAGATCGGAAGTTACTAAAAAAAATGTTCCTTTAGGTAAAGGTGTTACTCTCGTTAGAGATATGTTTGTTGCTGATACTATGGAAGAGGCTAAAGAAAAAGCAGGACAACATATGGTAAATTATATGAAATGGGTTTGTCATTGGAGAGGTCTTGGTAATCACATGGATCCCGGTGAAGAACTTCCAGAAACAAAGGGTAAATTAGATCTTCTTAATTACGAGTTTTTACATAAGCGAAATATGTTATTTGGTACTCCTGAATATGTAACAGATAAGATTAAAGAACTTCAATCAGAGCTTAATCTTCAAAATCTTCAAGTCTGGTCTAACTTTCCGGGTGTTAAACATGAAGATTGCATGAAAAGTATTAAACTATTCACTGAAAAAGTAATGCCTAACTTTAAAGATGATCTAGATACTGAAGTTAAAAAAGTATCGTGATTAAGTCCAAGAATACCTTGACCGGTGGTCAAGCGGCAGTGAAATCTCTAAAAAAAGAAAAAGTTAAACATGTCTTTGGCTTAATTGGTTCAGCTACAATGGAAATGTTTGATGCGTTGTATCATGAAAAAAAAATTAAATTTATCGGTGTAAGAGACGAAAGAACTGGAACACATATGGCAGATGGATATGCACGAGTTTCTAATCAACCAGGTGTAATAATTGCTGGTCAAAACGGTCCTGGAGCAACTAATCTTGTCACAGGCATAGCGCAAGCAAAAGCAGCATTTTCTCCTGTGGTATCTATTGCAGGTTTATATTCTACTAAAGACAAGATGGAAGATGCCTTTCAAGGACTTGATCAACAATCGCTTTTTGATCCTATAACAAAAAAAACTTGGACAGTAAAAAAGGTAAGTCATATACCAATGGCTTTTAGAGATGCTTTTAATCTTGCAATGTCACCTCGAAGAGGACCAGTTTGTATAAACCTTCCAAGAAATGTTCTTTCTGATACTTCAAAGTTTAAGATTAATGACAATAAAAAATCCTATAAAACTGAAAGTGACTTAAAAAGTAAAAAGAATTCAATTGACAGAACTGTAAAACTTATTCTCAACTCAAAAAAAACTGTGATTGTTGCTGGAGGAGGAATAAAATATAATTCGAAATTTAAGTCTGTAACAAAGCTTGCTGAATTTTTAAATATTCCAATTGTAACTGCAGCAGGACATGGAGATGCGATTCCATTCAGTCATAAGTTAAATGCAGGACAAATGGGTCCTAGAGGAAATATTGTTGCATCAAGATTAGTCAAAGAAGCAGAGCTAATTATTGCAATTGGTACAAGACTTGGTTTCAATTCCACTTTCTATTCGTATGACAATATAAATAAAAACGCGAAAATTGTACAAATTGAGTTAGAAAAAACAATGATAGGAAGATACTTTCCAGTTAATGTAGGTATTCATGGGGATGCTGCTCTGGTAACAGATCAAATTTTAGCTGAATTAAGAAAACAAAAGAAAATTTTCAATTACAAAGAGTGGACAAATAGATTTTTGTTAGAGAGATCAAAATTTCTTAAAAATAGAGATAATATAAAATCAAAAAATTTTCCAATCCAACCAAACGGTCTATTCAAAGAATTAAGAAAAGTACTACCGAAAAATACTGCAATAACACTCGATGCTGGCACACTCTGCCTTCAAGCAACAGATGCTTTAGAATATTACAATCCTCCTGCGCTTTTCACTCCCCTTGATTTTGGTTTAGTAGGCTTCTCATTTGCATGTGGTTTGGGAATAAAGGTTGCAAAACCTAATAAAACTGTTGTTAGTTTAATGGGTGATGGTGGATTTGGAATGACTATTTCTGAATTAAGTACAGCTGTAGAGCATGGCATTAACACAATTACAATTGTAATGAATAATAAAAGTTGGGGAGCAGAAAAAGCGTATCAAAAAGATTTCTATGGTGAAAGATATTTAGGAGCTGATATCCAAAGTCCTCCTTTTGACGAAGTTGCTAAACTATATGGTGCTAAAGGAATTAAAGTTAAAAAATTATCAGAAGTTAATGAGGCAGTAAAAAGTGCACTAAATTTAAATAAACCAGTTGTTATAGATGTTGATGTAGATCCAAAAGCGTTATACAGTTTTAGGAGAGATAGCTTTACACATAGAATTAAAAAATGAAATTAGAATTACGTAAGTTTACTAAATTTGTAGATAAGACTTTTATTGAAGGTGGAAAAGAAGCTATCGAGCCAGTTTTAATGGTTTCTGTTGCTGCAGTTTTTAAAAATCCTTGGGATGGAAAAGGTTTTGTAGAAGACTTAAAACCCATTATTTTAGATCTAGCTCCTAAACTTGGAGATTTATTGGTTCCTGAACTTATAAAAGAAATAGGCTCTCCTGATAAAATATTAGCTTACGGGAAAGCAGGTGTAGTTGGACTGAATGGAGAAATAGAGCATGCATCAGCATTTATTCATACATTAAGATTTGGTAATAAATTCAGAGACGCTGTTGGAGGAACTTCTTATTTAAGTTTTACAAACACAAGAGGTCCGGCCGGATCAAAATTATCTATTCCAATGATGCACAAAACGGACTCCGGTTTAAGACCATATTATCTTACACATGAGTTTACAATTCATGATGCTCCATTTGATGATGAAATAGTTATTGCAATTGGTGGCGCTTCGACAGGTAGAGCTCATGCAAGAACAGGTGATAGGTACCAAGATATGAAGGAGATGGGCATTGAACCAAAATAATAATGATCAATGCAACAGACTCCAAAGGTACATTCTATAAACTAAATCAAAAAGAAGGAATTCCAATAGTATTTATTCATGGTGTGGGTCTTGATCATAATATATGGGATCTACAATTTAATGAATTTGATAACACAGTTTTAATTTATGATATCCTTGGGCACGGTAGAACACCCTTAAATAAAGAAAAAATAAGTTTTGATGATTTTTCAGATCAAATTATTGATCTTATTGATGAATTAAAATTTAATAAAATTCACCTTATTGGATTTTCAATAGGCTCTTTGATTGCAAGAAACTTTGCAACGAGATTTAGTGATAGATTGAAATCCCTAACATTGTTGTGCTCAATATTTAATAGATCTGATAATGAACAGAAGATAGTAGATGAAAGGTTTGAACAGACAAAAAAAGATAAAAAACTGACAAAAGACGCACTCAATAGATGGTTTAATAAGGATTTTATTGAGAAAAATCCTCTAATTTCAGATAAAATTTTCTCAATTCTTAACAATAATAATATGGACAACTTTATTAAAGTTTACTCGTTGTTTGTAAATCACAAAGATAACGAAAAATTTGAAAATATTAATGTCAAAACACTTGTGATGACTGGAGAAGGTGATGTAGGCTCAACTCCAGAAATGTCTAATAAACTAAGTAAAAAAATTAAAAACTCCGAAGTAAAAATAATACCTGTGGGCAAACATCTATGTAGTATTGAATGCTCTTATGATGTAAATAAAGCAATTAAAGATCATATACAAAATGCCTGAATTAAAAAAATATAAAATGTTTATAGGGGGACAATGGGTTGACTCTGATACTAAAAAAACTTTTGAAACTTTAAATCCTGAGGATAATAAACCATGGGCAGTTGTTCCTGAGGCAAGTGCTTCTGATGTAGATAAAGCAGTTCAAGCAGCTCAAAAAGCCTTTGAAGGAGATTGGCCTAAAATATTACCGCGTGAAAGAGCAAAGTTTCTAAGAGCTATTGGAAATAAACTTAGAGACAACGCAGAATTACTTGGAAAAATTGAAACTATAGATACTGGAAAACTTTATAGAGAAACAAATAAACAGGCAAATTATATTGCTGAGTATTATGATTATTATGCAGGTATGGCTGACAAGGTCGAAGGCACAGTTCTGCCAATAGATAAACCAAATATTCAAGCAATAACTTCAAGAATACCTATTGGTGTTATTGCTGCAATTGTTCCATGGAATTCTCAAATGTTTTTAACAGCTACAAAACTTGCGCCTGCTTTAGCAATGGGAAACACGGTGGTTATTAAATCCTCAGAGCTTGCTCCAGCAGTAATGTTTGAATTTGCGAAACTTATTGAAGAAACTGGTATTCCTAAAGGAGTAGTTAATGTTATCACAGGATTTGGAGACCCATGTGGAAAGGCTCTAACTACACATAATTTAGTTGAAAAAGTTGCTTTTACAGGAGGGCCAGAAACTGCAAGACATATTATTAGAAATTCTGCAGAAAATTTGTCAGAAGTAAGCTTAGAACTTGGGGGAAAAAGTCCTGTTGCAGTATTTGATGATGCTCATCAAGAAAATGCTATTAATGGAATTACTGCAGGAATATTTGGAGCTAGCGGACAGAGTTGTATTGCTGGTTCAAGACTATATCTACAAAAAGGAATTTACGATGAGTTTCTCGATAAACTCACAAAAAGAGCTGAAAAAATTAAAATTGGTGCTCCTATGGATCCAGATACAGAAATGGGGCCTTTGAGTAATTATAAACAGTTAGAAATTATTGAAAAAAACATAAAAAAAACTACAGAGCAGGGTGGAAAAATAAAATGTGGTGGTGAAAGACACCCATTTTCAAATGAGGGATATTACTTTCCTCCTACAATAATTGAATGTGATAATCATAATCTTCCAACAGCTGAAAATGAGCTTTTTGGCCCAGTTTTGTCAGTTATGAAATTTGATAGCGAAAAAGAGGTAATAGAGAAAATGAACGATAATCAATATGGATTATCTTCTGGAGTTTATACTAGTGACTTCTCCAGAGGTCTAAGAGTTTCTAATGCAATAAGAGCAGGTATAACGTTTGTAAATACTTATAGATTAATTTCTCCTTCAGCACCTTTTGGTGGAATTAAAGATAGTGGATATGGAAAGGAAGCGGGAATGGACTCAATTAAAGATTATACTAGAGTTAAGACAACTTGGTATTACACATCTGATGAACCAACTTTAGATCCTTTCTCTATACGATAATTTTTGTCTGCAAAACATACTTTACTTATTTTATTTGTTGTATTTTTATTAGGAAGTGCATATCCAACTGGTAAGCTTGGATTAAACGACACTATTCCACCAATTCTTTTTGGCTCATTAAGAATGGCTGTTGTTTTTATTTGTTTAATTCCATTTTTTAAAATTCAAATAATAGATAAAAAATATATTATTCCTTTAATTGGTTTTTCATTATGTTTTGGTGTTGCAGTGAATATGTTTTTGTATTTATCTATAAATGCATCAAGTATACTTGCACCAATTACAATTGGTGCTCAACTTTCAATTCCCTTTGGGATTATATTAAGCTCAATATTTTTAAACGAAAAAATAAGTTATAAAAAATGGATATTAATTATGATATCTTTTTTTGGTGTTGTTATACTTGCTTTTGACCCAAAAGTAGTCGGGGAAATAATAGGGTCTCTTCTTATTTGTGGTATGGCTTTTTTCTACGGACTATCCCAAGTATTTTCTAGATATTTAAAAGAATTAGATGTTAAGTTTACAAATACTATAATGAGCTTTACAGGGTTTGTAATTTTAATAATATTATCTGCAATATTTGAAGGTAATACTTTCCAAACAATAAAAAATATCAGTTTAGGGAGTTGGTTTACAGTTTTATATGCTGGAGCAATTATTTCTTTACTAGGACACTTAATGATGTTCTATCTTTATAAATTCTATCCTTTAGATAGGGTATTACCATTCTATGCTTTGTTCCCTGTATTTGGTTTAATTCTCACTTTTTTTATTTTTGGAGAGATTCCATCTTTAATAACTGTAATAGGAGGAATAATTGTCATAACTTCTGTGTTTTTTGCTCAAAAAATGAGATAATTTTCTCATTGAAAATTAAAACTAATAGGATTTAATTTTATTTATATAAATTGTTAACAATTAGAGGGAATATATGAAAAAACTAGTATTAGCGATGTTCGTATTTGTTTCTTGCTTTGCATCCAAAGCATATTCAGATGGACATGGCATAAAAATGGGTATTATTTTAGGATTTACAGGTCCTATTGAGTCCCTAACTCCAGCTATGGCTGCATCTGCAGAGCTTGCATTTAAAGAAGCTTCGGACTCTGGCTCATTACTTGGAGGAAAGAAAATTTCTGTTGAAAGAGCAGACTCAACTTGTGTTGATTCAGCTGCTGCAACAGCTGCTGCTGAAGGTTTAATATCTGGTGGTGTAGTAGCAATTATGGGTGCCGATTGTTCTGGTGTTACTGGAGCAATAGCAACTAATGTTGCTGTTCCGAATGGTGTTGTTATGATTTCACCATCAGCTACTTCTCCAGGATTAACTGATCTTAAAGATAACGGATACTTTTTTAGAACTGCTCCATCTGATGCAAGAGGTGGTCAAGTATTAGCAGATATTACTAAAGACAGAAAAGTAAAAAGTATTGCAGTAACACATACTAATAACGACTACGGTAAAGGTTTAGCAGATGTATATGTTGCAGCTGTTAAAGCTCACGGAATAAACGTAACAGTTGTTACAGCTCACGAAGAAGGTAAAGGTGATTATGGTGCTGAAGTTGCTACATTAGCAGCAGCAGGTGGCGATGCTTTAGCTGTGTTAGGTTACTTAGATCAAGCTGGTGGAAGTATCATTGATGGTTCATTGGACTCAGGTGCGTTTGACGTATTTGTTTTATCAGATGGAATGATTGGTGAATCTTTAACTGACAGATTTGGAAATGATCTTAACAAATCATTTGGATCTTTGCCAGGATCAATGGGTAAAGGTGCTACAATATTTAAAGGTGTAGCTGGTGGAGCAGGAATCGATTCATCTGGACCTTATACTTCTGAGTCTTATGATGCTGCAGCTTTGATTGTACTTGCAATGCAAGCTGGTGGAAAAGCTGATAGAGCTACTGTTCAAGCAAATGTAATGTCTGTTGCAAATGCTCCAGGAGAAAAAATTTATCCAGGAGAATTAAAAAAAGCATTAGATTTACTTGCTAGTGGTAAAGCAGTTAACTATGAAGGAGCATCTAGTGTTGAATTAACTGATGTAGGAGAAGCATCAGGTGCCTTTATTGAAAAAGAAATTAAAGGTGGAAAATTCAAAGATAAAAAACAAAGATAAAATTTGTTAAATTAAACCTCAGCGGCTAAATCTGACCGCTGAGGTTTTTATTTTATAATGCTCAAGAAAACATATATCGATAGCAAAGACATAAATAATATTATGGAATAATTGATTATTTTCCATAGCTTTTCGCTACCTACATAACTTGATAAGTATTTAGAAAAATATCCTAAACTAAAGAAAAAGATGATTGATGATAACGATGCTCCAATCCCGAATAAGTATTTCTGACTTAATAAAAAATTTTTTGAAAAATTCCCTAAAAAAAATACTGTGTCTGAATAAACATGTGGATTAAGGTAAGTAAAACCTAAAGTTTTAAAAATTATATTAACTAAATTTTCCTTATTTTGATTATGATAAATTGAAATTTTCTTGTTTACTAATTTTACTTTTTTCAAAATGAAATGGATTAAGAATAAAAGTAATAAAATATTAAGAATTAATTCAATTGATTGTGAGAAAAAATTTTCAAAATATTGAAACAAAAATATTCCTAAAAAAATTAAGAGAAAATCAGATAATGCACAAATTAAACAAACTATAAATATAAATTGTTTTTTAAGACCTTGTTCAATTACAAAAATATTTTGAGCTCCCAAGGCTAAGATCAAACTTAATCCGGTTAAAAAGCCTAAAATTAAAAAACTCACTTAAAAAATTACTGTTTAATAATCTTTTCAGGAATTAATCCTTGAGGTCTAAATCTCATAATGAAAAGTAATCCTATTCCAACTAATAAAAACCTAAAATAAGGTGCGCTGTTAATCAGGTGAACTTTAATTTCATTTGTTTCTGGTAAATGTGCTGTGAATAAATTGATGAAGAAAAGAGCAATTGGTGCTGCCTCTACCCATAAGAACCATACAACAAATCCACCAAGAATTGCTCCAAAGTTGTTACCAGTTCCTCCAACAATAACCATTACCCAAATAACAAAAGTATATCTCATCGGTCTATAGCTTCCTGGAGTAAATAAACCATCATTTGTTACCATCATTGCTCCTGCTATACCTACGATTGCTGAGCCAAGGATGAAAATGAATAAATGTTGTTTTACAACATTCTTTCCCATAGCGCTAGCTGCTTCTTCATTATCTCTTATTGCCCGCATCATTCTACCCCACGGAGAATAAAGAGCTTTTTGAGTTATGATTAACAAAATAATTACTACAATTAAAAATAATCCAGCAAAGCATAGTTTAACATAAACCGAAGATGCATCTATTACTAATTGGTTTAACAAATCCTGCCTTTCAGTTAATGAACTTACTAATTCTAATTTTTTTGAATGAAATTTTTCAACTAAATTAATAAACCAAGATGAAGTTTGTAAGTCTATTTCGTAAGGTGCTGGCCTTTTTAATCCAATTACATTTTTTACACCTCTTGCTAACCAATCTTCATGTTTAATTATTGATACAACAATCTCAGCAATTAATAATGTAGCTATCGCTAAATAATCTGCTCTTAATCCTAGAGCAACTTTACCAACAATAAACGCTAAACCAGCTGCAAATAATCCCCCAACGATCCATGAAAATAAAACTGGCATTCCAAGCCCACCAAGAAAACCTGTCTTTGCTGGATCTACTGCCTCTATTTGTTCTATAGCAGGACCTGAAATAATTTTAATTAATATTAATCCAATAATAATAACACCAGCTACATAATAATTTCTTTTATTTGATTTTTGTATATTTTTTAAAATATATCTTACTGATAAAATCATTAAGATTATTAAACCTAAGCATGCTAACATATTTATACCTCCGGCACCCCAAGCCTCTGGGACTGGAGCAACAGACACCAAAACAACTGCCAAACCTCCGAGCGCGGTATAACCCATAATTCCAAAGTTGATAAGTCCAGCATAACCCCACTGTATGTTGGCACCCATTGTCATTACTGCTGAGATCATACAATAATTAAATATTGTAAGAGCAATTGACCATGATTGAAATATTCCAACTAAAATAATTAGTAGCATCATTATTGAGTATGCAACTATTATGTTATAATAATTTCTCATATCCTTTTACCCTCAAATATTCCTGATGGTCTAAATATTAAGACAATTACTAATATAGAAAATGAAATTGCAAACTTGTAATCAGTTGATAATAGTTGCATTAGTGAATTGGGTTCAAGTGGTTCTGGTAGTAGATAAACTAAAACCCGTTTATAAGCATAAGTTATAAAAATTTCAGCAAATGCAATCACATATCCACCAAAAAAAGCCCCGTATGGATTTCCTATTCCCCCAACTATAGCTGCAGCAAATATAGGCAGCATATTATTAAAATATACAAATGGTCTATAACTCTTGTCTAAACCATACAAAATCCCTCCAATTGTGGCTAATATACCTGCAATAATCCATGTTATAAGTACAACTTTTTTTGGATCTATTCCTGAGAGAAGGGCTAAATCCTCATTATCAGAGTATGCTCTCATACTTGTTCCAGTTTTGGTTTTATTTAAAAACCAAAACATAATTGCAACAACAATTATTGTTACAACAATTGTTATCATTTGAGTTGATTTAATAGTTAAACCTTCAGCAAGTCCTGTCATTTCTTTAAATTCAGATGCTTTCATTATAAATTTTTCACCATCTAAAAATCTTCTATCTGTTGGACCAATAATTATTCTAATAATTGCTTGAGTTACAAACATCACTCCAACACTTACCATTGCTAGTTGAACAGGAGGACTTTTTTTTATTCTATAGTAATTAAAAACTGTCTTATCAATCAATAACATGTAAAGTATCATCATTATAATTGCGAATGGAATTGTAAGTAATGCAGTTGGTAAAAACCCAAAATTTATTCCAATAGATTGAAAATAATAAGTTAGAAGTACTGCAAACATTGTACCAAAAGACATCATGTCTCCTGTTGCAAAGTTTGCAAATCGTAAAATCCCATAAATCAAAGTTACAAATATTGCTCCAAGAGCTAATTGAGAACCATATGTTAAAGCTGGGATAATCGTATAATTAAGTAACACAATTACTGCATTTAATAAATCCATATTATGCTCCTAAGAAAGACCTTCGTACTTCTGGATCATTTAATAATTCATTTCCAGAACCTTCAAATTTATTTTCACCAGTCACTAATACGTAACCTCTATCAGAAATACTAAGCGCTTGTTTTGCATTTTGCTCAACCATTATAATTCCTACTTTGGTCTCTTTAACTCTTAGAATATGTTCAAATAATTCATCCATTACGATTGGTGAAACCCCAGCAGTTGGTTCATCTAACATTAGTACTGATGGTTTTATCATTAAGGCTCTACCTAAAGCTACCTGCTGTCTTTGACCACCTGATAATTGTCCAACTATTTGATCTTTCTTTTCTTTTAATATTGGAAAAAGATCATAAATTTCATCAATAACCTTATTAATTTCATCTGTTCTTAAAAAAGCTCCTACTTCCAAATTTTCCTTAACAGTAAGTTCTGCAAATACGTTTCTAGTTTGGGGGACAAACGAAATTCCTTTTTTTACTCGTTCCTGTGGAGATAAATTTGAGATATCCTCACCATCAATAATAATATTTCCAGACTTTAGTTTTAATAGTCCAAGCATTGCTTTCATAGCTGTAGATTTACCAGCACCATTAGGACCTAATATTGCAACTATCTCACCTTTATCCACATTTATACTGCAAGAACTTATGATGTCAGGACCATCTCCATAGCCACCAGTCATGTTATTTCCCTCAAAAAAGGCCATTTATTCTATTTTTTTCTTCCCAAATAACTATCAATCACTTTATCATTTTTTTTTACTTCATCTGATGTTCCCTCAAACAAAACAGATCCTTCTGACATAACAATAACTGGGTCACACATTCTACTAATAAAATCCATATCGTGCTCAATCATGCAAAAAGTATAGTTTTTTTCCTTGTTTAATCTAAGTATGGCTGTTCCTAAATCTTTTAATAAGGTTCTATTCACCCCTGCTCCTACTTCATCTAACAGTACAAGTTTAGCATCGACCATCATTGTTCTTCCAAGTTCAAGCAGTTTTTTTTGACCACCCGACAAATTTCCAGCTCTCTCATTAGCTAAATGTTTTAAATTTAAAAATTCAGTTACTTCATAAGCTTTTTTTCTAATTTCATCTTCTTCTTGCTTTATTAAGTTGGGTTTTAAAAGTGCATTTAAAAGAATTTCCCCTGACTGATTTCCAGGGACCATCATTAAATTTTCTAGTACTGTCATATTTGAGAACTCGTGAGCTATTTGAAAAGTTCTTAATAAACCTTTTGAGAATAATTCATGGGATGGTACATCAGTTATATTTTCATTATTGAATAAAACATTTCCTTCAGAAGATTTTAAGTTACCAGCAATTAGATTAAATAATGTTGTCTTACCTGAACCATTTGGACCAATAATTCCTGTAATAGAACCCTCTTTTATTTTTAATGAGCAGTTTGAAACTGCAGCTAACCCACCAAAATATTTTGATAAATTTTCAATTTGTAGAATGTTAGACATAAGCTACTGTAGGATTATATTTTATTAAGTCTTTTAAGAATACTGTTTAAAGTTTTTTCAGTTGATTTATAAAAACCTAATTTTCTAAGTTCGTTAACTCCTTGTTCGTTAAGCCCTTTGGGAGTTTGGGATTCTTTTACTAAATATTTTAGATCTTTTTTTGAATTTACAACTGCATCTTCCGATAAAGCAAGGAACAAAGATGTAATGTATTTTTGAGCGTTTTCCTTTTTCACACCTTTTTTTACTAACCAATTAGCCATAGTATTTAAAAGTTCATAGAATGGGGCCATCATACCTGATGTGGACCAGAAATTTTTTGAAAGGTTCTCATTTTTGATTTCAACTGTAGTACCTAATTTGTTAAAAAAACTTTTTATTTTTTTATTTGGAGGGAAAATTGGAACAGGACCTTTTTTTATAGATATTGGAGGTAAAGGAATTGCTCTCACTATTGTTGCCTTAGCTTTAATCATTTTTTTTAATTGTGGTAATGTAATAGTTGATATGAAACTTATTACTGTTTGATTAGATTTAAATTGAAGTTTTTTTATAAGATTTTGACCTACTGCTGGAGTAACTGCTAAAAATATCCAATTGCAAGAGTTTACAATTTCATCATTTGACTTTGCTATTTTAACCTTTTTGTGATATTTGGCCAATTTTCTAGCAGTTGCTAGGTTTCTTGGGGAGACTAATATTTCATTAAACTTAATCTTAGATGAACAAATTCCTGTGACAACAGAATGAGTAATTTTACCTGTTCCTATAAAACCGAGTTTCATAGTTTAATTACTATACTTAATTATTAAAAAAGGAACCTCTAATTCTTAATAATTCTCTTGATAAATTTTTATTTTCAATAAATGGCTTTCTTCCATGAAGCCAAAAATAATTATTTGCTACAACTGCACTGCCAACTGGTAAGGAAGTTACAATTTTATTTTTGCTACCCTCGAGTGCATCAGATAATTTCTGCAAAAATAGTCCTTGCTCCATATTTTTAGGTTCTGGAAATTGATCTATATACGAAATAATTGGTTTACCGTTTTCATCCTTTGAAAATACAGGGTGTTCAACTTTATAGTCAATATTTTTACTTTTAGGTGATCCCCAAGTAAAATTTTGTAAACCAATTTTATCTTCTGAAAGTTCAGGTAAATGTTCCCAATCATCCAAATGCAGTAAAGCAGTTTCTCCACCAGCTACATTTTCTTCTTCGAGTTTAGACATTAAAATCCAATCTGTTGTTTCTCGAACATAAGTTCCATCTGTATGCAAATCCATATTTGTGTAAGCTTTTCTCAGATATGAATCACTATTATCTTCATGTTTTACATGAAATCTTGCATAATATTTACCTGCCATGGAGTCATGGTTTGGATTGCCAATTAAATGAGTAATGGCTGTTGAAAGTTTTACCAGAAAAGTTTGATCAATTTTAGATGAAATTTTTTTTGGGCCAATAATAAAACAACCTGTATCTCTATCTTTTATTATTTCATTAATGAAGTTACTTAATTTATTAGATGCTGTCTCATCTAAACTTTTAGCAATAGTGAATCTTGTAAATGGTTTATACTCAAGAGCTGTAATATTAAATTTTTTAAACGGAAATGCTAATCTATCTATAATTTCATCTTCGATTTTAATATTTATTATTCTATTAGATTTTTCGTGATACGAAATTTCAAACCCATTTATTTTTAAAAGATCTTTCATAAAATTACTTGTTGCAAACACCTATTGAGTCTGGACCACATATTTCACCATTAGTCCATGTAGCACCTATTAAATTAGCACCCTCAAAATTTGCGTTTAATATATTTGATGAAGTAAAATTTGCCTCCATCAGATTGGAATTTTGAAAATTTACATCAATAAGTGTAGCTCCCATAAAATCTGCTCTTGTAAGATTCGCACTAGAAAAATTTGACAGTTCAAAGTTTGCACCAGTTAATGTTGACTCATACAAGTTGGCTCTAATAAATGAAGATTCTGAAAATGTACCAAAAGCTAAGTTTGAATTCATCATTATACTTTTATCAAGATTTACTTGAATAAAACTTGCAAATGAAAGATTAGAATTTGGAAGATAGCTTCCTTGTAAATCTTGTCCATCCGAAAATTTGCACTGTGTATAATCTACACCATCAGTTATTGGATCATCGCATCCTGCATTTACTTGAGTGTTAAAAACTAAAAAAAATATAATAAAAATAAGCTTTTTCATACCGCAAAACTATTTAATGTAGCCAAAATTATAGCAGATAATACAGTTGGATAAACTAAATTTCTCTTTGTTACATAAAAAATTAATATTGATAACAATATCACTGTTATCCTTAAAATATAATTCACATCAGAGAGATCACCTGAGGGAAAAATTAGCATTCTTGAAATTAAAGCTGCAAGTGTTGAATATGCAACACAATTAAACCATTTATAAATTTTAGAAGTTTCAACAATTTTTTCTGAGGTAAAAGCACCAAGAAATCTTGATATATATGTTGCAAAAGAAGTTACTAAAATTATTAAAATAATATTAGTTGCCATATTTTTCTCCTATTAGATAAGCTACTGTTCCAGCGACTACTCCTCCTATTAAAACACTCCATTCAGGAGATATAAAATAAAAAATTGGTCCTAGAATTGCTCCTAAGAGTATTGCTGATGAAAGTTGAATTGTTTTCATTACACCTATCATTGCACACATAAAATAAATTGGATTTACAATTGTTAAACCAATTATCATATCTTTATTTAAAAAATCGGCTGCATAGTATCCTAATACTGTTGAAAAAATGGCAATCAACCAAGTTGCAGTCCCAATGCCAATCCAAAAATCAATTCTATAATTTTTCTCTATTTCCTCATAATTACTCTTTAAAATTAACCATGAAGAAACAGCAACAAAGTGACAAGATAAATAATATTTCCAGCGTGGTTGACTTTCGTGTTTGAGTAAAGGCATTATCGAGACAGTCATTGGATATAGTCTAGAATTTACCAGCCATACTGCTAAAAAAATGTTTATTAAAGAAGCTCCAATCAACATTGATTCTGCCATAACCAATGATCCTGGCAAAGCGTAAGTTAAAAATGTAGAGAAGATACTTTCTTGAATTGTAAAACCTAAATTTTTTAATAATGCTCCTATTGCAATAAAGCTAGCTCCAAGTGCAATTGCTGGACTGTCAAATTTTCTAGAACAGAGAACTCCTTTTAAAAAATATTTTGGGTTAATCATTAACCACCCAGGAAAAGACGGCCAACATCTGGATTATTTAAAAGATCATCACCTTTACCTGCAATAGCTGTCTCGCCTGAAACTAAGACATAACCTATGTCTGCAAATTCTAAACCTTTCTTTGCATTTTGTTCAACTAATATGATTGTTTTTTTTTTCATTTTTCTGAAGATCGTCTAAAATCTCAAAAACCATTTGAATATATCTAGGCTCAAGTCCTATTGATGGTTCATCAACAAGCAAAATTGATGGTTTCATTACTAGAGCTCTAGAAATTTCCAAAAGTCTTCTTTCACCTCCAGATAACACTTTTGCTGGTTGATTTCTTCTATTTCTTAATCTTTCATACTTTTGTAGAACTCTCTCAGCCTCTTCAAAAGACTCCTCAGTTTTATCTTTAATATATCCTCCCATTAGAAGGTTTTCTTCTACTGTCATATCCGGAAAAACTGAATTATCTTGGAGAATATAAGCTATTCCCTCTGATTTAAGTTTTTCAGCAGGAGTTAGATTAGTTATTTCTTTGCCATCAATTTCTATCTTTCCTGTAAATATATTTGTAAAACCATAAATTGAGTGGAGTATTGTAGATTTTCCCGCTCCATTTGGCCCTATTAAACAAAGAGATTGGGCTTTGCTAACAAATAAATCAAAATTGTGAAGTATCTCCATTTTCCCGTATCCAGCAGATAAACCTTTAATAGTTAAATGCACATTTTCTGAAGATAATTTTTGTAAATCTTCTGCAACGGGAGCCTTTCCTAAAACTTCATACTGATTTGCCATTATTGTGCTCCTAGATATGCATCTATTACGCGCTTATCATTTTTAATTTCATCTGGTGTACCATTTGCTAGCATTTTACCATGTGCTAAACAGAATATACTTTCAGCAAGTTGCATAATCACTCTCATATTATGTTCAATAACAAGAAGTGTAATTCCAAATTCTTGATTGACTTTAATTAGTCTGTCTATGATCCCATTGATCAAAGTAGGATTGATTCCTGCAGTAGGTTCATCTAGTAAAAGCATTTCAGGCTCATTCATTAATGCCATTGCAAGCTCTAATAATTTCTGTTGACCAAATGATAAATCTCCAGCTCTTAATTTTCTTTTTTGATATAATCCTACAAAATTTAATAAATTTTCAGCTTTATCTGTAAGATCTTGAGGTATTTGAGAAAATATTGAAATTAAACTTTCATCACTCGCTTTATGGCTTATGAGCATATTATCTACACAGTTTAATTTTCCATATATTCTTGTTTGTTGAAAAGTTCTAAGCAAACCAAGTTTAGCAATTATAGGAACGGGTAGTTCAGAAACTTCTTTACCATTGAATTTTATAGAGCCTTGATCAATTGGGTATGTTCCAACTATAGAATTAAATAATGTTGTTTTGCCAGATCCATTTGGACCTATTAAACCAACAATTTTCCCTTTTTCAACAGACATAGAAATATCAACATTTGCTTTTACACCTCCAAAAGACTTACTAACATTATTTACTTCTAAAATACTCATTTGAGCTGAACCTGTGCCTTTCGGTCAGCCTCGTCCACAACTTCTCCAAACCTCTCAGGATATTTTTCTCTTAACCATCCCATAATTCCTTCTGGGAAATAAATTACAATTACTACAATTAAAACTCCAAGGGCAACATACTGCCATCCAAGGAAGAATGTCCAAAAACCCTCTTTAAATATATGAAACAATGTTGCACCAATTACAGGTCCCCATAAAGTTCCTTTACCACCTAATATAGCCATCAAAACCATAAATACTCCCATTTCTCTTCCATCAAATGCTACATCTGTGGAGTCAATATAACCAACTAATCCCCCCATAATTCCTCCAGCTAATCCACAAAAGAATGCTGATATCATCCAACCGATAATTTTATATTTCATAGTTTGGATTCCCATTGCCTCAGCTTTATCTTCATTGTCCCTAATTGCATTCAGAACTAATTTAAATCGTGTTGAGTAAATTGCTTTAACTGCAAGAAATGTAAATATTAAAACTATAAAACTACAAAAATAGAAAAACTCTCCTCTTGCCTCTAACCTATCAACATTTGGAAATGGAGGAGTTGTGAATCCTTGTCCAGCGCCAATTATTTCTATTCCACCAGAAATTTCTCCAGCTGCAACTCCTAATCCTAAAGTGCAAATTGCAAAATAATGTCCTCTCAATCCTAAAATTGAATAACCAATTAAACCAGCAACAATTGCTGGAACTATAGCTGCAACCGCTAAGCCAAATGCAAATCCTTGGAAGAATTGTGCGGGTGTATGAACAAATGTCTTTTCTCCTCCTCCTTCTGTCCATTCTCCCAATGGAAAAAACATTCCAACCTGTACTGAAGCACACAAATACATTCCCAAACCATAGAAAAGAATATTTCCAAAAGTGTTATAACCCATTTCCCCACCTTGCACATTCCAAGTGATTGCAAGAATAATTAAGATACAAAGAATTGATAACTGAACCTTAAATGCAGGAAATACAAATGGTGCTGCTAATCCAAATATTAGAATTGCTAAATAAATAATTAAATTATTTTTGATCATATAAGTTTTTTATTTTATCTCTAAATAATTGATTAACTGTAAAATAGTGTCCATTCTCCTCATGAATAGTTGATCCACTATCATGAAACTCGTCTAGATGTTTTTTAAATTTGTCAATATCTACCTCGATATTATTCCCTTGGTCATCAGTAATCTTAACTTTCCTCATTTTAAATATTCTCTTTTTCTTGAAAGTTTAAATCTTCTGTAAACTAAAATTAAAACTAACAGCAAGAACACAGAACCAATTCTAAATTCTGTTCCTAAAATATAATCTGCAAACTCCTCAAATACTCCTAAACCCATACCTGACATTGCAACACCAGGCAGATTTCCTAAGCCTGCAACAATAACAATCATGAAAGATCTAATTGTGTAAGGAAGTCCCATGTATGGGTGTATTGTGAATGTTATTGAAATTAAAGCACCAGCAACACCACACAATGCAGCATTAATTCCAAAAGTTGCAGCATAAACTTTCTCAGTATCTACACCTAAAATCTTAGCTGCTCTTGCGTTTTGAGCTGTAGCTCTAATAGCCCGTCCAAGCTTAGATTTTTTCATATAAACTACTAATCCGATAGCAAAAACAATACTTATAAATGCTGAGAATATTTTCGAATTCGGCAATGTTACTGAGTTATCAAATAACATTGTCGTTCCATATCCTGAATTTGCAAGGACGACATCCGCACCAAATGCAAAGTTCATTAATTGCATGAATAATATGCTTATTCCAAAAGTTGCTAAAATCGAAATGAATAAATCTCTATCAACTACTTTATTAATCACTAATTTATAAATTACTACTCCAACAAAATACATTATTATTGGTGATACTATTACTCCCCAGGCTGGATGTATCCCATATAGATACATAAAATATGCAATGTATCCTCCTAATATAACTAAATCACCTTGTGCAATGTTAATTATATTCATAACTCCCCATTGGAGAGCCATTCCATAAGCGATTAACGCAAATAAAATTCCAAGTAACAAACCATCTAGTACAGCTTGTAAAGTTAACATTGGAACTTGGAAAATTAAAAAATCCATAAACTCTAAATGCTTTATAAAAAAAAGCCCCCTATTGCTAGGGGGCTAACGTTATTTTTTATTATCTTTCAGACCACTTAGGAATTGGGTGAATTAATTCTGCTGAAGCCCATTTTAATGGAGCTACAACTTTATTTTCACATTTTCCTGCATCGTCACACATAACCTGGAATAATACCATTGGTTTGTCAACGTTCTGACCACCTTCTGCAAATTTGATATTTCCATAGAATGTTTGCATATTAGTATCTGCAAGTGCATCTCTGACTTTCTTTTGATCAAAAGAATTTGCTCTTTCAAATGCATCTTTGAAAACTAATAAAGCAGCTGATGATTCTGCTGATTGATATGGCGGATCATAACCAAATAATTTCTCAAAGTCTGCAGCATATGTCATACCATCTTTGAAGAAATCATCTTTATAAGTTAATGTTTTGTGCCATTGAGATGCACATAAAGCATACTGTGAGTTCTTTCCGTGTTGCTTAGATAATTTAGCAGCATCACAGTGTGTCATTGCAAGCATAGGTACATCAACTTTCATTTCAGCAATTTGCCTGATAGCAGTTAAAGCACCTTTTGTGTGTCCGGATACAACTAAAACATCTGGTTTAACAGCTTTAACTTTTGCTAAAGTTGCAGCCATGTCATTTAGCTCTTTTGGAAGTTTATCATCGATTATAATTTTAGATCCAGTTCTCTCTGCAGCATCTAAAATACCTAATCTAACGTCTTGTGAGAATGCATCTTGCTCAAAAGCTTGAGCTATTCTTACACCTTTTCCACCGTTTAACTCTACAGCTGTTTCAATCGCAACATCTAAATATAAGTTCGCTGGCGCAAGCACTGCAAATAAATATTTATAACCTTTTGTAAACAAAGATCTTGATGCACCATTAGCCTCAACCATTGGAACACCGTACTTCTCTGTAACAGGTGCAATTGCTTTCGTTAAACCTGAACTATAAGGTCCAAGCATAAACTCAACACCATCTTGTGAAATTAATCTTTCTGCAAGTTGCGCTGCTCTTTTAGGATTTGATTCATCATCATAATAGATAATATCAAACTTGTAAGTTTTTCCTCCAACTTTAATACCACCCATGTCGTTAATTCTATCAACGGCCATATTGTAACCATTTTGAGTATGAACTCCATTAGATGAATATTTTCCAGTTAAAGAAATTGCAGCACCTAAAATAATTTTATCTCCAACAACTTTTGCTAAAGAAACAACTGAAGTTGAGAATAAAATTGCTATTGCAGAAACAAATGTAATTATAATGTTTTTAATTTTCATTTATCTCCTCTTTATTATTAATTAATTAATTTAAACCTTATTAAACTAAGAAATTAATTTTTTTGCAAGTATCAGTAGTATCGCATTAACGACTAATATTGTTGCATAAATGCAATTATTGCTGCAATTACAATTAAAACGCACGCAGAAATTGTGTTTATAATCTTTGCGTTAGCTTTAACCCAGGTAATCATTTTATTTGCTAGAATTGCGTATCCGATTAAAGATAAAAAATCTAAAATTACATATGTGGTTATTAAAATAATAAATTGAGCCACATAATTAGAATTAAAATCAATAAATTGTGGAAAAATAAATGGAAAAAACATCCAAGCTTTAGGGCTTGTCCCTGCAACTAAAAAACCATCTTTATAAAAAGATAAAAAAGTTTTTTCTGATTTTTTATCAGAGTTTATGCTTTTTGGTCGAGATTTATAGATATCATAAGCAAGATATAGAATATAAATTATTCCTATCCACTTAATTGTATTAAGCAACTTAAGATTATCCGAAATAAATGAGCCAATAACAAATATAACAAGAGTTGCTTGAATAATATTTGCAGTAACATCTCCTAATGCTGTCCACACACATTTCTTAACTCCGTAATTCATTGAATATGAAATGATTACAATCCTTGGTGTTCCAGGAGTAATAAACATAAAGAGAATAATTTGTAGAAATAGGAAATAGTTTATTGGGAGCATTTTAGGATAGTCCTAAAAAACCGGGAGCTAAAGATGGCTAGATAGGACTATCTAAAAGTGATAATATCATAGGCATTAAAATTTGCATTAAAATTAATTTAAAGTTTTGCTGAAAAATCTATGAAAAAAAGTCACAGGCCTACAACCAAAGTCAAAAATCCTGAACCAAAACCAGGAAGTCCAGACTGGGTTATCTGGGCAGCTTGGGCAGACAGAATAACATTTGAGGAGATAGAGAAAAAAACAGGCAAAACTGAATCTGATGTAATTAAGATAATGAGAAGAAGTCTTAAACCTTCATCTTTTAGGTTATGGAGAAAAAGAGTAAATTCACAAAGCATTAAACATAGAAAAAAATTTGAATATTCAAGAAAACAAATAAGAGTAAAAATAAAGAAAAATGAAATTCTTAACTGGTAAATTTAAAAAATATAATTATATCTAAAGTATGAAAAATATTACTATGTATTCAGGCCCAATGTGTGCTTTTTGTGATGCAGCAAAAAGGTTACTGAATAGAAATAATCTTGAATACAAAGTGATTGATGTATCGACTGGTCCAGATTTAAGAGATGAAATGATTAAAAAAGCAAATGGAAAACGTACAATCCCTCAAATCTTTTTTAACGATGAGCATATTGGTGGCTATCAAGAACTTAGAGATCTAGAAAAAAATGGACAACTAGAAGCATCTTTAAAGTAAATTAATTCCAATCAATTAAACCTAATTGTTTTTTTGCAAGAGAACTTAAATCTTTTTCGGTTGCCCTTCCTTTATAATCAATCTCAAAATTTTCTGGTGCAAAATCTGGGGGACTTTTTCCTTCTAAAAACTTTTTTGATTGCTTATTAATATAATCCAAATTTTTTTTACAATATGGTGTTGCACCAACATAAATAACATTTGAAAAACTTTTTCCTAAATGCTTGTCTTCAACTGCATGAATAACATCAGGGTGCCACCAAATTGTATCCCCAGGATACATTTTGGGAATTGATATTAACCCTTCTAAAAGTAAACTATGATAAGTTTCATTTACTGATAAAGGCTTTCCTACTTTTGATCCACATAACTCATTTTCTGGAACATCTTCTAACAATGCTCTAGTTAAAACATATGCCATGGCTTTTGCAATTGGAATCAACTGTAATGTTCCATCTTTAGGGCCTTGCTCTGTTAAAGCAGTCCACCCTTGAAAGGTTCTAAACACGTGAGCAACCGCTGGAAACTCAAATTCAATTGTTCTATCTCTATATTTTGCATTGAATGGATTAAAATCATAAAATTTATCTGAAAATATATCATTATAAATTTTTTGATAAGAGGGATCAATCCATCTTTCAACTGATCCTGCATCACAATGAGGGGATAAACCTAAGCTATCATCACCTGGTTCTCGTCTTCTAACTCTGTCAGCATATGAAAGTTCTCTATTAGGGTCAAATACCTCATATTCATCATTTTTAAACAACCATATATTATTTAAAAATTTTTTTATTTTAGCCATTTCTTGTGAGTGCCTGATTTTTATTTGCGGTTTTGACCAATACAATCCATAAATTTGAGGTTTTCCTGATTTTAAATCACTAAAATATTTAT
>CACDSY010000003.1 GCA_902555585.1 uncultured Pelagibacteraceae bacterium | reverse complement strand
AAGTTTCTTTTCATTATTAATTAATATTCTATTTGAGGAAAACTGAAGTAATACAATTGAAAGAATATAGAAATAAATGCCAATTCTTTTAAAAAAAGAATAAAAATTACTTTCACCTAAAAAAGTTATGTATAAACATAAAAAAATGACTGTTATGTAAGTTAATATAACTAAGTTTTTAGTTTCAATTTTAGTATTATTAATCTCTTTTAAAAAAATATTCCAAAAAAATAATATAAATATTGAGTAAAAATACATCATTGGTTTAAAAAAGAATTTTACAGGTTCATATCGTCCAGCTCTTGAGATCGAAGTACATCCCTCAAAATTTGGAATACACGTGGCCACTAAATTGAGTCTAATTGATATTAAGTATGAGATTATAACTGTAAAAACTGGCAGGACAAAACAAGCCAGTGATATAAATCTTAGCCTGTTAGACATTATTTGAAGTTTAAATTACTTTTTCTTATTTTTTTTTCTAGCTCTTCTCTTTTTTGAGCCCATTTTTCTACGGCCTCTGTGTTTTTTTGGATATCCCATAATCTCCTTAGTTTTACTATTTTATTGACTTATTTGGTGGATATAGCATTGTCCCAACTACATATCAAATTTTTTATGGATTATTCCTTTAAAACTTTTTTAAAGCATACAGCTAAAGATTTTCATAACCATTCAGTTAATCCACCAGTTGTAAGGGCATCTACAATTATTTTTAAGTCAATGCACGATTTAAGAAAAATGCAAAGAATGGCTCAAAAAAAACCATTAGGTGGGCACTTCGATTATGGTAGAAAGGGTACCTCTACAACTTTCATATTACAAAAAATTCTAACCAAAATGGAAGAGTCATACAATGTATTTTTAACTCCAACTGGATTTGGATCTGTATTCCTTTCAATTTTTAGTGTAACAAGACCAGGAGATGAGATTATAATTTCAGATCCTCTTTACAACCCTACTAGAAACTTAAGTGAAAATTATCTTAAGGAATTTGGAATTAAAACAAAATTTTATAACCCACATGAATTAAAATCTTTAGAAAAAAGCATAACAAATAAAACAAAATTAATTTATGTTGAGTGCCCTGGAAGTAATACTTTTGAATTTCAAGATTTAAAAAAAGTAATTTCTATTGCAAAAAAAAATAAAATATTTACGGCTATAGACAATACTTGGGCAACACCATATTTTCTTAAGCCTATAAAATTAGGTTTCGATATGTCTATAGTATCAGCAACAAAATACTATTCAGGACATTCTGACGTAATGGGTGGAAGCTTAGCTGTTAACAAAAAAGTATATCAACATGTCAAAAAAGCGGACGAAATTTTGGGGTTAAGATTGGGTCCTGATGATGCTTATTTAATAACAAGAGGCTTAAGAACTTTAGATATTAGACTAGATAAACACGAGTCTAATGCTAGAGAAGTCTGTAAGTTCCTCTCCAAAAGTAAAAAAGTAAAAATTTTATATCCTTATAAAAAAAACTCTTTCAATTTTAGAATGTGGAAAAAATACTACTCTGGCTCATCAGGTCTTATGGGAATAATTATAAGATCTAAAAGTAGAAAATCAGTTTTGAAATTTGTTAACTCTTTAAAATTATTTGGTCATGGTTATAGTTGGGGTGGGTTTGAAAGTTTAGCATTGCTGCAAAGTGATATAGAGATGGGTGACAGGAAATTCTTAAATTTAAATAAGAATGAACACTTAGTAAGGTTACATATAGGACTAGAAGACCCAAAAGATTTAATTGCAGATATTAGAAAAAGCCTTATGCTCGTTAAATGAGTAAAGAAAAATTTTTTACAAGTAAAAAAGCACTGATTACTCTTATCGCAGCCTCATTAACGGTTATTTTTGCAATGGGTATTAGGCAAACATTTGGCTTATTTTTTTTTGATTTTAATACAGATCTTAATATTTCTATTTCTCATTTTGGTTTTGTAATAGGGTTGCAACTTTTAATGTGGGGAATTTTTAGTCCTGTTTTTGGTTTCATCACAGATAAATATGGAGGTGCAACAGCTATTTTTGTGGGTTTTTTATTTTTTTTATCAGGACTATTACTTTTCTATTCAGGACTTAATGCTGGACACTATTTTACTCTGACGATTGGAGTATTGATTGGCATAGGTTTAGGCGGTACTGCTATAAGTATCCCAGTATCAGTTGTTGCTAAACATTTTCCTGATTCTAATAGAACAATAGCAACAGGTATAGTTACCTGTGCAGGATCATTTGGTTTTTTTGTTTCACCTTTATTGGTTAGATACTCATTAATTGAAATGGGATGGGAAATTACAATTTTATATTTTTGTTTTCTATTAGGAATTGGATTAATTGTTGCTCTATTTGTAAATACACCAAAAATTCCAGTTGGAAGTAGTAATTTAGATAACAATCAAACAGCATCAGAAGCTTTAAGAGAGGCTTTTGGAAATAAAAGTTTCATATTTTTAACTCTCGGTTTTTTTGTTTGTGGTTGGCACATTGCTTTAGTAGCTACGCATATCCCAACTTATATGATGGATAGAGGGCTACCCGATTGGACAGCAGCAATGATTTTAGCCTTAGTTGGTGTTTTTAATATGATTGGTACAATTGGTGCAGGTTATTTAGCAACTAGATTTAGTAAAAAGAAAGTTTTAAGTGCAATTTATTTATTAAGAGGCGTATCATTAATTTATTTTATATTTTTACCTCCAAGCGTATTTAATTGTATAGTATTTGGAGTAACATTTGGACTTTTGTGGCTTTCAACTGTACCCCCAACTAATGGAATAGTGGGGCATATATTTGGAACAAAACATCTAGGTCTTTTATATGGTATTGTATTTGTCAGTCATCAGGTAGGATCCTTTCTTGGAGCGTATCTTGGTGGAGTTTTTTATGAAATGCATGGTAACTTTGATTATGCTTGGTACGCATCTATCGCACTTTCTATTTTTGCTGGTATGATACACTTACCAATAAAAGAGAAAACAATTGAACGAGTTCAGGCAGCATAAACTTAAATTTAATAAATATTTAGAAAAACTTTATCAGTCTAATAAGCCACTTATCATCTATAAAGTTGACGGGGGGTATAATATTTATACGGATTTTTCAAAGAAGATAACGCTCAACAAAAATAATATTACAAAATTTTTAGATAGCTTTTCCTTGAAAAAATATAGAAAAGAAACTGACTTGTATGTGGGATTTTTTAGTTATGAGATTTTATGTAGTCTTTTAAACTTATCTTTAAAAAATCAAAAAAAGATGAACTTCTATAAAGGTATTTTTTATAAGCCTGAAACTTTAATAAAGATAAGAAACAAGATTATAATTCACTCAAATTTAAAAAAGGCAGAATTCAATAAGGTTTTTCAAAAAACTAAAATTCTTAGCCCTTTCAAACTAAATATAGACTTCAATGAGTATCAAAAAATATTTAATACATTTTCCAGAAAAATTAGAGAAGGAGAGACTTATCAAATTAAAATATGCACAAAATATAAGAATAAATCGACTATTAATTCAGTAAATTTCTTTTGGAAACTAATGAAGATCAACTCCTCGCCTGAGTCATTTATGATAAGAGATAAAGATTATTCAATAGTTAGCTGCTCACCTGAAACTTTAATTCACAGGGTAGGCAATCATATTACCACTAAACCTATTGCGGGAACCTTAAAAAAAAATAAATATACAACTAAATCAAAAGCTCTCAAATTCTTTAGAAATAATATCAAAGAAACTAAAGAACATAATATGATTGTTGATCTTGAGAGGAACGATTTATCTAGAATATGTAAACCAGGTTCAGTAAAAATCAAAAAACAAAAATATGTGGAAGAATATAAGCACTTATATCACTACGTAACTAGCATTATTGGAAAATTAAATCAAAAAACATCTGTTAAAGAAATAATCAAGTCAATGATGCCAGGTGGATCTGTTATTGGTTGTCCTAAAATAAGAACATTGGAATTACTTAACACACAAGAAAAAGAGGATAGAAATATTTTTACTGGAAGTTTTGGGTATATAAAATTTAATCAGGATATGCGGTTTAACATAATTATTAGATCAATTTTAAACTTTAAAAATCGATCAGAAATATCCGCAGCTTCTGGGGTTGTGCTGGATAGCAATTCAAAGAAAGAATTTAATGAAAATTTTATCAAAGCAAAATCACTTTTGGAATTATTTAAATGATTTATATTATTGATCATCAAGATTCATTTACATGGAATGTGGTTCACCAATTTTCTGAATTTGATGAAGTATACTGCTCAAATTATTTTGATATAAATAAAAAATTATTAGATAAATGTAACACAATTGTATTTTCTCCTGGACCAGGTTCACCAAAAGATTATCCAACATCATTAAAGATTTATAATAAATTCAAAGGAGCAAAAAAAATTATTGGTATTTGTCTTGGTTATCAATTGATCTTACACAGCGAAAATGGAAAAATTATTCAGCAAAAAAATATTTATCATGGTTTTCAATCGAATGTTAGAGTTACAAGCAATAATTCTATTTTTAAAAAAAATTCAGTTTTTAAAGTTGGCAGATACCATTCACTCAAATTAAAAGAGCCTTTTAAGAAAGAAAACTTCAATATTACAATGAGATGTACTAAATCTGATATAGCAATGGGTTTCGAAAATAGTCAAGATGATGTATATGGATTTCAGTTTCACCCAGAATCTTTTTTGACAAATAATGGTAAAATACTTATTAAAAAAATCTTATCAGCGTAAAAACTTTAAAGAAATTGAGTTTGATGATCTATGGAACAAGGATGGAGTTTTTACAACAATGTGGATCTACAATAAGCCTCCTAAAATTCTTTTTTTTAAAACACACATTGAAAATTTAATAAAATCATTAAAAGCTTTTAAGATCTATGATAAATCAATAAAAAGTAAAATACTAAAATTAATAAATGAAAATATAGATAAAACCAAATCTTATAATCATTTACTCAGAGTTGCTTTAAATAAAAAAATTATTTCAATATCACTTAGAAACAGAGTTCAACCTAAGCAAAAATTTGGTATTAAATTAGTCCACTATGAAAGAGTGAAACCTGAATATAAAAATTTAAAATACAAAAAAATACTAGGTTACTTATCAAAAATGAATACTTCAAAAGAAGACATTGCTTTATGTGTAAAAGATAAAATATTTGAGACTGGTACATCAAATTTACTATTTGTAAAAAAAAACAAAATTTATTCTCCAAAAAACAAATATTACAAAGGAACTAATATTAAATTTTATGAAAAAAAATTTAATATAATTAAAAAAGATATTTATCTGAAAGAATTAAATCAATTTGATGAAATTATATTAGTTGGTTCTGGCAAAGGTGTTGTTTCTACAAGTTACATTGTAGATAGCAATTGGAAGAGAAGAAAAAGCAAAATGTTTAATTCAATGCACAAGATTTTTGAAAAAGAGTTTAAAAAAGAAAAATATATTTATAATTAAAAAATGAGAGATCCCAATAACCCATGTTTATTTTGTAATATATCCAACAATGATTTTGAACTAGAAAATGAATTGGCTTTCGCTAGTTATGATACTTACCCAGTTTCAAAGTATCATGCTTTAATTGTTCCAAAGAGACATGTAAAAAATTATTTTGAACTAAATAGTGAGGAAGTTCTTGCTTGTGATGCACTTCTAAAAGAGCTTAAAAAAAAACTTGAATATAAAGATAATACAATTGACGGATTTAATGTTGGATCAAACTCTGGTAAAACTGCAGGACAATCAATTAATCATTGTCATATTCATCTGATTCCAAGAAGATCGGGAGACGTTGAGAACCCACAAGGTGGTGTTAGAAGCGTAATTGCCTCTAAACAACATTATGTGCGTAAAAACAAATAATAATTACATTTATAATCTGTTGAAATGTCATTATATCGCGGTTGATCTATTTAAATAAGTGTACTAGAAATCTTATGCGGAAGGAAGAAATTCACAATGATATCAACTAATCCATTTTTAACATTAGCTGAGACTGTACCACCATTTTTGATGCAATCATTTGTTATTTTAATGGGCTTACTAATTCTAGTTGGAACAGTTATGGATATTATCCATAAAAAAAATGTGAAGTATTTCTTTAATAATGCAAAAAAAGCAAAATTATCAGCTACTAAAACCTTATCAACAGGAGAGAGAATATCTGTAATTTCAAAAACTATAGCAAGCGATATTGCTACTACATCAGAACTTGGTGCAGGTAAACGAAGAGTGGCGCATGTAATGGGAATGTATGGAACTATACTTTTTTGGGTAGGTTCAGTTGTAATGATTTTCTTTTATACATCTCCAGGATCTACAACACCTGCGCTATGGCCAATGATATGGCATATTGGAGCAGCACTAACTGTATTAGGAGGATCTTGGTTTTGGTTCTTTTTAAGAGTTGATGTTTATTCTGAGGCACAACCTTGGTACAGAGTTATAAAAGCAGATTTATTTGTATTAGCATTGATTGCTTCCTCCTTATTTGGATTAATATGGTCTTATCTTCAATCATTAAATTTACAAGGAAGATGGGACGATGTTGTATTTTTAGTTTTATTTATAGTTGCTAACTTAGTTTTATTTGGCGGTGTATATTGGTCTAAATTTGCACACATGTTCTATAAACCGGGAGCAGCTCTACAGAAAAATTTGGCAGAAGCTGATGGCTCTAGAGATAATTTGCCACCTGAATCTGATGCACCTGAGCAATTTGGCCTAGGCATTAAAAGAGAAGAGCCAAAACATTATTAATATGATAAAGAATATAAAGGAGAAAATATAAATTATGTCAACTTTTGTATACATGACTAGATGTGATGGATGTGGTCACTGCGTAGATATTTGTCCATCAGATATAATGCATATTGATGAAACAATAAGAAGAGCAAAAAATATTGAACCAAATTTTTGCTGGGAGTGCTACTCATGTGTAAAAGCATGTCCTAATCATGCAATAGATGTAAGAGGCTATGCAGATTTTGCTCCAATGGGTCATAGCGTAAGAGTTAGGAGAGAAGAAGAAAAAGGGACTATTTCTTGGAGAATAAAATTTAGGAATGGTACTGAAAAGAACTTTGTATCACCCATAACAACAAAGCCTTGGGGTGAATACATTCCAAATTTAGCTGAAGGCGACAAACCAAATCAAGGAGAAATCAATTCTCAAATTCTTTATTCAGAACCAGAAGGACTAAACACAAACCAGGAATTACCTAAAGTTGATAAGAGCGCCTTTAAAAAAGGAGTTTATTATTAATGGCTAGAAAAACTATCGTAGAAAATTGTGATGTACTTGTAGTAGGTGGTGGTATGGCTGGTACTGGAGCAACTTTTGAAGCTAGGCATTGGGGAAGAGATTTAAAAATAGTTTGTGTTGAAAAAGCAAACATAGATAGAAGTGGTGCAGTCGCACAAGGACTTTATGCAATCAATTGTTACATGGGTATGCAGTGGGGTGAAAATCAACCCGAAGATCACGTAAGATATGCAAGAAATGATTTAATGGGATTAGTAAGGGAAGATCTTGGATATGATATGGCGCGTCACGTAGACTCAACTGTTCATATGTTTGATGAATGGGGCCTTCCAATGATGAAGAATAAAGAAACAGGTCGTTACCAAAGAGAGGGTAAATGGCAAATAATGATACATGGTGAAAGCTATAAACCAATCGTAGCTGAGGCAGCAAAGAAATCAGCAGATAAAATTTATAACCGAATTATGATTACTCATCTTTTAATGGATGAAAACAAAGAAAATAGAGTTGGGGGAGCTGTTGGGTTTAATATGAGAACTGGTGACTACCATGTCTTTAAAGCAAAGACAGTTATTGTAGCCGCTGGTGGAGCTTCACATATATTTAAACCAAGAGCAGTTGGTGAAGGAATGGGTAGAACTTGGTATGCCCCTTGGAGCAACGGTTCAGCATATGCATTACCTATTGCTGCTGGTGCTAAAATGACTCAAATGGAAAATAGAATTGTCCTTTGTAGATTTAAGGATGGTTATGGTCCAGTTGGCGCATATTTCTTACATCTTAAAACATACACTCAAAACGCAAACGGTGAGAATTATGAGAAGAAATGGTATGAAAAAACCAAAGAATTAGTTGGAGAGTATATTGATCATCATCCAACTCCAACATGTTTACGTAATCACGCTTTCATTCAAGAAACTATGGCGGGCGGAGGACCTATTCATATGGTTACTAAAGAAGCTTTCCAAGATCCACACTTAGAAACAGTGGGTTGGGAAAATTTCCTTGGAATGACTGTTGGACAGGCAGTAGTTTGGGCATCTCAAAATATTGATCCAAAATATACTAACCCAGAATTAACGACATCTGAACCTTACGTTATGGGGTCACATGCAACTTGTTCAGGAGCTTGGGTTAGTGGACCAGAAGATTTATCGCCACCTGAATATTTCTGGGGTTATAACAGAATGACAACAATAGAAGGCTTATTTGGAGCTGGTGATACCGTAGGAGGTAGTGCTCACAAATTTTCATCCGGATCATTTACTGAAGGGAGACTTGCAGCAAAAGCAGCTGTAAAATACATAGAAGAACAAAAAGCAGCTGACATTAACGTTAGTGATAAGCAATGTGAGGATTTTAAAGAAGTGATTTATAAACCACTTGAAAATTACACTGTTGGAAGAAACGAAATAACTGGAGGAACAGTGTCTCCAAGTTATATTTCTCCTATTCAAGGTCTACAAAGACTACAAAAAATTATGGACGAGTACGTTGGTGGAATAAGTTATAATTATATGACTAATGAAAATACTCTCAAGAAAGGTCTTGAGTTGTTAGCATGGCTTGAAGAAGATTTAGAAAATGTAGGTGCTGAAGACTACCATCAACTTATGAGAGCTTGGGAGCTCAAACATAGAACATTAACCTCACAATGTGTAACTGAGCATACTTTATTTAGGCAGGAAACACGTTGGCCTGGATACTATTACAGAGGTGATTATATGAAACTCGATGATGAAAATTGGCATTGTTTAACATTATCTAGAAGAGATCCAAAAACAGGCAAATTTACAATGGAAAAGGCTCCTGTTTATCATATCGTAGACGAAAAAGAGAAAAAAGAAGCTTCCTAATTTTTAAGATAGGTAAATGAGTCTTTTAAAGAAATCCGACGAGGAAATAATCAAAATTGCAGATCCTATTTGGGCAAACTTAGTTAAATCATCAAATATCAAGGATTATGGTGGTTTTACTAGAGATCTTTCATCTCAAATGATGTATGGGGCTAATGAAGTTGAACTTGGAAAACAATGGGCAAGTAATAAATTAATCTCAAGTTTAGCAGAGGGATGTAAGGCAATTGGGTGTTTAAGACGAGGACTTTATATAACTGTGTTGTATAGACAGACAAGTACTGAGATACCAGGTGACTTTTTGGGAAGGTTAGTGCTTGGAGAAGAAGGTGACGAAGTAAAAGTTTTTGGAGCAACTATTTTTTAAAAAATTATTTGCATTTTTTATAACTTATGTTTATTTGGAGAATGCAAGTTAATTTTAAAGAAAATTTCAAAAATATTCCCTCATTTTTCCAAAATCAAATAAGTAAAATAATTAAATCATTTTTATATCTATTTATCTTCTTTGCTTGGGGCATAATTCTCCTTAGTACTGCTCAGAATTTTATCTAAAAAACATTCATATTTATTGACTTTATATTCTTTGAGGAATAATTACTTTAAATGGAGTATTTTCTTCCAATTGCACAAGTCGAAATAAATTTACTTTTTATATTTGGTCTAAGTTTAGTCGTAGGAATTTTATCTGGCTTGTTTGGAGTAGGTGGAGGATTTTTGATGACACCTTTTTTAATTTTTTTAGGTGTACCTCCTATTTATGCAGTTCCCAATGAAGCCAGTAATATTTTAGGAACTTCAGTCTCTGGATCTACAACTCATTATCTTAAAGGAACACTCGATTACAAAATGGGTTTCATGATTGTCATTGGAGGAGCTGTCGGAACAATAATTGGAATTATAACTTTTTCATATTTTAAAGATATTGGAAAAATCAATGTAGTTATATCTTTAGCTTATATGTATATCCTTGCAATTTTAGGAACCTTTATGCTTATTCAAGGTGTATCAGAAATTGATAAAGCAAGAAAAAAAATAACTGAAAAGAAGAAGCTACATAAACATTATTGGATACATGGTCTTCCTTTAAGAATGCGTTTTAAAAAGTCACAACTTTATGAAAGTGCATTTACACCAATAATAATAGGTTTGATAGTTGGTTTCATCGCTGCAATAATGGGAATAGGTGGTGCTTTCATTTTAGTACCAGCAATGATTTATGTTATTGGGATGCCAACAAGATTAATTCCAGGAACTTCACTTTTTGTAACAATATTTGTAAGTGCTATTGTAACAATTTTGCATGCGTTGAATTATGGAACCATAGATTTAATATTAGTTACTGTTTTAATTTTAGGTTCAATAATAGGTGTACAGTTTGGACAAAAAATTGGAGAAAAAATTGATAGTTCAGAATTTAAAACTATCTTAGCAATATTATTATTATTAGTTGGTATAGCAATTGCTTATGATACTTTTATCAAAGATGAAAAAACAACAAGTACTATTGTTAATGCTACAGATAACTTAGGCCCACTAAGTGAATTTATATTAAACTTTTCTAGAGACTTGCCGGTATTTTATGGCCTAACATCTGTACTTCTTGCTATTGTTCTGGGCGTTGGTGCTGCAATGATTAGAAGAGTTTATTCTAATTGGGACGATAAAAGATTAGCAAAATTAAAAAAATAATTAAGCGCTTCTATATAGTTTAGTCATAACAAACTCTTTGTGACCAAGAGCTTCAGCACAAGTTAATCTTCCATTAGCAACCCTTAAAGTTGATTTGATTAACTCATCTCCCGCTTGGCTCAAATTCATTTCTCTAGATAAAATTTTAGAAACGTCCACATCAATATGTTCACTCATAGTTTTTGCAGTAAGAGGATTTGCTGTCAATTTAATCACAGGCTCTATAGGATTTCCTATAATATTCCCCTGTCCAGTTGGGAATAGGTGAATATTAAAACCACCTGCAGCTTGCAAAGTAACACATTCTGCAGCAGCTGAAGAAGTATCCATGAAGTACAATCCCGCACCTTTTGTTGGTTCCTCGGCTGGCTCTAAAACATCAATAAATTGACATCCTCCAATTTTCTGAAAATTACCAAATGCTTTTTCTTCAATAGTAGTTAATCCACCTGCAATATTTCCTGCAGTTGGTTGACTTTCTGATAAATCATCTGTTGCTTCTTTAAGAATGAAATCATTGTAATCGTTCCATGTTTTTTTAAATTTGGCTTGAGCTTCAGGCGTTTTACCTCTTTTTTCACAAACTGTTTCAGCTCCTGTAAGTTCAGAAGTTTCGCCAAAACATAAATGAACACCAAGCGGTTCTAATTTATCCATGAGATTTCCTACAGTTGGATTAGATGCTAATCCTGACGTTGTATCAGACTCCCCACATTTTACCGAAATCCATAAATCACTCATTGGACATTCTTCTCTTTGTTTTTCTGATGCCCACATTGAAAACTCTTGTGCTTTTTTTGAAACTTTTGCAATGGTATCTATATCTCCAACACCTTCGATACTAAAACCTTCAACTGGTTTACCTGTTGTCGCAATTGCATCTACAATTCTTTTTGTCCATTTTGGCTCGATACCAATAACTATAACAGCTGCAACGTTAGGATTTTTTCCTGTACCAATCATTGTTCTAAAATGAAGTTCTAAGTCTGCACCAAATTGTAATCGTCCATAAGAATGGGGTAGAGCTATTGTACCTTTAATGTTATTTGCAACTGCTTCTGCACATGCATTTGAAATATCGTCTACAGGAAGAATGATAACGTGATTACGTGTTCCAGCACGACCATTTTCTCTTTTATATCCTAAAAAACTTTTTGGAATTTCCATTTATTACCACTTTTTTGTTTTTACATTATGAACATGAACATGTTCACCTTTTTTAATATTTTTAACTACTTTCCCAATATCATGTCCATATTTCAAAATAGTGTCACCTTCATTTAGATCTACCATTGCAATCTTATGACCCAAAGGTATTTCGTCTTTTGATTGTATTGAAACAGACTTATCGTTTTCCATTATCCAACAATTACAATCTTGTTCTGGGGTTATTTTTTCTATAACAACTACGCCAACGTTGTCTTTTTCATCATGTATTATTATATCAGTATTTGACATTGTGACGATTTCTTTATTTGAAATTCGTTAAATCTTATATATTAATCAAACACTTTGACAATTAAAAAAAGAATTAGAAAGGCTGAACTATGACTAAAATGACAACAGAAGAAGCATTTATAAAAGTTCTTCAAATGCACGGAATAGAACACTCGTTTGGAATAATAGGATCAGCTTTTATGGCAATATCTGATTTGTTTCCTAAGGCAGGAATTACTTTTTGGGATGTTGCTCATGAGACTAATGGTGGTTTAATCGCAGACGGATATACAAGAGCAACAGGAAAAATGTCAATGGTTATTGCTCAAAATGGGCCAGGAATAACTGGATTAGTTACACCAATCAAAACTGCTTACTGGAACCATACACCTTTATTATTAGTTACTCCTCAAGCAGCAAATAAAACTATGGGTCAAGGTGGTTTTCAAGAAGTAGAACAGATGAATTTATTTAAAGATATGGTTTGCTATCAAGAAGAGGTGAGAGATCCCTCAAGAATGGCAGAGGTATTAAATAGAGTAATAGAAAAAGCGTTTAGAGGTTCAGCACCAGCCCAAATAAATGTCCCAAGAGATTATTGGACACAAGTAATTGATATTGAATTACCACCAATTGTAAGATTTGAAAGACAAGGTGGAGGAAAAGAAGCAATTGAAAAAGCAGCAAAACTTTTATCTAATGCAAAATTCCCGGTTATATTGTCTGGAGCGGGTGTAGTAATTGGTAATGCAATTGAAGAATGTAAAAAGTTGGCTGAGAAATTAGATGCTCCAGTATGCAATGGATATCAACATAATGATAGTTTTCCAGGAAGCCATCCCTTAGCAGTCGGACCATTAGGATATAATGGCTCTAAAGCCGGAATGGAATTAATTTCAAAAGCAGATGTAGTTTTGGCATTAGGAACAAGATTAAATCCATTTTCAACTTTACCAGGATATGGAATTGATTATTGGCCAAAAGATGCAACAATAATTCAAGTCGATATGAATCCAGATAGAATTGGACTCACAAAAAAAGTAACAGTTGGTATTTGTGGTGATGCTAAAATGGTTTCTCAACAGATTTTAGAAAAATTATCACCAACAGCCGGAGATACTGGCAGAGATGAGAGAAAAAACTTAATTCATCAAACAAAATCTGCATGGTTACAAACCCTTACCAGTTTAGACCATGAGGATGATGATCCAGGAACAGTTTGGAATAAAGAAGCTAGAGAAAGAGACTCAGATAGAATGTCTCCAAGACAAGCTTGGAGAGCAATTCAAGCTGGTATGCCTGAAGATGTAATTATATCAAGTGATATTGGAAATAATTGTGCAATAGGTAATGCATACCCAACTTTTGAAAAGCCAAGAAAATATTTAGCACCAGGTTTATTTGGTCCATGTGGTTATGGTTTTCCATCTATACTTGGAGCAAAAATAGGATGTCCAGATACACCCGTAATTGGTTTTGCAGGTGACGGCGCATTTGGAATAAGTATGAACGAGATGAGTTCTTGTGCAAGAGAGGAATGGCCTGCAATAACTATGGTTATATTTAGAAACTATCAATGGGGAGCAGAGAAGAGAAATTCAATTCTATGGTTTGATGATAATTTTATTGGTACAGAACTAGATCCAGAATTAAGTTATGCAAAGGTTGCTAATGCATGCGGTTTAAAAGGAGTTGCCGTCAAAACCATGGAAGAAACAACTAAAGCAATTAAGCAATCCTGTGAAGATCAAAAAAAAGGAGTTACAACATTCATAGAGGTAATTTTAAATCAAGAATTAGGTGAACCATTTAGAAGAGACGCTATGAAGAAACCAGTAGAAGTAGCAGGAATTGAAAAAGGTGATATGAAGCCTCAAAAATCATTGGTAGGTTAAATAAATATATGTATGATATTTAATCTTACTGTAATTTATGGACGTTAAATTAGAAAAGTGGTTCAGACCTAATATTGATAAAGAAGTCTTAAAAGAACTAACAAAAAAATCAGACATCAAAGGATTATTACATGTAAGTATTTATTTTAGCTTACTAAGCATTGTTGGATATTTAGCATATTTAACTTGGGGTACCTGGTGGTCAGTATTATGGTTTTACATTTATGGAAATATCTTTTGTTTTTGTAATGCAATTTGGCATGAAACAGGTCATAAAACTGCGTTCAAAACCAAATATTTAAATGAAATATTTTACTATATTTCATGTTTCATGGCATACTTTGAACCTACAAGATGGAGATTTACCCATTTTGTTCATCATGGGAACACTTATTCAACAAAAGACCCTTATGATCATGAGATAGAATATGACAATAATTTAAAAGATACTCCTAAAAAACTAATAATGAATTTAATTCCTTTTGGTGAATTATTATTTTTTAAAAAAAGCATTGCTTTTGAAGTTATAAAACATGCTTTTGGCATACAAACCAAAGTTATGATTGATAGTATTCCAGAAAATGCAAGATCAAGAGCTATCTTGATCTCAAGAATTTATGTTGGTATTTGGTTATCTATAATTATCTGGTCTCTATTAATATCTTCATGGTTACCTGTGTTGTATCTTTTGTTACCTCATTATTATGGAAAAGGTTTGCATAAATTTGTTGCATTTACTCAACATGCTGGTTTAGCTAGAGATGTAAAAGATCACAGATTGTCAGCAAGGGATATGAAATTAAACCCAATACTAAGCTTTCTTTATTGGAAGATGGAGTATCATTGTGTACATCATATGTTTCCAAATGTTCCAGCTTATAATTTAGAAAAATTACATTATCATTTAAAAGATCAGTTACCCGAAATTAAAGATGGATTATTTGAAACCTATAAAGAAATAATTCCAGCTCTTAAAAAACAACGAAATGAACCAAACTATCATTTAGATATTTCATTACCAGAGCAACAAGCTTCTTAATGTATAAAAATTATAAATTGTTGTTATTTTTAGGAGCAGCAATAATTTTTCTTTATTTTAGTGTTGAAAAATATGAAGAATTTAGTCTTCAAAAATCTATATCAGCCTGTGTTATAGCCAAAGGTAAAATACTAAAAGAAATCGCCCCAGAAGAAGCAAGAATTATTTGTGAAAAAGAAATTAGAGAGCAATTAGAATAATCAAAGAAGACTTGGTAGCCAAGTTGAAAGAATTGGAAATAAAATCATTAATATTCCATAAACAATACCTACTATAGTAAATAGAGGAACTTCTTTAAATGCGTTAGCTGGATTTTCTTTTATAACACCAGCAGCAGTATATATTCCCACACAAACTGGTGGGGTAATCATTCCTATTCCAGCAAAAGCAACAAAAACAACATATAAATGAAGTAGACTTTGATCAAAAGATAGTGTTAAAGCTGCAAATATTGGAACTGTTAAATAAAATACTGGAACTATTTCTATAAAAGTTCCTAAAATTAAACATATTGTTCCTAACATTATCCAAAATAAATTCACACTTACTCCCATATCTGTAAAATAAGTTATAATTTTTTGAGGGGCTTGAGTATAAGTAAGCACAACACTTAAAAAAGTTGCTGTCGCAATAATTGAAAATATTACTGCAGTAATTATTGCTGTATCTTTTAAACAACTTAGCAAAGATGAAAATGTTAATTCTCTGTATATTAAAAATCCTATCGCAACAGCATAAACTCCAGCTATAGCTGCAGACTCAGATGGCGTTAAAAAACCTGCATATATACCACCTAAAATTATAATTGGGGTTATTAAAGCTGGAAGTGCTGCAACAAAAGAATTTAATCTTTCTTTAAGAGTTGCCTTTCTGTCGACCCTTATATGTCTACATTTAAATAAAACTAATAGAACCATTAAAATTAAAAGAATTATTCCTGGTATTACACCAGCTGCAAATGTTTTAGAGACTGGGACATAAGTAAGTGCACTAAATAAAATAGCAGCATTTGATGGAGGAATTAAAGCTTCAAGTAAAGCAGCTGATGCAGCTAAAACAACTACAAACGGAGTAGGGTAGCCCTGCTCAATCATTTTAGGCATCATAATAGTTCCCACAGCTGTAATTGCAGCTAATATAGAACCACAGAATGCTGCAAAGAAACCCATCGCAATAACCATTGCCACACCCAAACCTCCTGGCCAATGTCCAACTAAAGTTGTTGCAAATTTTACAAGTCTAAGTGCTGCCCCACCTTTTAGCATCGCCATTCCACTAAAAATAAATAATGGCACAGCTATAAGGACATGTTTTGTTAAAGCTCCAAAAGACACTTGAATTAAAACAGACCAAGGAAGATTTAATCCACCAATAGCAGCTATAGAACTACCTAAACCAAAGACTAAAAAAATTGGAACAGAAATAATTAAAGCTACCAATGATAATATAGATGCTAATGTAAACATTTAATTTCTTATTAAATTTATAATATTATCGAATAATAACTCTATTGATGTAAGAGCTAATATTAAAAAACCAACAGGGAATGCTAAAAACATCCACCATATAGGAATACTAATTTCAATTTCCATAACTTGACCTAAATTGAAATACATTATTGTTGCATCAAGACCAGCCTTAAAAAAAACACATGCTGACAAGAAGGCAACTATATTTACAATTAAAAACAAAATTTCTTTTTTTTTTTTTGAAAGTATAGGAGTTAAAAAATCAACTTTAATATGTTGTCCTTTTTTTAAGAGGGGTCCTAATAATGGAAATACTAACCAACTAACTAAAACCGGTGGTAGTTCTATAAACCAAGCAAATCCAGTGCCTGTAATGAATCTTGTAGCTGCACTTAAAAATAGTGCAGCAACCATAATGAAAATGATAAACATTGCGAGAGCTAATGAAGCCGAAGCTAAAAAATTATTAACTGCTCGCAACGCTTTCATTTTATTAGATTAAGCAATTAACTTATTCTAATTACTTTTTGCGTAGTCTTGTGCTGCTTTTAAAGCATCAGAGTCGATCATTTTAGCCATTGCAGGCATAACTTTATCTTTCATAAGCTTATCAAATTTTGCTTTCTCAGCTCCTGAAAGAGTAGTTACAACACCACCTCTCTCTTGGAATTCTTTAAGAACAGTTTCACCATGATCCATAATTCTGTCTGTTGAAAGTGTTCCAACTTCTTTACCAACATCCATAATTATTTTTTGTAAGTCTGCTGGTAAACTATTAAACCAAGTAGAGTTAGCCATTATATATGCATCAGCATAATATTGGTATGGCTTTTGAGCGTATTTTAAAAATTCCCACCAGCTATAAGCCTTTATACTTCCTGGAGGGCTATTTATTGTATCTATCATTCCAGATTGCAAAGCGTTGTATACTTCACCTGTTTTTAAAGATACACGATTTGCCCCTAGAGCATCCCACATAGGCTCTTCACTTTTAAGTAATCTTCTAGCTTTCAAACCTTTCATGGCATCTATACCAGTTAACTCTCTAGCACTTGAAATTGACATTACTGGGCCAACTGGATTGTACATTACTAAAGTTGAATTAGTTTTTTTAGTTAATTCTCCCCAAATTTCTTTTCCTTTAGCAGAGTTTTGAAAAAAACCTCTTTGTTGTTCCCAAGAATTAAATAGGCCTGGGAAAGATGCAACATTAAAGTTTTTATTTATTGGTGGAAAACTTACAACACCAACAATTCCACCTAACTCAACTGCACCTGAAGTTACAGCGCCCATGACTTCTCTAATTCCAAAAAGTTGCTTAGATGGATAAACTTCAATTTTTAATTTTCCATTTGCTCTTTTGTTAACTTCATCAGCAAAAATTTGAGCGTGTTTTGCACTATGGTGTTTAGGACTCCAATGAACTGAAAGTCTACCTACTATTTCTGCAAATGCTGCTGTTGAAGATACTAAAAATGAAATAACTAAAACAAAACTCATAAAAGTTTTGCTGATTGATTTAAATTTAATCATTTTTTTCCTCTCTCTATATTTTTAATAATAGCAGTTTATTATTTGATAAAGATAAGACAATCTAAAATTACTCTATTATCAATTGAATAAGTAATATTATTAGATTAAATTAGAATTATAAAAAAATCTATGAATCCAACAGATATATTATTAAGTATTGCAATAGTGGGAATTTACACTCTCATTTATGTATATTTAAAATCAAAATATGATGATAACAAAATAATTATCAAATTGTTTGTTGTTGGCTTTGTTTATGCAACAATAATTACTGGTATACTTTATTACTTAATAAAATTTATAGCCTCATAAATTTAAGTGACACATAAATTAGAATTAATATATTTTAAAATGAGAGCTTTGGCAGAAGCTCCTCGTTTATTATTTCATTATACAAATATTGAGTATGAAGATCTTATGTCATGGGACTATTATGAAAAGGAATGGTCAGATGTAAAACCTAGCATTCCTTTTAAACAACTACCTATGTTAATTGTAGATAAGAAACATGAGATTTGTCAAAGTATGGCAATAATGACATTTATAGAAAATTTAGCAGGCATCAACATTACTGATCCAATATTAAATGCCAAAGCAAATGCTATTATGCAGAGTGCACAGGAACTTTTTATGCCTCTAAACCCTACAGTAAATTTTGCAACAGGAGAGAAATTTAAAAAGAAAAAAAATGACATGATGTCATTTTTATTATCAAGATTTGAAGATCTTGAAAAAGTTATTAAAGAAAATGATAAAAAATTTTTTATTTTAGATGAGCCTAGAGCATGTGATTTTGTAACATTTCATCATTTAGATTTATCTAAAATGCTTGATCCTACAATAATAAAAAAATTTCCCAGATTAGAAAAATTTTTAGAAGACATGATGTCTATTGAGAGTATAAAATCTTACCTAGAAAATCGTCCTAAATTAATCGATGTAAGTGTGGAACCAAAATTAGTTATTGATGGAATTCCACACCCAACAGGAGTTAAAAAAACTTAATCTTTTAATAGTTGATTGCGTTATATAAAATTTCTATTATAACTTTCATGAATTTATGGCGGGGTAGCTCAGTTGGTTAGAGCGCGGGACTCATAAGCCCGAGGTCAGTGGTTCGATCCCACTTCCCGCTACCAAACTAATGACCAGGAAATTCCATTAAATTTTCAACTTTATATCCTTTTTTTTTGAGATTATCACAACCACCTAGGTCAAAAAGATTTATAACAAATATAAAGGCTGCAACATGTCCTTTAGAAATTTCTATAAGTTTCGCTGCAGCATCTGCAGTTCCACCTGTTGCTATCAAATCATCTATTATTAGAACTGAGTCATTTTCTGAAATTGAGTCTTTATGAACTTCTATTGTTGCTGTTCCATATTCCAGTGCAAAATCAACTGAATGTACATCAGCAGGAAGTTTGTTTTTTTTTCTTAGCATAATAAAAGGTTTTTTTAAGATGTAAGAAACAGCAGATGCAAATACAAAACCACGTGATTCAATTGCAGCTATTTTATCTAGCTTAAATTTTTTGGATCTCTCAACGATTTGATTAATTG
This sequence comes from uncultured Pelagibacteraceae bacterium, assembly GCA_902555585.1. Taxonomy (GTDB): domain Bacteria; phylum Pseudomonadota; class Alphaproteobacteria; order Pelagibacterales; family Pelagibacteraceae; genus Pelagibacter. The sequence continues at coordinate 211,857 of CACDSY010000003.1, read as the reverse complement.
TTTCCTCAAAAGCAGTTTCATTCTTTATTAAAGTAGTTATATCTCTAAATAAAATACCCTTTTTAGGATAATCTTTAATTGAGCGAATATAATCTTTTAAATCCATAATAGTTATTTATAAATACAATATAATTACTTTTTATATGTCAAATAATAAATTAGCAATAATAGGTGGAAGTGGTCTATACGACGTAGAGGAGTTTAAAGATAGAGAATTAATAGATTTAAACACTCCTTGGGGAAAACCATCAGATCAGATTTTAAAAACAATTTATAAAAATAAGGAAGTTTTTTTTTTACCAAGACATGGTAAGGGACACTTTATTTCACCATCAAACATAAATTTTAGAGCAAATATTGACTCGTTAAAACAATTGGGAGTAACAGATATTGTCTCTGTATCTGCTGTTGGTTCTTTGAAAGAAAACTTGCCACCCGGTAAATTTGTTATTATTGACCAATTTATAGACAGAACATTCGCTAGAAATAAAACTTTCTTTGACGATGAAATAGTTGCTCATGTATCAATGGCACACCCGACCTCTAAGAGTTTAATGAATGCATGTGAGGATGCAATTAAAAAAGAAGGAATAGATTATCAAAGGGGAGGAACTTATGTAGTAATGGAAGGTCCACAATTTTCAACTTTAGCTGAATCGAATCTTTACAGATCATGGAAAGCCGATGTGATAGGAATGACAAATATGCCTGAAGCCAAATTGGCGAGAGAAGCAGAAATTAGATATGCATCTGTCTCAATGGTAACAGATTATGATTGTTGGCATCCAGATCATGAAAATGTTGATGTGCAACAAGTGATAAAAGTATTATTAGATAATGCATCTAAAGCAAAAAGTATGATTCAAAATCTTATTGATAATTTTGATACTCATATTGACCCGAATGACCCAGCAAATAATTGCTTAGATGTTGCTATAATTACTGCTCCAGAAAAAAGATCACAGAAAACAAAAGACAAACTAAAAACAGTAGCTGGAAGAGTTTTAAATAAGTGACAGTAAAATTATCTGATAAGCAAATTTTAAATTATAAAAATGATGGTGTAATTTTAATCAATGAAGTTTTTTTACCTTGGATTGAAAAACTTAAAACCGGATTTCATAAAGTATTAAGTAACCCAAGTTCATATGGAAGAGAAAATATTTCAAAACAACAAAGAGGGAGATTTTTTGAGGACTATTGTAACTGGAGAAGAATTGAAGAATTTAAAGATTTTATTTTTAACTCACCCGCAGCGGAAATTGTTGCTCAATCAACTCAATCTAATCAAATTCAGGTATTTCACGAACATATTTTCTTGAAGGAACCTGGGACAAAAAAGGAAACTCCATGGCATCAAGATCTTCCATACTATTGTGTAGATGGAAATGATACAGGAAGTTTCTGGATACCATTAGATAATGTATCAAAAGATAACTGCCTAAAAGTTTTGAAAGGATCCCATAAGTTACCAATGTTAGTAAAGCCTACCAAATGGTCAAATGAAACTTTTTGGTATAAAAATAATAAGAATTTTATGGATATGCCAAATATAGATAAAAATAATATTTTTAGTGCAGAGATGAATATGGGAGATGCAATATTATTTAATTTTAAAGTTTTACATTCATCTTCAGGAAATAATGACAAAAAAAGTCGTAAAGCATTCTCTGCAAGATTTATTGGAGACGATGTAAGATACATTGATAGAAAAGGAGAAACTTCTCCACCTTTTGAAGGAATAAATTTAAATTCAGGAGATAAAATGAGAAAGGATTGGTTTCCTGTGGTTTGGAGTAATTAAATGAGAATAAAGGGCAAAAAATATAGAACAATTTGGTATGAAAATAATGTAGTAAAAATAATTGATCAAACCAAACTTCCACATCAGTTTGTTGTTAAAGATTTAAAGACAATAAGAGATGCAGTAAAAGCTATAAAAACTATGGAGGTAAGAGGAGCACCTCTTATTGGTGGAACTGCTGCTTACGGTATAGTATTGGCAATACAAGAAAATAAAAATTTAGATTTCATTAAAAAAAGTTCAGAAGAATTAGTTAATTCAAGACCTACAGCTATAAATTTACAATGGGCAGTTCATAGAATGAATAATAAATTATCATTTGTGAAGTCTGATGAATTATTAGATGTGGCATTAGAAGAAGCAAAATCAATATGTGATGAGGATGTAAAATTTTGTGAGAATATAGGATTTAATGGACTTAAAATTATCGAAGAAATTTATAATAAAAACAATAAAACTGTTAATATCTTAACCCACTGTAATGCAGGTTGGTTAGCAACTATAGATTGGGGGACAGCTACCTCACCAATTTATCACGCACATAAAAAAGGAATTCCCATCCATGTTTGGGTTGACGAAACAAGACCAAGAAACCAAGGTGCAAACTTAACTTCATATGAATTAAATGAAGAAAATATTCCTAATACTATAATTGCAGATAATACAGGTGGAATATTAATGCAACGAGGAGAGGTTGATATGTGTATTGTTGGAACGGATAGAACTTTATCAACTGGAGATGTGTGTAATAAAATAGGAACTTATTTAAAAGCATTGGCTGCTTATGACAATAATGTTCCTTTCTATGTAGCCTTACCAAGTTCTACAATAGATTGGGATATCAAAAATTACAAAGATATTCCTATTGAGGAAAGAAATTCTGAAGAACTATCTTATATTGAAGGAAAAGATGAAAAAAATAATATTAAAAGAGTTTTGATTTATCCTAAAACTAGTAAAGCAATGAACCTTGCATTTGATATAACACCTGCAAAATATGTAACAGGTTTAATTACTGAAAAAGGTATATGCGAGGCATCTACCGTTGGATTAAAGCAAATGTTTAAAAGATAATGAATAAAGTTAAAAATATATTATTTATAATGGCTGATCAGCTAAGGTTTGATTATCTTTCTTGTTATGGCCATCCTCATCTTAAAACACCTCATATAGATGGTTTAGCAAAAAAAGGAGTTTTGTTTGAGTCAGCTTATGTCCAAGCTCCTGTTTGCGGCCCATCAAGAGCATCGTATTACACTGGGAGAACGGTATTTAGTCATGGCTCAACGTGGAATCAAATACCTTTACCAATTGGGGAATTAACAATTGGAGATTATTTAAGACAATCTGGGATAAGAACTGGTGTTGTTGGTAAAACACATATGAGACCAGATTTAGATGGAATGAATAGACTTGGAATTTCAAAAGATACAGAAATAGGTTTAACAATAAGCGAGCCTGGTTTTGAACCGTATGAAAGAGATGATGGGCTTCACCCAAATAACCATATTAAAAATTCAAACAAAAAATTATCCTACAATGAGTGGTTAAATCAACTTGGATATGATGGTCAAAACCCTTGGGATAGTTGGGCAAATTCATCAGAGGATGAAAATGGAAATATTTTAAGTGGATGGAGATTAAGAAATTCTAATAAACCTGCGAGAGTTAAACAGGAGCACTCAGAAACTGCTTTTATGACTAATCGATCTATGGAGTTTATTCAAGAAAGTGGAGAAAGACCTTGGTTTCTGCATTTATCATTTATAAAACCTCATTGGCCATATATTGCACCTGCACCTTACCATAACATGTATTCAGCAAACCAATTTTACCCAGTTCATCGAAGTAATGCTGAAAAAGAAATAGATCATCCAGTGTACAAAGCTTTCATGGAAAATAATATTTCAAAGACTTTTTCAAGAGAAGAAGTTAGAAACACTGTTCTTTCAGGATATATGGGGTTAATAAAACAAATTGATGATAATCTTGGTAGGTTATTTAAATTTTTAGAAGAAAAAAATTACATGAAAAATACAATGATAGTCTTTACATCAGACCATGGTGATTATCAGGGTGATCATTGGCTAGGAGAAAAAGAACTATTTCACGAACAAATTGTTAAAGTGCCGATGATAATTTATGATCCTAGTAATTTATCAGATAATAGTAGAGGAATTAGAGAAAAAAGGTTTGTAGAGGCCATAGATTTACTACCAACTTTTTTGGACTCTGTAGATAGCGATGTAAGTAAACATCGCCTTGAAGGACAATCTTTGTTACCAATTATTAGAGGAAATGAAGTCTCTAATTGGAAAGAGAGTGTATTTAGTGAAATCGATTACTCATTTAACGAAGCAAGAAAGATTCTTAATGTTGGAGCATCAGATGCAAGAGCTTATATGATTAGAAATAATAGATGGAAGTATATTTATTATAAAGGTTTTCCACCTCAATTATTTGATTTAAAAAATGATCCAGATGAATTCAATGATCTAGGGCTATCATCAGAACACAAAAAAATTGTTGATGAAATGAAGGATATGTTGCTTAAAAGAATTACAAATAGAAAAAATAGGGTTGCAGCAACAGATGAATTTGTTTTAAAAGAGAGAGACTATACAAAAGATGATGGAATTATGATAGGAGTTTGGTAATGAACCCTTTAATATTGTCTTTAATTTGCTTAGTTTCAGTGGGAATTTCTGCAAATTTAATAAAATTAATTCGTGGAAATAGAATTTTACTAATTATTTCTTTATTACCTTGCATTTATATATTTATCTTTGGTTTGTATGCAACTTTAGGCCCAATGGATTTATATAAAGATGGTACAGACAATTTTTATGCTCAAAATCCAGGTAAAGAATTACCAATAGTGTTTGTATTATTAAAATTCTATCAATATATTTTAATGATAGTAGGTGCAGTTTTTGGTTTTATTTATTTTAATTACATAAAAAAAATAAAAGATACTAGTGAGCCATTAGACTAGGCAAATATAAACAAATTGCAGGAAAAGCAATAATTAAAGCGAGCCTAATTACGTCAGTCATCAAGAATGGAAGAGTCCCAAACCATATAGTTTGTAGAGGTGTTTTTTGCATTACACCTTTAATAACGAATAAATTCATTCCAACAGGAGGTGAAATTAATCCAAACTCAACAACTATCACTGCAAATATACCAAACCAAACAGGATCAATTCCAGCATCAATAATCACTGGATAAAATACTGGAATAGTTAAAAATAACATTGCTAAAGAGTCCATTACAGTGCCAAGAACTAAATAAATTGCACAAATTACTAAAATTATTCCTAATGGAGTAAGCTCAAGATAATTTATAAAATCAACAACCGCAAAAGGTAATTGTGTGACAGTTATAAGATAATTAAATATACTTGCACCAATAACAATTAAATATAATGAACCAACAGTTTTTATAGTCGTCCATAAAGCATCTTTCAATAAACTTAATTTTAATTGACCTCTAAAAAAAATAAAAATTAAAACTAATATTACACCTACTGCAGCACTTTCTGTTGCTGTAAAAAAACCTAAATAAAGTCCACCCATCATGATTGCAAATATTAAAAAAATTGGAAAAACTTTTGATAATGCAGAAATTCGTTCCTTCAAGGGCATCTTTGTTCCATAACCACCCTGTGTGGGATAAATTAAAAGATAAATTCTAATAGCAATCATATACAGTACCACTGCTATTATCCCAGGTATCAGTGCAGCAAAAAATAATTCTTGAACAGACTGTTCAGTTAAATAAGCATATATTACTAATATAACACTCGGAGGAATTATAATTCCAAGAGTTCCTCCAGATGCAATAGATCCGCTTATTAGGGCATCACTGTAACCATGTCTTCTCATTTCAGGGCCTGCCATTTGAGACATTGTTGCAGCTGTAGCAATTGAAGATCCACAAATCATTCCAAATCCAGCACATGCTCCAACAGTAGACATCGCTAAACCACCTTTGTAATGACCCACTATTGCATAAGCTGCATCATATAAATTTCTTGATAAATTTGAACTGTTGGCAAGATTTCCCATTAGAACAAACAAAGGCAAAACTGATAATGTATATTTTGAGACAGCATCAAAAGGAGCAGTTCCCAAAACAAATATTGCAGGGTCAAATCCTGAAATCACTGCAAAGCCGATAAAACCAACAACCAACATTGCAATTCCTATTGGTACATTTAATACCATCAAAATTAATACAGCGGCAAAAGACAATCCACCATTAATTACAGCTTCTAATCCCATTATAAATTCTCAGCTTTTGGATTACTTTTAACAATAGTTTTAATAAACCATATGATGATAGCAAAAACACTTAACCACATACCAATAGAGCATATGAAATAAAAAGGATAAAAATAAAGTTCTAGATCAATCGTTACTCTTTGATTATTCATAAATTTGTATGATGTCAAAGTAGTAGAGTATGCCATTAAGGACATAATCGATATCATTAAAACAAATTTTAAAATTACCAAATAAGTTTTAAATATACCCAAATTTAAATTATTTATAAAATCTGCTGAAACATTAGCATTTAAATAAAATGCTCTTGGCATTGCGAGGAAAGCTACTAATGCCATTCCTATTTCAACCAACTCTATTGTACCCGTAACTGGTGAATTTAAAAATCGTCTTCCAAAAACGTCGCAAAAAGTTAATACAGCTAATAAAAACAAAACAATGCCCGAAGCTATCGCTGAATAATCAAAAACTTTACTGACTTTAGAAATCATAAAAATGTTGCTTCAAATTATTTAAACATTAACATATAAGTAGTTTCAAAAATATAAAGTATTAATCATGAAGTTTATTTCTTTTAAACATAATAAACAAAATAAGTTTGGTATTATAAATAAGAATAAAATTACAGATCTAACTGGAAAAGTATCTAATTCAAATACACTTAAAGATTTAATTCAAAACCAAGGAATTGAAGATGCGAAATCTTATGCAACAATTAATCCAGGTAATATAAATGACTCAGATATTGAATATTTGCCATTAATTCCAAATCCTGGAAAAATTATTTGTGTAGGTTTAAATTATAGTGAACATGTTAAAGAAACTAACAGAACAGTTGAAGAGAACCCAGTAATTTTTCATCGATTTCCAGAAAGTCAAACTGCACACTTACAACCAATTCAAAGACCTCTGGTTTCACAAAGTTTAGATTTTGAGGGTGAGATGGCAGTAATTATGGGTGAAGGTGGCAAACACATAAAACCTGAGGATGCTTTAAAGCATATAATTGGATATTCATGTTATAATGAAAGTACTGTAAGAGAATGGCAGAGACATACAAGACAATTTGGGATGGGTAAAAACTTTGAAAAAACAGGGAGTTTTGGTCCACACATGGTTTTAGCTGAAGACATTAATAATTATAAAAATTTAACAATTGAAACTAGATTAAATGGCGAAGTCATGCAAAACGCAAAATTAAGTCAACTTATTTTTGATATTCCAATCTTAATCTCGTATGTTTCTAAAGCTATGGCTTGGAGAGCAGGTGATGTACTAGTCACTGGTACGCCTGGAGGGGTAGGGTTTAAAAGAAACCCTCCAGTATTTATGAAGCCGGGAGATAATGTAGAAATAGAAATCACAGAAATTGGCACTTTATCTAATACAATTAAGGATGAAATAATCTAATTTTCAAGTTAAACTTTCTTATAATTATTTAATAATAAGAGGGGATTAACATGAAAAAAAAAATAATTGGTTTTGTTATAGGAATTTTTTCCTTAAGCATTATTAGTACAGCATCAGCTACAGAATTAAAGTTAGCAACTTTTGAACCACCAAAAGCATTTATAGCAAGTAAGATTTTAGCTGCTTGGGCAGATAAAGTTAACAAATGTTCAAATGGTGCTTTAAACGTTAAAATGTATGCAGGAGGAGTATTAGGAAGCCCTCCAAAACAATACGATATAGTAACTTCAGGAGTTGCAGATATATCTTGGACAGTTCTTGGATATATTGGTGGACAATTTCCTTTAAGTTCAGTTGTAGAACTTCCATTCCTGACCAAAACATCAAAAGCTGGATCTAGAGCTTTAAATACTCTTTTTGAAGAAGGTTACCTAGATAAAGAAATGGCAGGAATTAAACTGATAGGACTTCATTCAAACCCTGGATACCAAATCCATATGAAGGATACTAAAGTAGTTAAACCTGCAGACTTTAAAGGTAAAAAAATGAGAGTTCCAAGCAAAATAGCTGGAACTATTCTTAAAACTTTAGGAGCAACTGGGGTAAAAGTACCAGCACCAGGAACTTCAGAAGCATTAAACAAAGGTGTTATAGATGGCACACCTTTCCCATACACAGCAATTGGTTCATTTAGATTATTTGATGTTACTAAATATCATACAGAAGTTAACATTACTAATGCTACATTTGGTTTAATAATGAATGAGGGGAAATATAATGGTCTTTCTTCAGCAGCAAAAGGATGTGTTGATAAACATTCAGGTCAATGGTTTGGCGATTGGGCATCTAATTTAATTGATACTCAGAATGCCAAGATGAGAGTTCAAGTAGAAAATACTCCAGGGCACGAAATAACTGTTGCATCTGATTCTGTGTTAGCTGAATACAAAAAAATATTAGCTCCTATCGAATCAGACTGGTTAGCAGAAATGAAAGGCAAAGGTCTTGATGGAGATGCTGTATTAAAAAGGGCAAGAGAAGTAATTTCTAAAATAGACGGTTAATAGTTAAATTCGAGCCCGCTAATTTCATAGCGGGCTCTTTCAAAATTAAGTATAATAGTAAAATGGCAGTAAAAGCTTTAAGTTATATTGGAGTTAATTCAGATAAATTTGAGGATTGGTCAGACTATTCTCAAAAATACCTCGGCATGCAACAGATGGACCGTGGAAAAGAAATTCTGTCTTTTAGAATGGATGACCAAAAACAAAGATTAACGATAACTGGCGATAAAGGAGATGGATTAGGATTTTTAGGATGGGAAGTTGAGAGCAAAGAAGATCTTCAAACCTTTGCAAATAAATTAGAGGAAAATAAAATTGTAGTAAATCATGGAAAGACTTCTTTTGCTGACAAACGTTTTGTTGAGGATCTAATATATTTTAATGACCCACAAGGAAATCGTATTGAGCTAGTGTATAAGCCTATGTTGGATACAGATCCTTTTAAACCAGGCAGGCCAATTTCAGGATTTAAGACTGGGGCACTAGGGATGGGACATGCAGTTGTGCATGTTAAAAATATTGATGATTTAATTCCATTTTACAGAGATGTAATGGGATTCAAGATAAGTGATTATAGTCATACTCCAATATCATTATGTTTTTTTCATGTTAATGGCAGACATCATAGTTTAGCTTTATTCGGCTCAGGTGGAACTGGTTTCCATCATTTTATGGTTGAATACAATAACTTAGACGACGTAGGTCAAGGTTATGACTTGTTACAATACAAGGATAATGCAATTGCTTATACAATGGGACGGCATACCAATGATTATATGACATCATTTTATTCAATTACACCTTCAGGATTTTTTATTGAAAATGGATGGGGTGGGAGGATTATTAACCCAGACACATGGCAACCAATTGAAACATTTGAGGGGCCTAGTTTTTGGGGGCATGAGAGACTTTATTTACCAGATGATGAGAGAATGAAATTTAGAAACAAAAGACTCGAAACTGCTTCTCAAGGAAAACAAGCTCCATTGTTAATTGATTGTCCTTGGTTATATTCAAATTTAAAAAAAAAATAATTTTTAAAAATATCAATGAAAGAATTTGATGTCATAATAGTAGGATTAGGACCTGCAGGAGGGACTTTAGCAAACCTTTTGGCAATGCATGACTTTTCAATATTGATTCTCGATAGAGAAAAAAGTTTTTACCCACTTCCTAGAGCGGTTCATTTTGATGATGAAATAATGAGAGTATTTCAAACAATAGGAATTACAAAAGAATTTTTGAAACACACTATAATTAATAAAGGTACTAAATTTGTTAATTCTAAAGATAAAGTGATTTTAGATTGGCCAAGACCAAAAAAAATTACAGAAAATGGGTGGTATCCAAGTTATAGATTTCATCAGCCTGATCTTGAAAAAAAACTCAGAAAAAAATTAAAAAATTATAAAAAAGTCTCAATAGAACAAAATTCCGAAGTTATAAAAATTAACAATTTAAAAAATCATGTGGATATAACTTATTTAAACATAAATAATCATAAAGAGCTTCTAGCAAGATCAAAATATTTAATTGGTTGTGATGGTGCTAACTCTATAACTAGAAAACAAATGAAAACAAAAATGGATAATTTAGGTTTTACTCAAAAATGGGCAGTAGTTGATCTAATATTGAAAAAGAAAAAAAATAATTTACCAGATAGAACAATTCAATATTCAAATCCAAAACAACCAGCGACTTATTGTAGAAATGTTGGTAGACGTAGAAGATGGGAATTTGCAATTAAGAAAAATCACAGTGATAAAAAAGTTTTATCAGAAAATTATATTTGGAATTTTCTAAAACCTTGGCTAAATAAAAGTGAAGCAATTATTGAGAGAAAAACAATTTATACATTTGAATCTGCTATTGCTAGAAAATGGCGCAAAGGTAGAATTTTTTTAGCCGGTGATGCCGCTCATTTAATGCCACCATTTATGGGACAAGGAATGTGTGCTGGAATTAGGGATGCATCAAATTTAGCATGGAAAATTGCCAACTGTATTAGAAATAAATATGATGAAACACTTTTAAACACATATCAATCGGAAAGATCTCTTAATGTTAAAGAATACATTGAAACTACTATGAGAATGGGAGAATTTGTAAATGCTGTTGAGTCCATTCAAATAACTGACAATATAAAATCTGATAACAAAGGTATTAAAAGTATGCAGTCAATTAAACCTAAACTAGGCAAAGGTCTAGGCAATATAAAGGATGTAAATAGAGGAAAAACTTTTCCTCAATTCAAACTTAAAAATAATAAAACCCTAGATGATCATTTTTCAAAAAAAGGAATGATAATTTTATCATCAGATATAAAGGCTAAAACCTCAATTAATTACTCTTCATTGAATGCAAAGAATTTGAGCAATGTATCAAAATATTTAAAAAATATTAATTCAAAAGCTATTTTAGTAAGACCAGATAGATTTATACTAGCTTCAGCAAGATCAGATAGAGACGTTAGTTTACTTTTAAAAAAATATTCTTCGATTTTACGATAGATTGAACATCTCATTTACAGCTAATATTTTTGAATGATTGTTTGGAGCAATTTCTCCATTTGGCATATACAAGGAATTTTCAAATCCTACTCTAATTTTACCACCTAGGTTGATCGCTTTTTCCAAACAACTCATTTCTTCTTTTGCAAAAGCGCATATTGACCAATCTAAATTGACATTATTATTTTTCATTACTTTTAAAAACTCTGGAATTTTTTCTGGATAACTAATTTTACCTGTGTAATGACCAATTACAAATAAACACCAAGCTCCCTCAGTTGGAATTTCTGCTTTATTTAAAAGGTTTACTAATAAGTCTACATCCTTCGGATTATACAAAATATGCTGTATTTTAGTTCCAGCTTCTGTCAAATATTTATATAATTTTATATCTTCCTCTGTCGGGTTTCTGGAGGGTATTAACTCAGCCGTACCAATTGATGTACCTGGTGGAGTAACATCATATGCAAGTTTCCTCATTTCCTCAGGAGAATACTTTCCAACTGCCTCAGTAGTGACCTGAATATGCATTTTAGGAACTTGGTGTTCTAATTCATTTAATGCCTCTTTATAAAGTCCAGCATCCAAAACATGTTCTCCTTTATCATTTCTTACATGCAGATGAATAGCACCTGCCCCTGCTTCAAAACAGTTTTTAGCAACATCAACTGTTTCTCTTATTGTTAAGGGAACATCTGGATGATCTTTCTTGATTTTTCTTGCTCCATTTGGAGCTACCATTAATCTAGGCAATTCATTTGGTTGATAAAAAGGCATAAACTATCTTAAAGATGCAGCAATATTTCCACCATCAACTGTTAGAATAGCTCCTGTGGTTTTTTTGGATATTGAAAGATGAAAAAAAGCTTTGGCTACATCTTCAGCTTTTACCTCATTTAAAAGTAAATTACCTTTCATATATTCATCTGTCGTAACTTCTCTAGCCTTTGCTCTTGATTTTATCATTTTATCATTTAGAAGCCCACTTCTAATTCTGTCTGCATTTACCCCATTGGATCTTATTCCATATGATCCATAATCAACGGCATATTGTTTGCATAGATTTAATAATGCCGATTTTGGCAATCCATAAGGCCCAAAATTTTTACCTGGATTTACAGATTGTTTGGAAATATTAAATAATAAACAACCTTCATTATTTTGAAGTTTCATAATTTTTGTAGCTTCAGAAGCGCAGTATTGATGAGAAAAGAAATTATCTTCAAAACTTTTTCTTAAAATTTTATCACTAACCTCAGCAATAGAACCTCCTGTTGCAGTTCCTGCATTTGATATTAAAATATCTACTCCTCCAAATTGAGATGAAATTAAATTAAATGCTTTTTTAACACTTTTTTTGTTTGTTACATCGCAATAAATACAAAGGTCATTTAATTTCTTGCTCATTTCATTGACCTTTTTTTTATTATTGTCTATTAAAATTACTTCTGCGCCAGATTTTTTGAATAATTTATATGTTGCTGTTCCTATTCCACCAAAAGCACCAGTAATAACAACAATACTCCCTTCTAATTCCTTTTTTTCTTTTTTTAATTTTGCTTGTTCAAGAGACCAATATTCAACATCAAAAATATCTTTTTTTGGTATAAATTTATACTTTGAGGTTTCTTCAACAGATGAGATTACTCTTGCATTAGTTTCTGTCAAATCTGCAGCAATATTTGCAGCTTTAAGACTGTTGCCTACACAAAATATTCCAATATTTTGTACTATTATTACTCTTGGTGAAGTATCTAGCATAGTTTTCTTTTCTTTAACCTTTTTTTGGTTTTGCTCAAAATATTTCAGATATTTTTTCCTGTAATTTATAAATGCTTTTTTTGCAGTTTTTTCAAACTCACTAATAGAGGAATTAAGTTTGGGTTTTATTATTAAAGGAAAGGGTTTTACTCTTATTACATGATCTGGAGTAGCAGTTCCCTCTGTAGAATATCTTGCCACTTCTACTCCGTTAATAAAATACTTTAATGTCTTATTATTTCTAAAAGTAAGAATAAATTTACTTTTTGAGCCACTAGATGTAAGTCCTCGAAGTATTGGTGCTATTTGAGCAGGAGTAATTTTCGTATTTAAACTTTTTATTTGTTTAATTTTTTTTCTTTTTAATTTTTTTATAGCCTTTTCAGCGTCACTCACATATTTAATCATTAGATCGTATGATTCTTTTGCTTCGTTAGAGAATGTGAAAATTCCATGATTAAGTAAAATAAGACAGTTTATATTTGGATTGTTTAAGTAAACCTCTTTAATCTTCTGAGCTAATCCATACCCTGGCATTATATAAGGAATTATACTTACTTTTTTTCCAAATATTTTTTTGCAAAAAGTAATTCCATTTGGTCTGTTAGTTACATTCATAATCGCATCAGAATGCGTGTGATCAACAAACTTGAAAGGTAAAAAGGCATGTAGAAAAGTTTCGACTGATGGATTTGGAGATTTGATATTAATTAAATTCCTTTTTTGATATGATACCATTTCTTCATCTGATAATTTTTTTTTATTCTTTAATGCCAGAAGAGGATTTAGTTTTACAGCTGGCAAACCTTCTGGTTCAATTTCTGCCATATCCCATCCACTCCCTTTTACACATAAAACATCATAGTTTTTTCCATCTAAATCTTTTACAGTAGTTTTAACAGAGGTATTACCGCCCCCATGTAGAACCAATTCACTATTTCTTCCAAGTAATCTAGTTGTATAAACTCTCAAAGCCATATCTCTAGAATGACCAAGTTTCTTGTATTTTGATATATATTTTTTTGCTTCTGTATTTGACCAATTATTTTTCAAAGTAATATCCTCGAATAAATTATTATCGTAGTTTTTTATTTGAAAGAAGTAAAAAATTAAATTAGTAAAGTTATTAAATATTTATATGACTAAAGTTGGAGAACATATTACTCTTGATATAATTGGCACAAAAAAGGAATATGACCCTGCTTTTTTTGAGAAACTTGTTTATAAAATCGCGAAAATAGCAAAGGTTACAGTGCTTGAAATTTCTAAATATAAATTTGAGCCACAAGGATTTACTTTAGTTGCTTTGCTGGCTGAAAGTCATATTAGTTTTCACACATTTCCAGAAAAGGGAATAATAAGTTTTGACTTTTTTACATGTGCGAAAATTTCTCCCTCTGTTGCTTTAGATGTTATTAAAGATGAAATAGAACATGCACAAATAATTAAAAAAGAATTTAATAGAGATACAGTAGATCTCTATCATGATAATTATAGTTCACCTGGTTTAAAAAAATCATATGTAGTAAATAATGTTATCGAAAATTTTAAGTCAGGGGTAGGCCAACATATTGAGATTCTGGAATTAGAACAATTTGGAAAAGCTTTATTTATAGATAATGAGATTCAAGTAGCAGAAAAAGATGAATATCTTTATAGCTCTACTTTTGTAAATTCAGGACTTGACTTAAATTCAAATAAAGAAAAAGCAGCTATTATAGGTGGTGGAGATGGTGGTGTAGCAAGAGAATGTATTTCGAAAAATTTTAGTTTTATTGATTGGTATGAGTTAGACCCTGAAGTAGTTGAAGTTTGTGATAAGCATCTAGGCAAAATAGGCGAGAAGGCTACAGAGAAAAATTCAGTAAAATGTGTTTGGGGAGATGCATTTGAGAGCATCAAATCAGTCAAAGACGATACATATGATCAGATATATGTCGATTTAAATGATGATCAATACTGCATAGATTTGGCCTCTAAAAATATGAATTCACTTGCAAGAATTTTAAAGCCAAAAGGAGTTATTACAGCTCAGGTTGGTAGCCAGGATAAAAAACCAAAACAAGTAGAGAATTGGTTAAACATATTTAATGAAAATTTTGGCAATACTAAATTATCTAGAATTTATATACCAAGTTTTGATTGTTCCTGGAATTTTTCTTCATCGATAAATCATTAGAAACTTCTTTTTAAATCTCAAAAATTATGAAATAATTATTCTTTTAACGGAGGAAATAATGAATGTAATAAAAAATATATTTTTAACTGTTTTATTATCTTTATTTTTAATTAGTAATTCTAATGCTGATAAAATTAAGATTGGAACTGAAGGAGCTTACCCGCCTTGGAATTCAAAAGATGCTTCAGGTAAACTTATTGGATTTGAAGTAGAACTTGCATGGACACTTTGTAGATATATAGGTCAGCAGTGTGAAATTGTTGAACAAGACTGGGATGGGATGATACCAGCTTTAACATCAAAAAAATTCGATGCAATAATGGCTGGAATGTCAATTACTGATGAGAGAATGAAAACAATTAATTTTTCACAAGGATATGCTGACGAAGTAGCATCTTTGGCTGTTATGAAAGGCTCTGACCTAGAAGGTATGGATACTCCAGAAGCAGTAAATTTAAATATAGGTGGTTCGTCTGTAAATAAAGCTATGAAAACTTTAACTTCGGCTTTATCTGGAAAAACAGTCTGTACACAAATTGGAACAATCCACCAAAATTTCTTAGAGTCAGGTGACGTTGGAAAAATAAATTTGAAAACTTATAAAACACAAGATGAAGTGAATCTTGATTTGACTAATGGTAGATGTGATGTTGCTTTAGCAGCAGCAGTTGCATTTACGGACTATGCTGAAAAATCTGGTGAAGCTGTTGTACTTGTGGGACCAACTTTTTCAGGTGGTGCATTTGGTAATGGTGTAGGAGTAGGTATAAGAAAAGACGATACTAAACTCTTAAAAGCTTTTAACAAAGCTATCGATAAAGCAAGAAAAGATGGCCACATTAGCAGAATTGCCATCAAGTGGTTCGGCTTCGACGCTTCTATGTAATTAATTTTAGATATGGCGACTATAATATATAGTCGCCAATCTATATGGAACTTCTATCATTTGGAGATACTGGTTGGGGAGACGAACTGTTTTTTGCAACCCTAATGACAATTGCTGTATCTATTACTGCAATGGCAATTGGATTTATATTTGCTTTAATATTTACTCCTTTAAAATTATCTAAAAATAAAACACTAAATGTAATTGGAAATTGTTACACTACTTTAATTAGAGGTGTTCCAGAATTATTAGTAATATATTTGTTATTTTTTGGTGGAACAGGAGCCGCTATGTATGTGGCTTCAATTTTTGGGCATGATGGTTATATTGAAATAAATGCATTTATAACTGGTGCTCTTGCAATTGGGATTATTTCTGGAGCGTATTCTACTGAAGTTTTTAGGGGTGCCATTTTATCAATCGATAAAGGTCAATTTGAGGCCTCAAAAGTTTTGGGTATAAAAAAATATATTCAATTTTACAAAATTATTTTACCGCAAATGTTGAGGCTATCAATTCCAAACCTCAGTAACGTTTGGCAAATAACTTTAAAAGATACCTCTTTAATTTCTGTTACAGGATTAGTAGAAATAATGAGGCAATCTTATATTGCTGCTGGTTCAACTAGAGATCCTTTATTTTTTTATTCAGTAGCAGCAGTATTATACTTAATGCTTACTTTCCTTAGCATGAAATTAATTAATAAATTAGAAATAAAATATAGCAAAGGATACTGATGGATATAAAATTTATGATTAGTATTTTTCCAAGCTTATTAAGTGGTGCAGTTATCACTCTTCAACTCTTAGTATCTTCAATGTTTTTTGGATTAATAATAGGTTTAATTTTTGCAATTTTAAGAATTAATAAAAATCCAATAATTAATAAGTTTGCATATGGTTATTCCTATTTTTTTAGAGGAACACCATTACTAGTTCAATTATATTTAATTTATTATGGATTAGCTAATATAGAGTTTTTAAGAAATTCATTTTTTTGGGTAATAATAAAGGAACCATATTGGTGTGCAATAATTGCATTTTCTTTAAATACAGGAGCTTATACGTCCGAGATACTAAGATCAGCATTTCAGACAATTAAAAAAGGTTACATTGAAGCCGCTCAAAGTTTAGGTGTAACAAAAAAAATAACTTTTTACAGAATTCAATTGCCCATAGCAATAAAACAATCACTACCAGCATATGGGAATGAAATAATATTAATGCTTAAAGGCACCTCTCTTGCAAGTGTTATAACAATTATGGATTTAATGGGTGAAGCTAGAAAAGTAAATGTTTTAACTTTTAAACCCTTTGAGGCTTTTATTACAGCAGGAATAATTTATTTATTTATTACATTTATAATTCACAATATTATAAAGTATTTAGAAAAAAAATACGGATTTCAAACATGAAAGTAGCTTGTATTCAATTATCTAGTGGGGAAGATTACAATAAAAATTTTAAAGATATTTTAAAATATATTAATCAAGCAATTGTAAATAAAGCAGATTTAATAATTACTCCAGAAACTTCTTCATTGATGTCTGCTGACAAAAATAATTTATTTAAATATTCATATGAAATGAAACATGATCCAATAATAAAGAAAGTAAAAATTATAGCTAAAACCAAGAAGAAATGGATACTTCTTGGCTCAATGTGCATTAAAGAAAAAAGCAAATTAAGAAATAGATCTATTCTTATTGGACCTGAGGGTAAAATAAATACTTATTATGATAAAATAAATATGTTTGATGTTAAAGTTTCAAAAAAAGAACAACATAAAGAAAGTAAAGTATTTAAGGCAGGTAAAAAATTAGTATCAGCTAAATTACCTTGGGGAAATATAGGACTTTCAATTTGTTATGATTTAAGATTTCCAGAACTTTATAGAAACTTATCAAAAAGAAATCTAAGTTTTATCACAGTTCCATCTGCATTTACTAAAACAACTGGTCAAAGACATTGGTTAACTTTATTACAAGCAAGAGCAATTGAAAACTTTTGTTATATTTTTGCACCTAATCAAACAGGAAAAAATACGATTAAAAGAGAAACTTTTGGGCATACAGTTATTATTTCACCCGATGGTAAAATAATGGCTCTTAAGAAAGTTGGTAAAGGAATTATATATTCAAATATAATTCCAAAAATAGCTATGGATTTAAGAAAAGTTATTCCAAGCCTTAAATAACTAATTTAAATTTTTAAGTAAATTCTATTAAAATAAATAACCAATGTGAGAGCTCGTAAAATCAAAAATATAGTGAGTGAAATCCATAAACCCTGATTACCAAACCATTCAACAAGCATAAATGAACTTATTAAATGAATAACAACAGAGATAAACATGGCATTTCTCAGCTCTTGTGTTTGAGATGCTCCAATAAATATTCCATCTAATTGGTAACAAAAAGACGAAACAAAAGGCAGAAGCACTAACCAAAATGAATACTGATAACTAATGTCTCTTATATTCTCTATGTCAGTCATAAAATCTATAAATGAATTTTTGAAAAACAAGTAAAACAGAGAAATCAAAATTCCAGTTAAAGAACTCAAAATAAAAGAGTTTTTAACTACATTTGTAAAAAGTATTTTATTTTTTTTACCAATAGAATATCCAACTATACCTTCAGTTGAAAAGGCATAAGCATCTAAAATAAATGCAGATAAAAATATAAGATTTATTAAAATTGTATTAGCTGCAATAAATTCTTCGCCAATTCTCCCACCTAGATAAGTAAACCAAAAAAAAGAAAAAGTTAATAAAAGAGTTCTTAAAAATATATTTAAATTTATCTCTAATAAATTTTTTAATTTTGAGGTATTTACAATTTCCTTAATATTAAGGTTTAAAGATATATATTTTCTTAAATAATAGAAAATATAAAACAAAAATAAAAACGATGTTACTCCTGTAGCAAGCAAAGTTCCATATGCGACACCTCTAATATTTAAATTGAATTTTAATACTAAAATAGAGCTAAATAAAATATTTAGAATAGACAATAAAACAATTGCAACACTTGAAATTTTTGTCTTTTGTAATCCAATAAATAAACCTACAACAATATAAATTGTCAATTCAAAAAAAGATGAGTAAATTCTTATATTAAAATAATCATTGAATTTTTTTTCTGTATCAAGCGATAGATCAAAAAATATTAGACATAAATTTAATAATTGTTTTTGGAATAGTATTAATAAAATTGATATTGAAATCACAAATAATAGATTTCTAAAAACTATATTTAAGATACTTTTATAATCATTTCTTCCAAATGATTGACTTACAAGGCCAACAGTTCCCATTCTTAAAAAACCAAAACTCCAAAATACTAATGAAAAAAAACTGGATGCTATACTTGTGGCAGTGAGATAACCTTGATCACTCATATTTCCCATCAATGTCGTATCAACAATTCCAACCAGAGGTATTGCAAGGTTAGCAAAAAATATTGGTATAGATAAACTCAATATGTATTTTATTGAAGATTTATCGCTCACTTAATAATTAGTAGCTTGTGTATTCTTTAATCTCTTTAATTTTAGAGCCTGTATGATTATTCACTTCTAATTTAAGTTTTGCTCTGTCATCATTTAAAAAGTGCACATCTCTTGAGAGTTTTATAAATTTTTCACCAAAATCAGAATTTTTTTCACATAATCTTTTATTATCTTCAATAACCCAGAGTTTTGAATTAATTTCTTTTAATGAATTGAATAATTCACTTAGTTTTTCATCTGATTTAACATTTTTATTTAATTGATCTTTCAGCACACTATATTCATCATTTATAAATTTAAGTTTCTCAAGATCCTTAATTTTTTCTTTTTTGATTTCTAAAATTGAAATTTTATCTAAAAGTTCACCTACAGATACTTCAACTAAAATTTTATTCATATATAAACATAGTGTGTTAAGTTGTTAAAAATATGTCTAATATTCTTATAATTAAACATGGATCTTTAGGTGATATAGCCCAAGCAAGTGGTGCAATTCAAGATATTTCTGATTTTCACAAAGATGATAAAGTCTATTTATTAACATCAAAGCCTTACATTGATCTTTTCAAAAAAAATCCATGTTTAGAGGACATAATTTTGGATAAGAGATTATCAAGATTTAATCTGATTTATTTATTCAATCTCATGCGCAAATTAAAAAAATATAAATTTTTAAAAGTTTTTGATTTACAAAATTCTTCTCGTACAAATTTCTATAAGAAAATATTATTCCCAAATGCTAGTAATCTTGTTTGGTCGTCTTCTGAAACCACGTTGCCAAAAGATAAATCCAAGTATGAATTTGATAAAAATCCTGTTTTAGACAGATTTAAACATCAATTAGAAACATCTGGAGTCAATACTAAAAACACTATGTTTCCTGATTTTAAGTGGGCCTGTTCCAATATTGAAAATATAAAAAAAAAATTTGATTTAAAAAAATATATAATTTTATTTCCTTTTTGCTCTCCACATTTACAGATTAAAAAATGGCCTAATTATAATAAACTTATAGATTTAATTAAGAATAAATTTAAAGATGAATATAAGATTATAATAGCTCCAGGTCCTGATGAAATTAATATGACAAAAGAAATTAATGCGATTTCAATTTTAAAAGAAAATAGATCTTTAGATATTTCTGAGCTTGCTACATTAATAAAAGACAGTTCTTTCGTTGTAGCAAATGATACTGGACCTGCACATATAGCAGCACATTTGAATTCTAATGGTTTAGCTTTATTCGGCTCTCATACTACTGCTTACAAAGTAAGTATAGAGAGAGAAAATTTTAAAGCAATTCAAGTAACAGACTTAAATAAATTATCTCCTGAAAAAGTATTTGAATATTTTATAAAATCTTTAAATTAATGGAAATTAATTTCCTTTTTTTCATAAGTGTAGTTCCAGCAATTATTTTGTATGGTATTGCAAAATCAGGTTTAGGTGGTTCTATATCATTAATATCAGTCCCATTGATGACAGTTGTAATGCCATTACAGCAGGCATTAGCAATTATTCTACCTATTTTAATTTTTTCAGACATGATTGCTGTTTACAGATTTAGAAGAGAGTTTAATTTTAGTATATTGAAAGTAATTGTACCATTTGCTGCAATAGGGATTGTAATTGGTTCCTTAACATTCAATCATTTTTCTGAAGATTTACTTAAATTAATAGTTGGAATAATGGGATTTTTATTTGCTGGACACTATTTTTTGTTTAAAAAAGAAAAGACAGTTCCTGCAAAGCAAAACCTTTTAAAAGGCGCAATTTGTTCGTCTATTGCGGGATTTTCTAGTTTTTGTGTTCATGCTGGAGGAACACCCACAAGTCTTTATTTACTTCCATTAAGGTTAAAAAAAGAAATATATGTGGGAACAAGAATTATCTTTTTTAGTTGTGTTAATTTAATAAAGCTACCTTTGTATATTTATCTATCAATGATGAACTTTGATACTTTATTCCAATCTGTCTCACTATTTCCACTAGCTTTAATTGGAATATTTATTGGTTATCAGTTGCTTAAAATTATAGAGGAAAATTTATTTTATAACATTATCTATGGATTAATTCTTGTCAGCAGTACAAAGTTAATATTTGATTTTATTTAAACTTTGTCTTTTTAATAGAATTGTTGCCAAATTTTTTTAGCAAAAATGGTAGAAAAGCTACAATTATAAGTATCCTTAAAAAATGATGATAACTTACAAAAATAGGATCAATATTATAAGCAACACTAATAACAACCATTTCATGAATTCCTCCTGGAGCAAAACTTAAAAAAGTTGGAATAAAATCAAAACCTAAATACTGGAGAAAGTAAGCTGTAACCATTGCAACAATAACTAATATAGAACAAACAATTATACCGTGAAAAATGTAAAAGAATAATTCTTTTAGCTTTAATCCATTTAATCTACTTCCAAGAGCTGTACCCAAAAAAATGAAAGCTATATTTATTACTGTATCTGGAAACCTAGAATTAACTATCTCAAAAGTATAAAATAAACCTGATAAAGCCATTGCACCAACAAGAATTGGTGAAGGGATATTTAATTTTTTAAGTAAAATAGAAAATAAATAACAAACAACTATTAGAAACAATATTTCAAAAAAATATCTTACATCGTAAATGTTTTCGTAATTGTATCCTGCTATTTCAGAAAATCCTAACTTGCTGATAAATAATATAGGAACAAAACTTACAATAAATATTACTCTTGTAGCCTGGGGAATCAAAACTTGTTTGTGATTTTCTTTTTTCCCATATTCTAATAGTGCTGCAGCTATTGGTACAAATGCTCCAGGCAGAGCGGCGAGTGTTGCAATAAACTTATCAAATTTACAAACTTTAATAAAATAATATCCTGCTAAAATAGTGCTGACTACAGTACAAACAACCATAGCCATAGATGAGAATATCCATAAATGAATTTTATATAATAAAGATACGTTTAACGTTCCGCCTAAAATAATACCAACCATCAGAAAAACTGGATTAAGTAATTTTGTTGAGAATTCAATTTTAAAATTAGTAAAAGCAATACACAGATTTAAGCCTAAAGCACCTAGCAACCAAGGCAAAGGAAGACCAATTAGAGTTCCAATATAACCTCCTATTACTCCTATGATTAAAGCCTTATAACTAATGTTAAGCTCATTTAATAATCTTTTAAATGGAATCACTTTTAATATTTAAATAATAAATCCTCATTGACACTGAATTTTAATTTATGTTTAATAACTAATTATAATTATAATAGGAGAAAAAATAATGAAACTAATTAAATCAACAATTTCAGTTTTATTCTCAGCAATTCTTATACTTTCAGCAACAACAACTAGTTCAATAGCAATTGATAAATTGCACTTTGTAATTGGCGGTGGTGCTGGTGGTGGTTGGGATGGAACTGCTAGAGGCACTGGAGAAGCTTTAACAAAAGCTGGTATGTTAAAAAGTGCATCATTTGAAAATATGTCAGGTGGTGGTGGTGGAAAAGCATTAGCTTACATGATTAATAATAAGCCTGCAAATACAGTCTTAGTTCAATCAACACCTTTAGTATTAAGATCAATTACAAGACATAAAGGTTATGTAAGTGGAAGTGGAACTTTATCATACAAAGATGTTGTGCCAATAGCTGGTGTTATTGGAGATTACGGTGCAATAGCAGTTGCTAAAAATTCACCTTACAAAAATTTTAAAGATGTTGTTGATGCATATAAAAAAGATGCAAGCTCTATTAAAATGGCAGGTGGATCAGTAAGAGGAAGTATGGATCATTTAATTGGTGCTTTAGCTTTCCAAGCTGCTGGTGCCAATCCTAATGATGTTGCTTATATTCCTTATGATGCTGGTGGTAAAGCTTTAGCTGGACTTTTATCTGGGGAAACACAAATTATCTCTACTGGTTTAGGTGAGCTTATGGGTGCAAGAGACCAAGTTAGAATTATTGGCATTACAGCTCCTTCAAGAGTTTCTGATGCTCCAGATGCACCAACTCTTAAAGAACAGGGTTATGATGTGCAATTTGTTAACTGGAGAGGTTTCTTTGGACCTCCAGGAATGAGTAATGCGGATAAATCTAAAATTGCTAAAATGTTAGGCGATGTACAAAAGACTTCTGAATGGGAAACTGTTAGAGCGAGAAATGCATGGGTTAATATTTACAATCCAGAAGGTAAGTTTGTATCTTTCTTAGAAAAACAAACTGAAGAAATGACAGCTCTTATGAAAAAATTAGGAGTTATATAATCTTAACGATTATTAAATATTAGAGCAGTGAATATAAATACTACAAAAGTTATATCACTGCTCTTTTTTATATTTTCAGCATTTTATTTATATACAGCTTATCAAATTCAAGTCTTTGCATTCGATGAAAATGCTCCCTTTAATGCAAGAACATTCCCAATTTATCTAGGATACACAGGGCTTTTTTTTTCAGGATTAAAAATAATTTTACCAGATCCTAATACAATAAAAGTACAACATAAAACTCTAGAATATAAAAAAACAGCAATACTTATTGTTATTGCAATAATTTATGGTGCTACAATCTTAAAAGTTGGTTATTTTTTAACAACATCATTATTTTTGTTCTCATCATATTATTTTTTAGGGGAGAGAAGATGGGTCTTAATGTTTTTATTGTCTTTTCCTTTTGTAGCAGCCTTTATGTATTTGCTTCATGGTGTTCTTGATATTTATTTAAGAGATCCATTCTTAAAATTAGTTGGAGTAATGGGATGATAGAGGGAATACTAATTGGTTTCACAACAGCTCTTACTTTTCAAAATATTTTAATGGTAATGGTTGGTTGTTTTTTTGGAACAATTATTGGAATGTTACCAGGACTTGGTCCAATGACCGCGATAGCTTTAATGATACCAATTACTTATGGTTTTGATCCAGCAACTGGTTTAATTTTAATGGCAGGTGTTTACTATGGTGCAGTATTTGGAGGTTCTACGTCATCAATTTTGTTAAACGCACCTGGTGTTCCAGGAACTGTCGCAACATCATTTGATGGTTACCCAATGGCTCAACAAGGTAAAGCGGGAAAAGCTTTAGCAATTGCTGCTTGGAGTTCTTTTGCTGGTGGAACATTATCTGCCATTTATCTATTATTTATGGCTCCAAGTTTATCAAAAGTAAGTTTATCATTTAGATCACCAGATTACTTTGCTTTAATGATTTTAGGTTTAACTGCAATCGCAGCTTTTTCCTCAAAAGGTCAATTTTTAAAAGCAATGATGATGGTAGTGCTAGGATTAATGCTAGCTTCCGTTGGTCAAGATAGCTTATCAGATATTACAAGATTTACATTTAATAATATGAACTTAACTGATGGTATTAGTTTCGTACTTGTTGTGATGGCAACATTTGCAATGAGTGAAGCTTTAACAATTATTTTAAAAAGAAATGATCCAACAAGTGCTGCTAAACAGGTTTCTTTAACAGAGCTTGGCTCAATTAAAATTAACAAAGAAGAAAGAACCAAAATGTACAAGACAATTCCAAGATCATCAGTAATTGGTTTTTTAATTGGAGTTTTGCCAGGGGCAGGGGCAACAATCGCTTCTTTTTTAGCATATGGGATGGAAAGAAATGTAGTTAACGACGAGGAAAAAGAAAAGTTTGGCAAAGGAAGTGTTAATGGTTTGTCTGCCCCAGAAACTGCAAATAATGCAGCTTGCTCAGGATCATTTGTACCTATGCTTACTTTAGGTATACCAGGCAGTGGAACAACTGCAGTTATGTTGGGGGCTTTATTAGGATTTGGCGTTCAACCTGGCCCACGACTTTATATGACAAATCCAGAAATATTTTGGTCTATAATTATGTCTATGTATATAGGTATGGTAATATTATTAATTTTAAACTTACCTCTAATTCCTTACATCGCAAGAATCCTTGCGGTTCCAAAAAATTATTTAATTCCGTTAATCCTATTTTTTTCTATTACTGGAATTTATGTAATGTCATTTAATAACTTTGACATTTACTTAATGATAGGAATTGCAGTTGTTGCAACTTTTATGCGGCTTTATGATTTTCCGATGCCACCATTAATACTTGCATTTGTTCTAGGTGGACTAATGGAAGAGAATTTAAGAAGATCTTTATTGTTAAGTAATGGATCTTGGGAATTTTTATGGGATAGAACTCTTACTGCATGTATTTTGTTAACCACAATATTAATTGTAGTTTGGCATATATATAAAACTATGTTTAAAAAGACTAAGGTCTAAGTAATATAAATTTTATCTGATAAACCGTAACAAAGTATAGCCATCATAATTAAAAATACTGTAGGCGCTATAATCCCTTCATTTGTAGATTTTTCATTAAGACCAGTCTTATCAATCTTAAGTGAGTAGAAATTTGTTCCTAAAACGCATGCATGAATAATAAATATTAAATTAAAAAAGGCCCAAGTTCCCTCAACTCCATTTGGTCTCACAAACATAATATAAATAGCCATTATTACCCAACCAAGCATTAACGCTCCAACAAATCTAACCATTACAGCTGCACTATGATCTATATTAAACTTATCCATAAATTTTTTGGTTCCAACAATTGTTTGAAAACAATATGCAGCTATTCCTATAAAATGTGCAAGAAAGATAATTAAGTAAAAAATGTTATTAAACTTTGCAATCATATTTCTTTTTTATAAGATTCTCTTATATTTTTCAATTATCTTATCCCATAGAAAGTTTGTAGAATTAATTTTCGCTTCTTTGCCGTATTCTAAATATTTATTGTTTTTAAAAAGATTATCTATACTTGAGTATACATCTTCCAATTTATTTCCATCACATATCAAGCCAGTTTTTTCGTGGATTATTGCATCTGACGCTCCTCCATCTTTACCACCGATTGAGGGGATACCATATTGTGCAGCCTCTACGTAAGCAATACCAAAACCTTCAACTGACTTTTTATAAATTATTGAAGGCATTACAAAAATATCCGACTTAGAAATAAGAGCATTTTTTAAATCTGAAGGAATATCTTTTAAGAAAGTTACTTGTTCTTCTAATTTAAGTTCAATTACTAATTTTTTTAATTTTTCTTCCTCATCTCCATACCCGATGCATGTATAAATTATATCTGGATAAATTTCTTTTAGGTTTCTAACAGCCATAATTACTTTTTCATGATTTTTTCTTTTATCAAATCTTGAAACTGTAATTAGTCTATTTTTCTTACCCTTTAATATTTCTTCAGCTTCATCTAAATATTTTTTTGGAATTTCAATTACTGGATCAATTCCAGGATTTATAACAACTATTTTTTTTTCATCTACGCCTAAGTCTATAGCTAAGTTTTTTGTATAATTTGAATTAGCAACAACATGATCTACATTATTTAAAACTGATAAAACTTTCTTATTTAATCCAGAGCCTTTAGGGTGATTTATTTCTTTTGAATGAATTAGACAGATTTTCTTTTTATTTGTTTTAATTAGTTCTAAACTTTTCCAATGGTCTGCGATTATACATTGTGCCTTATTATTTTGCTCAAGATAATCATTAATCATATATGATTTTCTATATTTTCTAATAAGCTTTATTCCACTGACTCTTTCTATTGAAAACGAAACTGATTTATCAAACTCTTCATGATTTTCCTGATAGTCTGCAAAAACTTTTATAAGTTTTAGTTTTGAAAGAGATCTTGCTAGTCCCCACATGAGATTTTGCATACCTCCTAATTCAGGAGGAAAAGTTCTAGTTATTACTAAATACATTAATTATTAAAACCATTTAATACTACAGCCCATACTAGGAAATTGTTCATTTGGACCATTGTTAGTTTTTGCAATCATTTTCATAGCATTTTTAAGTTCGCTATCTCCACTTTCTATTGGTTTTAAATTTTTTAATTCTCTAATTCTTCCTCTGTATTGAAGTTCAAGATCTTTATTAAAACCAAAAAAATCTGGAGTACAGACTGCACCATAGGTTTTAGCCACTTCTTGCGTTTCGTCGATTAAATATGGAAAATTAAAATCATTATTTTTTGAAAATTTAATCATGTTATCAAATGAATCTTCTTCATATCTACTTGGGTCATTAGACATTATTGCTATAGATTTGATTCCTTCATTTTCTAATTCTTTACAATCTTCGACAACATTATTTATGACAGCTAATACATATGGACAGTGGTTACAGATAAACATTATTAGTGTTCCATTTTCACCCTTTGCGTCATTTAGTGAAATTATTTTATTGTCTATAGATTTAAGTTCAAAGTTATCAGCTTTTTTACCAAAGTCACAAATTGGTGTTTTAGTTAATGCCATGTTAAAATACTATATAATTTATGTTTTACGATTTAAAAGGTAAAAAACCAAAAAACCTTGGCGAAAATTGGGTAGCACCTAATGCTGTCATAATAGGCGACGTAACATTAGAAAAAAACTCTAGCGTCTGGTTTAATGCAACGTTAAGAGGTGATATAGAAAATATTCATTTAGGAGAAGGATCAAATGTTCAAGACGGAAGTGTTTTGCATACTGATCCAGGATATCCTTTAAAAATTGGAAAGAATGTAACCATAGGTCATTTAGTAATGCTGCATGGCTGCACAATTGATGACAATTCTTTAATTGGTATTGGGGCTGTAGTTCTCAATAAAGCAAAAATTGGAAAAAATTGTATCATTGGAGCTAAATCATTAATTACAGAAAATAAAGAAATTCCAGATAACTCCTTAGTAGTGGGCTCGCCTGGAAAAGTAATTCGTCAATTGACAGAAGATGAAATTGAAGCAGTAAAGCAAAATGCTGTCAGATATCAAGAAAACTGGAAAAAATACTCTAAATCAGTTTTTTAAAACAATAAATCATCAACAGAATAAATTATTAATCCTAAAATAATTACAAAAAATATTATAAAAGCTATTTGCTCACTAACTTTTTTTGTGACTTTAGTTTCTCCTTTTTTAAATTTTCTGATTTGAAAAATACCAAACCTCATTACTGCCAATCCTCCTAAAACAAGCGCTACAGCAATAATAAATCCACTTAGCATTTTATGGGACTAGCCAGTTTTGTTTATTATTTGAAATATCAAATCTTGCTCTTCTATGACCTTTTGCTGCAAGATAAAGCCACTCAATACTTTCAATATTACATTGAATTACAGTAAAGTTTTTATAACCTTCCTCACTTTGCTCCATAGTAAAGCCTGATTTTTCAATGTCTTCACTTAAACCTGAGCTCGGCTCTTCCATTTCTGTTCCTGGACCATTATTTACTAAATAGCATTTTCTACTTACATGAGCTGTTTTTAACCATGATTGTTTAGTTATCTCATTATCATGATTGACTATGCAATTAACTTTAACACGTAGCTGAATTTTTTCTTCTTTATCGTAAAAGATCAGTGCAGCATTTTTATTTTTTTTTAATTTTGGAATTTTGTCAGATCGTATATCGCTATGAAACTGAAGAAGATTATTTGATTGGTCAGATTTTCTAAGAACAACAATTCTTCCATCAAAGTCTGACTGATCTCCACAAACAAAAACTGGAATTCGAAAAGGTGATGATCTATTAGTCACTGCATCATCAAGCATCGACCATATTTTTTTCTTTATTTCAGAAAAGTCCTCATAGTATGGGACAGCATTTGACATTGATTTATTTCTTTTTTTTGAGTCTAGCAATTAAACTAGAGCTATCCCATCGATTACCACCCATTTTTTGAACATCGGCGTAGTACTCATCAACTATTTCAGTAATCGGGACTGGTGAACCATTTCTTTTTGCTTCTTCAATTACAATCTTTAAATCTTTTCTCATCCAATCAACTGCAAAACCATAATCAAATTTGTCTTCAACCATAGTTTTATATCTGTTTTCCATCTGCCAAGATTGTGCTGCTCCTTTTGATATAGTTTCCATTACTTTATCAATATCTAAACCAGCGTTTATTCCAAAATTTATAGCCTCTGATAAACCTTGAACAACTCCTGCAATACACATTTGATTCATCATTTTCGTAAGTTGACCACTTCCTGATGAACCAATTAATTTTACTTTTTTGCTATAGCAATCAATTACTGGTTCAGCTTTTTTAAAAGCTTCTTCATCACCACCGACCATAACTGTTAAAATTCCACCTTCAGCCCCAGATTGACCGCCAGAAATTGGTGCATCTAAAAAAGCAAAACCTTTTTCTTTTGCTTTATTATAAAGTTCTCTAGATACTTCTGCAGACACAGTTGAATTATCTACATATATAGAACCTTCTTTAGCGCTATGAAATAATCCATTTTCACCTAAAGTAACTTGTTTCAAATCCTCATCGTTACCTACGCAAGTAAAAATAAAATCAGCACCTTCTGCAGCTTCTTTTGGTGTTGAAGCCATTTTACCTTTATATTCAGAAATCCATTTTTCAGCTTTTGCAGTTGTTCTATTAAAAACACTTACATTATGCCCAGCTTTTGATATATATCCAGCCATTGGATAACCCATTACCCCGAGACCTATGAAAGCAACATTACAAGTCATAAATTATTTATATGTTTAAAAGTTTAAGTTTAAAAGTAATTATTTTTGGATTTATATTTACATTTTTTTCGTGTTTTGGACAGAGTTTTTTTATAGGACTTTTTAATTCTAGTATAAGAGAAACTCTTTCTATAACACATGGACAATTTGGCACGATTTATGCATCTGCAACTCTATTTAGTAGTTTGCTTCTTATTTGGATTGGAAAAAAAATTGATGATGTAAATGTGATAAAATTTGCAATCTTTGTTACGATACTTTTATCTTTTTCCTCTTTTTTCTTTTCCAAAACATCATCAGTAGCTTTTTTATTTGTTGCAATTTTTTTAATGAGATTCTCTGGGCAAGGATTAATGTCTCACACAGCTTCAACTACTATTTCAAGATATTTTACAAAATCTAGAGGTAAAGCGTTAAGTATTATTTGGTTTGGTCTATCTTCAGCAGAATTTATAATGCCTGTATTAATTGTTTACCTTTTAACAATGATTATTTGGCAAGATTTATGGGTAATCTTTTCTTTAATAGTTTTAATTTGCCTACCTTTAGCATCTTACATTTTAGTTAAAGATGTGAAATTAGATACTAGAGAGAGCAATCAAAATGAAAATTTAAAAGAGGACAATATTAAAAACTGGAAAAGAATTGAAGTTCTTCAGGATTATAGGTTTTACATTATTTCATTAAATATGTTGGCTATGCCTTGGATAGCAACTGGAGTATTTGTATATCAATCATTTGTCACTAATTCAAAAGGGTGGGGTGAATATACAATTGCACAATCTTTTATGTCTTACTCAATTTTTTCTGTAATTACTTTAGTTGTTGCTGGTTATTTAATTGATAAGTTTACAAGTAGAAAATTACTAATCTATATGAATATTCCATTATTTTTAGGAACTTTAGTGATCATATATTTTGATGCTCCACTAACTGCTTTTTTATTTCTTGGATTAGTAGGAATATCAAATGGTCTAGCTAATTTATTAGGATCATCAACATGGGCAGAAATTTACGGTGTAAAATATATTGGATCTATTAAAGCTTTGACTACAGCTTTAATGGTATTTGCAACTGCTTTTGGTACAGCATTGTTTGGTTTTTTTATAGATGCTGGATTTTCAATTGAAAAAATCGCATTTATTGCAGCAATTGTTATAGCATGCTCTATAGCCTTACTTTTCACTATACGAAAAAAATTAAATCCAGTTTATCTCTAATACTGCTTGATTTTTTTATAATCGAGGTGTATCTAACCGCCATGGCAAGAGTTACAGTTGAAGATTGTATTGATAAAGTTGATAGTCCTTATGAATTAGTACTTGTTGCAAAGGAAAGAGCAACTCAACTTAATTCTGGATTAGAACCTACTTTAGATAGAGATAATGACAAAAATACTGTCATAGCATTAAGAGAAATTGCTGAAGAAACAATTAAAGTTCCAGATTTAACTGATGCAGCGGTCTATAAATTAAGAAAGCATGTTGAGCAAATTGATGACGCCTCAGAGGACGAAGATGATATTGGTGACGATTTTGAAAATCTTTACAAAGGTGAGATTTCAAAAAGTGGTGTACCAATCCTTCCATCTAAAAGAGCTAGAAAAATTCCAGAAAAAATTCAAGTTTCTAAAGATGATTTAGCAGAGTTACAAAATACAGCTGAACAACCTTCATCTGAACCTGTTGAAGACACACAAGAAGAAGAGACTGATGTTTCATTAGACGAAATGAAAGATCAAGAAGATACTGTATCTGACGAAACAGAAAACCAAGAATAAATCAGCTAAATTCTTTTATTATTTTTTCCCTGTGCTCATCTAAATCAGGAATATCACCTCTTGTATTTTCATCTTTATATGTAGACATTTTGATTGGATTTCCTGCAGATTTAAATTCACCAATAATTTTATGGTGTGATTTTACAATCATATTTCTTTCTTGAACTTGAGGATTTTCTACAGCTTGCTTTATATTAAAAATTGGTCCACATGGAATTTTCAATGCTTCCATTTCTTTTACCCATTCATTAGTAGTTTTTGAATTTAATTGTTTTTCAAAAATTTCTTTTAATTGATCCATGTTTTCACATCTTAATGAGTTAGAATTAAATCTTTCATCATTTGAAACTTCAGGAATTTTTAATACATCACAAAGTTTTGCAAAAAGTTTATCATTTCCTGCAGCAATAATTATGTAGCTATCTTTTGTTTTAAAAGCCTCAAAGGGAGCAATAGATGGATGTCTTGAACCCATTGGTCCTGGAATTTCATTTTTGGAAAGATATCTTGCAATTGCATTTTCTAAAATTGCTATTTGGCAATCTAACATTGAGACATCTATAAAAGCCCCCTTGCCAGTTTTTTGTCTATCGTATAAAGCTGCATTAATTCCAATTGCTGTAAATAGACCAGCAGTAATATCACCAATAGAAGTTCCAACCCTTGTTGGTTCTGAATTTGGATGGCCAGTTACACTCATCAAGCCTCCCATACCTTGGACGACCATGTCATATGCTGGGAGCTCTTTTAAAGGTCCCGTTTGTCCAAAACCAGATGCTGATGCATAAATTAATTTAGGGTACTTTTTACTTACATCTTTCCAACCAAACCCCCATTTTTCTAAAGTACCAGGTTTAAAATTTTCTACTAAAATATCTGCTTTAGACAATATTTTTTCAAATATTTTTTTGTCATCTTCATTTTTTAAATTCAATGCAATGCTTTCTTTTCCTCTATTCAATGACATAAAGTAAGCTGAGTAATCTTTCACAAAGGGTCCAAATTTTCTAGAATCATCACCTGTCTCAGGTGCTTCAATTTTTATAACTCTCGCACCTAAATCTGAGAGTATCATAGTGCAATAAGGTCCTACTAAAACCCTTGTTAAATCAACAACTAATAAATTTTTTAGTGGTCCATCCATAATAAAATATATGACATTTCCTTATATTGACTCTTACTCATAAGTTCAATTTAATATACTTATTAAATTAATATAAAGAGGGGAAAACATGTTAAAAAAAATAAGTTTTTATTTCACAACATTATTTTTAGCTTTCTCATTAATTGGATCAGCATATGCTGTGACATTAAAAGCAAGTCACCAATGGCCTGGAACACCTAGAGCAGATGGTTCTTATGATCCAAGACATGAAATGGTTCAAATAATTGCAGATGAAGTTAAAAAAGCGGGAGTAGATTTAGATATTAGAATTTATCCAGCAAAATCATTATATAAACCTAAAGAGCAGTGGAAACCAATGACAACTGGTCAGTTGGATATTTCAGCATTTCCATTAGCGTATGCATCTAAATTCCATCCAGAATTTGATGCAACTTTAATGCCAGGAACAGTTAAAAATCATGACCATGCACTAAGATTTAATAAGGGTCCAATGATGACTGAAATTAAGAGAATTATAAATGATGCTGGTGTTGTTGTTCTATCTGATGCTTGGCTTGGTGGTGGTTTTGCATCTAAGTCAAAATGTATTAAAAATCCATCAGATGCTAAAGGACAAGTAATGAGAGCAGCTGGTAAAGCATTTAACCAAATGTTAGAAGCAGCTGGAGCGGGTATTCAAAGTATGCCTTCATCTGAGATTTACACTGGGTTGCAAACAGGAGTTTTAACTGGTGCAAATACTAGCTCAGGAAGTTTTGTAAGTTACAAAATTTATGAACAAGTAAGCTGCGCAACACCTCCAGGAAAGTTTGGATTGTGGTTTATGTATGAGCCAATTTTGATGTCAAAAATGAGCTTTGATAAATTAAATTCAAAACAACAAGATGCTTTAATGAAAGCTGGTAAAGTTGCTGAAAAATATATGACTGCGCAAGTTGAAAATTTAGATAAAAAATTTGAAGACGCTTATAAAGCAGCAGGAGTGAAATTAGTATATATGGATGCAAACGACCATGCAGCTTGGGTTGAGATTGCTAAACAATCTTCACACAAAGCATTCGCTGAAAAAGTTCCAGGTGGCGATAAGCTAATGGAAATGGCTTTAGCAGTTAAATAAAAAGATATATAAAGAACCCCTATTTAAAATATTAAATAGGGGTTTTTTTTATGAAACAAAAATATTTAAAATTCTGTAACTTTAGCTCACAAGCATGCGGTGCTTTTGCTGTTTTAGCTCTGCTACTATCGATCTTGGTTATTGTAGAGTTGGTTTTTGAAAGATATTTCTTTCAAAGAGCAATCACTTGGCAAACAGAGCTAGTGACAATGCTTTTAGTTGCTTCAACTTTTATAGGAAGCGCGTATGTTTTAAGTGAAAAAGCACATGTTAGCATGGAATGGATTTATGACTTTTTATCAAAGAAAAACATTCTTAGACTTAAAATTTTCACATCACTAATAAGTTTATTATTTTTTTTAATCTTATTTTATTTTGGATATTTAATGGTTGAGGAAGCGTTTACAAAAAACTATTCAACAGGAACTGTTTGGGATCCTCCTTTATGGATACCTTATTCTTCAATGATGATTGGGGCAGCCTTAATGATCCTTCAATATATTGCCGAAATAATTAAACTTATCGACGAGGAAGGTGGTTACTAATGGATCCATTATTAATAGCAATCATCGTTGCTGTTTTTACTTTAGTAGTTTTATTTTCTGGAATACCAATTGCATTTGGTTTGAGCTTTGTCTCTATAACATTGTTAGTTGCATTTGAAGGTTTTCAAATGTTAGATGTTTTTGCAGAAACATTTTATGCAGGACTAAACTCGTTTGTTTTGCTTTCAATTCCTATGTTTATTTTAATGGGAATGGCAGTTGCCAACTCACCAGCAGGAAAAGATCTATATACAGGATTAGATAGATGGCTTTGGAGAGTGCCAGGTGGATTAGTAATTTCTAATATAGGTGCTTGTTCCATATTTGCAGCTTTAAGTGGATCAAGTCCTGCAACATGTGCAGCAATTGGAACCATGGGTATACCTGAGATGAGAAAAAGAGGGTATTCAGATCAAATTGCAACAGGAACAATAGCAGCTGGTGGTACGCTAGGAGTTTTAATTCCTCCAAGTATTGTTTTGATTGTTTATGGAATTGCAACAGGAACATCAATTGGAAGATTATTCTTAAGTGGCTTGATACCTGGATTTATGTTAGCAGGTATGTTTGCTATATGGGCTCTCATACATAGTTATTTTATTGATAAAGATTCAGCAAAAGCCTTAAAAAACAGAACACCTCCAACTTTTAAAGAAAAAATTGAAGTCTTGCCAAGAATTTTACCTTTCTTAGCAATCATAGCTGGTGTTCTTTATGTTTTGTATGGTGGAGTGGCCACACCCTCAGAAGCATCTGGTGTTGGAGCTTTTTTAGTTTTTGTATTAATTGCTGTAGTTTATAAAATTTATCAACCAAAAAAAATCTGGAATATTGTTAAAGTATCTATGAAAGAAAGTGTGATGATAATGTTTATCATCGCTGCATCTTATCTATTTGCGTTCACATTATCACAGCTTTATGTAACTCAATCATTAGCTCAAAGCATGGTAGAGCTAAGTTCAAACAAATGGGTAGTATTTATTTTAATTAATATTTTTCTCTTAATTGCAGGTTTCTTTTTACCACCAGTAGCAGTTATTGTGATGACTTCAGCGATATTGCTACCAGTTATAACTACTTTGGGCTTCGACCCTTATTGGTTTGCAATTGTATTTACCATAAATATGGAAATTGGTCTTATTACCCCACCTGTTGGATTAAATCTTTATATAATCAAAGGCATTACACCAGACGTAAGTCTGTCAGAAATATTAAAGGGATCTATACCATTTATGATAATTATGGCTCTAGCTATATTAATTTTGTGTATTTTTCCTGAAATAGTTACTTGGTTGCCAGATAAAATAATGGGTAAAAGTTTAGGTTTTTAATATATAAAAAACACAATGTTAAATATAAAAAGAATTTTTGAGACTATTGCTGATGCTGGACAAAAGATTTTAGAAAAAAAATCCTTTAAAAGTATTGCAAAAAAAAGAGATCTATTAGATCTTTGTGATGACCTATTGTCTACAAAAGGTGCAGCTTTCGGAATTACCCTCGCTAGAGATATATTATTCAGATATCAAAACCTATCTGTAGAGGATAAAAACAAATTTTTAATTGAAGTTAATGAAAAATACAAACCAGACCCATCAAAAATTGATGAAGCTATTAAGAAATATAGTAACAGACAAGATGATTATTCAATTTTAAATTTATCAAAAGTAACTTCCGGTATTCGAAAAGAATTATTTGTTAGATTAAACATGGCACCTAACGGAACTTCAGAGATTGTGTCTTTAAGAGAAGATTTATTAAAATTAATGAAGGATAAACCTGAGTTAAAGAGCTTAGATTATGATTTAATTGATATATTTAAAAATTGGTTTAACCCAGGATTTTTAAAATTAAGAAAAATAACTTGGGATACTAAAGCTGCAATTTTAGAAAAATTATTGAAATACGAAAAAGTTCATTCAATGAAAGACATGAATGAATTAAAAAGAAGACTTGGAAAAGATAGAAGATTTTTTGCTTATTTTCATCCTGCTTTAGAGGATGAGCCTATTATATTTGTTGAAATAGCTTTAACTAAAGGATTAAGTCAATCGATACAAGAGCTAACAAGACCTTCAGACGAAAAAATAAAGAATTATGATACAGCAACTTTCTATTCAATAAGCAACTGTCAAGATGGCTTATCAAGAGTAACTTTAGGAAATTTTTTAATTAAAAGAGTTGTTTATGAGCTTCAAGAAGAACTTCCAGATGTTAAATATTTTGGAACCTTATCACCAATGGTGGGATTTGCTGATTGGTTTAAAAAAATGGACAGTGCTCAAGCTGCTGGAATATTAGGAGAGGCAAACAAAAATAGTTTAGATTTTTTAAAGTCTTCTGATTTAAAAATTGGAGATAAAAGAATTGCTGATAATAAAGCCTTGATTTGTAAGCTAGCGGTAAATTATTTAGCAAAACAGAAAAATGATTTTGGTTTTCCAATAAATGATGTTTGTAGATTTCATTTAAAAAATGGAGCAGATATTGATGATATAGCAGTAAATGCAAATGTTTCAGAGGTAGGCTTTAAAAGATCTTTTGGTGTAATGGTTAATTATCGATACGAATTGGCAAAAATTGAAAAAAATCACCAAGAATATGTAAACGAGAAGAAAGTTAATATATCCAACAAAGTTAAAAAACATGTCTAAGATTAATAGATTGGTATCAGTTGCTCCTATGATGGATTGCACTGATAGACACGAAAGATACTTTTTAAGATTGATAAGTAAACATGTGCTTCTTTATACAGAAATGGTGGTTTCTGAGGCAATTGATAGAGGGGATAAAGATAAATTATTATCGTTTGATCTAAGAGAAAAACCAGTTGCTTTACAGTTAGGTGGCTCCACGCCAAAATTACTAGCAAATGCCGCAAAAATTGGTGAAGATTATGGCTATGATGAAATTAATTTAAACTTAGGCTGTCCAAGTAAAAAAGTTCAAAAAAATAGATTTGGTGCGTGTTTAATCAAGGAACCAAATTTAGTGGCAGATTGTTTATTAGAAATGATTAACTCAACATCTTTGCCAGTAACAGTTAAAACTAGAATTGGTTATGACGATGTTGAGGATTACGAACATTTTTTTAATTTCATAAAAACTTTAAAGGAGACCGGGGTTAAAACTTTTATAATTCATGCAAGAAAAGCCATGTTAGGTAAATTTACGCCTAAGCAAAATCTTAATATACCTCCTTTAAAATATGATTATGTTTATAAACTAAAGCAAGATTTCAAAGACCTTGAAATAATTATTAATGGCGGTGTTACTTCAGTTGAAGAAGTAAAAGATCATTTAGATAAAGTGGATGGAGCAATGATTGGAAGATCTGTTTATCATTCTCCTTATCTTTTAGCTGATATTGAAAGAGAAATTTTTAATAATCATGACATTAAAGAGCGAGAAGAAATTGTTGAGGAGTTAATTGATTATGTTAAGGCTCAAGTACAAATGGGTACTAGAGTAAATCAAGTTATGAGACATACACTAGGTTTATTCCATGGACAAACAGGTTCAAGCCACTGGAAAAGATATTTGAGTGAAAATATGTGTGTAAGAGATGCGGATGTAAAAAAAATCGATCATATTATGGATAAAGTTAGACTTTCTCCTAAATTACATTCGGCAGGTCGAATTGATTAATACTATTCTTTCTAATCAGTATTATCTTTTAATTTTATTAATGATAATAACTGCTTTTCCTGTAGGATTTTTTGCGGGTTACTTTGGGATAGGTGGAGGCCTTATTTCTGTGCCTGTGCTTTTTTTTATTTTTGAAACAGCTGATGTAGATAAATCTTATTTGATGCATCTTTCTGTAGGAACCGCTTTTTCTATTACAATTTTTACTGCTTTTGTTTCAGTAATGACTCATAGAAAACATAAAGCTGTAGATACAAATATTTTAAAAACTTATGGTCTATTTGTTATCTTTGGAGTTTTGCTTGGTACATATATGGCAGCATTGTTAAATACAAAATCTTTAGTTTTATTTTTTGCTGTAGTTGTATATTTTTTTGGTGGATATTTATTACTAATAAAACAGGAATTAAAAAAAAATAAAAAGTTTAAGTTTCTACCAAAAGCAACTTTTGGTTTCATTTCCGGTTTTATATCTGCACCTATGGGTATTACAGGAGCTATGATGAATGTTCCAATCCTAAGATATTTTGGATATCCTATAAGTAGAGCAATTGGAAGTTCAGCTGCAATAGGATTTGTAATAGCATCTATTGGTTCAATTGGTTTTTTGACATCTGGTTTTTTGCTAAATGCAAATCTTCCTCTAAGTATTGGTTTTGTAAATATTCCTGCCTTTTTGATATTTATTCCAATCACATCTTTTATGGCTAGAGTTGGAGCTAATATGGTTCACACCACAGATAAAAATAAAACTCAAAGAATGTTTGGGGTATTTTTATATGTAATAGGGACTTTATTTTTAATTAGATTTTTAGATCTTTAATTAAATTTTTTGGTCGTACTCACCTATTTTACCAGTGTTTTGGAGCAAATCGTCGATAAATTCGAAGATTTTTTTCTTTCTCTCATCAGATGTTGGACTTTCAGTAACAACTACCAGAGAAGGCTTATTAGATGAGGCTCTTATCAAACCCCAAGAGCCATCTTTAAAAGAAAATCTTATACCATTTACTGTAAGTATGTCCTCAATTTCTTGATTATCAATTTTAACATTATTTGATTTTAAATCCTCAATTTGTTTGATTATTTCTTCAACAACTTGATATTTTTCATTATCTTCACAAAAAGGAGCCATGGTAGGTGACTGATAGGTATTAGGTAATTCATTTATGATCTCATTCATTTTTTTATGATTATTATTTAGTAAATGGCAAACTTGAATAGCCGAATTTATACCATCATCATATCCGTAACCTAAAGGTTTGTTAAAAAAGAAATGACCACTTTTTTCAAAGCCTGCAAGTGCTTTTTCATTATTTACTTTTCTTTTGATATGTGAATGTCCAGTTTTCCAATACAATGTTTCACACGAGTTATTTTTCAAAACTTCATCTGTTGAATACAGCCCAGTTGATTTAACATCTACAATAAATTTTGATCCTTTGTGGTTTGAGGATAAATTTCTTGCAATCAATAATCCAATTTTATCAGAAAAAATTTCATTACCATCGTTATCTATTACACCTACACGATCTCCATCTCCATCAAATCCAAATCCGATATCAGCATTATTTTTTTTTACAGATTTACTTATTGCATGTAACATTTCAAGATCTTCAGGATTAGGATTGTACTTTGGAAAAGTATAGTCCAAATTGCAATCTAGCTCTATTACATCACATCCTATTCCTCTTAAAATGTCCGGTGCAAATATTCCTGCTGTTCCATTGCCACAGGCAACTACAGCTTTAATTTTTTTCTTAATTTTATTTTTATTTATAAGATCATCTTTATAAACACTTTGAAAATCACTAATTTCTTTTTCATTTCCTTGACCTTCAATAAATTTATTATTTAAGGTTATATCCTTTAATTCTTTCATCTCTTCCGGTGCATGGGTTAATCCTTTCTTTATTCCCATCTTTACACCTGTCCAACCATTTTCATTATGACTAGCTGTCACCATTGCAACAGCATCACTTTCTAAATTGAATTGTGCAAAATAAACCATCGGCGATAATGCTAATCCCACATCTTCAACACAACAACCTGTTGAGATAAGTCCTTTTTTTAAAGCTGATTTTATTTCTTCACTATAAGATCTGTAATCATGACCAACTATGATTCTTGGATTACTTTTATTTGTATGATTAATAATCTGTGTTCCTAAACCTTTTCCCAAATTTGTCACACCTTCTAAATTTATATTATCAGGGTACAACCATCGCGCGTCGTATTCTCTAAAGCCAAAAGGATCAATTTTTATTGAATTTTTCATGTTAATATTTTTATATTTTGTTTATTTTTTTATTGATAATTTTTTTCTTAAGTTCTATAAATGTTCTATTGATTTGTTGGTCATATAGTATATTTACCAAACCATCATACAACATCTAGTTGTTTTACTTAATTAAGTATAGTACAAAAAAGGAGCTAAATGAACAAGATTTTATCACAAGCTATTAGGAAAGCTGTCTCTGATTATACACCAAATGTGAATCAAGATCCTAAAGATAAAAGATTAGATTTATTTTCTCTTAATAGCCAAACAGAACTATTTCAAAATTCAAAAGGCATAACAATTAAAATTGATAGAAGCAGAGATGATAATTTAACTGACTTTGGAAAAGCTACTCTTAAAGATAGATATTTGGGTGCTAACGAATCTTTTCAAGATTTGTTTGCTAGAGTTGCAAGCCATTATGCTGATGACAACTTACACGCTCAAAGATTATATAATTACATTAGTAATCTTTGGTTCATGCCAGCAACACCAGTTTTATCAAATGGAGGAACTACAAGAGGATTGCCAATATCTTGTTTTCTAAATGAAGCTAGCGATAGTCTTAACGGTATTCTTGATCTATGGAGTGAGAACGTTTGGCTTGCAGCACGTGGTGGAGGTATCGGAAGCTACTGGGGAAATCTTAGATCAATAGGTGAGAAAATTGGAAGAGTTGGTAAAACTTCAGGAATAATTCCATTTATAAAAGTAATGGACTCTTTAACAATGGCAATTAGCCAGGGTTCATTAAGAAGAGGTTCTGCGGCCTGTTATATACCAATAGACCATCCAGAAATTGAAGAGTTTATAGAGATGAGAAGACCAACTGGAGGAGATCCTAATAGAAAATCATTAAATTTACACCACGGTGTTTTAGTCTCAGATGCTTTCATGAGAGCTGTTGAACTTGATGAGCAATGGGGACTTAAAAGTCCAAAAGATGGAGCTGTTCAAGCAACTGTTTCTGCAAGAAATCTATGGATAAGATTACTTACAGCAAGAATTGAAACAGGAGAGCCGTATATTATATTCATCGATACTGTTAACAGACAAATTCCTCAACATCATAAACTTGCTGGTCTTACTGTCAAAACTTCAAACCTTTGTAGTGAAATTACTCTACCCACAGGAATTGACAAGGACGGCAAAGATAGAACTGCAGTATGCTGCTTATCATCTTTAAACGTCGAAAAATACGATGATTGGAAAGATGATGAAAATTTCATAGACGATGTAATGAGATTTCTAGATAATGTGATGACAGATTTCATTGAAAA
Source organism: uncultured Pelagibacteraceae bacterium (assembly GCA_902555585.1). Lineage (GTDB taxonomy): Bacteria > Pseudomonadota > Alphaproteobacteria > Pelagibacterales > Pelagibacteraceae > Pelagibacter. Next base: position 170,127 of record CACDSY010000003.1, on the reverse strand, counting down.
TGCACCAGAGCAATTTAGTGATGCTACTTACTCAGCAATGAGAGAACGAAGCGTAGGATTGGGTGTGATGGGACTTCATTCTTATTATCAAAAGAAAATGATTCCAATTGAGTCTGTAATGAGCAAGGCTTGGAATAAAAAGATTTTTGAGCATATTCATAAAAATGTTGATAAGGCATCAAAAGATTTAGCTGAGGAAAGAGGACCATGTCCAGATGCTTCTGATTATGGTATAATGGAGAGATTTTCTAACAAAACTGCAATAGCCCCTACAGCTTCTATCTCAATAATATGTGGTGGAACGTCTCCAGGTGTCGAGCCAATTGCTGCTAACAGCTTTACACATAAAACTCTTTCAGGATCTTTTAACGTACGAAATAAATATTTAAGACAACTATTAGAAAAACACGGAAAAGATACAGATGAAGTTTGGTCAAGTATTACGACTAACCAAGGATCAGTATCACATTTAGATTTTTTAACTCAAGATGAAAAAGATGTTTTTAAAACAGCTTTTGAGTTAGATCAAAGATGGCTTGTTGATTTGAGTGCAGACAGAACACCTCATATTTCTCAAGCTCAATCTATTAACTTATTTTTACCTGCAGATGTACATAAAAGAGATTTGCATCAAATCCATTTTCAAGCTTGGAAGAAAGGTTTGAAGAGTCTTTATTACTGCAGGTCTAAATCAATACAACGTGCTGAAAATGTTAATGATGCAAAATCAACAGACATTGCAGTGAATGTTTATAAATCCAAAGAAGGAAATAATAACCAACAAGATTATGAGGAGTGTTTATCATGTCAGTAGCAGAAAAAATTAATAAAGAAATAATTCAACCAAAAAAAAATAATGGATTACTTGTAGGTAATCCTGTCTATAAACCTTTCAGATACCCATGGTGCTATGATGCTTGGTTAACCCAACAAAGAATTCACTGGTTGCCAGAGGAAGTGCCTCTTGGTGATGATGTTAGAGATTGGCAAAAAAATTTATCTCAGTCCGAAAAAAATTTACTTACTCAAATTTTTAGATTTTTTACACAAGCCGATGTTGAAGTAAGCAACTGTTATATAAGACATTACATGAATGTGTTTAAACCAACTGAAGTGTTAATGATGATGTCATCTTTTGCTTCAATGGAAACTGTTCATATTGCAGCCTATTCACATTTGTTAGATACGATAGGGATGCCTGAGTCTGAATACTCAGCTTTCATGAAATATAAAGAAATGAAAGATAAGTATGATTACATGCAAGGCTTCGATATGAAATCTAATCATGATATAGCTAAAACAATTGCTGTATTCAGCGCATTCACAGAAGGCTTGCAGCTTTTTGCAAGCTTCGCAATTTTACTTAATTTTCCAAGACACAATAAAATGAAGGGAATGGGACAGATAGTAACTTGGTCTGTAAGAGATGAAACTTTACATTGTAATTCTATGATCAGGCTATTCAAAGATTTTATTAAAGAAAATCCAGAAATTTGGACGCCTCAACTAAAAAAAGAAATTTATGAAGCATGCAGAACTATTATTGAGCACGAAGATGCTTTTATAGATTTAGCTTTTGAAATGGGTCCGATGGAGGGCTTAACAGCTAAAGAAGTAAAAGATTACATAAGATTTATAGGAAATAGAAGATTGGCTCAGTTAGGTTTAGAGCCAATTTATGATGTTCAAAAAAATCCATTAACATGGCTTGATACAATGTTAAATGCAGTTGAACATATGAACTTTTTCGAAGGTAGAGCAACAGAATACTCAAAAGCATCTACAAGGGGATCTTGGACAGAAGCTTTTTCTTGAGATTATCTTTGATTTAATTGAAGAACTTTACGGTGTTTGCTGCCTTTGTAACTCGCTAAAGGCCTGATTAATTTATTTGCAGAATGTTGTTCGATTATATGAGCTGACCAACCTGTAATTCTTGAAATTACAAAAATTGGTGTGAAGAAATCAGTATCAAATCCCATTAAGTGATAAGTAGGCCCAGTAGGATAGTCTACATTTGGATGAATATTTTTCCTGTCTATCATCACTTTTTCAACGATATCATATATTTTTTCAAATTTTTTATCTTTTTTGATTTTAGCAACTTTTCCAAAATATTCTCTCATTGTAGGAACTCTTGAATCTCCACTTTTATAAACTCTATGGCCAAATCCCATAACCACATCTTTATTATCTAGAGCTTTATTAATCCATTTAAGTGCATTCTCAGGTTTTTTAATTTTATTCATCATATGCATGACTTCTTCATTCGCTCCTCCGTGAAGAGGGCCTTTCAAGCTTGCTATAGCACCAGTAATTGCACCATGAATATCAGATAAACTACTTGTTATAGTCCTTGCTGTAAAAGTAGAAACATTAAAACTATGTTCTGCATATAAGATTAAAGATACATCAAAAGCTTTAACTATATCTTTGTTTGGTACTTTGCCAAAACACATATGAAAAAAGTTTTCCGAAAATGAAAGGTTTTTTTTAGGTACAATAATTTTTTTTCCTTTTCTAGCTCTATAAAATGCAGCAAGTGCAACAGGCATTTTAGCGAAAATTCTCATTACTTTTCTCATATTTGCTTTAGGGGAATTATCTTTTGTTTCTTTATCCTCTAGTCCCATGATACTTACTGCTGTTCTAGCAACATCCATAGGGTGAGCTTTTTTTGGAAATTTTTTTATATCATCTAATAATGTTTTAGATAATTTTCTTTCTTTTCTCTCTTCTTTTTCAAATTTTTTTAGTTGTTTTTTACTTGGAAGTTCACCATTTAAAATTAGATAGGCTACTTCCTCAAATTTACATTTTGCACATAGATCCTGAGCAGCATACCCTCTGTAAGTCAAAGAGTTGATTTCAGGCATAACTTTAGAAACTTCTGTTTCATCAACAACTATTCCAAGTAATCCTTTTTTTATTTCTTCACTCATTATTCGTGCCCGTCTGTGTTAAAATTATAAATCTTTTCGTCTAAAGAATTATATTTTTCGTATTCAACTAAATCATATAATCTTTTCCGCGTTTGCATTTTATCAATAATATTATTTTGATGTCCATCAGCAAAAATAGCACGCAAACCATCTTCAACATTTTTCATTGCTAATCTTTGTGTAGAAACAGGATATATAACGATATTATATCCAAGGTCCTGCAATTGATTATAATTAAGTAATTTAGATTTTCCAAATTCAGTCATATTAGCTAAAAGATAACAATTTAGAGAATTTCTTACTAATTCAAATTCTTTTTCGTCTTTTAAAGCCTCTGGGAATATTATCTCAGCACCAGCATCCACATATGCTTTACATCTGTCAATCATACTATCTATTCCCTCCACACTATTTGCATCGGATCTTGCTATAATCTTAAAATTTTTATCTTTTCTTGAGGACACACACTCTTTTATTTTAGCAACCATTTTCTCTTTTGGGATAAGTTCTTTATTTTCCAAATGGCCACATCTTTTCTGTTCAATTTGATCTTCCAAATGAACAGCAGCAACACCAAACTCTTCAAATGTCTCTATAGTCTCTTTGCATGATTTAAATCCAGTATCAATGTCAACAATTGTTGGGAGATTTGTAACGCGTGATATTAAGTATGATCTAGTACTAACGTCCTGTAAAGTAGTTAAGCCAATATCAGGAAACCCTAAATCATTTGCCATTACACCACCTGATACATAAACTGCATCGTAACCAATTTCTTCAATTAATTTAGCTGTTAAAGGATTGTATGCACCAGGCACTCTTAAAATTTTATTGGATTTAAGTTTGGTATCTAAATCAATTCTTTTTTGTGTTAAATCTTTCTCAACAAAATGCATTTAAAAAATCCCTTTTTTATTATTTTTCTTTAAATATTTTCTTCTTACCTCGATATTTAATTTATTAAGATTTCCTTTTTTTAATTTTTTAAGATTTTGTACAGTTTTTAAAAATCTATCACTTTCTTTTTTAGATAATATATTATTAGTTAAAGTTAAAAATTTCTTAATATAATCTTTTCTTTGAAAAGGTCTTGCTCCGTATGGATGTGCATCAGCTCTTTCTAGTTCTTCAGATACTTTTTTTCCATTATTTAAAGTAATAACAACTTTTGCACCAAATGATTTCTTTTTAGGATCAGGGTGATGATATTTTTTAGTCCACTTTTTATCTTCATGTGTTGTTATACATTTCCATATTTTTACTGTACTTTTTCTATTGGCTCTTGATTTTGTATAAGACTTTATATGATGCCAATCAGCATCTTCTAAAGCCACAGCAAAAATATACATTATTGAGTGATCTAATGTTTCTCTAGAGGCATTTGGATCCATCTTTTGTGGATCATTTGCTCCAGTACCAATTACAAAATGTGTATGATGGCTAGTAAAAATATCAATTTTTTTAATATTATTTAAATTTGAAATTTTTTTATTTAATTTTTTACCAATATCAATGAGTGCTTGCGCTTGATATTCTGCTGAGTATTCTTTTGTGTATGTTTCTAAAATAGCTTTTTTAGGCTCATTTTTTTTTGGCAAAGGAACATAATATTTTGCGTTCTTTCCGTCTAAAATTCTTGCAATAAAACTGTCTTCGCCTTCATATATAGGACTAGGAGCACCTTCGCCTCTCATTGCTCTATCAACTGCTTCTATCGCTAATTTACCAGCATGCGCAGGCGCGTATGCTTTCCAACTTGAAATTTCACCCTTTCTTGATTGACGTGTTGAAATTGAAACATGAAGAGCTTGTTGAACTGCTTGATAAATGGTTTCCGTATTTAGTTTTAGCATTGAACCTATTCCTGCAGCAACGCTTGGTCCTAAATGCGCGATGTGATCAATTTTATGTTTATGAAGACAAATTCCTTTTACTAAGTTTACTTGAACTTCATAAGCAGTAATAATTCCTCTTAAAAGATCCAATCCGCTTTTTTTAAGTTTTTCCCCGACAGCTAAGATTGGAGGAATATTGTCACCTGGATGACTATAATCAGCTGCTAAAAAAGTATCATGAAAGTCTAATTCTCTTACTGCTGTCCCATTTGCCCAGGCTGCCCATTCAGGATCAAATTTTACTTTAGAACTAATTCCAAAAATTGTTGATCCTGACTTTCTTAAATGACCTTTGGCCATTTCTCTTGCAGATATAACTGGCTTCCTGTTTAATGAGGCAATAGCAACTGATGCATTATCAATTATTCTATTGATAACCATATCTATTGAGTGTTTATTTAACTTTGATTTATCACTTGCAATTTCTGCAATTTTCCATGCAAGTTGTCTTTTCTTTGGAAGATATATTTTAGACGGGTATACTTTAACAGTGTTTAACAACAAAATGTCTCCTAGCTTATGATTTTGTTTTAATAGTTAAAATAAATTAATCAATATTAAAGATATTCATTTATAATTTTCTCAATACCCACGAAATCTTTAACTAAGTGATTATGATATATTTCACTAGATTTCTTTTCAGTATAACCATATTTTAACAAAATTATTGGAATTTCTGCAGCTTTAGCTGCATTTGCATCTGTTTCACTATCCCCAATCATAATTGATTTATTTATGTCTCCATCCAAAATTTCAATAATAGTAGTCAAATGTCTTGGATCTGGTTTACAATATTCAAAAGTATTGTATCCAGCAACATATTCAAAGTAATCATAAATTCCAATTTTTTTTAAAAGATCAACTGCTAAATGCTCAGTCTTATTAGTGCATACTGCCATAGAAATATTTTCTTTTTTACACCAATTTAAAAATTCCTTTACCCCATTTATTAACTTACTTTCGCGAAATATATTTTCTCCATAGTAAGATAAAAATTCATTTGTCATCTCGTTTTGAATTTTTTCATCAAACCATTTCCATTGACCATTAGCTTTTGCCATCATTGCTTTTGCACCTTTACCAACAGCATTTTTTAATTCACCTAATTTTTTTGTTGGATAGCCAAATTTTTTCATGACGTGATTATGAGCCCTTATTAAATCCGGTGCAGTATCAATTAAGGTGCCATCTAAATCAAAAAGAATGGTAAATTTTTGTGTCATTTAAAAGTATTATTAAGAAATATATTGTGAATTAATTAAACTAATACCCAAATATATAAAAATATCAAATGAAACAAAAAAAATTAATTAACGTTCAATTAAAGTTAAGAAATAAATTTCAAAAAAAAGGTGTCAAAATGATAGCACCAGATACAGTTTTTTTTTCTGAAAATACAAAAATTGGTAAAAATGTAACCATAGAGCCCTATGTGGTAATTGCTGATAATGTATCAATAGGAAATAATGTAAGAATTTTGTCTTTCTCACATTTAGAAGGTGTAAAAATTGAAAATAATGTAAATGTTGGACCATATGCAAGATTAAGACCAGGAACAATTCTTAAATCAGGATCTAAAGTTGGAAATTTTGTTGAGGTGAAAAAAAGTATTATAGGAAAAGACTCTAAATTAAATCACTTATCATATATAGGTGATTCAAATGTAGGTAAAAAAGTAAATATTGGAGCAGGAACCATCACTTGTAATTATGATGGCATAAAAAAAAGCAAAACTAAAATTGAGGACAAGGTATTTGTTGGTTCAAATTCATCACTAGTTGCCCCAATTAAGCTTGAAAAAAATAGTACAATTGGTGCAGGATCAGTAATTACAAAAAAAGTGGATGGAAATTCATTAGCTTTAACAAGGGCTGAACAAATTGAAGTTAAAAATTATAAAAGAAAAAAATAAATGTGTGGAATAATTGGTATTATAAGTACAAAAGAAGTTTCTAATAGAATAATTAATTCATTAAAAAAACTTGAATATAGAGGATATGACTCAGCAGGAATTGCAACTCTGGTTGATGGAAACATTAATGAGGTGAAATGTGAGGGTAGAGTTGATGTTTTAGAAAAAGATATATTTAAATTTAATCTTAAAGGAGATATCGGTATCGGACATGTTAGATGGGCAACTCACGGTAAACCGAGTAAAATTAATGCTCATCCACATTCATCTGAACAGGTTTCAGTTGTACATAATGGCATTATTGAAAATTCAACAATATTAAAAAAGGTTTTAGAAAAAAAAGGATATATATTCAAATCACAAACAGATACCGAGGTAATTGCTCATTTAGTAACAGACTATCTAAAAAAAAACTCACTTAAAAATACTATAATTAAAGTTCTAAAAAAACTTCATGGAAGTTTTGCCCTAGGAATTATTTTTAAAGATCAAAATGATTTAATGATTGGCGCTAGAAGAGGGTCACCTTTAGCTGTTGGATATGGACCAAATGAAAACTATCTAGGGTCAGATTCATATGCACTCAAATCTATGACAAATAAAATCTCTTATTTAGATGATGAAGAATTTTGTATCATTAAAAAAGATCAAATAGAGTTTTTTGAAAGTAACGGAAAAAAAATAAACAAAAAAGTAATGAATTTATCTAAAGAAGATACTCAATATGATAAAGGTGACTATAAATATTTCATGGAAAAAGAAATAGACGAACAGCCGTATACTATTAATGATTGCATAAATGAGTATGTTGATAAATATAATAAACAGATCAATATTTATAATTTTCCTTGGAATATAAATTCTTTTCAATCAGTTGTGCTTATTGGCTGCGGTACAGCCTATCACTCTTGTTTAGTTGCAAAGTATTGGCTGGAACAAAATACAAATCTGGATGTGAGTATAGATATAGCTTCAGAATTTAGATATCGAAAGGTTAGGTTTAAAAAGGATTGTTTGTATGTGTTTGTTTCACAATCAGGTGAAACTGCAGATACTTATGCAGCCTTAGAATTGTGTAAAAAAAATAAAATGAAAACTTGTGCAGTTGTAAATGTTGTTGAAAGTTCAATAGCGCGAGATGCTGATTTAGTTTTACCTATTTATTGTGGTCAAGAAATTGGTGTTGCCTCCACAAAAGCGTTTCTTGGACAAATGTTAGTGCTATATATGTTGTCTATAAAAATTTCATACGATCAAAAATATATTTCAAAAAAAGAATATCAATCTAAAATTAAAAATTTATTATCACTATCTAATTCAGCTAAAAAAACACTTAAATTAGATGATAAACTTTTGAATATTGGTAAAGTTTTTGCACATGCCAAAGGATGTATGTTTTTAGGAAGAGGCTATTCTTTTCCTATTGCATTAGAGGGTGCTTTAAAGTTAAAAGAATTAGCCTATGTTCATGCCGAAGGTTATCCTGCTGGTGAAATGAAGCATGGACCTTTGGCCTTAATAGAAGAAGGTATGCCAGTAGTTGTTATAGCTCCTAGAGATGATCATTTTAAAAAAACGATGTCTAATATGCAGGAAGTTATTTCAAGAGGGGCGAAGGTTTTATTAATAACAAATAAAAATAAAGATGAGGTTGTTTCTGAAAATATTTGGGAGCAAATAGAAGTTGATAAATTACATGATGAATTAATTCCGTTTCTAGCAACTATACCCCTACAAAAACTCGCTTTTTACTCAGCACTTGAAAAAGGATATGATATAGATAAACCAAGAAATTTAGCAAAATCTGTCACTGTTGAATAATATTTAAACTCTGCTAGAACACTTGTAGGTTGAATATGAAAAAATGGAAAGTTAATAGTTGGAAAAATTATCCAGTCAAACACATACCTGAATATGAGGATGAAGGTGAACTTAATTTAGTTTTAAATAAATTAAAAAATTTTCCCCCATTAGTTTTTGCAGGCGAAACAAGACATCTTAAAGATCAACTGGCTAACGTTGTAGATGGAAAAGCATTTTTGTTGCAAGGTGGAGACTGTGCTGAAAGTTTTGCTGAATTTCATCCAGATAATATAAGAGACTATTTTAAATTAATGTTACAGATGTCTCTAGTGCTCACATATTCAGCATCTTTACCTGTTGTTAAACTTGGAAGAATCGCGGGACAATTTTCTAAACCAAGAAGTGCACCGACTGAAAAAATTGGAGATGTAGAATTACCCAGTTATCTAGGAGACAATATTAATTCTATAGAATTTACCAAAAAAGGAAGAGCCTATGATCCAAAGAGACTATTTAGAGCTTATTCACAATCTGCTTCAACTATAAATTTATTAAGAGCATTTTCTAATGGTGGATTTGCAGATTTAAAAAATGTTCATATGTGGAATTTAGGTTATATTAAATCAACAGCTCAAGCTAAAAAATTTAAGGAATTAGAAGATAAAATAGCTGATGCTCTAGCTTTCATGGAAGCTTGTGGAATAACAGCAGATTTTAATAGAAGATTGTATACAGTTAATTTTTGGACATCACACGAAGCTTTACATTTACCATTTGAGGAAGCTATGACTAGAGTCGACTCGACGACCGGTGAATATCACGATACATCGGCACATTTTGTATGGATAGGTGATAGAACAAGGCAAATTGATGGTGGGCATGTTGAATTTTGTAAAGGAATTGAAAATCCAATTGGAATTAAGTGTGGACCAACGTCCAAGCCTGATGAAATTGCACGAATTTGTGAATTACTTAATCCTAAAAATGAAAAAGGAAAAATTACTTTAATATCAAGATTTGGCCACGACCAAGTAGAAAAATATTTACCAAAACTAATAAGAGGAATAAAAAAAGAAGGACTAAATGTTATATGGTCATGTGATCCAATGCATGGAAATACAATCAAATCAACAACTGGATTTAAAACAAGACCATTTAACAATGTTCTTAATGAGGTAAAAAATGTATTTGGTGTGCATCAAAGTGAAGGTTCTTACGCTGGTGGTCTTCATATTGAAATGACTGGACAAAATGTGACAGAGTGTACTGGTGGAGCTCAAAAAATATCAGACACAGATTTATCAAGCAGATATCATACACAATGTGATCCAAGACTTAATGCTAATCAAGCCCTAGAGTTAGCTTTTTTAATATCAGATGAGATTAAAAAGAATACCTTGTATGCTAAAAACGGAATAAGAGCGGCATCTTAATCATTTAATTTTTTAAATTAATTATTATATTTTAAACATGGAACCTAGCAAAAAAGTTAAATTTATTAAGGACTGGATATCTAATTACGTAAATTCAATGCCTAAGAAAGCAGAATCTTTAGTAATAGGAATTTCTGGTGGTATAGACTCTTCTGTTTCAAGCACGTTGAGTGCAATGACGGGTCTTAAAACTATTGTTTTATCCATGCCTATAAAACAAAAAAGTTCACAACATGATTTAAGTTTAAAGCATCAGGAATGGCTAAAACAAAATTTTAAAAACGTTGAAGGTATAACTTTAGAATTAGACAGCCTTTTTTCTACATTTGAAAACACTTTAAAAGACTTTAATAGTTTGCATGGTATGGCAAACTCTAGAGCTAGATTAAGAATGACAACCCTTTATCAAGTTGCTGCAGCGAACAATGGAATAGTGGTTGGCACAGGAAACAAAGTTGAGGACTTTGGTGTAGGCTTTTACACTAAGTACGGAGATGGTGGAGTTGATATATCACCAATAGCAGATTGCAATAAGACTGAAGTTTGGCAATTAGGAAAAGAATTAAAAATTTTGCAAGAGATCATAGATGCACCCCCAACTGATGGCTTATGGGATGATGGTAGAACCGATGAAGGTCAGTTAGGTTTAAGTTATAAAGAACTTGAAGAAGCAATGGAAAATGAAAATTCAAAAAATAGAGAAAAATATATCCAAATAAGAAACGCAAATTTGCATAAAATGGATCCTATTCCAGTTTGCAAGATTCCTAACTAATCAAATAGATTCACAAATCTATAATTAAAGTATATTCCTAGAATTATGAATAAAGATATTTTTTTAACAAATAGCTATGGTGGAAAAAAAGTAAAATTTCAACCAATCGACGAAAATAATATCAAAATGTATGTTTGTGGCCCAACAGTTTATGATGATCCACATATAGGAAATGCAAGACCATTAGTTGTATTTGATTTACTTTTTAAAGTCCTTAAATGCAAATATGGAAATGACAAAGTTTCATATGTGAGAAACATTACAGATATTGATGATAAGATAATTCAATCTGCAAAAGATAAACAAATCTCTATTAAAGATCTAACCACTAAAATTAATAATAATTTTCAAGAAGACTGTCGTTATCTTATTTGTGAAAAACCTAGCTTTCAACCTAAAGCAACAGAAAATATTAAAGAGATGATAGAGATGATCAGAATTTTAGTTGAAAAAGGTTTTGCATATGAAAGCGAAAACCATGTCTATTTTGAAGTTAATAAATTTAAAAATTATGGAAAATTATCAAATAAAAAAATAGATGATTTGATATCAGGATCTAGAGTAGAGGTATCAAGTAATAAGAAAAATTCTGAAGATTTTGTATTATGGAAACCCTCAAACCAAGATGAGCCTAGCTGGACATCACCGTGGGGAAAAGGCAGACCTGGCTGGCATTTAGAATGTTCAGCAATGTCAAAAAAATATCTTGGTGATAAATTTGATATTCATGGTGGTGGTAGAGATTTATTATTTCCACACCATGATAATGAAATTGCACAATCATGTTGTGCTAACGGTACTGAAACTTTATCCAATTATTGGGTTCACAATGGATTTATTACTCAATCAAATGAAAAAATGTCTAAATCTCAAGGCAATATTCTAAAAATAAGAGATTTTAAAAAGAATTTTAATGGTCAGGTTTTAAGATTAGCTCTTATGAGTGCACATTATAGACAGCCACTAGATTGGAATGATAAACTTTTAGAAGAAAGTTATAAAACAATTGATAAATGGTACAACAGTTATATTGAATTAGATCAATCTAAACTAATCTCTGATGATGATCTTTATCCTTTATACGATGATTTAAATACGCCAAAGTATATAGCCAACCTTCATAAGCTATACGAAAAATCACAATCAGGGAATGTAGAAGATAAAAAAGTATTTGTATCAGCATGTAATTTTGTAGGACTACTAACTGAAACAAAAGAAGAATGGAATGATTTTAAAAAAAATAAATCCACTTTAAGTAAAGAGTTAGTTGAATCAAAAATTAAAGAAAGAAATAAGGCTAGAGATGACAAAAATTACGAATTAGCAGATAAAATCCGTAATGAGCTTTTGGAAAAAGGAGTTCAAATAGAAGATAAAAATGGTAAAACCTCGTGGAAATTTAAATAATGTCAGACAAAATATATATTTTTGATACTACTTTACGTGATGGCGCACAGACACAAGGAGTTGATTTTTCTTTAGATGATAAGGAAAAAATCTCAGTAGCATTGGATAATCTAGGAGTAGACTATATTGAAGGTGGTTGGCCAGGAGCAAATCCAACAGATACAGAATTTTTTAATAAAAAACATTCTTATAAAAATTCAATATTAACTGCTTTTGGGATGACCAAGAAGTCTGATCATAGTGCTGAAAATGATCCAATGATTTCATCATTAATAAATTCTAAAGCAAATTCAATTTGTTTGTTTGGAAAATCTTGGGATTTCCATGTTGACGTTGCTTTAGGCATTTCAAAAGAACAAAATTTAAAAAATATCAGCGAAAGTGCAAAACACATTATTAAATCTGGAAAAGAATTTATGTTTGATGCTGAACATTTTTTTGATGGTTATAAATCTAACAAAGAATATGCGTTAAGTTGTATTAAATCTGCATATGACCAAGGAGCGAGGTGGGTTGTTTTATGTGATACTAATGGAGGAACACTACCTCATGAAATATCTAAAATAGTTGTTGATGTAGCAAAACATATCCCAGGCGAAAATTTAGGAATTCACGCACACAATGATACAGAAAATGCAGTTGCTAATTCATTAGTTGCAATTCAAGCCGGTGTTAGACAAGTGCAGGGAACTATTAATGGATTAGGAGAAAGATGTGGTAATGCTAATTTAATGTCACTAATTCCATCTTTGTATTTAAAACACGAATTTTCTAATAATTATGAAATAAATATAAATGATGAGAATATTAAACATCTTACACAATGCTCCAGACTTTTAGATGAAATTTTAAATAGAAAACCAAATAAACATTTACCTTATGTAGGTGCTGCAGCATTTTCGCATAAAGGTGGAATGCATGTTTCTGCAGTGCAAAAAGACCCAAAAACTTATGAACACATTGATCCTAAAGAAGTTGGAAATACAAGAAATATTATTGTTTCAGATCAAGCAGGGCAATCTAATATTTTATCTAGATTAGAAACTATAGGAATCGATATAAAAAAAAATGATCCAAAAATTAAACAACTCTTAGAAGAGGTTAAAGGAAGAGAATTTATTGGTTATAGTTATGATGGCGCAGATGCTTCGTTTGAATTATTAGCTAGAAGAATAGTAGGAGAAATTCCAAGGTATTTAATCATTAAAGCTTATGATGTATCTGTGAAAAAAAATTCAACTGGAGAAATTATTTCATCAGCTAAAGCAGAACTAGAAGTAGATGGTGAAACAATTGTGTGTGAAGGAGAGGGTAATGGTCCAGTAAATGCTTTAGATAACGCAATAAGAAACAACATAAAAAAGATTTCTAAATATACTGATTATCTTAAAGATTTAAGATTAGTTGATTATAAAGTAAGAATATTAAATACAGGAACAGAGGCTGTAACTAGAGTTTCAATTGAAAGTACGGACTCTCAAGGTAAAAACTGGTTTACAATAGGAGTATCACCAAATATTATTGATGCTTCATTCAAAGCATTAGTAGATAGTCTTGATTATAAGTTATTTAAAGATAATGCACCAGCAAGTGCTTAATGAATTTTAATAATATTTCATTTATTCTTCACAAGCCTCAGCTATCTGAAAACATTGGGTTATGTGCAAGAGCTATGAAAAATTTTGGTTTTAACAATTTATCATTAATAGAACCAAAACCATTATTCCCAAATGATAAAATTATAGCAACTTCTGTTGGAGCTAAAGATATTATAAAAAAAACTAAAGTTTATCCAAATTTAGAAAAATCATTAGTCAAAACTGATATTTTAATTGCAACTTCAGCAAGGTTTAGAAATAAAAATATTAAACATATTTCATTAGATAACTTAAGAAAAATAAATTTTACAAAGAAAGTTAGTTTTTTGTTTGGTTCTGAAGCTTCTGGATTAACAAATGATGAAGTAAGTTATGCCGATTATACATTACAAATTCCAAGTAATAGTAAATTTAGATCACTAAATTTATCACATAGCCTGGTAATAGTAGCTCAAACAGTTTCCTACTTAATATCAGTAAATAAAGTTGATTTTCAAAAATCAAAAAAAATACAAACAGCTACTAAGAAAGAAATATCTAGTATGTTGAATTTCTGTCTATCCATCTTAGAAAACCAAAATTTTTTTAAGCAAGAGGCTAAAAAACCTATAATGATAGAAAATTTACGTAGTATTTTTTATAAAATGGAACTCTCGAAAAAAGAAATACGCATTTTATCAAGTGTATTTGCTGGTCTTACCAAAAAACCTTGATTGACAAAAATATTTTGATGTCTATAAACCCATTACCACGATATGACAAAACGATTAAACTCAAAACATAAAGTAGATAGAAGACTTAAAGTTAATTTATGGGGTAGACCTAAGAGTCCTTTTAATACTAGAGCATATCCTCCTGGGCAGCACGGACAAACTAAATCATCTAAGCCATCAGATTACGGCATTCAACTTCAAGCTAAACAAAAACTTAAATGTTACTATGGTAACATGAACGAAAGACAATTTCGAAATATGTATAAAAGAGCCATTATGAAAAAAGGTGACACTGCCGAAAATTTAATTGGTTTACTTGAGAGAAGGTTAGATGCAGTAATCTATAGATCAAAACTATCAAATACTATTTTTTCATCTAGACAATTAATAAACCATGGACACGTTAGAGTTAATGGTAAAAAAGTTAATATCTCAAGTTATCAAGTAAAAGAGGAAGATAGTATTGAAATAAGAGATAAATCTAAACAATTAGCTTTGATAGATATAGCGCTTGCAAACAAAGAAAGAGAAGTTCCTGAGTATTTACAACTAGATGAAAAAAATAAAAAAGTAAAATTTGTAAGAATTCCAAAATTTGAAGAAGTTCCTTATCCTGTTGTGATGGAACCTAATCTTGTAATTGAGTATTATTCTAGATAATTAATCTATAAGATTTTAAGTAAACTTAACTTTTCTTTTTAAATTCTATTCCGTTATCTTCAAGAAGTTTTGCTAATTCCCCACTTTCGTACATTTCTTTAACAATATCACATCCACCAATGAATTCATTTTTTACATATAGTTGTGGGATTGTAGGCCAATCACTAAAAACTTTAATTCCTTCTCTAAGATTTTGATCAGCTAAAACATTTACACCTTTAAAATTCACCTCAAGCATTTTTAAAATATTAGTAACAGCCATAGAAAATCCACACTGAGGAGCGTCTGGCGTCCCCTTCATGAATAAGCACACTTCATTATTTTTAATTTCATTATTAATTAATTCATTGGTTTGATTATCCATTTAGTTCTCCTTAGTTTTAACTGCTAGTGCATGTAATTCGTTGCCCATTTTACCTTTAAGTGAATTATATACCATTTTGTGTTGTTGAATTTTACTCTTTCCTGCAAATTGCGACGAAATTACTGTGGCAGAGTAATGATTACCATCTCCTGCAAGATCTTGAATTTCTATTTTAGCATCTGGTAATGCTTCTTTTATTAAACTTTCAATTTCTTTTAAATCCATTGCCATTAGTTAACCATATATTCCTTTAGCCAATTTTTATAGCCTTCTTTAATATCGTCAATTGATAATTTTAGATCATTTTCTAATGTAATTTTATTGCCTTGTACTAAACCCAATTTGTCAAAATGAATAGAGTCCTTTTTAAGCATATTTTCAACATTTTCTAAATTTTCTGGTTTAACTTCAATAATATACCTACCCTGATCTTCACCAAAAAAATACTCAAATTTATTTACTAAGCCCTCTAAAGGAAATAATTTTACCCCTATACCGCTCTTAATACCCATTTTAGATATAGCAGTTAAAATCCCTCCTAAAGATACGTCGTGACAAGTCTCAATTAAATTTTTATTTTTTAAATTTACAACACACATTCCATTTTGTTTTTCGTTGAATAAGTTAACTTCTGGTGGAGGGCCATTAAATTCAGATAATATATTTCTTGCAAATACTGATTGATCTAAATGACCTTCAGTTTTACCTATTACCAAAAGGTAATTACCTTCATTCTTTAATTCCATTGTCATCATTTCTTTGTAATTAGATAATAATCCTATACCTCCAATTGAGGGTGTGGGTTTAATTCCCTTATCTTTTGTTTCATTATAAAAAGAGACGTTTCCTGAAACTACTGGGTAATTTAAATATTTAGAAGCCTCTGTAATCCCCTCAACACATTCAACAAATTCACCCATATTTTTCTCTTTTTCTGGATTACCAAAATTAAGGCAATTTGTAATTGCTATTGGTTTTGCACCTACTGAAATCATATTTCTCCAACTTTCACAAACCACTTGTTTACCACCTGTTAATGGATGAGCATGACAATAAGTTGCTGATGAGTCTACAGATGCAGCAACAGCTTTATTTGTGCCATGAACTCTTACAACACCAGCATTTCCTCCAGGTTTTTGTATGGTATCGCCCATAACTGTATGATCATACTGTTCCCAGATCCATTCTTTGTCTGCAATATTTGGATCAATTAAAATTCTTTTTAAACAATCACTAAGTTTTAAAGATTTAAATTGATTCTTTGAAAAATTATTTTCTTTTGGAAGTTTTGCCTTTATCCATTTTCGATCATACATAGGCGCATTCTCTGCTAAAAAATCAATTGGAATTCCAGCAACTTTTTCATTCTTGAAAAACAGTTCAATATTTTTACTATTTGTTGTCTTTCCAATTACTGCAAAGTCTAAGTTCCACTTATCAAATATTTTTTTTGCTTCATTTTCTTTTCCTTCCTCTAAAACTATAAGCATTCTCTCTTGGCTTTCTGAGAGCATTATCTCATAAGGTGTCATATTTTCTTCTCTACAAGGAACTTTTGTTAAATCTATTTCAATACCTAAATCACCTTTAGAAGCCATTTCAATGCTAGATGATGTTAAGCCTGCCGCACCCATATCTTGAATTGATATTATTGATTTACCAGCCATTAGTTCAAGACAAGCCTCAAGAAGAAGTTTTTCTGTGAATGGATCTCCAACTTGAACAGTAGGTTTTTTTTCTTCTATTTTGTCATCAAAAATAGCTGACGCCATACTTGCACCATGTATCCCATCTCTTCCTGTTTTTGAGCCAACATAGATAACTGGTTTGTTAATTCCAGCAGCTTTTGAATAAAATATTTTATTTTTATTTACTAAACCTAGTGTCATTGCATTTACTAAAATATTTCCATTATAAGACTCATCAAAAGAAGTTTGACCAGCAATTGTGGGAACACCAATACAATTACCATATCCACCAATACCTTTCACAACTCCTCTTAATAAATTTCTTGTTTTTTCATGATCTGGAGAGCCAAAATGAATAGAATTTAAATTAGCAATAGGTCTCGCACCCATTGTAAATACATCTCTCATAATCCCACCAACGCCTGTTGCTGCTCCTTGATAAGGCTCAATAAATGATGGATGGTTATGGCTTTCTATTTTAAATACAATCGCATCATCATCTTCAATATCTACAACTCCTGCATTTTCTCCAGGACCCTGAATAACCTTGTCACCTTTGGTGTGTAATTTTTTTAGATGTTTTCTGGATGATTTGTAAGAGCAGTGCTCATTCCACATTGCTGAAAAAACTCCTAATTCTGTAATATTTGGTGTTCTCTTCAAAAGATTACAGATTTTCTTATACTCGTCACTTTTTAATCCATGCTCAATTGCTATTTTTTCATTAACTTCAATCATTATAAGCTTTCAATTAAATTTTTAAAAAATAATGATCCATCCTCGCCTGAAAGAAATGGATCAATCATTCTTTCTGGATGAGGCATCATACCCAAAATATTTTTATCTTTGTTAAATATTCCTGCTATATTTTTTAAGGCACCATTTGGGTTATTTTTTTCATCTTCATTTCCTCCATGGTCACAATATGTTACAGCAATTTGACCATTATCTTCAATTGATTTTAATTCATCATTTGAGCAAAAATAATTTCCTTCATTGTGAGCAATGTGAAGTTCTAAAACTTCTTTTTTAATTTTTTTGAAATATTTATTTTCTTTATTTTTAATTTTTACAAAAACATTTTTGCAAATAAAGTTTAAGTATTTATTTTGCTGAAGTATTCCAGGGAGTAGGCCTGTCTCAGTTAGTATTTGAAAACCATTACAAATTCCAAGAACTAATCCTCCAGAGTTTGCAAAATCAATTACAGATTTAATTATTCTTGATTTTCCAGCAATACTTCCGCATCTAAGGTAATCTCCGTAAGAAAAACCTCCAGGCAGTACAATTAAATCACTCTTAGGAATTTTAGCATCATTGTGCCAAACCATTTGATTTTTAAACCCAAATTTTTTAAGAGCCACATCCATGTCTCTATCACAATTTGAACCAGGGAATATAATTACAGATGATTTCATTCAGTAATTACAAGATTTTATAATCCTCAATAACTAGGTTTGCTAAAAGCTTTTTACACATTTCCTCTACTTGTAATTTAGCTTTAATTTCATCACTTTCATTTATCTCAATGTCAAAATATTTACCTTGCCTAACTTCTGAGACATTACCAAAGGTCATTCCATTTAAAGTTTGTTGAATTGCTTTACCTTGTGGATCTAGCACTCCATTTTTTAAAGTGACTATTACTCTTACTTTCATTTTTTCTTAATTTTTACTGCTTTAGGTTTAGGATAAGTTAAAGGTCTTATATTTGATTGTTCGTGCAATAGATTTAGTCTAATTGCCACTTCTTGGTATGCTTCAACTAAGTTTCCAAGATTATTTCTAAATCTATCTTTATCTAGTTTTTTATCTGTTCTCATATCCCAAAGTCTGCAAGTATCAGGACTAATTTCATCAGCTAACATGATTTCTCTCTTACCGTTAGCTTCAAATCTTCCAAATTCTACTTTAAAGTCTACTAATTTAATTCCAACGCCTCTAAACATGCCTTGAAGAAAATCATTTATTCTTCTTACTTCTTCATAAATAAAATCTAATTCGAATACATCCATCCATTTAAAAGTTAAAATATGCTCTCTGCTTACAAGAGGATCACCTAAATCATCATTTTTTAAGCAATATTCAACTAGTGGATAATCAAGCACTGTACCATCCTCTATTCCCAATCTTTTTGTCAAAGAACCCGTAGCTATATTTCTTACAACAAATTCAATTGGTATAATTTCTACTAACTTAACAAGTTGTTCCCTCATATTCAGTCTTTTTACTAAATGATTTTTTATTCCAACATTGCTTAATTGAGTAAGAATATGTTCTGAAATTCTATTGTTTAAAATTCCTTTTCCCTCAATAACATCTTTTTTTTGATTATTAAAAGCGGTTGCATCATCTTTGAAATGTTGAATTACTAAATTTTTATCATTGCTAGCGTATATTATTTTAGCTTTGCCCTCGTATAATTTTTTACCTTTTTTCATTATTTAAATACCCTATTAAAAATTAAATTAACATTCTTAAAGTGTGAAGAGTAATCAAATATTTTTTTCATTTTTTTGTTAGATATTCTAGATGTAATGTTTTTATCAGTCATCACAACATCTAAAAGATTGAGATTGTCTGCTATGCATTTTTTGGCATGTGCTTGAACTAATCTATAAGAGATTTCTCTGCTTAAACCTGATTTAGTTAATTCTAGCATTAATTCTTGTGAAAAAATTGTACCCTTCGTGATATTCAGATTATTAAGCATTTTCTTTGGATAGACTATCATTTTATTTAATACGCTCGCTAATCTTACCAATGCAAAATCTAGAGTAATATTAGCATCTGGACCAATATTTCTTTCAACACTTGAATGTGAGATATCCCTTTCATGCCAAAGTGCAATATTTTCTAGTGCTGGAATAGTATAGCTTCTAACCATTCTTGCTAGACCAGTTAAGTTTTCAGACAATATTGGATTTTTTTTATGAGGCATCGCACTTGAGCCTTTTTGTTTTTTTGAGAAAAATTCCTGTAATTCGTAAACTTCTGTTCTTTGCAAGTGTCTTATTTCTGTTGAAACTCTCTCAATTGATCCCGCTATTATTCCTAAAACCGAAAAATAGTATGCATGTCTATCTCTAGGAATAACTTGCGTAGATACTGGCTCAGCTTTTAAACCCAGTTTTTTTGCAACATGTTTTTCTACATTAGGATTGATGTTTGCAAAAGTACCAACAGCACCAGAGATTGCACAAGTTGATATTTCATCTATAGCACTAATTAATCTTTTTTTATTTCTTTTAAACTCTTCATAATAAGAAGCTAATTTAAGTCCAAATGTAATTGGTTCAGCATGTATTCCATGGCTTCTGCCCATACATGGTGTGAATTTATATTTTTTAGCTTTTGATTTTAAAACTTTTAATATTTGGTCAATATCCTTTACTAAAATCTTACCAGACTGGACTAATTGGATATTAAAGCTTGTATCTACTACATCTGATGAGGTCATCCCCTGGTGTAAATATCTTGCTTTTAAACCTACTTTTTCAGTAACTGATGATAGAAATGCTATAACATCATGTTTTACTTTAGCTTCAATGTCATGAATTCTTTTAACATTAATTTTAGCTTTTTTTCTAACAGCACTTGCAACGCCTTTTGGAATTGTTCCTAATTTTTCCATTCCTTCAGCTGCAGCAATCTCTACATCTAACCAGATTTGATATTTATTATGTTCGGACCAAATATCCGTAAGTTCTTTTCTAGAGTATCGTGTTATCATTAATTATATGGAGGCCTCTCATAACCTTTAACAGATTCTGTGAAAATTTCATAAGAGTCTTCTGTAATTCCTATTGTATGCTCAAATTGTGCAGATAAAGACTTATCCTTTGTTACTGCAGTCCATCCATCATTTAGGACTTTAACGTCCAATTTTCCAACATTGATCATCGGTTCTATTGTAAAAGTCATACCAGGTGTTAACTCATAACCTGTATTTTTCTTACCGTAATGAAGAATATTAGGCTGTTCATGAAAAGTATTACTTATTCCATGACCACAAAAATCTCTTACTACTGAAAATCCTCTTGCTTCAACAAAGGATTGAATTTCGTATCCAATATCACCTAATTTTATTCCTGGTTTTAAAATTTTTATCCCTTTCATCATAGATTCGTAAGTTGTTTCAATTAAATTTTTTGCTTTAACTGGTATGTCTCCAATTGTGAACATTCTACTAGTATCACCATAATATTCATTCACTATTGCAGTTACATCTATATTAACCGCATCACCATTATTTAATACCCTATCAGAAGGGATACCATGACAAACAACATGATTTAAAGATGTACATAAGGATTTTTTAAAACCTCTATAATATAAAGGAGCAGAGTGACCACCATTATCTCTGATGAATTCATATCCGAGTTGATCAATTTTATCTGTGGAGACACCTTCCTTAACTTCATTTGTTAGCATATCTAAGGTTTGAGATGCAAGTTTCCCTGCAATTCTCATTTTTTCAAATTTTTCTGAATAATTACTCATCTAAAATTTTTATTTTCTTTTCAATTTTTATTTCTTTAGAATTTAAACTGCATCTGTAAGCAAGAAAGCTTACACCAGATTTTTTAGCATCTAAATATTCTTTGTAATAAGTAGAGTCTATATCTTTTGCTATTCTAAAATTATTTATACCCTGAATTTGAGTTAAAAATAAGACATAAGGTTTATATCCTTTTTTAATTGATTCTTTTAACTTTTGGAGGTGTTTTGTACCCCTAGTGGTAATAGCATCTGGAAATTCAGCTAAATCATCCTCTCTTATAAGTGTTGTATTTTTTACCTCTAATATTTTTTTATCACATAAAAAATCGAATCTAGTGTCATCTGAGTACTTAAATTCTGCTCGAATATTATTAGACGTTCTTAATTCCTTTATTAATTTATTTTTTAAAGCGTGTTCGACAATTCTATTTGCTCTATGAGTATTTACTCCAATTATTCTTTTTTTTACCTTTATCATCTCTAGAGTAAATTTTAATTTACGTTTTGGATCATTATGTTCGCTTATCCAAGCCTCATTCCCTCGATCTAATAAACCCATCATAGAACCTGTATTTGGGCAGTGAGCTACAACAGTTTTATTATTTACTTCTATATCAGTGAAAAATCTCTTATATCTCCGGATTAATTTGCCTTTTAATAAAGTGTTGGTAAATTTCATACAATTTTATTTATATTTAGAAATGACTAATAAAAAAGAAATATCTGCATCAATTATCATTATAGGTAACGAGGTATTATCAGGCAGAACTAAAGATTTAAACACAAGCACACTTGCAACTTGGTTAAATTCTCTAGGAATAATGGTAGGTGAGGTGAGAGTTATCCCAGATATTGAAAAAATAATAATAGATACTGTTCATGAATTAAGAGTTAAATACAATTATGTGTTTACCACAGGTGGCATTGGTCCAACTCATGACGACATTACAGCAGAATCAATTTCTAAAGCTTTTAATATTGAATATGGATTTCATAAAGAGGCATTTGCTATATTAGAAAAATATTATGAACCAGGCAATTTTAATGATGGTAGACAAAAAATGGCAAAGATGCCAGTTACAGCTAATTTAATTTTAAATCCAACTAGTGGTGCCCCAGGCTTTTATGTAGAAAATGTTTTTTCTCTTCCAGGTGTTCCATCAATATTAAAAGCAATGATTGGTGGACTTGGTAATGTATTAGTTGGTGGTGATCCAATTCTTAGTAAGACAATTAATTTGATGACTTATGAAAGTGAAATAGCAAGTTCATTAACTGATGTTCAAGATAATAATAAAGATGTAGAAATTGGTAGTTATCCTTTTTTTAGACAAGGTAAATTAGGTGTATCAATTGTATTAAGATCAAAAGATCAAGATAAAATAAACTTATGTAATTCACTAATCCTTGACTTTGTAAAAGCAAAAAATATTAAAATTGTTGAACTAGAGTAATGTTATATTTTGCTTACGGAAGTAATCTTAATCTTTTTCAAATGAAGCGGAGATGCAAAGACTCTGTTTTCATAAAAAAATATGAACTTAGAGGCTACAGATTAAACTTTAGAAGCAAATATAGAGCTGCTGACATAGAACGGAGCAAAAATTCTTTAGTTCCTGGTGCTTTATTTGAAATATCAAAAAGTGATGAAAAAAAACTAGATGTCTATGAAGATTATCCAATTCTTTATAAAAAACTTTATTTCACTTATTACAATAAAACAGTGATGACTTATATCATGGTTAATAAAACAGAGTTTAGATATCCAACTGAAAGATATTTGAATGTTGTTAAACGAGGTTACAAAGATTGTAAGTTAGACACTAAATACTTAAAAGTTGCTCTTCAACCAGTTAAGTAAATGCTATCAAAAAAACAAATATTTACAAAAGGAATATTGGCTGTTGCACCTCATATGTTTTCAGTAATTCCTTTTGGCATTGTATGTGGCGCAATCGGTATTGAATTAGGTTTTAGTCCAGTATTAGTTTATGCAATGTCAATCATTATTTTTGGTGGAGCTTCTCAAATTGTCTTTTTACAACTTCTTTCTGGTGGAGCTTCTGCATTAATTGCAGTTACTTCGGTTGGAGTAATTAATTCTAGACACTTATTATATGGGGCTGTTCTATCAGAATACCTAGAAAAACTCTCATTTATCAAAAAGTTATTAATATCTTATTTAGTTGTAGATCAAGGTTTTGCAGAATCTAATAAATTTTTTCAAAAAAATAAAGATGAAACATATCTTCATTATCATTTATTAGGGAGTGGTGGAACTTTATGGGTGTGTTGGCAGATATCAACATTAGCTGGAATAATTCTTGGTTCATTTGTCCCAGAGGAACTTGGGCTAAAATTTGCAGTTCCATTAACTTTTATTGCAATTGTTGTCCAAGATATTAAAAAATTAGATCATGTAATAGTTATGATCACGTGTGGATTAAGCTCTTTGTTATTTTTTGATGCGCCTTTTAAATCCTACATAATCATTTCACCTATTTTTGCATTGTTTGTTGCTGCATTAGTTTTGAGGTTAAAAAAATGACTTGGTTTACAATTATAATTGCAGGAATAATTACTTACTTTATGAGAATGACTATGGTTGCTTTGATAGATAGGGATTTATTAGGTGAAAGAGTTAAAGAGGTCTTAGCATATGTTCCTTCAGCAGTATTTCCAGCAATAATATTTCCTGGAATATTTATTAATGATTATGGAACATTCATAGAAATAAATGATCCTAAAATCTTTGGTGCAATAACTGCAATATTATTTGGTTATTTTTCCAGAAATGTAATAGCGACAATATTATCTGGATTATCCTCGTATTGGGTTATTATTTTCTTATTATAAAATTATATTATCCATTATTAATTAACTAATGAAATTTTTTAAATACATATTATTGTTTATATTTATTTATAGTTGTGCAGCACAAGAGGTAAACACTATTAAGTATAAATTTAGAACTCAAGATATTGTTAAAAAGGAATGCAGAATAGCTGTTGAGCAAAAAAAATTAAGCAGAAGGAATGACGTTACCTCTAAAAATTTTATTACTCATTATACCAAAGCTTTTAATGCAAATAATAAAGTTAAAAGAGCTTGTGATCCTTATAGATAATTAATCTATTAAAAATAATAATTTTATTATAAAATTTATACATGAGTATCACCAAATCAGAGATAAGCTTTTACAAAAAGAATGGCTACTTAGTTAAAGGTCAGCTTATTTCGAAGAAAGATATCAATAAATTAAATACTCTTATAAATAAAATTGTAACTAAAGAAAAGAATAGTAGAAGAAAAATTAAAGACCAAGGTGGAACTCAAACTTATAATAATTATCATTTCGTATTCAATAGCAACTCTTCAAAAAATAAAGAAATACTTCGATTAAATAACCCTCAAAATAACAATAAATTATTTTATGATTTATCGAGAAACAAAAAGATAATTGATATAGTAAAAATGCTTATTGGTGGAACAGTAAGATTTCATCTTGGTAAATTAAACTTTAAGTTACCTAATAAGAAAAAAGGTAGTTTAGTTGAATGGCACCAAGACTTTGCATTTTACCCTCATACAAACGATGATTTAATAACAGTAGGTATTTATCTTGAGGATTGTGATGAAAAAAATGGTCCTTTAAAGGTTATTAAAGGTTCTCATACAAAAGAACTTTTTAGTCATCACAGCAATGATAATTATTTCGTAGGTAAAATTAATACTAAAAAAAATAAAATTAATTTAAAAAAATCAGTTTCTTTGACTGGAAAAGCAGGTTCTGTTGCTTTCTTTCATTGTCGAACAATACATGGTTCAGGTTTAAATCATACCGATGGATCAAGGCCTCTTATACTATTTGGTTATAGAGCATGTGATGCATGGCCAATTATAAATGATGGTAATCCACACCCAGAGACAAACTTTAAAAATTATGATGCAAATATTATTTATGGAAAAAAATCAATAG
Source organism: uncultured Pelagibacteraceae bacterium (assembly GCA_902555585.1). Classification (GTDB taxonomy): domain Bacteria; phylum Pseudomonadota; class Alphaproteobacteria; order Pelagibacterales; family Pelagibacteraceae; genus Pelagibacter. Next base: position 144,455 of record CACDSY010000003.1, on the reverse strand, counting down.
TGCCAAGATGTACTAATGTACCTGTAATTATTCCATTACCCAAAAAGAAACATTACGTTTCAATTTATCAGCTTCAAAAAAGTAATTAAAATATAAGCCCAAAAAAGCTAAGTATAAGAAGCGCTTCCATTCCAACAAACATCTCTAATATTTTTTGATTATATGGATTGAATTTTTATCATGACTTTTAATTGCCCACCCATCATTAGCACTGGCATGTGGATGGACAATTAAGAGGATAACGAAAGCAACTAAATGAAGAAAAAAGAATAATGATAATCTCACGATTCTATTTCTAGAATATTGATTTGTTTTAATTAGGTTCTAATTTCGTTGTAATTATGAAAAAATATCACATTTTAAACACAGATTATTTTAAGTATAAGAGCGATATATGAAATATATTTTATTAGGTGCTGCGATTGCATTTGCAATGTATCTTGGTGATAAATACATACTTTAAATAGTCAATAAATGAGCTCTGAAACAATAAGTTTTAATTGGAAATGTAAACATACCTGGAGAAGAAGTGCCAAGAATACTGCTTGGTGCTTGTTAGGTTGTGCTATTGGTGATTTTGGAACGATATTATTTTTTCAATTAACAAAAATTCCATTCCCAGTTTTAAGTATTATGATTTTAGCAATAATTAATGGTTTAATTACAAGTGTAATTTTAGAGACATTTATTTTAATGAAACAATACTTTACTTTTCAAAAAGCATTAAAAACTGCATTAGGCATGAGCTTTATTTCCATGATTAGTATGGAAGTTGCTATGAATATTACAGATTATGTATTAACAGGTGGTGCAATGCTTACCTGGTGGGTAGTTCCAATAATGTTAGCAGTTGGATTTGTAACACCATGGCCATATAATTACTGGAGACTTAAAAAGCATAATCAGGCCTGTCATTAAATTAAATTAAACAACCAAAGGACTAAAATGAGAATATTAAAAGAATTAGAAGATGCAAAATTAGTGATTGTTGATTTAGAAGTAAAGTTAGGAGAAGAAGTTAGAAGTGCACCAACTTTATGCGCTAAATATAAAGGTAAAATTATACCTCTTAATACCGCACATGATGGTAGACCAATATTAATGAAAGAAGAAAATTCAATAGAAGACTAAATTATGATTGAACAGATTAGTATTTATTTAACAGCAATGATTTTAGGAATAATGTTATTTTTCTCTTTTGTTATTGCTCCTGTTGTATTTACTACTTTAGACGAAGAGAATGCTCGAAAGTTCATTAGAAGAATATTCCCTTTTTACTATAATGTAAATTTAGGCTTAAGTTTAGTTGTTCTATTAACTTTTTTATTCTTAAGTAAATTAGGAATAGATTTTTACTTAATACTTGCAATTACACTTTTATTTGCGACTTCAAATTATTTATTAATGCCTCTGATAAATAAATATAGAGACGAAAATCAGGATAAAAAATTTAAATATTCACACTTTTTATCTGTTGTGATTAATTTTGTTCAGATGTTATTTTTAGTAGTTATGTTAATTTAATGAACAAATTATCTTCAAAAGAATTAGATTTATATTCAAATCAAATTCTTGAAGATTATGATGCAAAAAAACCCAGCCAAATATTTAAAAATAAAATTAAAATAAGCAACGAGGATGCTTTACTTATACAGGATAAGGTAACTGAATTAAGAGTATCAAGAGGTGAGGAGGTAATAGGTTACAAAATAGGCTGTATTTCAAAAGATACTCAAAAAAAAAATGGAAGAAGAGAGATCTCAATATGGAGATAGTGAAGGCTGTTATGTTTACCCACGAACACTCGAGGATAAACTTGGTGAACCATTATCATTAAAAGGCTGGGATAATTGGGGTTATGATATTAAAGTTATTGATGGATCAATAGTGGTAAAACATAGAAATCGTCCTGAGTCTAAACATCCACAATATAATTCAAAAGACTAATTAATTTAAATGTATCGCATGTTATCTTCGTTAACTGCTTTTTCTAATCTTATTAAAAAATCTGGTATCGCACTTTTAACTCTGCTCCACGTCGGAATAAAAGGTGTGTCCATTGGATTTTGATAGAAAGCATCTCCAGCTTTCATAATATTTGCAGCAAATAACTCAACTGCCTTTTCTTCTGTATGTGAGTCAAATTTTAAACCATTCATTTGTGCATCGTTTCTATATGCATCTATTAAGTCTAAAGCTGCTCTGTAATATGTTGCCTTTAAAGATCTAAATTGTTCTTTACTGAATGAATGACCTTGAGTTGCTAATTTTTTTATAAATGTTTTGATTATGTCAATTGACATTCTTGATAGACCTTGTTTTTCATCATTTATAGATAAATTTTGATGTTTATGATCATATGTATCTGCTAAATCTACCTGACAAATGTTTTGAGGTGAAAAATTTCTTTGCATTTCAGATAAAATTCCAATTTCTATTCCCCAGTCTGATGAAATTCTTAATTCTGGTAAAATATTTCTCCTAAACGAAAATTCTCCTGCTAAAGGATATTTAAAAGATTTCATAAAGTTTAAGTAATCGCTATTTCCTATCGTTTTTTCTAAAGCATTTAATAGTGGGAAAACTAGTAATCTTGCAACTCTTCCATTCATTTTGTTATCTGCAACTCTTGGATAAAAACCTTTGCAAAATTCAAAATTGAATAAAGGATTTACAACGGGATAAAATAGTTTTGCTAGCATTCTACGATCATAAGTTTTTATATCACAATCATGTAATGCCACAGACCTTGCGCTGTCTCTTGCAATAGACATTCCTATACAATACCAAACATTTCTACCTTTACCATATTCATTAGGAGCAAGGTCTAATTTTTTTAACTCTTTGTCTAATTTTTTAAGATTAGGACCGTCATTCCAGAGAATTGTGAAAGGTGTTTCCAATTTTTCAAAAAATGTCCAAGCTTTTCTTGCTTGAACCTCAGTAGCTTTATCTAATCCTATAATTATATGGTTAAGGTAATTTGTTTTACTTATTTCACTTACAATTTTAGGTAGCGCATCACCTTTTAGCTCAGAATAAAGACAAGGCAAAATTAGTTCCATTTTTCTTTCTTTGGAAAAATTTAAAAGATCTTTCTCTAGATCTTTTGTTGACTTGGTGCCAAAGTCATGAAGTGTTGATATAGTCCCATCCTGATAGAAATCACTCATGGCGGGAACCTATCCTAAGTTTTAATTTTTTGTATAGCTATTTTGATCACATCAGCCCATCCCTTAGGAGATGGCTCAGAAGATTTGATTAAATTATCTATATTTATCAATGAACTATCAAAATTATCATTTTTAACTAAACAAGCATAATTAGTATTTTTGAGCATCTCAATGTCATTTTGATTATCACCAACACCAATGGTAATTATTTCATCAATCATTTCCTCTTTAATTAACTCAACAGTTTTTAACATTGCTTTAGATTTATTAGTGTTGTCACAAATATTCATAATTCTTCCACCAGTTTGAATAGTTAATCCAGAATCATTTATAATTTTAAAAAATTCATTTTTTTCATCCACTGTTCCATTAAATTGAATTGGTATAGAATGTTCTCTTTTAATAGCTAGCTTCATTTTATCTAAAGGAAGACCAAATATTTCTTTCTGCACTTTTGATTTCAATTTCAAAATAAAAGTAACTTTTTGTTTTAAATCAGAGGGAATGTTTTCATTATAAACTTTATAAATTTGATCAATAGATCTACTTAATGATATCCTTTCAGGCAGATTTTTATGTATCAAATTTAATCCATGAATTGATGAACCATTTTCAGCAACAAAACTTAAATTTAAATTATACTGATTATTAAAATCTGACAATTCAGCTTCTGTTTTACTAGAGTTTGGAATTACTTTTATACCTTTTGAAACTAAATCTCTAAAGTAATCCTCAATTTCGTGAAATTCAAATGTATCTTTATCTAATAGAGATCCATCAAGATCAGTAAAAATAATAATTTGTTTTTTTTGTTTCATTCAAGTAAATATTAGCATAAACACTCATGAAATTCATTAATGCCCTCGTGGTGAAATTGGTAGACACAAAGGACTTAAAATATTTTTTTAGAAAAAGTTAACTTATTTATCTTTCACAGAAATTAATTCTGGATACTTATCAAATAAAATTTCAGCAGGTCTCTCTCCAGACCTTAATGGATCAATCAGCATTACTTGGCTAGGCATAATATTAGTTAAATTGCAATCTGTACCAAAAAGTTCAAAATAATTAAGTATATCTGAATACCATCTCACTTCAGCTTCCTTTGGTGAAGTAACTTCAAATGCAACCTTATTTTTACCAAAGTGTTCGAGCACTCCAGTTAGTACATCTGACTTACTATCATGAAGTTCAATTTCTTCATGATCAATAAGCATTGAAAATGCCCCATATTCAAAAAAAGGTTCAGCGCTTTCAACAATTTGTTTTAATGTTGCAGGAGTATTTTTTTTTGTTTTATCCCATCCACTTTCTGGATGATGTTCATAAATTATATTCATTCCATTTTTAATTGCATGATTGCACCAAGCTTTAATTTGATTTTCAGGGATGTCTCCAAATGTATTCATGAATTCCATTGCAGAAAATCCTAAATCTGCAGCAACATCAATTGCTTCATTTACTTTTCCCTTTTTAAAAGCTTTTATAAAATAACCATGATCTAAATAAGGCTCAATCGAGTGTTTTTTGTAAAGATCATTTTTACGTTCTAACCATTCCTTTGGATGTCCTAGAACCTGCATTGTTGCAATTTTAACATGGTCAATCCTGTTACCTGCAACCTCTAGAAAGTCTTCTAATTCACGAAGTCCCATTCTTTCGTGGTACCAAGGGCCTTCATCAAAACCCACATCTTTCAACCATAGTTGTGATTTAGTTCTGGGCTTGGATTCTATAGCATTTAAATCAAATACTTTTGATATCGAATTTTTTGTTTTAGACATGTTTTTGCTTTTATATTAGTCAAATAGATAAATTTCTAACTAAATACTTCATTTTCATAGTTTTCTTGGAGATATAAAAAAATATAATTAGTTGAAAGACCCATAATGAACACGTTATACTACCTCTAACAATATTCTCAAGGGGGGAAATTATGCGTAAAATTCTAATATTAATATTAATGTCGTTATTCTCGTTTGCATCCATTGGAAATGCAGATGTGAATTTCGCAGGCAAAACAGTTACATGGGTTGTGCCATTTAAAGAAGGTGGTGGTACAAGTAGATTTGCAAGATTTATTCAACCTTTCTTAAAAAAATATTTACCTGGAAATCCTGATGTCCAAATCATGCACATACCAGGAGGTGGAGCTATTAAAGGTTCAAATTATTTTGAAAAAAATGCAAAAGCAGATGGAACTTTTATTTTTGGATGCTCAACTTCAGTTATAGTTAATGTTGCGACTGGAAATCCACTTGTTAAATATAATCTTAGTGAATACCGACCAGTAGTTTTGCTACCACAAAATACTCATTGGTTCACACGTTCAGATTTAGCTGAGCCTCACGATCTATCAAAAATTAAAGAAAGAAAATTGGTTCTCTACGCATTGAAAACTCCAGCATCTGCAGATTTATTTCACATATGGATTTATGAGAAACTTGGTATTAAAGGTGCTAAACCTATACCTGGTCTTTCATCTTCAGGAGGTTATCAAGCATTCCTAAGAGGTGAAATTCATCTAAGTTCACATGGTGCAGCGAATTATGTAAAAAAAGTTAAGCCTGAAATAGAAAAAGGAAAAGTTGTAGATTTAATGACATTAGGAATTATTGGGGCTGATGGTTCAGTTTCTAGAAATCCTTTGGCACCAAATGCACCTACATTTCCTGAAATGTATGAGAAGGTAAATGGTAAAAAACTTGAGGGTGATGACTTAGAAGCATACTATGCAATAGGCGCTGCATGGTCTCAAGCATCTAAAGCAATGATGCTTCCAGCAGGTGCATCCGATGAAATAGTAAAAGCATACAGAGATGCAGCTATTAAAATGACAAATGACCCAGAGTTTAAGGCTAAAGCTGTAAAAGCTCTTGGACCATTTCCATTAATCATAGGAGAAGAAGCAGGTGAAATTATTAAAAAGGCTGCAGTATTTTCAGATACTACTAAAAAGCAATTAAATGCAGCTCTAAAGAAACATAAATTCACATATAGAGTTCAATAGAACAAATAAAAAAAGTGCTGCTAGCTATTAGCTAGCAGCTTTTTTTATGGAACAATTATTAGCTGCACTTTTTCAACTTTTTGAACCTACTCATTTAGCATTTCTATTTGCAGGTACTTTACTTGGTTTAATTGTTGGTATTCTACCAGGTATGGGTGGAACATCAGGTTTAGCTCTTGTTTTACCTTTCGTTTTTACAATGGAGCCATCACATGCTCTTGCAATGATGATTGGAGTTCTGGCTCCTACAACAACTTCTGATACTTTTCCTGCTGTGCTTATGGGAGTACCTGGTACTGCAGGATCTCAAGCAACAGTAATGGATGGTTTTCCACTTTCCAAAAAAGGCATGGCTGCAAGAGCGTTAAGTGCTGCCTTTAGTGCTTCGTTGCTTGGAGGTATCTTTGGAGCTTTTATATTATCAATATCTATTTATTACGCCATTCCAATAATAATGGCTTTTGGATTTGGAGAACAGTTCCTTTTAGTCGTTCTTGCTTTATTAATGGTTGGAGCTCTTACAGGTGACAATTTATTTAAAGGTATTGCCTCTTGTTTTTTAGGATTAATTATTGGATCAATAGGAACAGCCCCAATTACAGGAGATCCAAGATACACATTTAATACATTGTATCTTTTAGAAGGTGTTCCTCTTGTTGTTGTTGGACTAGGATTGTTTGCAATTCCAGAAATAGTTGGCCTACTTGATGCTAAAGGCTCAATTGCAAAATCACTGAATACAAAAAAAGGGTGGTTCACAGGTTTAAAAGATGTAGTAAAAAATTGGTTTTTAGTTTTAAGATGTTCTACTCTCGGTTGTTTAGTTGGAGCTTTACCAGGTTTAGGAGGGACAGTAGTTGATTGGATTGCGTATAGTCACTTAAAACAAACCACAAAAGATACTTCTCAATTTGGTAAAGGAGATATCAGAGGAGTTATAGCACCTGAGTCTGCAAATAATGCAAAAGAGGGTGGAGCATTAATTCCAACATTGATTTTTGGAATACCTGGTTCTGGTAATAAGGTTTTATTACTTGGAGGTTTTGTTCTAATTGGAATTGAACCTGGTTTAGATATGGTAACGACAAACTTAGATCTTACCTATCTAATGATTTGGTCATTAGCTATTGCAAATATTTTAGGTGCTGGGATTTGTATGGGCTTTTCATCTCAAATTTCGAAATTCACTTTAGTTCCATATTACATACTTGCACCTGTAATGGTTTGTTTAATATTTTTTGCAACATTTAACATTAATAGGGACTGGTATGATTTTATTGGACTATTATCATTTGGTATAATTGGTATTACCTTTAAAAACTTTGGTTGGTCTAGACCGGCACTTTTAATTGGTTTCTTTTTATCAAGCAAAGTTGAACTGCTAAGCTATCAAACTCAAGCAGTATATGGTTTAAGTTTTTTATCCCGTCCAGTTTCAATAATTCTTATAATTTTGTGTCTTGCTACTATAGTTCTTTTGACAAAACAAAAGTTCGATAGCAATTATAAATCTGATCTTATTAAAGGTAAGCTTACTCAAATTTATTATATAGTCATATTACTATGTCTACCTTTATCTATGATTTGGTTTACAAGTAGTTTAGATTATCGAGCTAATTTGTTTCCAATAAGTCTAAGTGTAATAGCTTTATCGCTTTTAGTTTTTATACTTATCATAAAAATTGCTGACTTAAAAAATTTATCATTTTTAAATAATACATTTATGAAATTTGCTCGATCAAATATTTTTGAAATAAGTGGGAACTTTAATAATCAACTTTTTTATTATTTTAGTTTTATTGGTTTCTTATTAATGAATTTTATATTTGGTTTTCCAATTGCAGCAGCAATTTTTATAAATATATTTATATTATTTCACAATAGAAAAGCTTATGTGTCATCAATTTGTATTTCTGCTGTATTGATGGTAATACTCTGGTCGTTATCCTCCTTGCTAACTTTACAGTTTCCAAATGGTTTGATAGGATTATTTATCGATTTACCTTGGTGGCTAGGTGGGCAATTGAATTAAATAAATAGAATTTATAATGACTGATGTAACATTTCCTAAATTACCTTTCATAAAAAGAAAGGAAAAACCTCGTGAGACGGGTATAAATTATGTAAGAGCACCTGTGATGGTGGGAAATTGTATTGATGATTACCTAGAGGCATATGCAAACCTTGTTGATATCTTTAAGATTTCTGGGAAACAAGGTGCAATGATGAGCAAAAAATCTCTTTTAAGATTTATTGAAACTTGCAAAAAACATAGTGTTCAAGTTGCATTAGGAAACCCAATTATGGACGTTGCATTGTCTGGTGGGAAAGAAGTGGTAGATGATTATCTAGATACTGTTGTTAATCTTGGTATTGATATAATTGAAATTTCAAGAATAGCTCGTTCTTTAGATGATGATGAGATGTGTAGACTGATCGAAAATGCAACAGGCAAAGGGATAAAAGTTATTAATGAGGTTGGTGTCGCGTTTGCACATTCCAAGGTTATCGAGGAAGAAATATTTGTAGAACGAATTAAAATGCAATCTAAAAGATTTATTGAGGCTGGATCTTGGAAAATATTACTAGAATCAGAAGGTTTGACAGAAAACCTTGATAAGAAAGATTATAGATGGAATGTAATTGATAAAATCATTAGTCCACTTGAATTGAATCAGTTTATGGTTGAAGCTGATGATCAAGATGTATTATCAAAATATATCGATATCTATGGTCCTGGTATAAATATGATGGTTGATCATAGTAGAGTTCTCAAAATGGAAGATGCTCGATTAGGGTATGGACCATCTCAATCCCTGTGGGGTAAAGTAGTAAAATATTAGATTAAATTAGTATAATTTTTTAAAAAAGTTAGCCACCAGTTAGACAACGATAATTCTTGAACACTCAAAAGAAGTTGTGCTAAACATAAAGATAGATATAACAATGCGAAACTCAAATGCCCTCGTGGTGAAATTGGTAGACACAAAGGACTTAAAAGCCGAGGGATTCACAGATGAGTCAGTCCACAGTAGTCCAAGGTAGTCTAAAATATCCTACAAAATCCTATAATTTTAATTTAGTTTTCTATTAATGCTGAAAATTAAGCTTAATTAATTTGTGTAGACTTGCACCAGACTTGCGCAAAGGAATATAAAACTATAATATTTTACGTATGAAAAAATATCTATCTTTAATAATAATTTCTCTATTACTTTGTACAAACGTTAATGCTAAATGGAAATATAATCCCGGAGACATTGTTGAAGGAGACGTCGTTTATGGTAAGAAAGATTTTTTCAAATTACCACCAGGAAAATTTGTAGTTGGATTAAAAGCTAAAGAGAGAGAATTTAAAGATATAATGCTTTACCAGATTGATGAAAAAAGTGGATATGTAAGATGGGCAATACATTTTTTTGCAACTGGTAACACCCAATGGGAATGGTGGAACCCACCAAAATTTTGTAAAAGAACGAATGTGTATTTCATTCAAAAAAAAATAGGAAATAAGAGGTATGCTTGCTGGATGGTAAATCATTCAAGGTCTGACATTGCAGCTAACGAGGGTTTTTGGGCAAAAGTAAGAGAATATGAAATAGCGAATAAACTTAAAACACCAGATATTTTTGTTTATAGTCAATATGAGTACTCTAAAGGTCCAAAAGTATGGGGGGCGGAATATTACTATAATCCAGAATTGGACGGTGTACCTAAACCAAAAAGTTTAGAATGGGACACTAATGAATTTCACAAGCAAAGAGTGATGAATCATCCTAAACATGAAGAATTTCTCAAGAAGTATATAAGTATTACCGCAGGGTTTGTTGACGCATTTAACACCACTCGCAAAATGAAAAGTTCAAGTGCTTTAACATTAAATGCAAGTGAGTATATTACCAATGTTTCGATTAATACAGGCGATGGTGCTTCAAGTAAAAAAGAAAAAACATCAACATCAAGTTTAACTCAAGAATTAAAAAGCTTAAAAGAGCTTCTTGACTCAGGAGCAATCACTAAAGAAGAGTTTAAGAAGGCTAAAGATAAATTGCTAAATTAATTAAAATAGATTTTTTAAGGATAACTTGCACCAGACTTGCGCACGGGAAGATATTATAAAAAAATTTTACTTATTACTCTTGTTCAATTATAAATATTAGCATAAATACTCATGAAATTCATTAATGCCCTCGTGGTGAAATTGGTAGACACAAAGGACTTAAAATCCTTGCCATTTATGGAGTGCCAGTTCGAGTCTGGCCGAGGGCACCACTAAATGTTAAAACCACACATACTTTTTGATCATACAAAAACATCAAAAAAAATTAAAAATTTTTTAGATCATAATATCAAAAATGCTTCTCTAAATAGATGCAATTTAATAATTGTTATTGGAGGAGATGGCTTCATGCTTTCGTCATTAAAAAAATATAATAAGTATAAAAAACCTTTTTACGGAATTAACGCTGGCAGTTATGGTTTTTTAATGAATAAATTTTCTTCAAAAAACACAATTAGAAATTTATCTAAAGCAAAACAAGTTTCAATTTTTCCTTTAGAAATGAGTGTAAAGAATAAGTTTAATAAAACTAAAAAGTCTATTGCTATCAATGAAGTCTCAATTTTAAGACAAAGCAGACAAACTGCATCACTTGAAATTTCTAACGGTTCGCAAAAAATTATAAAAAAACTAGTCTCAGATGGTGTATTAATTTCAACACCTGCGGGTAGCACCGCATATAATATGTCAGTTTATGGACCAATATTAAACTTAGACTCAAAAAAACTTTCTATCAGGCCTATTAGTGCTTTTAGACCAAGAAGATGGAAAGGTAGGGTAGTTAGCGATAAATCAAAAATTATTATTAAAAATTTAAACATTCAAAAGAGACCTATTAGTGCTGTAGCTGACAATTATGAAGTAAGAAACGCTAAAGTTATTTCTATAAAAATAAATAAAAAAATTAAATTTAATCTTCTTTATGACTCTAATAGAAGTCTTCAAAAAAAAATTAAAATAGAGCAAATCAGAAAAGAAACTAGTTAATGATAAATAAAAATTTTGGGTTTGGAACTCAAATTAGAAAATCACCATATTTCGATTCTACTGTTAAATGGGGAGCAACTGGTTTTTCTGTATATAACCATATGTATATTCCTCGCGATTTTGGTGATCCTGAGCAGAATTTTTGGAATTTAATTGAGACAGCGATACTATGTGATGTAGCTGTTGAAAGACAAGTTGAAATTACTGGACCAGATGCTTTTAAATTTATTCAATTATTAACCCCAAGAGATCTATCAAAATTATCTGTTGGTCAATGTAAATATGTTTTAATTACAAACGCAGAAGGTGGGGTGCTAAATGACCCAGTACTTTTACGTTTAGGAGAAAATCACTTTTGGTTATCTTTGGGTGACAGTGATATTTTATTATGGGCTCAAGGAGTAGCAATTAACTCTGGATTAAATGTGAAAATAACAGAACCAGATGTTTCCCCATTACAATTACAAGGACCTAAGTCTGCTGAAATAATGATTAAATTATTTGGAGAAAGTATCAAAGATTTAAAATATTATTGGTTTAGAGAATTAGATTTAGACGGAATACCATTAATTGTATCAAGAACCGGATGGTCAAGTGAATTTGGTTATGAATTATTTTTAAGAGATGGTTCAAAAGGAAATGATTTATATGAAAAAATTATGTTAGCAGGAAAGGAATTTGGACTAAAACCAGGTCACACTTCTTCTATTAGAAGAATAGAAGGTGGAATGCTTTCTTACCATGCTGATGCAGACATACATACAAACCCGTTTGAATTAGGACTAGATCGATTAGTAAACTTGGACAGTGATATAAATTTTATAGGTAAAGAGGCATTAAAAAAAATCAAAGATGATGGAGTAAAAAGATTACAAGTTGGCTTAGAAATTAAATGTGAAAATTTAAGTGGGCCAAACACAACATTTTGGCCAATATTATATAATCAAAAAAAAATTGGAAAAGTAACTTCAGCAGTCTATTCACCTAGATTAAAAAAAAATATAGCCCTTGCAATAGTAGAAATAGAATTTTCTAATATCGGCATGGAACTTGATGTTTCTATAAATAAAGAAAATTATAAATGTAATGTAGTTGAAAAACCTTTTTTTGATCCAAAAAAAAAAATTACTTCAAAATCGTTATAGTTTATCATAAATTATTTTCTTAAATTTATGGAATCAATTATTGATGAATTGCTAAAGCAAGGTGCTAGAAATTATAACAACAGGAATTTTATCCAAGGCGAAGAGTGCTATAGGAAAATAATAAAACTTAAACCAAATCATGTAGGTGCACATAATAACTTGGGCATAATACTACAGGCATTAGGAAAACTTGATGAGGCTAAGCTTAGTTTTAAAAAAACTATAGAACTTAATCCAAATCATATGATTGCTCACAATAATTTAGGCATTATTTTTCAATCATTAGGTAAATTAAAAGAAGCAGAAGCATGTTATAGAAGAACTATTGAGCTAAAACCTGATCACATTGGTGCAAACAATAACCTAGGCACAATATTACAACTACTAGGCAGACTTGATGAAGCAGAATTGACTTTTAGAAAGGCTATTAAACTCAAACCTGATTTTGCAATGGCCTACAGCAATTTAGGTATCACAGTTGAAAGACTTGGTAGACTAAATGAAGCTAAAGAAATCTTTAAAAAGGCTATGACTCTTGACTCAAATAATAAAAAAACCGTAATAGCGTACGGTGAATTGCTTTTAAAATTAAATGACCACAATAATGGACTTAATTTAATTTCACAAGCACAGGGTGTTATTGAATTTAATCAAAAAGATTTTAAAATTATTTAAAAATGAAAAGAATAAACATAAAAACCAAAAAAAATAAAAATGATAAAATTTTAATTGAAAATGAAAATCCACATTTTATAGGTGCTTGGAATATAGAAAATGATGATTTATGTAGAGAAATTATAAATTTTTTTGAAGAAAATAAAAACTTACAGAGAGATGGTGTTACAGGTTCTGGAAAGAACCAAGAAATAAAAAAAACAACAGATATAGTTGTAAATCCAAATGATTTAAAAGATCCAAAATTTAATTGTCTTAACAAGTACATTAAACATTTATATATGAATTTTAAAGATTATCAGAACCAGTGGCCATTCATTAAAAATTTGGTAAAAGAAATGCACATTGGAAAATTTAATATTCAGAGATATACGCCCGGAGGTCACTTTGCAAAAGTTCATACTGAAAGAAGTTCAATTGCTTCGTCACATAGATTGTTTGCCTGGATGACTTATTTAAACAATGTTGATGATGGAGGTACAACAAATTTTTCTCACTACGATATAGAGATTGAACCTGAAACGGGCAAAACACTAATTTGGCCAGCTGAATGGACACATGCACATAATGGAAAAATTTTAAATAGTGGTGTTAAATATATAATTACTGGATGGTTGCATTTTCCACATAATAGCAAATCATGAGAAAAAAAATCCAAATCTTTGTATTGTTATTAATATAATAATTAAAATCTTAAGAGGTTGTTATAAAGTAAATTATTGGTGCCCCCGCACGGATTCGAACCGCGGACCTATTGATTACAAATCAATTGCTCTACCAACTGAGCTACAAGGGCATGAAGGGTTTTTTAATAGCATTTATTATATTATCAAGAAATTATTTTTGTTGATTTATATGATGAAAAACTATTGCTGCACTATTAGATATATTCAAACTCTCAATGTTTTTGTTAATATTTATCTTTACTGAGAAATCAGTATATTTTTTAGTATGATGATTAAGACCATGTCCTTCAGAACCAAATAATAATACATTATTTCCATTCCACTTAACTTCGGTAAAGTTCTTATCACTATTTGCAGTGAAACCATAAATCCAAAAATTTTTGTCCCTTAAATATTTTAAAGTGGTATTTATATTTGAAACTTGAAAAATGTTTAAGTGTTCAACACAACCACTTGCTGATTTATATAATAATTTACTTTCACTTGGAAAATGTCTTTCTTTAACAATCAGACCATCTATATTAAATGAAGCTGCACTTCTGATTAAAGATCCTATGTTCCTCGGATCAGTAACTTCATCTAAACATACAAATGTTAAATTATTTTTGCCTTTAACAAACTCTTTTAATTCAGGATTTTCTAAATGTTCAATTTCTGCAACATAGCCTTGATGTAAAATATCATCACTTCTACAATATTTATCTAATTCTTTTTTGGTTTTGAAAAAAACTTTTATATCTTTTAACAAATTTCTATGAGGATTGTGTTTATGGATATTTTTTTTACTCTCTTCCGTTAAGAATATTTTGATAACTCTTCTATTTGGGTTTTTTAAGGCTCCAACAACAGCGTGTCTTCCAGCTATAAAAAAGGATGATTTTTGAGTCATATTTAACGAATTTATAGGGTTTTTATACTATTTTTTCTGAAATTCACGTATTGCATTTGTACAATAAAAATATATAAAACGCATGTTGTTTAAAGCTTTATTGAACATGGGGACGCTTCCCCTGCTATTAGGGAGGGGTACCAAAGCGGTCAAATGGGGCGGGCTGTAAACCCGTTGACTTCGGTCTTCGAAGGTTCGAATCCTTCCCCCTCCACCATTCAATAAAAATTTAAATAATCGAGGAGTGTACTTGGGTGATGCGGGTGTAGTTCAATGGTAGAACGCTAGCCTTCCAAGCTGGATGTAAGGGTTCGATTCCCTTTACCCGCTCCACATATTAAAAAGAACAAAAAAAAAGAGGTAAAAAAGTAATGTCAAAAGAAAAGTTTGTAAGAAATAAACCGCACTGTAATATTGGAACTATAGGTCATGTTGATCATGGAAAAACAACATTAACTGCTGCGATAACAAAAGTTTTAGCAGAGTCAGGTGGTGCACAATTTACTGCTTACGACCAAATTGATAAGGCTCCAGAAGAAAAAGAGAGAGGAATTACAATTTCAACTGCACACGTTGAGTATGAAACTGATAAAAGACATTACGCTCACGTAGACTGTCCAGGGCATGCTGATTATGTAAAAAACATGATTACTGGAGCAGCACAGATGGATGGTGCAATTTTAGTTGTTAACGCAGCTGATGGACCTATGCCACAAACAAGAGAGCACATACTTCTTGCTCGTCAAGTAGGAGTTCCTGCGATCGTTGTATACTTAAATAAAGTAGATCAAGTCGATGATAAAGAAATGATAGATTTGGTTGAAGAAGAAATTAAAGATTTATTAACATCTTATAAATTCCCAGGAGATAAAACTCCAATCGTTAAAGGTTCAGCTTTAGCAGCTGTAGAAGGAAGAGACGAAGAAATTGGTAAAAACTCAATTATGGATTTAATGAAGGCAGTAGATGATTTTATACCTCAACCTGACAGACCAAAAGATAAAGATTTCTTGATGCCAGTTGAAGATGTATTCTCAATTTCTGGAAGAGGAACTGTTGTAACAGGTAGAGTAGAGTCTGGAGTAATCAAAACTGGAGAAGAAATAGAAATAGTTGGTATTAGAGATACTAAAAAATCAGTTTGTACTGGAGTAGAAATGTTTAGAAAACTTTTAGACTCAGGTGAAGCTGGTGACAATATTGGTGCTCTACTTAGAGGTGTTGAAAGAACTGATGTTGAGAGGGGTCAAGTTTTATGTAAGCCTGGATCTATTAAACCACACACTAAATTTGAAGCACAAGCCTATGTATTAAAAAAAGAAGAAGGTGGCAGACATACACCATTCTTTACAAAATATAGACCACAGTTTTACTTTAGAACAACCGACGTTACTGGTGAAGTTGAATTACCATCAGGAACAGAAATGGTTATGCCAGGTGATGATGCAAAATTTACAGTTAAACTAATTACACCCATTGCAATGGATGAAAAACTTAACTTTGCAATAAGAGAAGGTGGCAGAACAGTAGGAGCTGGAGTAGTAACAAAAATTATAGAGTAAACACTATAGGAGTGTAGCTCAATTGGTAGAGCGCCGGTCTCCAAAACCGGAGGTTGGGGGTTCGATTCCCTTCGCTCCTGCCAATAAAGTTTATAAAATTATGAAGAACCCTTTAAAATTTATTCAAGATGTAAAACAAGAAGCTTTTAAAGTTACTTGGCCAACAGCCAAAGAGACAGTTCAAGGTGCATTAATGGTTCTTGCAATGGCAATTTTAGCTTCGATATTTTTTTTACTGTTAGATCAAATATTAAAATTCTTTTTAGAAATCATACTTAGAGTGAGCATCTAATGAAAAATTGGTATATTGTTCAATCCCATTCAAGCTTTGAAAATAAAGTTGCACAACTTATAAAAGAAGAGGCAGAAAAAGCAGAAATTTCTGAAAAAATTGAGGAAATTATAGTACCTACTCATGATGTTACTGAGGTTAAAAGAGGCAAAAGGATTCAAAGGAAAAAGAAATATTTTCCAGGCTATGTTTTAATTAAAAGTGAAATGGATAATAATATTTACCATATGATTAAAAATTTAAAAAAAGTAAGTGGTTTTCTTGGATCAAGAGGAGCTCCAATACCAGTGTCAGATAAAGAGATCGAAAAAATATTAGGTCAAATTAAAGATGGTGTCGCTCAACCAAAATCAGGTGTAGAATATAATGTAGGTGAAAAGGTTCAAGTTATAGATGGTCCATTTGCTTCATTTACCGGTTTAGTAGAAGATATTGATGAAGATAAATTGAGATTAAAAGTTTCTGTTTCAATTTTTGGAAGGCCAACACCAGTTGATCTTGAATACAACCAAGTAGAAAAGGCAAGTTAATGTCAAAGAAAGAAATAAGTGGATACGTAAAGTTACAAATTAAAGGCGGTCAAGCTAATCCTGCACCTCCTGTCGGACCAGCGCTTGGTCAAAGAGGAATTAATATAATGGAGTTCTGTAAAGCATTTAATGATAAAACTAAGAGTTTTGCAGGAAAACCAGTTCCAGTTATAATTACTGTTTATAAAGATAAAAAATTTGATTTTATTATAAAATCACCCCCAGCATCACATTTTATTAAAGAAGCCATGAAGTTAAAAAGTGGTTCAAAAGAGCCTGGAAGGAATATAATTGGATCCATATCCAAACAACAGCTTAAAGATATAGCAGAAAAGAAAATGGAAGACTTAAATGCTCATAATTTGGATGAAGCTGCTAAAATTATTGCTGGATCTGCAAGATCAATGGGAATAGAGGTTAAAGATTAATGAAATCAAAAAGATACAAAAAATTGCCAGAAAAAACTAACGAATTACCATCTGACAAAATTGATAATGTTCTTAGTTTGATTAAATCTAATTGTACAACAAAATTTGATGAGTCTGTTGACCTAAGTTTCAGGATCAATAACAAGCAAAAAAAAAATGAAGTTAATTTAAGGACAGTTGTAAATTTACCAGGTGGAACTGGTAAATCAATAAAAGTTGCTGTGATATGTGAGGAAAGTAAAATAAATGAAGCTAAAGATGCAAAAGCAGACATAATCGGAGGTGATGACCAAGTTGAGAAAATTAAAAATGGAGAATTAAATTTCGAAAAGCTTATATGCACGCCATCGATGATGATTAAACTTTCAAAATTAGGAAAAGTTTTAGGACCTAAGGGATTAATGCCAAACCCTAAATTAGGAACAGTAACTAATGATATATCTAAGGCAGTCAAAGACGCAAAAGCTGGTCAGGTTGAAATTCGAAATGATAAAGATGGCAATATTGGTATAAGTATTGGAAAGAAATCTTTTGATAATGATAAACTTATCAAAAATTATACAGCAGTTATAGATGCTTTGGAAAAAGAAAAATCTAACTTATCTATAAAAGGAGATTTAGTTAAACAAGTATTTATAACTTCAAGTATGGGTGTGTCCTACAAACTAAAGTTGGATAAGAGTTTTTAATTATGATGAGTAAAGAACAAAAAAAACAGTATATTAATGATATGACAACTCAGTTTGATAAAACTGAGGCCGTTATTGTAACTCATTATCAAGGTTTAACTGTTACACAATTGGATGATCTAAGAAAAAAAATGCGTGAACATGGCATTAAATTTAAGATTACAAATAACAGAATTACAAAACTAGCCTTGGAAAAAACAAAATGTAAGGACTTGTCAGATTTATTTTCGGGACCAACTGCTGTAGCCTTATCGGAAGATGCAATCGCATCTGCAAAAATTCTTACAAAATTTTCAAAAGAAAATGAAAATTTAAAAATCTTAGGTGGAATCATGGGTACAGACATTTTAGACGTAGCAGGAGTTAAAAATGTTGCAACATTACCTTCATTAGAAGAGGCAAGGGCGAAAATTGTAGGTATTTTAAGGTCTCCTGCGCAAAAAATCGCAAGTATTTTACTTGCACCAGCTTCAAAAATCGCTATTTTAGCGCTCGAAAAATCAAAAAAATAACCAGGAACAAAAAATATTATTATTATGGCTGACTTAAATAAAATTATAGAGGATTTATCAAGCTTAACTGTTGTTGAAGCAGCTGAGCTTTCAAAACAATTAGAAGAAAAATGGGGAGTTACAGCTGCTGCTGCAGTTGCTGCTGCACCTGCTTCAAGCGCTGGTGATGCACCAGCTGAAGAGAAAGATGAATTTACAGTTATGTTAACAGCTGTTGGTGATAAAAAAATAAATGTAATTAAAGAAGTAAGAGCTGCAACTGAATTAGGTTTAAAAGAGGCAAAAGATTTAGTTGAGGGAGCACCTAAAGAAGTCAAATCGGGTGTTAATAAAAAAGAAGCAGAAGAAATAAAAGCTAAGTTAGAAGCTGCGGGCGCAAAAGTAGAACTAAAATAAATATTAACTGGGAAGAGTTAAATTACTGAAAATTTTTATTCAGTAACTTAATGTATATGCAACTATCTTTTACTGAAAAAAAGAATATTAGAAAGAGTTTTGGTAAACTTAAAGAAAGTTTATCAATACCAAATTTAATAGAAGTCCAAAAAAACTCATACAAAGAACTTACTGAATTTAAAGATGTAGTAGAGCAACATTTAGTTAAAGGGTTTCATAGAGTTTTTAAAAGCATATTTCCAATTGAAGATTTGAATGATAAAGCAACTCTTGAATATGTTTCATATAGACTTGAAAAACCAAAATTTGATGTTGATGAATGTATAACAAGAGGTTTAACTTATTCAGCTGCATTAAAGTGCACTTTAAGATTAGTTGTTTACGAAATAGATCAAGAAAATAATACTAAAGATATATTATCAGCTAAAGAACAAGAAGTATACATGGGTGAAGTTCCTATGATGACAAATAGTGGAACCTTTATTACAAATGGTGTTCAAAGAGTTGTTGTAAACCAAATGCATAGAAGCCCAGGTGTATTTTTTGACCATGATAAAGGCAAATCTCATGCAAGTGGAAAACTTTTATTTAATTGTAGAGTTATTCCAAATAGAGGCTCATGGTTAGATTTTGAATTTGATGTTAAAGACTTATTATATTTTAGAATAGACAGAAAAAAGAAAATATTTGTTTCTACACTTTTACAAGCATTAGGATTCACGAAATCAGATATAGTTAATGAATTTTATGAAAAGGAAACTTTTTCATATGATGAAAATTTAAAAAAATGGAAAGCAAAGTTTGATCCTGAAAATTATAAAGCTAAAAATTTTTCAGAAGAAATAATAGACGCAAAAAATAACAAAGTTTTAATTAAAGTTGGTGAACAAATTAATTTTTTAGTAGCAAAAAAACTACAAAATGAGGGATTAAAAGAGATTTTGGTCAACAACGAGTCGTTATATGGGAAATTCATGCATGAAGCTATTACTGTTGGTGAAGATAAATTTAGCATCGGTACAGAAATTAATGAGACTATAATTCAGAAACTTATAGAAGAAAATATTAAAACAATTAATCTATCAAAAACAAATTCAATTTCTAAGGGACCCTATTTACTACAAACTATTTTAAATGACAAAAATGACAATAAAAACGATGCTATAACGGAAATTTATAAAATATTGAGACCAGGGGAGCCTCCTACTATAGAAATAGCAGCTCAAATATTTAATAATCTATTTTTTAGTTCAGATAGATATGATTTGTCAGATGTTGGTAGAGTTAAAATGAACTCTCGACTAGACTTAAATTGTTCAGATAAAATCACAATATTAAGAAACGACGATATACTTGCGATAATCAAAAAGATGCTAGATCTAAGAGATGGCAAGGATGAAGTAGATGATATTGATCATTTAGGTAATAGAAGAGTTAGATCTGTTGGTGAGTTAGTTGAAAATCAAGCAAGAATTGGTGTTTATAGAATGGAGAGAGCTATTAAGGAAAAAATGACTACCTTAGATGTTGAGTCAGCAATGCCTCAAGATTTAATTAATGCTAAACCTCTAACGATATCTTTAAAGGATTTTTTTGCAACATCTCAACTGTCTCAATTTATGGATCAAACAAATCCTTTATCCGAAATTACACATAAAAGGAGAGTATCTGCATTAGGACCAGGTGGTCTTACTAGAGAGAGAGCGGGGTTTGAAGTTAGAGATGTACATCCTACTCACTACGGTCGAATATGCCCAATTGAGACTCCTGAAGGACCAAACATAGGTTTAATAAATAGCCTATCCACATATTCCAAAATAAATAAATACGGATTTATAGAAAGTCCATACAAGAAAGTAGAAAATGGAATTGTTCAAGACAAGATTGAATATTTGTCAGCGATGGAAGAAACCAAATTTACAATCGCACAAGCAAATTCAGTTTTAGATAAAAATGGAAAATTTGTTGAGGAACTTGTTTCAAGTAGGGCAAATTTGGATTTTATCTTATCAAAACCAGAGAATATAGACTATATAGATGTTTCACCAAAACAGTTAGTTTCAGTTGCAGCATCACTGATTCCTTTTTTAGAAAACGATGATGCTAACAGAGCTTTGATGGGCTCCAATATGATGAGACAAGCCGTACCACTCCTCAAACCTGAGGCTCCATTAGTTGGAACGGGAATAGAAAGTGATGTAGCTCTAGACTCTGGAGTTACAATAGTTGCAAAAAGAGATGGCATTGTCGATAAAATAGATGGAAAAAGAATAGTTATTAAAGCCTCAAATGAAAAAGATTATTCTCAATCGGGTGTAGACATATATAATTTACAAAAATTTAAAAGATCAAACCAAAATACATGTATTAATCAAAAACCATTAGTAAGAGTAGGTGATAAAGTAAAATCAGGAGATATAATTGCAGATGGTCCATCTACAAAAACTGGAGAATTAGCTTTAGGTAAAAATGTGACAGTAGCATTTATGCCTTGGCAAGGGTACAATTTTGAGGATTCAATATTAATATCTGAGAGATGTGTGACAGATGATGTATTTACATCAATTCATATTGAGGAATATGAAGTAATGGCTAGAGATACTAAGTTAGGAGAAGAAGACATCACAAGAGATATTCCAAATATAAATGAGGAGTCACTAAAAAATTTAGATGAGTCCGGTATAGTTTATATTGGTGCAGAGGTTAAACCTGGAGATATATTAGTTGGAAAAGTTACACCAAAAGGAGATTCAGCTTCGGGTCCAGAGGAAAAACTTTTAAGATCTATATTTGGAGAAAAAGCAATTGATGTCACTGACACTTCTCTTAAAATGCCAAGTGGTAGTGGTGGTATAGTGGTAGACGTAAGAGTATTCAATAGACATGGAATTGATAAAGACGAAAGGTCAATAACCATAGAAAGAGCAGAAATTGAAAATGTTCAACAAGATAAAATAGTTGAAGAAGATATCTTGGAAAGAAGTATAAAGCAAAGGGCTTCATCAATTTTAACAAATATCAAATTAAACAAAAAAATTAAAAATTACGAAGCTGGCGTAATATTAACTGAGGAAATTGTATTTGATTTACCAGTTTCTGAACTATTTAAAATTTCAATTAATGATGAAAAAAAAATGGAGACCCTACGCCAACTAAGATCTCAATATGATAATGCTAAAAGAGATATTCAGGAAAGATTCGAAGATAAAGTATTAAAAATCAGACAGGGTGATGATTTATTACCAAGTGTAATGAAAATGGTAAAAGTTTTTGTAGCAATCAAAAGAAGATTAAGACCAGGTGATAAAATGTCCGGAAGACATGGTAACAAAGGTGTAGTTAGCAAAATTGTTCCAGTAGAAGATATGCCATACAGAGAGAATGGAAAACCTGTAGATATCGTTTTAAACCCATTAGGAGTACCAAGTAGAATGAATGTGGGTCAAATATTAGAAACACATCTAGGGTGGTCCTGTAAAGAACTTGGTGAACAATTGACTGATTTAATAAACCAAAACCAAAAAAAAATAGAAAAGGATGAAAAGATAACTACTTTTTTAAGATCTGTATATGGTGATGAAGTTTACTCTGAAAATATTGATGGCTTATCAAACTCTGAATTTAAGGATTTATGTAATAATATTCAAAGTGGAGTTCCAATTTCAACACCAGTATTTGATGGTGCAAAAGAACAAGATGTTACTAATATGTTAAAACTTGCAAAATTACC
The DNA here is from genome assembly GCA_902555585.1 of uncultured Pelagibacteraceae bacterium. GTDB lineage: Bacteria > Pseudomonadota > Alphaproteobacteria > Pelagibacterales > Pelagibacteraceae > Pelagibacter. Next base: position 121,691 of record CACDSY010000003.1, on the reverse strand, counting down.
CAATTCAGGACAAACAACATTATGGGATGGAAGAACTGGTGAAAAATTCGACAGACCTGTAACCGTTGGAATTATTTATATGCTTAAATTACATCACTTAGTTGAGGACAAAATACATGCTAGATCAACTGGACCATACAGTTTAGTTACTCAACAACCACTAGGGGGTAAGGCTCAATTAGGAGGTCAAAGATTTGGTGAAATGGAAGTTTGGGCTCTGGAGGCTTATGGAGCATCATACACTCTTCAGGAAATTCTAACTGTTAAATCAGATGATGTGGCAGGTAGAGTAAAAGTATATGAAACAATAGTTAAAGGTGAGGAAAACTTTGAGTCTGGAATACCAGAGTCATTTAACGTTCTAGTGAAAGAAATTAAGTCATTAGCACTAAATGTGGAGTTAAACTAAATATATGAGTAAAGAATTATCAGATTTGTTTAAATCTTCAGAAATATCTGAAGCTCAAAACTTTAATAGCATTAAAATTACATTAGCTAGTCCAGAAAAAATAAAATCATGGACATTTGGTGAAATAAAAAAACCAGAGACTATTAACTACAGAACATTTAGACCTGAAAAAGACGGTCTTTTCTGTGCAAGAATATTTGGACCTATTAAGGATTATGAATGTCTTTGCGGTAAGTATAAAAGAATGAAATTTAGAGGAATAATATGTGAAAAATGTGGTGTAGAAGTTACGAAGTCTAACGTAAGAAGAGAAAGGATGGGGCATATTAATCTTGCAACACCTGTAGCACATATATGGTTCTTAAAATCATTACCTAGTAGAATTTCTTTAGTAGTGGATATGAAGCTTAAAGAAGTTGAGAGAGTTTTATATTTTGAAAATTTTATAGTAATAGAGCCTGGATTAACTGATTTAAAAAAAAATCAGTTATTAGGTGAAGAAGAATTAATTAAATATCAAGATGAATATGGAGAAGAGGCTTTTACTGCTGGTATAGGTGCAGAAGCAATTTTAGAAATTTTAAAATCGATAAACCTTAAAGATGAAAGAGATTTATTAATAAAGAGTATAAAAGAAACAAAATCTAAAGTTAACGAAGAAAGATCAATTAAAAGATTAAAATTAATAGAATCTTTTATAGAGACTGGCAATAAACCCGAGTGGATGATACTAACTACTGTTCCAGTAATACCACCAGAATTGAGACCTCTTGTTCCTTTGGATGGAGGAAGATTTGCTACATCTGATTTGAATGATTTATATAGAAGAGTAATAAACAGAAATAATAGATTGAAAAGATTGATAGATTTGAAAGCACCTGACATAATTGTAAGAAATGAAAAAAGAATGTTGCAAGAGTCAGTAGATGCACTATTTGATAACGGAAGAAGAGGACGAGTAATTACAGGAACTGGTAAAAGACCCCTTAAATCTTTGGCAGAAATGTTAAAAGGTAAACAAGGACGGTTTAGACAAAATCTTTTAGGAAAAAGAGTAGATTATTCAGGAAGATCAGTAATTGTTGTTGGTCCAGACTTAAAACTTCATGAGTGCGGTTTGCCAAAAAAGATGGCATTAGAACTATTCAAACCATTTTTATATGCTAGATTAAATAAATTAGGATTAGCCTCAACTATTAAACAAGCTAAAAAATTAGTAGAAAGAGAAAGAACTGAAGTTTGGGATGCATTAGAACTTATTGTTAGAGAGCATCCAGTAATTTTAAACAGAGCTCCGACATTGCACAGACTTGGTGTTCAAGCATTTGAGCCTAAACTTATTGAAGGAAACGCTATTGAGTTACATCCTTTAACTTGTGCTGCATTTAATGCGGATTTTGATGGTGATCAAATGGCTGTTCATGTTCCATTAAGCTTAGAAGCTCAATTAGAGGCACGAGTGCTAATGATGTCAACAAACAATATATTAAGTCCGTCTAATGGAAAGCCTATAATTGTACCAAGTCAGGATATGATACTTGGAATATACTATTTGTCTCAACCACCAGTTCAAACTGAGAGGATTGATGGTTATTTTGTAAATAGTTCTGAAATAGAGCATGCGTTAGAAACTGGCCAAATTAAAGTTCACTCAAGAATAGTTTCAAGATTTGAAACTATTGATGAAAAGGGAAACAATAAATATGAAAAACATATTAGTACAGCAGGAAGATTTTTACTGTCAAATTTAATTCCAAAAAATATAAATAATAAATTTTCATTGGTTGACAGATTATTACCTAAAAAAACAGTTTCAGAAGTAATAGATCATGTATTTAGATTTTCAGGTCAAAAAAGCACTGTAATATTTTGCGATAAATTAAAAGATATTGGATTTAAGCACGCCTTCAAAGCTGGTATTTCATTTGGAAAAGATGATCTTTTAATACCAGATAATAAAGAGCAACTAATTGATGAGACTAAAAAACTAATTGCAGACTATGAAGGCCAATATGCTGAAGGATTAATAACAAGAGGTGAAAAATATAATAAAGTTATTGATGCATGGTCTAAATGTACAGATAAGGTTGCATCTGAGATGATGAAAAGAATTTCTGCAACAGAGGTTACAGATGAAGGACTAAAAATTAACTCAGTATTTATGATGGCTGATAGTGGTGCAAGAGGCTCAGCAGCACAGATGAAACAACTTGCTGGGATGAGAGGTTTAATTGCTAAACCATCAGGTGAAATTATTGAAACTCCTATTACATCTAATTTTAAGGAAGGTCTTACGGCCTTAGAATATTTCAACTCAACGCACGGTGCTAGAAAAGGTCTAGCTGATACAGCGCTTAAGACGGCAAGCTCGGGATACTTAACTCGAAGATTATGTGACGTTGCTCAAGATTTAACAGTCACTAAACCTAAATGTGATAGAAATTGTGGATCTATAAAACTTACAGAGGTTCTTGAAGGTGGAAATATAATGGTAAGTTTATCTGAAAGAGCACTAGGCAGAGTAGCTGCAAAAGATGTAAAAAACCCTCTAACTGGAGAAGTGCTTATAAAAAAAGAAGAAATGATAGATGAAGCTGGTTGTGAAAAGATAGATGCTGCAGGGGTAAAAAGTATAAATGTTTTTTCAGTAATGACATGTAAATCTAAAGAAGGTGTTTGTGCGACTTCATATGGTAGAGATCTATCAAGAGGTAAAATGGTTCACGTGGGTGAGGCTATTGGTATGATTTCAGCTCAATCAATTGGAGAACCTGGAACACAATTGACAATGAGAACTTTCCACGTTGGCGGAACAGCCTCAGTTAAACAAGACTCTCAAATTGTCTCAAATTCTGAAGGTGTACTAAAAATTGTTAATACAAACTTAATTAAGGACTCAAAAAATAATCAAATAGTAATGGGTAGAAATACAGAAATATTTATAGAAGATGACAATGGTCTTCAGGTGGCTTCGTATAAGGTTCCATATGGATCTAAACTGTTTTTTGAAAATGAGCAAAAAGTCAAAAAAGGTTCTAAGATCTGTGAATGGGACCCTTACACAACTCCTGTTATTGCAGAGAAAGATGGTATTGTTAATTATGTAGATTTAATTGATGGAGTGTCTATTGCAGAAACAGTTGATGATGCTACAGGTATATCTACGAAAGCAGTCGTTGACTGGAAAACACAATCTAAAAATACTGATCTTAAACCAAGAATTACTTTAAGAGATGAAAAAGGAAATATTGTTAAAAAGGCAGATGATAATGAAGCAAGATATTATTTAGTGCCTGACTCAATTTTATCAGTTAAGGATGGTGCAAAAATTTCAGCTGGCGATGTAATTGCAAGATTACCAAAAGAAACAACAAAAACAAAAGATATTACTGGAGGTTTACCTAGAGTTGCTGAATTATTTGAAGCAAGAAAAGCTAAAGATAGTGCAATTATTGCTGAAAATGATGGCAGTGTAATTTTCGGTAAAGAAGTGAGAGGAAAACAAAGAGTCACAATTGAAGCAGAAAATGGCGATACTTCTAGTTATCTAATTCCTAAAGGGAAACATATAAATTTTAATCAAGGTGAAAAGATTAAAAAAGGTGAGTACTTGCTTGATGGACAACCATTGCCCCATGATATTTTAAGAATATTAGGCATAGAGGAATTGACAGAATATTTTGTTAATCAGGTTCAAGACGTATATAGACTACAAGGAGTAATTATAAATGATAAACATATTGAAACAATTTTGAGACAAATGCTTAAAAAAATTGAAGTAAAAGAGATAGGAGATAGCAAATTATTACCAGGCGAGGTAGTTGATAGAATCAAATTTGAGACTATGAACGAAGAATTAGTTGCAGATGGTAAAAAACCTGCAATCGGTGAAAGAGTATTAATGGGTATAACTAAAGCATCACTTCAAACAGAGTCATTCATTTCTGCAGCATCCTTCCAAGAAACTACAAGAGTGCTTACAGATGCTGCTATTAAAGGAAAAGTGGATAAACTCACAGGTTTAAAAGAAAACGTAATAGTAGGAAGATTAGTTCCCGCAGGCACAGGTGCGATTAAAAATTCTTGGAATAAGAAAGCAATTAATGATGACCAAAAATTTTTATCTGAACAGGAAAGCTCAGATGCATCAGAAGCTCAAATAAATCAATAATCTTAGGCACTTTTAAGCCTTTATTTAGTTTGACAAATACAATTTCTAATGTATTTTGGCCATGTTTTTGGTTGGAATGTAGTGACTAGATCACTAAACGCTGCCACAAATAACATGTCAGTTATTTTCATCAAAAATAAAAATATTTAATAAATTATTTATGCCGACTATCAATCAGTTAGTTAGAAAAAGTAGAGTAAAACAGATAACAAGAAATAAGGTACCTGCTTTGCAAAAACAACCTCTAAAAAGAGGTGTATGTGTAAAAGTATATACAACAACTCCTAAAAAACCTAACTCAGCATTAAGAAAAGTAGCTCGAGTTAGACTGTCAAACGGTTTCGAAGTAACCGCTTATATACCAGGTGAAGGCCATAACTTACAAGAACACTCAGTTGTATTAATTAGAGGTGGAAGAGTTAAAGATTTACCAGGAGTTCGTTATCATATATTAAGAGGTAATTTAGATACTCAAGGTGTTGCAAACAGAAAACAAAGACGTTCTTTATACGGAACAAAAAAGGGTAAGTAACAAATGTCAAGAAAACGTAAAGCCCCAAAAAAATTAGCTGTCATAGATCCCAAATATAAATCAACAATAATTCCAAAATTAATAAATTCAATTATGTATGATGGTAAAAAAACTATTGCAGAAAAGATTATTTATGACGCAATTGAAAAAATTAAAAGTAAATCAAAAGATGAGCCTTTAAATATTTTTAATGATGCAATTAATAATATTAGACCAACTGTTGAAGTTAGATCAAGAAGAGTAGGAGGAGCAACTTACCAAGTTCCTGTAGAAGTAAAATCTAAGAGATCCCAAGCCTTGGCTTTGAGATGGTTAGTAGATGCATCAAGAAAACGAAAAGACAAAAAAATGTCAGATAAAATATTTAATGAAATATATGATGCTTATCAAAATAGAGGATCAGCAGTTAAAAAAAAAGAAGACACGCATAAAATGGCAGAGTCTAACAAGGCTTTTGCACATTTTAGATGGTAATTAATTATGTCAAGAACACATACTTTAGACAAATATAGAAACATCGGTATTATGGCTCATATAGATGCTGGTAAAACTACAACTACAGAAAGAATTTTATACTACACTGGAAAAAGTCATAAAATTGGTGAAGTTCATGATGGTGCTGCAACTATGGATTGGATGGAACAAGAACAAGAAAGAGGTATAACGATTACTTCAGCTGCCACTACTTGCTTTTGGAATGATCACAGGATTAATATTATAGACACACCTGGCCACGTTGATTTTACAATTGAAGTTGAAAGATCTTTAAAGGTGCTAGACGGTGCTGTTGCTGTTTTTGACGGTGTTGCGGGTGTTGAACCACAATCAGAGACTGTATGGAGACAAGCTGACAAGTATAAAGTCCCAAGGATTTGTTTTATTAACAAATTAGATAGAACTGGTGCAGATTTCTTTAGATGTGTGGGAATGATTAAAGATAGACTTGGTGCTAAACCCTTAGTAATGCAAATTCCAATTGGTGTTGAGGCTTCATTAAAAGGTGTTGTAGATCTGATAAAGATGAAAGCTATAGTTTGGAAAAACGAAGATCTAGGTGCTGCCTGGGAACTAACAGATATACCAGCCGATTTAAAAGATATTTCAAATAAATACCGTCAAGAATTAGTTGAAACAGCAGTTGAGCAAGACGAAAAACTAATGGAAGATTATCTGGGTGGTAATGAAATATCAGAGGAAGATTTAATAAAGTGTGTAAGAAAAGGATGTTTAGGTTTTGATTTTGTTCCAGTATTAACTGGTTCTGCTTTTAAAAACAAAGGTGTTCAACCGTTATTAGATGCAGTTGTAAATTATTTACCAAGTCCCAACGACATTGGTTCAATAAAGGGAACTAAACCAGGATCTGACGAAGAAATTGAAATGAAATTTGAGGATAGCTCACCATTTTCAGCTCTAGCATTTAAAGTTGCAAATGACCCATTTGTTGGAAGTTTGACATTTATAAGAATTTATTCAGGCACAGTAAAATCAGGCACAGGAATTTATAATACATCTAAGGACAAAGAAGAACGAGTTGGAAGAATGTTGTTGATGCATGCAAATTCAAGAGAAGATATTAAAGAGGCAAACGCAGGTGATATTGTTGCTTTAGCAGGATTAAAAAACACAATAACTGGACATACATTAGCAAATAAAGAGACACCTGTCTTACTTGAGCCAATGGAATTCCCTGATCCCGTAATAGAAATTGCAGTTGAGCCTAAAACAAAAGCAGACCAAGAAAAAATGGGAGAAGCTTTAGGTAGATTGGCTAAAGAAGATCCATCTTTTAGAGTAACCTCTGATGAAGAATCCGGACAAACAATTATAAAAGGAATGGGCGAATTACACCTAGATATCATTGTTGATAGAATGAAAAGAGAATTTAAAGTCGAGGCAAATGTAGGAGCTCCTCAAGTTGCTTACAGAGAGACAATACTATCTCCTGCAGAAAATGATTATACACATAAAAAACAAAGCGGTGGTGCTGGACAATTTGCAAGAGTTAAATTAACAGTAGAACCACTTGAACCTGGAAAAGGGAGAGAGATAGAAAGTAAAATTAAAGGTGGAGCAATTCCAAAAGAGTTTATTCCAGGCGTAGAAAAAGGTGTCGAAACTGTTGCAGATGGAGGAATTTTAGCGGGATTTCCTCTAATTGATTATAAAGTTACCATAGTGGACGGACTGCACCACGACGTAGACTCTAGTGTTTTGGCATTTGAATTAGCATCACGACAATGTTTTAAAGAAGCTTGTACAAAAGCAACTTTAAAATTATTAGAACCTATTATGAGAGTTGAGGTGGTAACACCAGAGGATTATATGGGTGATGTTATTGGAGACCTCAACAGTAGGAGAGGTCAAATAAGTACTCAAGAGCAAAGAGGAAATGCAACAGTAATAACAGCGATGGTTCCACTAGCAAATATGTTTGGATACATAAACAATTTAAGATCAATGTCACAGGGTAGGGCTCAATATTCTATGTTCTTTGATCATTATGACAAAGTACCACAAAATGTGCAGGATGAAGTAACAAAGAAAACAGGCTAATTATGGAAAAACAAAATATTAGAATAAAACTTAGAGCTTATGATAATAAAGTTTTAGATCAATCAACTGAAGAAATAGTAAATACAGTAAAAAGAACAGGTGCAAATATCAAAGGACCTATACCACTACCAACAAAAAAAGAAAGATATACTGTATTAAGATCACCACATATTGATAAAAAAAGTCGAGAACAATTTGAAACAAGAACGCATAAAAGATTAATAGATATTATAGAGCCGACACCAGCCACAGTTGAAGCGTTGATGAAATTAGATCTGGCGTCAGGTGTTGATGTGGAGATTAAAATTTAATGAGTGAGATTGGTTTAATTGGAAAGAAAATTGGTATGAGTAGAGAATTTTTTAAAACTGGACAATCAATACCTGTAACAGTATTAAAAGTTGAAAAGGCAAGAGTAATTCAATTAATTAATAAAGAAAATAGAGGATATGATGCAGTTCAACTTGGATATGGAAAAATAAAAAATTCAAAGTTATCAAAATCAATGAAAGGTTATTTTTCTAAAAAAAATACTGAAGCCAAAAAAATCTTAAAAGAATTTAGGGTGAAAAATTTAAATCAATACAAAGAAGGGAATGAATTTGGTATTGAAATATTTAAAGATATAAAATTTTTAGATGTGAGGTCAAAGACTATAGGTAAAGGATTTGCAGGGGCAATGAAAAGACATAATTTTGGTGGTTTAAGAGCGTCTCATGGAGTTTCAATTTCTCATAGAGCACATGGATCTACTGGACAAAATCAAGATCCAGGTAAAGTTTTTAAAGGGAAAAAAATGGCAGGCCATATGGGTGATAAAATAAGAACTATGCAAAATCTTGAAATAATTAAAACAGATTTAGACAATGATTTAATTTATTTAAAAGGATCTATTCCTGGCTCTAAAAATTCAGAAGTACTACTTAAGAAGGCTGTAAAAAACCTCAAAAAACTTACAATTAAAGAAAAAAATGAAATTTTAGAGAAATCAAAAAAAGCTAAAGAAAAAAAGAAATAATCTATGAAAATTAATAAATTAAATATAGATGGAAAAATAAATACTATCGAAGTTTCAGACAAAATAATTTCTGCAAAGATTAATAATAAACTTGTAAGCAATGTATTGTATAAAACAAATGCTAACTACAAAGGAAGAAAGGCAAAAACAAAACAAAAAAACGAAATCAAGGGATCAACAGCAAAAATATATGCTCAAAAGGGAACTGGAAATGCAAGACATGCAAGTAAAAAGGCCCCTATTTTTGTAGGCGGTGGTGTTGCACATGGCCCAAAAGGCGAGCTAAATTACAAAAAAAGAAAATTAAATAAAAGTGAGAAAAAGCTAAGTATTGCATCATTAATTACAAAAAAAAATGTAAATAAAGATTTAATAATAATAGACGATTTTCAAAAAAAAATTTCAAAAACAAAAGAAATGAATAATTTACTAATTAAAATCGAGGCAAAAAATTCAATCATAATTGCAGATAAAATATCCAAAGATAATATATTTAAATCAGCAAGAAATTTACCTAATGTAAAAATAACCGATGTTAATCACTTTAGTGCTTATGATTTAGCAAAATTTAAAAAAGTAATATTTACTGAAACGTCAATTAAAGAATTAGAAAAAAGATATTAATTATGGAAAAGATACATTTATACGATAAAATTTTATCACCGATTGTAACAGAAAAATCAACAAATCTGTCTGAACAAAATAAAATAATTTTTAAAGTACACACTAAAGCTAATAAAAAAAATTTGAAAACAAATATTGAAAAAATATTTAAAGTTAATGTTATTAAAGTAAATATTATTAATAAAAAAACTAGGATTAAAACCACTAGAGGAAAGAAAGTTAGAGTTAAAGGATTTAAAAAAGCAATAATTACACTTAAAAAAGGTCAAAATATCGATCTGACAACTGGAATTTAATATGGCACTAAAAACATTCAAACCTTACACAAAATCTACCAGAGGCACTATTCTTGCAAGTAGAGAAGGCCTATGGAAAGGAAAGCCATTTAAACCTTTGACATCTTCTAATTATTCATCAAAAGGAAGAAATAATTATGGAAGAATAACATCAAGAAATCATGGTGGTGGTCACAAACATAAATATAGACAAGTTGATTTTTATAGAAAAAAATTTGAAATTGATGCTGAGGTTTTAAGGATAGAATATGATCCAAATAGATCTTGTCATATAATGCTAGTTAAATTTGCTGATGGAGAACATTTTTATTATTTAGCTCCAAAAGATATTAAAGTTGGAGATAAAGTAATGAATGGGTCGAAAGCAGAAATAAAAGTAGGAAACTGCTTACCTCTTAAAGATATTCCTGTTGGAATAAATATTCATAATGTGGAGATTAACCCAGGTGGTGGAGGAAAAATTGCAAGATCTGCTGGGACTTCGGTATCAATTTCTGGCATCGATGGGAATTACTCAATTATAAAAATGACTTCAGGTGAGGTGCGAAAAATAAATTCAAATTCAATGGCAACAATTGGAACACTATCTAATCAAGATCAAAAAAATATTAAAATTGGTAAAGCTGGAAGATCCAGATGGCTTGGTATTAGACCACACACCAGAGGTGTTGTTAAAAACCCAGTAGATCATCCACATGGTGGAGGAGAAGGTAAATCCGCTGGAGGAAGGCACCCAGTTTCTCCTACAGGGCAATCTGCTAAAGGATTAAAAACGAGAGACAACAAAAGAACAGATAAATTTATAATAAGAAGACGAAAGAAAAAAAGATCATAATTATGGCTAGATCAGTATGGAAAGGACCGTTTGTTGAAGAAAGTTTGATCAAGAAAGTAGAAAAACTTAAGAGCGATCCCATAAAAAAACCTATTAAAACATGGTCAAGAAAATCTACAATATTACCAGATTTTGTTGGTGTTAGTTTTTTAATATATAATGGAAAAAAGTTTATACCGATTACAATATCTGAAGATATGGTAGGTCATAAATTAGGAGAGTTTGCGCCTACAAGACAGTTTTTTGGTCATACACCTGCAGACAAAAAAGCAAAAGTAGAAGGCGGAACTAAGAAATAATGTCTAAATTAAAAAAACAAATTGATACAAAAATAGTTAAATCTATAAATAAAAACGTGAGATCTAGTACTAGAAAACTAAATCCCATTTTAAAATCAATCGTTGGAAAAAAAGTAGATGTTGCAATAAGAGATTTAACATTTTCTGAAAAAAGGATATCTAAAGATATAAAAAAAACAATTTCATCAGCTGTAGCGAATGCAGAAAATAATTATCAGTATGATATAGATAAATTAATTGTAAAAGAGGCTTATTGTGGAAAGCAAGTTGTAATGAAAAGATTTAGAGCTAGAGCCAAAGGAAGAGCTGCAGAAATAATGAAGCCTTATTCAAATTTAACAATTATTTTAACTGAACAAAAAAAACAAATGGAGAAAGATGGGACAAAAAGTTAATCCAGTAGGCTTAAGACTTGGTATTAATAGAGGTTGGGACTCTGTTTGGTACGCAAAGAAAAATGATTTTGGAAATAATTTAATAGAAGACTTCAGGATAAGAGAATATATAAAAAAAAATGTAACAAATTCAGGTGTATCTAAAGTTATGATAGAGAGAACAACAAAAAAATGTTTTGTAACAATTTACACTTCAAGACCTGGTTTTGTAATAGGAAAAAAAGGATCAGATATTGAAAAAATAAAAGGCAACTTGTCTAAATTGACATCAAACGAGGTGGTATTAAATATTAAAGAAGTAAAAAAACCTGAAACTAACAGCTATTTGGTTGCTGAAAATATAGCACAGCAGTTAGTTAAAAGAGTTTCTTACAGACGAGCAATGAAAAGAGCCATGCAATCAGCTTTAAGATTAGGTGCCAAAGGTATAAAAGTATCAATAAGTGGACGTTTAGGTGGAAATGAAATTGCAAGAACAGAATGGTTGAGAGAGGGAAGTATACCATCACATACTTTAAGAGCAGATATTGATTATGCAGAAGCTGAAGCTCTGACAACCTATGGAATAATAGGAATAAAAATATGGATATATAAAGGTGAAATTTTTAGTAAAGAATTCAGCCAAGAAAGGAACAAAGTTTAAGTATGTTACAACCAACTAGAACAAAATTTAGAAAAGCTCATAAAGGTAGAATTCATGGTAACGCATCTCGATGCAATATTATGAATTATGGTTCATTTGGATTAAAAGCCGTTCAACCGGAAAGAGTCATTTCAAGACAAATAGAGGCTGCAAGAGTAGCTTTAACTAGACATATGAAAAGACAAGGAAGAGTCTGGACAAGAATGTTTCCTAATATTCCTGTCTCAAAAAAACCCACAGAAGTAAGAATGGGTAAGGGTAAAGGATCACCAGAGTTCTGGGCATGTAGGGTTAAACCTGGAAGAATATTATTCGAAGTTGATGGTGTATCTGAACAAATAGCAAAAGAAGCTTTATATAAAGCTTCAGCTAAGCTGCCAATTAAATGTAAATTTATAAAAAGAATATAATGAAAAAAAAAGAGATAAAAAAGTTAACCAAAATTCAAATGAAAGAAAATCTAGAAAAACTTAAGAAAGATCTTTTCAACTTTAGATTTCAAAAGGTAAATGGTCAAGTGAAGAATCCAGCAAAAATAACAGAAACAAAAAAAAATATAGCAAGATTGAAAACATTAATTGAGGTAAAAAATGCCTAAAAAAATTTTAAACGGAATAGTAGTAAGTGATAAGCCTAACAAAACAATAACTGTTTTAGTTGAACGAAAATATCAACACCCAGTTTTAAAAAAAGTTATGAAAGCAAGAAAAAAATATAATGCTCATGATGAAGAAAATAAATTCAAAACGGGGGATAAAGTATCAATTAGAGAAAGTCGACCGTATTCAAAAAATAAGAAATTTGAGGTGATTGGAGACATAAAATGATACAAGTCCAAACAGAATTATTGGTAGCTGATAACACGGGTGCAAAAAAAATAGAGTGCATTAAAGTACTAGGTGGATCAAAAAGAAGATACGCAAGTATTGGAGATATAATTGTAGTAGCAGTTAAAGAGGCGATACCAAGAGGCAAGGTAAAAAAAGGTGCAGTACATAAAGCAGTAGTTGTTAGAGTTAAAAAGGGTATTCATAGAAATGATGGATCCAAAGTGCGATTTGACAATAATGCTGCAGTTTTGACCGATGATAAAGGTGAACCCATTGGAACCAGAATATTTGGACCTGTAACAAGAGAACTTCGAAATAGGGGACAAATGAAAATTATTTCACTAGCACCGGAGGTTTTGTAATGATTATAAAAGGCATGAAAGTAAAAATAATTAGTGGAAAAGATAGAGGTAAAGATGGTGAAGTTATTGAAATAGACAGAAAAAATACAAGAGTAAAAGTAAAAGGGATTAATATAATAAAAAAACACGTTAAAACAACCAAAGAAAAAAAAGGAGGGATAATTTCAAAAGAAAACTTTATTCATCTCTCAAATTTAAAAAACATTGGAAGCGATAAAAAAATAGAGAATAAAAAATAATGGAACCAAGATTAAAAGAAATAATAGTAAATGAAATAAATCCAAGTTTAAAAGAAATGTTTGGATATAAAAATCTATATATGGGTCCCAAAATAGAAAAAATAGTTATTAATATGGGCCTAGGATTGGATGGAAATGACTCTAAAATATTAAGTTCCTGCCAAGATGATCTTGCAAGCATAACCGGTCAAAAACCCATTGTGACTAAATTTAAAAAATCTATTGCGAATTTTAAAACAAGAAAAAATATGAATTCGGGATTAAAAGTTACATTAAGAAAAAATAAAATGTATGAATTTATTGATAGATTAGTAAACATCGCTTTACCAAGAATTAAAGACTTTAGAGGACTTAATGCAAATGGATTTGATAAATTTGGTAATTACACTTTTGGGATCAAAGAACAAATTATTTTTCCTGAGGTAAATTTTGACAAAGTAGATAAAATAAGAGGTTTAGATATAACAATTGTAATAAAGACAATGAAAAAAGAACACAGTTTTGAACTGCTTAAAAAATTGAATTTTCCGTTTAAAGAAAAAGGGAGCAATTAATGGCAAAAGTAAGTGCAATAAATAAAAATAATAAAAGAATTAAACTGTCTGATAAATTTTATAAAAAAAGAAAACATCTGAAAAAGATAATAATGGACAAAAAAATAACACTAGAAGATAGATTTAAGGCTCAACAGAAATTGTCAAAGTTGCCAAGAAATTCAGCTAAAATAAGAGTTAGAAATAGATGCCAAATTACAGGAAGACCTCATGGAGTATACAGAAAATTAAAAATATCAAGAATAGCTTTAAGACAATTAGGTCTTGAAGGTAAAATTCCAGGAATGATAAAATCAAGTTGGTAGAAAGGAAATTATGAGTTTAAGTGACCCGATCGGAGATATGTTAGCAAGAATAAAAAATTCTCAAATGAGAAATCACAAGATGTTAAAACTTCCATCTTCTAAGTTTAAGACTAGAATAGCTGAGATATTGAAGTCAGAGGGTTATATAATTGATTATGAGGTAAAATCTGATCAAAACAAAACAAATCTTCATATAAGTTTAAAATATAGTTCGGGAAATCCAGTGATAAGCTCAATAGAAAGAGTTTCAAAACCTGGAAGAAGAATTTTCTCAAGGGCAGATAGTCTTCCAAAAGTGAACAATGGATTAGGTATAGCTATTATATCAACTCCTAAAGGAGTTATGACAGATATAGATGCTAGAAAGCAAAAGATAGGTGGAGAAATAATTTGTAAGGTTTTTTAATGTCAAAAATAGGTAAAATAAGCATCTCAATACCAGATAAAGTTAAAGTTATTTTAAGTGGAAATATGATTAATATTGAAGGCCCACTTGGAAAAAAATCATTAAATATTGATCTAGAAGTTTTTGATCTTAATATAACTGAGGGTAAAGAAGTTTCTATAAAACCCAAAATAAATACTAAAGAGTCCAAAAGACTTTGGGGAATGAATAGAAGTATAATAAATAATGCTATTATTGGTGCTTCAACTGGGTACGAAAAAAAACTTGAATTGTCAGGTGTAGGATATCGTGCAGCATTAAAAGGTAATATTCTAAATCTTCAACTAGGTTTTAGTCATGATATAAATTTTGACATTCCTGAAGGTGTAAAAATTCAAGTAGAAAAGCAAATTGTTTTGAAGATTACTGGTAATGATAAACAACAAGTCGGTATGGTAGCTTCTCAAATTAAAAGTTTAAGACCACCAGAGCCGTACAAGGGAAAAGGTATTAAAGAACAAGGTCAATATATATTAAGAAAAGAAGGTAAGAAAAAATAATGAATTTATCTAAAATTGAGAGAAAAAAATTTAGAGTAAGGAATAAGCTTAAAAAAGTTTCCTCAAAAGATCGTTTTAGATTAAGTGTAGTTAGATCTAACAAAAATATAAGTGCACAAATAATCGATGATGTTAAAAAAACTACAATTGCTTCAGCTTCATCCAACTCAAAAGAAATAAAGCTTCAAAATAAAAATAAAAAAGAGCTATCTGAATTGGTAGCTCAATTATTAGTAAAAAAAGCAAAAGATCTTAATATTACTAAAGTTTACTTTGATAGAGGTATTTACAAATATCATGGTAGAGTAAAAATATTGGCAGAAGAACTTAGAAAAAATGGAATGGAATTTTAAATATGGAAAAAAACACTGAATTTGTAGAAAAACTAGTTCATATTAACAGGATAACTAAAGTCGTTAAAGGTGGTAGAAGGTTTGGTTTCTCAGCTTTGGTAGTTGTTGGAAATCAAAATGGTAAAATTGGAGTAGCGCATGCAAAGGCAAAACAAGTACCGGATGCAATAAAAAAAGCTAATGAATTAGCAAGAAGAAATCTTGTTCAAATACCTCTAAAAGAGGGTCGTACTATACATCACGATATATTCGGCAAAGATGGTGCAGGCAAAATAAAGCTTAGAGCAGCTCCTAAAGGAACAGGTATAATTGCGGGTGGTGCGGTTAGAGCTGTATGTGAAGTATTAGGGATAAAGGATATTGTTGCTAAATCAATTGGAACAGCAAATCCACACAATGTTATAAGAGCATGCATGAAAGCACTGGGCAAACAAAATTCTCCAAAAAATATTTCATATATAAGAAACAAAAAAATTTCAGAAATTATTGAGAAAAGAGGGTAATGAATATTTTAAACAAAAATACAAAAGTAAAAAGATCAAAAAAAAGACTAGGTAGAGGTATTGGTTCAGGAAAAGGCAAAACTTCTGGAAGAGGTGTGAAAGGTCAAAAATCAAGATCTGGTGTGGCTATAAAAAGTTTTGAGGGTGGACAAATGCCACTTTATAGAAGATTACCAAAAAGGGGTTTTAACCCTATAAATAAAAAAAAAATAGCAAAAATTAATTTAGACCAATTACAGAATTTTGTTGATAAAAAAAGAATTGATCCTTCAAGTATTATAAATTTAGAAAGCTTAAAGAAAAATAATATAATAAATAAGTCTTGTCTTAAGTTCAAAGTACTAGGTAATGGCAATCTTACATCAAAAATTGATATAGAAGTTGATTATTCCTCAATCTCAGCTAAAGAAAAGATTGAAAATCTCGGTGGAATATTAAAAATTAAAAATCCTAAGTAAAATGAGCGAATCATCTCAAACAAATGATTTAAGAAACAGAATAATATTTACAGTTCTTATTTTGGCAATTTATAGATTAGGTACTTTTGTTCCACTTCCTGGAATAGATCCTGAACAACTTCAAGTTATGATGGATAGTAATCAAAAAGGATTATTAGGAATGTTTAATGTCTTTGCAGGTGGTGCTGTCAGCAGAATGGCTATATTTGCTCTTGGTATTATGCCTTATATTTCATCTTCCATTATCATACAGCTATTAACAGGAGTAACTGATTATTTTAAAAACCTCAAAGCACAAGGTGAAATTGGTAGACAAAAAATTACTCAAATAACAAGATATGGAACTGTGTTGTTAGCAACCGTTCAAGGTTATGGCTTAGCTGTGGGTTTAGAGTCATCTGCAGATTTGGTAATAAATCCAGGAGTATTTTTTAAAATTTCAACCGTCACAACAATTGTTGCTGGGACTATTTTTTTAATGTGGCTTGGAGAACAAATTACACAAAGAGGTATTGGTAACGGTATATCATTAATCATTTTTTCTGGAATTGTTGCAGAGATTCCAAGAGCATTAGTCACTACTTTTGAATTAGGCAGAACAGGAGCAATTTCAACACTAATGATAATTTTTATATTTATATTATTGGTTTTAACAATTTTATTTATTGTTTTTATGGAAAGAGCTTTAAGAAAAATTCTTATAAATTATCCCAAAAGACAAATGGGTAATAAAATGTATGGAGGTGAGTCTTCACACTTACCACTTAAAATAAATTCTGCGGGTGTAATTCCAGCAATTTTTGCTTCTGCATTGTTACTACTACCAGTTACATTTTCTAACTTTAATGTTTCACAAAATGAGACTTTTTTAAATATCTCATCATATTTTTCACAAGGGCAGCCGCTGTATATGATCTTATATGCATCTGGTATTATATTTTTTACTTTTTTTTATACTTCAATTACCTTTAATCCTACTGAGACCGCAGAAAATCTCAGAAAGTATGGTGGCTTTATTCCAGGAATAAGACCGGGTGAAAGTACCGCAATGTATATTGATACAATTCTCACAAGATTAACAACTATTGGTGCATTATATCTTACACTTGTTTGTCTGATGCCAGAATTTTTAATTGCTAATTACCCAATACCTTTCTACTTAGGTGGAGCTTCAGTATTAATAGTTGTTGTTGTTGCAATAGACACCGTTACCCAAGTTCAAACTAGACTTATGAGTTCTCAATATGAGCAACTAATTAAGAAAACTAAATTTGGAAGATAAACTTAGTGAATGTTATAATATTTGGACCTCCCGGCGCTGGAAAAGGAACCCAAGCAACTAATATCGTTAAAAAATTTAATTTATACCAAGTTTCTACTGGAGACCTTTTAAGAGATGAGGTTAAAAATCAAACTCAAATTGGTAAAGATATTGAAAACATTATTTCAAAGGGAGATTTCGCAACCGATGAAATTGTTAATGAGATAATTAAAAATATTGTTTTTGATCCAATAAAAAAAAACAAATTAATATTTGATGGTTATCCTAGATCATTAAGTCAAGCAGAAAACTTGGAATTATTATTATCCAGTTCAAATCAAAAAATTGATTTTATTTTTTTTTTAGATGTAAAAAAAGAAACTATAATAAAAAGATTGGAGAAAAGAAAAATTTTAGAAAAAAGATCTGATGATACTATTATTACTATTTTAAAAAGATATGATACTTACATGGAAACAACTAAACCTGTATTAAATTTCTATTCAAAAAAACCATGTTTTTTTAAAATCAATGGAGATGTAAAAATAGAGGAAATATCAAGGAAAATTGAACAAATTCTTACCGTTTAAGACATTGACTTTGAAATAACTTCTTATATAAAAGGCTAAATTTTTATCTCAATATTATGGCTCGTATAGCAGGTGTAAATATTCCACAAAATAAATTAGTTAGGATAGGTCTGACTTATATTTTTGGTATTGGTGAGAAAAATTCAAATGATATTTGTAAGTCATTAGATATACCAAGCACAAAAAGAGTTAATGAATTAACGGATGATGAAATTTTAAAAATTAGAGAATTTATCGATCAAAAATTTACTGTTGAAGGTGATCTACGTAGAGATACTTCTTTGAATATAAAACGATTAATTGATTTGGCTTCTTATCGTGGTTCTAGACATAGAAAAAAATTACCTGTTAGAGGACAGAGAACTAGATGTAATGCTCGCACACGTAAAGGAAAAGCAATTGCTATTGCGGGTAAAAAATTAACTCCACTTAAAAAATAATATGCCAAAAGAAAACACAGAGAATAAAGATCAAGTAAAAGAAAGCTCTACAAAATCTAAAAAAAGCTCCTATTCAAAAAAGAAGAAAAATAAGAAAAACATATTAAATGGAATTGCATATGTACAGTCTACATTTAATAACACAATAGTTTCAATAGCTGATACAAATGGTAATGTAATATCGTGGGCCTCGGCTGGTCAAAAAGGTTTTAAAGGGTCAAGAAAGTCTACACCTTATGCTGCTCAAGTTGCTGCAGATGCTGCAGCAGTAAAAGCTTTAGAAGTTGGTATGAAAATTTTGTCTGTTGAAGTCAAGGGCCCCGGATCAGGAAGAGAGACTGCGTTAAGAGCTTTGCAAGCTAGAGGTTTTAAAATAATTTCAATAAAAGATACAACCCCAATGCCACATAACGGTTCAAGACCGCCAAAAAAAAGGAGAGTATAAATGGATACAACCGAGGTTAATATTAAAAATTGGAAATCGCTAATTAAACCACCAAAACTAGATATCAACTTAAGCGATGATAAATCTTATGCAAAGATAATAGCAGAACCGCTTGAAAAAGGTTATGGTTTAACATTAGGAAATTCATTAAGAAGAATACTATTATCATCAATAAGAGGTACCGCAGTGACTGCAATCCAAATTGATGGAGTTTTACATGAGTTTACATCAATTAAAGGTGTTAGAGAAGATGTGACTGATATTGTATTAAATGTTAAATCACTAGCTTTAAAAAGTAATTCAGAAACTACTAATAAATTAATCTTAGAT
Organism: uncultured Pelagibacteraceae bacterium; assembly: GCA_902555585.1. GTDB lineage: Bacteria > Pseudomonadota > Alphaproteobacteria > Pelagibacterales > Pelagibacteraceae > Pelagibacter. Next base: position 102,298 of record CACDSY010000003.1, on the reverse strand, counting down.
GCGAAAGGTCCTGGTGAAATTAAAGCTTCAAATATTACAACATCAGCAGATATTGAAATTTTAAATCCAGATTTAGTAATTTGTAATTTAGATGAAAACACAAATTTTCATATGGAAATGACTGTAAGTAATGGAAAGGGATATGTTTCTGCTGATATGAATAAGCCTGAGGAACCTCCTTTAGGTCTTATACCAATAGACTCACTTTTTAGTCCTGTTAAAAAAGTTTCATATTCAATAAGCACAGCAAGGGAAGGAAAAGCTTTAGATTATGACAAACTAACTATGGAAGTAGAGACAAATGGGTCAATATCAGCCGAGGATGCAGTTGCATATTCTGCAAGAATATTTCAAGATCAACTTGGAATGTTTGTTAATTTTGATGAACCACAAGAAGTCATTGTAAGAGAACAATCAACAGAGCCTGAATTTAATAAAAACTTATTAAGAAAGGTAGACGAATTGGAATTATCAGTTAGATCAATGAATTGTTTAAAAAATGATAATATAATTTATATTGGTGATTTAGTTCAGAAATCTGAAGGTGAAATGTTAAGAACACCTAATTTTGGTAGAAAGTCTTTAAATGAGATTAAAGAGGTATTAACTGGTATGTCACTTTATTTAGGAATGGAGATACCAAATTGGCCTCCAGATAATATAGCTGAATTATCAAAAAAACTTGAGGAAGCGATTTAATGAGACATAAGTTCGGTTACAAAAAACTAAATAGAACTTCCGAGCATAGAAAGGCTCTAATTAAAAATATGCTTAACTCATTAGTGAAATATGAACAAATAACAACAACATTGCCAAAAGCTAAAATTTTGAAACCACAAGCAGATAAATTAATAACTTTAGGTAAAAAAGATACTTTACAAAATATAAGAAGAATAATTTCTAAACTTCAAGATAAAGCGTCCGCAAGCAAAATTAGAAAAAACCTATCTAAAAGGTATGAAAACAGAAAAGGTGGATACACAAGGATAATTAAAACTGGTTTTAGATATGGAGATAACGCGCCTATGGCAGTTATAGAATTTGTTGATCGAGACATTGAAGCTAAAAAAGTTGATAAGAAGAAAGTTGAAAAGAACAAAGAAACTGAAAAAAAAACAGATATACCTCAAAAAGTAACTGCCTAATATAAATAATCATGAAAAAATCTATAAACGTAGATAATACGTTTTCAGGTATGCGTATTGATAGATTTTTGAGAAAATATTTTGTTTCAATTCCACAAAGTTTGATAGAGAGAAATTTAAGAAACGGTAAAATAAAATTAAATAATAAAAAAATAAAAAGTTCAACAAAAGTTAAAAACAACGATCTTATTGAATTATATAATTTTAATATTAAGAAAAGTCCTATTGCTAAAAAAGAAAAGTATAAACCATCAAACACAATAATAAAAGAAAACGAAGATTTTATTATTGAGAATAATGAAAATTTTATAGTCATTAATAAACAGGCGGGCATATCTGTCCAAGGTGGAACAAAGTCAAAAAAAAATCTTATAGATATTTTTTCTAATAGTGAAATATTTAAAGATGACAAACCTTATTCAGTACATAGACTGGATAAAGAAACCTCAGGTGTTTTTTTGATTGCTAAAAATAGACCCACCGCTCAACTTCTTACCTCACTTTTTAGATTAAGAAAAGTTTACAAAACATATATAGCTATATGTCATGGAGAGATAAATATTAATGAGCAAGGTGTTTTAAAAAACAATCTTACTAGATATGATGATAGAAAAAAAATAATTGAAAATGCTGAAACTCACTATGAAATTTTAGATAAAAATAGAAATTCAACATTTGTTCAACTAAGACCTATTACTGGAAGAAAACATCAATTGAGAAAGCAATTATTTAATATTGGGCATTCCATAATTGGTGATAAGAAATACAATTCTATTATAGAGAAAAAAAATAACAAAAATCTTATGCTTCATTCTTATGAAATTAAATTTAAGATAAATGAAAACAAATATACGTTTAGAGCAACGCCTCCAACTTATTTTAAAAATATGTTAAAAGCAAAAAGACTTAATTTTTAATGTTTGATAAAAAATTTTTAATTAAAGTACTTTTAATTTTTTTATAACTTTGTTTTTTGATTGTTTTTAAATTTGTAACGCCTCTGTTGCTAATTCCACAAGGTATTATTTTTTTATATGCATCAAGATTGTTAGATATATTTAGTGCAAATCCGTGGTAAGCAATCCATTTTTTTACTTTAATTCCTATTGCTGCAATTTTATTTACTTTTCCTGATTTATCCTTAAACCAAATTCCAATATTTTTTCTATCAGCAAAACAATTTATATCGTAATCCTCTAAAGTATCGATAATCGTTTTTTCAATTGCAGTTAAAAGTTTTTTTATATTTTTACCTCGTTTGTTAAGATCTAGAACAAAATAAAACACTATTTGACCTGGACCATGGTAAGTTATTTTTCCTCCCCTATTTGTTTTTACAAAATTTATTGATTTATCTAAAATTTCATTATTATTGAAACTAGTTCCACCTGTATATATTTCTTCATGTTCTAGAATCCATATAAGTTCATTTCCCTCATTTCTTTTGATCTGTTCTAATTTATCTTCAAGTTTATCTATTGCAGATTTATATTTTATTGGTTTTACTGACTTTTTAATCTCTATTGTCATTATAAATTTGTATTATTTCTATTTTGTATTAATAGTGCCAACTAAATTAAAGGTAAATTTATGACTATAGTAAAAAAAATTAAAGATAAAAAAGTTAATTTTGAATTTAATAAGGAATTTATTAAAGTTGTCACAGATAAAATTGCTTCTAATGATGCTGAATTTATAACAAATTCGTTTAATAATATGCATCCAGCCGATGCAGCTGACATAATTGAGCATTTAAGTCAAAACGATAGAGAAAATTTAATAAAATTAAATAATTTTAAAGTAGACCCTGAAGTTTTTGTTGAGTTAAACGAGTCAATTCAATCTGAGATGATTACTTATTTATCATCTGAGTCAATAGTAAATATTTTGAAAAATTTAGAGTCGGATGATGCAATTAAAATTTTAGAAAATGTGGATGAAAAAGATAAAAATACTATTCTTAGTTCATTACCACCCAAAGACAGATTTGCTTTACTTGAAAGTTTAAGTTATCCAGAGGACTCAGCGGCTAGAATTATGCAGCGTGAGTTTACAGCAATACCAAGTAATTGGTCTGTTGGACAAACAATAGATTATCTTAGAGAAAATAAAGAACTACCAGAGGAATTCCTTGAAATATTTATTGTTGATCAAGAATTTAAACCTATAGGTACTGTTCCATCATCAAGAGTATTAAGAACACCAAGAGATACAAAAATGATGTCTATAATGGCTGAGTCTCAAACATTAATTCCAGTAGATATGGATAAAGAAGAAGTAGGTAATTTGTTTGAAAATTATAATTTAAGTTCTGCAGCAGTTGTAGATAAATCCGACAAGTTAGTTGGAATGATTGCTTATGATGATGTCTTAACTGTATTGAAAGAAGAAGCTGAAGAAGATGCTCTTAGATTAGCCGGAGTAGGGGATGAAGAAATTACTGATGGTGTAATTACAAAAACAAAAAGAAGATTTAATTGGTTGCTTTTAAATTTATTTACAGCATTTCTTGCAACTTATTGTATCAGTTTATTTGGAGCAACTATTGAGCAGATGGTAGTACTAGCTTTTTTAATGCCAATTGTTGCATCAATGGGAGGCAACGCGGGTATGCAAACCTTGGCAGTTACTGTAAGATCCTTAGCAACACAAGATCTAACAAAAAATAATTTTACCAATAATATTATTAAAGAATTTAATATAGGAGTGTTAAATGGAATTATTTTTGCAATAATAAGCTCTATAATAGTTTATTTTTGGTTCAATGACTCTCAACTTGCTTTTATAATTTCTATTTCTATGATTTTAACAATGATAGTTGCAGGGTTGTTTGGAATATTAATACCTGTAACGTTAAAAAAAATGAATATTGACCCAGCAATTTCTTCTAGTGTTTTTGTGACCACTATTACAGATGTAATAGGTTTTGTTTCTTTTTTAGGTGTAGGTGCTTATTTTTTATAATTAAAAGTTATCAATTAATCTTATTTTATTAATATTGTAAGCTATGAAAAGCCTAAATTTATCTTTAAGATTATTAAGTTTAAGATTTTTTTCATCTCTAAATTCTAAATAGTCTACTTTTATATTAAACTTTTTCTCAAGTTCTATTTTATAATCAGATAAATCTAATTTGAATTTTGATGATTGTAATTTAGATTTTTTTATTTTGATTAATAATTTTGCAATATGTGAGGCTTTTTCTAAAGATTTTTTATTTAGCAATTTATTTCTTGTAGATAATGCAATTTTGTCAGCTGTTCTTATTGTTTGACAAGAGTTTATTCTTACATCAAATTTTTTTGATAAATATTTTCTAATTAAGTATAATTGTTGATAATCTTTTTCCCCCATAAACAAATCTTTTGATTTAACAATAGACATCAATCTATTCATTACATTAAGTACTCCTTCAAAATGACCTTTTCTAAATTTTGCACATAATATTTTATCTTTTTTTCTTAAAACAAATTTTCTAGCCTTAAATTTATAAATGTCTTTTGTTGAGGGCAATAATAAGTAGTTAACGTTTAATTTTTTTAAACAAACAATATCTTTTTTTATATCCCTAGGATATTTTCTAAAGTCAATTGTATTATTAAATTGGGTTGGATTAACAAAAATACTTACAATAGTCTCTCTTTTTTTCTTTTGTGAAGCTTTTATTAAGGAAATATGACCAGCATGTATTCCACCCATAGTTGGTACAAATCCAATATTTTTATAGTTTTTAATTTCTTTATTTAAATCTAAAATACTTGTAATTATTTTCATTTTATAAATATATGTTTATAAATAAATTATCTAAATGATTAAACAAGCTATTATTCCACTAGCAGGTTTGGGTACAAGACTCTTACCTTTAACAAGTGTCTTTGCTAAAGAGCTTCTACCAATAAATGGTAAACCAGGAATTGAATATATACTTGATGAATGTATAGAGGCTGGTATTACCGAAATAATTTTTATTATTTCAAAAAAAAAAGAGATGATAAAAAGGTATTTTTATAATGACAATTTTTATAAATCTCTAATTAAAAAGAAAAAAGACCCAAGAATTATTGAAGAATATAAAAAAATTTTAAAATATAAAAATAAAATTAAATTTGTATATCAAAACAAACCTTTAGGAACAGGTGATGCTGTTCTTAAGACAAAAAAATTTATAAAAAATAGTTTTTTTTTAATACTTCTACCTGATGATTTAATTATGAAAAAGAACTGTTCAAAAGAAATGATTAGATTACATAAAAAACACAAATCCTCAGTTATGGCAAGTATGACAGTAAAAAAAAACAATGTTAATCGCTGGGGAATATATTCTGTTGCTTCAAAACTAGATAGAAGAAATTTTATAATATCTGATGTAATAGAAAAACCAACTGTAAAAGAAGCGCCCTCTAAAAATGCAGTAATCGGTAGATATATATTAAGTAGAGATATATTTAAAGTTCTTAAAAAACAAAAAAAAGGAAAGGGTGGAGAAATTCATATTACAGACTCAATTAAAACTATGATTGATAATAAATCATTATTTATTGGCCATAAATTTTCAGGAAAATATTTAGACTGTGGTTCTATGGATGGGTACATAAAATCAACTTTAGAGATTGCCAAATTATGAAAATTTGTATTATTGGATCGGGCTACGTTGGTTTAGTTAGTGGAACATGTTTTTCAGAACTAGGAAATAAGGTCATTTGTGTAGATAAAAATAAACAAAAAATTGAAAATCTTATAAATGGAATAATTCCAATATATGAACCTGGCTTAGAGGAACTAATAATAAGAAATGTCAAACAAAAGAGACTTAATTTTTCTACAGATGTAGATAATTCAATAAGAAATTCAGATGTTATATTTATTTGCGTAGGTACACCAACTAGCAAAAAATCCAATAAGGCTAACTTAAAATATGTTTATAAAGTTGTTAATGATATAAGTAAAAATTTAAATAAATACAAAATTATAGTCACAAAATCTACTGTTCCAGTAACAACAGGTGATCAAATAGAAAAAATATTGGCTTCAAAAAAACAAAAAATTAAATTTGAAGTTGTTTCAAATCCTGAATTTTTAAGAGAAGGTGAAGCAATCAGAGATTTTATGTATCCTGATAGAGTGGTAATTGGTACTAACAGCAAAAAAGCAAATAATATAATGAAAAACCTTTATTTTCCTTTAATAAAAAAAACAAATAGATATTTTCATACTTCTAGAAGAGCTGCTGAATTAATAAAATATGCCTCAAACGCATTTTTAGCTACAAAAATTTCATTTATAAATGAAATTGCAAATCTTTGTGAAAATACAAATATTGATGTAAAAGAAATATCCACTGGAATTGGACTGGATAATAGAATAGGTGATAGATTTTTAAGAGCAGGACCTGGATATGGCGGCTCTTGTTTTCCAAAAGATACAAGAGCATTACTTGCAACCTCTAAGCAATTTAAAACTAACTTATCTATAGTAAAAAGTGTAATTAATTCAAATACTTCAAGATACAAAATATTATTTAATAAGATAAAAAAAATTATGAATAATAAATTTAAGAATAAGAATATTACTTTTTTAGGTGTTACATTTAAACCTGGAACGGATGATATGAGAGAGGCCGCTTCTTTAAAATTAATTCCCTACTTAATAAATAAAGGTTCTAATGTTTCTTATTATGAACCTACTGGTATAAAAAGTCATTTTATCAACAAAAAAGTAAAATATATACATAATACCAAAGAAGCCTGTAAAAAAGCTGATTTGATTATAATACACACTGAATGGAATGAATTTAAACAATTAAATCTTAAAAAAATTAGTACTAAGAAAAATTATAAAATTTATGATTTAAGAAATTTATATTCTCCAGAAAAAATGAAAAAAAATAAAATTAATTATTTTAGTATAGGTAGATAGTTATTTAATCTCAAAGATAGCATCAACCTCAACTGCAACACCTAAAGGTAAACTATTTGTACTAACAGCAGCTCTAGTATGGGTACCATTTTCACCAAAAATTTTTTTGATTAAATCTGAAGCACCATTAACCACTTTAGGTTGCTCTGTAAAGTCATCGGTAGAGTTAACAAATCCTGTTAATTTTACACAGGATTTTATTTTTGATAAATCGTCATCACAAGCTTTTTTAGCTTGAGCAATAATACTTAATGCACATCTCTCAGCAGCTTTGTAAGCTTGATCTGTATTAAATTCTTTTCCAACTTTTCCTTTAATTAACTTACCATCAGTATCGATTGATATTTGTCCAGAAATATAAAGTAAATTTCCAGAAATTTTCGTAGCAACATATGAACCAACTGGATCAGTTGCTTTAGGCAAAACTAAACCCATTTCATTTAACTTTTCATCAATTGACATTATTTACCTTTCTTTTTCTTTTTATTCCTATCGTATTCTTTTCTTTTCTCAATTAAAATAAGAGCTTCTTCCATGGTTAATTCAATTGGGTCTTTTTCTTCAGGTATTGTTGCATTTAATGATTTGTATTTAATATATGGCCCATATTGACCTTTCATAATTCTCACAGGTTTTTTGTCTTCAGGGTGTTCGCCGATATCTTTAATTAAAGATGATGAAATTCTACCAGGTTTTGCTTCTGCTATTAGAGTTACAGCTCTATTAAGTCCTATACTAAAAATTTCTTCAACATTTTCTAAACGTGCTGATTTATTTTCACACTTTAAATATGGTCCAAAACGACCAACATTTAAAGTAATATCTTTATCATTATCAGGGTTTTTACCTAAACTAATTGGAAGTGAGCATAAATACTTTGCTCTTTCTAAATCTATACTTTTGATATCAATTCCTTTCGGTATGGACACATTTTTCATATTATTATCTTCTTTTTTTAATTTTTTCTTTTTCTTTTTAGTTTCTGCAATATCGTAAATTTCTTTTTCATATTGAAGATAGGGACCAAATCTTCCATTTTTTAAATATATATCTTTACCACTATCATTTTGACCAATTAATTTTGGCTCTGCTAAAGTCAATTGTTGAGCAGCTTTAGACTTTGAAAGAGGTCGTGTAAATTTACAATCTGGATAATTTGAGCATCCAATAAAAGCACCACCACGAAAACTATTTTTTAAACTCAATTGACCACTATCACATAGTTTACATTTTCTATTTATGTTACCATCTTTATCAACTTCAAAAATTAATGAGCCCAAGCTTTCGTTAAGCATATCCAAGACTTCCCTTGTTCTTTTTTCTTTAACATCTGTTACATTTAAATTAAAATCTTTCCAAAATTCTTCTAAGACTTTAATCCAATTTTCTTTACCAGTTGTTATATCATCTAATTGGTCTTCTAATTTTGCAGTGAAATCATAATCAACGTATTTTGAAAATAATTTTTCAAGAAAAGCGGAGAGTAATTTACCTCTATCTGTTGGAAAAAATCTTTTATTTTCTATATCTGCGTAACCTCTATTTGAAATAACTGATATGATACTAGCGTATGTTGAAGGTCTTCCAATTCCTAATTCTTCTAATTTTTTAACAAGACTTGCTTCAGAATACCTTGGCGGTGGTTGAGTGAAATGTTGTTCATCTGCATGGTCTTTAAACTCTACATTACCTTTACCGACATCTGGCAATATATTTTCATCATCTTTATTTTCATCTAATCTTGAAACTTTTAAAAAACCATCAAATTTTAAAGTTGAACCGCTTGCTTTACATATATTTTTATTATCTTCGGATATAATTGTAATAGTTTTTCTATCAAATTTAGCTGACTCCATTTGTGAGGATAATGATCTTGACCATATTAAATTGTAAAGTTTGTATTGATCAGTACTTAAATATTTTTTCATTTCTTCAGGGACTCGAGTGATTTCTGTTGGCCTAATAGCTTCATGTGCTTCTTGTGCATTTTTTGCCTTTTTACCCGAATAATTTAATGGGGAGGGTGGTAAATATGTTTCTCCATAATTCTGAGTAATGAAATTTCTAAAAGTAGTTACAGCATCCTTAGATATATTTGTTCCATCTGTACGCATATAAGTAATTAATCCAACAGTTTCGCCATCAATATCAATACCTTGATATAATCTTTGGGCGATTTGCATTGTTCTAGATGCTCCAAAACCCAGTTTACTAGATGATGTTTGTTGTAAAGTAGAAGTAGTAAAAGGACCTGACGGGTTTCTTGTGTAAATTTTAGAGGTTATATCTGTAATATTATATTTTTTATTTTTGATTAAATCTAATGCGTTATTAATGTCATCTTTATTTTTGAATGAAAATTTTTCAATTTTTTTACCATCTAATTGAGAAATTGATGTATTTATATTTAAATTTTCCTTTGTTAAGAAGTTTAAATTAAGTGTCCAAAATTCTTCCGGTTTAAAAATTTCTATTTCATGTTCTCTTTCAGTTAACAATCTAAGAGCTACAGATTGCACTCTTCCTGCTGATTTAGATCCTGGTAATTTTGTCCATAAAATTGGTGATATATTAAAACCAACTAAATAGTCTAGCGCTCTTCTTGCCATGTATGCGTCGACAAGTTCATTTTCTATATTTCTTGGATTGTCTATACCGTTCGTAACAGCTTTTTTCGTTATTTCATTAAAAACTACACGTTCAACTTTTTTATCTTTAAGAAGTTTTTTTTCATTTAAAAACTCTTTGACATGCCAAGCAATTGCTTCACCTTCTCGATCTGGGTCAGTAGCTAAAATAATTTTTTCTGAGTTTTTAACTGTATCGGTAATTTCTTTTAAATATTTTTTTGAGAAACTATCTACTTCCCAAATCATTTTAAAAGAATTTTCTGGATCAACAGAACCATTTTTTGAAGGTAGGTCTCTAATATGTCCATAACTTGCTAACACTGTGTAATCTGAACCTAAATATTTATTTATAGTTTTAGCTTTTGCGGGACTTTCAACAATTACAAGATTCATAATTAGTCAAACTACTTATAACTATTAATCTGTCAAATTAATAAATTTTACTCTTAGTTTCTTCTTTGTTTATTAATCTTTTTATATTTTCCCTATGTGTATAAAAAATTAAAACAAAGATAATAATGAAAAAAATTATATTATCTTGATTAACAATTAATAAGTAGATAGGGATTGAAATTGAAGCAAACAATGAGGATAGAGATGAATATTTTGATATCAAAAAAGTTAAAATCCAAACAGTACCAAAAATTAATGCATAATAAATATTTATTGAAATCAAAATCCCAACAAGAGTTGCAACACCTTTGCCACCTTTAAATTTTAGCCAAATAGGGAATAAATGTCCTAAAAATGCACAAAGAGCTGATATATAAACTAGATCAGGATAATTGAGCTTTATATAGATTACAGGCATAACAGCTTTTGCTATATCCAAAACAAGTGTTAAATAACCCAACGATTTATTGCCAGTTCTTAAAACATTTGTTGCACCAATATTACCTGATCCTATATTCCTAATATCCTTTTTAAGTAAAATTTTTGTGAATAAATATCCAAATGGAATAGAGCCAAATAGATAAGATACTAAAGATGTTATTATATAATCCATTATTCAGATTTAAATAATTCTTCACCATTAACAAATGTACTAATTACTTTACCTTGAAGTTTTTTGTCTTCAATAGGGGTATTTTTTGATTTAGATATCAGTTTATCTTTTCTAACAACCCAAGGTTTATTTATATCTACAATACAAAAATCAGCATCATTTCCAGTTGATAAGTTACCTTTATTTATTTTTAGTATTTCAGCTGGTTTAGATGTTAAAGCTTTTATTATAGTTTCCAACTCTACAGATCCATTATGATATAATTCTAAGCTTAATGGTAATAATGTTTCAATTCCAGATGCACCAGTTTCTGCTTGAGCAAAAGTTAATCTTTTATTTTCTTCATCTTCTGGTTTATGATCAGAAACAATAACATCAATTGTTTCATCATTTAATCCTTGAACTAAAGCTTTTCTATCAGTTTCTGTTCTTAAAGGGGGTGATAATTTTAAAAAAGTTTTAAAATCACCAATGTCATTTTCATTTAATGATAAATTGTTTATCGAAACACCACAGCTGAAGTTTACTTTATTTTTTCTTTCTTTGATTATATCTACAGAGTTTGCGGATGAAATCTGAGAAATATGATACCTACAACTATTGTACTCTAACAATGTTAAGTCTCTTTCTATAATTAACAATTCAGCACTTATTGGAATTCCTTGGAGACCAAGTTTTGTTGCTATGATGCCATCATTAATCATTCCATCTCTTGATAATTCTGCATCTTCCGCATGTTGTATTATTAAGGATTTTAAGTCTGATGCTGAATTCATAATCCTATTCATAATTCTAGGATTTTGAACTGTTTTAACTCCATCTGTGAAACCAATTATTCCTTTACTTTGTAATAAACCAAATTCAGTCATATTTTCTCCCTCTGCTTTTACTGTTAATGCAGCCGTTGGATAAATATTAATTTTTGATTTATCTCTTCCTCTTCTTTTAAGAAAATCAACTATTGAGACATTATCAATTACTGGGTTTGTATTAGGCATTGTAACAACTGATGTGACACCACCGGATAAAGCTGCTTCACTAAGGGTTCTAAAATTCTCCTTATATTCATATCCTGGTTCACCAACAAAAACTCGCATATCTACAATGCCTGGAAATATATATTTTCCATTTAAATCTATTACTTTTTCTCTAGATGGAATGTTGTTGGTATTTACTTTTTTTCCGACAGCTTCAATTTTTCCATTTTCTCCAATTATTATTCCTCCAATTTCATTCAAGGAATTATGAGGGTCAATTATATTTGCATTTATAAAGTATTTTTTTTTCATTTATTCACAAAAAATCTTTAAGCAGGCCATCCTTACTGCTACACCTAATTCAACTTGTTCTTTTATTACACTTTTGTTTATATCGTCTGCTAAGTTTGTATCAATTTCAATTCCTCTATTCATTGGTCCTGGATGCATTATTAAAGCATCCTCCTTCGCATATTGAATTTTATCAGGTGTTAAGCCATAGTATTCATAATATTCTCTGTTAGATGATAGAAACGAGCTTGTCATTCTTTCATTCTGCAATCTTAACATCATTACTATGTCGCAATCTTTAACTCCTTTTTTCATATCAGAAAAAATATTTACACCAAATTTTTCAATTTCATTTGGCATCAAGTTTGTAGGGGCTACTATATTTACTTCTGCACCCAACATATTTAGAAGATAAATATTTGATCTTGCTACTCTTGAATGTAGTATATCTCCACATATTGCAATTTTAAGACCTTCTATTTTTTTTCTTCTATTTATAATTGTTAAAGCATCCAATAATGCTTGTGTAGGATGTTCTCTTCTACCATCACCTGCATTTAGTACTGCACAATTAACTTTTTGAGATAGAAGGTTACAGGCCCCTGAGTCTTGATGTCTTATTACAATAATATCTGGGTGCATTGCATTTAAGGTCATTGCTGTATCAATTAACGTTTCACCTTTTTTGATAGCAGAATTTGTAATATTCATTGACATTACATCTGCACCTAACCTTTTTCCTGCTAATTCGAATGAACTCTGTGTTCTTGTTGATGGTTCAAAAAATAAGTTAATTTGAGTTTTCCCTTTTAAAATGTCTATTTTTTTATTTTTACTTTTGTTTAATTCTATGAATTTAGAGGCTTCATTCAGGATAGTGGTAACATCGCTAACAGATAAATCCTGGATACCTAATAAATGTTTTTGAGATATTTTAATAGCTTTTTTGGATTTCATTGCCATTAAAATTAACTCTATAGCTATATAGTATTAACTATGCAACCATTAATTTTGAATAAAATCTAAAGCACCTTGTAAAATAAAAGTTGCCGCAAACTTATCAATATCTTTCTCTCTTTTACTCACATTTATATCTAATTCACTTGATAAATTGAAAGCACCAACAGTAGATAATCTTTCATCCCACAGAGACACAGGAATATCAATTTTATTCGAAATATTGATTGCTATATCTTTTGCTGATTGTGAAGATTTTCCGTAAGTGCCATCCATATTTATTGGATTGCCTATAATAATTCCCCCGATGTCATATTCTGCAATAATACTCTCTAGTTCATCAATTAATTTACCTTGTTTAGAATTATCTAAGGTTTGAAGGGGAGTGGCAATTTTTTGATTAAAATCACTTATTGCAATCCCAATCCTTTTTGTGCCCAAATCTATACCCAATAATCTTGAACCATTTGATAATTTTTTTTTGAATTCATTAATTGTGATCATATTGTATATTTTTAACTTAAGTGGTAGTTTGCGACATTATTTTTTACCATATGACAATAGATCTTAAAACTGTAAAACACATATCAAAATTAGCAAGGATCTCACTTGAAGAGAAAAAAGCTGAAAAATTGGCAGATGATATGAATTCTATATTTGAATTTATTGAAAAATTAAACGAGCTGAAAACTGAGAATATTGAACCATTAACCTCTATAGCTGAAACCACTTTAAGATTCAGAGAAGATAAAATAACTAGCGATAATATAAGAGAAAAAATTCTTAAAAATTCTCCTGAAAAAAATGATGATTTTTTTGTTGTTCCGAAAGTAGTTGAGTAATGACAGAAATAACATCTTTAAGCCTTTTTGAATTAATTAAAAATATAAAAGAAAAGAAAATATCATCAAATGAAGCTGCAAAATCTTTTGTTGATAGATCTGAAAAGTCAAAAAAACTAAATGCTTATGTAACTGAAAATTTTGAAAATTGTCTTCAACTTTCAAAAGAGTTTGATAACAAACCAAATTTTGATTTAAAACTTCCAGGCATTCCAATTGCTGTAAAAGATCTATTTTGTACAAATGAGGTAAGAACAACAGCAGGCAGCAATATCTTAAATAATTTTGTTCCCAGCTATGAATCTACTGTAACACAAAATATATGGAACGAAGGTGGTATTTTGCTCGGCAAACTTAATTGTGACGAATTTGCAATGGGCTCATCTAATGAAACAAGTTTTTTTGGTAATGTTCAAAACCCAATTGCAAAAGATTTAGTTCCAGGTGGATCATCAGGTGGTTCCTCATCGGCTTTAGCAGCTAATTTAACACCTGTAACAATAGGAACTGATACAGGTGGATCTATTAGGCAGCCAGCCTCCTTTACTGGAACAGTTGGTCTAAAACCTACTTATGGAAGCTGTTCAAGATATGGAATTGTTGCCTTTGCATCATCTCTAGATCAAGCAGGTCCGATGAGTAAAGATGTCAAAGATTGCTCTATTCTTTTAGAAGTGATCTCATCATTTGATAAAAAAGATTCAACTTCAATAGATTTTAAAAGAAATAATTATTCATCAGAACTAACTAGAAATATCAAAGGTATAAAAATTGGAATCCCAAAAGAATACAGAGTTGATGGGATGCCAGACGAAATTGAGAATCTTTGGAAAAAAGGTATTGAATATGCAAAAGATTGTGGTGCTGAAATAATTGATATCTCCTTACCTCATACAAGTTATGCTTTACCTACTTATTATATTGTAGCACCAGCTGAAGCATCATCTAATTTAGCAAGATATGATGGTGTTAAATATGGTCTAAGATCTTCTGGAGAAACTTTAATTGATATGTATGAAAAAACTAGATCTGATGGTTTTGGTGAAGAAGTAAAGAGAAGGATAATGATAGGCACCTATGTTTTATCGTCTGGATATTATGATGCTTACTATCTTAAAGCTCAAAAGGTTAGACAATTAATTAAACAAGATTTTGATCAAGCCTATAATAAAGTTGATGCTATTTTGACACCTTCAACACCTAGTTCTGCATTTAAAATTGGAGAAAAATCTAATGATCCAGTTTCAATGTATTTAAATGATATATTTACTGTTCCAGTAAACCTTGCAGGTTTGCCTGGAATTTCAATACCAGCAGGTACAGATAAAAATAATTATCCATTAGGTTTACAAATAATAGGTAAACCGTTTGATGAACAAACAGTTTTAAATATTGCTTATTCAATGGAGGAAAAAATCAATTATAAAAATAATATAATTGATTGGTGGATGGAATAATGTCTAAAAATAATTCAGAATATCTAATAGAAAGAAATGATAATATCTATGAAGTTGTTATAGGACTTGAGGTTCATGCTCAAGTAACTTCAAATTCAAAACTTTTTTCATCCTCTTCTACAAAATTTGGTGCTGAACCTAACACACAAGTAAGTTTAGTTGATGCAGCATTTCCAGGAATGCTTCCAGTAATTAATGAATATTGTGTTAAACAGGCTATTAAAACTGGTATTGGTTTAAAAGCTAAGATCAATAATAAGTCGGTTTTTGATAGAAAGAATTATTTTTATGCTGATTTACCTCAGGGGTATCAAATTTCACAATATAAATACCCAATTGTGGGTGAGGGCAATGTTACTTTGGATATGCCTAAAGGTCAAAAACAAGTTGGAATAGAAAGATTACATTTAGAGCAGGATGCAGGAAAAAGTATTCATGATGTTGATCCAAGTAACACGCTAGTTGATCTAAATAGATCGGGTGTAGCTTTAATGGAGATTGTTAGTAAGCCTGATCTAAGATCACCAGATGAAGTGAATGCTTATATAAAAAAACTTAGATCTATTATGAGATATTTAGGAACTTGCGATGGGAACATGCAAGAAGGATCATTGAGAGCTGATGTTAATGTGTCTGTAAGAATAAAAGGCTCAACAGATTTAGGAACAAGATGTGAAATAAAAAATGTTAATTCTATAAAGTTTATGCAAATGGCAATTATTTATGAAGCAAATAGACAGGTTGATTTAATAGAAAAAGGTGAGGAAATAGATCAAGAAACAAGACTATTTGATACAAAAAAAAATGAAACAAGGTCAATGAGGTCAAAAGAAGATGCTCATGATTATAGATACTTTCCAGATCCAGATTTACTTCCACTAGAAATTACGGATAAATTTATTGATCAACTGAAATCTGAAATCCCTGAATTACCTGATGAAAAAAAGAAAAGGTTTATTGATGAGTTTAAAATTTCTCCTTATGAAGCAACTATACTGGTCTCTGATATTGATACAGCTAAATATTTCGAAGAAGTTGTTGCTAAAATGGGTAAAAACCGCGATATGAAACTAGCTGTAAATTGGATTACAGGAGAATTATTTGCTGTGTTAAATAATAAAAATATTGAAATTGCTCAAAGTCCAATAAGTGCAAAAAATTTAGCAAAATTGATTAATTTAATTAAAAACGGAACTATTTCTGGTAAAATTGCTAAGACAATATTTGAATTAATGCTGGATGGTGACATAGATCCTCAAATAATTGTTGAGGAAAAAGGGTTGAAGCAACAAAGTGATCCAAAAGCTCTAGAGACATTAATTGATAAAATAATCAATGATAACAGAGAAAAAGCCATTGAATATAAACAAGGAAAAGAAAAGCTATTTGGTTTTTTTGTGGGTCAAGCAATGAAAGCTTCTGGTGGAAAAGCCAACCCTAAATTAATTAATGAAATATTAAAGAAGAAACTTTAATTTTAACAAAACCTATAGTCATTATATAATTAAAAATATGGGTAAGAACATTGAGATTTCTGAAAAAATTGAAAAATATATTGATAATTTTAGTTTTAAACTAAGCCCAGTTCAAAAAGAAATCATAGATTATAATAATACTCTTGGAAATGAAAAGAGAATGCAAGTAGCAATATCCCAATGTCATTTCCTCCATTTAATAATAAAAATATCTAACATAAAAAATGTGCTTGAGATTGGAACTTTTACTGGCTTAAGTGCACTTTCTATTGCTCTTGCACTTCCTGATGATGGAAAACTTACAGCACTTGATAAAGACAAAGATACAAGTAAGATTGCAATAAGTTTTTTTAAGAAAGCTAAACAAGATAAAAAAATTCAAACGATTATAAAACCTGCGCTAGATAGTTTAGATGAATTAATAAATCAAAAATATGATATGGTTTTTATTGATGCTGATAAGCTCAACTATAAAGAATATTATGAAAAATCATTTAATATGATAAATAAAGGTGGTTTGATCATCATTGATAATGTTTTATGGCATGGTGAAGTCGCAGATGAAGATAAAATGGATAAATATACATTAAATATAAGGGAATTAAACGAGCATATTTCACGTGATGAAAGGGTCGAACAAATAATTATCCCATTAGGAGATGGAATGAATGTTTGTAGAGTTTTATAATGTTTAATATTTTTGGTTTTTATAAATTTAAAAAACTTAGTAATTTAAAAAAATTAAAAAATAGGTTAGAGAACAATCTTAAAGACTATGAAATTGGTGGAACAATAATAATTTCATCTGAGGGTGTTAATGGAACTATTTCAGCTAAAAAAGATAATCTTTTAAAATTCAATAAACTTTTAAAAAAAATATTATACATAAAAAAATTTAATTCAGAAAATAATTCAAATAGTAAATTTAATCCATTTCATAAACCTAAAGTAAAAATTAAAAAGGAAGTTGTTCCAATGGGTTTTAAAGTTAGAAACTACAACTATCCCAGGAACAACCTCAATCCAAGGCAATGGAATAAAATAATTAAAAAAAAGGATACAGTTTTGATAGATGCACGGAAATCTTTTGAGTATGATGTGGGTACTTTTAAAAAATCTTTAAATCCAAATATAGAAAACTTTCGTCAATTTCCTAAATATTTAAGTAAATTTAAAAAAAGTGAAAATATAGCAATGTTTTGTACAGGTGGCATCAGATGTGAAAAAGCTAATATTTATTTGAAAAAAAAAGGATTTAAAAATGTATATGTTTTAAAAGGTGGAATTATTAATTATCTGAATAATATTGATAAAAAAAAAAGTCAATGGAACGGTGAATGTTTTGTTTTTGATAATAGAGTTTCAATAAAACATGGTTTGAAGCAGGGCAGTTATTCAATTTGTAGTGGTTGCAGAAAACCTCTTTCTATCAAAGAAAAAAAATCTTCTAAATATTTAGAAGGCATTCATTGTCCAAAATGTCACGATTATTTAACAGATGATCAAAAATCAAGATTTGCAATGAGACAAAAGCAAATAATACTTGCAAAAAAAACTGGCAAGAGACATATCTTTAAAAAAGAATATTAATTAAATTATAATTTTTATGGATTTGCTTAAAGAGAATATACCTTTACTTGTTAGAAAACTTGCAATACCAGCAAGTGTTGGTACACTTTTTCAAACCTTATACAATATTGTTGATACTTTTTATTCAGGACTAATCTCACCTGAGGCACTTTCTGCGCTAAGTAAATCATTTCCAATATATTTTATTATTGTAGCAACTTCAATTGGTGTAACAGTTGCGGGAACTTCCTTGATAGGTAATAGTATTGGAGAAAAAAATGAAAAAAATGTCTCTTATTATTTTACCCACATTATTATCTATGGACTCATCATATCAGTTTTTATTACATGCATAGGTTTATATTTTGCTGAAAAAGTTTTTAATATAATGGGTTCAACTGAAGAAATTACAAATTTAGGACTTCAATATACAAATATTATGTTTTATGGATCATTTCTTTTTTTCCTTGTTGTATCACTTAACTCTTTATTACATGCAGAAGGAGATACAAAAACATACAGAAATGTTTTAGTTTTAAGTTTTCTACTAAATATAATTTTAAATCCTATACTAATATTTGGTTTTCTATTCATACCTGCTTTGGGTATGATGGGTATAGGTCTATCAACAATTATAGCTCAATTTATAGCTTTTGCGATAATTTTATATAAGGTCTTGCAAAATCAAAGGGTGAAAAAAATTACCAAGGAATTTTTTAAAATTAAATTAACATTTTTAAAAAATATATTTTTTCAATCAATGCCAATATCAATTGCTATATGTGGATATGCAGTTGCTGCTACATTTATATTTACTTATGTTGGTCAAACTAGTGAATTGGCTGTAGCTGGTTATGGTGCAGCTACGAGAATTGAGCAAGTTGTTTTACTTCCTATATTAGGAATAAATACTGCAATTATATCAATTATAGCTCAAAATTATGGTGCAAATCATTTCGATAGAGTGAAAGAGACTTATTTTATATCTGTCAAATATGGCTTTTTATTAATGTTTTTCTCTGGAATATTTGTTTATTTCACAGCAGATATAATACCAAGACTTTTCTCTAATGATGAAACTGTTTTAGAATATGGAAGTAGATACCTAAAAATTGCAGCATTTATTTTACCTGCATATCCAATTTTCTTTTTATCAAACGGTTTTTTTATGGGTTTAAAAAAATCTAATTATGCAATGATAAATAATATGTTACGAAATGTTCTTGTTCCTATATGTGTTTTTTACTTAGCCAAATATCTATCTGCAGATTTTGATAGTTTTTTCTGGTTGTGGTTTATTTTTCAATGGTCACTTTCGATACTATTATTTAGTTATGTGAGTTATTATATAAAAAAAAAATTAGATAAACCTAGCGCTATCCTTAATCCACAACCATAAATCTTCTGAGAATGATCTTCTCACAAAAAGATTTATTTCGTTTATTTCAGTATGATGAATAATTACATCTGTATGATTGAGCAATGTTTGTGTTACAGAATTTTTAGTATTTTTAAAATTATTGAAGTTAAAAGGAGATCCCGATGAAAGTAGATTAAAAGTCTTTTTACCCTTTATATTAATACATATCCATTGATTAGAAACATCAACTATTGAGCCAAAATTTAATTTAGAAATTTCGTTATAAAGATCATTATAAACATTATTATTATCTTCATTAAAATATACTAACCATTCATCTGGACTTAACCATAGAGCATTAAATTGTTGATTTGAGGAACCAGTATTTGATTCAATTGGTAAGATGATTGATAAAATCCTTCCCACTTTTGTAAAAAATTCCTTTTTTTTTCCTCGAATATTTATTTTTTTAATTGGTTCATATAACTTTAATTCTAGTTCATCTAATGTTTTTTTTTCAAAGTTAGGATATTCTAAATTAAGCATTGATCCTCTTGTTTTCTTTATCTAAAAAAATAAAATCTGAAACTGTTACATTGATATTTTTATTTTCCATAGGTACAAAAAGTTTTTGACCATTCATTTTTTTTCCACCTTTAACAACTGCTAGTGCAATTGATTTATTTAAATTAGGGCTAAAATAGCTTGATGTTACATGTCCAATCATTTCAACTGGTTTCTTATCTAATTCAGAGACTATCTGAGCACCTTCTTCTAATATTTCATTGGGGTCATCCGTAAGCAATCCAACAAGCTGTTTTCTGTCTTCTCTTATTGTATCACTTCTATAAAGTGATCTTTTACCTATAAAGTCATATTTTTTTTTACTAACTATCCAATCCATCTGAAGATCAATAGGTGTCATAGTTCCATCTGTATCCTGTCCGACAATAATAAATCCCTTTTCAGCTCTTAATAAATGCATTGTTTCTGTTCCATAAGGAGTAATTTTGTATTCTTCTCCAGCGGCAATGCAGTTTTCCCATAATGATTTACCATATTTTGACTCTACATTAATTTCATAACTAAGCTCTCCTGTGAAACTTATTCTCATTATTCTACATTCAGTTTTGTCAATTATTGCATCTTGGTAAGACATATGAGGAAACGCTTCATCACTAAAATCTTTATTAGGAAATAATTTTTTCAATATTTTTTTTGAATTTGGACCACAAATACTTGCTGTAGAATAGTGATCAGTAACAGAGGTTAAGTAAACATCTAATTCTGGCCATTCTGTTTGTAAATAGTCTTCAAGTTTAAAAAGTACATTTGCTGCGCCACCAGTAGTTGTGGTCATTAAATAATGATTTTCACCCAATCTTGTGGTTACACCATCATCATAAACCATACCATCTTCATTTAACATTAAACCATATCTGCATTTCCCAATTCCTAATTTCGACCAAGCATTTGTATAAACTCTGTTTAAAAATTCAGAAGCATCAGATCCCTGTATATCTATTTTTCCTAATGTAGAGGCATCCAAAATTCCAGCACTATCTCTTGCAGCTTTACTTTCTCTTTGAACTGCTTCATGAAGATTTTCATTATTAATAGGGTAGTACCATGGTCTTTTCCATTGCCCAACATTTTCAAATTTTGCATTATTTTGAACGTGCCATTTATGAATTGAGGTTTTTCTAACAATATCAAAAAATTTTCCAACACTTCTTCCTACAATTGCTCCAAAAGTTAATGGTGTAAATGGTGGTCTAAAAGTAGTTGTACCTAAAGTACCCATTTTTACTCCAGCTGTGTCAGCAATAATCCCCAAGGCATGCATATTCGATAATTTACCTTGATCTGTAGCCATTCCAGTTGTTGTATATCTCTTTACATGCTCTATCGATTTAAAACCTTCTCTAAGTGCTAACTTTATATCTTTCGCAGTCGAGTCATTTTGAAAATCTATAAAAGATTTAGTCTTACTCTCTGAAATAGTATTTGGTAACAGCCATATGTTTTTCTTCTCTGACTCTTTTGAGCATATAACTGAAATTTTATCAAAACTGCCTTCATTAATGTTTAGAAATTTTTTAACTTTATTATTTGTATTTTTAACAATTTCTTCTAGTTCAAAATCACCGTTACATGATCCAACATTTATATGATTTCCACTTTTTTCACTTGGAACAAATACTTGATCTATTTCTCTAAAATCTAATTTTCCTCCTGATTGTGTATGCATATGTACCATAGGTGTCCAACCTCCACTTATTGATAAACAATCACACTGAATTTTATGTTTATTTCCAGTAACATTCGATCCATCTTCTGATAAATTCATAATTTCTATTGATTTTATCTTTTTGTAGCCAAAAGTATTAACCACTGTAGAGTTCCAATATATTTTAATTCCTAGGTCTTCAGCATTTTTAACAATGTTTGATGAAGATCTTTTTCTAATATCAACAATTTTTACTGATATTCCTTTATCAAATAACGACACTGCAGTTTCATAAGCACTATCGTTATTAGTAAAAATAATATTATTTAATCCAGTGGATACACCATAAAAATCTAAATATTTTTTGACAGAGTTAGCAAGTATAATTCCTGGTCTATCATTGTTGTTGAATACAAGAGGTCTTTCTATTGCACCTGCAGCAACAATTACTTTATCTGCTCTTATTTTCCACAATCTCTGTCTTATACTGCCATTTTTTTTATCTAATGGTAAATGATCTGATATATTTTCTTTGGCCAAAAGGTAGTTATAACTATGAAAAGCTGCTAAACTTGTTCTAGTTTTTATTATTAAATTATCTAATTTTTCTAATTCTGATATTTCATTCATTAACCATTCATTTGATTTTTGATTATCTATTATAAAATTTTTATTATTTTGATAAATTGTGGATCCACCAAGTATATTTTTATCTTCGATTAATATTGTCTTTAAATTATTTTTTGCTGCTATTTTGGCAGATATAATACCTGAAATCCCACCTCCAATAACTACTACATCACAATGTTCATGTTTATGGTCATAAATGTCTGGATCTGGTTGTGTGGGTGATTTGCCAAGGCCTGCAGACAATCTTATTAATGGTTCATAAATTTTTTTCCAAAAACTTTTAGGCCACATAAAAGTCTTATAATAAAAACCTGCTGGTATAAATGGTGATATTAAGTTATTAATTCCACCTATATCAAAGTTAAGACTTGGCCAACAATTTTGACTAGATGCTTTCAATCCTTCATAAAGTTCTATTTCTGTAGCTCTTACATTAGGCTCTGTTAAATCAGTATTATCATTTATTTGGCATATTGCGTTTGGCTCTTCAGAACCACATGACATTATACCTCTTGGACGATGATACTTAAAACTTCTGCCAACTAAATGAATGCCATTTGAAAGAAGTGCTGAGGCTAAAGTATCACCCTCAAAACCATGATATTTTTTACCGTCAAAAGTAAATGAAACAGTTTTTGTTTGATCAACAAATCTTGTTTTATTAATTCTATATTTGGTCATTTAAATTACAGGAGGTTTTTCACCCATTTTGTAAACTGCATGTATTTTGTCATTTGATGTATCCCTTATCATATTAAACCATTTTCTACATCCATGAGCATGGTTCCATCTTTCAAACTGAACACCTTTAATATTCTTTTTCATAAATAAATATTCTGCCCATTCATCATCACTTAGCTCTGTAGGTTGTTTTGGTCTTACAATGTGTGCTTCGCCACCACATGAAAACTCACTCTGGTCTCTTTCTCCACAATATGGGCAATTTATAACAAACATTAGTGTGCTACAGCAGCTGCACCATGTTCATCAACAAGATCTCCACTTACAAATCTGTTAAGATTAAATGCTGCATTTAATTTATGTGGCTCATCATTAGCAATTGTGTGAGCAAATAAATCACCAGATCCAGGTGTTGCTTTAAAACCTCCTGTTCCCCATCCACAGTTAAAATAAAGACCTTTTATATTTGTTTTGCTAATGATCGGACTTGCATCCGGACAAATATCAACAATACCACCCCATTGTCTTAACATCTTCATTCTACTAAAAATAGGGTACAGCTCTAATATAGCTTTTAAGGTACCTTCTACTACATCATGACTTCCTCTTTGTGTATAAGATATGTAAGCATCTGTTCCAGCACCAATTACTAATTCACCTTTATCAGATTGACTAACATATGCATGGACAGCATTAGACATTACAACTGTATCTATTATTGGTTTGACTGGTTCTGAGACTAATGCCTGTAATGGTTTACTTTCAAGTGGTAATTTTAAGCCTGCCATATTAGCAATTACACTTGAATGACCTGCGGCTACTACACCAATTTTTTTTGTTTTGATAAATCCTTTTGTAGTATCAAGTCCTTCAACTTGGTCTCCATTTCTTTTTATTCCTTTAACTTCACAATTTTGAATTATATCTACACCCATTGCATCTGCACCTCTTGCATAACCCCATGCAACAGCATCATGTCTTGCAGTTCCAGCTCTTCTTTGTAAAGTTCCACCAAGTACAGGATATCTAATATCTTGAGAAATATTTATTATTGGACAAAATTCCTTAACTTGTTTCGTGTCTAACCAAACAGCATCAATTCCATTTAACCTATTTGCATGAGTTCTTCTTTTTAAATCTCTAACGTCTTGAAGGTTATGAGCTAGGTTCATAACTCCACGTTGACTAAACATTATATTATAATTTAATTCTTGAGATAAATTTTCCCAAATTTTTAAAGCATGGTCATACAATCCAGCGCTAGCATCCCATAAATAATTTGATCTTATGATTGTTGTATTTCTCCCAGTATTACCTCCACCAATCCAACCTTTTTCTAAAACCGCAATATTTTTCATGTTATGTTTTTTTGCAAGATAGTATGCCGTCGCTAGTCCATGTCCACCACCTCCAACAATTACCGCTTCATATTCTTTTTTAGGCTCAGGATTGCCCCAGGCTTGTTTCCAGTTTTCATGCTGCGAAAAAGCATTTTTTATCAGTGAAAAAATTGAATATTTGTTTTTCATATTTGCAAGAAATTACTTGATTAATATTGAATATTCAATGATTTCAAGTTACACATGTATCAACGGAAGAGTGGGTGAGTTGGCTTAAACCAGCAGTTTGCTAAATTGCCGAAGGAGCAATCCTTCCAAGGGTTCGAATCCCTTCTCTTCCGCCATTAATACATGCTCTGATTTTTGAAGAAATCTTTTAGGTATATTGGCTTTTGAGACAAAATGTACCTGTAAACATTGTAATTTTCTAAAACTCTTTGTACATAATTTCTTGTTTCTTTATATTTAATAAGCTCAACCCAATCAACATAGTCAATCTGTTTTTTTTGAGGATCCTTATTAATTTTTTTCCAATACTTTACTCTCTTAGGACCAGCATTGTAAGCGGCTGTAGCAAAAGGGTAGGATCCTTTATACTGATTGATTAAACCAGCAATATAATGAGATCCTAAATTAATATTATATTCGGGGTCAGTCGTTAATTTAGACTTCGAGTATCCTAACTTAGCTTGTTTTGATACAGTCTTAGCCGTATAAGGCATAAGTTGCATTAAACCTTGAGCTCCAACTCTACTCCTAGCAGAGGTATCAAATTCACTTTCTTGTCTGATAATTGATAATATTAATGCTGGATCAGGAATTTTTCTTCCACCAACAAATTTTGGTACACTCATTATTGGATAATTAAATTGGTTGTGAAATCTTTTTTGATATGAGGCAATTTTAGAAACTTGTATAGCAAAATCAAAACGTGATATATCAGAAGCTAATTTAGCAGCTAAAGCCTCACTGCCTTTTTCTACATTATCATTTGCTAAAAACCTTAAGATATGTTTTGTGTATTTATCTTTATTTAAATAATCAAGTAAATCAACAATTGCGACAAGTTTTTTTGAGTAAAACTCTTGTTCATAATCATCATCTACAAACATTAATTTATCTAGTTCAAATTTCTCTTGAGGTTTTACTTTCATATGTGAAAGTTGACCATAGTAGGTTGTTAAATATTTTGATCCCTCTAAGAACCATTTATTTGAGCTTTCTGTGTCCCCAATTTTTTCATATGTTTTTCCCAACCAATACGAACCTCTAGATAAGCTGATTGGATAGCTAACATTCCTATAAAAATTTAAAAAATGATTTTCTGCTTGTTGTGCATTTTTTAAAAAACTGAGTGCTATCCAGCCACTCATCCACTCAGCTTCTGCATAGTCTGCACCTTCTGTCATTGCGTGATTCGAAACAATTTTATATGCAGTTTTATATTTTTTTTTATAAATTAAGGATCTTCCAATTATTGACCTTTCTTTCCACCATTTATCTGGTCTTACTAAATATTCTTCGGTGTTTTTTACTTTATTAAGAATTTCTAGCGAGCTATCTACACGTCCTTTTTTTCTTCTCCATTTTAATCTATCATAATTTAAACCAGCATCATTCTTAAAGTTTTTTGGTACTTTTTTTATCGCTTCATCAACCCCATATCCTCTGCTTATTAATATTTGTCTTGCTGTATAAAGTAATTGATACTCACTAGGAAGGTATCTAATAACCCTTTTAAGATCCCAGTGTTTACCCTCCCAAGCATAATAATCAGCTCTATTTATATAATCAGAGGTATCTAGAATATTTTTAAATTTTTTTCTGAAATATTTTAAATTATTTGTATTTAGATCTGCATTTATAAACCCCTCTTTTATTAATTTTATCCCATCGCCAGACTTTCCAATTTTAATAAAACTCTCACCTAATACCATTTTACCATATCCACTTAATGGTGCATTACTTTGAAACCAATTAATTATTTCAGTCGGAGAATGGTTTTGTAAATTTATTTTGTGTTCAGCAAGATATTTAATTCTATCAAATCTTGGATAATCTTTAACTCTTTCGATAAACCTTTTGTATTCAGAAAAAGTTGCTTTATTTCCTGATGTAAGAAGATGCCTCCACTCTATAAAATCATATATTGATTGAGCCCTTGCTTTTTTCGCAGTATTTTTTGCATCTTTCCAATTAGATTTTTCCATAAATCTAATTGCTTGTTTTGCGAATTCGAAATCTCTTTCACTATAATATCTAGTTTTTTTAACAGACCTTAATGTTTGTTTTTTTATAATAAGTGGTTTTTTGGGGGGCAATAAAATCCCAAAGATCTCTTTAGGTAAATCTTTATCATCTTTTAAACTTTGTTTCTCATTAAATGTTCCAGGTTTTAAAGGAGGGACTACTATCTGACTTTTAAACGCAGGTTTTTTCTTAGGTATTATTATTTCATTCGAATATGATGATTGAAAAAAGGTTAAAAAAAATATAGTTGTTAGGAGTAATTTAGATTTTCTAAAAATCATTTTTAATAACTTATGATATAAATATTTATGTTTAAAGGTTCAAATGTAGCTTTAGTAACACCATTTAAAGGCAATAGCCTTGATGAGGAAACCTATATAAAAATTATTAATTTTCATTTAGAAAATGGAACAAATGGACTTGTGCCAGCTGGCACAACAGGTGAGTCGCCAACTCTTTCGCATAGAGAACATGAAAAAGTTATAGAGTTATGTATACAAGAAGCTAAAGGAAAAATTCCAGTGATCGCAGGCACAGGATCAAATTCTACTACAGAAGCCATTTCACTCACAGAGCACGCTGAAAAGGCTGGGGCAGATGGTGCCTTGATAGTGACACCTTATTATAACAAACCTACTCAGGAGGGCTTATATCAGCATTACAAGGCTATAAATGACAAATGTGGCATACCAATTATAATTTATAATATTCCTGGCAGATCAGTTATTGATATGACAGTAGATACTATGGCAAGATTATTTGAGCTTAAGAACATTGTTGGTGTTAAAGATGCAACTGGCGATTTAAATAGAGTAGATGAGACTTTCAAAAAAATTGGTAATGAATTTATCCAACTAACAGGCGAGGACGGTCTTGCTTATGAATATAATAAAAGAGGTGGAGTGGGGTGTATTTCTGTTACAGCCAACATAGCTCCTAAAATGTGTTCTGATATGCAAAAATTTTCAAAATCAGAGAGTAATGATGAGCAAAAAAAGGCTGGAGAGATAGACAAAAAACTTCAACCTGTTCATAAATCTTTGTTTATTGAGAGCAATCCATCACCAGTTAAATACGCAGCTAAATTGATAGGTCTATGTGACGATAAAGTGAGATTACCTTTAGTAACAGTTTTAGATGAAACAAAAGCTGAGGTTAAAAAAGCTCTTATATCTGCCAAATTAATTAATGAATAAAAAAACCGCTCCTGGTTTAAAAATTATTACAATTAATAGAAAAGCATCTTTTAATTATTTTTTTAAAGAGATGTTTGAAGCAGGTATAGTTTTAAAGGGCTCCGAAATAAAATCTGTAAGATCAGGTAAAATTAACATAGCAGACTCTTATGCTGTAGATAAAGATGGAGAAATTTTTTTGATTAATTCTCATATACCTATCTATAAACAAGCCAGTTATTCAAATCATAATCCTTACTCCGAAAGAAAACTTTTATTGAATAAAAGAGAAATTAATAAAATTATTGGCAGAATTCATGAAGATGGTTTAACTATTGTACCAACAAAAATGTATTTTAAAAAAGGAAAGGCAAAATTAGAAATTGCAGTAGCTAAAGGTAAAAAACAATTTGATAAAAGACTGTCAAAAAAGACAAAAGATTGGAACCGTGAAAAAGCAAGGTATATTAGAAAATCAAGTTAATTTTGCATATCTAGCATTAGGTTCTAATCTTGGAGACAAGAAAAATAATCTAAATAAAAGTATAGATTTAATCCAAGAGGAGGGAATTTTTATAAAGAAAAGATCAAAATTTTACAGTACAAAATCTTGGCCAAATGAAAATTTTCCAAACTTTATTAATTCTATCCTATTAGTTGAGACAAAATTAAATATAGCTGAATTATTTTTAAAAATAAAAAAAATTGAAAAAAAACTAGGTCGAACTAAGTCTAAAAGAAATCATCCAAGAATATGTGATATCGATATAATTGATTTTAATGGTGAAACAATCCATAGAAAAATTGGAAATTATAAACTCAATACTCCGCATAAAAGAATGCATAATAGAAATTTTGTTCTGTTTCCTTTATATGAATTAGATAAAGTTTGGGTTCACCCTAAACTTAATAAGAATATAGTCATTTTATTGTCAAATTTAACCTCAGATCAGTTATTGGGTATTAAAATTGCTCAATAAAATGATATAAATAGTAATGCTTAAATCTGAAGAATTAATTAATAAGGTAAAAAATTATAATAAGTTTCTTAATCCAGAAACCTTAACGAAAGCCTATGATTTTGCTTTAAAGGCCCATGAAAAACAAAAAAGAGATGAGGGCTCACCTTACATTATTCACCCGATAGCAGTCGCAAATATTTTAACTGAGTTAAAGCTAGACAGCGCAACTATAGCCACTGGTTTACTTCATGATACAATAGAAGATACTTATGCAACTTATAATACAATAGAAGCAGAATTTGGAAAAGAGGTTGCTGATTTAGTTGATGGTGTTACAAAAATTTCTGAGTTTGAAAATCAAGCAATATCAAACTCTAAAGCAGAAAATTTTAGAAAATTAATATTAGCAACATCAAAAGACATCAGAGTTTTACTGGTGAAGCTAGCTGATAGACTGCACAATATGCGTACCATTAAAGTTGTTGATAAAGAAAAGCAAATTAGAAAAGCAAAAGAAACAATGGAAATTTATGCGCCACTTGCGGACAGGATGGGCATGCATCGTATAAGAGACGAATTAGAAGACCTTTCTTTTGAAGTTTTAAATGAAGATGCAAGAAAATTGATAAAAGATAGATTAGATAAAATTAAAGAAAATAATCTAATTAACTTTAATAATATTTCTGATGAGTTTTTTGAAATACTTAAAAACAAAAATATAGAACCAAAAATAGTTGGAAGAGAGAAAACTCCTTTTTCAATTTGGAGAAAAATCCAAAAAAAAAGAACTTCTCTTGAACAAATAACAGACATTATTGGGTTTAGAATTATTTTAGGTAATATTGAGGATTGTTATAAAGCTTTAGGAATTTTCCATAGCAAATGGAATTGTATACCAGGTAAATTTAAAGATTATATTTCATCGCCAAAAATCAATAAATATCAATCATTACACACAGCTATTATTGGACCAAATAAAAGACCAATTGAAATCCAGTTAAGAACAAAGCAAATGCATGAGTTTGCAGAAAGAGGTATTGCTTCTCACTGGAAATATAAATCATCAGAAAAATTTAATTCTTTAACTTGGAAGGAGTATGATTGGTTAGCAGATTTAGTTGAAATTATTGATAAAAATGAGAATCCAGATGACTCTTATGAATATACAAAGCTTCAAATGTTTCAAGAAAACGCCTTTTGTTTCACACCAAAAGGATCAATTATAAAATTACCTAAAAATGCTACACCAATAGATTTTGCCTATGCGGTCCATACTCAAATCGGAGATGCTGCTGTTGGATGTGAAATAAATGGAAATGAAAGTGCTTTGCAATCTATATTAAGAAACGGGGATGTGGTTAAGATTATCACCTCTAAAAAAGCCTCCCCCTCATTACATTGGTTAACTAGCACCAAAACAGGAAAAGCTCGTGCTGCGATTAGACGTTATTGGCAGTACCGTGAAAACAGCAAACCGATTAAGGAAAAAAGATATAATACTACTCTTTGGATTTCTCTGCCTGATGAACCTGGAAAAATGGGTGATGTAACAACCATGATTGGTGAAAACTTTGTTAATATTTCAAGTGTAGAAATGGTAGAAAAACTCAATGGAAGGATTAATTTCAAATTTAATTTAATCATACATGACCTTAAGAACTTTACAAAATTGATAAGTGAACTAAAACAAAAAGAATATAAATTTAAAATTATAAGACACAAAAATAAAAAATATGCTTTCTTTAAAAAACTCTTTAGCAGTTTTAAGAAAAACTAATGCTTTGTTAGATGGACATTTTGTATTGTCATCTGGACTACATTCACCTTCTTATGTGCAATGTGCAAAATTATTAAGCTTTCCAAACAAATCTGAAAAATTTACAAAATCATTAGCAAGTAAAATAAAAAAAACATTTAAAAATATTGATTTAATTCTTTCACCAGCGATGGGTGGAATTGTAATTGGTTATGAAATCGGTAGAGTTTTAAAAAAAGAAACAATTTTTTGTGAACGTGTTGAAGGAAATTTTAAGTTAAGAAGAGGTTTTTATATTAAAAAAAAATCAAGAGTATTAATTATTGAAGATGTTATAACTACAGGAAAATCAAGTTTAGAGTGTGCTAAATTAATAAAAAAATCTGGAGCAATTTTATTAGGATTTGCGTGTTTAATTGACAGATCTAATAAGCAAACTTTAAAAATAAAAAGAAAAAATATAATTTCACAAGTAAAATTAAAAATTCCAACTTTTAAAAAAAAAAATATCCCAGAAAGTCTAAAAAAAATTCCAATTACCAAACCTGGAAGTAGATTTTTAAAATGAGAAAGAGACTAGGCGTTAATATTGACCATGTTGCAACGTTGAGAAATGCTAGAGGTGAAAAACATCCTGATCCATATACTGTAGCTTTAGATGTATTAAAGGCTGGCGCAGACTCTATTACAGTTCATTTGAGAGAGGATAGGCGACACATTAATGATATGGATTTAAAAATTCTCTCCTCAAATAAATCAATCCCTATTAATTTGGAAATAGCTTCTGATCCAAAAATGGTTAATATTGCACTAAAAAATAAACCTTCTTTTATTTGTCTTGTTCCTGAAAAAAGAAATGAAATTACCACAGAAGGAGGATTAAATTTAAAAAAGAATAAAAATAAAATCAAAAAAATATTAAAAATTTTTAATACAAATAATATTAGAACAAGCTTATTTATAAATCCATCTCTGCAAGATATAAAATTATCAAAAAACTTAGGGAGTAAATGTATAGAGATACATACAGGCAAGATTTCTAATAAAGTAAAACAGAAAAAAAATTACAACAGAGAACTAAATAAAATCAAAAAATGTGCTACTTATGCTAAAAATATAGGTTTAGAGGTTCATGCTGGACATGGTATGGACTATAAGACAACAAAAATACTCAATAAGATAAAACAAATTGAGGAATTTAATATAGGCCATTTTATAATTGGAGAGTCTGTCTCACATAGCATTTCAAAAGTAGTTAAACAATTTATTAAAATTTTAAGATAATGCATATAATTGGAAATGGTGTTGATATTATTAAAAACAGTAGAATAAATAATTCATTAAAAATTAAAGGTTTTTTAAATAGAATTTTTACAGAAAAAGAAATTCAACAGGGAAGAAAATTAAAAAATAAAATTAATTTTTATGCAAAAAGATTTGCTGCAAAAGAAGCATTTGTTAAAGCAATTGGGACTGGCTTTAGATCAGATATAAATTTTATAGATATTGAAATTAATAATTACAAGAATGGAAAGCCATATATTTCACTATCAAAAAAATTAAACAATTTTTTGAAAAAAAAATTTAAAATACAAAAATATAATGTCTTTCTATCGCTTTCTGATGAAAAAGGTTATTCCATAGCATTTGTTGTTATAGATACAAAGATATGAAAAAAATAATAATTGAAAATCTCAAAACTATAATTTATGCACTTATCATTGCAGTTTTAATTAGATCTATTTTATTGCAACCTTTTTATATTCCTTCATCATCAATGGAACCAAATTTATTAGTTGGAGATAGGCTTTTTGTCACTAAATTCACATATGGTTATAGCAAACATTCCTTTCCGTTTAGTCCACCTATTTTTGAAAACCGTATTTTTGCCCATAATCCTAAAAGAGGCGACGTTGCAGTATTTAAAACACCGGCTGATAATAGAACTGATTATATAAAACGAGTTATTGGTCTACCAGGAGACACAATTCAGTTTATTAATGGTGATCTTTACTTAAATGGAAATCGAATATTAAAAACAATTAAATCAAAAAATGTCACTAATTATTGTGGTAAATCAAAAATAAAAGTTAACACATTTGAGGAAAAACTTCCAAACGGAAAAGTTTATTTGGCATCATACAGAACTGATATTACTTTAGCTAACACAGATAAATACCTTGTTCCAAAAGAACATTTATTTTTCTTAGGAGATAATAGGGATTGCTCAAAAGATAGTAGATTTTTATCTGAAGTTGGATATGTCCATAAAAATAATCTTGTCGGTAAAGCTCAAATATTGTTTTTTTCATCAGATCCATTTGTAGGAAGTATTTTTAAATTTTGGAAATGGAATGAAATATTAAGGTTAAGTAGATTTTTCAAATATATTGATTAATTATGAGAACTCTTAAAAACCTTCAAAAAAAAATTAAAATTGATTTCAAAAATGAAAAAATTCTTTTGCAAGCTATTACTCATAAAAGTTATGATCCCAATAATAACTATGAGAACCTTGAATTTTTAGGTGATAGAGTGCTAGGACTTGTTGTTTCAAAAAAATTATATGAGCTTTATCCAAATGAAAAAGTAGGATCCTTAGATAAAAAATTAGCCTCTTTAGTCAATAAAAATAAATGTCTAGAAATTGGAAATTCATTAAACCTTAAAGAATTTGTAATTACAGGTAATTCTAAGACAAGCAAAAATATAGTTGAAAATAAGATTATCTCTGATTGTTGTGAGGCATTAATTGGAGCTATTTATTTGGATAAAGGTTTTGAAGTTTCTAAAAGTTTTATTCTTAAATTATGGAAAAATTTAATTAATAATGCCGAAACAACTTTCATTGATTCCAAAACTCAACTTCAAGAGTATTCTTTAAAAACTTTTAAAGTATTACCTATCTATAAATTAGTCTCAAACACAGGACCAAGACATAAACCAAATTTTAAAGTAGGAGTAAAACTTAAAAATAGCAAATATTTTTATGCCGTAGGATCCTCAAAAAAAAATGCAGAACAATCTGCAGCCTCAGAACTACTCAAAAAAATTAATCAAAAATGAATTGGCAAGATAAAGGATACTTATTATCTTTAAATAAATATAATGAAAATTCATCAATAGCTGAATTCTACACTGAAAATAATGGAAAAATAGTTGGTGTCATTTTTGGGTCTACATCAAAAAAGATTAAGAGCTATTTATTAATAGGTAATAAATTTCATATAAATTCAAAACTAAGAGAGGATGGTAGGCTTGGATACCTAAAAGTTGAGATTGATGAAATTAAAACCCCAGTTTATTTAGAAAATAAAAAAAAATTATTTTGTATTATCTATTGTATGAATTTAATTAAAATTCTAACTGCTGAAAATGAGAATAATATTGAAATATTTAATCTTTTAGAAAAATTATTTAAAATAATTGAGCTTGATAATTGGCTTGTAGAATTTTTATATTTAGAACTAAATATACTTAAGTCTATTGGATATGATATTAATTTTAAAAATTACGTGGTTGATAAAAAGATTAACGGCCAAACCAAATATATTGTGGACTCAAGTCAAAAAATTATACCTAATTTTCTAATAGATAAAAATATTAGTCCTGAAAATTTAAAAGATATACATAGTGGCTTTTCCATAGTTGGAGATTTTTTGGATAAAACAATCATCAAACCTAATAACAAGAGCTATCCTGCTTCAAGGAATGATTTTGTTAATTTGTTAAAATAATTAAAGATCAATTTGATCGGCAAAATATGTTATAATACTGTTTGCTCCAGCTCTTTTAAATGAAATAAGAGACTCTTTTATTGAATCTTTGTCTATCAATTTTTTATCAATTCCATTCATTATTAAACTGTATTCGCCGGATACTTGATACGCAAACACTGGTATTTTGAAATTGTCTTTTACTTTTTTTATTATATCAAGATAGGGCATACCAGGTTTAACGATGACCATATCAGCTCCTTCTTTTATATCTAATGAAACTTCTCTTAAGGTTTCATCTGAATTTCTAAAATCCATTTGGTATGTTTTTTTATCACCTTTTAATAATCTTTTAGATCCAACAGCGTCTCTAAATGGTCCATAAAAGCTAGATGAAAATTTAACTGCATATGACAATATTTGCACATCATTTAAATTATTTTTATCCAAAGCGAGTCGAATTTTACCTATTCTTCCATCCATCATATCTGAGGGGGCAATTACATCACAACCCATTTTAGCTTGTAGAACTGCTTGCCTGGCAAGTATTTCAACAGTTTTATCATTTAAAATATTATTTTTCTTTAATAATCCATCATGGCCATGAGAGGTGTAAGGATCTAGGGCCACATCACACATAATACCAATTTTATTTTTAAATTTTTTTTTAATGAATTTTATCCCTCTACAAACTAAATTATCTGGATTTAATGCCTCAGAACCATTTTCATCTTTTTTTATTTTGCTTGTGTATGGAAATAAAGCAACCATCGGTATTCCTTTTTTAATTGCTTTACTAACAACTGTATTTAACCTGTCTACACTATATCTAAATACATTTGGCATAGATTTTATTGATTCTTTTTTATTTTTTCCTTCAATCAAGAAAATTGGCAGGATCAAATCACTATAAGATAAAGAACTTTCTTGGACTAATTTTCTAGACCAAGCATATTTTCTTGATCTTCTAAGCCTTAAACTTGGGTATTTACCTGTAATCATATTGTATTTTATTATGCGACAAAATCTATTATACAAATATATATATAAATGAGTAGAAAACAATCTTCATAATGAGCAATAAACATAAAATTGTAAATTTAAATTTACATAATCAGAATGATAGAGTTTTAGACTTTAGTGATTTTCAAAAACAGACTATACAATTTGATATTGATAAGCTTCAAGATGCTTATAACCAAATCATACAAATTAAAAAATTCGATGATGGTGGTGGTGTAACTAATTTTGGTGCAATTTCATTAACACAAATACCAGGAGATCCAGACTCTATAAAAGGTAGTAAAGCTCGAGGTGTTTATTGGACTAAACCAGATAAATCTGGGAAGGAAGTTTCAAGAGATGTGGATATTGATGAGTCTAAATATAGTGAATTCATAAGAGATTATGAAAATACTTATTTTAAAGAAGTTTATGATGTTCTTTCATCCAAATATAAATTAGGAAGAGTAAGAATTTTATTAAAAGAACCTAGATCAACATTAAGCTGGCATAGAGATCCAGAACCTAGATTGCATATACCAATTATAACTAATCCAGGATGTTTGATGGTTATCGATAATGTGGCTAAGCATATGCCTGCTGATGGATCAGTTTGGGTTACTAACAATACAAAATATCATAATGCATTTAATGGTGGTGAAGAAAATAGAATACACCTAGTTGCATGTGTTTTAGATTATAAATTTAATTAATTTGAAAAAAATTTATATCGCATCTGATCACGCTGGTTTTAAGTTAAAAGAAAGTATCAAAAAAAAGTTTTCTTCAAAATTTGAAGTTTTAGATTTAGGTCCAAAGCATTCAAAAAAATCAGTAAACTATCCAGATTATGCTCATAAATTATCAAAAAAGATAAAAAAAGAGAATATTGGTATTTTAGTATGTGGTTCAGGCATGGGTATGTCAATAACAGCTAATAAGCATAAAAATATAAGAGCGGCATTATGTTATTCGGTAAAAAACGTTAAATTATCTAGATTGCATAATGATGCAAATGTTATTACATTAGGACAGAGGTTGATTAGTAAAAATTTAGCCTTTAAATGTATAAATGCATTCTTAAATACAAAGTTTGAGGGTGGAAGACATTTAAAAAGAATTAAAAAAATATAAAAATTATGTCAAGTGAAACAAAATATTTAAACAGTGATTACAAAGACTTTTTTGAAAAAAGTTTGTCAGATAGCGATCCTGAAATTTACAAAGCTATTAACAATGAGTTGGTTCGACAACAAAATCATATCGAACTTATTGCATCTGAAAATATTGTATCTCAAGCAGTCCTTGAAGCTCAAGGTTCAGTATTAACAAATAAGTACGCCGAAGGCTATCCCGGCAAAAGATACTATAATGGTTGTGAACATGTAGATGTAGCTGAACAATTAGCTATAGATAGACTTAAAGAATTATTTAATTGTAAATTTGCTAACGCTCAACCTCACTCAGGGGCACAGGCAAACGGAGCTGTTTTTTTAGCTTTGTTAAAACCTGGTGATACTTTTATGGGAATGAGTTTGAATTCAGGAGGACACATTACTCATGGTTTGAAAATTTCTATGTCAGGTAAATGGTTTAACGCAATTGGTTATGAGGTTGATAAAGTATCTGAACTTATTGATTATGATAATGTTGAAAAACTTGCGTTTGAACATAAACCTAAACTTATTATTGCTGGCGGAAGTGCTTATTCAAGAGTAATTGATTTTAAAAGATTTAGAGAAATAGCTGATAAAGTTGGAGCTTACCTAATGGTAGATATGGCTCATTTTTCTGGTCTAGTTGCTGGTAAAGGATACCCTAATCCATGTGACTATGCACATGTAGTTACATCAACTACTCATAAAGTATTTAGAAGTGCAAGAGGTGGAATTATATTAACCAATCATGAGGATCTATCTAAAAAATTTAATACTGCTGTTTTCCCTGGATACCAAGGAGGTCCATTAATGCATATCATTGCAGCTAAAGCTGTTGGATTTAAAGAGGCATTAAAACCTGAATTTAAAAATTATATTAAAACTGTATTAGCAAATGCAAAAATTTTAGCTGAGACTTTAAAAAATAATGGTTTTAAAATTTATTCAGGCGGGACAGACACACATCTGATGTTAGTTGACTTAAGACCTTTTAATGTAAAAGGTAATGTTGCAGCAGAAAGCCTTTCTAGAGCAAACATTACATGTAATAAAAATGGCATTCCATTTGATAGTGAAAGCCCAATGATAACTTCTGGCATAAGACTTGGATCACAGGCTGCTACTACAAGAGGTTTTGGTTTAAAAGAATTTCAAATAGTAGGGGATTTAATAACTAAAACTATAAAAGGGTTAGCCCAAAACCCAGAAGATAACTCTAAAACCGAAGAAGAAGTGAGAAAAGAAGTTGTAAGCCTTTGTTCTAATTTTCCTATCTATAAACATTTAGGCTAAATTAATTTATGATTTGTCCATGCAGCAAAAAGGGAGATACCTCAGTTGTTGACTCAAGACCTACTGAAGATGGAACAGCAATTAGAAGAAGAAGACTCTGTAGCTGTGGTGAAAGATTCACAACATTTGAAAGAGTTCAATTTAGAGAACTTACGGTAGTTAAAAAAAATGGAAGAAAATCATCTTTTGACAGAGAAAAACTTTCAAAATCTATTTATGTCGCTTTAAAGAAAAGACCTATTGATACTGAGACAGCAGAAAAATTTATCTCAAAAATTAGTAGATCATTAGAAGAACTAGGTCAGAGCGAAATTTCGTCTAATACAATTGGAACAATGGTTATGGAAGGTTTAAAAGAACTTGACCCTGTAGCATATGTTCGATTTGCATCAGTTTATAGAAACTTCAGAGAAGAAAAAGACTTTGTTCAATTTGTGGATAGAATTGATGTCTTTAAGAAAAGATAATTACAAATCATCTGATAAAAAAATTATGAACTTTGCTATAAATTTAGCGGAGAATAATAAGTATTTAACAGGGACAAATCCATCTGTTGGATGCGTAATTGTAAAAAATAATAAAATCTTATCTTTTGCAACGACTAATAATGGTGGTAGACCACATGCAGAAAGTATTGCCTTAAATAAAAATAAATATAATAAAGGAACATCACTTTACTCAACACTTGAACCCTGTTCACATCATGGGGTAACACCTCCTTGTACAAATGCAATTATAAAAAATAAAGTTAAGAGGGTTTATTACTCGATTGAAGATAAAGATTTGCGAACTTTTAATAAAACTAAAAAGATTTTAAAGTCTAAAAAAATAGTTGCAATATCAGGACTTCAAAAAAGATACGTTAAGAAACTTTATAATGAATATAATTATATAAGATCTAACAAAGCCCCTTATATAATTGGCAAAATTGCAAGCTCGTCAAATTTAAATATTTTAAGAAATAATTCTCCAATAACAAATGAACATTCAAGAAATGTTTCACATATTTTAAGATATCAAAACCATGCAATATTAACCTCTTACAAAACTATTAATACAGATAACCCTAAACTCGATTGCAGATTAAATGGATTGGAGAAATTTTCACCCACTGTAGTTGTAATCGATAAGAATTTAAAAATAAAAATTAATTCTTATGTAATTAAAAATTCAACAAAAAGTAAATTAATTATATTTCACAGTTCTAAAAATATCTCAAAAATTAGATTGTTAAAAAATAGAGGTGCTAAACTTATTTATCAAAATGTGAATAATAGAAGGAATTTTAATCTTAGAAAAATTAGCCAAAAACTTTATACATTAGGCCTACATAGATTATTAGTGGAGTCAGGCAAGGATTTAATGACTAATTTTCTTAATGAAAAATTATTAAACGAATTTTACTTCTTTAAAAGCGACAAAATAATCTCTAATAGATGTAAAATTAATATATCTTCATTATTAAAAATGATTAATAAAAATTACAAAAATAAAAAAAAAGTAAACACATATTTAGATAAAGATACACTTACTCACTATTACTAAAATGTTTAATGGAATTATATTTAATAAAGGCACGATAAGCAGCATCCAAAAAAGAGCTAAAGGCATAAACTTATTTATTAAATCTACATTGAAAGTTTCGAATAAAAGTTTAGGTATTTCAATTTCTTGTGATGGAGTTTGTCTTACATTAATTTCTTTTAAAAATAGAATCTTAGAATTCTATTTATCAAATGAAACTTTAGCTAAATCAAAATTTAGAAATATTAAAATTGGAGATGAAATTAATTTGGAAACTCCATTGAAATTTGGTGATAACATTTCAGGTCATATTTGCCAAGGTCATGTTGATACAGTTTGTTCTGTAAAAAGTATTAAAAAAGTTGATAAATCGAATATTTTTGAGTTTAAAATAACAAAATCACTTAAGAAACAGTTAGTTGAAAAAGCTTCAATACTTATAAATGGTGTATCACTGACAATATCTAAAATAAAAAAGAATTCCTTTGAAATATGGATTATACCTCACACTTTAAAATTAACAAACTTAATCACTCTTAAAAAAAATGATTTAGTCAATGTTGAGATTGATATTATGTCTAAATATGTAAGGAAATTTATTAATGAAAAAAAATAATTTTAGCTCAATAGAAACTATTATTAAGACAGTAAAAAAAAATGGAATGTATATTCTTGTTGACGATGAGAGCAAACATGAAGAAATGGAAAATGAGGGTGATTTAGTAATTTCTACGTCCGCTGTGAATCCTAAACATATTAATTTTATGGCTAAACACGCCAGAGGATTAATTTGTTTAGCAATCGATAGTGCGCAGTCAAAAAAAATTGGACTTACTTTAGTTTCACCAATAAATCAATCCAGAAGTAAAACAGCCTTTGCATATTCTATAGAAGCCAAAAAAGGTGTTACAACAGGTATATCAGCTTATGATCGTGCAAAAACAATTAAAGCTGCTTCAAATAAAAATGCAAAAAAAAATGATATTGTATCACCAGGACATGTATTTCCAGTGATAGCCAGAGATGGAGGTGTTCTCGTAAGAGCAGGACACACTGAGGCTTCAGTTGATATATCAAAACTTGCTAAAAAAAATAATTCAGCTGTTATTTGTGAAATCATGGCAGATGATGGAAAAATGGCAACAGGCAAAACATTATTTAATTTTGCTAAAAAACATAAACTCAAAATAGGTAAGATTGAAGATTTAATTGCTTATAGGTTAAAGAGAGAGAAACTAGTTAAATTAAAAAAAACTTCTTCAATAATTGTTCAAAAACAAAAATTTAAAATAAAAGTATTTGAAAATGTACTTGATGGGTCAGAAAACTTTGCATTGATAAAAGGAACCTTAAAGAAAGGGGTAGTCCCTAGATTAAGAGTAATATCCTCTAATGTAGTTCAAAATTATTTAATTAATCAAAAACTACCTAATTCATTTGATAAAACAATCACTTATTTCAAAAAATATAATAATTGTGTTCTTGTATTTATAAGAGATCCTAATTTGAAATCAGTTACCCAGACATTGAAGCAGTATAAAAGTAAAACTTTTTATAAAAAAGGTCATGACAAATTGATTAGAAACTATGGTATAGGGGCTCAAATTATTAAATCTTTAAATATTAAAAATATGATACTTGTTACTAGATCAAAAAAAAAAGTGATAGGTTTAGAAGGTTATGGAATTAAGATTAAAAAACAGGAAATTATAAAGTGAAAAAAAAAATTTTAATTATTGTTGCAGGTTATTATGAAAGTATTGCCAGATCTCTGTTAAAAAGTGCAAAAAATAAAATTAAAAATAAATGCAGTATAAAAGTAATTAACGTACCCGGTGCATTTGAGATACCTGTAACCATATCCAAAAATTTAAATAAATATAATGGTTTTATTGCTTTAGGTTGCGTGATTAAAGGTCAAACACCTCATTTTGATTTTATATCTAAAGCAACTACAGATGCTTTAATGACATTATCAATAACATCTAAAAAACCTGTGGGTAATGGTGTTATTACCTGTTTAAACAAAAAACAAGCTATTGCACGTAGCAGGAAAGGTTCTGAGGCTGCACAAGCAGTTTTATCTGTTCTTTCTCAATAAATTATGTCGGTTCAATTTTCACCACAAAGAAATCCTAGAGTAATAATAATACAAAAGCTTTATGGAAAACTTTTTAATAATGACGAAAATATAACTTTCCCTAAGCATAGATTTAAAAAGTTTATTAAAGATATTGTTAATGGAACTATTGAGAGAGAAGAGTTAATTAATACAGAAATTAATAATCATCTGAAGCAA
This sequence comes from uncultured Pelagibacteraceae bacterium, assembly GCA_902555585.1. Taxonomy (GTDB): domain Bacteria; phylum Pseudomonadota; class Alphaproteobacteria; order Pelagibacterales; family Pelagibacteraceae; genus Pelagibacter. Next base: position 60,658 of record CACDSY010000003.1, on the reverse strand, counting down.
GATTTAAAAATTAAAAATATGGACAAAGTTTTTCAAATTATTATTAAAAGTGCAATTTTTGAATTCTTATATAAACCAAATACCTCAATAAAAATTATTATTAATGAATATTTGAGAGCATCAAATTTTTTTATCGATGACTCACAAACTAAATATTTAAATGCATTATTAGAAAAAATTTCCAAGAAAATTAGAATTAGCAATGAATGAATTTTTTCTAATTCAAAAGTATTTTAAAAAATTAACTTATAACAATTCAGCAGCACTAGACCTTAATGATGATGTTTTTTTTGATAAAAAAAGTAACCTAGTTGTTTCAATAGATACTTATGTTGAAGGTGTTCATTTCTTTAATTTTAGAAAACCTGATTTAGTTATTAAAAAAATAATAAGATCTTCAATATCAGATTTATACTGTAAAGGCGTTATACCAAAATTTATTTTTATAGGTGCTAGTGGTAACAATAAATCATTTTCGAATAAAAATCTAAATATTATTTCTAAAAGCCTCAAAGAGGAGCAAAAAAAATATGGTTTTAAATTGTCAGGTGGTGACACTACAAAAGCAAACAAAACAATCTTTACAATTGTTTCAATAGGTTATTCAAAAAAAATAGTTCAAAGAAATAAATGTAAAAATGGTGATGATATATATGTAACTGGAAATATTGGTGATAGCTATTTAGGATTACAAATCTTAAAAAAAAAAGTTTTATTAAATAAAAAAAATTATAACTATTTTATAAACAAATATTATTTACCTGACCTACCTATTAAGATCAGCTCAAACCTTTTAAAATTTGCAAATTCTTCAATTGATATTTCAGATGGTTTATTTGGAGATTTAAGCAAGTTAATTAATAAAAGTAAATTATTTTACAATATTGATATAAATAAAGTTCCTATCTCAATAAATCTGAGAAATTATCTTTCTAAATCCAAAAAAAAGAAGATCAATTTCATTTCAAAGGGTGATGATTATCAAATTTTATTTACATCCTCAAAATCAAAGAGAAATTATATTCAAAAATTTTTCAAAAAGATGAATCAAAAAGTAACACTAATTGGCAATTTAACTAAGGATGCAAAAAATAATGAAATTAGTGATGGTGATAAGAGATTAAAACATGCATATAATGAAGGATATTCACACAATTTTTAAAAAAGTTAAATATTGCGTTTTATATCATATTTTGTATTACATATTTTTCATAACTTTAATTAACAAAGGAACCAATGAACACATCAACTGAAACAATAATGTATTATATTATAGCGGCTGGAATGTTATCCATCGTTTACGGTTTTATAACAGGAAGAAATATTTTAAATTCAAGCTCAGGTAATTCTAAAATGTTAGAAATTGCATCTGCAATACAAGAAGGAGCTAGAGCTTATTTAAACAGACAATATAAAACAATTGCAATAGTTGGTATAGTGGTTCTGGTAATTATAACTATTTTATTTAGTCCATTAGTTGGTTTAGGATACTTAATAGGTGCTACTTTATCTGGGATTGCTGGTTATGTTGGAATGCTTGTTTCTGTTCAAGCCAATGTTAGAACAGCTGAGGCATCTAGAAAAAATTTAGCGAGTGGATTATCAATAGCATTTAAATCTGGTGCAGTAACTGGAATGTTGGTTGCTGGTTTAGCGTTACTTTCTATTGCAGTTTATTATTATTTTTTGGTAAAAACTGGAGTTGAAGAAAGAGAAATTGTTAATGCACTTGTTGCATTAGGGTTTGGTGCATCATTAATTTCTATTTTTGCAAGACTTGGTGGAGGGATTTTTACAAAAGGTGCAGATGTTGGTGCTGATTTAGTTGGTAAAGTTGAGGCTGGAATTCCAGAAGATGACCCAAGGAACCCCGCAGTTATAGCCGATAACGTTGGTGATAATGTGGGCGATTGTGCGGGTATGGCTGCTGATCTCTTTGAAACATATGCTGTCACTATTGTTGCTACAATGGTTCTTTCTTCTATTTTCTTTGTAAATGATTTAAAAATGATGATCTATCCATTGGCTATTGGTGGAGCCTGTATTTTAACGTCTATACTTGGAACTTTTTTTGTTACTCTTGGTAAAGATAAAAATATTATGAAAGCGATGTACAAAGGATTTATAATAACAGCAATTAGTTCTTTGATAATACTTTTTCCAATTACAAAACATGTAATAGGTTTTACTACTGAATATGTAGCTAACGGAAAAACCTTTAATGGTTTAAGTCTATATTTTTGTGGAATTATTGGTTTAGTAATAACAGGATTAATAATTTGGATTACAGAATATTATACGGGAACTGGTTACAGGCCTGTTAAAAGTGTTGCTAAATCTTCAACAACAGGTCATGGAACAAATGTCATTCAAGGCTTAGCTGTTTCTATGGAGGCAACTGCTGTTCCAGCATTAATAATTGTTGGTGGAATTTTATTGACTAACCATATAGCAGGACTTTATGGAATTGCTATTGCTGTAACTACAATGCTTGCATTAGCAGGTATGGTTGTAGCTTTAGATGCTTATGGGCCTGTTACAGATAATGCTGGCGGTATAGCTGAAATGTCAAATCTTCCAAAGAATGTACGTAGAACAACGGATGCTCTTGATGCAGTTGGTAATACAACAAAAGCGGTAACAAAAGGTTATGCAATTGGTTCTGCGGGTCTTGGTGCATTAGTTCTTTTTGCTGCATATACAGAAGATATAAAACATTTTTCAAAAGTTGCTGGTTCAAATTTGGAAGGAATAGCTGTTACTTTTGACCTGTCAAATCCTTATGTAGTTGTTGGTTTGCTTATAGGTGGAATGCTACCTTACTTATTTGGATCTATGGGTATGCAAGCAGTTGGTAGAGCAGGTGGTGAAGTTGTTATTGAAGTACGAAGACAATTTAAAAAAATACCTGGAATAATGAAAAGAAAAGCAAAGCCTGACTATGGTAAACTTGTCGATTTACTTACAAAAGCAGCAATTAAAGAAATGGTAATTCCATCATTATTACCAATTTTATCCCCTATTGTTTTATACATAGTAATTTATTTCATAGGTGGACAAGTCGCTGCACTCTCATCACTAGGAGCAATGTTGTTGGGAGTTATAATAACAGGTTTATTTGTTGCAGTTTCAATGACTGCGGGCGGAGGAGCCTGGGATAATGCAAAAAAATATATTGAGGATGGAAAATTTGGTGGCAAGGGTTCAGAAGCTCATAAAGCAGCCGTCACCGGAGATACTGTTGGTGATCCTTATAAGGATACTGCAGGACCAGCAGTAAATCCAATGATAAAAATCACAAATATAGTAGCTTTATTATTATTGGCTGTTATCGCAGGATAAATTTAATTTATTATAATATTTAGATTTAAATACTATAAATATAATTAATAATATTTAAATGGAATTTCATGTTTACATGATTATTACAAAGAAAAATAATAGATATTTCAGTTATGTTGGCTACTCAAAAAATATTGAAAAAAGACTATCATTACATAATAGTTCTAAGGGTGCTAAATTTACAAAAGGAAATTATTGGAAGATTATTTATAAAAAAAAATATAATTCAAAATCTGAGGCTATGAAAGCTGAGTATAATTTGAAAAAAAATAATATTTATAGATCTAAATTAAAAAAAAAATTTATTAATGATAAAAATATCAATATTACTTCCTTATAAAGAAAACTTTTCACCCGAGTATGCTGGTGCAGTCTCATTATTTGTAAAAGATACGACTAGAATTAGTTCATTTAAGCAGCAAATCACTGTCTATGGCAATACGAACTTTAAAAAAAAATATAAAATCAATTATAAAAATATTTTGTTAAAAAAGAAGTTTCTTAATAGTACCTCTAAAAGATATATTGAAAAATTTTTAATCAATGAAAAGAAAGACGCATCTGACTTAATAGAAGTTCATAATAGACCGAGTTACATAAAACCAATTTATGAAAAATTAAAAAAAAACATTATTCTCTATTACCACAATGATCCACTATCAATGAGTGGATCGCAATCAGCAAATGAAAGATTGTATTTATTAAATAATTGTCAATCAATAATTGTAATAAGCGAGTGGATCAAGAAAAGATTACTTAAAGACTTAAGTGTAAACGATGATCTTAGGAGAAAAATATATGTCATACCACATTCAACAAATAAGATAAATAGTGTAGATCTTATTAATCGTAAGAAAAAATACATAATTTTTGTTGGAAAATTAAATTCACAAAAAGGCTATGATATTTTTGGAAATGTTATAATTAAAATTCTTGAAAAAAATAAAGATTGGCAAGGTATCGTTATTGGTGATGAAGAGAGAGAAAAGTTAGTATTTAAACATCCATCTCTTCATGTGATGGGATTTATAGAACATAATAAAGTAATCAAATTGTTTGAAAAATCTAGTATAGCAGTGGTTCCTTCAAGATGGGAAGAACCATTAGGTAGAACTGGATTAGAAGCATCTAGTAGAGGATGTGCAACTATAGTTAGCAATAGAGGTGGTTTGCCTGAAACTGTTACAGATGGAATAATTTTAAAGAAACTAAATGAAAAAGAATTATATAAAAACATTCAATATTTAATAAATAATAAAAAATATAGAACAACTCTTCAAAAAAATTCTATTATTAACTTCAAACTTGACCATGCAATTATTGCAAGAAAAATTGATAATGTTAGAAGAAAAATTTTAAAAAATATTAGTTTTAATATTGATAAGAAATCAAAGCTTAAAATAATTCATATCACTAACTTTAATTTTAGGTATCATGGAAGACTACATTTTAATACAGGTACTAGACTAAATAATGGACTTATTAGACTAGGTCACAACGTGCTAAGTTTGTCAGATAGAGATTTAATAAGTCTAGGAAAGTCATTCAGAGATTATACGGGATCAAAATATTTAAATGAACTAGTTTCAAAAACTATAACAAATTTTAAACCTGATATGGTTATAATGGGACATGCAGATAGAATCGACTCATCTATGCTTTCAGCTATGAAAGAATCAAATAAAAATTTAAAAATTGCCCAATGGTTCTTAGATCCACTTACAAAAAAAGGTCCAGATTATAATAAAAACAAATTAAGGATTCTTGATAAATTAGATAGTATAGACGCTACTTTTATTACCACAGATCCATATTCTTTAGATTTTAAGATAAAAAATTCATTTTTTATTCCAAACCCTTGCGATGAGTCCTTAGATAATTTAAAAAATTTTGACTTTAATCAGGAAAACGATTTATTTTATGCAATTAGCCATGGAGTTCACCGAGGAACACTTAGAAAAGGTAAAATGGATGAAAGAGAATTATTTATAACAAAGCTTCTGAAAAAAAGTGAAAATATAAATTATGATATATACGGAATGTTTAATAGACAACCTGTATGGGGAGAAGAATTTATAGATAAAATATCTCAATCAAAAATGGGTTTAAATTTAAGCAGAGGAAAACCAATTAAATACTATAGTAGTGATAGAATTGCTCAATTAATGGGCAATGGATTACTAACATTTATTGATAAAAAAACACATTATAATGATTTTTTTAATAATGATGAAATGATTTTTTATAAAGATATAAATGACTTAGTCGATAAAATTTATAAATACAAAAAAGATACAAAAACACTAAAAAGAATAGCAAAGAAAGGTCATAAAAAATATCATAAGTTTTTTAATTCTAACATAGTTGCAAAATTTATTATTGATAAAACTTTAGGACTAAAATCTAGTTACTATTGGTCTTAATGTTTTTTATAATAATAGATGATTAAACATTTAAAATCTATTAACTTATATATGAATATTAAAGATTATAATTTAAATGTCTAAATATCTCATTTTTAGAACAGATAGAATAGGGGATTTTTTATTGTCCTGTATCCTTATTAAATCCATTAAAAGAAATGACAGTAATTCTCATATTACTGTTTTAGCATCAGATAAAAATTATAATTATATTAATTCCTTCATTTATATCGATAAAGTTTTAATACTTAAAAAAGGTTTAATTAATAAACTTAAAACAATATATGTTTTAAGAAAATTTTTTTTTGATTTTACAGTTTTGCATGATGGTAAAAATAGATCAAAATTAGTTAATTTTTTTTTAAAAAAAAAAAAATGTTTATATTTTAACAATAAAGATATCTCAGTTAGTCATTATGAAAAGATAGTTAAAGCTGTTAATGATATGGGTTTTGATTTTAAAAATCATGACTTGAATATTTTAGATGAAAAGTTAATTGAATATAATTACAAAGAAAATTATAATGATTATGCTGTATTTCATTATGATGAAAAATGGTCTAATTTAAATTATATTAAAAATTTTGTAAATATAGAGCCTAATAAATCTGAACTAATTTACTTTTTAAATAAAATTCAAGAATTAACTAAATTAAAGATAGTAATTACAACTGGAGTAAATACACCAAAAGTTTTAAATAATATTTCAGATTCTTTAAATAAAAAAAAAATATCTATAAAAAAAAATCTTACTTTTTTAGAATTAGAAAAAATTATTATTAACTCAAAATTACTTATATCATGCCATGGATCTGTATCGCATATTGCCTCTGCATTAAATATTAAGCAAATAGATATTATTGATAGATCATATCACTACAATATTTGGACTAAGCATTTTAGAAACTACAATTCAATCTACCGTGCGAATTTCAAAGAATTATCTGACGATATATGTAAATTGCTATAAATTTTATATTTTAATAAATTTAAATGATTAATTAAAACAGTCGTAGATATGAAAATTTTTTAATTATAATGCAAGATTTCAATTATTTTATCCTAAAAATATTAACTATAAATAAAAATTTTATATGTTAGAAAATATAATAATTTATAAAATAAAAATCCTATGAAAAAAATTTTAATAACAGGTGTAGCTGGTTTATTAGGCTCAAGATTAGCAAGTTGGATTATTGAAAATACAGATTATGAAGTTATTGGTATAGATGATTTGAGTGGTGGTTACACAGAAAATATACCTAGCAAAGTAAAATTTTACAAATTCAATTTAAATGATTTAGAGTCTCTAAAAGGAGTATTTGAAAAAGAAAAAATTGAAATTGTTTATCATTTTGCAGCCTATGCTGCAGAAGGATTGAGCCCATTTATTAGAAAATACAATTATGAAAACAATTTAATAACTTCAACAAATCTAATTACTTGTAGTATTCAATACAATGTATCAAGATTTGTCTTTGCAAGTTCAATGTCAGTTTATGGAGACAAATATAAACCTCCATTTAATGAAGATATGAGACAAGCTCCTATAGATCCTTATGCAGTTGCCAAGTACGCCGTTGAAATGGATCTTGAAATTGCCTATAAGCAACATGGACTTAATTATACAATTGTACGTCCACATAATTTTTATGGTATAAATCAAAATATTTGGGACAAGTACAGAAATGTTTTGGGCATATGGATGTATCAAATTTTAAATAAGCAAAATCCAACTATTTTTGGTGATGGTTCACAAATGAGAGCTTTTAGTTACGTTGATGACTCTGTATTGCCTTTTTGGAATGCCTCGCAAAATGACAATTGTATAGGAGAAATTATTAATTTGGGAGGTATTAAAGAACATACAATTAATGACGCTTGCAACTTATTAATAAATGTTACAGGACAAAATTTTAAACCAGTATATTTAGAACCAAGACACGAAACTAAATACGCATGGTCCACTTGGGATAAATCGGTAAAATTGCTAGACTTTAAACATAAAGTTGATCTAGAGGAAGGGTTAACTAAAACCTGGGAATGGGCACAGAAACAACCCAATAGAGAAAGATTTATTTGGCCAAAATATGAGTTAAATAAAGGTATTTATGATTATTGGAAAAATTAATTACATCAAAATACATATAAATACTAGAATTTTGGTCTTTTATACGATTTTTCTCCTTTAATTGAAGACATCATGCCTGACCATCTATTTTTATATTTAAAATAGTTAATATCATCTTTCGTTATTAAATATAAAAAAATTTTTAAACCTGTTCTAAATATTATAGGGAGAAAAAAAATTATTGCATAAGTATATCCATAATTTTTTTTATAATAGTAAAATTTTGACCATACAAAATGCCATTGTCTTAACTCTTGTTGATCTTGGATCTCATTTTGATTTTCACATGAAACAGAATTTCCTCCCTCATGAAAAATTTTTACATTATTGATTTGATAATTTTTAAAAAAATTTATTGATCTTTTACAATAATCATTTTCCTCAAAATATAAAAATATATTATTATCAAATCCACCTACCAGTGCATAATTTTTTTTACAAAAAAACATACAAGCACCGCTCAAAACTCTTAATTCGGCTATTTCTTTATCATTTTTGGTTTGTTTTAATGATTTTGGATTTGCATTTATATATCTCGGTCCTAAAACGGAAAATTTATCATCTAATTTTTTAGCAGCATTGATAAAATTTTGAATACTTTTTTCATCAATACCTCTTACATCTGGATTACTAATAAGAAAATACTTTGTTTTTACAAATTTAAATCCAAAATTTATTTGATCACTATAACCATTGTTTGAAATTAAATATATCTCAACCTCTGGATAATTTTTTTTTATTATTTTTTCTAATTCTATATCTTTTGAGTTATCTACGATTATTATCTTAAATTTTTTATAAAGATTTTTAATATAATCTAAAACTAATTTTTTACTTTTATGTGTTAAAATAATAATTGTTACATATTCATTCATATAGTTTAAATTTTAATTTTATTTAATGCATTATTCTTAAATATATTAGCCTCCCTAATATATCTTCTGACCATTTGCGTTGTTTTATGTCCAGTCATTGCCATTATACTTCTTTCATCAGCTCCAGACTCAGCTGCTACCGTTGCAAAACCTGACCTTAAACTATGTCCTGCAAAATTTTCATTTTTGATACCGGCTAAATTCAAATATTTCTTCATTAATAAAACTACAGATTGATCAGTTAATCTTTTATTTGTTAGTGTTAAACCTTTTGAAAATCTCCTAAAAATAGGTCCAGACTTAATTTCAGAAATTTCTAACCATCTTTTTAGATTTTTAACTGGACAGTAAATTTCATTAGTGAAGTAGGGTAGTCCCTTAGTCATTCCTTCGCCAAATTGATCAGTTTTTGATCTTTTGATAATTATTTTTAGACCTTCGGGCACAAATTCCAAATCTTCATGGTCAATTGAAATAAGCTCCGATCTTCTAAAACCACCTCCAAAGCCAATTAAGATTATTGACTTGTCTCTAAGTTTTTTAATTTCATCCGTTTTTTGTTCATTTATTACATTAATTATTAATTTTAAATGATTGATTAATATAGGTTTTTTACCCATTTGAATACTTCCTTTGACCCTTCTTATTCCCATTAAATTTTCTACTATGATTGGATGTTTAGTATCTAGATAATGCCCTTTTAACTTATGAACCATACTTATCGATACCAGTCTTCGTCTTAATGTGCTGATTTTTGCATTTTTAGATAGATAAGTGAGGTAAAAGGAAACGATTTTTGGCTCTGTAGGTAATGGATTTAACCCATGACTTGCACAAAAAGCTCCAAAGTCTTTAAAGTCAGATTTATACGCCCTTAAAGTATTATTTGCTTTTGAGTTTTTGAGGTTATTTAGAGTTGCCTCATGCAGTGATTTTATATCTGAAGTTAGCTCTTTCATATAATTACTATTGATAACAATTAATTATCACTAGTAATAATATAACTCATTTAATAAGTCAAGCATTTAATGTAGAAGAATATTTATGCCTAAATATGTTTTAATAGGACTAGTTGTAGTTATTGGAACATTCCTTTTCATGAACTATTGGCCAAAATTAAAAGAACAAACAAAAAATAGAATATTAATGATTATTTTCGGCATTTTTTTTATAAGCATATTTGTTTTACTATTTTTGCTAATGTTTTGAGGTTATTTGATAGATATAATTAGTATTTTGGTTGCTGGAGTATTTTCGTGCATAATTCTTGATATAATTGGTTATTTACTCAGATTGATTGGTATTCCGGAACCATCATGGGGAATTGTTGGAAGATGGACTTATTATATGCTTAAAAATGCTACTTTTTATAATCCAAATATTGCCCATATGCCAAATTTTAGGTATGAAGTTTTACTTGGTTGGATTTTTCACTATTATGTATCGATTTGTTGGGCTGTAATATATTATTTTTGTTTTTTAATGGTAGGTCTAAAAATGACATATTTTTCAGGCTTTATATTTGGAGCCCTTACAACACTAGCTCCATTATTAATATTTCTACCATTTACAGGACAAGGTGTGTTTGCAAATAAGACAGGAATACCCATTAAAACATCAATTATGTTTCTAATCAGACACTCAATTTACGGAATTGCAATGTATGAGGGTTTTAGATGGTTTACTTAAAGCTTTAGATTAAGTTATCCCCACTATTCATCCCTGTTAAGAACTTAGAATATTCAACGATAAAGTGATACATACAACCTACTCTATCTGATATCTTCTAAAATGAATTAAGAGGCAACTCTTAACTGACCAGCTGGGGAAAAACCGAGAGGTTCAAGCCCAGAGGGCAGAAAACTCTACAGAGTAGCGCTAAAATAGTAGAGTGGAAGGCATGGCGGTAGCGCATAAAACGACGTGCCAAAAACTACTGTTCTTTGTGCCTGAAAAGGTACAAGGAAACAGGGTTTTTTTCTATTTATGATCCTAAAAGGTACAAAATTTCAAGTTAAAGTTTGGAAATATTTAAAAACTATACCAAAAGGCCAAATTAGAACCTATCTCGATGTAGCAAAAGCAATTAAAAAGCCAAAAGCAGTAAGAGCTGTAGCAAATGCCATAGGAAAAAATCCTTATGCTCCTAAAATACCTTGTCACCGGGTAATAAGATCAGATGGTTCTTTAGGTGGTTATTCGGGCAAAGGTGGAATAAATACCAAGAGAAAACTACTAAAATTAGAGGGTGTTTTACTCTAAAAACCTTTAATACCAACGTTTTTTTATTAATATACAATTTTTGGTATTTATTTTTCAATATCACCTATAAGTTGCACTGTAAAATTAAAAATACTTGAAATAGACCCTATTATGGGCTTTTAAACGGTATATTCGAATATTGCAGAGCTATTTCAAAATCAGCTTTTTTCTCCTAAAAATTTAATTATAATCATTGAAAAAACTTTAATAATATTTCTTTGAAACATCTAATTATCAAAATATTGGCATATTTGCTTATTTTTTAAGTTATTTATCATTAAGTTTTAGTAATTTTAATTTTATTTATAAACTGGTATTTATATTCTACTCTATTCTCATCAGATATTGCCTAATTAGGAAAAAATTATAAATTAATTCGTTAAAAATAAGACCTCTTTTATAATATTAATTATTAAGATATATAAGTAGAAGATATTCTATAATTACTACAAATTAAAAAAATATTAAATTACAATGATATATAATATAAATATAAAGTATTACATTAATATATTAGTAAGTTCTATTTACCTAAATAAAGTCTTGATAAATAATACTCTCTTCTAGATATATAAATACCACAAAGGACTATTATAGAAAGACCTAAATATGTCCAATTATCAGGTAGTTCATGAAATATGTAATAACTGAGCAAAATATTAGTAATAATTTCAGTATAACCAAGGGGAGCTAATTTAGAGGCATCAGCATATTTAAGAGACAAAATGATAAAAAGATGGGCGATAGCTGCTATAAAGCCAATTAAAGCCATCATAATCCACTGACTATTTGTTGGCTTTATCCAAACACCGGGCATAAATAAAGACATGACTATAGTCCCTACTGTTCCAGCAAATAATAAAGTTAATAGAGAGTTATCAGAGGTACTTAATTTCCTTGTAATAATTAAATAAAAACCATAACAAATACCATTACCTAAGGCTGCTAATGTAGCTAAATTAATCTCTATAAATCCAGGTCTAATAACAATTAAGGTGCCAATAAAGCCCATAGATACTGCTGTCCACCTTCTTAAGCCTACTTTTTCGTTTAAAAAAAAGGGGGACATAGCAGTTACACAAATTGGGGCAACAAATGCTAAAGTTAAGGCCTTGGGTAAAGAAATCTCAGATATTGCAAAAAAAAATAAATATGTTGAAAATACAAAAATCAATCCTCTTATCAATTGAAGCATAGGTTTTTTACTCCGAACCATGGATTTTCTATCAAAAAAAAGCATTATTGAGAGCGCAAAGACAACTGTAAAGAAATATCTAGCCCAAGTAATTTGCAAAACATCCATAGATGAACTTAAATATTTTGCCAAAGTATCCATAAATGGAACAATCATCCAAGCTGATGCATTGAGAATAACAGCCCTCATATGAAAATCTTACCTCTTAATTAAAGTATTTTAAAGCAAAGAATACTGTTATTGGCACAGTTACAAGAGACATTAAAGTTGAAACAACTATTGTGCTAGATATGTTATCAACAATTTCCTTAGGCGAATACATTGAAGCAACAAGATAACAAAGTATTGCACTTGGCATAGATGACTGAATTAAAAGAACACCAGCAGCAAACCCAGATAGGTTAAAAAAAGAGATCAGCGAAAAGCCAATTAGTGGCCCTATAATAACTCTTCCAGTAGATGTAATTACAGCATCCTTAAAGGAAAAAACTTTCATTTGTGTTAATGAAACACCTAAAGACATTAAAATCATTACTATCATTCCATAAGCAAGAAGCATAACAGTATTTAATACAAATATTGGCAAAGGTATTTCGTAATATAGAAAAATAATTGTAGCAATTATTGCATAAAATGATGGACTTTTTATTATAACCTTTAAATCAAACTCACGTTTAGCTAAAAAAATATTAAGAGTAAAATGAAGAAGAACGACCAAAGAAGATATAGCTGCCGCAATACCCATACCCAATTTACCATATGCAAACAGGCATATTGGAATACCCATATTGCCTGTATTAGGTAAAAAAAATGTTGGTAATTCTCTCAAATAATCTTTCTTCATCAAAATTAAAAAAATTAGCCCAACAATTAAAAAAGAAGATAAAAGGATTACTGCATATAAAAAATACTCTGAAAACATTGCAAAAGTTACACCACTTGCCGAAATAGAGAATATTACTATAGATGGCGTTCCAAAATTAGCAGAATAAGTAGTTATAAATGATGTATCAAAATTTGGATTTTTTTTACCTAAAAAATATCCGATACCAACTATAAAAAAAACTGGAAAAAGAACTTCAAATAATTTTATATAAAGTTCCATTAAAATAATCGAATAAGAACAGGATTTTTAATAATATTTTTATTTGATTTAAATGATTTAATACATCTTTGAGCGTCTAATTCATTTGCATTATGAGTAATAAGAACAATCGAAGCTGTCTTACTTTTATGATCAGGTATTTGTATTAATCTTTGAATAGAAATTTTATACTTCGCCAGAATCTTTGTTATAGAAGATAAAACACCTGGTTTATCCTTAACTTCTAATCTTAAATAAAGAGAATTTGATGATTGGTCTTTATTAAATACTTTAGGTTTTAATCTTTTATTTTTAGATATACCGAAAGGATATTTTATATTTCCTCTTAATATTGATAATAGGTCAGACATCAATGCGGAGGATGTTGGTCCTGGTCCAGCCCCCTCCCCTTGTAATACAGACTCTCCAATAGGTGAACCATTTAATATAACAGCATTCATTACACCACCTACATTTCCTATGTAAGAATCTTTTTTAACTAAACATGGATGAACTCTTTCAAAAATACTATTATTTATAATCTCAGTTATACCTAATAATTTTATTCTAAAATCTAATTGATCGGCAATTTTAATATCTGTATAATCAATGTTTTCAATACCTTCCATTAAACATTCAGATTTTGAAATTTTCTTGTTGAAAGCTAATGAAGTCAAAATTTTTATTTTAGCTAGCGCATCATAACCGTTAAGATCTAATTTTGGGTTCCCTGGTTCAGCATAACCTAGTTTTTGAGCCATCTTCAGAACATTTTTGAAACTATCTTTAGTTCTCTCCATTTCTGACATGATATAGTTACAAGTACCATTAAGAATGCCGTAAACTTTTGTGATTTTATTTGTAGCCAAACCTTCTTTAATGGTTCTTATAATTGGAATGCCACCTGCAACAGATGCTTCAAATTCTAAATTAACTTTATTTTTCTCAGCTAATTCACCCAATTTATCACCATGTTTGGAAATTAATGCTTTATTTGGAGTTATTACATGAATTTTATTTTTAAGAGCTGTTTGAATAATTTTTTTTGATATACCGTCTGATATACCTATAGCTTCGATCACAATATCTAAGTTTTTAATCTTTAAAATATCTAAAGGATTTAAATAAAAAATTTTCTTATTAATTTTAAATTTTCTTTTCTTATTTTTATTTTTAGCCGATATAGCTATAACTTTAATTCTCTTTCCTGTTTTAGTTTCGATATCTTTTTTTTTTGTATTTAACTCATTAAGAAAATATAAACCAATTTGACCAAGTCCAATAACAGCAATATTTATATTTTTATTCATTAAATTAATCTAATTTAGGAAAGTCACTGATCTTACCATATTTAATAATATTTTTTTTAAATTCTTCAAAGGATGTTTCGTTTTCAAAGTTTAATTTTGAAATATCTTTGTCGATGCTCTCTCTATCAATATTCCACATGGAAACAGGATGATTTAGTGAACAATGTGATAATGAAAATATTAATAAAATTATAAAAATATATTTAAACATTTAGACCTTCGCTCTGATTAAAGCCATAATAATTATTCATATTTTGTACAGCTTGACCTCCACCACCTTTAATCAAATTATCAATTGCAGACAATATTATTATTTTATCTTTATATTTGCTTTTGCATACAGAAATTAAGCAATTATTGGTGTTGATCACGTCATTAGTACTTAAGAAAGTATTTAATTTACTAATTTTTATAAATTTTTGATTCTTATATTGGACATTAAGAACATTATTTATTTTGTTAATGTTAACACCCTTTTTTAAATCAACATAAATAGTGCTTAAAATTCCTCTAAACATAGGTGTAAGATGAGGTGTAAAATGAAATTTATTTTTTTTGTGAGTTTTAAGATCAAGCTCTTGTTGAATTTCAGAATTATGTCTATGGTTTGCTAATCCATAAGCACTCAAAGACTCATATAAATTTTTATCTTTATATTTTTTATGTACACCTCTACCTGCTCCTGAATAACCAGATTTCGAGTCAATAATAATTGTTTGATTATTAATTAAGTTTTTTTTAATTAATGGGATTAATGGAATTAATACAGATGTAGGGTAGCATCCAGGACAAGATACTATTGGAAATTTTTTAATTAATTTGCCACTAATTTCAGGTATAGAATAAATACTTTTTTTGATTTGATTTAATGCTTTGTGTTTAATTTTATACCATTTTTCATAATTTTTTTTATTATTAAGTCTAAAATCAGCTGCTAAATCTATTAGTAAATTATTTTGATTTAGAAACTTTGAAATAGATTGTGCCTCACCATTTGGTAATGCTGTAAATATTATATCCACATCTAATAAATATTCTTTTTTAAATTTTGTAATTTTAGGTAATTTATATTTTTTTAATTCTTTATCGTATGAATCTATTTTTTTTCCTACAGAGCTGCTTCCACACAAAAATTTAATATTTATTTTTTTATGTGTACATAGAAGCTTAATGAGTTGCAATCCTATATATCCAGTAGCACCACATATAAGTACATTTTTCTTGTTCATAATCTAATATAACAGTTGAAACTTAAAAAGAAATTATCTTTTAGAAAACTGGTAGCTTTTTCTAGCTTTTGCTCTACCAGGTTTTTTTCGCTCTACAGATCTCGAATCTCTTGTTGTGAGTTTTTCTTTACGTAAGGTTGATTTTAAAGTTACATCAAATTTTAGTAAAGCTCTTGAAATACCGTGTACTAAGGCACCTGCTTGACCAGTTTGTCCTCCACCTACAACTTTAGATCTAACATCATAATCAGTTGACTGATTTATAATTTCAAAAGGTCTTAAAATTTGCATTACATGATTAGCTCTTGGAAAATAGTCGTTTAAAGATTTACCATTAACATAGAATTTACCTGAACCTTTTTTTAACCAGACTTTAGCTACAGATTTTTTTCTTCTTCCAGTTGCGTATTTGCTATCTTTAAAGTCTAATTTGATTTTTGGTGAAGATGATTGAGAAGTTTCCATATTAATTTCTTACAATATTTTTTTGATTAAGTTTGCCTATTTCAATTATTTTTGGATTTTGCGCAGTATGGGGATGGTCCTCTCCAGAATAAATTTTAAGTTTCGTTAATTGTTTTTTACCCAACGCACCTGAAGGCAGCATTCTTTTAACAGCTAACTTTAATACGTCACCAGGTTTTTTTTCACTCATTTTTTCAGGTGTTATCTCTTTAATACCACCTGGATATCCAGTGTGTCTGTAATATTTTTTATTTTGAAATTTATTGCCTGTAAATTTTATTTGATCTACATTTTTTATAACAACAAAATCTCCATGGTCCATGTGAGGAGTATATGTTGTTTTGTTCTTCCCTCTTATAATTTTTGATACAACTGTTGCTAGTCTACCAACAACCGCTCCTGTGGCATCAATTTCAAACCACTCGCTATTTATCTCATCTTTTTTAACAAACTTAGTCATGAATGCGGGATTAATACTTATAATTACATATATTGTCAAATTATTATATTTTGGTTGGACTGAATGGTTGATTGAATTATGACCATTTATTAGTAATAATAAGGTGATAAAATCGAACTCACAAAATTATAAATTAAAGGAGCTTAATGAGTGATAAAAAAAAAGAATTAAAACCAAATACGTATAAATTTGATACCCTTAGTTTACATGCTGGGTATCAGCCACACAAAAATGCTGGCTCAAGACAAGTACCAATATATCAAACCACATCATACCTTTTTGATGATGTCGATCATGCAGCTGCTCTTTTTAATTTAGAAAGAGGTGGACATATTTATAGTAGAATTTCAAACCCAACTGTTGGCGTATTAGAAGAAAGAGTTGCTTCACTTGAAGGTGGTACAGCAGCATTAGCCACATCTTCAGGAATGAGTGCAATATTTTTAACAGTAATGACATTATGTGAAGCAGGTGATCATCTAGTTGTATCATCTCAGCTTTATGGAGGAACTGTAAACTTATTTAGATTAACCTTACCTAAGTTTGGAATTAAATGTACATTTGTCAAACCGAGAGATACTGAAGGATTTAAAAAAGCAATTCAAAAGAATACAAAAGGTATTTTTGGAGAACTTGTTGGAAATCCAGGTAACGAAATAATGAATATGCCTGAAATTGCAAAAATTGCTCATGATGCTGGAATTCCATTGATGGTTGATGCAACCTATCAAACTCCTTATTTATGTAAACCGTTTGAACATGGTGCTGATATAGTAATTCACTCACTTACAAAATGGATGGCAGGACATGGATCTTCAATGGCAGGAATATTAGTTGAAGGTGGAAAATTTGATTGGATGCAAAATGATAAATTTCCAACAATGACAAAACCTTACGAAGGATATCATGGATTGTCTTTTGCTGAAGAATTTGGCCCAACAGCTTTTACAATGAAAGCCAGAGCTGAAGGTATGAGAGACTTTGGTCCATGTTTAAGTCCTCAAAATGCATGGAATGTTTTACAAGGCATAGAAACTTTGTCAGTAAGAATGAAAAAACATTGTTCCAATGCAGAAGAAATGGTTAAATATTTATCAAAACATGAGAGTGTTGCTTGGGTATCACATCCAAGTGTCCCAGATCATCCAGATCACGAGTTAGCAAAAAAACTTTTGCCGAATGGAAGAGGTTCAATGATTGCGTTTGGTATTAAAGGTGGGAAAGATGCTGGTGTTGCATTTATTAATAACGTAAAATTAGCATCACATTTGGCAAATGTTGGCGATACAAGAACTTTAGTTATTCATCCTGCATCTGGAACCCATTCACAAATGGATGAGGCAACTTTAAAGTTTGCTGGGTTGTCTCATGACATGATTAGATTGTCAGTAGGTATTGAAGACATTGATGATATAAAAAATGATTTCGAGATTGGTTTTAGAGCAGCAAGAAAACCAAGACTTGTATCAAATCAATGAAATTTAAAGTAAATAATGATGAGGTTTTTGCCTCTACTGGTGGCAGACCTTTTGATAAAAAGAAACCATTGATTATATTTGTTCATGGCAGTGGTCTAACTCATATGACTTGGGTACTTCAAACAAGGTACTTTGCATTTCATGGTTATAATGCTTTAGCTGTTGACCTACCGGGGCATGGTTTATCAAGTGGTGAAAGTCTTAAATCAATTGAAGAAATGGCTGATTGGGTAAATAATGTAATAGAAGCAGTCGGACATAAAGAAGCTTCTTTAGTTGGACATTCACAAGGCTGTTTAGTTACGGTAGAATGCACATCGAGATACCCAGATAAAATTAAAACTTTAAGCTTAATGGGTGGAGCAGGAGCCATACCGATGAACCCAGAATTGCTTTCATTGGCTGAAAATAATGATCCTAAAGCAGTAGATTTGATGATGGATTGGGCTCATGGTCCAGCTGGTCACTTTGGTGGTCATCCAGTACCTGGTCTTTATCATATAAATACCGGAACAATGCTTGCAAAATCTAGAACAATACAGAATACTTTAGGAGTAGATTTTAGAGCTTGTGATAATTACAAGAATGGTTTTGAGGCAGCAAAAAAAATTAAATGCCCTACTCTATCAATCTTAGCTACAGATGATAAAATGTGCCCTGTTAAAGAGGGTAAGAAGTTGGCTTCACTTATAGATGGAAGTCAAGTTGATATAATTGATAACTGTGGTCACATGATGTTATTAGAAGAAGCAGATAGAGTATTAACTGTGCTCAAAAAATTTATAACCACAAATTATCCCCCAATATCAAGTTAAATTAAAGCTTGATTGTGTTTTTTCATTTTAGTTTAATATAATTTTAAACAGAAGGGGAAATATGAGCAAAAATAAAAATCCAGAAACAATTGCGTTACACGGCGGAGATTATAGAAGTGATCCAGCTACAACTGCAGTAGCAGTACCACTATATAGAACAACATCTTATCAATTTAACGATACTGATCATGCTGCAAATTTATTTGCATTAAAAGAATTCGGAAACATATACACACGTATTATGAATCCAACAAATGATGTACTTGAAAAAAGAGTTGCAGCTCTTGAAGGTGGGCTTGCTGCTGTAACTGTTGGTTCAGGTCAAGCAGCATCAACATTTGCAATTATGAACGTTTGTCAGTCTGGTGATAATTTTATTAGTTCAACTGATTTATATGGGGGAACAGTTAACTTATTTACACACACGCTTAAAAAATTAGGTATTGAATGTAGATATGCAGACCCTTCAGATCCAAGTAATTTTGAAAAATTAATTGATGATAAAACAAGATGTTTTTATGCAGAGACTTTACCAAATCCATATTTGAGAGTGTTTCCAATTAAGGAGGTTTCAGATATTGGTAGAAAGCATAATATTCCTTTAATAATGGACAATACCGCGGCGCCAGTAATTTGTAAGCCTTTAGAACATGGGGCTGCTGTAGTAGTTCATTCACTTACTAAATTCATTGGAGGGCATGGAACTGTTATCGGAGGCGCTCTTGTTGATGGAGGTAATTTTGACTGGACAAAAGATCCAAAAAGACAACCACTATTTAACGAACCTGACGCTAGCTATGGCGGAGCAAAATGGGGTGAAGTGGTACCTCAATTGACTGGTGCAAATGTTTCATTTGCTGTAAGAGCTAGGGTATGTCTTCTAAGAGATTTAGGAGCTCCTTTAGCTCCAGATAATGCTTGGGGAATTATTCAAGGTCTAGAAACCGTTCCTTTAAGAATGAAACAACATTGCTCAAATGCGGAAAAAGCTGTTTCATTTTTACAAAAACATAAGAATGTAGAAAGAGTTATATACCCTACTCTTCACAAAGGTGAAATTGGTGAAAGATCTAAAAAATATATGAAGGGTGGTAATGGAGCACTTGTAGGTATAGAAGTTAAAGGAGGTGTAGAAGCAGGTAAAAAATTTATAGAGTCATTAAAAATGTTCTACCACGTAGCAAATATTGGAGATGCAAGGAGTTTAGCTATTCATCCTGCAACTACTACTCACAGTCAATTAACAGAGGAGGAACTTTTAGCAGCAGGTGTAACGCCAGGATATGTAAGATTGTCTATTGGTATAGAACATCCAGACGATATTATAGCAGACCTAGATCAAGCTTTGGGAGCTTCTGGAAAGCCTAACTTGAAAGCTGTAAGTTAGATTTTGTATTTATAAATAAAAAATAGATACAAGACGCAACTAAAAAAATAGAACTTATTTGGTGCATAGATGCAATCAATATTTGTGCACCATATAATAAAGTGAATATTCCTAAAACAATCTGTAAAATAATAAAAAAACCTAAAATATTTACAGATTTATATAAGTCGCTTTTTTTATTTTTGTAAATATAAAACAATAAATACAAATAAAATAATCCTATTAAATAAGCTAATTTTCTATGAATAAATTGAACCAAGGAAGGGTCGCTAAAAACAGACAATTTAAATAAATTACCTATGCTATTATCATTTGGAAAAATTGAGTTTCCCATTAACGGCCAAGAATTATAAATTTTACCTGCATCCATTCCTGAAACAAATGCACCAATCGAAATTTGCAAAAATACTAAGAAAAGAAAACTTAACGGATATATTATATTGATAGTATTGTGAAAGTTATTTTTAACTTTAATTTTTAAATAATTCCAAAATATTAAAGATAAAATAAAAAAAGCCACTAATAAATGCACTGATAACCTAAAATGACTTACATCAACTCTATCAATTAAGCCACTACTGACCATATACCATCCTATAAACCCTTGAAAACATATTAAGGCAAAAATGAAATAAAGATTTATTAATTCTTTAAATTTGATTTTAAAAGTAAAATATATTAGTGGTATTAGATAGGATATGCCTATTAACCTTCCCATAAATCTATGAGCCCACTCCCACCAAAAAATAACTTTAAATTCTTGCATAGTCATATCATAATTTTGTAATTTAAATTCAGGTATCTCTTTGTATAAGTCAAAATACATAATCCACTCAGAATTATTCAGTGGAGGTAAAAAACCAGAAAACAGTTGCCATTGAGTAATCGACAAACCAGAATCAGTTAATCTTGTTAAACCACCAACCACGATCATTGCTGAAATAATCCAAAACATACTTATAAGCCATGTTGAAATTTGATTATTTAATTTTAGATTTTCACTATACATACGCGGATAAATATAATAATTTTTAAATAATCCAATTATATAAATGTCGCCATTAAAAAAAGAAAAACTAAATAAAATTAGAAAAGAATTGGATAAATTAGACGATTCATTAATAAAAATAATCAAAAAAAGAACCAACCTAGTGAAAAGAGTTCTTGCTCTTAAAGAAAAAAAAAACCAAATTGTTGATCAAAAAAGGATTTATTTAATATTAAAAAACATTAAAGAAAAATCAATTAAACATAAAATTGATCCAAAAATCACAAACAAAATTTGGAAGAATATGATTTATGCTTATATTGATTTCGAGAGAAGAAATTTTAAGAAAAAAAAGTAAATTATTTACTATGCGGTGGTAATTTTTTTTCTACAAAAACTTCGTGTTTCCTTGTTGCAGGATTATATTTTTTAGCTTTTAACTTAACTTTAGCTTTTTCTCCACCTGCTGGTTTTTTGACATAATAGAAAAAAGAACTATCTGGTTTTTCTTCAGGAACTAACCTAACCTTTACATGTGTTTTTTTTGCCATATCAATCTTTAAATTTATTTAGTAATTCTTTAATTTTTAAAATTTTTGATTTTATTATTTTTTTTTGTTTTATAGATGTATTGTATAGTTCGTCAATATCAGAATCATTAGAGTTTAGCACCTTTTTAACCCCATTTAATGTCATACCTTGGTCTTTTAATAAAAATTTGATTTTTTTTAAAATATTAATTGAATTTTCATCATAATACCTTCTATTTCCTGTAAAAATCTTCGGCTTGATTTGCTTAAATTCTTTTTCCCAAAAACGAATAGTGTGAGTAGAAGGTAAACCATTTTTTTGATTAATAAGATTTAATATCTTGGCTACTTCTCCAATTGTTTTATATTTACTTTCCTCCTTAGTATTAATCATTTTTGTTTATATATTCTTTAAATTCTTTAGATGCTTTAAAAAGAATAACATTTCTACTAGCTATAATTGCAGGCTCTTTAGTTTTTGGATTTCTACCATATCTTTCTTTTTTTTTTCTCAATGAAAAAGTTCCAAATTTTGAAATTTTAACCTTTTTATATTTTATGATATTTTTTATAATAAGTTCAAAAATATCTTCAAGCAAAGTTTCACTTATCTTTTTTGAAAACCCTATCTGCATATATATAGAATTTATAATATCTTTTTTTGTTAAGTTTATACGTTTCACTTAATTAATGTTTGCAGTAATTTGTTCTATTAATTTTCCTTTAATGGTTTGCTCACACACTTTTAATGAATTGGCAAAACCAATTGAGTCCGTAGATCCATGACTTTTTATGACAGGTTTATTTAACCCTAATAATATTGCTCCGTTATAAAGTCTTGGATCAAGTTTATTTTTAAATCTTTTTAAATTATTATAGTTAATGAAAGATGAAAATTTACCAAGAATTGTGCTGCCTAGGGCTTTTCTCAATTCACTAATGATAAAATTTGAGGTACCTTCTGCTGTTTTAAGAGCGATATTTCCAGTAAATCCATCTGCAACAATTACATTTACTTTTCCATCCATGATATGGTTACCTTCAATATACCCATTAAAATCAAATAAATCATATTTTTTTTCAGATAAGATTTGATAGGTGCTTTTTATCATTGCATTTCCTTTTAATTCCTCTGATCCAATATTGAGTAATGCAACACATGGCTTTTGTTTATCAAACAATGCTTTATGTAAAGCAGAGCCCATTATCGAGAAATCGATTAAATTTTTAGAGTTGCATTCAATGTTAGCACCTAGGTCTAATACGACATTCATGCCATTCTTGCTTGGCCATAAAGCTGATAAAGCTGGCTTATCAATATTTTCTATCATTTTTAAATTTAATTTTGATATTAAAAATAATGCACCAGTATTACCAGCTGAGACCATTGCATGAGCTTCATCGTTTTTCAAAGACTCTACTGCTAACCATAAACTTGTGTTCTTTCCCCTCTTGGCTGCAGCTAACGCAGTATCCTCACCTTCCACCAATTTGTCAGTATGAAATAAATTAAATCTTTCATTTGGTATACTATATTTTTTTAAAAGAGGTTTAATTAAATTTTGATTCCCAAAAATTTTATAATTTACATTTATAGAATTTTTTGAATGAATACTTATACCTTCAATTACTTTAGTAGGTGAGTTATCACCACCCATCGCATCAATGGCAATAACTATTGAGTTGATCATATTAACTATTCTTTGGGATCTAAAACTTGTCTACCTTTATAAAAACCAGTTTTTAAATCTAAATGATGGGACAATCTGTATTCACCAGACTTTTTATCCTCAATAATATTTTTTGAGGACGCTCTCATATGAGATCGTCTTTTGCCAGCTCTTGATTTGGTTGTTTTACGTTTTGGTACGGCCATAATTAAAATCTAAATTCTATTATATCTTTTGTAAAGTTTTTTAAAGAGTTTTTTAGTAAAAAATCACTGTATTTATCAAAATATTCAACAAATAAAACATTATCTTCTTTAATATTCATTAAATCTCCAAGTAGTTTAGTTTTTTTTGATATATCAAACATTTCCCAATTTTCAATTTTTTCCAAAATTGAGTAAAACAAATTTACATAATCTTTCATTTTTTTATTTACCGATACATCTCCATAACCAATTTCTCTAATTGATAATTCAATTTGCCGGATGATAAAATCAAACAGATTTTGAGCTTCTTCTTTTGAGAGAGAATCTTTATATATTTTTAAAAAAAAACTTAAATGTATCAATAAAATTATCAGTCTATCAGAAAATGTATCATTATTTTTGAGGTTGTAGTATAGGCTTTTATTTCTAGTTAATTTTATTAAATTATTGTAAATATTTAAATATTCTTTTTTCATATGAAATATATATTTTTATTCATTTTATTTTTTTTTACAATTAATTGTTCAGTAAATAAGGTTTCTGATACTCATGGTTTCAGATTTTTAGAAACTAAAACTAACAAAATTCTAATAAATAAGACTAATAAAAACGATGTAAAAAAATTAATTGGACCACCATCATCTGTAAGCAGCTTTAATGATATTTGGCTTTATATTGAAAGAAAAAAAACAAATCAGTCAATATATAAATTAGGTAAAAAAAAGATTTCAAAAAATAACATTTTAATACTTGAATTTAACTCGATGGGATTAGTTGCAAGTAAAAAGTTATTAAAACTCGAAAACATGAATGATATCAAAATTGCTGAAAAAGTTACTAATAAAAAGTTTAAAAATGATAATAGAATATACGATATTCTGTCTACTCTTAGAAATAAGTTAAATACTACTAGGCAAAAAAAATAATTTATGGCGGTCCCTAGGGGAATCGAACCCCTCTTTCATGGATGAAAACCATGTGTCCTAACCGATAGACGAAGGGACCAGTGGATGATCTTTTATTGTAATTTTTTCAAATAATCAAGTAAGCGAAACCTCTTTTTTTACTAGTTTTAGTTCAGATTTGTTATGAGTAATAATTGTCTCCGTGATGAACTTATCATTTTCCTTCACTACACCTTTCATTAAATCTCCTGATGTAATACCTGTCGCACAAAAAATACTTTCACCTTTGACTATTTCATTAATTTCATATTTTTTGTTTAAATCCTTTATACCCATGTGAAAGGCTCTATTTTTGTCCTCTGCTGTTTCAAATAAGAATCTTCCCTGCATATTGCAATTTAATGTATCCAAAGCAGAAGCCGCTATAACACCTTCAGGACCCCCGCCAATTCCCATAAAAATGTCTACATTAAATTTTTTATCTGAAACTAGTAAAGCTCCAGAGACATCACCATCTGTTATAAATTTTATATTTACATTTAGTTTTTTTAACTCATTTATAATTTCATAATGTCTAGGTCTTTCAAGAATACATACTGTAATTTCTGAATTTTTCTTTTTTGTAATTTCAGAGTAAATATTAATATTTTGCTCAACTGTATAATCAATGTCTAATGTTCCCTTAGGTATATGACTACCAGTAGCAATTTTATCCATATATGTTTCTGGTGCATTTAATAAATTCCCTCTTTCTGCAACTGCTAAAACGGACATTGCGCCAGGTAGATTTTTTGCAACAAAATTTGTGCCCTCAACTGGATCTACGGCTATATCTATTTGGGGTCCATTACCATTTCCAAGAATTTCACCTATGTAAAGCATAGGGGCCTCGTCAAGCTCTCCCTCGCCTATTACAACTTTACCATTTATATTTAAATTATTTAATTGATCTCTCATTACATCAGTTGCAGCTTTATCTGCTAATATTTTTTCATTTTTACCAATGTATGGATAACAAGCTATTGCTGAATTTGAGGTTATATCAATAAGATTGTTTAATAATTCTTCTGATAATTTCATTAATTATGTCCTGATTTTACTTTCAGAACCTTCAGTTTGTAATTTATTTTCAAATTCTCTTAATCTTTTGTAAACACTTGCAAGTTCTATGATTGTAGGCCATGCTTTAAGAATATACTGCATTGATCCTTCTACACGTCCAAAAGCTCTAATAATTTGTTGCATAACACCTAATGTAACTGCTCCTGCTACAATTGCAGGTGCAAGAAAAACATATGCCGATAATACATTAGCCTGTAAATAGGCTATCCTTCCTATATTAAAATATAGATATCTGATATAACTTAAAAAATGTATACTTCTAACATCGTCAAACAATTCCTCAATTGATTTAGGTCTAACGGTTCCATCATCCTCGGCTATCACTAGGATTTTTCTGTAAGCGGCTTCTTTTTTTTGAAGGTCATATTCAACACCTACTAGTCTTAAAATTAAACCTAAAATAACTAAAAAAATTGTTCCGCCTATAGACCAAAGAAGTGCACCTACTATTAAACCATATTCCCAATCACCAAAAAAAAATATTGGAATACCTATACTTAAACCAAATAATATTGGCATGAATTCAACCAATATCATTATTGCTTCAATTAAACTGGTACCTAGTGACTCCATTATTCTTGAAAATTTAATAGTATCTTCTTGAACTCTTTGTGAAGCACCTTCTATTTTACGAGCTTTTTCATATACGCTATGATAATATTCAACCATAGCAGTTCTCCATCTAAATAAATAATGTGATGTAAAATAACTAACAACAACAGCTACACCCACATACATTGCTGCGAGCACAATAAATGAAAACAGACTAGCCCAATATTCTTCAATAGTAATAGCATTTGGTTTGCCAAGTGCTTTTTGTATCATGTCATAAAATTCACCAAACCACTCATTAATTTTTACATCTATTTTTACTTGTACCCAAAGTGATGATAAAATGATTAGTGATCCTATCCAAGACCATAGATACCATTTTTTTATAGTAAAAAATCTAAACATTATTTTATAAAATTATCTGCATAAGATTTTTTAGTTATTTTTCTTTTTTGTGGTTCTATAACTTCAAAAAGAATATTGTTTTTTTTAGCATACTCTATAGCTAAATCTTTTGATTTAAATTCCAAGTTTAATTCTGAGTAAGTATCTGACGAACTTTCCCATCCCATAAGTGGATTTTTGCCTGGATCTTCTGTAATAAATTCAATAATCCATTTATCAAATTTTTTTAAACCAGACTGCATTGCTGTTTTAGAAGGTTTGTAAATTTTAGCTTTTTTCATAATAATGGTCGGGGCGGCAGGATTTGAACCTGCGACCCTCTGGTCCCAAACCAGATGCGCTACCAGGCTGCGCTACGCCCCGATTGCAGTACTAATACAGTAGATAAAAAAAAATTCAAAGTATAAAAACACATTTTAAAAGGAATTTTAAACATTTATACTATATAAGAAGATTTATGATCATTAATTGTGAATGTGGAGAAAAAAAATTTAATGTAGATAGCAGTCTAATACCTAAAGAAGGTAGATTGTTAAAATGTGGGAGCTGTAGCAAAATTTGGCATTATATACCTATTATTGAAACCAAAAATGATGGAGAATTAGATGATAAAATTAATGAAAATGTTATTAAAAATGAACATCAATCTGATGAGGTAATAAATGAGGAGAATTTTAAAACTACAAATGAAGAAGTGTTATCTGAAGAGAACACAGATGATGAGGATGAAGAATATAATTTAAAAGAGGAAAAAGAAAATGATGAAAAACAAGGAAAAATAAAGACAGTGTTAGTTTATTTTATTGTAGTAATTATTTCTTTATTAGGTCTTATATTTTTATTAGATACATTTAAGTCTTATTTAATTAGTGTATTTCCAACTATAACACCCTTTCTTGATAGCTTTTATGAAACCCTTTTAGATTTTAAACTTTTTATAAAAGACCTTGCTAACTAAATATGATCCAAAAAATTACTAAAGGTTTTACATCATTTTTTAAACTTGAAGCTGCGAGTGGAATAGTACTTCTTTTTGCGGCTGTAATTGCATTATTTATAAGTAATTCTGAATTATCCATTTTATATTTTTCAACATTAGAGAGATATTTATTTATTGGCATAAATAATTTTGGTCTTAAGCTTTCTGTTTTGCATTGGATAAATGATGCGTTAATGGCAATCTTTTTCTTTTTTGTAACACTTGAAATTAAAAGAGAGTTTTTGCAAGGAGAGTTATCTAATATTAAACAAGCTTTACTTCCTATTATTGCTGCAGTTGGTGGAATGGTGGTTCCTGCATTAATATATGTGTTTATAAACTTAGGAGATGGAGAAACATTAAAAGGTTGGGCAATACCCTCTGCCACAGATATAGCCTTTTCATTAGGTGTATTATCGTTATTAGGTAAGAGAGTTCCTCTCTCACTTAAAGTATTTCTAACAGCTTTAGCAATTATAGATGATTTAGGAGCAATAGTAATTATTGCTTTATTTTACTCTGGTGATTTAAGTATTAAATATTTATCTCTGATGTTGTTAGCATTTATAATTCTATTAGTTATAAATAAATTTAATGTTAAAAAATTTCTACCCTATCTAATAGTGGGAATTTTCTTATGGGATTTTACCCATAACTCTGGAATTCATGCAACTATAGCTGGTGTGTTACTTGCAATGACAATACCTCATAGAAAAAAAGATAAAGATTTCTCACTTTTAATTAAAGTAGAGCATGCAATAAGTCCTTATGTTGCATTTGGAATAATGCCAATTTTTGCCTTTGCAAATGCAGGTGTATCTTTAGAAGGTTTATCTTTTTCGTCACTATTAGATAAAGTTCCATTAGGAATAGTTTTAGGTTTATTTGTTGGGAAACAATTAGGAGTTTTTGTTTTTTCATACATATCTATTAAATTAAAAATTGCCCAAATGCCAAGTAATACAAGCTGGTATAATTTTTATGGTGTCGGTGTTTTAACTGGAATTGGTTTCACAATGAGTTTATTTGTTGGAAATTTAGCATTTGCTGAAAGTATGCAATACATGGATGGTGTAAAAATTGGGGTTCTTACTGGGTCATTATTATCCACTTTATTTGGCTACTTTTTAATACTACTTACACCAAATAAATAATTAAAATAATGAAAAATTTACTAATAATTGGAGTAACTATAACTATGTTTTTTTTTAAAAGTTCATCAAATGCAAATTATGAAAAAATATTTTATGACTTTAAAATAAATAGTATTTCTGGTGAGCTTATAAATTTAAACGATTACCGAGGTAAGCCTGTTTTAATTGTGAATACAGCAAGTTATTGCGGATTTACTAAGCAATATGACGACATGCAAGAGTTATGGGAAAGATATAAAGAAAAAGGGTTGATTGTATTGGGAGTACCATCAAATTCCTTTAATCAAGAAAAAAAAATAAATAGTGAGGTAAAAGAATTTTGTGAGGTTAACTTTAATGTTAATTTTCCACTTACTGAAATAACTAATGTAAAAGGTGAAAATGCGCATGAAATTTATAAATGGGCAAAAGATAACTATGGGAAATCTGCAGTACCAAAGTGGAATTTTTACAAAATATTAATTAACAAAGAAGGTAAAATTGAAGATACTTATGCATCTTTAACAAACCCAACATCAAAAAAAATTACCAAAAAAATTGAAAGTTTATTAGATTAATACTGTTAGTCCATCGTGTGCAGGAATTACATTTTTGGGTAATTTTTTTTTTATCTCATTATAATCAATTTCATTGCTTAGATTTGTAAGAATTGCTTTCTTGGGTTTAAGTTTTCTAATTAATTTTAGTACATCATCTAAATTAAAATGTGTTGGATGAAAATTATATCTCAAACAATCAACAATAAAATATTTTAAATTTTTTAAATATCTTAAATCTTTGCTTTCTATATAATTGACATCAGGTGCATAAGCGCATTTATCATTAATGATATAACAGATACTTTTTATTGAACCATGATGAACTTTTAATGACTTAATAATAATTTTACTATTAATATCATTTAATATGTGTTTGTTCTTTAAAGTTTTTGCATCAAGTATTGACGGATAATTTTTGTAATCTTTAAAACAATAACCAAAGGTATTTGTAAGACTTTTTTTTGTTATTAGGTCGGCATAAATAGGTATTTTTTTTCTATTTTTTAAAGAAAACACTCTTAATTCATTAATTCCATGTGTTTGATCTGCATGATCGTGTGTATAAAAAACTTTATCAATATTTTTGACTTTATTTGCTAGCAATTGAGATTTTAAATCTGGAGAAGTATCAATTAGAATGTTTAAATTTTTAGATCTTATTAAAGCTGAACATCTTGAGCGTACATTTTTCTTATTATTGGGATCACAGTTTCCATAATAACCATCAATTCTAGGTATCCCTAAGGAACTACCACATCCTAAAATAGTAAATTTTAAGCTCATTGGCCAAAAAATAATCTATTAAAATTTTGTGTTGTTATTTTATCTAGCTCTGATGAAGTAATATTTTTTAATTCTGAAAGTTTTTTTAGGGTGTACCGCACAAAAGATGGTTCATTTTTCTTACCTCTCATTGGCTCAGGTGCTAAAAACGGACTGTCTGTCTCAATTAGTAATCTTTCTAAAGGTAACTGTTTAAAAGTATTTTGAAGATCGTTGCTCTTTTTAAATGTAATAATACCGCTGGCTGAAAAATAAGAATTAAGCTCCATTAATTTTAAGGCAAATGGAAGTGAACCTGTAAAACAATGCATCAGTATTTTTAAATTCTTGTCTGAATTTTTTAATATTTCATAAGTTTCATCTTCAGCATTTCTAGAATGAACAATTAAAGGAAAGTTTAATTCTAATGCAGCATTAATATGATTTTTGAAACTTGTGATTTGTTTATCTTTATCACTATTGTTGTAATAAAAGTCCAAACCTGTTTCTCCAACACCAATAATTTTACTATTTGATTTAATTTTACTTATTATTTTATCTTTTGAAACTTGATCAGTGTTTGTTTCGTGAGGGTGTATACCAAAAGTTCCAAATATCATTTCATCTTTATCAACAATCTCTAAAATTTTTGGGAAACCACTTAATGTTGTAGAGATTGTTAATACTTTTTCAATTCCTACCCTTTTACATCTTGATAAAACATCTTGAATATTTTGAGCTAAAGGTTCGTGATCTAGGTGACAATGTGAATCAATCATTTTTTTCAATTTTTTTAAACAGAATATCTAATTTATTCAATTTGAGACCTTTTTTTAAAAATTTGTTTTCTTTTATAGTTTCAAAATTAATTTTTTCCTCGTTTATACCAAATATATTTAAAACTTTTAGAGATGATGATGGTATAATAGGATAAAGCAGTATAGTTACTTTTCTTATTAGTTCCAAAGCAACATAAATAATAGTATTCATCCTTAATTTATCATTCTTTTTTTTCCAGGGTTCTTGATCATTAAAATACTTATTTGCTGAAAATAATTGTTCAACTATAAAATTAATATATGAATTGATATCTTGATTATCTGAATACATTAATAAGTTATCATAATATTTAGAATATTGATTTAAAATAATTTTATCATCCTCTGCTAGATTATCTATATCAGGAACTTCTAAGTTAGCATTCTTTTCACAAAACGCTAAAACTCTTTGACACAAATTTCCATAATTATTAGCTAAATCACTATTAATACAAGACTCTAGTTTTTCTTGAGAGATATTGCCATCATTACCAAAAGAAACCTCTTTAATTAAATAATATCTTAAGGGATCTAGACCATAATTTTCTATAATCTCAAGCGGGTCTAAAATGTTACCTTTAGATTTAGACATTTTTTCATCACCAGAAAGTATCCATCCGTGACCAAATACTCTTTTTGGGGGGTCTATATCTGCGGCCAATAAGAAAGCTGGCCAATAAATAGCATGAAATCTTAATATGTCTTTTCCAATTAGATGTAGATCTGCAGGCCAAAAAGATTTGTACAAATCATCGTTTTCATTTGGGTAATTTAAAGCACTTAAATAATTTGTTAAAGCATCCAACCAAACATAAATAACATGGTCTTTATTAGATGGAACTTTTATACCCCAATTAAAGGATTTTCTACTGACAGATAAATCTTTTAATCCTGATTTAACAAAACTGATAACTTCATTTTTTCTTGTTTCAGGTAATATAAAATCTGGATTTTTATTATAAAACTCAATTAATTTATCTTGCCAATTTGATAATTTAAAAAAATAAGATTCTTCTTCTACCCACTCTACTTTTGAACCTGAACTAATTGATTTTTTAGTACCGTCTAATTCTTCAATTTCACTTTCTGTGTAAAATGCTTCATCTGATACAGAATACCAACCTGAGTACTTGGATAAGTAGATTTCACCTTTTTTTTCTAAAATACTCCAGAGATTTTCAACAGATTTAGAATGTCTTATCTCAGTAGTTCTTATGAAATCATTGTTAGATAAGTTTAATGTATCAGATAAATCTCTAAAGGTTTTACTAATTTCATCACAAAATAATAAAGGATCCATTTTTTTTTCTTCTGCAGCTCGTTGTATTTTTTGTCCGTGCTCATCTGTACCAGTCAAAAAATAGACATTAAAACCCTGTATTCTTTTTAATCTTGCAAAAAAATCGGCAATAATACTTGAGTAAGCATGGCCCATATGCGGTTTTGCAGATGGATAATAAATTGGAGTTGTAATGTAGTAATTTTTATTCACTTAATAATTTATCATTAAATTCTAGAAAAAAAGACTCAAAATCTAAGTTATATTTTTTAACAAAAGAAAGTTTTTTGTAAAAATATTTTTTGATTTTAAATGAAATTTTCTTAGAAATATTTATATTTTTATAGAAAAAAAGTTCAATAAATAAATTCAAATGTTCTTTTATAAAATCATTAGATCTAAATGATTTATTTTTAGTTATATAGGACAATAGATCCTCTATAGAGTTGTCTTTAATTGATAAATCATTACTTTCTAAGAATTTCACTAATGATATTAAAAAAGATGGAGAGTTATAATTGTTTATAAAATCTAAATTAATATTGTTATATATATCATCATCGAAATGGTAATTGACAATCTCCCTTACTTCTGAGTTTATTAAATTTAATTTAAACTCTAAACATCGTGATTTAATAGTTTCTAAAGTTTTGAATTCTGCATTATTGATCAAGATATAATATGTTTTGCTATTAGGCTCTTCAATTGATTTTAATAAAGCATTAGCAGAATTAATCCCCAATGAATTTATATTTTCAATAATTATGAACCTCCTATCATTGTTAAAAGAAGTTTGATTAGTGAATTGAATCATTTCTCTTATTTGGTCTATATCAATTATTTTTTTATCATTTTTTTTATAAATTTTGAGGACATTTGGATGTGAGTTAGAGGATATAAGTTTAGATATATTATTACTCAAATTATATTCATAATTTTTTAAATTATAAGATAGTTTGCTATCTTTTAAATAAAAATAATTTAAAAAGTGATTTACAAATAGTTTTTTTCCAATACCTTTTGGTCCATTCAACAAAATTTTATTAGGAAATTTATTTATTTGATCAAGATAAATAAAATCATTAAAAAGAGATTTATGACCAATCATTTTACTTATCTCACTCACTTACTTTAAAATTCTCTCTATTTTGTTAATTAATTTATTTTCAATAATTTTTAAATTATCTTTATTGGTATCCAAAATTAGGTATTTAGATTTATTTTTACTTGCAATTTTTAAAAAACCTTTTTGAACTTTATTATAAAAATTATAATCAAAATTATCATATTTATTTTTATTTTTTCTTAACTTTAGTCTTTTCAACATATTTTTTTTATTTACAATACTTAAGAAAGTAAAGTTTGGTCTTAAATTGCCTAACAAAAAATTATTCATTTTTAAAATTAAATTTTTATCTAGTTTCATTCCATAATGTTGATAGGCTAATGTCGAATCTATAAATCTGTCAATTAATATGACTTTTTTTTTATAATTTTTTTTTAGAATTTTATCTATATTTTCTGATCTCGAAGCCATTAGTAAAAATAAATCCGTTTTATTGCTAAATTCTGATTTTTTATTTAACATTAATGATCTTAATTTTTCAGATAGATTTGTGCCTCCTGGCTCTCTAAAGGTAATATATTTAATTTTTTTTGATTTTAAATATTTAATTATTTTTTCTAAGCTAGTGGATTTTCCGGATGCCTCTATCCCTTCAAATACTATAATGGGATATTTAGACATCACCCCAGATTAGGAAATTTATAGAAGAAATAAATCTAGAAAAAATATTTTGTCTTTTTACATCTTCAAAAGCTAACAGATCGTATTCTCCTATCTGTTCATCTTTATATAATATTTTCACTTTGCCAATTATGTCATTTTTAAATATTGGAGCCTTTATTGGCCCTTGATAGCTAACAGATACTTTTAGATATTTTTTTTTTGCTTTTGGAATTGTTTTATAAACATCTTCATTTATATAAGATTTAATTGTTTTCTGTGTTCCTTGCCAAACATCCAATTCATTAAATATTTCATCTTTTTTTGCAATATTTACTGTATCAAAATTTGTTAAACCATATGTTAGTAATTTAAGTGATTGTTTTGATCTCTGATTTTTCGAGACAAAACCACTACCAACTGCAATTATTCTCCTACCATTTCTTTTGATTGTTGAAGCAAGTGAATATTTTTCATAGGCAAGATATCCCGTCTTTATTCCATCAACTCCTATATTTTTATAAAGTAAAGGGTTTCTGTTCCCTTGTTTAATTGGGTCTCCACCTGTTCGGTCCCAAGTAAATTCTGTTTCTTTGTAATACTCATAATAATTTGGGTAATTTTTAATCAGATAATTTGACATAATTAATATATCTCTTACTGTTGATAAATTATCAGGAGCATTTATTCCTGATGAATTAGAAAAGTTTGTATTTTCCATACCTATCTCTTTTGCCTTTTCAGTCATCATAATTGCAAACTCTTCCTCTGTTCCTGCAATACCCTCAGCAAGAGCAATACATGCATCATTACCCGATGAAACAATAATACCTCTTAATAAATTTTCTACAGTTATTTCATCTCCAACCATAATAAACATTGAAGAATATCCTGCTTGTGACAATCTCCATGCATTCTCAGAAACTAAAAATTTATCATCTAACGATAACTCACCACTTTTGAGTAAGTCAAAAGCTATAATCGAAGTCATAATTTTTGTCATAGAAGCGGGAAAAATTTGCCGGTCGGCATCTTTTTCGTACAATATTTTTCCAGATAAATAATCTTGTAAGATTGCGGTTCTTGCGTTTACATCAAAATTAGCGAAAACTGGTTTAATAAAAAAAAATAAAATTATTATAATTAATGATAAATTTTTTTTTCTCATAATTTAATTATTTCAATGCTATCAAAATCGAGTTTTTCGATATTATGAAATCCTTTCTTTAATTTTTCAAAATCTTTATAAGGGCCTTTATAAACTCTAAAATTATTTTGTGACAACTTTTTGATTAAGATATTCTCAATTTTATACTCTTCAAATAACCTATTTTTTAACATAATAGCTGAATCTTCAAAATAAAAATCTGCAAATTTAATTATATAATTAAAATTTGATACAAAATCATTAGTCTTAGACTCTTTAATTTCAGTTTCTAAACTTATACTCTGAACCATTATATCATCAACAGGAGCTTTATTAGCAACTTCTTTCTCTTCATCAAATGTTTTTACATCATTTGCAACGTATAAATTGTTAGAATTGATAGTTTCAATATATACGTAAGGTTCATTAGGATTGATTAATAATTCACTAACAATCCTCTTTGTTATTACAGAATTAAAAAAAGCAGGCAAAACAGTTTTGTTTTTAACAATAGTCATCAAAGATTTTCCATTAATTATATTTGTTATTCTAACAGGTGTACCACTAGGCAGGTTAGGACTTAATATATTCAGTGATGTATTATCTAAATTACTATCCAAAGAATTATCTAAATCTTCATCATATATCATTGCAAAACCTTTGTTAGAATAAACAATATTAATTATTTCCTTTTTTTCATTTTTATCTGATGAAACTTTAATTTTATCTTTTTGAACAACAGTTTTTTTATCTTCAGGTTTATTTTTAATATTTATATTTTTTGAATGATGCTCACAGGCAAATAAAGTTAAAAATAAAAGATATAAAATATATTTAAATAGCATTTTTAAATTTGTTTTTTAATGTGCATACGGCTAATGCAAATCTTAAAGATCTGTTCCATTTTAAAATTAACTCATAATTATCAAAAACTAAATAAGCTGGAGTTAATTTTTGTGCGTCAGGTATAATATCATAATCAGGGGTCACTATTGCAGCTTTCAAGTTATCAAGATCATTAAGCTTTTTGTTATTTTTGATATATTTTTTTAAATAGGATACTTTATTTTTATGCTTTATTTGTTTTGCTGATGTATTTAGATATTTATGTGGTGTTTCGTTGATAAGTTCAACTTTGTAAAAACAAGGTCTTGTATTATCCCACCCTATCTTATTTAAGTAATTAGCAGCAGAAGCAAATGAATCTTCAATATTCTTCAAATTTATAATTTCATCATCATTGTAATCAATTGCGTAATTTTTAATTGTAGAAGGCATAAATTGAAAATTACCAAAAGCTCCCGCCCATGATCCTAAATAATTATTTGGATTTATAATTCCTTTATCAAATAAAATTAAAAGTGTAAGTAGTTCTGATGTGAAGAATTCACTTCTTCTTTTATCATAACTTAAAGTTGCTAATGATGAGACTATATCCATTTTGCCTAAATAATTACCAAAATTTGTTTCAATGCCCATAAGTGATAAAAGCAAATCCTTATCTACAGAATATTCTTGAGTGATTTTATCAATTTTTGTTTTGTTAATTTTGTAAATTTGTAAACCAGAATTTACTTTTTTATTATTAGCTCTTTTAGAAATATATGTTTTGGTATCTTCATAGAATTCTGGTTGGTATCTATCATATTTTATAACATTCTTTAAAAAAATCGATTTATCAATAGTACTTTCGATTATTTTTAAACTAACTCCTTTTTCTAAAGCAATTAATTTAAAATTTTTCTTCCATTCATTAAATTCAGAGTCATTTGCATAGACGTTAAAATTTATTAAAATAAAAAGAAAAAAAACATAAATTTTAATTTTTCTCATAAATATCTTTCAGATATATAAATACAGCAATCCATATTAAAATAAAACTAACTAACTGATTTATATTAAATTGCTCATTGTAAATGAAAAAACCAAGAATAAATTGCAAAGTAGGTGTAATATAAAAAATCATGCCAGCTGGGCCTAGCCCAGCTAACTCAACACCTCTTACATACAAAAAGAGAGGAATCACGGTCATAGGTCCTGCAAGCATTAATAATGGCATCAAAGAGGGATTCGATAAACTAAAATCATTGTAATTATTTATGCTTATAAAGTAAAATGCAACTAATACAAAAGGAAGTATATACAAACTTTCTATTAGAAGCCCAATATCAGTTTCTACATTAATTTTTTTTCTAAATAGATTATAAAAACTCCAACTTAAAGCTACGATTAAACCTACCCATGGAATTGAATTAAAATCTATTATCAATAAGTAACTGACAGAAATAATTACTAAAAAGATCGAAATTTTTCCTTTTTTAGTAATAGGTTCTTTAAAAAAAAAATTACCTAGAAAAATACTTATAATTGGCATGATAAAATAGCCAAAACTTGCATCAATTATTTTATCTACGCTTACTGCATAGATCCATACACCCCAATTAATAAAAATTAAAATACCAGAGATAAAGAGAATAAATAATTTCTTTTTATCGTTAAGAATTTGTTTAAAAATACTCCATTTAGAAAAGAAAAAAGTAGTAACTATTAATAAAAAAGCTGTCCATACACTTCTATGAATTAATACTTCTACATGACCTGCAAAGGAAATATATTTAAAGTAAATAACACCAAAAAAACCCCACCAAAATGAACCAAATGATGTAAGCAAAACTCCTTTATTAAAATTTTTTTTGTT
Organism: uncultured Pelagibacteraceae bacterium; assembly: GCA_902555585.1. GTDB lineage: Bacteria > Pseudomonadota > Alphaproteobacteria > Pelagibacterales > Pelagibacteraceae > Pelagibacter. Next base: position 22,722 of record CACDSY010000003.1, on the reverse strand, counting down.
CATTTTTAAATATCTGAATATTTTGATTAACTACTTAAGTCATTTTATTGTTGAAATATATATTAATAATAATAAAACCTTGCACACGGAGAGATGGCTGAGCGGTTGAAAGCATCGGTCTTGAAAACCGACAAAGGGGCAACTCTTTCCTGGGTTCGAATCCCAGTCTCTCCGCCATTCATTTAAAATCAATCAATAGTTTTAATATTTTAATATTTTTAAAGATCATTTCATTCTTTGAAATTTTAATAATATCTTCATCATTCATATTAACTAATATATCTAAATCAACTAAATCATCAAAAGATAATGAATCAATTATAGATTTAACAAAGCTACTGACAAATATGTCCATTTCTTTCGTGCCTCGATATTGTGATCTATAAATAATCTTATTAATTAAATTTTGTTTATTTGAATTCATTGTTTATAAACATATATATATATATTTAATGAGTAATTTTGAATATTTATTGTCACCTATTAATAAAATTAAAGGTGTTGGTAAAAAAACATTAAGTTCATTCAACAAAAAAAAAATTTTTACAATTTTTGACCTATTGTGGCATTTACCTATATCAAAAATTGAAACTGCTGAAGATACTGAAATTGATGATTTACAAGTAGGGAGAAATTACAATATAAAAGTAATACCAATTAAATATAATTTTCCACGAATTAGAAATTTACCCAATAGAGTAATATGTCAAAAAAATGGAGTAAAATTAGATTGTATTTTTTTTAATAGTTATGAAGGATATATCAAAAAATTATTACCTTTAAATGAAGAAACAATAATACATGGAAAAGCAAGTAATTTTAGAAATAAATTTCAATTTGTAAATCCAACAACAAAAAAAACAAATAATTTAAATATTATAAATGAAGATAGTAAATATAGTCTTTCTGATGGTTTAACATTAAATAAATATAATCAAGTAATAAATAATGTTTTTCAAAATTTACCTGACTTAGAAGAATGGTTGCCAAAAGAAGTATCAAGTTTATTTGATAATTTATCATGGAAGGAATGTATTATTAAAATTCATAAGGAGGAAATTACAAAAATTAGAGATACAAAGTATTTTAAAAGACTTGTTTTTGATGAGATATTTGCAAATTTTTTACTTTCCTCTGATATTAGAAATAAAATTAAAAAAATAAAAAAAGAAAATAAAATTTTAGACTTAAAATATCAAAATAAAATAATTAGCAATTTAAAATTTAAACTTACTAATGATCAAATAACTTCATTAAAGAATATAAATAAAGATATGGGGTCAAAGCAAAAAATGTTTAGATTATTACAGGGAGATGTGGGATCTGGGAAAACGATAGTATCTGTAATAGCTGCATTAAATGCAATAAAAGCTGGATATCAAGTTGCAATAATGGCTCCAACTGAAATATTGGCTATTCAACATTATAAATTTATATTAGAAAATTTTAATACCTTGTGTAATCCTGAAATTTTAACCGGTAAAATTGAGTATAAAAAGAGAAAAATAATTTTAAATGATCTCTTAAATAATAAAATTGATATATTAATTGGTACACATTCTCTTTTTCAAGAAAAAATTAATTACTTTAATTTGGGATTAATTATTATTGATGAACAACATAAATTTGGTGTTAATCAAAGAAAAAAACTATCAGACAAAGGAGGTAAAGATTGTGATGTACTTGTTATGTCAGCAACTCCTATTCCAAGAACAATGATGATGACTATTTATGGAGATATGGATATTTCTCTAATAAAATCTAAACCAAAAAATAGAAAACCAATTAAAACATATAGTAAAAATGAGACTAAAATTAATGAAGTTATTAATTTTATTAAAAGTGAAATTTCAAAAAAAAATCAAGTTTTTTGGGTTTGTCCACTAATCAAAGAATCGAAAAAGATTGACCATCAATCTGCCATGGAAAAATATAAATATTTAAGTAAAATTTTTAATGACAGAGTTGATATTGTTCATGGGGCAATGAGCAAGGAAGAAAAAGATAAGGTTTTAAATAAGTTTAATGATAGGAAGATAGATATATTGGTTTCAACTACAGTAATAGAAGTTGGTATCGATTTTCCAAATGCTAATGTAATCGTCATTGAAAATTCAAATAAGTATGGTTTATCTCAGCTACATCAATTGAGAGGGCGAGTTGGCAGAGGCAACAGAGAGTCATCGTGTATACTGATGTTTAAAACAGGACTTAGTGAAAATGCTCGTAAGAGAATTACAATTCTCAAAAATACTAATGATGGTTTTAAAATTGCAGAGGAAGACTTAAAAATTAGAGGATATGGAGATATTTTAGGATTTAAACAAAGTGGTTTAAAAAAATATAATCTAGCAGATCCTATTCAACACGAAGACCTTTTCAAAATTGCAGAAAAAGAGATTAAAAAAATTGAAAAAAATAATATTAAAATAAATAACTATAATAAGCTTATCAAACTTTACGACAAGGTTGCTGTAATTAATGAGACTATCTAACTTTGGTATCTGATGTCCCGGCTGAGACTATAAATTTTGATGCTTCTTCAAATGTCATATCTAGATATATAATCTCACTTTTGGGAAACATTAACAGAAAACCACTAGTTGGATTTGGCGTTGTGGGAACAAAAACGTTTACTAATTCTGTGTTAGTTTTTTTAGAAATTTCACCTTTATTTTCTTTTGTCGCAAAGCCAACTGCCCATGTGCCTTTTCTTGGATATTGAATTAGAACTACACTTTTTTTTGATCCTTTTTTAGGAGCAAATGTTTCTGTCATTTGTCCAATAGCAGAATATATTGTTCTTAAAATAGGAATTTTTTTTAATAAATCATTAAATAACTGTAAAAATTTTTTACCAATAAATGAAAGTGACAAACCTCCTACAAGAGTAATAAAAATTACAGAAAGTAAGATTTCTAAACCTGGTATTGCAAAAGGTAAATAGCTATTTGGATTTATTCCTTGTGGAATTAGTTTTGATGAGATTGATATAAAAAATGTTGTAAGATATAATGTAATTCCAATAGGGACCAAAACAACAATTCCTGTTATAAAATAGTTTCTTAGTCGTGCTATAAATGAAATTCTTTTTCTTCTTAGTTTGGACATATCTTTAATTGATTATAAATTACATGTAATATAAATATTAAGAAAAGTGAATAGAAGAAATTTTATATATTTAATGGGCTGCGGGTGTCTTTCTGCAGGTTTACATGCATGTACTACCGCTCCAATCACAGATAGAAGACAATTAAAATTAATTCCAGAATCAAAATTAAATGCACAAGCTGCACAATTGTACGAGAAAGTAAAACAAAAAGCTAAATTAAGTGACGATAAAGAGAGTTTAGATAAAATTATTGGAATTGGATCAAAAATAGAAACATCAATATCAGAATATTTTTACAAGAATAATATAGAAGATCCAACTGTAAACTTTTCTTGGGAGTATATTTTAATTGATAATAAAAAAGTTAAAAATGCATGGTGTATGCCTGGGGGGAAGATTGCTGTTTACACCGGTATGTTGGATATTACTAAAAATGACGATGGTTTAGCTGCTGTAATGGGCCATGAAATTGCTCACGCGGTTGCAAAACATTCAGTGGAAAGAGCAAGCAGAACAGTATTATTAAATACAACAACTGGAATAATAGATATTGCAACTGGGGGAAAGTTATCTCAAGTTAATAGGACAACAGGCATGAATACAGTTGGTTTATTATCTCAAATTGGAATCATGAACCCTTTTACGAGAAAACAAGAAAGTGAAGCTGATTATTTAGGATTAATTTTCTCTTCTTTATCTGGTTACGATATAAGAGAAACTGCTAAAATTTGGGAAAGAATGAAAAAAGCAAACAAAGGTAAAGAACCACCAGAGTTTATGAGCACTCATCCATCTAATGATAGAAGAATTGATCAAATCAATAATTGGATGAACGAAATAATCTTGAAGTATCCACCAATTGCTTAAAGTATTGGTGAGCCCTGATGGACTCGAACCATCGACCCATTCCTTAAAAGGGAATTGCTCTACCAACTGAGCTAAGGGCCCAACACGAAATTTCTTATATTGATTTTTTGATATTTGGCAATGGTTAAAATTTACAAAATATTAATATACTTATCATGAAATTCTTCAAAAGTTCCCATTTTGATATTTTTTCGAATTTCATACATAAGTTCTTGATAAAAGTTTATATTATTTAATGTTAAGATCATAGAAGCCAAGATTTCATTAGTATTGTGAAGATGGTTTAAGTAATTTTTAGAGTATTTATTTAAATCAAACCTTGTTACATTACTATCCAAGGGTGTATTGTCTGTTTTATTTTCAGAATTTCTAATTTGAATCCTGCCATTCCAAGTAAAAGCTAATCCAGTTCTTCCTGATCTTGTTGGAAGGACACAATCAAACATATCAATACCTCTCTTAACTGCTCCTAATATATCGGAGGGGGTTCCAACACCCATTAAATATCTTGGTTTATCAATTGGTAAAATATCTTTGATACCATCTAGAACATCAAACATTTCTTGTTGAGTTTCTCCAACAGCTAGGCCACCAATAGCATATCCATCAAATTCTATGTCAATTAATTTTTTAAGGGACTCATTTCTTAAATCTTTGAATAATCCACCTTGAACTATGCCAAATAAAGCTTTATGTGGATTTTTTCCAAATTCTTCTTTAGATCGTCTAGCCCACTCTGTTGATAAATCCATAGATGTTTTAATTATATTATAATCATTTGTATTTTTTGGACACTCATCCATGACCATTACAATATCTGAATTAAGTTTTTTTTGAATTTTAATACTTTCCTCAGGGCTTAGAATAAAAGTTTTTCCATCTATATGAGACTGAAAAATTGCACCTCTATCCCTATCAATTTTGTTAAATTTCGATAAAGACATGACTTGATAACCCCCAGAGTCAGTCAAAATAGGAAGTTTACAATTCATAAATTTATGTAGGCCACCTACTGCCTCTATCCTCTCAGTTCCAGGTCTAATCATTAAATGATATGTATTTGAAAGAATTATTTCACTTCCTGTTTTAATAATATCATCAATAAATACTCCTTTAACTGTAGCTTGAGTACCAACAGGCATAAAAGCAGGAGTATTAATCTCACCCCGATGTGTTTGAATTAATCCAACGCGATAATTTTTATTTTGATGTTTTACGCTAAAAGAAAAATTCTTTTTTATGTCTTCCATCCATCAAATTCTACTCAGATTTAAAGCTAATGATTTTATCTGGGTTAGAAACAGATCCATTGGGTCCATCCCCTTTTGTAATCATGTCAACAAACTCCATACCCTCAATAACTTTTCCAAATACTGTATATTGTCTATCGAGATGTGGTGTTGGACCAAAACATATAAAGAACTGACTATTTGCACTATTCGGATTAGAAGATCTTGCCATTGATAGCGTTCCTCTTTCATGAGGTAAATCATTAAATTCCTCTTTAAGATCTGGCATATCTGAACCACCCATACCAGCTCTACTCAAGTTAAAACTTTCAGAAGATGAATTTCCAAATTGAACATCTCCTGTTTGGGCCATAAAGCCATCGATTACTCTGTGAAAAACAACTCCATCATACTTTCCACTATTAGCTAGTTCAGTTATTCTTTTAACATGGTTTGGTGCCACGTCTGGGAATAATTCAATTTTTAAATCTCCATCCTTTAATTTTAGTATCATGGTATTCTCCTTTGCATTTAAAGCTGTTGTTAATAGAAATATTGATAAAAATAAAATATTAATTTTTTTAAGCATAAACTTTTTTCAATGACTTAATAGTACTTTTAGTTGTAAATTTCCTCAAATCACCTTTGTGTAAAGCTATTTCTTTAACAAATCTAGATGAAATGATCTGATTTTCAACGTCTGACATAAGAAAAATTGTTTCAACTTTATTATTTAATTTTCTATTCATTCCTGCTAATTGGAACTCATATTCAAAATCTGAAACAGCCCTTAAACCTCTAAGTATTAGGTTTGACCTATATTTTTTACATAATTCAGTTGTCAAAGAGTTGAATTTTATCACTTGAATTTTTTTTTTTGAAAGTTTTAAGTCTCCATATAAAGCTTTTGTAACAATATTTAATCTCTCATCTATTGGAAATAAAAAATTTTTTTCATTACCATCAGATATGCCGACAATGATTTTATCTGTTAATTTTAGAGCTTTTTTAATAACATCAATATGGCCATTTGTTATTGGATCAAATGTCCCTGGATATATAGCTATATTTTTCATTAAACTAGATTATCATCTAATTTAATTGATGAGACAACCTTTTCATCGCCAGTTAATTTTATAATTCTTACTCCCTGTGTGTTTCTTCCGGCAATTCTTATTTCCTTCACAGCAGTTCTTATAACTCTACCTTTGTTAGTAGAAATTAATATTTGATCACCCTCAAACACAGGGAATGAAGAAGAAACATTGCCGTTTCTTGGGGAGTTAACAATACCTATTATCCCCTTACCTCCTCGATTTGTAACTCTAAAATCATAATGGGATGTTCTCTTACCATAACCATTTTCTGTAATTGATAAAATAAATTTTTCTTTAGCTTTAATTTCAGAATTTTCATCTATAGATTTACTTTTACTTTTTTTAGTATCATCTTTATCTATAATAGATAATGAAACTATCGTATCTTTTTCTGAGAGATTAATACCTCTTATACCTTTAGAAGATCTTCCTTTAAAAACTCTAAGTTTTTTTGACTCAAACCTAATACATTTACCAAATTTTGTATTTAGCATTATATCTTGATCATCTGTGCATATTTTTACACCAACAATTTTATCATCAGAGTCTAATTTCATTGCAATTTTACCAGAGGCATTAATTGATGAAAAATCCTCTAAATTATTCTTTCTTATTTTCCCCTTGCTAGTTGCAAATATTATATGCATATTTTTTTTGTCAACATCTTCATCTGGAAAAGGCATAATCGAGCTAATAGATTGATGATTTTTTAAAGGCAATATATTGAAAAGAGATTTACCTTTAGATGATGCTGAACCTTCAGGTATTTTCCACGCTTTAACTTTATAAGCTAAACCCTCTGTAGAAAAAAATAATAACGATGTATGTGTATCCACTGATAATGTTTGAACAACAGAATCTTCTTCACGTGTTTTAATACCTGTTTTGCCTTTGCCACCTCTTTTTTGCTGTTTAACTCCGCTTAGAGCACCCCTTTTTATATATCCTTGAAGTGTTATTGTTATTATAACTGACTCCTTTTGAATTGTTTCCTCTATGTCATAATTTAAAATAGCATCAATAATTTTTGTTCTTCTAGGAACTGAAAATTTATCTTTTATTATCTGTAGATCATTACTTATTACCTTTAATAACTCATTTTTGGAATTTATTATCTTTTTATATCTAGAAATGTCTTCAGCTAATTTTTTAATTTCTACCTCTATTTCGTTAATTCCTATAGCAGTCAATTTTTGAAGTCTTAGTTCCAATATCGATATAACTTGATCATTTGATAAAAAATAATTTCCTTTATAATTTTTACTATCAACTAATTTGATAAGTTTTGATGTCTTATTTATTTTCCATGTAGTTTTTAAAAGAGAGTTTTTTGCTTCTTCAGGATTTTTTGATGATCTAATGATTTTAATAACTTTATCTATATTTTCAACACTCACTGATAGTCCTAATAAAATATGAACTCTCTGCTCTGCTTTTTTAAGATCAAATTTTGTTCGTTTAATAACTACATCTTCTCTAAACTTTAAAAAATTTTCTAAAAAATCTTTAAGATTGCATGTCTTAGGTTTCTGGTCAACAATTGCTAATGAATTAAAACCAAAAGATGACTCTATTGAAGTATACTTGTATAATTGTCTTTTAACGGTTTCTGGTTCAACATTTCTTCTAAGATCAATTGATACTCTTATACCCTCACTATTTGACTCATCTCTAATATCACTGATACCCTCAATTTTTTTATCTCTTACCAGTTCAGCAATTCTTTCATTTAAATTAGATTTGTTAATTTGGTAAGGTATTGATGAGATTACAAGTCTATCCTTTCCATTTTTTAGATTTTCAACTGAGATTTCACCTCGTATTTTAAAAGAGCCTCTTCCAGTTTTGTATCCTTGTTTAATTATATCTTTTCCAATTATTAGTCCTCCTGTTGGAAAATCTGGTCCTGGGATATGTTTCATTAATTCATTAATTTTAATATCTTTATTTTTAATTAAAGCTAAAGTTCCATCAACAACCTCACCTAAATTATGGGGTGGTATGCTTGTTGCCATTCCAACGGCAATACCTCCAGCACCATTAACGAGAAGATTTGGATATTGTGCTGGCAATACAATAGGTTCTTGCTCTGTTTCATCATAATTACTTTTAAATGATACGGTATTTTTTTCTATATCATCAATTAAAAACTGTGAAACTTTTGCAAGTTTAGTTTCTGTATATCTCATTGCTGCTGGCGGGTCTCCATCTATAGAACCAAAATTACCTTGTCCATCCACTAAGGGTAAGCTCATTGAAAATTCTTGAACCATTCTAACTAAAGCATCATAAACAGCTTGATCTCCATGCGGATGATATTTACCAATCACATCTCCAACAATTCTTGCTGATTTTCTAAATTGTTTTGACCAATCAAAACCACCTTTATGCATAGCATAAATAATTCTCCTGTGTACAGGTTTTAATCCATCTCTAATATCAGGTAGTGCCCTACTTACTATAACACTCATAGCGTAAGATAAGTATGATGAACTCATCTCATCATACATTGAGATTGATTTAATATTATTATTTATCTTTGGAATTTCGTTTTTTTCCATGTTAATTAAAATGGAATATCGTCTTCTAAGCCACTTTGATCTGGTCCAGGACTATCATCATAATTTTGTTTATTATCTTGAGCTATATTATTTTGGTTACCTCCACCAAGCATTGTTAATGATGAATTATAACCTTGGATTAAAATTTCAGTAGAATATTTATCCTGTCCACTTTGTTCGTCTTTCCATTTTCTTGTTGAAAGTTGTCCTTCAACGTACACTTGTGCACCTTTTTTTAAATACTGTTGAACAACATTTACCAAACCTTCATTAAAAACAACTATTCTGTGCCATTCAGTTTTTTCTTTTTTTTCTCCTGTATTTTTGTCTTTCCAAGATTGGCTTGTAGCAAGACTTAATCTGGCAACACTTTTGCCATTCACCATTTGCTTTACTTCCGGGTCTGCGCCCAAACGACCAATTAATAATACTTTATTTAAACTTCCAGCCATAATATTTTATTATTTAAGAATGTTTATTATACCACTTATTAACTTGAATATTAATTTTATTAATCTAAAGCAACAAAAATTATGCTTAAAAAGATAGTTATTAAGGGTGCAAAAGAGCACAATTTAAAGAATATAACGCTTGAGATTCCAAAAGAAAAATTTGTAGTAATCACTGGGCTATCAGGATCTGGAAAATCATCTTTAGCTTTTGATACTGTATATGCTGAGGGACAAAGACGCTATGTAGAAAGCTTATCAGCGTACGCTAGACAGTTTCTTGATAAAATGAAAAAACCAAATGTTGATTTAATTGAAGGATTGAGTCCTGCAATTTCAATTGAGCAAAAAAATACATCCAAAAATCCAAGATCTACAGTTGCAACTGTTACTGAAATTTATGATTATATGAGAGTTCTATATGCAAGAGCAGGTATACCCTACTCTCCATTTACTGGTCTTCCAATTAAATCACAAACAATAAGTCAAATAGTTGATAAAATTAAAACACTACCAAAAAAATCAACGATCTTCCTTTATGCACCGGTTGTTAGGGGAAGAAAGGGAGAATACAGAAAAGATATTCTTGGCTATAAAAAAAGAGGATTTAGAAAGATTAAAGTTGATAATAAACTTTATGATATTGACGATGTTCCAGAATTAAATAAAAAACTAAAACATGATATTGCAGTTCTTGTTGATAGGATTGTTTTAAATTCGTCGTTAGGCAATAGGTTAGCAGAAAGTGTTGAGACAGCAGTTAATTTAGCAAATGGATTAATGTTTGTAGAATATGAGGATGAAACACTTCCAAAAAAGTTTAGAAAAACTGAAAATTTAATTTTTTCAACTAAGTTTGCTTGTCCTGAAAGTGGTTTTACAATTGAAGAAATAGAACCAAGACTTTTTTCTTTTAATAGTCCCTACGGTGCGTGTGAAGAATGTGAGGGTATTGGTGTTAAATTAAATGTAGATCCAAAACTAGTTGTACCAGATGAAAAGAAAACGATAGCAGATGGAGCTATAGAGCCTTGGTCAAAATCATCTTCTCTATATTATGCACAAACTTTAGCTTCTATAGCAAAACATTATGGTTTTTCATTAAATGATAGATGGTCAAGACTTTCAAAAAAAATTAAAGATGTAATATTATTCGGATCTGATGAGGAAGAAATCAAATTTTCATATGATGATGGATATGAAAAATATTCTCATAGAAAAACATTCGAAGGAGTGGTGAATAATTTAGAAAGAAGATTTTTAGAAACAGATAGTGATTGGAAAAGAGAAGAGATATCCCAGTATCAATCAGACACAAAATGTGAAAGATGTAATGGTCACAGATTAAAAGACGAGGCTCTTTGTGTTAAAATTAACGAACTTAATATTAGTGAGGTAACTGAAAAATCTATATTTGATGCTAAAGAATGGTTTAAATCGCTCGCGACGAAATTAGATAAGCGTCAACTTAAAATAGCTCAGCACATTTTAAAAGAAATTAATGAAAGACTTAATTTTCTGTTAAATGTTGGTCTTGACTATTTAACTTTATCAAGAGAGTCTGGAACGTTATCAGGTGGTGAAGCACAAAGAATAAGACTTGCTTCGCAGATAGGTTCAGGATTGACAGGGGTATTATATGTGCTTGATGAACCATCTATTGGTTTACACCAAAAAGATAACGTAAAATTAATAAATGCATTAAAAAGGCTTAGAGACTTAGGTAATACAGTCATAGTTGTAGAACATGATACAGAGACAATGGAAAATGCAGATCACATAATCGATCTTGGCCCTGAAGCTGGGAACAAAGGAGGCGAAGTAATTGCCCAAGGATCATACAAAGATATATTAAATAATAACGATAGTATCACAGGAAGATACTTGTCAAACAAAAGCTACATACCAATACCAAGGACTAGAAGATTGGCAAAAAATGGAAGGTTTTTAGAAATTAATGGAGCAAGTGGAAATAATTTAAACAACGTAAATCTTAAAATTCCACTTGGAAGTTTTACCTGTGTAACAGGTGTTTCAGGAAGCGGTAAATCAACATTAATACTTCAAACTCTTTACAACGCTTTAAACCTTTCCCTTAATAATAATAAATCGAGAAAAATTCCAAAACCATTTAGAGGATTTAAAGGTATTGAATTAGTTGATAAAATTATTGATATAGATCAATCCCCTATTGGTAGAACACCGAGATCTAACCCAGCGACTTATACTGGTGCATTTGGTCCAATAAGAGACTGGTTTACTAATTTACCAGAGTCAAAAAGTAGAGGTTATAAACCTGGAAGATTTTCATTCAATGTTAAAGGTGGGAGATGCGAAGCATGTGAGGGTGATGGAGTAATAACATATGAAATGCATTTTTTACCTGATGTTTATATAACTTGTGATGAATGCAAAGGAACTAGATATAATAGAGAAACATTAGAAATTAAATTTAAAGACAAAAGTATTGCAGATGTTTTGGATATGACCGTTGATGAGGGGTGTGAATATTTTGAAAATATTTCTAATATAAAAACAAAATTGCTTACACTTAAGAAAGTTGGTTTAGGATATATAAAAATTGGTCAACAAGCGACTACTCTATCAGGTGGTGAAGCCCAAAGAATTAAACTAGCAAAAGAGTTGTCTAAAAGATCTACTGGAAGAACAATATATATATTGGACGAACCCACAACAGGACTACATCAACACGATATTAAAAAATTATTAGAAATTTTACATACCTTTGTTGCAACTGGAAATACTGTCGTTGTTATTGAGCATAATTTAGATGTTATAAAAACTGCTGATTATATAGTTGATATGGGTCCAGATGGTGGTGTAAAGGGTGGAAATATCATAGCTGAAGGTAAACCTGAGGAAATTATCAATGTTAAAGATAGTTATACAGGAAAATTTTTGAAACCAATGTTGGACAATAAGTTCAAAAAAACTGCTTAAATTTTTATTAAAAATGTTATAAATTACAAATATTATGACTTCGATTCTTCAATCATTATCTAAAACTGTTCATATCTCTTTAGCATTATCTATTTTACTATTTTTAGGTTTATACTTTGGAAATGGTGGTTTTGATATTGACGTAGTTTTTTGGAGTTGGTTATTTAGATATATACATGTCATTGTTGCAATTATGTGGATAGGTTTACTTTGGTACTTTAATTTTGTTCAGATACCTAACATGACTAAAATACCTGACGAACAAAAACCAGCGATTGGAAAAGTTATAGCTCCAGCAGCTCTTTTTTGGTTTAGATGGGCAGCTTTAGTAACAGTTATATCAGGACTAATCTTAGCTTATTTTAACGGTTATGTTCATCAAGCTATGACATTAGGAATTGGATCAGGTGGTGGTAAAGCTACTGCCATAGGAATTGGAATGTGGTTAGGAATAATAATGGCATTTAATGTTTGGTTTGTAATATGGCCAAATCAAAAAAAAGCTTTAGGTATTATTGAGGTTGAACCTGACGTTAAAGCTAAATCTGCAAAAACTGCGATGCTATTTTCTAGAACAAATACACTTCTATCTTTGCCAATGCTTCTAACAATGGTAATAGCTCAAAATCTATATTAATCTTTTTCCTCTTTAACTATTGTTCTTTGGCTGACATTCAGTGCAACTAAAATAGGATTTGCGATATATATTGAAGAGTAAGTTCCAAAAATAACTCCTAATATCATTGCTAAAGAAAAGCCTTTTAGTATTTCACCACCAAATAAGTATATTGAAAAAAGAGCTAACAGTGTAGTTACAGATGTAATTATTGTTCTAGATAAAGTTTCATTAATTGAAATATTAGTTAAGTCAAAAATTTTAATATCAGAATACTTTCTTAAATTTTCTCTAACCCTATCGAATATAACAACTGTGTCGTTCATCGAATAACCAACAATAGTTAAAACAGCTGCAACGATTGAAAGGTTTATTTCAAGTGAAAAAATAGAAAATATACCTAATGTAATTATAACATCGTGAAATATAGCTAAAATAGCTCCTAAGCTAAACTGCCATTCAAATCTTATCCAAATATACAATAACATCGCCGCAAGCGATAAACTTATAGCAATAATTCCTGATTTTAAGAGCTCTGAGCTTACTTTAGGGCCAACATTTTCTACTCTTCTAAAGTCAACATCGCCAATAGAGCTTGATAATTTATTTTGAATATTTTTAATAAATTCAGGATCATTTGAATTTTGCTTTTCAAACTTAACAATAAAGTCTGTTTCATTGCCAAATTTTTTGACAGATACATCACCTAAATTCATTTGATTAAAGCTATCTCTAATAAGACTAATATTATTAGTTTTATCTGTAGTTCTTAATTCAATTAAAGTACCACCTTTGAAATCAACACCATAATTTAAACCTTTAAAAATTAAAAATACTAATGAAATCACTATTAGAACAAGTGATAATATATTAAATTTTCTATAGAACTTATTAAAAGAAATATTACTCATTTAAAGTAACTGCTCCTTATCTTTATTTTTGACTACATACAAAGAAGTTAACAATCTTGCTATGAAATAAACTGAAAACAAAGTGGTCAAAATTCCAACACCTAAAGTTACTGAAAAACCTTTTACAGGTCCTGAACCCATAAAAAACAAAATGAATGCTGCAATTAGAGTTGTAATGTTTGCATCTAAAATAGTTGTTCTTGATTTTGTATATCCAGCATCAAAAGCTATTATTGGATTTTTTTCATTTTTAGTTTCTTCTTTTATACGTTCAAAAATCAAAACATTTGCATCAACAGCCATACCAACTGTTAAAATAATACCTGCAATTCCAGGCAAGGTTAATGTTGCTTCAAACAAAGTTAGAATACCAATTAGCAAAAAGAGATTTGAAACGAGAGCTAAATTAGCAATTAATCCAAATGCTCTATACTTGTAAATCATAAATAAAATCACTAGCAAGAAACCTATAAATAAAGATAAAATACCAGCGTCTATTGAGTCTTGACCTAAATCTGGTCCAACCGTTCTTTCTTCAATTATATTTAAAGGTGCAGGCAGAGCTCCAGATCTAAGTAGCAATGCAAGATCTGTTGCAGATTGAAAGGTAAAGTCACCTGAAATTTGTCCAGAACCACCAACTATAGGTTCTCTAACTGAAGGAGCGCTAATTATTTTACCATCTAAAACTATTGCCAATTGTTTGCCAACGCCAGTGCTCGTTGCTTTACCAAATTTTTTGGCACCTACTCTATCTAAACTAAACGAAACTACTGTTTCGTTTGTTTGAGAATTCATAGTTGGCTTTGCATCAACTAGATTATCACCACTTAAAATTATTCTTTTACTTACAATTGCGTCTCTGGAACCATCTTCAAAAGATAGTTTTTCTGTTCCAAACGACTCTTCATTATTTTGTGAAATAAATTGGAATGTGAGATTTGCAGTTTTTCCAAGTAAAGATTTAATTCTATTTGGATCATCTAAACCAGGTAATTCAACTAAAATTCTATCATTTCCTCTTTTTAGAATATTAGGTTCATTTGTTCCAACTTCATCAACTCTTCTTCTTACAATTTCAATTGCCTGATCTAATGAAGAATTTTTTAATAAGACTAAACCATATCTAGAATAATTTAATGAGAAAAGATTTCCATCTTCTAAAACATCGAATTCATGAGATTTGTATGTTGGATAATAAGTATTAACATCACTTTCTTTATCATTTAAAATATTTTTAACATTTTCAATTTCATTATCTGTTGTTTCAAATAAAATTGTGTCACCTTTGAGTGAAAAATTTTTAAGAGTTATTTGTTTTTCCTTAAAATATCTCTTTAATTCAATTATTTTTGCCTGTAGTTTTTGAGTAATTACTGGTCGATTATCTATCTCAAGAAGTAAGTAAGATCCACCTTGTAAGTCTAAACCTAAATTTATATTTTTTGAAAAAAATTTGTCATCAAATTTAACAAAATTTGAAAAAGCGAAATAGGAAAAAAAAATTGTAAAAACAATTACTGAAATTATTCGTAATTTTGAAAAGTATAACACTTTTTTATGATGTTATTTTTTTGGTTCTGTAGAGCTTACTAAACCTTGAATTCCAGTTGCTCTGACAACTTCGACATTCACATTATCAGAAATTTTTACCTCAACTTTTTCGTTATCAATTATTCTTTCAACGGTACCAACTATTCCTCCAGAGGTTATGACTTTGTCTCCTCTTTTAAGTGCTTCTACCATAGCTTTATGATCTTTTACTTTTTTCTGTTGAGGTCTAATCAGAAAAAAATAGAAAATAACAAAAATTAAAACTAATGGTATAAATTGTCCAATTCCAGCATCCATAACGTATCCTATTAAGTTAAGGCTATTTATCCTATCTATTATTCAAACTCAACTCTTAATTGATAGAAATTTTATCTATATTTGGCATATATGGCTTAAGAACATCAGGTATCAAAACAGATCCATCTTCAGTTTGATAATTTTCCATAATAGCAATCATAGTTCTACCAACAGCTAATCCACTACCATTAAGTGTGCCAACAAATTCTTTTGAATTGTTTTGTCCTTTATATCTAGCTTTCATTCTCCTTGCTTGGAATGAACCACAAGATGAACAGCTTGAAATCTCTCTATACTTATTTTCAGATGGAAGCCAAACCTCAATGTCATAGGTTTTTTCTGCACTAAAACCCATATCACCAGTACATAAAACAATTTTTCTATAAGGAAGTTTTAACGCATCCAAAATCATTGTAGCAGATTTAGACATTCTCTCTAACTCCTCTGAACATTTATTGTTTTCTACAATACTTACTAGTTCCACTTTATAAAATTGGTGCTGTCTGATCATACCTTTAGTATCTTTACCGTAACTACCTGCCTCTTTTCTAAAACATGGTGTTGATGCAACTACTCTTATAGGTAATTCTTTCTTATCCAAAATTCGATTTTTTACAATATTTGTCAAAATTACTTCAGCGGTTGGTATTAGAAACTTTCTTTCTTCACCTTCATCAAGTTTAATTTCAAATTGATCATTTTCAAATTTTGGCAATTGTCCAGTGCCAAACATTGTTTCAGCAGTTGCGATTAATGGAGGCGATATTTCTGTATAACCATTTTTTTGAGTATGTGTATCAATCATATAATTTGATATTGCTCTTTCTAATTGCGCTAATTCTTTTTTAACAAATACAAATCTAGAACCAGTTGTTTTTGTTGCTAGGTCAAAATCAAGCATATTTAATTTATCTCCTAATTCATAATGAGATTTAGGCTTAAAATTAAATTCTTTTATTTCACCTTTTTTTTCAATTTCTTTATTAGAATTTTCATTCTGTCCTACTGGGACATCGCTCAATGGTATATTGGGTATAGAAGATAAAATATCAGTAATCTGCCTTTGTAATTTTATTTGATTTTTGTTAATTTCATCAATTTTTAAAGAAAGGTCTTTTGATTTTTCAAATAAACTTTGGTCTTTAGATTTTGAAATAGATTTTTTTTCCATTTCAAATTTTTCTTTTTCTTGAATAAACTTTCTATTTTCTTCATCTAAACTTATTATGTTATCAAGGCTTATATCAATATTTCGATTTTTAAGTTTATCCTTAAAATTTTCAAAGTCTTTTCTAATATCTTTAATATTGTGCATTTTTTTCTGCTGCTTTCTTTTCAATTATTCCTACTGATATTATTGATAATTCATATAAAATTAATAAAGGTATACCCAAACCAATTTGAGTGATTGGATCTGGTGGCGTTAATATAGCTGCTGCTGCAAATATAATTACAACAACATATTTTCTTCTCTCTTTTAAAAATGTTGAATTCACAACTCCAATTCTAGCTAACAAACTTAATACTACTGGTAATTGAAAACTTAAACCAAATGCAAAAATAAGCTTCATTACCAATGATAAATACTCGTTTACTTTAGCTTCTAATTGAATTGGAAGATTGGTTGCTGCACCTAAGCTCTCGAATGATAAAAAAAACTTTATAGCTAAAGGCATTATTAAGTAATAAACTAACATACCTCCAAGCAAAAATAGAATTGGAGTTACCACCAAGTAGGGCATTATAGCTTTCTTTTCATGATTATAAAGACCAGGTGCTATAAATTTCCAAATTTGGATTAGTATAAATGGGCTTGTAATAAAAAAAGCAGCAAAAAAAGAAACCTTTAAGTATGTTAGAAATGTTTCTTGAAGAGCAGTAAATATTAATCTTCTATTTGTGTCGTCATCCTTTACTGCATTCGCATATGGTTCAACTAAAAATCCATAAATGTACTCAGAAAAATAATAACAAATTACAAATAAAATAGCTAAAAATATAAATGAGTTTATTAATCTTTTTCTTAATTCAGTTAAATGACTTATGAAACTACCCTCTTTATCTTTACTCATCTTTTTTTCTCTCTTGATTTTCTGACTTAGGTTTTTCGTCTAAATCTGTATTTAAAGTTTCATTTGTTAAATCACTAACTTGTCCTTGAACATCGCGAACATATCTTTTTGCTGTACCGATCCATGAACCAATTTTTTTTAACATGTAAGGAAAATCTTTAGGACCTACTACAATAATTGCTATTGAGACTATGATTAGTATTTCTAGCCAGCCAATTGACGGCATTTGTTATTCTTTTTTATTAGAGTCTTGATTCTCTGAAATATTTTTAGTTTGGTCTTCATCAGTAACATCTGTAGCCATACCCTTTTTAAAACTTTTGATCCCTTTAGCAACATCACCCATCAGACTAGAGATTTTTCCTCTGCCAAAAAGTAACACTACTAAAATTACTACAATTGCTATTTGCCAAAATCCTATACTCATAAATTATTTATAACCTTATTATTGATTTATTAAAAGTGATTTTTTAGGTTTAGTCAGATTTGAGGGTACTGCTTAACATTTCATCAATATCAGAATAAATATTTTCCTTTTTATCGACTTGTTTTTCTTTAAAAAATTTGCCTGTTCCAAATATTGAAGAGTCTACACTTGATGTATCAATTAATCCTGCTGAACCTAATTCATTCACGGTTGGTAAATCTGACAATTTTTGCAGATTAAAATGGCTTAAAAATTCATCTGTGGTTCCATATTGTATTGGTTTGCCAGGAACATTTTTTCTACCTTCATGTTTAACCCAATTTAACTCCATTAGAATTTCTAAAGTATTAGTTCCAAAAGCTACACCTCTAATCTCTTCAATTTCAGACCTTGTAACCGGTTGATGATAGACAATAATAGCAAGAGTTTCGATTGCAGCTCTAGATAATTTTTTTTCAACAGTTTTTTGTTCTGACATTAAAGAAGATAAATTAACTGCAGTTCTAAATGACCATTTATTAGATATGCAAATCAAATTAATACCTCTATTTGAGTAGAAATCTCTTAGTTTTTCCAGTGATTTTTGAATATCTGTTTGTTTTGATAATTTAGACTCTATTGTTTCAACTGAAAGAGGTTCAGCAGCAGCAAATACTATAGCCTCAATCTCTCTTTCTACATCAGTGAGTTTAGTTGGAAAACTTACAATATTATTTTTTTTAGTTTTGTTCATTAATTTTCCTTAACATAGATATCGTCGAATAATTCTTTTTGTTTTAAAGATATATTTCCTTCTTTTACCAATTCTAAAGAGCCAGCGAAAATTCCTGCTTTACCTGTTCTTTTTAAATTAGGAGACTTATTAAATCCAGAAGGAACCAACTCAGACAAATTTTTCCAATCATTGAGTGTACCAAAGAACTCTTTTATTCTTTTAATAGCATCTTCAGTAGTAAAAACAGGAAGTTTAGGTATGTTCATTGTATGAAAATCTTTAGTCATGACTATTCCTGAATATGCTTTTAATAATTCAAATAATGTTAAAGAAACTTTTTTGTCGTATATCGACTTTACACCACTTTTAGAGCCACGCATAAAAACATCTCTACCTAATCTTTTTCTGTCTAACATTTGAGATGATAATAATCTAATTAATTCTAATTTTTTTAATTGTAATTTAAGTTTCTCAGCAACTTCAAAAGCTTTAAACTCCTCCTCATCGGTTTCAGGAAGTAATAATTTTGATTTCAAATAAGTAAGCCAAGTTGCCATTAACAAATATTCAGAAGCTATTTCTAAATTTATATTTTCTTTTTCTGTTAAATATTGATGAAATTGATCAGCAAGTTTTGTAATAGAAATTTCTTCTAAATCAACTTTTTGCGATTTAGCAAGATCAAGCAATATTTCAAGGGAACCACTGAAATTATTTAAATTTACATTAAAGTCTAAAGAATCATCGGACATAGTAAATTACTCTAACCTATAATTTTTATTAATTGTGATGTTTTTTTCGTTACAAATTTGTCTAATTTTGGTGAATTTTGTGCAACTGTAACCATTTCACTTAAATTTCCATTGCAATGTAAGGCTAAATTGCATCCTGCTAAAAAAGATTTTTTTACTCTAATATCAAGTTTATCTTTTAAAGCTTTCATTGAAAGATCGTCTGTTAAAATTAAATTTTTAAATTTTATTTTATTTCTTACTAAACTAATGATTTTTTTTGAATGAGTAACATTGTTTTGTGGATCAATTTTTTGAAATAGTAAATGGCCTGTCATTGCGATCAATGCTTTCTTGTTTTTAAAAGTATAAAAATCATTTTTTAGTAAATAATCCTCATTTTTGGTTATTTTGGGAAGATTTTTATGACTGTCGACTTTAGCTAAACCATGCCCTGGTATGTGTTTCATCACTGTTGCAACACCATTTTTATGAAAATGATGGATACAAATATCTCCCATTGTTGATACTATTTTTTTGTTACTTGAAAATGATCTGTCATCAACAATCTTATGAAAATTTTTTCTTTTAAGGTCCAGAACAGGAACTGTATTAATATTTATACCTAATAATTTTAATAGGTATGAAATTTGTTTAACATAGACATTATAATAGATATCAAATTTTTTTTTATCTTTATTAAATAGTTTGCCAAAATATTCTGCTGAAAAAATTGAATTATCAATAAATTTCCTTAATCTACTAACTCTACCACCCTCCTCATCTATCATAATAGGATAATTTTTATTTTTAAAAATTTTTTTAATGGAATTTGTTAATTCTTGTGTTTGATTAATAGAATTTATATTTCTTGAAAATAAAATAATTCCCCATGGTTTATATTTTTTTAAAAAACTTATTTCCTTTTGGGTAAGATATTTACCTTTTATACCGCATATAAAAGATCTATGAGATTTATTTGTCATTATAAAGGAGTTCCCAAAAAGAATATTTATTTTTTTTCTTATTATTTTTAAATTCTACGTATTCAATAATATTTTCTGTATCATTTTCTAATAATATAAGATCTTTTTCTATATTATTAATTTTTTCATCAATTGAGGAAAGTGATCTGTAAGATTTCTTAATGTTTTCATCAGAAAAATAGTATCTGGCAGTAAAAAAAATGAAGAAGAAAATTATAATAAGAAAAAAAAGATACTTTAGTTCTTTAATCATTACATTTTTTCAGGGGTGTCTACACCCAAAATATTCATACCTGTTTTTAAAGTATTGGCTATAGATTTTAGGAAAACTAGTTTTTCCATTTTAATTGCATTGTTTTGATCGATAAATCTTTTAGAAACATCTTCCTTGCCCATATTCCAATAAGAATGGAACTCAGAAGCTAATTCATAAAGATAAACTGAAATTCTATGTGGTTCTAATTTTTCTGAAGAAACTTCAACACATTTAGGCCATTCACTAATTTTTTTGAATAGCTTTATTTCTTCATTCGCAAAATTAAAATCTGAATTCTTTATCTCAAGATTGCTATTTATATCATTTTGGGTATTTCTAAACACAGACGAAATTCGAGCATATGCATACTGAACATAATAAATAGGGTTTTCTTTAGATTTTTCTTTTACTTTGTCAAAATCAAAATCAATTTCTACATCACTACTTCTACTTAACATAATAAACCTTGTTGCATCCTTACCAACTTCATTAATAAGATCCTCAATAGTTATATAATCACCTTTCCTTTTAGACATTTTAAAAGGTTTTTTGTCCTTAATGAGTTTTACTAACTGACTTACTTTGCAAATTAACTTATTTTTTTCACCTGACAACGCTTCAACTACAGAAGTAATTCTTTTAATATAACCAGCGTGATCAGCACCAAGTATATTTATAAGAATATTAAAATTTCTTTTTAATTTTGTATTATGATAAGCAACATCACTTGCAAAGTATGTCCATGATTTGTCTTCTTTTTGTAAGGCTCTGTCTTTATCATCACCAAAGTCTGTAGATTTAAACAATAATTGCTCTCTTTCTACCCAGTTTTCTTTGCTTTCTCCTTCGGGTGCTTTAATTTTTCCCTCATAGATATATTTTTTTTCTTTTAGATTTTTAATTACTTCATCAACTTCATTATTATTTATCACATCAGTTTCACTTGCAAAATTATCGTGCTTTATGCCAAGATTTTTCAAATTGATTTTTATTAATTTTAAAGATTCTTGTATAGAAAGTTTTTTTAGTTTTTCAGAGACTGATTCAAAATTTTTAAAATCTAAATCTTTATTTTTTGAAATTATTTTTTTTGCTATATCTATAAGATAGTCTCCAGGATATAATTCGTTGTCGTTTATCGGAAAAGTTTCATCGTAAAGAATTTCTTTTATTCTTAAATAAACGGATTTTGTAAAATGAGAGATTTGATTTCCATAATCATTTACATAATATTCTTTGGTAACTTTATGACCGTTAAAAGATAAAAGATTAGATATTACATCTCCAAGTATGGCGCCTCTAGAATGGCCTACGTGCAAAGGTCCAGTTGGATTTGCAGATACAAATTCTACTAAAAAACTATTTTTTTTTCCACTCGTGCTACTTCCATATGATGAATTATTTAAGACATCTAATATAAAGCCATTCCAAAATTCATTTTTTAATTTTAGATTGATAAAACCTGGTTTTTCAATGCTAATTTCATCGATATTTTTATCACTATCTTTTATCAAGTCAGCTATCTGTTTAGCAAGATCAAGAGGTGGTTTTTTATTAATTTTAGATAATACCATTGCAACATTTGTGGAAATATCTCCAGTAAATTTTGCAGGTGGTATATCAACATTTATGCCTGATAAATTATCTGGCAACTCTAACAAATTATCTTTATGGGCAGACTTAATAATTTTTTCTATCTTTAATAAATAATTTTCAAATATATTCATTTGTATGACTTGTATAATTGTATTGCATATCTATCAGTCATTCCTGAGATATAATCAGAAATTGCTCTATATTTATTATTTTCTATAAATTTATTGACAATAAACTTTTTTGGTTTCTTTTCTATTATTTTAAATAAATTTTCTACTATTTTCT
>CACDSY010000002.1:150000-263379 GCA_902555585.1 uncultured Pelagibacteraceae bacterium | reverse complement strand
TATTTTATTTTTGTCTCTAATTTTTTTAATACTTTTTTTTGCTAATTTTAACCACTCACCTGACGAAAATTCTTTTTTAACACTTATAAAACCATATAAATGATGATCAATTTTATTCAAATCAGTTTTTGAAGGTCTAGCAGTCAGTATATTTAATTCTTTATATACCTGCATGCTATCTGCATTAATAATTTCTCCATTTAACTTGTTAGCAATTCGTAATGCAACTTTAGACTTGCCTGATGCAGTTGGACCTGAGATTAATATTATTTTGGACTTTAGGTCCATGTTGTTATTTTAATTTAACACCAATATAAGTTCTTTGATTTTGGTTATTATAAATTGCAATCAGCAAGTTGTTTTCATCACTTCTTAACTTCAATTTTACAACATTATCAAGATCACCTATTGAGTTAATTTTTTTTCTATTTGCTTCAACAATAACATTATTCACTTGTAAATAGTTTATAGGACTATCTTTATCTATTTTAGTAATTACCACTCCACTTGTTCCTTTTGGAAGATTTCTTGCCTCAATATCGTCTTTACTTAATAAACGAACATCTATTTTCAAACCTTCAATTCTCTTTACTTTTGGTTTTTCAATTGCTGGTTTTTGTGCTTTAAAATCTTCTGAAGTTTCTAATCTTCCTAGAATTATTTCTTTTGTAATTTCTCGTTTGTTTCTCCAAACTTTAACAATTACTTTTTTTCCAACATCTGTTTCAGCAACTATTTTAGGTAGTTCTTTCATTTCATTAATAGGTTTTCCATCGAACTCTAAGATTATATCGCCAGGTTTAATTCCTCCTTTGTCTGATGGACTATTATCCGCAACACTTGCAACTAGAGCACCTCTGGGTTTATCTAGCTTTTCTGCATCTGCAATTCCTTGATCTACGACTTGTATCCTAACGCCAAGCCATCCTCTTTTTGTTTCTCCAAATTCAATCAATTGTTCAATAACCTTTTGTGCACTGTTTGATGGAATCGCAAAACCTATTCCAATTGAACCAGATTGGCCAAGTATGGCTGTATTAATTCCTATTACATCTCCGTTCATATTAAATAGTGGACCTCCTGAATTTCCTTGGTTTATTGAAGCATCAGTTTGAATATAATCTTCATATCTTGATAATCCTATACTTCTATTTCTGGCAGAGATTATTCCCGCTGTTACTGTACCTCCAAGACCAAATGGATTACCTATTGCAATAACCCAATCTCCAATTCTAGATTTGTCTGAGTTGCCAAATTTTACTGGTTTAAATTTTTCGTCAGACTTTATTTTTAATACTGCAATATCCATGCCTGCGTCGGCACCGAGCACTTCTGCTTTATAATCCTCATCTCCATTAACTCTAACAAATATATCTGATGCTCCTTGAATAACATGGTTGTTTGTTATTACAATTCCCTCCTCATCAATTATAAAACCTGATCCTAGCGCACTTGTTTGTCTTTGTTGAGGAGAGCCAAACATATCTTCAAATGGTGAACCTGGTGGAAATTCAAATGGCAAAGGATTTGATCTAGTTGTTACAGTAGTGGTAGTTGAAATATTTACAACTGATGGCATTAATCTTTCTGCTAAATCTGCAAATGATGATGGAATTTCCTGAGCTTTGGAAATCGAAAAATAACTTATTGAAATTATTAATATTGATAAAATTTTGTACATATTTTTCATGACTTTGAATACCAAATAATTATAAATCCTATAATTGCAAATACTAATCCACCTGCTCTTAATTGTTTGTCAGCTACAGCATCAAGTTTTTTTAACATATTTTTCATTTTTGATGGAAATAAGGCATATAAAACACCTTCAATAAATAAGAAAAGACCAAATGCTATGATCAATTCTTTCATGTTAACAAAAGTTGTTATTTTTCTTTATTTCCAAAAAACTTAAAAAATTCACTATCAGGAGATAATATCATTGATGTTTCTCCACCAATTAAAGCATTTTGGTAAGCTTGCATTGCTCTGTAAAAACCAAAAAATTCAGGGTCTTGTCCAAATGCATCAGCAAAAATTTTATTTTTTTGACCATCTCCTTCCCCTTTCATAATTTCTGATTTTTTTTGAGCGTCAGCTAGAATAACTGTAACTTCTTTATCTGCTGTTGATGTTATAGTGACTGCCATCTCCGCACCTTTTGCTCTAAACTCTTTAGCTTCTCTTTCCCTCTCAGTTTGCATTCTTCTAAAGATTGCATCACTATTTGCTTGAGGTAAATCAGCTCTTTTAATTCTTACGTCAACTATCTTTATACCAAAATTTTCAGCTTCATTATTAACACCTTGTTGAATTAAAGCCATTTGCTTTGATCTATCCTCAGATAATAATGTTTGTAACTTTTGTTGACCTAGTACGTTTCTTATTCTTGAGTTAATAATCGTTGCTAATCTTGATCTCGCAACTCTTTCATTTCCTACGGATATATAGAATTTTAATGGATCAATTATTTGAAATCTTGCAAATGCATCAACTATTAGACGTTTTTGATCAGATGCAATTACTTCTTCAGGTGGAGTATCTAAATTCAAAACTCTTTTATCTAAAAACACTACATTTTGAATAAAAGGTAGTTTAAAATTTAAACCTGGCTTTAAAATTATTCTTTTTGGATCTCCAAATTGTAAAACTATAGCTTGGTTTACCTCTTTAACTATAAATATTGAAAAAAATAAAGTTGCTCCTATTAAAATGATGATCGGTAATATAAATTTTCCGGCTTTCATTAGTTTGTCCCTGATTTTAATTCTTGTAAAGGAAGATATGGCACAACTCCAGATCCTGAGTCTTTATCAATTATAATTTTATTAATATCAGCAAGAACCTGCTCCATTGTCTCTAAATACATTCTTTCTTGAGTCACCTCTTTGGCTTTCGCGTACTCAGTGTAAATTGATAAAAATCTACTAGCTTCACCCTCAGCCTTTGCAACAACTTCTTTTTTATAAGCTTCAGCAGCTTGTAAAATTTTTGCAGCTTCTCCTCGAGCTCTTGGTATTACATCATTAGCATAAGCCTCTGCTTCGTTCTTTGATCTTTCCATATCAGCTCTCGCAGCTTGTACATCTCTAAATGCATCAATTACTTGATCTGGTGGGTCTGCTTTTTGCGTTTGCACTTGTGTAATTTGTACTCCACTTTCATATTCATCAAGTATACCCTGAATAATGTCTTGGGTATCTCTCTCAATAACTGCTCTTCCTTCTGTAAGAATTGGTTGAATGTCTGATCTTGCTATAACTTCTCTCATAGCAGTTTCTGCTGCTGCTTTAACTGTACCTTCTGGATCTTGAATTTTAAACAGAAAGTTACCAGCATCTTTTATTACCCAGAATACTGAAAAGTCTATGTTAACAATATTTTCATCACCCGTTAGCATCAAACTTTCTTCAGGAACATCAGCTACTCCACCACCTTGACCAAACCCACTGTCTCTTTCTGATCTAAAGCCAATGTCCATTCTGTTTACTTTAGTAACCTTAGGAGTTAACACACTCTCAATTGGGAATGGAAAATGATAATTTAATCCTGGCTGAGTAGTATTTACAAACTTTCCAAATCTTAAGACTACACCCTGCTCATCAGGTAAAACTCTATACAAACCACTTAATGCCCATATTACTACTAATATAATTAATCCAAGTATAATTGGTTTTTTGCCGCCTGCACCGCTTCCAGTAAACTTATTTATAGTATCCTGTAATTTTTTAATTGCTTCATCCAAATTAGGAGGTGTTGGGCCTCTTCTGAAACCTCCACCATTTCCACTTCCACCGCTTCCTGGAGGACTGCCCCATGGACTTTGATTTTTATAAATCGTCATTATGACACTCTATATAGTGTCTTTATATTCAAAAACAAGGTAAGTGTATTTTTATGAATGATAAAAAAGTAGGTCTAAGTGACACAATGAAGGCAAAAACTGAGCCAAAAACCTTTAAAAGAAACCCAATTCCAGGAACTAAATTTACAATTGCAATATCTAGTGCAAAAGGTGGTGTTGGGAAATCTACATTTGCCACGAATTTAGCTTTAGCGTTAAAAAAAGTTGGATGTAATGTTGGAATTTTAGATGCAGACATTTACGGCCCATCTTTGCCAAAACTATTTTCTATAAATGAAAAGCCAGATAGCGACGGTCAAACTTTAAAACCAATTGTAAAGTATGATATTCAATGTATGTCCATTGGTTTTTTAACAGACGAGCAAACACCGATGATCTGGAGAGGACCAATGGTAACAAGTGCTATCAAAACCTTTACTCAAAAAGTTGGTTGGAAAGATTTAGACTTCATTATTGTTGATATGCCTCCAGGTACAGGTGATACACAATTAACTTTTGCACAAGAGATTAGTGTAGATGGTGCAATCATAGTATCAACTCCTCAGGAGATAGCACTCCAAGATGTAAAAAGAGGAATTAGAATGTTCGAAAAATTAAAAGTAAATATTATTGGATTAATTGACAATATGAGTCACTTTATTGGCGATGACGGAAAAAAATATGCAATTTTTGGAGAAAATGGTGTTGAAAGAACCGCACAAGAATTTGAGAAGAAATTTTTAGGACAAATACCAATAAACTCTGATGTTGGAAAATATGGAGATATGGGAATTCCTATTGTTGAGAAAGATCCAGAACATGAAATTACAAAAATTTATTTAAAATTTGCTGAAGAAATTAAACAATCTTATCTGTAATTTCAAAAGCTTCCATAAGTTCATTCCACTCTCTTTTTGAAAGTTCAGATTGTTCTAAATTTATTTTCTCTCCTTTTAATAATTTTTGAATAATAACTTTTCCTTTAGCAGAGACTTCTGTACCACCTACTCTATAATCCATGAATGCATCATATGTAATAGGAACCCATTTTTTTAATGTATCCAACATTATATCTGCATAAACTCTAATTTCATATTGAGCATGATGGTCAGCACGTAATCTTAAAAAATTCATTAAGTTTAAAAGATCAGTTTTCCAATACCACTGGGTATACGTATTCAAAGTTAGGTTCATTCTCGCTAACTCTCTAGCTAATCCTTTTTTATTTTCGTCAATTGTAGACCCATCAAATTTCTGATTAAGCATAGTTTCATAATTATCATATGTTCTTTCAGCATCATTTTTTAATAGTTCTAAAACTTCCTTTGCCTGATCTCCCTCAATCACATCACCTCTACCTTGTCTGTTTGCAATTGATTGAGCTGCTAAATTTTGTGGATCGGGTAAATAAAATTCTTTATCTAAAATTGAATATCTTGCAGAGTATTCGTTGACGTTTGCAGTACGATGTCTAATCCATTGTCTAGCGATAAATATTGGTAATTTTACATGATATTTAATTTCGCACATTTCGAAAGGAGTGCTATGCCAGTGGCGCATTAGATATTTTATTAGACCACTATCTGTTGAAACTTGTTTAGTTCCTTTACCATAAGAGACTCTCGCAGACTGAACAATCGAACTATCATCACCCATATAATCAATAACTCTTATAAAGCCGTGATCTAAAGCTGGCATCGCTTCATATAATACTTTTTCTAATTCAGGAGCAGTAACTCTTTTAGTAACATTCTCCTGAGATTGTTGATCTTTTATGTCGTTTATTTGTTCTTTTGTAAGTTTCATGAATAAATTATTGAATCTCTTGTATTTGGTTTTATATTAATAGTGTTGGTTTTCCAACTATGACGATAAACGAATTTCGTAATAACCATTACGGACGTGGGGGCAGTACCCACCACCTCCACCAATTACAACTTAAGGGGGTGAATTAGGATCGACGGGTGTCTAAAAGTTGTTCTTTCGTTCGGTATTGTTCCGCCGTGATGGGCTAATTTATAAATGCTAACGAAAGTTACGCACTTGCAGCTTAATTAGTTTACTAATTAAGTTACGGGGTTTGGGGCACCTGGCAACAGAACGCCCCTTTTTTAATATATAATATTAATTAATGGTGCGGCCAGAGAGAATCGAACTCTCATGAGCTAGGCTCACACGGCCCTCAACCGTGCCTGTCTACCAATTTCAGCATGGCCGCAAATTGTGCGTCAGATTAAATGAATGACAATTCTATTTCAAGTTGATAAGTTTTTGTTATGGAATTCACAACTCAAGTTAAAATTGCAACAGACCCTATTTATCAAAAGGTTTCTAAATCCATTCCTGAAATAGAGTGGGCTACTCATGCACCTTACATTTATAAAATAAATAAACTTAAAAAAGAGAAGAACGCAGTAATACTTGCTCATAATTACCAAACTCCTGAAATATACCATGGTATTTCTGATTTTTCAGCGGACTCGTTAGCCTTAGCAATTGAAGCTGCAAAAACAGAGGCTGATATAATTGTTATGTGTGGTGTACATTTTATGGCGGAGACTGCCAAATTGATGAGTCCAGAAAAAAAAGTTTTACTACCAGATATGAAAGCTGGTTGCTCTTTATCCTCATCTATAACTGGTGAAGATGTAAGAAACTTAAAAAAACAATATCCTGGTGTGCCTGTAGTTTCATACGTTAACACTTCTGCAGATGTCAAAGCAGAAACTGATGTTTGTTGTACATCAGCAAATGCTGTTAAAATTGTAAACTCTTTAGGTGTAAAAAAAGTAATTTTCTTACCAGACGATTATTTAGCAAAATATGTTGCTTCTCAAACCAATGTAGAAATTATTTCATGGAAAGGAACTTGTGAGGTGCATGAGCAATTTAATGATGAAGAGATTAATGAGATAAGAAAAAATAATCCTGGAATTAAAATTATTGCTCATCCTGAATGTCCTCCTGATGTAATAAAAGCAAGTGATTTTGCTGGTTCAACAAGTGGAATGATCAAATATGTAAAAGATAATCAACCTGAAAAAGTTATGATGGTTACAGAATGCTCAATGAGTGATAATGTTCAAATTGATAATCCTAATGTAGAATTTATTAGACCTTGTAACTTATGTCCTCACATGAAAACAATTACACTTCCTAAAATACTTGATTGTTTAGAAAATGAAACAAATGAAATAATAATGGACCACGAAACAATCGAGAAAGCTAGAAAATCAGTGGAGAAAATGGCTGAAATAGGCAGATAAATTCTGTGCCAAAAATTCAATTAAGTAAAAATTTTATCCGATCAATCTGTAAGTTAGCTCTTAACGAAGATCTATATCCTTCAGGAGATATTACAACAAATCTATTAAATAATAATTCAATTTCAAAAGCTAACATAATAAGTAATGAAAAAGGTATTATAGGTGGATTAGAATTTGCTAAACAAACATTTAATTTATTAGATAGAAATATTAAATTTCATATAAAAAAAAAAGAAGGATCAAAAATTAGTAAAGGATCTGTAATTGCTGTAATTGAAGGTAAAATTAAAAATATATTAATTGGAGAAAGAGTTGCTCTAAATTTTCTCTCTCATATCTCTGGCATTGCAACTAAAACCAATAAATTTGTAAAAAAGGTAGGCAAGAAAACAAAAATTTGTTGCACTAGAAAAACGATTCCTAATCTAAGAGTTATTCAAAAATATGCCGTAAAACTAGGAGGTGGGACTAATCACAGATTTAATTTAAGTGATGAATTTTTAATTAAAGATAATCATCTAGCTTCATCAAATAAATTTGAAGAAATAGTGAAAAAAGCAATTAAAAACAAAAAAGGAAGAAAAATTACTGTTGAGGTAGACACTTTGAAGCAATTTAAAAGAATTAATGGACTTAATTTTAATACAGTTCTGTTTGATAATATGAGTCCGAAAATTCTAGGGGTGGCTATTAAATATGCAAAAGGGAAATATGAGACTGAAGCCTCAGGAGGAATAACTTTGAAAAATGTAAAAAATCTAGCAGCAACAAACGTTGACAGAATATCAGTAGGTGAGTTAACACATAGTATTCAAGCTTTGGATTTAAAATTAGAGATTTAATTTTTTTTTATTTGAGCTTGAGCAGCAGCTAATCTTGCAACTGGAACTCTATAAGGAGAACAAGAAACGTAATCTAATCCAGTTTTTGCACAAAATTCTATACTTTTAGGATCTCCACCATGCTCACCACAAATTCCAAGTTTTATTTTTTTGTTTTGTTTTCTTCCCTTATCAGTTGCAATTTTTATTAAGTCTCCAACTCCATCATCAATTGATACAAAAGGATCGATGTCAAAAATTTTGTTTTCAATATAATCGTTTAGAAATTTACCACTATCATCTCTACTAATTCCAAATGTAGTTTGAGTTAAATCATTAGTTCCAAAACTAAAAAATTCAGCATGTTTAGCGATATCTTTAGCCTTTATTGCTGCTCTTGGCAATTCAATCATTGTTCCAACTAAAAAATCAATTTTAATTTTATTCTCATCTTGAACTTTTTTTGCAACCCTTATAACTAAATCTTTCATAAGTTTTATTTCTGCTTCTGTTGAAACTAAAGGTATCATGATTTCTGGCATTGTAGATTGAATTTTTTGTTTTTTACATTCTACTAAAGCTTCAAAAATTGCTGTACATTGCATCTCATAAATTTCAGGGAATGAAATTGCTAATCTACAACCTCTATGACCTAGCATGGGATTTTGCTCATGAAGTTCTGAAATTCTAATTTCAAGTTCTTTAATGGGAATATTTAGTGAGACTGCAACATCATTAATTTCATTATTACTTTTTGGTAAAAATTCATGTAGTGGTGGGTCAAGTAACCTTACTGTTACTGGTAAACCTTTCATAATCTTAAATATTTCAATAAAATCTTTTTTTTGGTGTGGTAATAGCTTTTTGAGTGCATTGGATCGATCCTCAATTGTTTTTGATAATATCATTTCTCTTACTGATAAAATTCTTTCTTCGTCAAAAAACATATGTTCAGTTCTACACAAACCAATACCCTCTGCACCAAATTCTCTAGCATTTTTACTATCTATTGGTGTCTCTGAATTAGTTCTAATTTTTAATTTTCTAAAATCATCAGACCAACTCATTATTTTTGAGAAATCACCTGATATTTCCGGTTGAACTGTTTTTACCTCTCCAATAATTATTCTACCTGTTGAACCATCAATTGTAATTATTTCTCCCTCTTTAATAATTCTGTTATTTGTTTTTAATAATTTATTTTCATAATCAATTTCTATTTCACTAGATCCAGAAACACATGGTCTTCCCATTCCTCTAGCTACTACTGCAGCATGACTTGTCATACCACCTCTTGAAGTAAGTATTCCTTTTGCTGCATGCATACCATGTATATCTTCTGGTGATGTTTCTACACGAACTAATATTGTACTTTGCATCATACTATTTAATCTTTCAGCCTCCTCAGATGTGAAAACAACTTTTCCACTTGCAGCACCTGGTGATGCGGGTAAGCCTGACCCAATTACTTCTATTTTTGCTTTCTCATCTAAAGTTGGATGAAGCAAGGTGTCTAGAGAACTTGGTTCTATTCGCAATATTGCATCTTTTTTGGTAATCAATTTTTCATTAACCATATCTACAGCTATTTTTACAGCAGACTTAGCTGTTCGTTTTCCAGAACGTGTTTGAAGCATCCAAAGTTTTTTATTTTCAACTGTAAACTCAACATCCTGCATATCTTTGTAATGTTTTTCCAACTTATTTAGAATATTTTTTAGTTGCTTATATGTCGCTGGCATTGCCTCTTCCATTGACTTAAGAGTTTCTTTCGATTCAACTCTAGCTTTTTTTGTAATATGTTGTGGTGTTCTAGTTCCAGCAACAACATCCTCTCCTTGCGCATTTATTAAATATTCTCCATAAATGTTTTTTGATCCATCTGATGGATTTCTAGTAAAGACTACACCAGTTGCACAATCATTTCCCATATTTCCAAAAACCATAGATTGTACATTAACTGCTGTACCCCAATTAGACGGTATTTGATTTAATTTTCTATAAACTTTTGCTCTGTGACTTTCCCAGGATAAAAAAACAGCACTTATAGCTCCCACTAATTGCTCTCTGACACTTTGAGGAAAATTTTTTTTTGTTTTTTCTTTCACAATATTTTTGAAATCTTTTATTAAAGCTTCCCAGTCATACGCATCTAATTCTGTGTCTAGTAATACTCCTTTTGTTAACTTATAATTCTCAATTATATCTTCAAAGTGATATCCTTCTATTCCCAATACAACAGTAGAATACATTTGAATAAAACGCCTATAACTATCATTTGCAAATCTTAAATTTGAAGTTTTTTTGGCAAGTGCTATTACAGTATTATCATTTAGACCTAGATTTAAAATTGTATCCATCATGCCAGGCATAGAAACCCTTGCTCCAGATCTTACAGAAACTAGAAGAGGATTTTTTATATCTCCAAATTTTTTTCCAGAGTCTTTTTCAATAAATTTTAATTCTTTATTTATTTCATTAAGTATTTTTTTATTTAATTTTTTTTTATTCTTATAAAATAAATCACATACTTCTGTAGATATTGTAAAACCGGGAGGAACAGGCAGTCCCATTCTTCCCATCTCAGAAAGATTTGCACCTTTGCCACCAAGAATATTTTTTGGTATTTTAATTTTTTTTATTTTATTTGATTTAAAATTAAATATAAATTTTTTCATACTAGGATTCTATTTTTGAAAAATTTAAATAATTATCAAAAGTTTTACACAACATATTTAATAATTCTAATCTGTTTTTTTTAATTATTATATCTTCATCATTAACAATAACATTATCAAAAAAATTGTTTACCTCGTTCTTAATACTTGATAAGATTTTTAGACTTTCCTCGTAATTTTCGTCTTTTCCAATACTCAAAAAATATTTTCTTATATCATTTATTTTTTTATATAATTTTTTCTCATAATCGTTTTTAAATAAACCTGGATCTGCAAAACCAAGGGAATCCATAGACATTTTTTCTTCAGTATTTAATATATTCGATGATCTTTTGTATGCTGTAATAGTTTCAAAGCCAATTTCTTTTTTAATATTTTTATTTAAACATAATGATTTTTTATAAGCCTTTAATAAATCATCTAACCCAAGCAAAAATGTTGAGCTTTCAATTATATCTTGTCTTATTTTTTTTTCTTTTAAATAATTTTTTAATCTTTCAATTATAAAATCACTTAATTCGTTTTGTAGCTTTTTGGTATCAAATTCATAACCCTGATCTCTGTATATTGAGCAGGTGTAAACAATTAAATCTTTTAGTTTGATTTTTATTTCATTTTCAACAATTAATCTGACAAGACTTGTTGACATTCTTCTTAAGGCATATGGGTCTTTTGAACTAGTAGGTTTCAGATTAATTCCAAAAAAACCTACTAATGAGTCTAATTTATCACTTAAAGATAAAGCAACACTGTACATTTTTTTTGGTAATTTGCTTTCCATCCCGTTAGGCAAATATTGTTCAGATACAGCAAGACAGACTTCTTTATCAAACCCTTGAAAGCTTGCAAAATAACCTCCAACAATTCCTTGGAGTTCTGGAAACTCTCCAACAAGATCGGACATTAAATCAACTTTACAAATTGATGATGCTATTTCAATTTTATCTTTACTAATTAAAAAATCATCAGAAATTAACGATGATAATTTTCTCATACGTTGAGTTTTATCAAAATATGATCCTAAACCTTTAAAATAATTAATATTTTTTAATTTATCTACTTGTTTAATTAAATTTTGAGTTTTGTTTTTTTCCCAAAAAAACTCAGCATCGCTTAATCTTGCTTCAATCACTCTCTCATTTCCTAATTTAACAAACCCTTTAGTATCTTTTATATCTGAAACTACAAAAAAATTATTTGTAAGATTATTTTTTTTATCTAAAGTTGGTAAATATTTTTGATGACTCTGCATAGTCGTAATCAGTATTTCATTGGGAATATTTAAAAATTTTTTGTCAAAATCACAAACAATTACATCTGGCTTTTCAACTATATTTACTATTTCATCTATTAGTCTATCATTCTGTTCGATTTTTAAATTTTTTTTGTTAATTATTTCATTAATCTTATTTTGTATTATTTTTTTTCTTAAATCTTGATTAATTAAAATACCTTTTTGTTTAAAAAATTTTAAATACGAGTTAAAGTTGTTAAAAGTTTTCAGACCTTCCTCTAGTGATTTATCTATAAAAGTCTTATTAGAACTATTGATGTGGTTGAAAACAAAATTTAGAGGTTTTTTATTAAATATTGCTAAAATGGATTTAAGAGGTCTTCCCCAATAAAGATCATAATTTGCCCATTTCATTGATTTATTCCAAGCTATCTTTGCTAAGATTTCACTTAAATTTTTTTCTATTAAGTCTGAAACTTTTATTTTTCTAGACTCTTTTTTAAAAAAAAAGAATTCACCTTTTTCAGTATGTTTTCTGAATATTTTCTCTAATATTGTGTTGTTTGATCTAATAAATCCCTCTAATGCTTTTTCAGGAGCATTTACATTTGGGCCTCTAATTTCCTCTGATTTTATTTTGATTTCATTAGGGATTTTATCAACATGTAGAACTAGTCTATTTGGTGTTGAATAAACATTGAAATTTTCGTTGAATTTAATTTGATTTTCATTAAAAAAATTTTTAATATTTTTTTTTAATTCATTCCTTGCGTTTATTTGAAGCCTTGCAGGAATTTCCTCACTAAATAGCTCTACAAATAATTCTGACATCAACTTTGGCTTTCAATCCAAACTTTCCCAATTGATTTAGTTAGTTCCCTTATTCTTGCAATATACTCAGCCCTTTGTGCTACACTAATCACCCCTCTTGCATCTAAAATATTGAAGACATGACTGCATTTTAAACATTGATCATATGCTGGAAGAGAAATCTTTTTTTCAACTAATAATTTTGTTTCTTCCTCAAGCATTTCAAATATTTTAAATAAATTATCAGTATTGGCATATTCAAAATTATATGCTGAAAATTCTTTCTCTGACTGAAGAAAAACATCTTTGTAGGTAATTCCTTCATCATTCCATATTAAATCAAAAACACTTTTTTTATTTTGAATAAACATGCATAACCTCTCTAATCCATATGTAATTTCAACAGATACAGGTTTACATTCAACTCCTGCCATTTGTTGGAAATAGGTAAATTGTGTAACCTCCATACCATCACACCAAACTTCCCATCCAAGACCTGCCGCTCCTAATGTGGGACTTTCCCAGTCATCTTCAACAAATCTTATATCGTGTTCCTCATGATTAATGCCTATTGATGACAAACTATTTAAATACATCCTTTTTATCTCTTTTGGTGAAGGTTTAATTAAAACTTGGAATTGATAGTAATGTTGCAATCTATTGGGATTGTCACCATATCTTCCATCGGTCGGTCTGCGTGATGGTTGAACATATGCAGTTTTCCATAGTTTTGGGCCAAGCGATCTTAGAGTGGTTGCTGGATGGAATGTACCAGCACCTACTTCTAGATCGTACGGTTGTAATATTACACAACCTTTTTTAGACCAGAACTTTTGTAAGTTAAAGATTGTATCCTGAAAAGATAAAGTTTTTTTTTTTATTTTAGAGACCATACCTTTGCCAGATTGATCTTTCTTCTAATGAACTGATTACTTTATCAGTATAATTTTCAGAAGATGATAGCTTTTTTGATAACCACCCTTTACTTTTTCCAAATTTCTTAATTTCTAAGTCATCTCCATATTTCTCTCTTAATATTTGATCTGCATTTCCTAATCCATCTATTAGTCCTAATTCTTTTGCTTTTCTTCCTGCCCAAAATTCCCCAGAGAAAAGTTCAATACCAGAGTTTTTGTTTAGTTTTTCTTTTCTGCTCTCTTCAACAACGTCTATAAAATCTTGGTGTATTTCTAATTGGATATTTTTTAAACGGTTTATGTCTTCTTCTTTTTCATCCAAAAAAGGATCCAAAGTACTTTTATTTTTTCCAGCGGTATAAACTCTTCTTTCAATCCCAATTTTTTCAATTAAATTTTTAAAACCAAATGATGCAGAAATAACTCCGATAGATCCTATGATTGAGCTTGAGTTAGCATAAATTTCATCACCGGCACATGAAATAAGGTATCCCCCAGATGCAGCCACATCCTCAGCAAAAACAATTACTTTTTTTTTTGTTTTCTTAGATTGCTCTTTTATTAATTTGTATATCAAATGTGACTGTACTGGAGATCCACCTGGTGAATTAATTGTAATTGCAACTGCTAATGCTTTCTTAACTGAGAAAGCCTTTTTTATTATTTCTTCCTCACTTGAATATTCTATTCCTTGTCTGAACCTTCCAACATTTCCTATAACTCCCGATAATTTGAGGTGACTTATAATCTTTTTTTTTTTAAAAAATGAGAACATTAGAATTGTTATAAGTTTTTTTAATATATTATAAACCCTAGTTATAATTAAAGAATAAGGTGCGTCAATTGATAAGTATATTAATAAATTGGATATAATAGTTTTAAATAATGGGAACTGTAATTCAGCTAAAAAAACAAATTAATAATTCATACGCAGATTTAAAAAATTCCGTCGATGATAAATTGATTCTAGTTGAAGAAAAAATCAATTCTAGACTAGCAAGTAAAGTTGAATTGGTTCAAAAGATGACCAAGTATCATTTAAAAACTGGTGGAAAAAGACTAAGAGCGCTCTTAACCTTGCAATGTGCTAAAATTTGTGAATATCAAAAAGGATTAAGAGATGTAAATCTTGCCGCTTGTGTAGAACTTATACATGCAGCTACTTTAATGCATGACGATGTAATAGATAGTGCTGACATAAGACGAGGTAAAAAAACACTTAATACAATTTGGGGAAATCATTCATCAATTTTGGTAGGTGATTATTTACTTAGTAAATGTTTTGAAATGATGGTGGAGGATGGGAATTTGGAACTATTAAAACTTTTAGCAACTACATCATCTGATATTGCCCAGGGTGAAGTTCTTCAGTTACAACATAATAAAGAAATAGATATCTTGGAAGAAACATATCTAAATATTATTTCATCAAAAACAGCTTCTTTATTTGCAGCAGCTACTAAAGTTGGCGCAATTATTGCTGAAAAAGATTTAAAATATAAAAATGCTTTGGAATTTTATGGAAAAAACTTAGGGCTTACATTTCAAATAGCAGATGACACATTAGACTATAATTCTGAATTAAAATTATTTGGAAAAAATATTGGCAATGACTTTTACGAAGGTAAAGTGACTTTGCCTATAATTTTACTTTATCAAAAGGTTGACAAGTTTGAAAAAGAAAAATTAAAATCTTTTTTTGAAAAAGGTATTCGTGAAAAGCAAGATTTAGAACATGTCCTAGTTCTAATAAAAAAAAATAATATTATTAATGAGTGTTATAAAAAAGCAGAACATTATATTAATTTAGCTTCTAATTCTTTAAGTGTGTTTGAAGAATCTGAAGAAAAAAATATATTAAAAAACTTAACTTCTTTTAGTATTGAAAGAAATTTTTAAGGACTTAATAATACTTTTTTCCATTTTTTAGGTAATCTAATATATTTTAACCTTTCATGAATTCTATTCTTTCCATCTAGCCAAAATTCAATTTCCTTTGGTTTAATTCTCCAACCAGACCAATGTTCAGGACGTGGTATATTATTTTTATTTGGATATTTTTTCTTAAATTTCTCAATGGACTTATATAAATCTTGTCTTTGTTTTAAAATAGAACTTTGCTTTGAGGCCCAAGCACCTATTCTACTTCCATAGGCTCTTGAATTATAATAATCATCAGCTTCTTTTTTTGATACTTTAGATGCAACGCCAACTATTCTAATTTGCCTTTGCAAACTTTTCCAATGAAAGCACATCGAAATTTTTGAGGTATTTCTGATTGCTTTGCTTTTATCACTATTGAGGTTTGTATAAAAAACAAATCCATTTTTATCAAAATCTTTAAGAAGCACCATTCTGACTGTTGGAAACCCATTTTTATTTACAGTTCCGACTGCAAATGCGTTTGGATCATTAATTTCTGTTTTTTTTGCTTTATTGAACCATTCTTCAAAAAGTTTTATTGGGTTATTATGATCTTTAAAGCAAAGATTTAGTCCAAGTGAGTTTTTTTCGTTCATAAATTTAAAAAAATAATTTATACATTAAAATAATGTCATTTAATACTTTTGGAAAGTTATTTAGGTTTACCACTTGGGGAGAGTCACATGGTCCGGCTATTGGATGCGTTGTAGATGGCTGCCCTCCAAATATTCCAATAAAAGAGAGTGATATACAAAAAGAACTGAATAAAAGAAAGCCAGGACAATCTAAATTTACAACTCAAAGAAAAGAGGATGATAAAATTAATATTTTGTCTGGTGTTTTTGAGGGTAAAACAACAGGAACTCCAATTTCCCTGATAATTTATAATAAAGATATGAGATCTAGAGACTATGAGACAATAAAGAATAAATTTAGACCAGGACATGCAGATTATACTTATTTCAAAAAATACGGTATCCGGGATTACAGAGGTGGTGGAAGACAATCTGCTCGTGAGACTGCGGCTAGAGTTGCGGCAGGTGCTATTGCAAAAGTTGTTTTGAAAAGTAAAATTGGAAAGAAGTATCAAGCTGTTGGAGCTGTTACACAATTAGGGATATTAGGATGTGACTTAAAGAAATGGAAAGACAAAACAATTTCTAGCAACCCATTTTTTTGTCCTGATAAAACCGTAATTAAGCTTTGGGAAAAATATTTACTTGGGATAAGGAAAGCTGGATCATCTTGTGGAGCAATAATTGAAGTTAGAGCAAGAGGAGTTCCTTTGGGACTTGGAGCCCCAATATACTCAAAATTAGATATGGATCTTGCAGCAGCCATGATGAGCATTAATGCTGTAAAGGGTGTAAATATTGGATCAGGAATGAACTCTGCAATGTTAACTGGTGAGGAAAACTCTGATGAAATTTTGAAAAAAAAAGGTAAAACTAGTTTCAAATCAAATAATGCAGGAGGAATTCTTGGAGGAATATCTACTGGACAAGAAATAAATGTATCATTTGCAGTAAAACCAACTTCATCTATTTTGTCATCGAGGAAAACAATCGACAGATTTGGTAAGAATACAACAATATCTGTAAAAGGAAGACACGATCCATGTGTTGGAATTAGAGCAGTTCCAATAGGAGAAGCGATGATGCATTGCGTAATTCTTGATCACTATTTAATGAATACAGCACAAAATAAAATTTAATTAGATTTTTTAATTAAAACTTTTGAATTTAAAGTATCTAAAATTTTATTTTCAATACCTATACAGTCTAGATTAGCAAACTTATACATTAGCTCTGGTTTATCATGATCAATAAATCTATCAGGCAATATCATTGATCTAAATTTAAGATTACTGTCTAATAAATTTTTTTCACTTAAAAATTGGCTCACGTGAGATCCAAATCCCCCGATAGATCCCTCTTCTATTGTAATCACAACCTCATTTTCTGTAGCAATTTGCCATATTAGGTTTTTATCTAATGGTTTTGCAAATCTTGCATCAATTATAGAGATATCAATTCCTTTTTTTGTTAAATTTTCGGAAGCCAAAATACACTCCTGTAATCTTGCTCCAAAATTTAAGATTGCAACTTTTTTTCCTTCTTTAATTATTTTTGCTTTACCCAACTCAATTTTCTCAGTTATCTCAGGTAATTGAACTCCCACACCATTGCCCCTAGGGTATCTAAAAGCTGATGGTCTATCATTTATATCCATTGATGTATTTATCATTCTTACAAGCTCGGCTTCATCACTTGCAGCCATTACCACAAAATTTGGCAATGTTGAGAGGTATGTTATATCAAAAGATCCAGCATGTGTTGGGCCATCAGCACCAACTAACCCCGCTCTGTCAATTGCAAATCTAACAGGCAAAGATTGTATGGCAACATCGTGAACAACCTGATCGTAAGCTCTTTGAAGAAATGTTGAGTATATTGCAGCATAAGGTTTATATCCCTCGGTAGCCATACCCGCAGCAAAAGTAACCGCATGTTGCTCAGCTATCCCAACATCAAACATTCTTTCTGGAAACTTTTTTCCAAATAAATCCATTCCAGTTCCTGATGGCATAGCAGCAGTTATACCAATGACCTTGCTATCTTTTTCCGCGTGTTTGATTAACGAATTGGCAAATACTTTTGTATAAGAGGGAGTGTTTGATTTAGACTTTTCTTGTTCTCCTGTTTTTACATTAAATTTTGATACACCATGAAATTTATCCTCTGATTTTTCTGCAAACGAATATCCTTTTCCTTTTTCAGTTTTTACATGGATTAAGATTGGTCCATCATAATTAATATCTTTTGCATTATTAAATACAGAAACCATTGTGTCAATGTCATGGCCATCTATTGGTCCAATATAGTAAAATCCCATAGAATTGAATAATGTTCCACCTGTAACCGCAGATCTTAAAAAATCTTCTGCTTTTCCTGCTTGATTTTTAAATCTTTTTGAAAAAGCAGATATAATTAACTTTAATGTCTCTCTGAAACTAAAATAAATTTTACCAGATAAAATTTTTGCAAGATATTTTCTCATAGCACCGACAGGTTTGGCAATTGACATATCGTTGTCATTTAAAACAACAATCATCTTTGTTTTATTTTCACCCGCATTGTTCATCGCCTCATAAGCCATACCAGCACTTATCGCTCCATCACCTATGACCGCTATTACATTTCCTGATTTATTTGACAACTTATTAGCTACTGCTATTCCTAATGCAGATGAAATAGAAGTTGAACTATGAGCGGCACCAAATGGATCATACTCACTTTCTGATCTTTTTGTAAAACCAGATAATCCGTCACCTTTTCTAAGAGTTCTTATTTGTTTTTTTCTACCAGTTAATATTTTATGTGGATAAGTTTGATGCCCAACATCCCAAATTAATTTATCATGGGGAGTATTAAATATATAATGTAAGACAACAGTTAATTCTACAACTCCAAGTCCAGCACCTAAATGCCCTCCTGTTTCAGAAACAACATCAATTAACTCTTGTCGAACCTCAT
Organism: uncultured Pelagibacteraceae bacterium; assembly: GCA_902555585.1. GTDB lineage: Bacteria > Pseudomonadota > Alphaproteobacteria > Pelagibacterales > Pelagibacteraceae > Pelagibacter. Next base: position 244,350 of record CACDSY010000002.1, on the reverse strand, counting down.
CTGCTAAAATTTTAATATCAGATTGTGATAATTTTCTAACATCGTCAGGGAAATTGATATTATTTAGAAATTTATAATTATTGCTCACTTTGTCCTATTTAAAATAAAATTTATTGTTTCTTTAAAATCGTCACTTTTATTTCCAAAAATTTTTAAACTTTTAAATATTTTTGATTTTAAGTCATCTGCATATTTAATAGTATTATTGGTGCCTAGTAAACTTATTAAAGTAGCTTTCCCCATTTTTAAATCTTTTTTGGTTTTTTTTCCTGCACTAGATGTTTTACCTGTTAAATCTATCAAGTCATCAGCAATTTGAAATAATAATCCAATTTCATTGCCTATTTTATTAAATTTATTCAGATATTTTGTTTTTCCAGACATTATAATGGGAGCAGCACAACAGAAACTAAATAGCTTCCCAGTTTTTTTAATTTGCATATCTATAATTTGATTTTTAGTTTTTTTTATTTTTTCATAATTTAAGTCTAAAAACTGCCCCCCAGCAATTCCTGTATGTCCAGAACTTTCGGAAAGCAAGTTTATGAGTTTTATTTTTTTTTTTTCGTCTAAACTTAATCTTTTTTCGCTAAGAATTTGAAATGCTATAGTAAGTAAAGAATTACCAGCAAGAATTGCTGTCGACTCACTAAACTTTTTGTGTGTTGTCAATTTTCCTCTTCTCAAATTGTCATTGTCCATGCATGGTAAATCATCATGTATTAATGAATAAGCATGTATACATTCAACTGCAGCTGCAACTTGCAAAATATTTTTTTTATCTACTTTGAATATAGACCCGATATCAAAGAGTATTTTTGATCTTACTTTTTTACCTCCTGGTAAAAGTCCATATAGCATTGGTTTGATAAGCTCAGTTCTTTTTTGTTTGGAAAAATATTTATAAAGATAGTCGTTAGTTCTATTAACTATTTTATTTAACTTTTTTTGCATTTTTATTTGATTTTATATTTTTAATTTTAAAATTTGTCTTATCCGATATTTCTTTAAAATTTTTTTGGAATTTTTTTTCAATCAATCTATTAATTTTTAATAAATTTGTATAATCTTTAGATGTATTTTCTAGATTATTTTCATTTTCTAAATTTTTAACAATTTCGTCTGCTAAATCAGTTAGCTCATTCAAAGATTTTGACGCAATATCATCTGGCAAATTTTTTTCATTCATATATTAGTTGGTGATATTATATGAAAAAGAATGATTCAAATATTAAAAAAGCGATAAAATACTTAAATAATAATGAATGTATAGCGATACCTACCGAGACAGTCTATGGACTAGCAGGAAATGCGTATTCGGACAAAGCAGTTTCTAGAGTATACAAATTAAAAAAAAGACCTAGAAGCAATCCTTTAATTACTCATTATTATAGCATTAATAATTTAAAAAAAGATTGTGAAATTGATAATACTTTTATTAAACTCTATAAAAAATTTTGCCCAGGACCTGTATCATTTGTTTTAAAATTAAAAAAGAAAAGTAGGATTTCAAAAATTATTAGAAATAATTCAAATTCAGTAGCTGTAAGATTTCCAAGTCATCCTTTAACTAGAAAACTATTAAAAAAAATTAATTATCCACTTGCAGCACCTAGTGCAAATATTTCAACAAGTATAAGTCCTGTTTCAAAACAAGATGTGGTTGATGAATTTGGTCCTAAATTAAAGTTTGTCTTAGATGGCGGTTCTTCGAAAATAGGCTTAGAGTCAACGATTATAAATCTTATTGGAAAACCTCATATTTTAAGATTAGGAGGAATAAATAGTAAATTAATTTATAAACTAATAAATAAATTAGAAAATAAGAATAAAAAAAAAATTAAAGTAAAAGTTCCTGGAACTAGTAAATTACATTATTCACCCGGAATACCTGTGAGACTAAATGCCAAAAAAAATTATCAAAATGAAGCATATATATTAATAAAAAAAAGAAAAAAATTAGACAAAAACTATTTTTATATAAGTAAGACAGGTAATTTAAAACAAGCTGCAAAAAATTTATATAAAACGTTAAGAATAATAAAAAACTATGGGTACAAAAAAATTGCTATTGAAAAAATACCAAATATTAATATTGGTGAGGCTATTAATGATAGAATTTTAAGAGCATCAAAAAAATGAAAAATTTAATTGAAGTTCAAAATATAAAAAAAAATTATGGCAAAAAAGAAGCTGTAAAAGGAATATCATTTAATGTTGAGGAAGATGAAATTTTAGGTTTGCTTGGTCCTAATGGATCTGGAAAAACAACAACTATTGGAATGTTGCTAGGCTTGCTTAAACCTACAAGCGGTCAAATATTTATCAATAATCTTAAACTTGAAGAAAATAGAATTCAGATTCTTGAAAAAATTAATTTTATATCCCCTTATATTGAATTGCCCAAAAAACTTACAGTGAAACAAAATTTATATGTTTATTCTAAACTTTATAAAGTTAGAAATATTAAAGAACGAATTGAGTATTTGTCGGAAAAGCTAAGAATAGGTGAATTATTAAACAGTATTACCGGGGAACTTTCATCAGGTCAAAAAAATAGAGTAAGTTTAGCTAAAGCTCTAGTTAATGAACCAAAAGTTCTGCTACTTGATGAACCAACTGCTTCTTTAGACCCAGAAGTAGGAGATTTTGTTAGATCATTTTTAGAAGATTACAAAAAAGAAAAAAAAATTTCGATACTTTTAGCTTCTCATAATATGAATGAAGTCACACGTTTATGTAAATCTGTATTAATGATGAAAAATGGAGAAATAATAGACCAAGGCAAACCTGAAGATTTAATTGCAAAACATGGAAGAACAAATTTAGAGGAAGTTTTTTTAAAACTATCAAGGAGTAATAGTGAGTTTAACTAGAATATACGGTTTATTTTTGAGGCATTTTTATCTAATCACTAGGTCATTTCCTAGGGTATTAGATCTAGTTTACTGGCCATCTATTCAAATTACATTATGGGGATTTATATCAAATTTTTTTGCAACGCACACAACTTATTACAATAATGCAGTTGGTGTAATCCTTACTTGTGCAATTCTTTATGATTTTTTGTTTAGAACAAGTATTGGTTTCAATATGCTTTTTTTAGAGGAAATTTGGAGTAGAAATTTTACTAATCTTTTCATAGCACCAATGAGAATTGGTGAGATTTTAACCTCACTTGTTATAACTGCTTTAATTAGATCACTAATTGGTCTGGTTCCAGCAATTTTACTTACATCTCCATTGTTTGGAATTTCAATTTTAGATTTAGGAATATTTTTATTTTTTCTTTTTTTGAGTCTATATATATTTGGTATCACACTTGGTATTTTAGTTTCTTCAGGTTTGCTTAGATTTGGCCCATCATTTGAAAATATAGCATGGTCAACAATGTTTTTACTGGCACCCTTTGGATGCATTTATTATCCAATAGAAACTCTTCCAGAAATATTTCAAAAAATAGCTTATGTACTTCCATTGGTTTACATATTTGAAGAAGCTAGAAATATTTTGATTAATCAAACAGTTAATATCGAAAATGTTTACTATGCATTTATGTGGAATGCTTTTTATTTTTCTCTTTCAATTGCTTTGTTTTATTATTCTTTCAATGCTGCAAAAAATAAAGGAACTTTGATTAATATGGGTGAATAATGGTGCGCCCGCAAGGAGTCGAACCCTGAACCTCCAGAGCCGAAATCTGGCGCTCTATCCAGTTGAGCTACAAGCGCATATTGTATATTTATATCAATATGAAAAGTATTATAAATATAAAAGTTAAAAATAAAGAAAAAAATTTAAGAATAGACATTCTATTATCCAATCAGGATAACAAATTAAGTAGGTCAAGAGTAAAAAGTTTAATTTTAGAAAATAAATTAAAAATTAATAATATTATTATTAACGACCCCTCTAAGAAAATTAAATTGAATGATGAAATTTATTTTGAGATTTCAGAACCGAAGAACGAGACTCTTGAGCCATTTAAATATCCTCTTGATATTGTCCATGAAGATAAAGATTTAATAGTTATCAATAAATCTGCAGGAATTTCTATGCATCCCGGGCCAGGAAATTATGACAATACAATTGTAAATGCATTGATAAATTATGATAACAAAAATTTATCAAATATTGGAAACGAACTAAGACCTGGAATTGTACACAGGATTGACAAAGATACATCTGGATTAATAGTTATTGCCAAAAATAATATTTCACACGAAAATTTGTCAAAACAATTTTCTGATCATTCTATTACACGAGTTTACCAAGCTCTTGTTTGGGGTAAACTAAGACCTCAAAATGGAAAAATAGAGACTTTTATAACTCGAAGTTCAAGAAACAGACAAATGATGGAAGTTTCATCTAAGAAAGGCAAAAAGGCTGTGACCAATTATAAAACTTTAGAAATATTTGAAGATGAAAAAATTCCAACATTTAGTCTTATTGAATGTAAACTAGAAACTGGAAGAACGCATCAAATAAGAGTTCATTTGTCATACAAAGGTAATAATATTTTAGGTGATAAAAAATATAAAAAAAAGTACAAAAAATTTGTAGGTATTGATAGTGAGCTTGAAGAAAGAATAATCGGACTTAATAGACAATTTTTACATGCGAAAACCATTGGTTTTAATCATCCTAGTAATAATACAAGACTGGAATTTTCATCAAATTTACCATCAGATTTAGAACAGATTTTAAAAAAACTAAGAAAAATCAAGTAATAAAATCATTGTAAAAATTTATTTATTTATTAAATAAATACTTCGAATGAATAAAAATACATACAACTTGCCAACACTTTCAAATGAGGGTGGATTAGCTGCTTATCTTGCTCAGATTAAGAAATTTCCAATGCTTGCAGCTGAGGAAGAGTATATGTTGGCTAAAAATTGGCAATCAACCGGAAATGTGAAATCTGCAGAAAAACTTGTAACTAGCCATTTGAGACTAGTTGCAAAGATAGCAATGGGCTACAAAGGTTATGGTTTGCCTCTTAACGAGATGATATCTGAAGGTAATGTGGGATTAATGCAAGCAGTAAAAAAGTTTGAGCCAGAAAAAGGTTTTAGACTTGCAACTTATGCAATGTGGTGGATCAAAGCTTCAATACAAGAATATATATTAAGATCATGGAGTTTAGTAAAAATAGGAACAACAACCGCACAGAAAAAACTTTTTTTTAATTTAAAAAAAATTAAAAACCAAATAGCTCCTCGTTCGGAGGGAGACCTGAGAAAGGAACATGTTGAAGATATAGCTAAAAGACTCTCTGTAAGTGAGAGTGAAGTCGTTTCTATGAATAGAAGACTTTCAGGTAAAGAACAATCTTTAAATGCTCCGATAGGTGAAGATGGTGATGAATGGCAAGACTGGGTAGTTGATAATGAAATGGACCATGAATTAAAAATTGCTCAAAGTGATGAAATGGAACAAAGGAAAGACCTACTTCAAGATTCAATTAAGATATTAAATGAAAGAGAAAAAAAGATTTTATATTCAAGAAGATTAACAGATGAACCAATAACTTTAGATGAGCTGAGCAAAAAGTACAAGATTAGTAGGGAAAGAGTGAGACAAATAGAAAATAAAGCTTTTGAGAAACTACAAAAGCATATGCTTAATTCTGCTCAATCAAAAAACTTATTGCCAGCAAATTAGAGATTAAAAGGATCTAAAATTAAGATTGTATCATTTCTCTCTGGACTAGTTGAAATACTTGATATTCTAGTCTCAATAAACTTTTCTAATTCTTTTATATAACTCTTTGCATTTTCTGGTAATTCTTCAAATGTTTTTATACCCACTGTGGAAGATCTCCAGCCTTTAAAAGATTTGTATATTGGTTTAGCCATAAATTGGTCATCAACCGAAGCAGGAAGGTAATCATATTTTTTTCCATTTATCTCATAAGCAATGCACATTTTAATTTCGTCTAGTTCATCTAGCACATCTAGTTTAGTTAAGGCAATTCCATCAATTCCTGAAATTTTTAAAGTTTGTCTTACAAGGACACCATCAAACCAACCACATCTTCTTTTTCTACTTGTGACAGTTCCAAATTCTTTTCCTCTCTTTCCAAGTAATTCGCCTATCTCGTCTGTTAGTTCTGTTGGAAAAGGACCTTCTCCAACTCTTGTAGTGTATGCTTTTGTAATGCCTAAAACATAATTAATGGAGTTAATACCACAGCCTGAGCCAGTCGCTGCTGACGAAGCGACGGTATTAGAAGAAGTCACAAATGGATAGGTCCCATGGTCAACGTCTAAAAGAACTCCTTGAGCGCCTTCAAATAATATTTTTTTATTTTGAGATTTATATTCATCTATTTTTTTCCATACAGGTTGTGAAAATTTAAGTATTTGTGGTGCAATATCTAACAGATTTTCTTTTAATTGTTCTTTTTTGAATTCAGTTTTTCCTAAACCTTTTCTTATTGCATTATGATGACTTAATACTACATCTAATCTTTTATCCAAATTACTTTCTGATGCAAGATCCATTACTCTTATTGATCTTCTGCCAATCTTATCCTCATATGCTGGTCCTATTCCTCTTCTTGTGGTCCCTATTTTGGATTTTCCTGCTGCATCTTCCCTGATCTCATCCATTTCTTTATGAAATGGCAAGATAAGAGTGGCTGCTTCAGATAAAATTAAGTTGTCAGAACTAACTTCAATATTTTTAGATTTAATTTCATCAATTTCCTCTAATAGTGCCCAAGGATCAACCACTACGCCATTTCCAATAATTGATATTTTTTTTTTTCTAACTATTCCTGATGGCAATAGTCTTAATTTATAAACTACACCATCTATAACAAGTGTATGGCCAGCATTATGTCCACCTTGAAATCTTATTATTACATCAGCCTGGCTTGATAGCCAATCAACAATTTTACCTTTTCCCTCATCTCCCCATTGTGATCCAACTACAACTACATTTTTCATCTAAAAATTTTTTTAATTTGTATACTATTTAAATGGTTTACAGGACCGTGACCTTTCCCTAAGTTTGGTTGTGTTCTTAATGAATGATTTACATACTTAATTGCCATTTCACAAGATTTCTTTAAAGTTTTTCCACATGAAAAGTAGGTAGTTATAGCGCTAGAAAGAGTGCAACCTGTGCCATGGCTATTTTTTGTTTTTATTTTCTTATTTTTAAAAATTGTGATTTCTTTTTTATTCATAAATACGTCTTGCATATTTTTATAATTCAAATGACCTCCTTTAATAAGGACATTTCTTGCACCTAATTCAATTAGATGATTACCTGCTGAAATTACATCCTGGATGGATGATATCTTCGAATTGGTTAAAACTTCAGCCTCTGGTATATTTGGTGTAATCAAATCTGCCTTAGATAAAAGATTATTTTTTAAAATTTTAATAGCTGGTTCATTAATTAATTTTTTCCCACCCTTTGCTACCATAACAGGATCTAAAATTATTTTTTTTACTTTTATTTTATTTAAAGATTTTATTACTGAGCTTATTACTTCTTTTGAATGAAGCATTCCTATTTTAACAGCATCTGGTTTTATGTCTCTAGCTGTAAATTCAATTTGATTTGAAATTTCCTTACTATTTACTGGAATAATTGATTTAACACCTGTTGTATTTTGAGATGTTATAGCAGTTATAGCTGTCATAGCATATGAACCAAGCGATGTGACAGTTTTTATATCTGCTTGTATACCCGCGCCACCAGAAGAGTCTGAGCCAGCAATAATTAAAATTTTAGATTTTATTTTCAAGTTAGATAATTGATTTTTTTACAATATTAATACATTTTGAAAGCATAGTTCTATCTACAGTTTCACACATAATTCTTACTACTGGCTCTGTTCCAGATTTTCTTACTAGCATTCTTCCTTTTCCCTTTATTAAACTATTTGCTTTTTTGATTGCATTTTTGCACTTCAGATTATTGATTATTGATTTATCTTTTACTTCAACATTTTCTAATTTTTGAGGAGTGGGTATAAAATTTTTAAATATTTCACTCGCTTTTTTACCTTTCCTCATAGAAAAGAGGATTTCTAATGCTACCAATAAACCATCACCAGTAGTTGCAAATTTACCAAGGATAATATGGCCAGATTGTTCTCCCCCTAAGTTAAAATTTTTTTTTTGCATTAATTCTTTTACGTATCTATCACCGACTTTAGATCTTAAGAACTTTATTTTTTTTTTTGTAAAAAAATTTTGTAATCCATAATTGGACATTAAAGTACCTACAACGCCTCCTTTTAAAATTTTTTTTCTATTCCACCTTTCTCCCAGCATTGCTATAATTTTATCACCATCTATAATACTACCCTTTTCATCACAAATAATTATTCTGTCTGCATCTCCATCTAAAGAAATTCCAATATGAGATTTATTTTTTTTTGTATGATATTTAATTTTATTTGGATATGTAGAGCCACATTTATGATTAATATTAAATCCGTTAGGGGAGGTTCCTATTTCGTGAACTACAGCACCCAATGATCTAAATAATTGCGGTCCCACTTTATATGCAGCACCATTAGCACAATCAATTGTAATCCTTAAACCTCTTAAATTAAATTGTTTAGGAAAATTTTTTTTTATTATTTCTATGTATTTTTTAGATCCACTTTCCAATCTTTTAACTCTACCTAATATTTGAGGATTTGATAATTTTCTAGATATCTTGGAGTCAATTAATTTTTCTATTTTCTTTTCTATTTTGTCAGACAATTTTAATCCGTCTGGTCCAAATAGTTTTAAACCATTGAAATCATGTGGATTGTGAGATGCTGTAATCATAATTCCCATATTAGCTCTCATTTTTTTTGTAAGCATTGCAAGACCATTTGTTGGTAATGGACCAAAAGTGAAAACGTGCATTCCAGCTGATGTTAAACCAGATACTAATGCTGGTTCCAGTGTATATCCAGATAATCTTGTATCTTTTGCAATTATTGCTATCTGCTTATTTTTTTTTAGGTTTTTAAAATATGTACCGGCAGCCAAACCAAACTTAAAAAACATGTCGCCATTTATTTTATCCCCATTTACCTTTCCTCTTATTCCATCTGTACCAAAATATTTTTTTATCATTAGTTAAAATTTATTTTTTTAAAAACTTTAATTCCTTGGTTAACTTCATTAACATCATGAACTCTAAGTATTTGTACTCCTTGTAACATACTAAAGATACTTGAAGATACAGTCCCACCAATTCTGTCTATACTATCATTATGTCCAGATATATCTTTTATAAATCTCTTTCTTGAAATTCCTAACATTACTGGCAGTCCTAAGGAATGAAAAATAGAAATATTATTGATTAGGGTAATATTATGTTTCATATTTTTACCAAATCCTATTCCTGGATCTAAAATAATGTGATTATGTTTAATTCCTTTTTTTCTTATTAATTTCAATTTATCTTCAAAATAGTCATAAATATCCAGCAAAACATTTTTATAACTTGGTTTTTTTTGCATAATTTCTGGGGTACCTTTCATGTGATGTACAACAAAAGGTAATTTACTATTTTTTAAAAAATTAATTGTTTCCTTGTCATAACTTAGACCAGAAACATCATTAATTAGATCTAGTTTATATTTAAACGCTTTTTTCATTACAAAACTTTTTCTAGTGTCTAGAGAAACAAATATCTTTTTTGATTTAAAATAGTCCATTACTTTATTTACTCTAAGCCACTCTTCCGTTTCAAGAATTTCTTTAGATCCCGGTCTTGTAGACTCACCTCCTACATCAATTATCTTTGCTCCATCAACTATTAATTTATTAATCTGTTTTATCGCTGAAACTTTTTTATTAAATTTACCACCATCAGAAAAGCTATCTGGTGTTATATTTATAACACCCATTAAGATTGGTAAATTGTCAAATTTTAATTTAGGAATTTTTTTAGCCTTAGATATATTATTTATATCAATTAAAACTTTTTTTTTAATTTTTAATGGTAGATTTTTAATACTTCTTATATTTATTTTTTTTTTGTTAGTTCTGGAAATTATTTCAATAGTATCAAAAGAAAGTGATTTGTTACCACTAACTGGTAGTGAAATCTTCTTTTTAACTTTCTCTCTGGATATTTTGTTATAATAAAAATTACACGCTCTTGTGTAATATTTTTGCATTAAAATTTAATGAACAATCTTAGGTTTTAGTCCCATTGAACCTAAAGCAGAACTTTGATCATCTTCCTCTACTTTTAAATCTTCTTTATTTTTTGGATATAAATTTTTATTCACTATGTCCTCAATTTCCTGACCCGTCAATGTTTCGTAAGTAAGTAAAGCTTTAGCTAATTTATGTAAATCATCGATTTTATCAGTTAATACTTTTTTAGCTCTATCATAACCTTGGTCAACAAATTTTCTTATCTCGCTATCTACTTTTCTAGCAGTTTCCTCTGACATATTTTGTTGTCTTGCAACAGATCGTCCAAGGAAAACTTCTTCCTCATTTTCACCATAAGCAACTGGACCAAGTTCCTTACTTAAACCTGCTCTCATTACCATAGCTCTTGCTCTTTTTGTTGCTTGCTCTATATCACTTGCTGCACCTGTGGTAACTTTATCTTCTCCAAAAATGATTTCTTCTGCAACTCTACCTCCCATTGCTATGGCCATTTGAGCATGAAGTTGTTCTCTTGTTTGAGATACTTCGTCTCTCTCAGGAAGTTGCATTACCATTCCCAATGCTCTTCCTCTTGGAATAATTGTTGCTTTATGTATAGGGTATGCTGCCTTTTCGTTTATAGTTACAATGGCGTGGCCAGCTTCATGATATGCCGTCAACTTCTTCTCTTCCTCACTCATTACCATTGATCTTCTTTCAGATCCCATCATTACTTTATCTTTTGCCTCTTCAAATTCCATATAGGTAACTATTCTTTTATTTTTTCTTGCTGCTAATAATGCAGCTTCGTTTACTAAATTCGCCAGGTCAGCTCCAGAAAACCCTGGAGTTCCTCTTGCAATAGTTCTTAAATTAACATCAGGTGCCATTGATATTTTCTTAGCATGAACTTTTAAAATTTTTTCCCTTCCAAGTAAGTCAGGATTAGAAACTACTACTTGTCTGTCAAACCTTCCAGGTCTTAATAAAGCTGGATCAAGTACATCTGGTCTATTAGTTGCTGCAATTATAATCACGCCTTCATTTGTATCGAAGCCATCCATCTCTACAAGTAATTGATTAAGTGTTTGCTCTCTTTCATCGTTTCCACCACCTAAACCGGCACCTCTACTTCTTCCAACAGCATCAATTTCATCGATGAATATTATACATGGTGAGTGTTTTTTACCTTGCTCAAACATATCTCGAACTCTAGAAGCTCCAACACCAACAAACATTTCTACAAAGTCTGAACCTGAAATAGTAAAAAATGGTACTCCTGCTTCACCTGCTATGGCTCTTGCTAATAAAGTTTTACCAGTTCCTGGAGGTCCAACTAAAAGACATCCACGAGGTATTTTTCCACCTAGCCTACTAAATTTTTTAGGGTCTTTTAAAAATTCTACTACTTCCTCAACTTCTTCTTTAGCTTCTTCAACCCCAGCAACATCATTGAAGGTTACCTTACCCTTTACTTCATTCATCATTTTAGCTTTTGATTTTCCAAAGCCCATTGCTCCACCTTTGCCGCCTTGCATCTGTCTCATAAAGAATATCCATACAGCAATTAAAAGTAGCATAGGAAACCATGATAAAAGTACTCCAAATAATGAAGGCATTTTTTCCTCTAATGGACTCGCCGAGATACTTACGCCTTTATCACTCAATTTTTGAATTAGATTTGGGTCATCAGGTGCATAAGTATTAAACACTTCTCCATTAGACATTACTCCCTTAATGTTTTTGCCTTGAATTTCTACTTGAACAACCCTTCCATTATCAACTTGTGATAAAAATTCAGAAAATATAATATTATTTTTTTGATTAACTGATCCTTGTGGGCTCTTGAACATATTATATAGGCCAATAGTCAAAATTACTATTACTGCCCACATAGCTAAATTTTTGAAATTCATAACTATAAATTAAGAGTTATTATCAATTTAACAAGTGTCAATTTGTGCCAATTTGTAGGTATTCTATCTTTTTTCTGAGGAAATAATGAATGAATTCTCAAGTTTTTGAATTATACATCCTGAAAGTGTTTTTTTTGAGTAATTACTGGTAGATTTTAAATATTGAATTAAGTTCTCAACTTTTGCGCCTCTAGCAAAAGTACTTTTTTTTCCTATTTTTTGGATTATTTCTGAAAATGATCTAAACACAATTTCATCTGGTTGTTTAAGAAAATCGTCTTTTAAAATAACTGAATTAGTTAATTTTAGGTAATTTGAATTATTATTAATATTTTTCTGAACATAATAATCTATAGCATTATTGCTTTTGCTAAGATTGTTAAGAGATAATTTAAATTTATTCATTGTTAAACCTTCTTCTTCTAAATTTAAAATTAATTTTCTAACTCTAGCTCTCAAAAATTTGTCATCTAAATTGGAAGGATCATCAACATTAAAATTAAATGTATTTTTTGAAATGTAAACAAGATCCTTTTTAGGTAAATCAATTAATGGCCTCAAAATAAATATTTTACTATCAAACTTTAAATTAGATTTAATATTACTAAATGAAATCAAACCCTTTAAACCTGAACCTCTTAATAATCTTATAAAAAAATTTTCAATTAAATCATCTTTATGATGTGCTGTTAAGATCATATCAATATTTTTAATTAAACTTTGTTTGATAATTAATTTGTATCTATTTTCTCTTGCGAAAGATTGAAGATTTATTTTTTTGTTAAATTTTTTAATATTAAGTATTTTGGAAGAAATTTGGTATTGGTTAAGTTTTTTTTTTACTAAATTTGCTTCTAAAGTAGAATTTTTCCTTAGTTTATGGTCTACAATGAAAAAATAAACTTTTTTGTTTTTTTCTATAGAATAACATTTGGCTAGGAAACATAATGCCATACTGTCAGCTCCTCCTGAAACAGCCACACAAAACCTGTTTGCGAGATGTGTAGATATTTTTTTTTTAAAATTTAAGTAAATTCTTTTTATTCTTGGATCATCTAATTTCTTGGAATAAAAATTATGAATTTTCTTTTTTACACTCAAATTCTTTTTCTTCATAATACTTAGCTTTCTGAAGTACAGATTGAGTTGCATCAGGATATTGCTTTTTAACTCCTGCAATCATCAAGCATCCCTGATCTTTTTCCCCCATCTGAACCAATGATACTCCTAGTTTTAGTAAATTTTCAGGAGCAATCTTACTTTTTGGATACTTTTGATAGCCTTCTAAATATGCGGTAGCAGCATCGGTGTACATTTGTCTTATTCTATATGTTTCTGCATACCAATATTGTGCATTACCTGATAATTCATTATCAGGATTAGTTAATACAAATTCTCTAAATGCTTTTTCTGCACTAGAGTAATCACCTACTTTTAAAAAATTTCTTGCAAATTGATATTGCTCTTTTGGACTAACATCAGGCAGTAATTTTTCCTCTGCATTAAATACTTCTGAGATTATTGCCTCAGTTTGTTCAACTGACTCGACCACTTGTTTATCATCACTAGTAGTCATATCTTTATAAGATACTTCTCCTAGTGACTGTGGTTCTGAAGATCCAGGAAGCATTTTTTTTTGAGACAAATCCTCATTTGTCAATATTTGATCAGTTTTAGGTAAAGCAGTTAGAGACTTATTATTTGTATTTAAAATATAAGCTTGCTCAATTTGCTCAAATCTTAATTGATTATCCTGCTGATCCTTAGAAAATTTGCCATAAAGTTTGTCTAATTTAAAATTAATTTCTTCAAACTTATTTGTTAGTTCTTGGAACTGTGACTCTATTTCACTTAATTTTAATAAATGTTTTGTTAAAGCCTGCTCGGATTCCTTTGTTGAAGCTTTTTGAATTGTGCTAGTATCAGAGTTTTCAGAGAACGATTGAGAATAGACCGCTCTTTCTAAAGTTCTAAGATCTTTTTGAATGTTCTCTAAAATTTCACCCAATTCTTGGTCTTGAGAAAACGATATATTTGTTGAAAAAAATATAAATGAAGCAAAGTTAATTAATATCAACTTAATTAATTGTCTCATAAAAACACTTGTAAATATAATAATGGCAAAAAGAAGACCCTAACTTTTTAAAGTCAGGGTCTTTTGAATTTATTTTTTAATTTGCTTTTACTGTTACAGATCTTCTATTTTTTGACCATGAAAGTGGGTTAGAACCTGAGTCCACAGGTCTCTCCTTCCCATAACTTAAAACTTTAATTCGATCAGACGAAACTCCATAAGTCATCAAATAGTCTTTTGCTGCATTTGCTCTTCTCTCACCTAAAGCTAAGTTATATTCTCTAGTTCCTCTTTCGTCGGCGTGACCTTCAACTACAACAGTCACATCTGAGTTCTGTCTTAACCAAGCAGCCTGTTTTCTTAAAGTTTCTCTTGATGCTGTGGTTAATATTGTTTCATTTGTTGCAAAGAATACTCTGTCAGGAACTCCGCTTGCAAGTTCTCCAACTGTATCAGAGCCTATGTATACATCACCCTGCATTAACGCATCTAATTTTTGAATTGGATCTGCTTTTTGAGTCTCATCTGCTTTAGTGGTAGTAGTAGTAGTAGTAGATGACGGCTCAGTTGTTTTAACAGACTTTTTAGTTGCACATGCAGTTACAATTAAACCAAATAAAACAACTAGAAATGCATTTTTTAAAATTTTGCTTAGATTCATTTTTGCTCCTTCAATAGAATATTATGAATTAACCATGTAATTAGATGTTTTGTCCAGAAAAATCAACCAAATTTAATAAATTCTTAATTTTTCTTCAATTTCCTAATAAAGATGACCATGATGGGTCAGAGGCATCAGTCTCAGTTGACACCAACCTCTCGTTGTATCCAGTTAAATCAATTGACCATAATTTTGCTGAAAATCCCTCACCTTTGTCGTCAGTTTTAGTCTCCCTATAAAATATGATTATTCTTCCATTCGGAGACCATGAAGGTGCCTCTTGATAAAAATTTTCAGTGAGTAATCTTTCTCCAGTTCCATCAGTCCTCATGACGCCAATAAAAAATTTACCTTTATGTAGTTTGGTAAACGCAATTAAATCCCCTCTAGGAGACCATACAGGTGTACCATAAATTCCTTTTCCAAATGATATTCTTTTTACTTTTGACCCATCACTTCTCATAACGTAAATCTGCTGATAACCACTTCTGTCAGAATTAAATGTAATGTATTTTCCATCAGGAGAATATGAAGGCGATGTATCTATAGATGGATGATCAGTTAATTTTTCTTGAATATTTGTCTCTAAATTTCTTACCCAAATTTCTGAGTTACCATCTTTAGCTAAGCTCATTATTATTTTTTTTCCGTCAGGCGAAAATCTTGGAGCGAATGTCATTCCAGGAAAATCTCCAACAACTTCTTGTTTACCCGTTTCAATATTTAAAAGATAAACCCTTGGCATATTTCTAAAGTAAGAGAGATAAGTTATCATTTGATTTGTTGGATTAAATCTGGGGGTTAATACTAACTCATTTCCTAAAGTTAAATATTTTGTATTGAATCCATCTTGGTCCATTATGGCTAGTTTTTTTACTCTTTGGGTTTTGGGGCCTTCTTCTGCGACATAGATTATTCTAGTATCAAAATAGCCACTTTCTCCAGTTAAACGCTCATAAACCTTATCTG
Source organism: uncultured Pelagibacteraceae bacterium (assembly GCA_902555585.1). Taxonomy (GTDB): domain Bacteria; phylum Pseudomonadota; class Alphaproteobacteria; order Pelagibacterales; family Pelagibacteraceae; genus Pelagibacter. Next base: position 228,597 of record CACDSY010000002.1, on the reverse strand, counting down.
AAATTTTATGACCAACTCTTCTCCAATTAGTTGGGACTGTTGTTAAAGAAAAGCCATCAACCATTTTTGCTCCTAAAACATCCCATAGTTTAAATTCGATCCTTATGTAATCTTTTTCATTAATTATTTTAGAAGTGACATTACCAGTGATTAAAACTTGAGATTTAATTAAGGCCCAGTCTTCAAATCTTGGCTTTAAGTGTGCAATATCTGGTTTTTGCAAGAAAGACTCTTTATCTAGAGTTTCAAATAACCCAGTTTTCCTTAAATTATTCTCAATCACTTTTGAAATTTCTGAACCCAAGTTATCTATATCTAATTTTTCTTTAATTTTTTCTTTAGAAGTTTCATCAGAGAAGAAAGGTGATACTGAGATTGGTAAAGGATCTAGATTTCCTCTTGTTATATCAATTTCAACCAAGGAATAAGATATTCCAGGTTTTAAAAAAAAATAAATAAAAAATATTAGTAAAATTTTATTTCTCATCCACCCATCATTTCTATAGGATTAAATCTCAATATCATTGTTTTCCATTTTTCATAACTGGTTGTCGGAAGATTTTTTATAGGATTACAAAGTCTTATAGCTCTTATAACACTTTGTGCTATTTGATAAAAAGCTCCTTCGCCGGGTGTATTCATTCTTACATGATCCAACATTTCAAAGTTTTTTACAATTCCATTTTTTTCTAAATTAAGTTTTACTGTTACCAAGAGATCCTCGCTATAAGGCAGGCCAGTGGGCACTGACCAGCATGTATAAATCTGGTGTCTAACTGCATATTCAGTGGTTACACTCAATTTAGACAGTTTCATAGACTTGTCTTCGGATTGTGTGATACCTTCTGTTTTTTTTTTAACTTCACCTACGTTCTCATATTGTTTTGCAATTAAACCTTTAATTTTGTTAACATCAATATCTTCTTTTTCATATTCAGACACTTGTTTTGCCTTTTCATCTTTCAAAGGTTTTTTAATTTTAGCAAATTCTTTAATCACATCATCATTTTCAATTTTTTTTTCTATTTTTTTTCTTTTTTCTTTTTCAACAACTATTTTTTTGTCTTCTTTTGAGGGTTGTTGTTCAGTTTCTTGTTTAGTTTCTATTTTTTCTAACTTTTTATCAGGTAATGGAACAGCCTCAGATTTTTCTATTTTAGCTTTTTCTTGTTTTTTTTCAGGAATAGGAATTTTTTTTGATTTTGATAAATCAATTTCATCTTTTTGATTTTCAAGTTTTACTTGCTTTTTTTCCTCTTTTTTAATTTCTTTTGGTGGTGCTTGCTCTGATAACAATTTTTTATTATCGTTTTTTGCCTTTTCGATAATTTTTGCAGCTTTTGGAGCATATGGAATATTTGTTTTCTCAGATATTTGTATCAATTCAACTGAAATTATTGGCATTAATTCTAAAGGTTTTTTGACAACGAATGGAAGTGCAAATATTGTGGCAAAAAATATTACCGCATGAAAAATTACAGAAAATAGCATTCCAAAAGAAAAATTATTAAATCCTGCTTTAAAACCACTAAATGAAATTTTTTTAAGCAATACTATCTCTCTTTGTATGGCTCAGATATTAAGGCAACTTTAGTAAATCCGGAGCCTGAAAGTTTACCCATTATCTCTAATACTCTTCCATAATTTATTGTTTTGTCGCCTCTTACATAAATTCTTGTATCAGTTCTATTGTTGGACACAGCTAAAATTTTTTTTATTAAATTATTAAATTCAATTTTTGTCTCTTGAATAAAAACCTCACCTTTTGAATTTATAGTTAATGTGAGCGGTTCACTTTCTTCTGGCAAAGTGTCAGCTGAGGTTTCGGGTAGATCAACTTGCACTCCGACTGTTAACAAAGGTGCTGTGACCATAAAAATAATTAAAAGAACAAGCATTACGTCAACGAATGGTGTTACGTTTATTTCACTAATCGGTTCTCTTTCTGAGCGCTTTAAGTCAAATGCCATGTTAGATTATTGAAATAAATCTTTTTGAAAAATTTTCTAATTTCTGTGAATATTTTTTAGAGTCATTTCCAAATTTGTTATATGCAATTACTGCTGGTATTGCTGCTAACAAACCTAGAGCAGTTGCAAATAAAGCTTCAGCAATTCCAGGAGCTACAATAGCTAGACTAGTATTTCTTGATATAGCAATTGATTGAAAAGAATTCATTATTCCCCAGACTGTTCCAAACAATCCTATAAATGGTGCAGTAGATCCTACCGTTGCAAGAAAAGTAAACTTATTGTTTACAACATTCATTTGCTTTTCAATGTTCACCTCTAAAATATTTTCAAGTCTTTGACTAATGTTCGTCTTAGACCTTGATTTCATAACCGCTTGCATTGAGTCTTTAAATAATTGTGCCATTGGATTATCTAATGATGAAGGTAGGCTATTATAAAAGGTTTCTGCTGACTTAGACTTCCAAAATCTTTCTTCAAAATCTTCAGAATCTTTATTTATTCTTCTAAACATTGCAATTTTATCAAAAATTATTGCCCAAGAATAAATTGAGCTTGCGATTAGAATAATAATCACAGATTTAACTATAAAGTCAGCTCTCAAAAATAAACTTAGAATTGAAAAATCTGTATTACTTGCTAATTCAACTGTCTGGGAAGTTATATCTGCGTCCATTGTATTGATTTCACACTAAAATGTGTCATGAATTTGTCTATTAAAGTGAGCTAAATTTTATTTTTCTTGAGATTTTAGATGATAATAAGCAATTAATATTGCATCTGCTTTATTCGTGTCTTTTTTTCGAGATAAAATTGCTGAAAATTTAGGAAACATTTCGATTGCTTTAACTCTACTCGAATCTTTTTGAGAGTTTATTAAATCGAAATACTTTTTCCATTTTGCCGGCCTTATAAAAAAAATTGGTAATTGCATTGCTGCACAAACACCTTTTAAAACTCCAAATGACTGTCCGAAATTAAACATACTGGTAACACCTTGGCCAGGCATTGCCGAGACTTGTTCTACTACTACATTTATATTTTCAGATTTGTGATTTTGAGTCCTTAAAGATATTTCATTAAATATTTGGCTACCATTGATTTGCTTTTTATTTTTATTGCCTGATGCCATAGTAGGCATTTCAATTACATCCTTTAATTCTCCATCTTCAAAAAAGCAAATTGCACCAGTTATACCAGGATCTATTCCAATTATTAACATACGATAAAATTAAATTGCATTTGTGAAAACATTTTGAACATCGTCATCTTCTTCTAAAATTTCCAAAAACTTATCCATCTTTTCTTTGTCTTCTTTATTTAGATTAATTTTATTTATAGGAACCCATTCAATTTCAGTAGATATAAAATTAGAAATCTCTTTTTCAAATAAAGTTTTTACATCATATATCTCATCATTATTTGTGTGAATCTCATAATAATTCTTGTGAAATATACAATCATTAGCTCCAGAATCTGTCGCTAGATTTAAAACTCTTTCTTCATCAATTTCCTCTTTGTCAATTTTAATGACTCCTAGTTGAAGAAAATTATGTGATGCAGAGCCTTGGGTGCCAAGTCCTCCTCCATATTTTTGAAAAATTGTTCTTATATTTGAAGCAGTTCTATTTTTATTATCAGTTAAAGTATTAACTACTATTGCTGTTTTTGCAGGTCCAAATCCCTCATATCTTATATTTTCAAAATTAGAGTCTGCTGCTATTGAAGATTTGTCAATAGCTCTCTCAATATTATCTTTTGGCATGTTTGCTGATCTTGCAGCCTGGATGGCAGATCTTAATCTTGAATTCATATCTGGATTTTTATCTCCAAGTTTTGCTGCTACTGTGATTTCTCTTGATAGTTTAGAAAAAATTGCAGATCTTTGCTTGTCCGCTTTTCCTTTCTTATGTTTAATTCCTGCCCAATGAGAATGACCTGCCATGATTTAATTTTATTTCTGAAGTTGACCACCAAATATAAACTGACTGATATTTAATGCCAAACCATTTTTTGGATTAGCTTGAATAATTGCACCACAAAGTGAGGCCTCTCCTTCAGCTGGATAGTTTTTTATGGACTCTCTTTTATAAAACCTATTAATAGAATTTTCAGCATTCATTCCTATAACAGAGTTATAATCACCACACATTCCTGCATCTGTTAAATATGCAGTTCCCTTATTTAGAATTCTTCCATCATTTGTTGGAACATGAGTATGAGTGCCTACAACAAATGTTGCATGACCATCAAATACATGACCAATAGCCATTTTTTCGCTTGTAATTTCACCATGGAAGTCAACTATTAGAAAATCATATTTTTCTTTTTTTATATTTTGATCTAAAAATTCTTTACTCTTTAAAAAAACATCGTCACACTTTTTCATAAAAACATTTCCCATTAAATTTAATACACCAACTTTGTAACCTCCAAATGAATCATAAATACCAAATCCACTACCTGGAACATTTCCAGATAAATTTAACGGCCTCAATAGCCTATTTTGTTTTGTTATAAATTCAAATGTTTCTTTCTGGTCCCAAACATGATTTCCGGTCGTGATTACATCAACTCCACAACTTAGCAATTCATTTACAATATTTTCAGTAATACCAACACCCTCTTTTGCCGCATTCTCACCATTTACAACAACAAAATTTATTTTTTTTGATTTTACAATATTAGGTAAAAAATTTTTTACTGCACTACAACCACTGTTTCCAACTATATCTCCTAAAAATAAAATATTCACTTAATAATTTCTTTATTTGTTAAAATATAATTTAACTTTTGATCAAATTTATTTACAGGAATTTTTGAGATTTCTTGAAATGAAAAAGCAAAACCAACTGTTAAAATTTTTTTAAACTTAAGAATTTTGCTAATATATCTATCATAAAATCCACCACCGTATCCTAATCTAAATTTATACCTATCAAATCCAACAAGGGGCACAATCAAAACATCTGGAATAACTTTTTTTTTAGTATTTGGTTCAGGAATACCTTGCTGATTTACACTAAGTGAGTTTTGAAAAGACCATTCGTAAAAATCCATACTGTTATTTTTTTTCGTAATAGGTAAAGATATTTTAAAATTATTCTTTTCTAAAATTTCTAATATTTCTAAACAATTAATTTCACTATTCACAGGATAATAACCACCAATATTAATATTACTTTTTAAATTATATTTTCTTAATATTTTTTTAAATTGATCAAAAGATATAGTCTGATCCACAAAATTATTTCTTCTAATGTTAATTAATTTTTTTCTTAAAATTTTCTTAGACACTTTAATTATTGGATCTTGGAGTTTGGATCGTTTCTTTTAATAAAATTTTCTAATTCAAGAGTTGTCTTATCAACTAACGTTTCATAATTATTTCGATTGGTTTCGATTTCATTCTTCAAGTTGTCCTGATTTTTACCTAATTCAGAGATTTCTGTTTCTTTTAAATCTCTATAATTATAAACCAATGATTTAAGTTCTTTAAATTTTTCAGTAATTTTATTTATCTCTTTTTTTTGAATATTAATTTTTTTTTTAGTCTCGTAATATTCATCTAAAACAGAAATAGATGTTATAAGTAAAAGCTTACTTTCCCCTATATTTCCTAAAGAGTTTTTAAGACTAATAAACTTTTCGTTTAAATATAAAGCCAATTCCTCTAAGTGTTCTTCTTGACCATCTTCACAAGATAACAAAAACTCTTTGCCATTAAATTTAATATTTACATTTGCCATTTATCGATTTCTTCCATCAAATTATCTGTTTCTTGGTTTAATTCATCAATTTTCTGAGAAAATTGATCTTCTTTTTTTTTTTCCTCATTTTCCTTTTTTTTAAAATCATCAAATTTCTGCTTAAGAGTCTGGTTTTCTTGTTGAAGTGAATTGTACCTTTGTTCTATTTCTTTTTTTTCAATTTCTAATTGATTTTTTTGGTTTGTTAGATTTTCTAACTCCAATATTTTATCTGGTTTTATATTTTCTAGATTTTTTAATTTATCTAAAGTTTCTAATAGTTTTTTTTCTTTTTCACTAATTGAATTCATATATATATCTATATTAATAAATTGATTCACCTAAGTCTACAAAGGATAAATTTTGAAAAAATTAAATAAATTCTTGTCTAACACTATACGTGTTCTTTCAATGGATGCTGTGCAAAAAGCTAATTCTGGACACCCGGGTATGCCAATGGGTATGGCTGATGTATCTACAATACTTTTCAAATATTTTCTAAAATTTAATCCTAAAAATCCTAGCTGGATAAACAGAGATAGATTCGTTTTATCTGCTGGTCACGGATCCATGTTGCTTTACTCTTTGCTTTATTTAACGGGTTATAAAAGTGTTAAATTAAATGATATTAAGAATTTTAGACAATTAAACTCTATTTGTGCAGGTCATCCTGAGTTTGTTGAAAACTCAGGAATTGAAACAACTACAGGTCCTTTAGGTCAAGGAATTTCAAACGCAGTTGGCTTTGCCTTAGCAGAAGAAATTTTAAAAAAAAAAATTGGTAAAGACATTATTAATCATAAAACTTATGTGATTGCAGGAGACGGTTGTTTAATGGAAGGCATAAGTCACGAAGCCATGAGTTTAGCAGGACATTTAAAACTTAAAAATTTAATCATGCTATTTGATAATAATTCAATATCTATTGACGGGCCAACAAGTTTAGCGGTTTCAGATAATTTTAAGAAAAGATTTGAAAGTTATGGCTGGAATTACATAAAAATAAATGGTCATAATGAAAATGAAATATTTAAAGCCCTCAAAAAAGTTCAAAATGCAAAAAAACCCTCAGTTATTTCATGTAAAACCAAAATTGGTTATGGATCACCTAATAAAGCTGAAAAAGCTTCATCACATGGAAGTCCATTAGGTGTTGAGGAGATTAAATTAGTGCGTAAAGAATTGGGCTGGAATTATAAACCATTTCAAGTTCCCAAAAAAATATTAGAGTCTTGGAGAAAAATTGGACAAAGAGGAGAAAAAATTGAACACAAATGGAACAGAACTTACAATAAGAAAAAAAATAAAGTAAATAAATTTTTTAAAAACGATTTTATTGATTCTGTAATTAATGAAAAAAAAATGGCAATAAAAGATTTTAAAAGTCTTGCTTCAAGAAAATCCTCAGAGTCGATAATTGCCTCTCTTATTGAAAAAAGCAACACACTTATTGGTGGATCAGCAGATCTTGCAGGTTCAAATAATACAAAAACAAAACATCACAAAATAATAAAACCAGGAAATTTTGATGGAAACTATATTCATTATGGTGTGAGGGAACATGCTATGTGTGGAATTATGAATGGATTAGCTTTACATAGTAATTTAATACCTTATGGTGGAACTTTTTTAATTTTTTCAGATTATTGTAAGCCATCAATAAGATTAGCATCAATGATGAAGCGGCAAGTAATATATGTAATGACACATGATTCTATTGGACTTGGAGAGGATGGGCCAACACACCAACCTATTGAACAACTATCAGGATTAAGGTCAATACCTAACCTTAATATTTTTAGACCTGCGGATAGATTAGAAACTATTGAATGTTGGGAGCATGCTTTAAAGAGTTCTAAAACACCAAGTGTTCTATCTTTAACCAGACAAAACCTAAACCCTTTTAGAAATAAATACTCCAAGACTAATATGTGTTCCTCAGGAGCATATGAAGTTTTAAGAACAAATAAAAAAGTTAAATTGACGATTTTAGCAAGTGGTTCTGAGGTAAACCTAGCTATAGAAACCAGTCACAAATTGGCCAAAGATAGGATATATTCAAAAGTGATATCCATGCCATGTATGGAGCTTTTTGATTTACAATCAAATAGATATAAAAATAAAATTTTAAATGAAACCAAATTGAAAATATCTATTGAAGCTGGATCAAGTAGTTGTTGGAAAAAATATGTAGGTGATTATGGAATGACTTTTGGAATTGATATGTTTGGTAAAAGTGCACCCTATAAAGATATTTATAAATATTTTGGTTTAGAATCTTCAAAAATTACAGGCAAACTAAAGAAAGTAATTAAAAAATAAAAATGACTATTAAAATTGGAATTAATGGGATGGGTAGAATTGGCCGTATGGTAGTTAGATCTATTATCGAAACTCAAAATAAAAGTCTAAAAATTAGCCATATAAATAACAGATCAAACATCGAAGCTACTTATAAATTAATAAAATATGATTCTGTTCATGGAAAATTCAATGCAGATTTCAAATTTAATGAAAATGAATTAATAATTAATAAAAACAAAATTACATTTTCTCAGCATTCTAAAATAGAAAATATTGATTGGAAAAAATATGATGTTGACTATGTTTTTGAGTGCACTGGTAAATTTAATTCAAAAGAAAAACTACTTTCTCACATCAAAAATGGAGCAAAAAAAGTAATCGTTTCTGCTCCATGTAAAAATGCGGACAAAACTATAGTTTTTGGTGTAAATGAAAATATTATATCAAAAGATGACAAAATAATATCTGCTGCTTCATGTACAACTAATTGTTTAGCACCGGTTGTGAATGTACTAAATCATAATTTTGAAATTGAAAGAGCTTTTATGACTACTATTCATGCATTTACTAGTGATCAAAGAATTCTGGACAACTCTCACAAAGATCCAAGAAGAGCGAGAGCTGCAAGTCAATCTATAGTACCAACTTCAACGGGAGCTTCAAAGGCAATAGGTGAAATAATTCCAAGCCTTAAAGGGAAATTAGAAGGTGTTGCAATGAGAGTCCCAACGCCTAACGTTTCGCTTGTCGAGTTGATATTCTGTACAAAAAAAGAAATTAATATAAAAAAAATTAACGATGCGTTTGAAAAATCTTCTAAAAATGAATTGAATAAAATTTTAGAAATTACTCATGAGAAACTGGTTTCCATTGATTTTAATCATCATTCTGCATCTGCAATTGTAGATGCATCTTTAACAAACGTAGTTGGAACTAAAATGGGTAAAATCTCTGCTTGGTATGATAATGAATGGGGTTTTTCCAATAGAATGTGTGATATAGCTGAAAATTTGTATAGAATCTCTTAATGAGAAGTATTTTCAAAGAAAAAAACCTTAACTATAAAAAAATATTACTTAGACTAGACTTAAACGTTCCAATTGAAAATGGAGAAATAAGTGACACAACAAGGATCGATAAAATTTTACCTACATTGAAATTTTTAATACAACAAAAAACTAAAATTATAATTATTTCACATGTGGGACGACCAAAAGGTAAAATAATAAAAGATTTATCTTTAAAGCCAATAAGTGAAGATTTGAAAAAAAAATTGAATGCAAATGTAAAACTAATCACAGAAAATATTTATCAAATAGAAAATAAAGATTTCTTTGAGAGATTTAATGAAGAAGTTCTTATTTTGGAGAATATAAGGTTTTATGCTGAGGAGGAAAAAAATGATCATAAATTTGCTGAACACTTAGCTAGTTTTGGGGATATTTATGTAAATGATGCTTTTTCTTGTTCTCATCGTGCTCATGCATCTATTCAGCAAATTTCTAAATATTTACCCTCTTATTCTGGACTTCAATTTGATTTAGAAGTAGCTGCTCTAAACAAAATTACTGCTGAAATTGAAAAACCTATAACATGTATAATTGGAGGATCTAAAATATCGACTAAAATAGATGTTATAAAAAATTTAATTCCAAAATTAGATAATATTATAATTGTTGGTGGAATGGCCAATAATTTTATTGAATATTTTGGTAACAATATTGGAAAATCGATAAAAGAAAAAAATTGCAATGAAATAGTTGCAGAAATTATTTCACTTTCAAAAAAAAAAGAGTGTAAATTAATTTATCCTGATGATGTGCTTGTATCTAAAAATTTAAATGGACTATCTATCAATAAAGAAATAAACCAAATTTTACCCGATGATATGATTTTGGATATTGGGCCAAAAACAATTAAGAAAATAGTAGATATAATTGACAATACTAAAACGATATTATGGAACGGACCAGCAGGCTATTTTGAAAATCCTAATTTTGCTAATGGAAGTATTAAAATAGCCAAAAAAATAATTGAAAATAATAAATCAAACAAAATTTTTTCTGTGGTGGGTGGTGGAGATACCGTTTCATTATTAAATAACTTAAAAATTGTTAGTAATTTTAATTTTGTTTCAACTGCAGGTGGAGCTTTTTTAGAATATCTTGAAGGAAAACAGCTGCCTGGTATAACCGCTTTAAATTGATATGTCAGAACTTAATAAAATTGCACTTAAAATAATTTCTAATGGTAAAGGCATCTTAGCGGCAGATGAAAGTAACGGAACTATGACGAAAAGACTTGAAGCGGTAAATGTAGCCTCAACACCAGAAAATAGACTTTCATTTAGAGAAACACTATTTTCATCTGAAAGTATGAAAGCTTACATAGGTGGAGTAATTCTTTATGATGAGACAATAAACCAAAAAACAAGTTTTGGAAAATCAATCCCTGATTTAATTTCTTCGTCTGGTGCACTACCAGGAATAAAAGTTGATGCAGGTGCAAAAAATTTAGCAAATTCTTCTGAAGAAAAAATTACTGAAGGCTTAGACGGGCTTAGAGAGAGATTAAAAAAATATTATGAACTTGGGGCAAGATTTACAAAATGGAGAGGCGTTTACATCATAAGTCATAGATATCCAAGTAGAATTGCAATTAATAGTAACGCTCATGCTTTAGCACGTTATTCCGCTTTAGTTCAAGAAAGTAAAATGGTTCCAATAGTCGAACCAGAAGTATTGATGGATGGAGACCACTCTGCTAACCTTTGTTTAAAAAAAACGTCAGAAGTTATTAAAAAATGTTTTGATGAACTAATATTACATAAAGTTGACCTCTCGGGAATTATCTTAAAACCTAATATGATACTATCTGGCAATAAATCGAGCGATAAAATCTCTAGTGAGGAAGTTTCTCAAAAAACACTAGAATGTCTCAAAAACTCAGTCCCGAAAGAGGTACCAGGAATTGCTTTTTTATCAGGAGGTCAATCAGAAATTGAGGCAACAAAAAATTTAAATTTAATAAATCAAAATAATAATACTAATTTTATAATGACTTTTTCATTTGGAAGAGCTCTACAACAGAATGCTCTAAGAGTGTGGTCAAAAAATGATAAAGATATTGAATTAACTCAAAAAACTTTTAACCATAGAGCCAAAATGTGCTCTTTGGCTGCACAAGGTAAATGGTCAAACGAATTTGAAAATAAATAAAAAAAAATTTATTTATCTTATTTCTCCAAATAAAATAACAAAAAACTTTTATAAAGATTTGAAATCTGTTCTTAAAACAAACAAAGTAGGAATTTTTCAAATGAGATTGAAAAAATATTCACTTAAGCAAAAAATATCAATCGGTAAGAAAATTAAAAATATTTGTGATAAAAATAAAGTTTTTTTTTTAGTAAATGATGACCCTTGGCTTTCAAAAAAACTTGATGCTGATGGTTGTCATTTGGGTCAAAATGATATGAAAATTGAAGAAGCACGTAATATTATTGGAAATAAGATAATTGGTATTACTTGTCATAACTCAATTAAACTTGCAAAAATAGCAATTAAATCAAATGCGAATTACATTGCTTTTGGAGCTTTTAATTCAACAAAAACAAAGAAAACAAAATATCGAACAACTACTAAGATTTTAAAAGAAGTAAACAAAATAACCAACATCCCCATTGTAGCAATTGGTGGCATAAATTCTAAAAATTATAAAAATCTATTATTGAATAAAGCTAATTTTTTGGCTATTTCAAGCTACATCTGGAATAATAAAAAATATAAACCAGAACAAGCAATAGAAATATTAAGATGAAAATTAATGCTGGAGAAATCAGAGTTGGAATGCTTTTGGAGTATAAAAATGACTTATGGCAAGTTTTAAAAACTCAGCACGTTAAACCAGGTAAAGGTGGTGCATTTGCACAAGTAGAAATGAAAAGTGTTGGTAAAAATACGAAATTGAATGAACGATTCAGGTCTAGCGAGACAGTTGAAAAAGCATCGCTTGAGGAAATAAATTTTAATTATCTTTATTCAGATGAAAATAAATATTTTTTTATGGATCCTAAAACTTTTGAACAAATTGAAGTTGAAAAAAATATTATTGGAGAAAAGGGAAAATTATTGACTGAAAATTTAGAAGTTTCAGTAAGTTTTTACAATGATAATGCAATTTCAGTTGAACTTCCTAATCAAGTAAATTGTAAAATTGCTACAACTGATGCAGCTTTAAAAGGTCAGACAGTTTCATCATCTTATAAACCTGCAATACTTGACAATGGAATTAAAATACAAGTTCCTCCATTTATAGAGCCAGAAGATGAAATTATTGTAGATACAAGAACAATTGAATACGTCAAAAAAATTTAATAAATGAATTCTATATCTCCTAACTTAAATATTATGATTAAAGCTTGCGAAAAAGCATCTAAGTTAATTATCAGAGACTTTGGAGAAATAGAAAATTTGCAAGCTGCCAAAAAAGGTCCTAGAGACTTTGTAACAAAAACTGATAAAAGAGTTGAAGAAATTCTTATTGATGAATTAACAAAATCAAAAAAAAACTATTCATTTCTTACTGAAGAAAGCGGAAAAATTATAAATAATGATAAAGATAAAAGATGGATTATTGATCCAATTGATGGAACAACAAACTTTTTACATGGAATCCCACATTTTGCAATTTCAATTGCTCTAGAAATAGAAAATGAAATAAAATCTGCTTTAATACATGACCCAATAAAAAATGAAATGTTTTTTGCTGAAAAGAATAATGGAGCATTTTTTAACAATCATAGAGTAAGAGTCTCTAATAAAAATAACATTGAAGATTGTTTATTTTCGTCAGACCAATACGGGTTAAAAATTATTTCTCCAAGCCTGAATATGAGGTCGACTGGATGTGCAGCACTAGATTTAGCATATGTGGGATCAGGAAGATTTGATGGTTTTTTTCATAACAAAATTAACTTATGGGATATAGCTGCAGGTATATTAATCGTAAAAGAGGCAGGGGGAACTACAAATGATTTAACTAAATATGGGCAATTTAATATAGATATAAGAGCTGCTAGTAGCACTATTTACACAGAAATGATGAAAAAATTAACTAACTTTTAATTGTTTTTATTTAGCTTTTTGCTATAAGACCGCGTATGAAAAAAAACTTACACCCGAACTATCATAGCATAAAAGTTGAGATGACAGATGGTAGCCAATTCGAAACCAAATCAACATGGGGGTCAGAGGGTGAGACACTTAAACTTGAGATTGATCCTAAATCACACTCAGCTTGGACTGGTGGTAAACAAAAAATACTTGATAAAGGGCGTGTAAGTAAATTTAATAAAAAATTCCAAAACTTCAGAACTGACAGTAAATAATGAGTGGTGCACCATTAATGCCAATGGCTACAGCTGTTTGGTTGGTAGAAAATACTTCATTAACTTTTAAACAAATTGCAAATTTTTGTAAACTACATGAAGTAGAAATACAAGGTATTGCAGACGGCGAAGTTGCAAAAGGTATAGTGGGTTATAACCCTATTATCGCAGGTCAATTAACTAGGGAAGAAATTAAACTCTCCTCTGAAGACTCGAGTCGACCTCTAAATATTCAGACAAACGAAATTGAGATAAATAGCGATAATAAAAAAACAAAAAAATATATACCATTATCTAAAAGACAAGATAAACCAGACTCTGCACTTTGGTTAATAAAACAACATTCAAATTTAAAAGATTCTCAAATTGCTAAATTAGTTGGCATCACAAAAAATTCAGCAACAGCTATAAGAAACAAAAGTTATTGGAACTACAATAGTTTAAATGCTAAAGATCCAGTAGCAATGGGACTATTTACTCAGAAAGATCTTATTGAGGCTATAGAAAAAGCAGAAAGAAGAATTTTAAAAGAGAAACAAAAAAAAGAAAAGCTACAGTCTAATAAATAAAAATATGAAATATAATGGACAAATAAAATATAAAGTGGTAGTTAATGCACTTTTTTGGAGGTAGTTATTAAAATAGAAGTAAAAGACAATAATATTGAACAAGCTTTAAGAGTTTTAAAGAGAAAACTTCAAAGAGATGGTTTTTTTAAGATTATAAAGTTAAAGAATACTTATGAGAAACCATCAGAAAAGAAAAAAAGAATTCTTCAAGAAAATATAAAAAGAGTAAAAAAACTTAATAAGTTAAAGAATAGGATTTAATTATCGCGGGGTGGAGCAGCCTGGTAGCTCGCAAGGCTCATAACCTTGAGGTCGGCGGTTCAAATCCGTCCCCCGCAACCAATTTCAATTAGATTTTGAAGTTAGATTTTTTGCTATCTAACAAAAAAGCTTTAACAGTTTCTTTCGTAAGTTGATCAAATGATTTTCCAAAGTTTTCTATTTTTTCAATAATTACTGGTGGAACAGTAATGATATGACAGCCTAATTGTTTTGCTTGTAAATAATTATAAGGCTCACGAACACTGGCCCATAATATCTCAACATTCTTATATCTTTTAGCCAATGCAATACTCTTATAAAATTCTGGTACCGGATCTTTACCAGTATCACCTGCTCTACCTGCAAAAATCGAAATAATTACTTTTGTTTTTTTGTTGATTAATTTCAAAATTTTTTCTGTTTGTTTGGCGTTATAGACAGCTGTTATATTAAGTTTTATATTTTTATTATTTAACTCATTAATAATTCGACCCATAAATTTACCTTTTGAATTTGCTACTGGCACTTTTACATAAACATTTTTTCCCCAATTATTAATTTTCATTGCTTGAATTTTCATTTCCTCATATTCATCAGCGAATACTTCAAGTGATACAGGTTTGTTATTACAAATTTTAAGAATTTTTTTTGAATACGATTTATAATCTTTTGCTCCAGCTTTTCTAATTAAGCTTGGATTAGTTGTAAACCCTTTAACAATTTTTTTTTTATTAAATTTTCTAATTTGAGATAAGTCTGCAATATCACAAAATATTTTAGTATTCAAATTTATACCTATAGATTTTTAGTAATGTCTTCTGTCATTTTTTTTGCATCAGCGAATAACATTAGAGTGTTCTCTTTATAAAACAGATCGTTATCAATTCCAGCATACCCTGGGGACAAACTACGTTTTACAAATAATACTGACTTACATTTTTCAACATCAAGAACTGGCATACCAAAAATTGGACTTTGTGGGTCTGTTTTGGCAACTGGATTAGTTACATCATTAGCACCAATAACAAATGCTACATCCGCATTTGCAAAATCATTATTAATCTCTTCTAGCTCGAACACTTCGTCATACGGGACATTCGCTTCTGCAAGTAAAACATTCATATGACCTGGCATTCTTCCTGCTACAGGATGAATTGCGTAAGAAACCTTTATATCATTTTTTTTCAATGTATCTACCATCTCTCTTAAAGCATGTTGCGCTTGAGCGACGGCCATTCCATATCCTGGAACAATAATTACCGATGAAGCATTCTTCATAAGGAAAGCAGCATCATCTGCATTTCCACTTTTAACTGGTTTTTGTTCTTTATTTTGTGATGATGATGATTGTTCAGTTGCACCAAATCCTCCTAAAATAACATTAAAGAATGATCTATTCATTCCCTTACACATTATGTAAGATAATATTGCCCCAGATGATCCAACCAATGCTCCTGTGATTATTAATGCAGTATTCTCTAAAGTAAAACCAATTCCAGCTGCAGCCCAACCTGAGTATGAATTTAACATTGAAATCACAACTGGCATATCTGCACCACCAATTGGAATAATAAGTAAAAATCCAATCAAAAATGATACAGCTAATAATATCCAAAATAAATTAGACGATTGTGTAGAGCAAAGTAGATACGTTAATACTAATATTGAAATTAAAATTAATGCATTGAGTAGATGTTGTCCTTTAAAAGTTATAGGGGAGCCTGACATTATTCCCTGTAGTTTCAAAAAAGCAATAATAGAACCTGAAAAAGTTATTGCACCTACTGCAGCACCAATTGACATCTCTATTAGGCTACCAAGCTTAATATTACCAGGTGAGCCTAAGCTAAATGCCTCTGGATTTAAGAAAGCTGCAATTGCAACAAATACAGCTGCAAGACCAACCAAACTATGAAAACCAGCAACTAATTCTGGCATTGCTGTCATTGGGATTTTATAAGCAATAAATGCTCCAATTAACCCCCCTATTAAAAGAAATATTATGACAATCACAAATCCATTGGAAAAATTTCCAATAGATAAAAATGTTACAGTAATTGCAATTATCATTCCTAAAATTCCAAAGAAGTTTCCTTGTCTAGAAGTCTCTGGTGAAGAAAGACCTCTTAAAGCTAGAATAAATAAAACCCCTGAAATTAAATAAAATATTGCAGATAAATTTGCTGATATCATTATTTATCCTTTTTTTTTTTCTTATACATTGCAAGCATTCTTTGTGTAACTAGAAATCCACCAAAGATATTTATTGCAGCTAATCCTATTGCTAAAAAGCCAAAAACACTTGAAATATTAAATATAGTATTAGAATTTCCCGCAAGACCGGCAATAATTGCACCAACAATTATAACGGATGAAATTGCATTTGTTACTGACATTAAAGGTGTATGTAGTGATGGTGTAACGCTCCAAACTACATAATATCCAATAAAAATTGAAAGAATAAATATACTTAATCTGAATATAAAAGGATCTATTTCCATAATTTTATCTTATTAAAGTTTTCTCAATTATTTCATCTTCAATATTTATATTAATTTTTTTATTTTCTTTATCATATAAATTAGACACAAAATTAAATACATTTTTTGAATATAAATTTGATGCAGATGTGGGAAGTTTATTTAAAACATTGCTCTCACCAAGTATTTTAACACCATTTTTATCTACAATTTCATTAACTTTGGTAAAGGCGGAGTTTCCACCTTGTACAGCTGCTAAATCATAAATAACCGATCCAGAACTCATTTTATTGATCATTTCTTCTTTAATAATCAACGGTGCTTTTTTTCCTGGAATTAAAGCTGTACAAATCACAATATCTATTTTCTTTAATGTTTCAGATAACAAGTCCTCTTGTTTCTTTTTAAAATCTTCTGATGCTTCTTTTGCATAACCCCCCTCGGTCTCTAAATTTTCTCCACCTTCAACTGTTAAAAATTTTCCACCTAAACTTTCAACCTGTTCTTTTGAAGCGATTCTAACATCTGTTGCAAATACTATTGCTCCCATACGTTTGGCAGTTGCAATAGCTTGCAATCCTGCAACTCCTGCACCAACTACTAATACTTTAGCTGCTGGAATTGTTCCTGCTGCAGTCATCATCATTGGAACTGCTTTTTCAAAATATGCAAAAGATTCTACAACTGCTTTATAACCAGCAAGATTGGCTTGCGAAGATAATATATCCATAGATTGAGCCCTAGTTATCCTTGGAAGTAATTCAAGTGAAAAAACATTTATATTTCTTTTAATTAAATTATTAATTTTATCTTTATTCTCATAAGGATTTAAAACCCCAATTAATGTTTGCTTTGCTTTTAATAAAGAACTTTTGTCATCGTTTAATAGGGCCAGTTGAACAATTATATCTGCATTATTTATTATTTCTTTTTCATCTTTTACAATTGATACTCCTATTTCTTTGTATTCTTCGTCTTTAATCCCTAAATGACTTGCATAATTTTCACACAAAGATACTTCGAGACCTAAAGATATATATTTTTTTGCAGTTTCAGGAGTGATTGCTATTCTCTTTTCTTTTTTTTGATTTTCTAACAAAGAAGTAATTTTCATATCTCCAATTTACATTAAGAATATTAGTATTAAAACTTAAACTCTATAAACCGCGACAGTTCTCCACAACGTAAATTTTGGAAAATTAATCTGTAATTTTTATGGTTTTTAATATCCATAAAATTATTTCTGTCTTGCTTTAAATTTGGGATTAGTTTTATTGATGATATAAACACGACCTCTTCTTCTCACTAACTTAGAATTAAGATCTCTTTTTTTAAGTGACTTTAATGAGCTTTTTATTTTCATAATTTTTATCTTTAATAAATGAAGTTACATAATCTTTCAAATCTATTTTTCCATATTTATTAATTATTCTACGATTATTTGATATTTTTGTTAGTGCTGAAGCATAACGCTCACCTGATCTAGGTTTTAAATAAGTTATTCTAGTTTTAAACATTTTAGCAAGATCTTTGATTGCATAAGATTTTTTATGACTGATACTGTAGTGATCACATTTCTTTTTAATCCAAGCCTCAATACAAATGTTAACAGTATCATCAATATGGGTAAATCTCCTTGTTTGCGTTCCAGGTTTTACTATCGTCAAAGGTTTATTATTTTCATATTGATCTTCAAAAATTCCAACTACAGTTGCCATATCTCCTGTTTTAATTTGACCAGGTCCATACACATTGTAGAAATAAATAACTTCAAATTTAAAATTAAACCATTTTTTTAAGTTTTCTAAAAGCTCCAAATTTTTAGATTTAGTGAAAGCATAAGGAGATAAGTTTTTATCGTTTCCTTTATTGCCAAGTGATGCAGAAGTTGCGGAATAAATAAGTTTTATATTATGATCAAGACAAAATTTAAAAACAGCATTAGAGCCAATAGAATTTGATTTAAAACATTCATCAAATTTTTTAAAACTTTGATAAATTCTAGCAAATTCACCAAAATGAAAAATTGAATGAATTTGCTTTTTAATTTTTTTTAAATGTTTAGAAATATCTACTGTTTCTGCTTTAATGTATTTAACTCTTTTGTGTTTGACATGATTTTTTTTGTTACCCGATGAATAATTATCTAAACTTATAATTTTTTTATTTGTCTTTTTTAAAAGAGATTTAATTAAATTTGAACCAACAAATCCAGCGCCACCAGTTACTATTAAGAGATTTTTCATTTTAGATATGCCTGGCAACGTCCTACTCTTCCGTGTCTTAAGACAAAGTACCATTGGCGCAGAAAGGCTTGACTTCCGAGTTCGGAATGGGATCGGGTATTACACTTTCGCAATAATTACCAGGCAGAATTTATTAACACTTTTTATTTTAATTTCAATACAATTTTTATATTATTTAAAATAGTAAATTACATAGTTAAAGAATATATAGTTGGTAAATTTAAAATTTTCACTAATAAAGATATGAGAAGTATGTCTCTATAGTTGAGAATTAATTAGATGAAGTGCGGATTGTAGAGTTTACAAATCTAATTTAAATTCTTTAATACAATAGGTTTTAATGGTTCATCTTTAGAAATATTTACTGGAGACCTTTTATTTAGAATTTTATTGAAGTATTTGGGCATTAAACCATAACCAGGTCTAATAACTCTTATGTTATCTTTAGTAAACTTTTCACCTTTTTTTATATTCTTTGTTGTGAAAATTGACCTTCTAAAAATTTTAGATTTATTTTCACTTTTATTTCTAAAAAAACAATTCTTACCTAAAAGTTTAGACACAATATCAATATCATCTCTTAATTTTTTGATTTCCTTACCTTTTAATGAAAAATCGATATCAAAACCTTTTTTTTGATTATCTAAAGCGATGTGTTTTTCTATAACTTCTGCTCCACTAGCTACAGCAGCAATAGCAACTCTATTATCTATTGAGTGGTCTGAAATTCCCACTCTACACTTAAATTTATCTTTTAGAATTTTAATATTGTGTAAATTAAAGTCACTAACTGATGATGGATAATTACTTACGCAATATAATAGAGTAATATCTTTCACTCCATTTTTTTTTGCTATCTTAAAAGTTGTTTCAATTTCTTCCAAGTTTGCCATTCCTGTAGATATAATGATTGGTTTTTTGGTTTTAGATACTTTTTTTACCAAATTCAAATCTGTCATTTCAAATGAAGCTATTTTATAAATTGGACAATTCAGTTTTTCTAAAAAATCAACTGAGGTATCATCAAATGGTGTGCTAAAAACTTTTATACCTAAAGATTTTCCATATTTAAAAAGCTCTTTATGCCATTTTAATGGTGTATGTGCTTTATTGTATAAATCCCAAAGAGTATAACCTTTCCACAAACCTTGATTAATTTTGAAATACTTTTTATCTGATTTGATTGTCATTGTATCAGCAGTATAAGTTTGGAGTTTAACAGCATCAGCACCATTTACATATGCACACTTAATCAATTTTTTTGCTAATTCAAAATTTCCGCAATGGTTTGCGGAGATCTCTGCTATGAAAAAAACTTTATTTTTCATTTAATTTTTTAAATAATTTGGAAATAATATCATCATCAGAATTAATTGAATTTAAAATTTTAAGGGTTTTTGATGGTGAATTTTTTATTGAATGCCTTAAAATATTCATCCAGTTCACATTATTTTTTTTTCTAGTTTTTTCTATTTCATTTAAAAGTTTTATTTTTTTATTAATATTTTTAATTTTTTCTCTATTGTATTTATTTACTGTATTAAAGATATTTTGATCCCATGATTTTAATATTAAAGGTAATTCGTTTGAATTATGGTATGTCCCAATACCAATTTGATCAAATTCATCATATTCATAATTCAAAAGATTTTTTGAATTTATAATGAAAAGATTTTCAATTTCAGAAATTAAAGTGGAGTAAGTTTTTTTAAATGTCAGTTTTCTTCTATTTTTATTTAAATCAAAGTCTAAAAGTTTTTGATAAATAATATTACCAGTGTCAATCTCTTTATTAATTTTATGTATAGTGACTCCTGATGGTGTATTTTCTGCAAATGACCAGAAATTTGGATGTGCTCCTTTATTGTAAGGTAAGTATGAAATGTGAAGATTTATTATATTTTTCTTTTTTTTTAATATTTCTTCACTAATAATATGCCTGTAACCAAAACTAACTATTGAATTAATATTATCTAAGTTTTTTAATTTGATTTTATTTTTTGTACTAAAAATTTGATAATTTTTATTCTCTTTAAGCTTATCAATTATTTTTGTTTCTTTTTGAGAATAACCTAAAAAGAGAATTTTTTTCATAATTAGTAATACTACATAATTAAATAAAAACAATTAAACATCATAAATATTCTTTTGTAATTCTACTATACTTATTTAAATTTTATGTCACATAACCACATCATTAAATAAAATATTGATTAAACTTTTTTAAAATATTTAAAATTTTATCTTAAAGATTAAAATTTGGATTAATAAAACAAAATTAAATAAGATTATATAATTATATTTCCTTATGTTTTATACTTTTCCAGACCTTCTCATTGTAATTGTTTGTTTAGCTCTTCTATTACAAGCGAATTCTATAAAAATACGTGATTTCCAAGCAATAGCTTTTGGTATTAAATGACTTTCTTTATCAGAGGGAATATATAACTTTATTGCATCTGAGATCTCTTTATCTTGAATCATCTCTTTTATTAATTCTCTTCTAATTTTTTTTCCTTTATTAAAATCTATTTTGCCTAAAAACATAGGCCTGCTTATAGATATTAATGCATGAATTGAAAAAAAAATTAATCCCTGTTTACTATATTTTTCAACTTCATCATTTGTTAAATTTCTTCTCTTTAAGCTTCTTTTGATATGACTAAGTATCAATTTAATTGAGCTCAATTTGAAACCATAATTTAAACTATCTGTTAAAGCGGTATTGATGTTCGGGTAAACATAATAAGCATAAAGCTGTTTACGCACATAAAACGCATTCTTACAAAAACTTAAAACATTCCAGCCAAAAATTTTATCCTCCATCAGTCTCAACTTTTCTTCAAATAATATTTTATTTTCATGTAAAATAGAGCGCTTGATTAATCTTCCATTACAACCAAATAGACCAAGATGTCCTAAAGTTGGGTCATGTAGTTCTGTAAACATAGCTCTAGTAATTTGATCATAGTCAAAATTTAAATCAGTGTCGTAGTTAAATTTTCCTTCTCTTTGATTGTTTGAGTTTTCAACTCTTTGAAAGTCACTAAATACAAAATCAGCGTCATTATTTTTTGCTATTTTGTATAGAGTATTTAAAGAATTACTTGATATAAGATCGTCAACATCCTGCATATAAATGTACTCTCCTTTTGCATTGCTGATTCCAATATTTCTTGCCGCTGACTGACCAGAATTCTCTGTTAGTGATAGTAATTTTAAATTTGGTAATTTACTTTTTTTAATTACATCTTTGCTTTTATCGGTAGATGCATCATCTACCATAATTATCTCCCATTTTTCACTAAAATTTTGCTTATTTAGTAAATCTAAACATCTCTCAATATATTTTTCTCCGTTATAAACTGGGATAATTACACTTATTTTAATTTGAACTTCCAAATTTTAAATTTTTGTTATTTATTTTGCTCAAAAGGTAATCTTGTATTTGTTGGAATTTGTTTGGCTGCTTTAATTAATCCTCTTCCAGCATACTCCTTAGCACTTTCTGGGGCATGTGGTCTACCATCACAAAAATCACAGGCTGGAAAGAAAGTTTCTTTGTTTATTAATCTTGTTAATTTTTGTCTCATATTAGGTTCATCAGATAGCAAATCCACATAATCAGCCTTGTTATCTGGTATAGCTTTTAGTTCTGCGGCATTTGCTATGAATGGACAAGTGAAAAACTTTCCACTTATCAAAGTAAAAAGTTCTTTCGCACAACATTCTTTAAAAACTTGTTTTAATCGTTCGGTAGATCGATTGTGTTTTCTTATTCTACTACAATCAACCCAATTACCAGCTGGTCTTATTTTATAGGGAACATTATTCCTTTCTAGCGCATCAACAGTCTTAGAAATGTTTTTTGAAAGTTCGTCATAATCAGTGATAAAAAAATGAATATTTTTACCATTAAATGATTTTAATTGATCTTCCTTAGGGCAAATTGTTGCATTAGTATAAACATATACTGTTCGAGAAGGATCTTGCTCAATAATTCCATTAGTAATTTCAGCCCATTTTTTGTTCATTAAAGGTTCACCTCCGATTACCCTATACTCTGAAACATGATCAACATTTTCACTCAAGTTTTTCACAGCCTCTAAAACAGCCTCATCAGTATTTTTTGCGTTTACATAGTATTGCATTAAATTCGCACAACTTTCACAATTCATTGAACACTTTGTAGTAATTACAACATCTACACTACGAACATATGTTTTGGATTTATCAAAATATAGTTCATTAATTTTAATGATATTATTAATTTTATTTTTCATATATGACTCAGATGTTAGATATGAATAATTTTCTACTTCGTAGTCTTTAAGTAAATTTAATGGGGAATAAAAATCATAATAACCAAAATCTGTTAGTTGCTCGGCACAATCATCTAAACTTTGGTGTGCAATTATAAATTTGGCCCTAGTAAACTTTTTTGGTAAATTTGGAGTAAATATTACCTCTAAACCCCAATACAACTTTTTTGTTTTTCTAATTTCGTTATCACAAAAAGCAGTTATTTGTATTCCTTTTTCTTTACATGCATTAGCTATCGCTTCTGCTTCATCTGTCAAAGCATAAATAATAATCGGATCTTTTGTATTCCTCAAACTATCAATTGAGCTTTCAATTTTAAAAGGTTTATTCCATGATTGTTCTAATTTTTCAGACATAAACATCTTATAAACATAAAATGTTTTTTTGAAAATAAAAAAAATTTAATTTATTCATATATCAACAATAATATTAAATTAATGTAATTAAATAAGAGATTTTAACTTAAATTCATCTTTAAAATTTTATCAAACCAGTTTCTTAATTCACTTTTACCTTGTACTAACTTAATATGTCTAAGAATTTTTTTGTCGTTAGTCATTTGACTTAGGGAATCGTAAAAACAAGTTTCTTTATTCATTTCTTTTGCAATAATTGCTGTTGAGGTAATTGGCATATTAATAACACCTATTGAATTTTTTATTATTTTTCTTGGGGAAATATTTTTACTTGTAAAAATCACATTATGTTCTTTCTCTAATGTTTTACACAATCTAATATATTTTTTTGAATGTTTATTATTTTTAAAATCTCTTTTGTTTTTAATAACAATATTTATTTTTTTTTCTTTAGCTATTTGGCAAATATCCATTAAAAAATTTAAAGCATTTTTCTCACTATAAAAAATATTTTCGCCGTTAATATTAACAATTGTTGATTTTCTATAAGGCACAATATCAAATACACTTATAAATAAATCTTTATCACTATTTAATACTGAGTCATTATCAATAAAATCAATTGTATTAAAAATTAAATTATTAATATTTTTTAATTTTGAATTTTTTAAAACTTCAGATTGATAATCATCCCATACAATATTATTTTCCCAATTAAAAATGTTTAGCCAATAGTATTTATGTTTTTTTAAATTGTATGAATAAAGACACTGATTAATTGAGTAAAATATCAAATAATATTTACTATCATATTTTTGTAATTCATATGTCCACAAAGGTCTGTGAATTAGGTTTGAAATATTAAAAATATGATAGTCGCAAAATTTTTGATTGTTTGATTTTATAATTTGGCAATCTATTAATTCAGGTAAAATAATTAAATTAACATGGTTTTTAAATATTAAGTCCCTTAAACTGCTAAATATACAGCCAAAACATTTATAAAAGAAATTACAATAAACCCTTATGGAACTGTTAAGATAAATTTGTTTTTTTAAAAAAATAAAATTTTTGTTTTTAATTTTATCCTCAAATTTTTTTGAATTATGATAGACTATAAAATTATTTATATCTAATTGAAATTTATTAAAGAACCATTCAATAAAATTAAATTTATCAAATTTACCTTTTGGCATTGTTTCAAATTCGAAATCATGAAAATAAATTTTATTTTTATTGGAATTTTTATTTTGGGAACTACTGCTAATTATTTTTATAAAAATTTTAATTATTGAAATTATAAGTTTTTTAAAAATAAAAAACTTATAAAGAGATTTACAATAAAATTTGTTTATCTTTACACCATTTAATTCAAGAATATTTATCCATTCAACTGGCAAAGGATGAATAAGAGGTTTTTGATTATAAAAAAAAATAAGCAATTTTTTTTGAAGTTTATTTTCTCCTAGCTCTCTCCATAAGTTTTGATTAATTATTGTGTTTTTTTCTTGATCTGTAAAATTTTTTGAAAAATAACCTGTCGTATATTTAAAATTATATCTAGCGTTTGTAAGTTCATAATAAATCTTATCGATTATTTCAAATTTATTTTTAATCTTATTGAAACCTTTAATGCTGGACAAGTTTTCATAAAAAATTTTTTTAATTTTGTAAGATTCAATTTTATTTAAAAGTATTTTAAGCAATTTTTTAGTAATTTAAATTATTAAAGAATTTTTCCATATTCAAAATATGAATACCTTTTTCCATTATATACTTTTTCATATTTAAATCTGCCCTCAATTTTAAAACCATTTTTCTTTAAAACTTTTTGAGAAGCTAAATTCTGCTCGTAAACTCCGGCTTTTAATTTTTTCAATTTTTTTTTTTTTGCAATTTGAATTATTTCAGATATTGCTTTAGATCCATAACTTTTTCCCCAAAAAGCTTTTTCACCAATAAAATATGAGATAAAAGCTGTTTTATGTATAAAATTAATTGGTCCAAGTTTTATATTTCCAATATGAAATAATTTTTTTTTTTTTATAAAAATACCATACAAAAATTCATCTTTAGAGGAGTTTTTACTTGAGACAAAACTTCTAATGTCTTTAAAAGAATGTTTTTTAAATCTTTGTTCAGTATATTTTTGAACGTCGGGGTCATTCATCCATTTAAGATAATTTGAAGAAATATTATTTTTAATATTAAGTTTTTTAAGAATGATCATTTTTTTTTACTTCACTTAAATATAATCCAACTGGAAAAAAATATACTATACAAAGCCAATTGTTAAAAAAATTTCCTGTTGGAATAAATGGCCAAAGTGAAATTAAAATAGCTGATAACATGCATATTTGAAAGTCACTTTTAATATATTTTTTTTTAAATACATTTAAAAGATGGTCAATAGATATATAAATAAAATAAAATAGTATAAACAAAATAAAAATAAATCCAAAAATTCCTAACTCTGATAAAAATTGTAAATAAGTATTATGTGGATGTGTTGAGCATGATGCGTATCCTGAATTTATATATTTTTGATCATCACAAAAATTTCTAAAATTTTTTACACCAGCACCAAAAAATATATTATCTTTGAAAATCAATAAACCTGTTCTATATAAATTTTCATGCTCTTTAGAAAAAATATATTTTTTTTCAGTGTTATTATCATTTGATAAATTCATTTGTTGAATTGTTTGGTCAATGATCCTGTTTTTGGCAGAAGGGTATATTTGAGTTATTCCTAAAATTAAAGCCAAGGAAAGTGTTAATATGATTAATCTAAATTTTTTATAATTTTTAAGCATTAACACCATATAAATAGCTGATAAATTCATGAAAAAAAATGCTGACCTTTCTCCACTAAGAAATATTAAACTTTCAGAGAAAATGAATATTAGAGATATCAGAATCAATAATTTTTTTTTAATAAATTCCTCTTTAAAAATAATAAATAAACCAAAAAGAATTGGGAAAAATCTAGCTAAATAACTACCTAAAATTAATTCATCACCAAAAAAACTACTTATTCTAGGACCTGGTGCTAATTTATAGCCAAGAATATTTGAACCAAAAATGAATTGAATGTAACCATCAATAATTAATAGACTAAAACATATTATAATTGAATAGAACAAATATTTTAATAGATTCTTATTATTTTCAATTAAATACCAGGTTGACAAAGCAAAAATTCCAAACCTAATAAATGAAAATGAAATTCTTAATGAATCCAAATTAGTGTTATTTAATAAACTATTTAAAATAATATATGACCAAAAAATTAAAAAAAAAATAAAGAAATAATTTTTATAAAATTTAAATAATCTATTTCTAATTGAGTTAATCAAAAATAATATTGCCGATATACTAACTGCTAAGTCACTTAAAAAAGGTCCTGTAATTAATAAAAAAGGTAAAATTATCAGTAAAAAATTTGGGATTTTTTTAAAAAATACTTTCTCCTTATTATTTATCAAATCTAGTTTCATTTTCAATTTATTAAAAGCTTCCAGTTAGTTAAGTTGGAATTTAAATTATGAAATTTATCATTAATATCCATTAATTTATGTTCATTTAATAAATAATCCAATGTCTTAAGATCATAAAAATATCTGTTATGTCCATCTATTGGTGACATTTTGAAATTATCTGCTGATACAAATACCCCATATTTAATTCCGTTATAATGCGCACTAAAAACCATCGATGATGAATTGGTAATTATTATAAATCCAAAATTAAAGTTATATGGTAAAAAATCGTTTTCAATAAAAACGATATTCTCATATTTCTTATATATCTTTGGTTTGTTGGTAATTGCAGCAGGATGTGGTTTTACATATATTTTAATTTTTTCTTTAATATTTTTAAGTAAATTTAAAGTTTTAATGTTAGAATTATTATCAATATCTAAATACACTAAAATATTTTGACTTTTAGTTGAATAATAATTTTTTAAATCAAAATTTTTAATTTTTTCAAATTTAACAGCTTCAACATTAACTATATTTGTCTTATTTTTTAAATTTTTAATTAACCAATTTTTTGTTTTAATTGAATGTGTCAAGGTTGAATTAGGAATGTATTTTAGATCTAAATTTAAAAAATATTCATAGTTAAAATACCAAAATCTTACATCATTATGAAGATAACCATTTGTTTGAATATTTTTTTTTCTAGCTAAAAAATTTAGAATAATTTCCCAATTTTGATTTTCCATTATATAAAATATTTTTGTATTTGGACTTAAATCATCAATTAAATTTTTAATACAGATTTTAAAAATTAAGTTTTTAATTGAAGTTTTTCCAACAAAAGAATCTACGTTATAATTTTTTATTATTTTATTTAGCGAATAGAAGCATGAACTATTATTAATTAAAAGAGTTTTCTTTAAAAAAAAATATTTCCATACTAAAAAAAAGTAATTGTATAGTAATTTAAAGAAGTCTTTAATACTTACATAATTTTCAATAAATGAGTGATTTTTTTCTTTTATCGAATTTAGTATTTTATTCGCTTTATACAAATTGTTAAACTTCGATGAAGGATAATATAGATGTAAGTGATTTAATATTGATTTTTTTTTATAAAAAATTTCATTTAAAGAATTCCAAAAACCATTATCAAATTTTTTATTGTTAATAATTTGTTTTAAATTTAGGTTTGAAAAGATATCAATTATTAATATTTTTTTTTTTAATTTAAGTCTTTTACAAAACATACCTAAAAATAAGTTTTTAATTAAAAAAAAAGTTTGTTTAAAATAAATCTCATTAAAAAAATTGATTGAATAATTTTTTTTTATATGAACATTAAATCCTTTAAGACAAAAATAGCTTTTTAGAAATATATTAAACTCACTATTAATACTTATGATTATTTTATCAATTTTTTTATGCTTCTGCAGACTTTTAATACAATCTATAGCAACAAGACATTTAGATAATTCTAAATAAAAATTTTTTTCCTCGAAACCAGTGACTTGAGCAAAACCTGAAAGAGTATGATAATCAAAATTATTTAGGAAAACCTTGTTTAATTTTGATTTTTTCCAGGTAGAATTAAAATACCTATTAATTATTTTAAATAATTTTCTTTTATAATAAATTTTTTTGTCACTTAAAATGTCACTTAAAAAAAATCTACTTTTACTATTTTTATCCTCAAGGAAAGTATTCCAAATTAAATATATTTTATTATCTTTAATTTTTTCAGTGACTTTATCTGTGATTATGATCTGATTAATCATCTAAATAATAAAATCTTAAAAATTTAGTCTATATATATTATCTTAATAAGATTTTTTAACTCGATCCAAATCAGCGTCCAGCATTATTTTTACCAACTGTTTAAAATTAGTTTTTACTTTCCATTTTAGTTTGCTTTTAGCTTTCTTTGAACTGCCTCTTAAATAATCGACCTCTGCTGGTCTATACAAATTAGGATTAACTTTAATAATAACTCTATTTGTCTTTAAATTAATACCAACACGATTAATTCCTTTACCTTTCCATTTTATTTGAATTCCAAGTAATTTACAGCATTGATTTATAAAATCACTTACGGAATGAGACTGACCTGTAGAAACTACAAAATCATCAGATTTTTTTTGTTGTAACATTTTCCACATTGCCTCTACATAATCTTTAGCATACCCCCAGTCTCTTTTAGCATCAAGATTACCTAATTCCAAAAATCTCTTTTTATTATAAAATATTTCACTCATTCCAATTGTTATTTTTCTTGTAACAAACTCCTCTCCTCGAAGAGGAGACTCATGATTAAATAATATTCCATTAGAAATAAAAAGACCAAATGAATCTCTATAATTTTGCCCTATGTAATGCCCAAAAGTTTTAGCTACTGCATAAGGGCTTCTAGGATAAAAAATGGTTTGCTCATTTTGATATGAATTACTAGTTTTTCCAAACATCTCTGAAGTTGACGCTTGGTAAAATTTAGTTTTTGGTGAATTCAATCTTATCGACTCTAATATTCTTAATACACCCATGCCATTGATCTCAGACGTTGATATAGGAGTGTTAAATGACGATCCAACAAATGACTGCGCAGCTAAATTATAAAATTCATCAAATTTATAATTTTTTATCAACCTATCAATTGACCCCTGATCTGTAAGGTCAAAGTTTTCATAAATTAATTTTTTTTCTATATTTAAGTATTTATGTCTCCAATTGTCACTCCTTGCACTTCTTCTATCTGCTGCAACTACAACATAATTTTTGTTTAATAATAAATCTGCAAGATAACTTCCATCTTGACCACTAGTTCCAGTTATACAGGCAATTTTTTTCATATTTTTTTTTGTAGAATTGTATTAGCATAAAGATCAAAATTGTACACTTTATATCTTGTTTTCTGCACTAAGTAAGACATAAGATTTCTGTAAGGAATAAAATAATTTATTAAATTTTTAATTCTAGAAATGTTATTATTTTTTTTATAAAATAGATCAAGTTTCTTCTTTCTTTCATTTAAGCTTGCATCAAATTTGAGGTGTTCAAATATATCAAAATCTAAAAAATCATATTTATATAATTTTTCATTAATTATTTCTTGTGAATCTGAATTATGAAATCTCATATGAAACTGTAATCTTGAACTATCATATTTACCTTGATGAAGTAATGCGGGTTCAAAAAAAATTATATCACCCTTTTTAGCATCTATAATGTCGTATTCATCTCTATTTAATTTCAAAGGTAACAATTTATTATTAACATCCAAACATAAATTATTTGGATATTTATTATCTTTCTTGATTTCTAAAAATTTTTTTCTAATTTTAAATCCCTTTTCATCCTTGAGATAAAATGATGCTTGAATCACTTGATTTATTTCTTCTCTATCTCTGTGCCAATGACCTGAATATTTAAAATTTTCCATGCAAAATAATCTAATTAATGAACAGCAAGATTTATTCCAATTTGTAAGTTTGCTAATGCTTTGGCCTAATTTTATTTTGCTTAAATAATAATATATATTTTCTTTTGATACTTCTTGATTTAGAGGAGCCTCTACAGCTGCAATATTATTTGAAAAAAAGTAATCATGATAAAATCTTATAAAAGGATATTTTTGCTTTTTAACTGTATCAACAATTTTTTTTGTCTTTCCAAGTAAATCATTTATTTGAAGGTCACTTAATCCAGATTCAATTTTAACCCAACCATGTTGTTTAAAAAAATTTATTTGATCAATACTTATCATTGCTATATCTATGTTATATATAAATATGTAACATGATAATATTTTATGTAAATTTAATTAAATTTTTAAAATTATGAAAAATGTTTTAATTTGTGGAGCAGGCGGTTTTATAGGAGGTCATCTCGCTCAATATTTAAAAAAATTAAATAAATACAATCTTATTTGCGTCGATGTAAAACCAAAGGAATACTGGTTTCAAATATCTGACGACAATCAAAATTATAGTTTAGATCTTAAAGAATATGATAATTGTTTAAAAGTTACAAAAGATATAAACTTTGTATACAACATGGCTTGTAATATGGGTGGGATGGGATTTATTGAAAATAATAAAGCTGAATGCATGTTGTCAGTATTGATTAATACAAATTTGCTACGAGCATGTGTAGAAAATAAAATTGAAAGATATTTTTTTTCATCCAGTGCATGTGTTTACAATGCAGATAAACAAAAAAAAGTTTTTATTGATGGATTAAAGGAAGAAGATGCTTATCCTGGAAGCCCAGAAGATGGATATGGATGGGAAAAATTATTTAGCGAGAGAATGTGTAGACATTTTTTTGAGGATTTTGGCTTAGAAACAAGAGTCGCTAGATATCACAATATTTATGGACCAAAAGGCACATATGATGGAGGAAGAGAAAAGGCTCCAGCTGCTATTTCAAGAAAAATTATTAATGCAAAATTGAAAAAAGAAAATCAAATTGAAGTTTGGGGTGATGGCAAACAAACTAGAAGTTTTCTTTTTATTGACGATTGTTTAGATGCAACATACTCTTTATTTAATAGTAATTGTAGAGAGGTATTAAACATTGGGAGTGAAGAACAGGTATCAATAAATCAATTAATAGAATTAGTTGAAAAAATAGCAGAATATAAAGTAAAAAAAAATTATCTTCTTGATAAACCATTAGGTGTGAGAGGAAGATCTAGTAACAATGAAAAAATTAAAAGTATATTAAATTGGAGTCCAAAATTTTCTCTTCAAGATGGAATGGAGAAAACCTACGAATGGATTTCGTCAAACTTTTTAAAAAGAGAAAATAATAACAAATTCACAAGGAAAATTGATTAATTTTAGATTGATCAATATTTGATGGAAAAAAAAATTCTTAAATATTTTAATATTAAAAAAAAAATTAGTTTTTCGTTAAATGAAAAATGGTTCTCATCTTTAAATAACTTAAATGATAATACGCTTTGTTTTTTAAGCAAAATAACTAAAGAAGAAATTAAAAAAATTAATAATAAAAAAAACTTAATTTTATTATTAAAAAAAAAAAATAAGAAAATAAATAAAACAATAATTCAAATTGAAACGAGAGACCCCAAACTATATTTTTTTGAACTAGTTAAGAAATTATATGTTCCTAAAATCAAAAATATAAAGCCTATAATTGGAAACAATACAATTATTGGTAGAAATACAAGTATTGGTGTAAATGTTATAATAGGGAACAAAACTAAAATCTGTTCAAACGTCGTAATCGGAGATAATGTAAAAATTGGAAACAATTGTGAGATTAAATCTGGAGCTGTGATTGGACAAAAAGGTTTTCAAGCAATTAAGGCTGAAGATGGAAATTTAATAGAAATATTTCACGTCGGTGGTGTTGAAATAAAAGATTACGTAACCATTGGAGCGTTAAATACAATCGCAAAAGCAACCTTAGACACTACTTTTATTGACTCTTACAACAAATTTGATGACCATATCCATGTAGCACATAATGTAACTTTTGGAAAAAATAACATTGTGTGTGCAGCAACAGTTTTTGGGGGTTCAGTTAAAATTGGAGAAAGAAATTTTTTTGGTTTAAATTCAACTATCAGAAATTTTACAAGTATTGGAAATTCTAATTTAATTGGACAAGGAAGTAATGTAGTTAAAGATATTGGAAATAACGAATTAATTTATGGAAATCCCGCAATCAAACACTGAAAAAATATGAAAAAAAAAATATTAATAATTTGCTCACATCCAGATGATGAAATATTAGGCTGTGGAGGAACGATAGCAAAACATATTGATAATAAAGATGAAGTCAAAGTAATTTATACCCATGAGGGTTGCTCTAGTAGATATAATATAAAAAAAAATGAAATAATTAAAAAAAAAATAAACTTAGAAATCAAAGAAAGAACCCAAATGGCCATAAAAGTTTCGAAGTTTTTAAAATTTAAAATAATTAATTTTTATAATTATTGTAATTTAGACAATACAAAATTTAATCTATTAGAACTAATAAAAAAAATTGATAAAGATATTAAAACTTTTAAACCAACGATAATTTACACACAAAATGAATTTGATTTAAATGAAGATCATAGAAACACTTTTAAAGCAACTATCAATGCTTGCAGACCAAATGATGTGCATAATGTAAATGAAATTTATACATTTGAAACACCTTCAGTAACAGAGTGGTCTAATATTTTTTATCAAAATAAATTTAATCCAGATTACTTTGTTGATATAGATAAGTTTTTTGAAAAAAAAATGAAAGCTCTTAAAATTTATAGTAAAGA
Source organism: uncultured Pelagibacteraceae bacterium (assembly GCA_902555585.1). Classification (GTDB taxonomy): domain Bacteria; phylum Pseudomonadota; class Alphaproteobacteria; order Pelagibacterales; family Pelagibacteraceae; genus Pelagibacter. The sequence goes on along the minus strand of CACDSY010000002.1, from coordinate 195,176 downwards.
ATTAAGAAAATTTCCTCACCCTAGATCAAAAAAATTTATAGAGGCTCTTGCAACATATAGAGGAGGATCAGTATATCTTAATAAAGCTGAGTCTTTCAAAACTATTAGAAGAATTTTTTAATTTTATGAATATTAAAAATAAAATTTATATATGTTTTATTATTTATACAATAATCAGTATAATATTTATTTATGCAATTAATAACGAAAATATTTATTATAAAGTTTATGAAAAAAAATTAATATATGAAACTAAAAATTTATTAAATAATTATAAAATAAATAACAAACCAATAAAATTAGAGACTAAAAAAGAATTATTAGAACATGTTAAGATATCAAAATATAAAATTTTTGAAAAAGACTATTTATTATTAAAGCTGTCTGAATATGATTTTGCCATAAAAAGTAAATTATTTCCTGAAAAAAAGAATAATTTTACAATTATTACTCTAAAATCAAAAGATCAGAGAAATAATGAGCTCTTAAAACAAAAAATAAATGAACTAATATTTAGTGAAACTATCGAAATCATAAATAACATAAAGGCAGAAACATTTAATAGAGAAATTCTAACACTTAAAAAAAAATTAAATGATATTTTAATTCAATTAAATAACAATATAACTAATCAATATATTCAAAATCCAAAAAATTTGGAATTAATTTTAGATAATAATTTGAATGATAATTTTATTAAGAGTTTTGAAAATATAAATTTAGAAATTAAGAAATTACGTTCAATAATAATTGATAATAATATAAAATTAATAGAAAAAATAGATCCAGTAAATTTCAATATTAAATATGAAACCAAAAAGATAGTTAATGAATGTTTAAATAATATTGGTGAAGATTTAAAGAAAGATTTTATCAACGATAAATTAAAAAATTTAGCTTTATTTCAAATTTTAATTCTGAACCAGTTTTGTAATAATGATTATAGTGAAATAATTGAAAAAAAAATATTTTCACTGAACTCTAATGACCTTAAAGTATTAAAAAAAATTAAAATTTTTAATGAAAAAAAAGATCAGTTAAAAAAAATAAAAGTAAATTTAAGTAATTTAAATGAATTAAATATTCTCACAGACGAAATTACTAATTATTTTAATAGAATAGAAGTGCTACTAAACATTCAATTAAATTTAGAAGAATTTAATGAAGAGATCAAAAAATCTCTAAGTTCATACAATAACTTAAATGAATATGATATTGAATATTTTAATTTAAAACATGAAAAATGGAAAATTATCATTATATTTTTGATCTTAAATTTTTTATTAATTTATTTATTTATTTATAGGCAGTTAGAAAAATTTATTAAAATTATTCGTTAAAATCGAATAAAATGTAAATGACAAATAAAAGTAAAATATCTTTTTCTATTGCAATAGCCTCACTAAGCCATTCAAATACTTTTAAAACGATCAAAAATTTAGAAAAACTTAAAACAAAACCTAAAGAAGTGATTGTATGCTTTCCCACACACAACAAAAATAATAATAAGTTTAAGAGTAATTTTTTTAAAATAAAAATAGTATATATAAATAAATTTAGCCAGACAGAACAGAGGATTAAGGCAATTAAAAACTGTACATCCAAAATAGTTTTGCAAATGGATGATGATTTAATATTAGAAAAAGAATGTGTCGATGAAATGATTAAATGTTTGATTAATAAAAATAAAAAAAATGTTATTGGTGCTGTTTTATTTGATAAAAATATTAATGATTTTTTTTACAGATATAAATACAAATTTTTTTATCAAATCTTAAGAGATTTTTATAATCATTACATTTGTTTAGCTCAGCCAGGAATAAAAAAAATGGGCACATTGTCAAAATTGGGATTAAATTATGGAATTGATCCAAGATTCTTATCAAAAAATTTAAATTGTTTTGACTGTGAATGGTTAAATAGCTTTATTATTGGTTATAAAAAATCTATGCTGTGTCAATTAAAGTATCCTTATCAAGGTAAGGCATATGGGGAAGATGTAATTAATTCAATTTACAGAAAAAAAAATGGTATCAAGCATTCTGTTGCTTTGAGAGCAAAATTTACAATTAATAAAGACAATAAAAGAAATAACTTTATATTAAAATTTTCAAATTTAATCAGAATTTTAAGATCTAAATATTATATTTTAAAAATGATAAATGGAAGTAAAATTAGATTTTTAATTTTTATACCTTTCTTTTTTTTGAGAACTTTAATGTGTAGGATTTTAAATAATTTTAAATGAAATCAATTAATATTAATTTCGATCTTATAAGTTCATTATTTTTAGTTTTTTTTTGTTTTTTTCCATTTATTAAAATTTCAATATTTGGAACTCCAACTGATCTTCAATTTTATGCATTTTTAATTTCTATTATAATTATTTGTAAAAATTTTAATAAAATGGAATTCAAATTGTCATATTTATTTATACCTCCAACTTTATTATCTATAATAATATTTTTTTTAAATTTTTCTTTAAGTCTAGAAAATTTTAAATTTTTATATACTTATATTTCTTTTCCAGTAATTTTTTATGCAACTTTATTATGCATTAAAGAAAAAAAAATAATTTATGAAAATAATCTTATATTTATACTTGTATTTTTTTGGTTTATTATCGGTTTAATTCAATACAAAATTGATAATACTTTCTTAACTAACTTGTTGTATGATCCAAGAGGATTTAATGCACATGGTAGAGGCATAGGAGCCCTGGCACCTGAGCCGTCTATATACGGGTTGATGTGCTTGATATTTTTAATTTTAACAATAGAAAAAAAAATGATTATTTCATCGATTTTACTAATTATTCAAATTTTTCTTTTCTCGGCATCAACAACATCAATTTTGATCTCATTGATAGTTATATCAATTTATTTATTTTTTTTAGTATCAAATAAATTAAAGGTTTTATTTACTTTAATTCTGGTTTTTTGTTTTTTAAATCAAGGTGTTATTCTTAAACTTTTCACAAAATACTTAAATAAAGATCTTCGGATATATAATATCCTAGAGCAATATAACAATAACTATTCAAATTATGGCACACTAACCAAAATAAATATAGAATCTTTTGATGTGGCTATTCAATCTAGAGTAAAACATGTTGTATTACCGTTTAAAAAATGGACAGAAAATTATGCTGTTCCTAATGGTATATTTCGATATGAAATTGAGAGAGACTTTTATACTGCTTTTCCAAAAAAAAGAGATCTAACATCAGAAAGTGAAAATATTATTAATTTTTACGAAATGTCAAATAATGTAATGAGTGGACACTCTAGGGCGGCATATGAGCTTGGTATTTTTTTCCTATTCTATATATTAATTATACATTTAATTTTTAAGAAATACTCAAATAAAAAGTTATTTATCCAACTAAGATTATTTTTTAGTTTTAATATAATATTATTAATGCCAATATCATATGCTAATCCAATAATTGCTTTTATGTTGGGTTATTTTTATGGAAAAAAAAATAATTAATATTGATGGACTAATTTTTAGTTTACAAAATAGAGGTGGTATCTCCTCTATGCTTTATCAAATATTAAAAAATTTAAACTCTCAACAGTTAAATCTAATTTTATACAATCAAAATTTAAAAAAAAATTTTAATAATCAAAATATTAAAATTAAAAATAAATCAAAAAGAATTTTTGAAATACTTAGAAGCATTGACTTAAATGATGGAGAAATATTTCATTCGACTTATTATCGATGTTTAAGAAATAAAAAAAAAACTATTTTAATATCAACTTTTTATGATTTTATTCACGAATATTATAGAAAAGACTTCAAATCAAATATTTTGGTATATTTTAAAAAAAAAATTGCCAAACAATCTGACATAATTCATTGTATATCAGAAAATACTAAAAACGACTTACTGAATATTTATGGTAATAAATTTGAAAATAAATGTAGGGTTATATATCCTTTTATATCTGATGATTATTTAAAATTAAATCTCGAGACTAAAAATCAAATATTATACGTAGGTGGAAGACAAAAGTATAAAAATTTTAATAATGTTGTTATGGCTATAAGTAAAATTAAAAATCATAAATTAAAGATTGTTGGGGGAGGGATACTTAACAATAACGAAAAACTTTTCTTAAACAACTATTTGGGCGACAGGTATGAGCATGTTGGATTTATATCTAATAAGAAATTAAATATTGAATATAATAGATCAAAATGTCTAGTTTATTGCTCTAATTACGAAGGCTTTGGAATTCCAATTATTGAAGCTATGAAAAGTGGTTGTCCTGTAATAGTAAAAAATGGATCATCCATAGATGAGGTAGTAAATAATTCTGGACTAATGTTGAAAACAGCTGACCCTGCAGAAATAGCAGAGGCAATTAAGGGTTTTGATGATTTAAGTTTAAGAAATAAATTTATAAAAATAGGTATTGAAAATTCTTATAGATTCACAACTTCTAAATTAATCAAAAATTACAATATGCTATACAGTTTATAAAAATGAAAATAGTTATATTTTGTCAAGTATTTTACCCAGATCCTTCATCAGTAGGTCAACATATGTTTGATTTAGCTTCCGAATTAGCAAAAAAAAATGATGTTACTGTAATTACCTCTAGGAACAATAGTAACAACTTTAATGAAATTTATTCAGATAAGGAAACATACAAAAATATTAAAATTAAAAGATATAGAAATCTTTTTGGAAATAAAAAAATATTTTTTTTAAGGTTTCTAAATCAAATAGTATTTTCATTTCAGATTTTAATATATGGAATAATAAATAATATTGATAAACTTATAATTACCACTAATCCAATATTTTCATCTTTAGTTGGATCAGTGATATATTATTTTAAACGAAATAAAATATATTATTGGGTTATGGATATAAATCCTGACGAAGCAATTGTATCAAAAGTTATAAAACGAAGTATTTTTACAAATATTTTTGATTTTTTTAATAGTTATATGTTAAAAAATTCAAAACATGTATTTACACTTGACAAATATATGTTGAATAATATTAAAAAAAAAAGTTTACAAGTAAAAGCGACTGTTATTCCGCCATGGCCTCATGAAAATGTATTAACAAAAAAAAATAAAAAAAATCCATTTAAAGAAAAATACAAATTAAAAAATAAATTTGTAATTATGTACTCTGGAAACCAGACATTTATAAATCCATTAGAATCTTTTCTAAAAATTGCAAAAAAATTAGACTCTGATAATAGATTTAAGTGTATTATTATAGGTAATGGAAATTTGCATCAAAAGATTATTGAATATAAATATAAATTTAATCTTAAAAATTTACTAATACTTGATTATTTGCCAATTCAAGACATTAAATTTTCACTTAACTCAGCTAATTTACATGTTGTGACACTTGGAAATAAAATGAAAGGTATAATTCATCCTTGTAAAATTTATAACTTAATAGTACTTAAAAAACCTATTTTATATTTTGGACCTAAAGAGAGTCATATTTCCGATATTATTCGAAAATTTAAAATTGGATTATCCTTTAGACATTCAGAAGTTAAAAAAGCAAAGAAGGCGATAATAAATTTAAAAAATAAGAAATTAAAAATCAAAAAAATTCAAAATCCATTCAAGCAAAAAAACTTAGTAAAAAAAATGGTTCATTTAATCTATTCATCATAACAAAATTTCCAAAATTTATTTAAATTTTTATCTTCATTAAAATTTTTACTTAATTTATACGAATTTCTAGAAAAATTTTTATAATTTTTTCTACATTTAATAAGTGCATTTAATATTTCTTCAGGCTCATTACTATCAAGGTATATGCCATCATAGCCATTTTTAATAACCTCTCTAATTCCACCCTTAGAACACGTTACTGAAGGAATACCATATGACTTAGCCTCTAATGCAACAAATGATAATGACTCTATTGGGCTTGTAATCAATAGAATATCAATGTTTTCATAAATTTCTGTCTTGTTACTCCTCCAGCCATAGAAATTTATCAATCCATAACTTTTTTGAATAATTTTTTTTTTAAGATCACCATCACCAAACAAATTAAATCTAAAATTTTCGTTTTTAATTGAAGAGAGTAATGCTATTTTGTTAAAAAGTATTGGATCTTTTTCCTTTTCTATTCTTCCAACAAAACCAACATTAAAAATCTTTTTTTTAGTAATCTTTTTTTTTTGATTATTAATTTCAACACCATGTTTAATAACTTTTGATTTGTTTAAGATTTTTTTTAAATAAAAAAATTTTTTCCACCAATTTTTAGTATATTCAGAAACAAATATAACTTTTTTTGGAAAAAAAAATAAAAAAGAATAGATAAAATGCAAGAAAATACTTTTTATAGACCAAGTTAAAATTCCACTATGTACTGTCAAAATTAATACAATTTTTTTATTTTTGATTAATTTAAGAAAAAAAAATAAATATAAAAATATAAAAACTGGATTACTAATTGATAGATAAATTTTTTTATATTTTTTTTCTAAATATAAAAATTTTTCTTTAAAAATTTTAATATTTTTAAAAATTTTTTTAATTGAATATGTATTAATAATATTCAATGATTTTTTATTTTTATTTTTTAATTCTCTAAGTGTTAAAATAGGGTTCTCATCGAATAGGTAAATATTTTCATTTTTTTTTAAAAGATAATTTATATTTTTTGCTTGATATGATGCAATGCCTGCATAAGCATTTGAAAAAAACACTATAGCTTTTTTTTTTTTCATAAATAATATTTAAACAAATATTCTTATTGATGTTTATCTTAATTTCAATATGAATACATAAAATATTTATTTATAAATTTAAAATGACTATATTAATTACAGGTGCTGCAGGTTTTCTTGGTCACCAACTTTGGAAAGCACTTGAGAATGATAAAATTCAAGTAGTAGGCATAGACAACCTATCATCAAAACCGGTGATCAAACCACATAAAAGATTGATCAAAAAAAATGTTCAGGCTATTGACCAAAAGTTTTTAATTAAACATAAGATTAAAACTATTTTCCATTTTGCTGCAAAAAAAAATGTTAAAAATTCTTTTTATAATCTAAATGAGTCAACTGAAAACTATGATATGACATTAAAGTTACTTGATGCTTGCAGTGGATCGTCAGTAAAAAGAATATTTATTGCATCTACTTGTGAAATATTTGGCTACCAAAACAAAAAACTTAATGAAAATTCAAAATATAATCCTTTTTCCCCTTATGCAGTTTCAAAAGTTGCGATTGAATATTTAATTGATGTTTATTCTAAATTACTTACTAACATTAAAATTACATCTTTAGTATTTTTTAACACTTATGGCCCTACTGAAGGAACCGATGCTGTAATACCAAATTTTATTAGTAAGGCTGCAAAAAATCAAAATATAATAATAGAAGGTGATGGTTTGCAAGCTAGGGACTTTACTTACATAAGTGATACAATAGATGCTTTGGTAAAAATACACAAATATAGAAAATATTTCAGAAAGATAAATATTGGATCAGGTAAAGATGTGAGTATAAAATTTTTATCAAAATTTATAAAAAAAGAATTTCCAAAAGCAAAAATAGAATATAAAAAAAAGAGACCAAATGAAATTAAGACATTTGTAGCCAATAATACACTTATCAAAAAAAATTTTAACTTTAAATCTAGTGTTAAAATTAAAGAGGGTCTAAATAGAGTTATTAAGTTTTATGGAAAAATTTAATATAAGTTTAATTATATTAGGTTTAGGATTGCCATATCTCTTGATTAATTTTTTTCTTCTAAAAAAATTTAGTATTTTTAATAAAAAAATTTCTACCATTACGAATGAAAGATGGGGGGACTCAAATAAATCTCATCTTGGTGGTGTTATTTTTTTTTTTAATTTTTGTCTTAGCTTTGCGATATATTTTTACGCAAATGATTTAATAAATTTAGATAATATTGACCTTGAAAAAAAAAAAATAATAGCGTTATTTTTGGCAATGAACATAGGTTTCTTTTCAGGTCTGTTAGATGAGATTGAAGTCTTGCCACCATTTACAAAAATTTTAACTCAATTTTTTGCTTCATTATTTTTTATTTTTGGAAATATAATTATTAGTATTACAGGTATTTATTTAATTGACATAATTTTAACTTCATTTTTTTTTATTTTTATTATCAACATTGTAAATATTTTTGATAATATTGATATGGGTCTTTCTGCACCTATATTTATAATTTTTTCATTTTTCTACTATTTAGGTATTTATAGTTTTGATAATTTTTATAGCATCATGTTGATGATGATGTTGCTAAGTTTGATGGTGTTTATGGTTTATAATTTTTCACCTTCAAAATTATTTATGGGTGACTTAGGTTCTTTTCAGCTAGGAATAATATTGTGTTTTTTTTTAATTGAATACGTTTTCAAATTAAATTTTTTGACATTTAGTCACAATGCAAATTTTTTAATGAATTTGATAATACTTACGTTGATTATTCCACTGTTTATTTATGATTTTGTTTTTGTTTTTTTTAGAAGAATTTTGAAAAAAAAGAACCCATTTAGGGGAGATACTGATCATTTATCTCATAATCTATATAGAAAATTTAAAAGCGCAAATATAGTAAGTCTCATATTTGTTTTAATCCAAATATTAAGCATATTGCTTGCATTGAAAATTATAAATAACTTTAAAAATCCTTTTGATGAAATATTAAAAATATTTACTTTTCACTTGATTGTCTCAATATCATTGTATTTTTTAACTAAGAAAATTATTACTCGTTAAAACATTGCTGATTCTGTCAAATAGTTTTTTAAGAATTGATTGAGGCTGTGATTTAAAATAATTTTTATAAATTATAAAATATTTTTTTGAAAAAATTGGATTTGAGATCAATTTAATCTTTGGCTGTATGTAAAGCGCATTATCAGCTAGATACTTACTGTCAGAACAATGCATGCCTGAACCATCCATTCCAATATTTCTAACGTAACTCTTTAATGGATTACAACATAATTTTTTTCTAATATAAATTGTTGCATACCAAAAGATTGCCCAGGTATTAATTTTTCTGCTAGCATTTTTTAATATTTGTGACCAAAAAAGACCTGAGTCCTCTAAGTCAAATTCACTGATATCTTTTTTAGAAAAACTATTAATTAGTTTATTCGGGTTTTTTTCAAACATTTTCCATCTATTTTTCCATGTGGCCCATCCCCAACAATTCATATAATAAGAGAAAAAAACTTTTTGTTTTTCTTTTTCATCAGGTTTTAAATGTGAGTGTCCAGCTATATGCCAAACTTTAAAATTTTTTTCATATTTATTCAGAGACTCATTCATAAACTTTAAAAAAAGAGGACTTGTTACAATATCGTCTTCAACTACTATTATTTTATTATTTTTTTTTAAAACAAAATTTATTCCGTCAATTATAGACCTTGAAAGTCCTAAATTTTTTTTACTTCTATAAATTTTAATTTTTGCAAAACCATTAATTTTTGAAATATAATTAAATACTTCGTTATTTTTTATAAAATCCTTTTTTGATTTAGGCCCATCTAAAAAAATATAAAGTGCGGACTGATTTGCTAAATAATTATTTTTTAATGATGCTATTGTTAATTTTAAATGGTTTGGTCTATTATAACAAAAAAGTGCTATTGGAGCTAATTTAGACATAAACTTTTAATTCATTCTTTTAAAAGTGGTATTTGATGTTTTTGTATTAAGTAACTTTTTAACATCCATTCCATCTTCACACATTTTTATTTTATCAAATATTAATTCTAAAACTTGAAAATATTTATTTATTAAACTACTCTTATGCTCAGTCGATACATAAATAGTATTGGATGCCAAAATATTTTCTTTTAACATTTCTTGTGCGATTAATGTTTTGTATTCTAGGTTAAATTTACTTTTAAAATTAAAGCTCTTAATTGCCGATAAACCCGATGTTTCGATATCAATTTGTTTTTTTTTAGCTAATTTCCTCCATTTTTGATCTATCGATTCGCCTGTTTTAGTTATTATCTCCCAAGATTTAATTCTTTTCATAATTTCAAGTGTTTTAATTGCAGCTGTATAACCAATTCTTTCTGTCCAAAAAGTACTACTGATAAAAGTATTGTTTGCTGAGCTCATAATTTCCTTTTTTCCACCTACAGCAGTTAATGCATAACCATTACCTATTGCTTTTCCAAATGTTACAACATCAGGTTCTATGTTGTAAATTTTATGTAATCCTCCATATGATTGCCTAAACCCAGATGTACATTCATCAAATATCAAAACTATGTTATTTTGATCACATAATTTTCTGATTTTTTTTAAAAAGTTATTTTTAGGTTTAATATTTCTAAAAACCTCCATTTTAATTGTTCCAATCTTTTTTTTTTTAATTAAGTATTCAACTTTTTCTAAATCATTATATTCAAAACTAAAAACAGTATCCTTTAGAGTAATCGGTACACCTTCAGTAGCTAAATTTTTCATTAAATGTTTGTCTAAATTTTTTTTATTATTTAAATTTGTTGCTAAATACCAATCATGCCACCCATGATACCCACAAATAGCAACTTTTGAATTTTTCGTGTAGGCTCTTGCAATTCTTATAGCTATTGAATTTGCTTCACCCCCTGACCTAGCGAATTTTAGCATCTCTATATAATCATGCATTTCTAATAATTTTTCACTTAAGATCACTTCCTCAGGACAATTTAAAGAACTCATATTTCCATCTTTAATCGTTTTTGCAACTGCTTCATTTATCTCTTTATTATTATAGCCAAGTATATTTGTTCCAACTGCAAACAGCATATCATCATAAACATTATTATCTAGATCCCAAACTTTAACACCATTTGTTTTTGTAAAATATGTTGGCCAAAGATTTGGTAAAAACATTTCGGGTCTTTTTGATAATAGCATATTGCCGCCAGCAATTATATTATTAGCTCTCTTCCACAATTTATTTCCAGCTGTTAAATCACTATTTTTTTCTAATTTATATTTTTTGTTTATTTCAAATAATTTTTTATTATTTTTGATAAATTTGAAGATTTTTTTATAGTTGAAATAAATATTAGGACTAAATTTTTTAAAAACTTTTTTTATTAATTGTAAGTCTTCAATTTCGTCAAGAGTAAGTCTATAATCTGAATAGTCGAAATTATTTTTGGAATGAAAAATATTAAATTTATTTGAATTATAAATATATTGAGTTACATGCTCTTTATCAAAAGTACTTTTTGCCTCCAAATAACTTTTTTTTAATGAATTAAATGTAAATATTTCAGTATCTAAACCGTCAGGATAGGTTCTTTCAATAGTGTTGGATAAACAATCAACTTTTAAACTTAAAAATTTATTTATAAATTCATCTATTAAATCTGGATCGCTTAAAGGACAGTCAGCAGTAATTCTAATAATTATATTTAGTTTAAATTTTTTAGCTGCAATATAATATCTTTCCAAAACATTTTCTTCAGAACCAAAGTAATATTCAAATTTATTTAATTTACATAATTTAATAATTTGGTCATTTTTGTCTCTTATAGGCATTGCTAAAATGAATTTATTAACTTTTTTTGACTTACTGACCCTTTTCATCAAAGTTTCTAAAACACTATATTTTCCTAATTGTTTCAAAACTTTTCCGTGAAGTCTTTTAGAATTTAATCTAGCCTGAACTATAATACCAATCTTCATATTTTTTATTTCCAATTTTCAGAATTTATAAGTCTGGTATCATTTATAATCAAATCTTTGAATATTAAATTATATTTTTTTTTTTGTTTTATTATTCTAATTATTTGCAGTAACTCACTAGATGACTGCACTCCAACTATAAATTTATCAACAATTTTAGAAAGCAATATAAAATTGATACATCCTTGAATAGCTGAAATGTTATTTTTATTTAAAAATAGATGCCAATTATCAATTTTTTTAGCCCATTTTTTAAAATAATTTGGAATTTGTTTTTTTGGCAATAGTAATAAACCTTGTAAAAAAATTGATCTAGCAAATATTTTAATTTTTTTTTTTTTTATTTTATCCAGATTTTTATAATTTAACAACCTTTGATCAAAAATATTGACTGGACATTCAATTAAATCTATTTTTATTTTATTTTTTAAAATAAAATCTAAATCATTCATTTTTTCAATACAAATACCTATATTATTTATTTCACCTTTCTTTTTTAAAAAGTTAAGTGCTTTAAAGATTTTTTTTGCATTTTTAGATCTAATATCTGCTGGTGAATGTATCAAATATGCAAAAATTTTTTTTTTGTAATTAATTTTTTTTTTAAATTTTATAAAGTTTGATATAATCTGTTCTTTTACACATAACTTTCTAGAAAGATTTTTTAATTTTGGTGTTTTTGTAATAATTTTAAAATTTCTGATATTATTTAAGGATAATTCAGTGTTAGCATTAGTATATGATATAGCTGTATCAATAAATTTAACTTTATATTTCTTTGCTGAATTGAGTATTTTATTTATTTCTTTATTCTCTAAAACTCCTTTTTTGTTTGATATACCATAATTTGAACCAAATTGTGCCGTTCCAAGAATAATCTTTGAGAATTTATTCATTTTTTTTTACTAGATCTAAAATTGTTTCGATAACATATTTTTGTTCAGAATTTTTTAATGAATAAAACAAAGGTAATGACAGTGTTTCATTGTAATACTTAAATGCGTTTGGAAGATTATTCATATTATATCCTTTTTTTTCATAAAAATAATGCATAGGAACAGGTATATAATGCACTTGAGATATAATATTTTTTTTTTTTAATTGAATAAAAAATTGTGCACGAGAAATTTTTAATTTATTAAAATCAATTCTTATTAAATAAAGATGATAAGAACTAAATTCGTTACCACTAATAATTTGAGCTTTTTTTATAATTTTATGATTGTAAAAATATTTGTCATATTTTTTAGCTAATAAATTTCTTTTTTTTAAAAATAAATTTATTTTCCTTAACTGAGAGATAGCTAAACTACTTTGAATATCTGTTAAACGGTAGTGGAACCCAAGTTCTTGAACTTCATAGTACCATGGATTAATTAATTTTTCAGTTTTTGAATTTTTCGATTTATAAAAACTCTCTTCTTTTATAATTCCATGACTTCTTAATCTTAAAAGCTTTTTATAGGTTTTTGAACTATTGGTTGTTATTATTCCACCTTCTCCTGCAGCTATTATTTTAACTGGATGTAAAGAAAAAACCGTAGCATCAGAATATTTACAGTTTCCAACAAATGATCCATCGGAATATTTGGAGCCTAGAGCATGAGCAGCATCTTCAATTATAATTGAATTTGTTTTGTCTCCGATTTTTTTTATTTCTTTCATATCGCAAGGCAAACCACCAAAATGAACAGGAATAATAAATTTATTATTTCTTATCGAATTTAGTTTTTTATCTAAAATTTTTGGAGATAAATTTATAGTGTTTGGATCTATATCTGAAAAAACTGGATTAGCTCCTGAATAAATACCAATGCTAGCAGTAGAAACAAATGTTATAGGTGATGTGATTATATTGTCACCTTTTTTGATACCTAAAGCTAAAGTTGATAAATGTAAGCCTGCAGTTGCACTCGAAACAGCTACTGCATATTTGGACCCAACATATTTACATATTTCTTTTTCTAATTTCTCTATTTTCGGACCTTGAGTTAAATTTGATGACTGGAGTGTTTTTACTACTTCAGAAATATCTTTTTTATCAATATAATGTTTTCCATAAGGAATTATTTCTTTAATTTTTTTTAATTTTTTTTTTTTGTAAGTTTTCATAATTAAATTTAATTGATAATTAATACTTAGCTTATTTTTATTGATTAACTCTCTTAATTTTTTGTTACATAATGACATATCCTTGGGTCTTTTAGAAAACAAATTTGCATTTTCTATTGATCCTCTTAAAATATATTTTTCATCCAAATTTAATAACTTTGCAATTTTAAGTCCTAAATTATACTTAGAGACTCTTTCATTTGATGAAATATTATAAATTCCTGATTTATTTTTTTTTATTAAAACTTCAGCAATTTTTATAAAATTATTGATTTCTAAAGGAGTAATATAGACATCATCAAATAAGGTTATAAAATTTTTATTTTTTAAATTTTTTATGACAAAGTCTGAAAACGACACTTTATTATTTAAACTTTTTCCAAAAAAGTTTGTCCTTAAAATTAAATTTTTTTTACTTTTTAAAATTTCTTTTTCTCCATTTCTTTTTGTTAAAGCATACTGATTTATAGGATATGTTTTGTCACTCTCTTTACAAAATTTTTTCTTTCCAGAAAATAAATGATCTGTTGATATATAAATTAATTTTATGGAATATTTTTTACATAAATTTGCAATATTTTTTGTTAATTGGTAATTGATTTTTTTTGCTTTTATTTTTTGTTTTTCGCAGGTATCGACATTTGTAAATGCAGCTGTATGAATTATGTGATCAGGATTAATTTGTTTTAAATATTTTTCAAAAATTTTATAATTAAATAAATCAACTTTTTCGGCAATTACATTTTTTTTTTTTAAGAAAACTGAATTATTAAGAGGACAATAAATTTTATGTTTACTATGAATATAATTAATCCATGAAGTACCCAGCATTCCAGTTGAACCAGTAAATATTATTTTTTTCAATTTATTTTGATTTTAAAAAATTTTTTTGATTTTCTTTTAACCAACTACTTAATTCTTTTATTGTCATCCAATCGTTATTAGTTTCAGATGAATAAATAAAATTTTCTTTTACTTTTTTACCTTTTCCTACAATTCTCTTTTTTAATTTAGACTCCATTACATAATTTGGTAAAATTTTAAAATAGTCAGAATATTCATAAGTATATCTTGCATCATCTTCTCCAATCATTTGCTCATGTAATTTTTCGCCAGGTCTTATTCCTATTAATTTTATTTTACTATCTGGCGAAACACTTTTTGCAATATCCAATATATTCATTGATGGAATTTTTTTAACAAAAATTTCCCCCCCAAACATTATCTCGAAGGAATGCCAAACTAATTTTACTGCATCTTCAAGTGAAATCATAAATCTTGTCATTCTTTTGTCAGTTACTGGTAAATACTTTTCATTTGATTTTGAAATAAAAAAAGGAATTACAGACCCGCGAGATCCCATTACATTACCATACCTAACAACTGCAAATTTTGTTTTGTTGTTCCCAATGTATGTCTTTGATGCAACAAATATTTTATCAGAAGCTAGTTTTGATGCTCCATAAAGATTTATTGGATTTGAAGCTTTATCTGTGGATAACGCGATTACTTTTTTTACCTTATTATCTAAACATGCATCAACAACATTCATTGCGCCTATAACATTTGTTTTAATGCATTCAAAAGGGTCATGCTCTGCTGTTGGAACAATTTTTGTAGCAGCCGCATGTATTACATAATCTACTCCATTAATTGCTCTGTAAAGTCTCTCCTTATCTCTTACATCACCAATAATAAATCTAAGCAATTTATTATTTTGCATAGTCTCTTTCATATGCCATTGTTTCATTTCATCTCGTGAAAAAATAATTATTTTTTTTGGACTAAATTTTTTTAATGTCATTTTGATAAATTCGTGACCAAATGAGCCCGTTCCGCCTGTAATTAATATTGAAGATTTGTTTAACAATTTTATTCCTTTGAATTTAAATTTTATATATTATCGATTTAGTTTGAAATAACATAATTATCTGATGACCAAAATTTTTATAATATTTTATATCATTATATATAGATTCCTGACAAGTTGCAGAAGATATAACTATAACAGAGTTTTTTTTAATATTTTTTATATCAGGTGATAATATCTTATAATTTCCAATATATTTATTTTGCTTAATCTTTGACCCATCTAAGATACCAGATATCCTTTTTTGATTTAAACCTGTATGAAATATTAGTTGGCTTGTAAATGAACCAGCTCCATAGAGATAGATATTCTTATTACTGGGTATTTTATTAATTTTATTTTTTATTTTTTTCCAATTTAATTTAGAATTTTTTATATATCTTTTTAACGAAACTAAATTTTGATTATAATTGTTGGTATTTGAGCACTTTAGCCCTTTTCGTTTTGTTGCAACAATTGTTATAAAAGGAAATTCCGTGCTTTTGAAAATTTTTGAAATATTATCAATTTCATAACCTGCCAAGGTTATTAATTGTATTAAATTATTTTCTGAAAAATAATGTAAATGCTCTAGATGCATTGACCCTATAGTATAATTTTCAACTTTTTCAAAGAGAGGTACCTCAACTAAAATTTTTTGACCTTCTTTTTGAACATTATTACATTTTTTTAGAGCAGAAAGAGGGTCAAAGAGATGCTCCAAAACATGCGTTAAAATAATTAAATCAAATTTTTTGTTTGATTTAAATTTTTCTATTTCCATATTGAAAACTTTAATTTTATCTTTTCTAAGTAATTTTGAAACTCTTGAGTTGGGCTCTAAAGCAAAAATGATTTTGCTACCATTATTTTTATACTGTTTTAAAGTATAAGAATTCATAGAGCTTACCTCTAATACTTTTTCTGGAAAATTTTTAAATTCTTGTTTTATCATAGAAATATGGCGGGATACATTTTTAATTTTATCATTACTTGGTTTTGATAAATTATCTAAATACATTAATAATTTTTTATAATGATTTTTCATTTGAGATTTATTTGCTGACTCAGTCTGAAAAATATGCCCACAATCTTTACATAAACCATATGATAATTTTAAATTCCCAAAATTAAATAGGTCTAAATTTTCGCTATAAATTATTTCAGGTTTTGTTTTATGAAGAAAACATTGATTTTTCATTTTTTAAATATATTAACATACCTAATATGCTGTCAAAAATAAAATTACAAGAGTTTAATGAAAAAGGATTTACTGTAATTAAAAATTTTATTTCTAAAAAACAAATTAAATCTATTTACTCTCAAATAGATGAAATTCTATCTTTCATCTTAAGAAAAAATAATATTACTTTTAAAATCAGTGATACAATTGATCAAAAGTATTTAATTTTAAACAAAAAAAATCCAGTCCTTAAATCTCATTTTTATAATTCTTTAAAACTTATGGACTCTCTTAATGCTGTAGTCTTCTCAAAAAAAATAACAAATACAATGAAAGAAATAGTTAATAATAAAAACTTATTTGTTTTAGGTCAAAGACTTAGATTGGATCACAAAGAAGACCATCATCATTTACCACTTCATCAAGAATTGAATAATATTTCAAACAGTTTTGCTTTGATGTGGTGTCCATTAGTCCCAGTTAATAAAAAAACAGGTTCTTTATGTCTTATTCCTGGATCTCATAAATATGGACATTTAAAATACAAACAGTCTAATAAACCTGCAGAACATCACACGATTGGAATAGTTGAAAAAATTTTAAATGGTAGAGAAAATGAAAACTATAATAATAAAATTGTTAAAGATCTTTTTAAAAAAAAAAATTTGCATTTCCCTAATTTAAATCCTGGTGATGCAATAATTTTTACTACATTTATGTTTCATGGATCAACACCCTATAAGGGTAAAAATATCAGATGGTCATTGTTGTCATCTTTTATTCCTTATGACAAGGTTCCATATATACTAGACCACAAATTAAAAAAAATGCAAATATCTTATAATGCTAATTATAATAAGATAAATGTATGAAATCATTTTTAGATACTGAGTATATAAAATTTTCTAAAATTAAAAAAAGTAAAAAAAAAGACTTTTATGAAATTATCCAAATAGGATGTATCAATACTGACAATAACTTTAAAATATTAAAAAAATTAAATATTTATTTAAAACCTAGAATAAAGAAAAAAATTCCAACTAGGATAACTAAATTAACTAGTATAACCCAAAAAATACTTGATAGAAATGGTATCGATTTTGAAGAAGGTATATTTAGATTAAACCAATTTTTAAGAAATACAAAAGTTGTTTTTTCTAATGGCCGAGATGATAAAATTATCAAAGCTAACCAAAAACTAATAAAATCAAAAATAACACTTAATGATGTTAAATTCTATAATATTCAGCCATGGATTCAAAAGACTTTTAAATCAAAAAAATGGGTAAGAATTAGTGATTTCAAAAAAAATTTAAAAATCAAAGATAATCTTAAAAGCCACGTTGCTATAAATGATGTTAAGGTGATGATTAAAACGTTAAAGATACTTCACAAAAGAGGAAATAAATTAAGATTAGAAGACTAGTTTTTTTTTTTTTAATAGTTGATTAATCTTTTTGATCTCTGTCAAAGAAGATTTACATTTTTTTGCTATTTCATGTAAATATAAATTTCCATCACAATAACTAAGAAAATCTTTTATTAATTTTTGATGTTTTGAAAAACTATTATGAAAGCTAGTAGTGGGATAAAGATCTCTCTTGCCTAATTGTGGTTCACAGGAATAATAACTTTTAGGGAATTCATTTTTTTCTATTTCTTTTATTATACTTTTATAGAGTAAAAAACTTTGATTTAGACCCTTGGGAGTTACAACATTGGCAAGGTTATCATCTGAGGAATGATATTCAGGATATTCACCATATTTACTCCTCATTACTGAACATACTGGTAGGTTTATTCCAGGAGCACAAAACTGTCTCTCATCACTTCCTCTATCTAACCATGAATATTTTTTATATTTTATATTATTCTTTTTTAATATTTTGAGTGCAATTCTATCAGCTAAACTATTACCATTTTTTGAAGGCAGATATGAATAGCCTCTATCATCACCAACGCAACTAACTACAAAGCCTGCTATAACATTGGATTTTAGTCTCTGAAGATTTTCACTGATATATGCAATAGAGCCAATGGTTTCAGATAGAAATAATATTCTGTATGTATAATTATTTTTTCTTTTTTTTAACCATTTTGAAATAAATGTAAGTAATGATGGACCAGAAAGCTCATTATTTGCCATTGAAGGATGACAGATATATGTTGTGAAAAGTATCTCTTTCTTTGACTTACCAGGAATTAAAATTTCCCCATAATTTAAATGACCTTTAGAAAAACTTGAGTCAATTTTAACATTATATATTTCATCTTTTAAATTTTTCATTTTGTTATATTCAATACAAAATCCCCATGATTTTTTATAATAACTAGTAACATAAGGAATCGCATCTGGCCTGGATTTAATATAAAAAAGTTTTTTCTTTAAATCTGCAAGTGAAATTTTTTTATCTATTTTTACAGAGTAATTAACAACATAAAGATTATTTTTTTTAAAATCTATTATTTTTTCGTTTTTAGAATTTTTAATCCACGCATCTTTTATCCTCCACTCTAATGGAATTTTCCAATCAAAAACTTTAGTACCACTTTTAAATTTTTTAATCTTAAGATTTTTATTTATTTCTTTTATAAGACTGAGTGTTTTTTTTTGTCCTGGACCTGTTATACTTCTATCTATTGGCCATAGTTTTTTCGCGAATTTATGAATTTTATTACCTTCCATTTATTCTATTTTAAATGTTTCGTAAATTTTTCTATAAATTGAATCTTCATTTAAACCATATTTAATTTTTAAGTCCTCATACTCACCACCTTTTCCATAATCATCTGGTAATCCAATGAATGTCTGATTTACAGGGTTTGTTAAAGATGAATTAACTTCAGAAATTGCACTTCCAAGCCCTCCAATAATAGAATGTTCTTCGATTGTGAAAATTTTTTTTGAATTCTTTATATGAGATGAAATTTCAATTACATCCAAGGGTTTTATTGTGTGAACATTAACGACTTGCAAATCTATTTTTTTATCAATATGGAGTTTATTTGCTGCCATTAAAGAGGGGTAGACCATTGATCCAGTACAAAATATGGTTCCCATTTCACCTTTTTTTAAACTAATTGATTTGCCAATTTTAAAATCGTAATCTTTATCGTATACTTGAGGTGAATTGTTAGTTCCTGTTAACCTTAGATATGCTGGTTTATCGTATTTTAATAGTGCAAATGCCGCTTTATATACCTCAAAACAATCAGCAGGATTTATAACTGTAATATTTGGGATTGATCTCATTATAGAAATATCTTCTATTGAACAATGAGTATATCCTAGCGTTCCTAGAACAATACCACTAGCTAATCCAACCATAATGACTTTATTTTTCATATAACCTAAATTTACTTTAATTTGTTCACAACACCTTAAGGTTTGAAATGGAGAAAAAGTTGTCGTAAAAACATTATGTCCCTCTGAAGATAATCCTGCAGCTATACCAATCATGTTTTGCTCAGCTATTCCAACATCAATATAGTTATCTTTATGATTTTTTTTGAATCTGTCTAAACCGGCTGATGTAGAAACATCACCAGTTACTACAATCAAGTTTGGATCCTCCTTAATTAATTCAAGACATGTCATTCCAAATGCTGCTCTAGGTCCAATTGTAGAAAATAATTTAATTTTAGCGCTATTTATCATTCTTTGTTTATCTCAATTAATGCATCTTCGTAAATTTTTTTGGTTAAGACTTTATGGTGCCATGCATTATCATTCTCAAATCCTGTAAAACCTTTTCCTTTAATTGTATTTGCAATTAAAACACATGGTTTTTTTATTTCTTTAAATTTTTTTAAGGTCTCATATATTTCATTTATTGAATGACCATCGATACTTTCTGTATATAAATTAAAAGAATTCAATTTTTTTTCTAAGTCAAACATTCTTAGTATTTCATTATTTGTTCCCGTTTGTTGATAACCATTTTTGTCAATTATAATATTTAGGTTATCAAGCTCAAAATGTGCACACGACATCATTGCCTCCCACACGGATCCCTCATTAAGCTCTCCATCACCCATAACTACGTAAACTCTGTTACTAACTTTTTTTTTTTTAAAAGATAAAGCTATCCCATTTGCTATAGATAGGCCCATACCTAAGCTTCCGGTTGAAAACTCAATACCTTTTTTTAAATTTTTAACTGGATGACCAAGTAAAATACTTTCTGTTTTTTCAAAAGTTAGTAATTCTTTATCACTTATGTAACCAATTTCCTTTAAGATTGAATAATAAACAAGGCAAGCATGTCCTTTACTCAGTATAAACCTGTCACGATTTGTGTCTTCAGGATTTTTAGAAAAATTTATAAATGAATGATATAAAGTAGCCACTATATCAGCAAGAGAAAATGCGCCCCCAATATGAGCACTACTAGCTCCAGCCTCTAAAGCCATTTTTAGAATGTTTAATCTTATGTTTTTTGATAAATCTTTAATTTCGTTAATTTTTTTTCCATACTCAAGCATTAGGTTAAATTTCAACTTTATATTTTTTTAAGATTTCCTTACCTTTGCTAAATGAGCTAAAATCAATTACATCATTTGTCTCGATACTAATCTCAAATACATCTTCTATTGCTGATATTAACCCCATATGCCCTATAGAGTCCCATTCATCAATATCGTTATATTTTAAATCATCTAGTGCTTTTTCATCACTAATTTCCAAAGACTCCATAAAAGCTTTTTTATATTTGGCAAGATTTTCACTCATATTAATCTTATCTCCTTTTTTTTAATTTAATTACAGTAAAAATTAACTACCCATTCCACCGTCTATTCTTATTATTTCGCCTGATATATATGAAGAATCATCACTTGATAAATAAAGCGCTAGTTTTGATATTTCTTCAGGTGAAGCAATTCTTTTTACATTCAGCTTACTAACTGTATCATCTAAGTATTTTTTTTCAGTGTTATCTCTCATAAGATTTGTATCAACTAAACCTGGAGCAATGACATTTACTTTTATATTAAATCTACTTAATTCTTTTGACATAACTTTTGAAATTGAATTCAGTGCAGCTTTTGATGAAGAGTAAGCTGATCTTCCAAAATCATTATCTTGGCTAGATGTTGAAGATATATTTATAATATTACCCTTTTTCTGTTTTATCATTTTTTTAATTATGAGTTGTGATAGATAAATCTGAGAAAAAAAATTTACTTCAAATATTGTTTTAAAATTTTCAATTTCAGTCATTTGAAATAAAGAATTATTTAAAACTCCTGCATTATTAATTAAATGGTCTATTTTTTCTGAATTTTTATTTATATGATCAATATTAAATTTAATCTCATTGTAGTCATTTAAATCAAAAAATATTGGTCTAACAAAAATATTATTTTGATCTTCTAGTTTTTTACAATAATCTATAAATTCATTAGTTTTAGTTCTTGCACATGCCCAAATATTACAATTATTTTTTGAAAATTCTTCTACCAAAGATAATCCTATGCCTTTACTAGCTCCTGTGACTACTGCAATTTGGTTTTTTAAATCTATATTCATTAAAAAGTTATAATTGAAGTCTTATGCCTTAGTGTCGTCTAGAGTTTAGTCTTCCTTTGAAACTATAAATCATTTTACTGGTAGTTTATTTATATAGTCACCTTGAGTAATATCCGTCTTATCAAATATTTCTTGTGGAATTGCGGGTTTGAAGATTGTCTGACCACTTTTTGTCATAAAGTTACTGATAAAATTAGTATCTTCACCAGCTAAACAAAGGTCACTGTGTTCTCTAAAATATTTTATGCTAAATCCATGATCAATAATCTCTTTTAAAGGTTTCTCAAAAATATTTCCTATTTTGATATGCACATAAGGACAAACTAGAACATCTCCGATTGGCGTAATATAAACTCTATTAACTGTTGTACAGCCTAATATTTTTTCTTGATTTTTATCAAATGGATTCCAGATGTTTCTTACAAGATTTTTATACTCTTTTCTAATTTTTCTTAAATACTCCCGATCTTTATCATCACATATTATATCTTGAGCATTCTGCCACATTCCAGATGGTACTGCTACATTTAATAATGTTTTATATTTTTTTTGTTTTGAATAATCTAAGAGTTGCTTAAAATGCTCTGTATCAGCATTGTAGTGGCCTACCGTAATATTTAGATATGGATCCATTCCTGCATTCCTTACATGCTCTAATGCTGCTATTGCTCTTTTCCAAGACTCTTTTCTTCCTCTAATTTCATCATGTATTTTTTCATCCATACTATCAATACTTACAGAAACTCTGCTAACTTTATATTCTGCTAGTTTTTTTGCCATTGTTTCATCTAGATGATATCCATTTGTAGTTAAATACATGTAAAATCTTTCTGGTTTTATAGCCTCTAGAACCTTAAATAATTTTTTTGGTTGCAACAGTAGTTCTCCACCTTGTAAATCAAACTCAAAATAACCAAGCTCATCAGCCTCATCAGCCAACTTTTTTATTGCATCGTAATCAAGATATTCTTTAACATGATCTCCTTTTGGAGAGTTTGTAAAACAGTATTTACATCTCAGATTACATGCATTGTTAAAGTTAAGATCTATGCCTCTAGTTTTTGTCCCTACTTTTCCATCATTTTTATTAACGTATGAGTAAAAATCTTTTAGTTTTTGAACTAGTCTAGGTTTATCTAATAAAGATGAAGCAATTGGCATAATTAATTTTACTTTTATCCAATTTTGTATTTAATTGCAACATCGGGTAGTACAATTTTAAAAATTGCCTTGCATGCAATTTGGTTGTTAATTTTACCAATTGATTTTATTTCGGCAATCCCCCTTTTAAATGAAATTAATTTGGTGGATAAAAGTAATCTATCGCCTGGCAACACTTTTCTTTTAAAAGCCAGATTATTTGCTGAAACAACGTAGACAACTTTTCCCTTATTTCCAGGTAAAGTTAGTAAAATTAAAGCACCCATTTGAATAAGAGCTTCTATTTGAAGCATACCCGGTAGATTTTCATCATTTGGCCAATGCACATTTAAAATCCAATTTTTACTTTCATCTAAATCTACATATCCATCAGCACTTACACCAGGTTCTACATTTGTAACATAATCAATAAATAAATATGGATCTCTATTTTTCTGATACTCAAGTATTTCATCTCTATTTAATTTCATTTTTAATCAATTGTAATCTGTCTTGTTAAAATGTTTAATAAATCATAACCATCCCAAACAAAATTCATTTCAAGTGCACTTCCAATGGGAACTACTCTATCTATAGCATATTTCTGATTATTTAATAATAAATTATGAACATCATTTTTTTCGATATTAAAATAACTTAAAGTTTGAAATTTAAAATTTAATTTATTGATTATACTTCCTAAATTATTTGAGTTAATTTCATAAAAATAACCAAACTTTCCTCTCAACAGAGATAAATCTTTTGGAGAGTCATTAAGTAAAACTCTTACAATAAAGTTATCGTGATTCAAAATTTTTTTAATATACTTTTTATATTTTAAAGAGTCTTCACAAATTAAATCGAGTTTATCCATAGATGCAATCAAAGGCATATCATATTTTTTTTTTACTAATTTATACAAACTTTTCCAAAAAAAATTCTGGAATTTGTTTATGTCTTTTTCTTTCCCTTGCCAAATAATTATATGAGGTGATGAACAAGCATTTTGATCCATAAGAAAAGTATCATTATAAAAATTTTGAGCAAGTCGAGCAAAATCAATTTTTTTTTTAAAAATATTTTTCGAAATATTTAGAACTGCAATTGAAGTTCTGTCTGAAAAGACAATATCTAAATTCTTTAAACTTGTATCAATTTGCTTAACAGTTTTAACTGTTTTATCACCTCCCCAAATGATTCTAACATTAGATTGAATAGAGTAATTTTTAGTAATTTCACTTATTTCAGAATTATACTTTACAAAGCTATTTTTATTTCTTAATTCGTTAAACTCTTTTTTATTAAATAAATTATTAATTATTTTACAAAAAATCTTTACCTGTTGAAAATTTTTATTTGGTAGTTTTATTATGTTACTATTTCCTGTTATCAAACCAAAGACAAAAGAATATGCAAAATTGAGAGGAACATTTGATGGTGATATGTGAAAAACAGTACCTTTACTTACTTTAGAGTCCAAATTACTAATTTTTTTTTTTACATTAATTATCCTTGAATTTCTAATCCAAAAAGCAAATGAAATTAGATCAGGGTAAATTCTATTTTTCTTATCTTGAACTATTAATCTTGATAATTCAGAGAGAAAATTGATAGTTTGATTGTTGAACGGTTTATTTATCAAGTTTTTTACATTCTTTACTCCACAGATATAGGTTAAATCCTTTTTATACATCACTACAACCTCGCAATTCAGCATTTTCAATTCTGCCCATAATTTTAAAGTATTTTCCCATTCTTCCACACTTGCAGTCATTTTCACCGTAAATAATTCCAATATCCTCAGTAATAAAATTATGCCCTGGATAACTTTTTGGTAAAATTGAAATCGTTTGGACAATTCCTTTTTCGTGAAATTTGCATAATTTAAAGTTTTTATCTCTTATTAAAATTTCTGAAAAATTTGAACAGTGAAAAAAACCTTGGTCACATTCAAAAAAAATGGATCCTGTTTGCTCTGCCATACCATAATAATTCATTACTTTTTTAATACCAAAGTACTTTTTAATTTCCGTTTTAAATTTTTCATTAGATATTTTTTTATCATTTAGTTTCTTCCAGCCTCCTCCATGTAAAATTAGTGAATTTGAAAAATCATATTTCTTTAAATGTTTTAATTTTTCAAAAAAATGTTGCCAGATCATAAAAGTAAATCCAAAAATTATCTTTGTTTGATCATTATATTTATTCATGAATTTTTCTAAAATATCGTATTTTATTTCATTTTCTTCATTTAATAAAAAAACCATATCTTTTGCATACATTGAAAATCCCAAAATTGCTGCAGCTCTTGCAGAAAATTCTTTTTGGTTTTTTAAAACACTTTTGCTGTCGATCACTAACATTGGCTTTCTATCATTTCCAATAAAATCCTTGCTAATATTCATCAAAGAACGTTGTTGAACCTCTGAGGTTTTTTTATCTAAAAATATTTGAGAAAGCTTAGATCCTGATGTTCCAGAAGATTTTAAAATTTTAAATATTTTATTTCTATTCACACTTAACATTTCATAATTTTTAAAGCTTCGTACTGAAATAAATGGTAAACTCTCCAATTTATATTCTTTATTTTTTTGATAGTTAAATTTTTTTAAAATATCACTATATATCTTACAGTTATTGAAGTGAAATCTAGTTAATTTATTGATTTTAGTTTTAAAGTATTTTTTTTTATTTTCTATTAATGTGAATGGATTATCTAAAGAAATATTTTTCATTTTAAGTAAAATTTTTTTGCATTTTTTGATAATCGATTTTTCCATTACTTCTTAACGGAATTTCAATATTTGTTTTAAATTCAATATTTTTTTTTCTTATTTTGAGTAATTCTGATATTTTTGAAATATTATATTTTTTATTATAGGGATGATTTGTTGCTATAATAAGTTTATTATCACTACCTAAGCAACAAAATTTTACCTTAAATTTATCATCCAAAATTTTTTCCATTTCGTCTAACCCAAATCTAACTCCATAAATTTTTATAAATCTTCTTTTTCTTCCAGTTATAAAAAAAAAACCGTCTTTATCAAATTTAGCAATATCACCTGTTTTTAACTTTGAAAAATTGGTTAAAATATCTAAATTTTTATGACTTTCGGCATATCCTTTAAAAATATTTTTACCCTCAAATATTAACTCGCCCTCTACATTGGGTGATGATATTTTTTTTTTAAGCGCATCATGCAATGAAAATTTACAACCATCTAATACTTTGCCAATACTTCCAACTTTATTTTTATATTTAGAAAGGTTTACATAGGACATTCGAGGAGAGGCTTCAGTTTGGCCATACATGGTAAAAAAATTAACTTTATTTTTAATACAAAGATTTAAACATTCAGTTAAGTTTTTTGTACTCATTTTTCCTCCCGCCTGAGTAATAAATTTTAAATTTTTATTAAAAAATTTACTAAACTTTAACTTTTTCAATATTTCATATGTGAAGGGAACACCATTAAAATTTGTAATATTATTATCTTCATATAACTTCCAAAATTTTTGCTCTAATAAAGAAAAGTTATTTAATACTACTGATGCTCCTGCTGATAGGTGAGAATTTATAATGCTAAAACCATATGAATAATTAAAAGGAAGTGTGGTAATCGTTCTATCATTAGCTTTTAAATTTAAATATTTTATTATTTGTTTCGTATTATATTCTATATTTTTTTTTGTAAGCTTTACATACTTAGAATTACTTAGAGACCCTGAAGTACCTAATAAAATTGACAAATCTTTATTAATTTTTTTACTAATCAAAAATTTTTTTTTTATTTTTAAATTAATAAAATTCCCATTAGTATTATTGACTGAGTACATCTTTTTAATTTTTTTATTTAAATGATTTTTATTAATAAAAATATATTCTGGATTGTATGAATTAATAAGTTCATTAATCTTTTTATCATCAAGGGTAGAGTCTATTAACATTAATGGATTTCTTAAATCCAAAAAACTTAAGTAAGCTATAATAATTTCAACATCATTTGAGCAAAACAAGAATGTTAATTTTTTATTTCCTTTTATATGAAATTTAAAATTTTCAATATATTGAATCAAATCTTTATATTTAATAAGTTTTGAGTCTTTGGTTACTAACGCAACTTTTTTTGAAAATTTTTTTAGATTTTCTAAAATCATTTAAATTATATTAAGGGGTAATTTTTGATATTAAATTTTGGTCTTCCTTTTAATAAATAAAAAGGATTTTTTGATATACTATTTTCTAAATGGCTTAAAATGTCATCGAAATTTAAAATATAAGATTTTTTTGTTCCTATTTTTTTAGTTATTAGTGATTTTAAATTTTTAAATCTTTTTATGTTTCCCAGCGGGTCGTTTATGACATTTAATTTATTGTACCTTACATAAATTGTTATTTTTTTTACACTTACTTTTTTATTTTTTTCTTTAATCTTTAAATTAATTAATTTGTTATATCTATGTGGCACTGCCAATAAAAACTCCGCAAAATGAACATAAGTCATTACTGATAAGTCAGTTCCAAAAAACATCATCTTACTTTTAAGTTTTGTTAAGACATCAAATGGTGAATTAGCACCATAAGAGCTTGAAAATTTAGGATTGCAAATTTTTTTTGCATTAAAACCAATGGCAACAACAGATGTAATTGGATTTATGCTTCTATATGAGTTTTTTAATGAATTTACATAAATAGGTAAAATGCCAAGTTCTTTTGAAATAGAGGTATTTAAATCAAAATATTTTTTTTTTTGTACTTCATAGTAATAAGCAGGAAAAACTAATGTTCCTTTTTTTCCTAGAATTTTGTTTAAAGATAAAATCAAAATCTCTAACTTTTCTCTTAAATCTAAACAATTGCCAAAACTTTTAAGTATAGAAATATCAGAATGTATAAATAAGGTG
The DNA here is from genome assembly GCA_902555585.1 of uncultured Pelagibacteraceae bacterium. Lineage (GTDB taxonomy): Bacteria > Pseudomonadota > Alphaproteobacteria > Pelagibacterales > Pelagibacteraceae > Pelagibacter. The sequence continues at coordinate 166,764 of CACDSY010000002.1, read as the reverse complement.
TCTCCTTTTTTAATTTTAAATTTTTGCAAATAATTAAGTAAATTTTTCTGAAAAAAAACTTTATTTTTTTTTTTGATTTTCAAATATTTTTCCATTTTTTACTTCTATAATTCGGTCAAATCTTTTTAGATTTTCTTTCCTATGTGTCACATAAATAATAGTTAAATTTTTTTTATAATTAAACAAATTATCTAATATTAAGTTCTCTGTATTTAAATCTAATGCACTTGTACCCTCGTCGAGTACCAATATTTTTGGCAATCTATATAATGCTCTAGCTAATCCTAATCTTTGAGCTTGTCCACCTGACAGTTTTACTGCCTTTTCTCCAACAACTGTATTTTCTTGATTTTTTAATTTATTTATAAAATCTTTGGATAGTGATAATGAAATTGCATTATCAAAGCATTCTTGACTAAAGTTGTCCTCCTCAATACCAATGGTAATATTTTTTCTTATAGTTTCATCAAATAAGTATATATTTTGTGGAACATAACCAATTAAATTTAAGTAAGTCTGGTCATCATTAATTTTTTTCTCGTCAATCAAAAACTCACCTTTATTGAAATGTATTAAACCAATTATTAAATTTAAAATTGTTGATTTTCCTGAACCAGTTTCTCCAATAATTGCTATTTTATCATTTTTATTTATTTCAAAATTTAAATTTTCTATAAAGAAATTTTCTTGTTTAGGAAATTTATAAGAGACATTTTTAATATTAATTTTCTGAAAATCCTTTATTTTATTTTTAGTTGATTTTATTTTTTGATATTCAGTTTCGAATATTAAATCACAAACTTTATTTACTGCTGGAATCGAAAAACCTATTTGGGTATATGAGACAGCAATTCTATTTAAAGACGGCATAATTCTTAAAATTGCTGCTAAATATAAACCTAATGTTGCATTTATTTTTATAACATCACTATTACTATTCAAAAGCGAAATTAAGACAATTACAACACTTATTATTAAGACTAACTCAAACCATAATCTTGGTATGCTATTAATAAATAAAAATCTTTCCGAAATTTCTGTTAATACTTTATTTTTATTTTTAAAAACACTACTAAAAAGTTTTTCTAATGAAAATGTCTTTATCTCCTTTATTGAGTGGAACGAAGATTGCAAATGTTTTAAAACAATTCCCTCGTATTCTTGTCTAATATTACCATCCCTTTTTAAAGTTTCTTTTGAAAATAAATAAAAAACACCAAAGGCTAAAAAAAAACCAATTAAAACAATTAATGTTATTTTGGCTTCAACTATGATTAATAATGAAAGAATAAATAATAAAGTTAAAGATTCAGAACAAAGTATTATTATCGGTATCAAAAAATTATATGTTAGCTGAATTACTTCTGTAAAAGTATTTCTTATCAAATAAGCAGAATTATTCTCAACAAAAAAATTATAATTATTATTTATATAAAATTTAAATATTTTGTAAGTAAACTTCTCTCTTATCTCAGTAACATAGGCCCATTTTTTTTTATAAATGTAAATTGAAATTAATGTTTTAAATATATAAACAAAAGCAAATATTGAAATTAGATAATATATTATATTTTGTTTTTTAAATATATCCGTCTGAAAATAGTTACTGATGTATGTCTCGACTAAGTCAGGGTTTAAAATTGCAACAACAATTGCTGGGATTAAACCAACACCTATTAGCTCAAAAAATATCCCTAATACAACTAGAAAAATTACAAAGTAAAATCCGTTTATATTTTCTGTTTTTTTTAACGTTTTAAATATTTTTTTTAAAATAAATAATTTACTCATATTTTTTTTATATCAAGAATTAAGGACGTATATTTTAAACCATCTTTATTTCTTCTATCATATCTTTTAGACCTTTGTACAAACCCTTCTTCTGTGGACCAATTATTTTCAATGAAGTTACCGTTTTCGTCAAAATATTCCAAATAGTGAATATTATATTTTTTGGTATCAACAATTTTTTTGATAGATTTATAATTATATAAAACTTTGTGATCATGGGCTCCAGAACCATATCCCCCTGGTCTTACACTTTCTAAATAATCTTTGTTGTTAAAGTATCCATCAGGAACTGCCACTCGAACATGACCGCCTTTTTTTAAAAATTGATGACAATTATTTAAGCCTTTTAACCCTTGCTCTAAAGTTAAGTGTTCAAAAACATGTTCAGCTAAAATATAATCTATTTCATTTTCTTTAAAAAAAGTTTTTAATGATTTTAATTTAAGTAGATTCACAGAATAAATATTTGTTTCTATCCAACTTTTATATCTAGTTCTTGCAGATCCAATAATTATTTTTATTTTAATTTTTTTTTTTCTTTTAATAGCTAAAAGAATTTTGATTCTTCCAAATGAAAAGATTTTATCAATAAAATAATATATTTTTTTTATAAATAATTTCATATCTTTAATTTTTGAAAAACTCTTTTCGAATTTTGACTATCATTAAAATAATTGAATCTTTTTGAAATATTTTTTCTTTTCTTGATGTATTGGTCATTATTTTGAAACTTTTTGATTTCAATTAAAGCTTCTTCCCAACTTGATACAATAGGTCCAGGCAAAACCTGCTTATAATCAAACCTCATAGGAATTTTGCTAGTAAATTTATTATCTTTTATCATAAATATTATTGGTTTATTTAATAACAGATAATCAAAACATAAACTTGAAATATCAGTGATTAATATGTCAACATTATTTAGAAATTCGTAAGTATTAAATGTAGGATCGGAGCTTAAAATTTTAATACAATTTTTTTTATTTTTAAATATATTGGATGATTTTTGTGTGGGATGTAGACTAATAAAAAAAGAGTAATTATATTTTTCCTTAAATTCTAAAATTTTTAAATTTTCAATTTTTGATGGTAGAACTAAAAAATTAAATTGTTTTGTGTAGGTTGGAAAATAAGCTATTGAAAATTTTTTGTCTTTTTTTTTACCATTTAAAACGTCATTCCTAGGATATCCTGTCAAAATTTTTTTAATTTTTGGTGAAAATGAAGTCTTATATTTAAAAAATTCTTTTGAAGCTATTGTATGATATTTGTAGTTTTCCTTTCCTGTATCTATAATACTTTTTTTTAATTGTGTTCCATGCCAAAGCTGAATTATGTTTAATCTATTAAATAATTTAATTTTTTTTGAAACATCTTTAAAATCTACTGTTATAAAAATATATTTAGAAATTAATATGTAATATAATGCCGGAAGGCTATCTCTATAAAATACATGTTCATTTCTCTTTTTTAGCTTTAAATAAATTTTTTTACTCTCAGTTATCCAAATACACTTATAATTTATTTTGTTTTTTAATGCATATTCATACAAAAATCTTGAATTATCTTTATATGTTTGCCCCAATCTCTCTCCAAAAACTAAAGTATTTTTTGATTTTAAACTTAAAATTAAAAAAGGATATATTGCTATATTAAAAATAATAATAAATATATTTTCAATTATCTTCTTCATAATAGTTCAAAAATTTATATCTGACATTAGGTGATCAATTAATTTACATTAAAAGTGAATTTTTATTCAAAAATTTTGATATTTTTATATTCATCAAATTTTCTGGTATTTTTTTTCCTTTTTTTATAAAATTTCTTATTTTGGTTCCACTTATAAGTATTTTATTAGTTTTTTTACATTTATTGCACTTCTTATTAATTATTTTATTACACTTTTTGCAAAGAAATGGTTCATTAAATTTTACTATTTTGATACCTAATTTTTTTTGAAATTTTAAACAAGTGTTTTGAGAAACATATTTTTTGTAAAAGTTTTTATAACCCGCATGATCTCTGCCTACTAAAAAATGTGAGCAACCATAATTTCTTCTTACAATAGCATGAAGCATAGCTTCTCTTGGGCCTCCATAACGAGGATAAGAGAAGAAAGTTGCAAATAGTGCTTTTTTTCCAATTAATTTTGTTGATAAAAGGTTTGTCCTCATTAAGCTATTTTCCCTATATTCTCCTTTAAGATATTGACCGATTAGAGGTTGAATCAGTATTTTTTTACATTTTGTCAAACCGAATTTATGTATCCATTCGTGCGCTCTATGAGGCACATTTCTAGTATGAAATCCAATACATGAATTTTTGCTAATTTTTTTTTTTATTGAGTATGGTTTGGAAAAATTAAATTTATTTACGATTTTTGAATTAAATTTGTTAATTTTACAATCTATCAAAAATTTTTTATCATTGAAAAAAAATTTCGCTGATGGATTATTTGTATGTTTATTGTTATATAGCTTTTTTATATCTGAATATTTTATTTGAAAAAATGTATTTAACTTTATCTCTGATACAAAATGTTTTTTATAATAAATCTTTAAAATTCTACAATTCCCAATTCTTTTTTTTTGTAATTTAGATATTGGCAATAAAATTGGTAATGGAAAAAATCTATTTTTATTAGTTTTCATATTTCTTATAATTGAAATAGTTTCTTTTTCATCACAAAATTGACTTAAGGGATAAAAAACTTTGTTTTTCAGATTAATAAAATCTGAAAGAATTTGCTTGTTAATATATATTTTCATTTAATATGACTATATATAATAAATTATATTATGAAATTGGATTATCTATGTATTGGAGGTGGAGTAATTGGAATACATACAATTTACGAATTTGTCAAAAATCTTAATGTAAACAGTAAAAAAAAATTATTTAATATAGGAATAGTCGATAAAAAATTAGAATTTATACCTGGAGGAACAGCTTACAGCGAAATAAACTCTAAATTTGGTTATTTTAATAATCCTTTAAGATTATCTCCTAAACCTTTTAGATCTTGGATATTAAGAAAGAAAAATTATGAGCGCATGATATTTAAGCTAAAAGAAAATAATAGTGAAAGTTCTGATGATTGGATTGAAAAAAACTATAAAGATTTAAAATCAGGAAAAAAATCTAATTTAGATGAAATTTATCTTCCCAGATTTTCATATGCTATGTGGCTTGAAAAATTAATAGATGAAACTCACAAAAAAATATTTTTTTTAAGAAAATTAAAAAATTTAAATATAAATATTTATTTTTTTGAAGCAGAAGTATCTGGTATTTCGAACCACGAACATATATTTAAAAAAATAAAAACAAAAAATAAAATATTTTTAAAAAAATTAATTAATTTTAAAAATTATAATTCAAAAAATATCAAAATTAATAAAAAGATAGTAAATTTATATTCCAAGAATATATGTTTAGGAATTGGGTTATTGCCACCTAAAATATTTAACAAAAAGCTAATTGGTTATAAAAATTATATATGGGACTTTTATAATGAAGGTGGAACAAAAAATTTATTAGATAAATTGAATAAATCAAAGAGAAAAGTAAAAGTTTTCTTTATAGGGTATAAAGCTGGCTTACTAGAAACACTTAATGAATTGAAATTTCTAATAAACAAAAATAAAAATATAAAATTATATTCATCTTCAATATCTCTAAAGAGTATTGAAAAAGCTGAATTTTCAAACAAAAAAAATTATATTTTTAAAAACTTTAAAAAAAATAAATTAAATGGAATAAACAAGCCAAAAATACTAATGGAAAAACTGATTGATGAATTTAATTACGCAAAAAAAAATGGTTTTAATAAATACGATGTTTGGACTAAAATTCTGATGAATAATGTTCTTAAAAAATCTATTAAATCATTTAGCAAAAATGATTTAAAAAATTATAATAAACACTATCACTCTAAGATTAGAGATATTACAAGATTCACTTTTAAGGAAACAATAAATGCTAGAGATTACTTAGTGAAAAATAAATTACTAAAAATTGTAAAATTTAAAACAAATGAAATTTTAATTGAAAAAAATTATTTAATTATCAAGGGGCGGGATAATAATTATAGAAAAAAGAACTTTAAAATGGATATTGTGGTAAATGTATCTGGACCTTTAAATGTAAAAGATACCCAAGAAGAATCTCCACTAATCCAATGCCTAAAAAAAATTAATTTGCCTTATGATAGAAATGGTTTTATTGTGAACTCAAATTTCGAAAGTATGTACAATATATTTGTACCTGGAAGTTTAGCAAACTCGTACAACCCTGAAAGGCTTACTATTTTAAATGCTGTGATAAAAAACTCAAAAAAAGTAGGTAAATTTTGGTCCTATAAGGTTTAATTATGTCAAATAAAAATACAGATATTGAAGACCTATTATCCTGGAAAAAATTTCAAGAGGATTCAAATAAAAGAATGCGTCAAATCCCAAAAAAAGTAGAATTATTTAATAGATTAGTTCTAGAATCTGAAAATTTTTTTTCAATTGTCGGCGTAGGACCTTTTACACAAGGCTATTTATTAGTGATCACAAAAAAGCTAATTCCATCATTTTCTCATGTTGAAAAGAAAAATCAGGAAGAATTAAAATGGTTTATCAAAATAAATGAAAAAATTTTAGAAAAAACTTACAAAAATAAAATTGTTAAATTTGAACACGGTTTGTGCAGTTGTGTTGGGGGGTTGGATAGAGCTCATTTGCACATTATGACAATTGGAGAAAAATCTTCGTCTAATTCTTTAAAAAAATCAATAAAAAAAACTCTTAATGAAAGAAAGGCTGGCATTAAACATATAATTTTTAAAAATACAAAACTAGAGAACATTCATGACATTACTACAATTATGGAAAACTCCGATAAAAATTCTTACAAAGTAGTTGGTAAAATATTAACTTTAAACAAATTAAAAGATATTGACGAAAAAATATGGCCACAAAGCTCTAAATCATATGCGTTATCAGGAGGTAATTATGTTTACTTTGAGGGACCTTATCGAGAGATTTCTTTTTTAACAAAGAAAAATTTTAATACACAGCTTGGTAGGCATATTGTTTACAATAATGAAATATTAGTAAATGATAGTTTTAAAAATAAATGTGAAAAAATACTAAATGAGAATCCCTACAGTCAAATCTGGAGGTGGCAAGAATTTAATTTTAACAAAAATATCTTGAAAAACATGTATGATTTGAGCAAAACTTTAAAAAATAGAAGTTTTGATAAGAATGAGCTTAAATTTAAATTTAAAACTCACCTATAATTTTTTAAAAAAATAATAAACTTTTTTTATAATATTATATAAAAACGTTGAGGGAGGAAATTTATATTTAAGAATATAAACAAAAAAATTAAATATTAACATTCTCTTCATTTTATTTTTTTTGAGTGAAAATTTATCCAATTTGTCTATTGCTAGAATAGATGTGTATAATCTTTCAATATTTACTGAAAAATCATGCTCTTTATGAAAATTTTTTCTTGAATTTTTTTCAAATGTGCAGAGAACTTTTTCTGTATAATATAAATCTGCAAAATTAACAAGCTCATTTGTAAAAGTTGCGGTCCCATGAAAATTTTCATTAAAAAAAATATTTTTCATTTTTGCTTTATTAAAACTATTTCTCACTAAGGGTCCACTAAATCTAGATGGATAAAGACCTTTTTCTATTAATTGCCTTAAATTGTATTTGCCTTCTGAAATTCTTAATTTTGATATTGACTTAAAATTTTCTGAATATTTAAAAAAATAAGAAGACAAGAGTATAGAAATATCTTGATTATTTTCAAAGATTTTTTGACTTTCCTCAATACATAATTTTTCAATTGTATCTCCAGTAAATAAAAATCTTAAATAATTATGATTTGAATTATAAAATATCTCTAGGCATTTATTCCAATTTTGTACTCTACCTAGATTTTTTGTATTTTTAATCAAATAAATATTTTCTGACTTTTGTAAATAAGTTGTGATTTTTTTTACAGAACCATCTGTAGAGCAATTATCAACAATTAATATATTTGATTTAATACTTTGATTAAGACAACTTATTATTGTTTTTTCAATATCTTCCTCAGCATTAAAAATAGGTATTGCAATAAGAGTTTTATGATCATTTTTGAATTCAACAGTCATAAAAAAGTATTTAAACAACTTATAATTTTTTTTCTTATTGAAGCCTCATCCAACTTATAATATTTATATAAATCAGGTACACTCCCACTTTGTGTAAAAATATCATCAATTCCAAAATTAAAGATTTTTACTTTGCATTTTAATTTATTAACAGCTTCGTTAACAGCTGATCCTAATCCACCATAAACAGTATGATCTTCGAATGTAATTATTTTTGAAGTTTTGCTTATAATGCTTCGTAAACTTTTTATATCAATTGGTTTAATTGAAGATAGATTTCCTAAACCAATCTTTTTTCCTTTAATTCCTTTTATCGCCTCAAAACAGTTACTTAATAAAGGTCCAGACGTAAAAACATATGCATCTTTGTATTCATCCAATACTGGTATAATTTTACCAATTTTAAATTTATATTTTTTTGGAAAAAATTCTTTAGTTATCTCTCTTGAAATTCTTAAATAAACTATGTCTTTATTTTTTTTACTTAAGAAATATTTTAAAGCACTCTTGGTCTCATTATTAGTAGAAGGTTGAATGACTAACATATTTGGCATTGATCTCATAATTGATATATCTTGAAGACCTGCTTGTGTAGTTCCATCTGGTCCGATCAATCCTCCATGAGTCCCGACTAACACGACTGGCGCTTTGTTGAAAGCTATGGATGTTCTAATTTCTACATTTTTACCGGTTAAAAAAGCCCCAAAACTAGCCAATACTGGTCTCAGCCCTGATAAAGCTAAACCGGCAGAAATTCCAACTGCGTTTGCCTCAGCTATCCCAGTTTCAATTGATCTTTCAGGATACTTTAAGAAAAAATAACTTAATTTTGTTGCCTGTTTTAAGTCAGGTGAAATTGCAACTACTTTTTGATTTGTTTTACCAATATTTTCTAGTGCTTTTCCAAATGTATCTCTAATCGAATAGTTAATTTTTTTCATTATTAGCAATATCTTTTAAACTTTTTAAGTAATCATTATTTTCAATTTTTTTTGAATGCCATACACCTGAATGTTCCATAAATTTTACTCCTTTGCCTTTAATTGTATTAAGAATTATACATAAAGGCTTTTTTCTTTTTTTTTTGTTTAAAAAATAATTTAGCGATTTCTTTATCTGATTAAAATTATGACCATCTAATTTCAGAACTTCAAATCCAAAACTTGTAAATTTTGATTTAAGATTACCCATATTGAGGGTATCTATGACACTTAATTCATTCTGAAATTTATTGTTATCTATAATTGTACATATATCCAGAATTTTTTTTGATCCAATAAACATGGCAGCCTCCCAAACTTGACCTTCCTGTAATTCACCATCTCCAAGTATACAATAAATATTTTTAGAGGTTTTATTTATTTTATTGGCAATTGAAAAACCTATGGCAGCAGAAAGACCCTGTCCCAGAGCACCTGTACCAAAATCAATCTCCTTTAAATAATTCATATCTGGATGCCCTTGAAGTGGACTATCTATTATTCTTAATTTATTTATTAATTTTCTATTAATTAGTTTTTTTTCTAATAGAACTGAATACAAAGCAGGAACAGCATGTCCTTTTGATAATATAAATTTATCATATTTTTTTTTTCTTTTAAATTTCATTTGGAAAAAATATAGATAAACTAAAATTTCAACAGTTGATAATGAGGAGCCAGGATGGCCGGACCCAGCAGAAAAAAGCATTTCAATAATATTTCTCCTTACTTTAGAGCAAATTTTATTAAATTCTTTTTTTAATTTTGTCATTAATATATTTTTTAAATAATCCAGTAATTATATGCATAATACTCGTTTGAAAATCTTCAATATGAAAATTATTATCATTCTTTCCAACTTGGCCAGGAAATTTTGATTTTCCTGGAACTAATAAACACAAATTAGAAATATTCTTAGCCATACCACCAGATCTTCCACTTATACAAATTGTGAAAACTGAATATTTTTTCGCAAATTTAATTGCTTTTAAAATATTTTTCGAATTACCACTCCCAGAGAAAGCAATTAATAAATCATTCTGATTTATTTTTTTAGCATAAACAAAATTTTTAAGTTGCTCGACAAATACATTTTCGAAACCAAGATCATTTGAAACACCTGTTAGTGCACCAGGAGACTCAACAAGAGAAATGATTTTTAATTTTCTGATTTTTTTCAAAGATTTGGATTTGTCATCCTCAACAAACGGGTGAAATCTTAAATCAGTTGCAACATTTTCTATCAAGCCCGCTGGCCCTCCATTTGCCATTAAATAAACGTTTCCTGCCTTATTATAGGTGTTGATGACTTGATTTAGGATTTGGTTTATCTGTTTTTTGTTAATTTTACTTGCTATTTTAATTTTCTCATTAAAATAAAGTTTAATCAGTTTTAGATTATTTACTTGTCTCATAATTTTTATACATATTAATTTTGTTCTTATTTATTTCATTAAATAAAAATAGTTTTCCAATAGTAAAATAAATGATTGCTACTGATCTGTTGGAGTTCACAGCTGCAGAATTTAATAATTGTATCCACGATAAAAGTTTAACTTTATTTAAATCTAGTCTCCTTCTCAATATCTCATTACTAAATATCTTCAAATTTGTTTCTAGATATTTTATTTTTTTTAATCGAATGGAAATTTTACTTTTATTTATACTTATTTTATGAAAATTTTTATTAAAATGTTTATGTGATAGGGTTAAAGAATGATATACCTTGGCAAGATCATAATAAAGATCGCCGTATTTTATTAATTTTCCAAAACAATCCCTCCAATCAATTAATTTTAAACTTTTTTTATTTTTAATAATTATATTATTTAATGAGGTATCTCCATGAAAGTTAGTTGGTACACCAATAGAAATATTTTGCCAATGGATGTTATTTAATAATTTTTTTATTTTGGGAACTTTTCTGTTATTTATATAAGTAGAACTATCTATACTTTTAAGTTCCTTTAAAAATAGATTTACTCTTTTATAGGTTTTATTTTTATAAAATTTAAAACATTGGTCTAAAAAAATATTTTTTTCTTTATTGTTAAGTTTTTTCTTTTTCCAAAAATTATCAAAAAGTTTATTTATAACGTTTTTAAATATGAATTTATTTTTAACGTTCATTAATATATCGCCTTTAATAAAGTTGTAAGATAGATAATAATTATTATTAGCTATTCCATTTGGTAAATATTTTTTAATATATCTAGACCTTATAATTTTATTTTTTGGTATCTGTTTATTTTTAAATAATTTAATAACCTTATTATTTTCAAAATATAAAAACTCGTCTTTTTGAGAAGTAAAATTTTTTTTGTTTTTCTCAAATTTATTTTTTGTAATTAAATAGGTTTTGTCATTTCCTGTATCAAACCATTTAAATTTAATTGGCATCAAATCTTGATTAATGAAACTAAAACCATCAATTGTTTGTTTTTCAAAAAAATTTTTTTTCTGTTTTTTATTTATCTGTTGAGAGTAAAATTTTGAATTTGCTAAAGATTTCCAAAATAATTGATAATCTTTGATACCGGATAAGCCAATAAATGCTTTTGATCTCTTGGAATTAGAAATAAAAAAATTTATTTTATTTTTAGATTTATCTAGTGATACGTAATCTTTATTTTTAGTTGAAAGGTCGAATCCTATCCAATTAAATTTTGGTAAAGGTATATTGCTATTTTTGATCAATGTATCACAAGAATGGAAGATAAACGGACATTGTAAAAATCTTTTACACTCTAGCAAAGACCTTCCAGGTCCAGATCCTGGTCCTATAATTTTTTTAATCTTAACAAATTTTAATCTATGATTTGGTTTAGCTAATTTTAAGTAATCAATAATTAATTTCGCATTGTGATTGACTGCTATAATAAAATCTGTTTTTTTTGGATAGAGCTCTATTATGTGAGATATGACTGCCTTATAATTAATTGGCAGTAAAGCCTTATGAGTATTTTTAGAAATTAAATTTCTTGATCCGACTCCAGCTGCAAGAATGCAAACTTTGAAAGCATAACCAGAACTATTAGTAATATATTTCATTTCAAAAATATTTACTTATAATTTTTAAGCAAGCGTCTAAGACTGCACCATTTGCTGCTATACTTGGTGTTATAAAATTTGCCATTTTTCTTGCTTCTATTCTTGAATTTTTTGGAGCGATACCAAATAAAACTTTTTTTAAAATTGGTGCATCAAAAATACCGTCTCCAATATAAACAACATTTTTCAATCCAAATTTATCTTTTATATATTTAAGTCTCTTTTCTTGAGATACTAATATAAGTTTATACCCCATATCATCCGTAATTCTTTTTTTTGAAATTTTGAAACCTCTTTTATCTGAACTTATGAAGATAATACTTAAATATTTTGAAATCATTTTTAGCCCATCAGAATCGTGAGGTCCAAATTTTTTAAATAGTTTTCCTTTTTCAGAGTAAAGAAATGTTCCATCAGTCATAACTCCATCTACATCTAAAATTAAATATTTTGGGATTTTTTTTGTCAATTTTTATGCTCCGACTTAATATGGCCATGACTTCTTCCATATTTATCATTCAATCTATAAACATCCTCTAATTCCAAGGTTGAGGCCTCAAAAATTGTAATATCTTCTACAGCCTCAATAGAATGAACAAAACCTGTTTTAACATTAATAGAATGTCCAGGCTCAAGATCTATTACTTTTAGATTTTTGATGATTTGATCTATTTCATTTTTAGAATATAGATCTTTTTTAAATTTCTCAACATCAATTTTTTGGTTAGAAAAATGTAATTTACCTTTTCCACTTTGAATAAAAATACTTTCTTCTTTAAATTCGTGAAATTGAATGCTTGATTGATACGGAGCTTTTATGAAAATCTTTTTTAAAGCAAACTTGCTATTGGTTTTATCTGCCATCCACATTTCATATCCCCAGGGTTTTATTACTTTCTTGATTTCTTTAGATTTTTTTACTTCTATCACCATATTCCTTTCTTAATAATTCGTACTCTTTAAACTTCCTTAGCATAAATTTATAAGTTAATTTGGTTTTGACACTTAAACCTTTTGAGGTAAGTAGATATGAGTAATCTGATTTTTTTTTACTTTTAGAAAATCTTTCTATTTTAATAAAACCAGTTTTTATTAACTCATGAATAAAAAAATTTAATTTACCTAAACTGATATCTAGCTTCTCCGCAAGATTTCTTTGAGAAGAATTTGGATTCTTTTGTATTTGTCTCATTAGCTCAAGTTGTTTTTCTTGATTGCTAATATTGTTTTTTTTCATAGTTCAAAATTTGAACGTTTATGTTCAAATCATGAACTATCATAAAATTTGTAGCAAAGAAAGTAATTTTATTAGTAATTCATTTTTAATTTATAAAAAAAAGTGATTAATGGTAAGGAATAGCGTAGATGAAGAAAAAAAATTATTTAAAAGTTGCAATTGATAGTCCAGCTGGAAGTGGTGCTGGAACTCAAGCCAAGCTTATATCTGAACATTATAAATTATATTACTTAGATACGGGCAAACTTTATAGGATTTTAGGAAAAGTATTTTTAAAGAATAATAGTAAAATAAATTATAGACTTTTTAGAAAAATTATAAAAAAAACTAAGCCTGTTAATTTAAAAAGCAAAAAACTTCTTATAAATGAGATTGGTATGGCTGCAGCTAGGCTTGCAAAAATTAAAAAAATAAGAAAAATTGTAAATGATTATCAAATTGGCATATCAAAGTTTCCCCCAAAAAATTATAACGGTGTTTGTTTGGACGGTAGAGATATTACTTATAATATTATGCCGGACGCACAAATCAAAATTTTTATGATAGCGAGTTTATCTGTAAGAGCTAAAAGACGTTTTAAAGAGCTCTCTAATTTGGATCATAAAATAACATTTAACGAAGTTCTTAAAAGTATCAAAGAAAGAGATTTTAGTGATTATAACAGAAAAATTTCACCTCTTAAAAAAACTAAGGACTCTATTGTTATCAATAACTCTAACTTAACTATAAAAGAATGTTTTCTTAAAATTAAAAAAATAATTGATAAAGAAATAAAGTTTAATTTTTCCTAAACATATATTTATGATGTTCACTTTTATAAATTTTTTTAACTTTATTTCCTAGTAATTTTTCTGAAGAACGCACATGTTGAACCCAAGAGGGAAATTCATAATTAACATCTAACGCTGTTTCATCAAAATGAGCCCATTTTTTTGTATTAATTTTAATATGTTTTTCAATTAATTCTGCTCCACAAGCAACAGCCATAGCTGAGGCAGTTCTAGTTAAATCGTGTGAAGAATAACCGGGAATTATATTTTTGAATTTTAATGACAACTCTTTAATGTAATTAATCACATTTATGTTGGCATCTGATGATGTCGTGGGATAAGATGAAATACAATGCATTAAGTATAGCTTTTTATTTCTTTTAAATAATTTAGCACATTTTAATAAATACTGATGGCTTGTCATGCCAGTTGAAACTACGATTTTACCTTTATAATTGTCTTTTACATACTTTAAATATTTTGTGTCTTCAGAAATTGTTGATGGTATTTTAATCATATCAAACTGATATTTTTTTAATTTTTGGAAACTTTTTATATCTAGAATTGAAAAGAAAGGTTTTATTCCAATTTTTTTTGAATAATTTATTATCAATTTGATTTGCTTATCTGAAAGCTCGAGTTGATTTCTATAATCTCTAAAAGTTTTGCCATATGGTGATCTATAACTTGTATCTAAAATTTTTTTTGGGTAAAAACTTTCTACATCTCTCATTTGAAACTTTACATAATCTGCACCAGCTTTTTTGGCACCATAAATCAAATCAAGAATATTCTTTGTTTCACCATGATGATTTGTTGTAATTTCGGCCACTACTTTTACTCTATATGGTATTTTCTTAACTCTCTTGATGGAAAAATTATCTCTTGGATCGAAATCTGAATAAAGATCAAACCCTGCATGAAAAATCTTTATGTTTTTAAATGCTTTTTTTCTTTTAAAAAATAAATCTCTTTGTCCTGAAATATCAATATGACTTTGAATAATATTTTTTCTTCTTTTTATTTTATAATCTCCCTCTGGCAAAGAAGTTCTAAAGTCAAATCCAACAAATATTACTTTTGGTCTAACTTTTATATTTTCAAGGTTTTTATTTATTATATAGAGCAAGGGGTCAATTGAATAATTTATAGAGCCTAGTCTATAAATTTTAATATGTTTTTTATATTTTTTAATAATTTTACCAATTTCGAATAACTTATGTTTAGGAATAAGTTTAGATATTCTTTTTTTGTTTGTAAAATAAAAATCTAGTTCGTTAATTATTTCATTAGTATTAAATCCTAATATTAAATTATTTTTTTTATACTTTTTGATATTTTTTAAAAAAAGAGATGTTCCAAATCCTCTTCCTAAAATAAAAATTTTATTATTTTTCTTAGCGCATTTAATTAAGCTTTTTTTGAATGATTTCAATTCCATGTTAATCTAAATTTTGTTTTGTATTCCGGATTTTTAAGCCAATTTTTGTTAGTTGTATTTAATTTACAATTAATTAATTTCGCTAATCTTAGTCCTGTAAAACAATCCCATATTTTTGCCCCCTCACAGTATATAAATTCATTAGCTTCTCCGATTATAAATTTATAAAAAGAATAAGCTGAGCTACCATACATCCTATACTGTGACCCTTTCAAATTTTTATTTAAACATTTTGTTGATAATAATGAAATATTGTTATTTTTCTTTGGCTTATTAGATACCTTCAGAATATTATCCCTTGTAACCATAATATTAAAGGATGGTAAATAAATTAAATCAATTTTTTTTTTTGTTTGATAATTTATCGAAATAAGAGTTCCATACATTCTATTTTCAACAAAAAAATTTTCCGTTCCGTCTATAGGATCAATTATGGCAAATGACTTATTAAAATCTATTTTTTTAAAATTTTTAATATTAAAATTTTCTTCGCATATAAACTGTTTTACTTCTGGGAAAAATTTTTTTATTAGTCTGATAATCTTATTTTGAATAATTAAATCGTTTTTAGTTAACATCGAAAAGTCTTTTTTTGTTTCTAAAAAACTTATTTTTTTTATTGATGAATCAATTATTTTTTTGACTTGTATGTAAAAATCTTTCATATTTCTTTTTATTGTATTTAATTAATTTTTGATAAATATTTATTTGATTTAGATTATCGATATCTATACTACAAGCATCATTTTGTACTTCAAAATAAACTGTACTACCTAAAAATTTTTTATTAAATTTATTTGGGAATTTAAAAAATTCTCCATGAAAAATTTTAAAAGTAGGACGACAATCTTGTCTTCTTACCATAGATTTTTTTTTAAAACTTGGATGTAGTGGAATTAATTTTTTATTTTTAAAAGTAAATATTCTAGGATCTGTTCTAGAGACAATACATACACTTTTTTTATATTTTTTAAATCTAAGAAATGCTTTTTTAAAAAGTTTAATATCTCTTAGGGGATTAGTGGGCCTTAACCATAGGATATTTTCAGGTAACTCCTCTTTTCTTCTCAATAATTTAATTCGAATATCCTCTAGGACATGCTCTTCCATCGACTCTGATTTTGAAGCACCTTTAGATCTTAAAAAGGGGACTTCTGCACCATAACGCAAGCCTATTTTTTTATAAATTTCAGAATCTGTTGATAAAAAAATTCTATCAATAAAATCAAGTTTTTTTGCAAAATTTATTGAATGGCACAAAAGTGGTTTTCCAAGAAAAGGGATAATATTTTTATTTTTAATTCCTTTGGAACCTGATCGGGCGGGTA
>CACDSY010000002.1:0-147500 GCA_902555585.1 uncultured Pelagibacteraceae bacterium | reverse complement strand
TCCCGCTTTACTCAAGAAATTTGTTAAACATTACTCATACGGGACTATCACCCTCTGTGGTTAGCTTTTCCAAACTATTCAAATTTTTTTAACAAATCTACTGGCCTGTTCCGCTTTCGCTCGCCACTACTAACGGAATCTCAATTGATTTCTTTTCCTCCGGTTACTTAGATGTTTCAGTTCTCCGGGTTGTCTCTTTAAATCTATGTATTCAATTTAAAGTACCACATAAAGTGGTGGGTTTCCCCATTCGGAAATTTACGGATCAAAACTTGCATACAGCTCCCCGTAACTTATCGCAGTATACCACGTCCTTCATCGGCTTTCAGTGCCAAGGCATCCGCCACACGCCCTTAAACGCTTGATTTATGCACAGAAAAAAATTCTGTGTTGAATCAAATTTTTTTTAATATTCATCTATTCGAATATTAATTGATTGTTCAAAACTTTGAACAATCGGATATAGATATTGATAATAATAATAAAATATTCACGAATAAAATAGCTGTGCGTTTCATGGTGGAGGATAGCGGGATCGAACCGCTGACCTCCTGAATGCAAATCAGGCGCTCTCCCAGCTGAGCTAATCCCCCAGTTTTTTTGGTGGGCCGAGAAAGACTCGAACTTTCGACCCCACCCTTATCAAGGGTGTGCTCTAACCAACTGAGCTACCGGCCCCTTTATGCAAAAAGGAGAAACACAATTTTAAAAAGAGAAATGAGGACGGTCAACATTAACCTGTTATATTATTTAGATTAAGAAATAATCCTTAATCATCCTTAGAAAGGAGGTAATCCAGCCGCAGGTTCCCCTACGGCTACCTTGTTACGACTTCACCCCAGTCGCTGACTATACCGTAGTCAAGGGTTTAAAACCTTGCCTTAAGGTAGAACCAACTCCCATGGTGTGACGGGCGGTGTGTACAAGACCCGGGAACGTATTCACCGCGGCGCGCTGATCCGCGATTACTAGTAATTCCAGCTTCATGTACTCGAGTTGCAGAGTACAATCCGAACTGAGGCATCTTTTTAGGATTTGCTTGATGTCGCCACCTTGCTTCCTATTGTAAATGCCATTGTAGCACGTGTGTAGCCCAACACGTAAGGGCCATGAGGACTTGACGTCATCCCCACCTTCCTCCAGCTTATCACTGGCAGTTCTTTCAGAGTGCCCAACTAAATGATGGCAACTAAAAGTGAGGGTTGCGCTCGTTGCGGGACTTAACCCAACATCTCACGACACGAGCTGACGACAGCCATGCAGCACCTGTGTTTCGTCCGGCCGAACCGAAAACTCTAATCTCTTAGAGTCGCGACGAACATGTCAAGTGTTGGTAAGGTTCTGCGCGTATCTTCGAATTAAACCACATGCTCCACTACTTGTGCGGGTCCCCGTCAATTCATTTGAGTTTTAACCTTGCGGTCGTACTCCCCAGGCGGTGTGTTTAACGCTTTCGCTGCGACACTGAAAATAAATTTCCAACGTCTAACACACATCGTTTACGGCATGGACTACGAGGGTATCTAATCCTCTTCGCTACCCATGCTTTCGTTCCTCAGCGTCAGTAATGATCCAGAAAGCTGCCTTCGCAATTGGTATTCTTTCTAATATCTACGAATTTCACCTCTACACTAGAAATTCTGCTTTCCTCTATCATACTCTAGCTAAAAAGTTTTGATGGCAGTTCCAGAGTTAAGCTCTGGGATTTCACCACCAACTTTTTTAACCACCTACGAACTCTTTAAGCCCAGTAATTCCGAACTACGCTAGGTCCCTTCGTATTACCGCGGCTGCTGGCACGAAGTTAGCCGGACCTTCTTATTCGGGTACAGTCATTTTCTTCCCCGACGAAAGAGCTTTACAACCCAAAGGCCTTCTTCACTCACGCGGCATCGCTGCATCAGAGTTTCCTCCATTGTGCAATATTCCCTACTGCTGCCTCCCGTAGGAGTTTGGGCCGTGTCTCAGTCCCAATGTGGCTGATCATCCTCTCAGATCAGCTATAGATCAAAGTCTTGGTAGGCCATTACCCCACCAACAAACTAATCAAGTGCAGGCTCATCCTTCGGCGCATAAAGCTTTCTCCGTAAAGACTTATGAGGTATTAGCACAAGTTTCCTCGTGTTATTCCTCACCAAAGGGAAGATACCTACATGTTACTCACCCGTCTGCCACTAAGTATTGCTACTTCGTTCGACTTGCATGTATAAGGCGTGCCGCCAGCGTACGTTCTGAGCCATGATCAAACTCTCAAGTTTAAAAACGGCGCACACTAGCTTCTATACAAATACTAAGAATAATATTTATATAATTTTGAAGTGTGTACGACAAATTTTGGTAACCTTAACCGTCCACACTTCTCTTCTTAAAATATTAACAATTCAAATAGCTAATTGAGCTATAAGGCTCAATAAATAACATTTTTTACATGTTGAGTGTGACGCTTATATTGGAAATAATTTATAAATCAAGTTTTTAGATAAACAAAAAATGTGTTAAAAAGTCATATAAATCAACATTTTTTAATCTATCGGAAAAACAGTGTTAATAAATATAAAAAGAAAAATAAAATCACTTAGTCATTTTCTATGGTTATGTTTGTTAATAATTATTATATTTTTTGTAACATACTATTATGAATCCAATAGAGATTCACAATATAGAAATTTAAAAAAAACTCTAAACAATGTTTACATTCAAAAAACATTAAAAAAAATAACCTCCAAATTAGAGAAAAGGTATTTAAAATTCGAGTATATTGTGGAGGATGGTGATAATTACGAGGGTATTGTTAATAAAATAGAAATACCAAAAAATGAAAAAAACTTATTTCTTAAAACAGTAAAAAACAATAAAAAAATTAAAATATTAAGACCTAATCAAAAAATTTATTTTAAAGTTGACAAAAAAAATAACCCAAAGATTGAAAAATTTATAATTGAGATAAACAAGAAAAAAGAAATACAATTTGTAAGAGACTATGAAAGAAATATATTTATTTCAAAAGTATTAGAAAAGAAACTTAGTAAAGTTATTTCCTATAAAGAGAGTAAAATAACTAACAGTCTGTATGAAACCGCCTTAAGATTAAAAATTAAACCAAATATTATTATAGAATTTGCTAGACTATATGGTTTTCAAGTAGATTTTCAAAGAGATATTTGGAAAAATGATAGTTTTCAAATAATATATGAAGAATTCTTAAACACAGATGGAAAAGTAATTGAAACAGGGAATATAATTTTTGCCAATTTAAATTTGCAAAATGAAGATCTCAAACTTTATAGATACGAGTATGATAAAAATAAAATTGACTATTTTGATGAGAATGGAAAAAGTATGAGAAAAACTTTAATGAAGACACCAATAAACGGGGCAAGATTATCATCTTCATTTGGAAAAAGGAAACATCCTATTTTAGGGTTTACAAAAATGCATACAGGAACAGATTTTGCTGCCCCAACTGGTACACCGATACTTGCATCAGGAGATGGTGTAGTTGTAAGAGCGCAATGGTGTGGAGGAGGAGGTAATTGTGTTAAGATAAAACACAATAGAGTTTATCAAACTGTTTACGCACATATGTCAAAGTTTGGTAGAGGTATTAAGAAAGGTGCTAAAGTTAGACAAGGTCAAATAATTGGTTATGTTGGTTCAACCGGTCTTTCTACTGGTCCACATTTACATTATGAAGTTATTGAAAATGGAAGAAAAATAAATTCTCAAAAACTTAAACTTCCTTCTGGAAAAATACTAAAAGGTGATGAGCGTAAAATATTTGAGGTAAATAAAATTAAAATTGATGTTCTAAAATCTGATCTAATATCTAAAATGTAACTTATTTAGTTGTTGTCTCTTCTACTTCTTTGTTTTCTTTTTCATGTTTAACTTGATTACTAGCATTAGTATCAGAGATGTTTTCATTTTGGTTTCTAGAATTTTCTTGAGATAAAAGAATTCTAGAAAAATGCTCTGAATGCTGCAAGTAATTCTCAGACAAAATTTTATCCCCATTTGATAGAGCTTCTCTTGCTAGATCATTATATTTCTCAACAAGTTTTGCCGCATTTTGATTATTTTTTCCTGGATGTCTTCTTTTAAATGCTGGTCCGTTGCCAAAATCCCCGTTGGGTTTATGTCCATTTCCATTTCTTCTAAACCCTCTGTCTCCATTTGGCTTGAATCGACTTCTCCTATTATTATTTTTGAAATTGTTCATTATTACAATTTAGTACTTACTATGCATCTATCTTTTCCAGATAAATCTTTGGATATTTTGTTAATATAGAATTTATTTTCATTAAGTATTTTTATACATTGATTTTTTTGTTTATATCCAATCTCAAGTATTAATTTTCCGTTTATTTTTAACAATTTTTTACTCTTAAAAATTATTTTTTTTAAATCCCTAAAACCATCAGAACCACCGGATAATGCTAATTTAGGTTCATGGAATTTTATATCATCATCTAATCTATTTAATTCAATACTATTTATGTATGGAGGATTAGATATAATTAAATCATAGTTATTAGATTTATGTTTGTCAATATCGATATTAATAAAATTAATTTTATTTTCTAAATGATGTAATTTTGCATTAGTTTTTGCAACATTTAAGGCTTTTAGGGATATATCTATTGCTGTTGCTTTACATTTTGGCCTTTCTTTTAATAAAGAAATTACAATACAGCCTGACCCAGTTCCAACATCTAAAATTTTTTTTGACTTATCAATTTGTAAATACTTCAAAGTTTCCTCAATAACTAATTCTGTGTCTGGTCTTGGGATTAAAACAAATTTATTTGTTAAAAATTTATATTTCCAAAAATGTTTATAACCAAGAATATATGCCATTGGTTCATTTTGATATCTTCTAAATAAATAATTTTTAAACTTTGTTATATCTGTATTTTTTAATTTTTTATTTGTATCTAATATTATTTCTTCTCTTGTTCTATTGACTACTTTCGATAAGATTAATTCAACATCGAGATGTGAATTTTCAATTTTTTTTTTTTTTAAAAAAGTCTCGCCTTTTGTTAAAATTTGATTGTAATTCATCTTAAATATTGGTGAGTTCATTTTCTTGTGCTTGAATCACTAAGTTTTCAACTATCTCATCAAATATTTCACCTTCCATAAATTCAGATAATTTATGTAAAGTTAAATTTATTCTATGATCTGTAACTCTTCCTTGTGGAAAATTATATGTTCTAATTCTTTCTGATCTGTCCCCTGTACCAATTTTACTTTTTCTATCTTTTGATCTTTCTTCATCTCTTTTTTGTCTTTCTAACTCATAAATTCTTGATCTAAGAATTTTTAAGCCTTTTTCTTTATTTCTTATCTGTGATTTTTCATCTTGCTGACTAACAACTATTCCTGTTGGAATATGTGTAATCCTTACAGCAGAGTCTGTTGTATTTACACTTTGACCACCTGGGCCACTACTTCTAAATACGTCAATTCTTAAATCTTTTTCCTCTATTTTAACATCAACCTCTTCAGCTTCTGGCATGACTGCAACTGTAGCAGCAGATGTATGAACCCTTCCTTGTGTTTCAGTATCAGGAACTCTTTGAACTCTATGAACACCACTTTCATATTTTAATGAAGAATAAATATTTTTACCTTTTATTGATGCAATTACCTCTTTTAATCCACCAGCATCACTTTTAGAAATAGATATGACTTCCATTAACCATTTTTTTTTGTGACTTACCTTTTCATACATCTTAAACAAATCAGATGCAAATAAACTAGCCTCTAATCCTCCTGTTCCAGCTCTTATTTCTATCATTGCATTTTTTGTATCTGCCTCATCCTTAGGTAGTAAAAATAATTTAATTTTTTTTTCGTCATTTTCATTATTTTTTACAAGTTCATTTAATTCACTTATAGCTAAATCCTTCATCTCTTTATCTGTGTTATTGTCATTAATTAAATTTTCTAATTCCTCTTTGTTTTTCTGAAAATTAAAATAAGCAACTGCTTCTTTGATAATATCACTTAGGTCGGAGTATTCTTTTGACTTCTCTGCAAAAGATTTTTTATCAATTTCTTGTGAGGACAGCTCTTTTTCCAATTTGGTATGTTTTGCTATTAAATCTTGAACTTTTGATAATGGTACCATTATTTGGCTTTTTCGATTTCATCGGCTTTTGCTTCGACCAATCTCACCACTTTAGAAATCATCTCATCACTTGTTATTTTTTCAGACTCAATTCCATTTAAATAAAGCATGTTGTTGCCTTTTCCACCTCCAGTAATACCTATATCTGTTTGTGCTGCCTCACCAGGTCCATTCACCACACATCCAATTATAGATAAAGAAATAGGAGTTTTTATATGCGATAATCTATCTTCTAACCTTTTAACAGTTTCGATAACATTAAAAGCTTGTCTAGCACAAGATGGGCAAGAAATAATTTTTACCCCTCTATTTCGTAAATTAAGTGATTTAAGTATTTCATTTCCAACTTTTATCTCCTCTACTGGATCGTCAGATAAAGAAACTCTTAAAGTGTCCCCAATACCACTCATAAGAAGTGATCCAAAACCAATAGAAGATTTTATACTACCAGGTAAAAATGTTCCTGCCTCGGTGATACCTAGATGTAGTGGATAATCAGTAACTTTAGAAAGTTGTCTATAAGCTTCAATAGACAAAAAAACATCTGAGGATTTGACACTCACTTTAAATTCATAAAAGTCAAAGTCCTCAACAATACTAATATTTCTTAATGCACTCTCTACTAAAGCTTCTGGACAAGGTTCTTTATACTTTTCTAATAAGTCTTTTTCTAATGATCCAGCATTAACACCAATTCTAATTGAACAATTATTATTTTTTGCAGCAGAAATTACCTCTTTAATTTTTTTTTTGTCTCCAATATTTCCAGGGTTTATTCTAAGACAAGCAGCCCCACTCTCAGCTGCTTCTATTGCTCTTTTATAATGAAAATGTATATCAGCAACTATTGGTATAGAAGTATTTTTGGTTATATCTCTCAGAGCTTTCGTTGAGTCTTGATCTGGACATGATACTCTCACGATATCAGCTCCCGCTTCCTCAATTTGTTTGATCTGATTTACAGTTTCTTTAATATCTTTTGTTAAAGTATTGGTCATTGATTGAACAGAAATTGGATTATCTCCTCCAACTCTCACATTACCAACATTAATTTCTTTTGTTTTTTTTCTTTTTATTTCTCTAAAGGGTCTAATATTCATAAATTATTTATTTAATTTAAATTCTTTGTGAAGAGAAGATATAGCTTTTCGAACATTCTTTTTATCTATCAAGACAGAAATTTTAATTTCTGAAGTAGATATTACTTGAATATTTATTTTTTGATTAGCGAGAGACTGGAACATTCTATAAGTAACTCCGGGAGTAGTAACCATTCCAACTCCAATTATTGAAACTTTTGAAACATTCTTATCAAATATCAAATCTCTAAAATTTATTTTTTTATTTTGCAAAATAATTTTTTTTGTTTTGCTAAGATCATCTGATTTTATTGTGAAAGTTAAGTCAGTTTCTTTTCCATTAGCAGAAATATTTTGCACTACCATATCTACATTTATAAAATTTTCAGATAGAGGTTTAAAAATCGATGCTGCAATACCTGGTTTATCTCTTACACCTAAAAGAGTAACTTTAGCGTCATTAATTGTATTTGAAATACCTGTTATAATCTTATTATTAATTATATTTTTTCTTTTTGTTATCAGAGTTCCCTCATTATCTGTAAAGGAAGATTTCACCTCTATATCTACCCTATTTAACCTTGCATCTTGAATAGAATGAGGCTGCATAACTTTAGATCCTAGAGAAGCCATTTCTAGCATTTCTTCATAGGATATAACTTTTATTTTTTTCGCTGACTTAAGTTTATTTGGATCTGTAGAATAAACACCATCCACATCTGTATATATTATACACTTTTCAGCATTGAAAAACTTTGCAAACATAATTGCACTTGCATCTGTCCCACCCCTACCAATAGTAGTTATTCTATTTTTATTATTAATACCTTGAAATCCTGTGATTATGGGGATGCCTCCTTTTTTTAAATAACTTATGATTTGACTCTTATTAATTTTATTAATTCTTGAAAATTTATACTTTCCCTCAGTATTAATCGGTATTTGCCAAGACATCCAAGATCTTGAATTGAAGCCTTTATTAATCAATTCTCCTGAAATTAGTGCACAGGACACTTGTTCTCCTGATGAAACTAAAACATCATATTCAGAATCTGAAAAATTTTTGCTGATTTTTTTGGATAAACTAATTAAATTATTTGTCACACCACTCATCGCTGAAGAAAGTACAATTACATTGTATTTTTTTTTATATTTAGCGATAATCTTTGCAACTTTTTTAATTCTATCAGTTGTGCCAACTGATGTGCCTCCAAATTTTAGAACAATTATTTTCATTGATAATTTCTTTTAATATAAATTAAAATATATTGATAAAATACATCTTGATTGTAATGTCAATAAACAATGAAAAATAACACAATAAATAAAAAAGAAATAGAAAAATTTTCAAAAATAGCCGAGGAATGGTGGGATCCTAATGGAAAATTTAAGCCATTACATAAATTTAACCCTATCAGAATAAAATATATAAGAGATACAATTTTATCTGAGTTTAAAATTAAAAAAGAGCATCTGCCATTTAAAGGCTTAAGTATTTTAGATATCGGATGTGGTGGCGGATTACTTTCAGAACCCATGGCTAGACTGGGTGCAGATGTAGTTGGTATAGATGCTTCTTTTAAGAATATACAAGTGGCTAAGTATCATTTAAAAAAAAGTAAACTTAGAATTAAATATTATAATTCATCCCCAGAAAATTTAAAAATTAAAAAAAGATTTGATATAATTCTGAATATGGAAATAGTTGAGCACGTTGAAGATGTTGATTTTTTTATTAAAGAAAGTTCAAAATTTTTAAAAAAATCAGGCGTGATGTTCATTGCTACCTTAAACAAAACACTTAAATCATACTTATTTGCAATTGTGGGAGCTGAGTATGTTTTAAAGTGGCTTCCAATAGGCACTCATGATTGGGAAAAATTTATTAAACCAGAGTATTTAACAGATATTTGTAAAAAAAATTCATTAAAATTAAAAAAAATTGATGGAATGACTTTTAACCCTATCTTAGATAAATGGTCTGTTACATCTGACAAATCTGTAAATTATATTTCAGAATTCAAAAAGGTTTAATTTTTATCATCTTCAATCCATGGAATAATATCAGTTTCTATTCCTTCTTCTCTCAATTCCTGGATATCTTTAATAGAAGCACTACCATAAATACCTTTTTTTTGTTTCTTTTTATCGTAATGAATTGATCTTGCTTTATAAGTAAAATTTTCTCCAACATACTCAAAATTATCTTTTACAAATTTTTTGTAGTTGGAAAGTTTTTTTCGAATATCTTTATATTTTTTTATTTCTTTTAAATTTTCTTTTTTCTTAGTGTTCAATAAATTAGGAGACATCAAGGACTTTTTGACATTTAATGACTCACAGGACTGACAATTTAAAAGTTTTAATTTTAGCAATCTATCATATTCATCAGAATTACTAAACCAGCTTTCAAATTCTTGCTTACAATCTTTACATTTTAACAAATACTTGATCATGTCTATTATTTAAATATAAGTCTATGAAATTTCAATACAGTTAAGTCCTATAATCAGCATTAATTTCTATATATTTTTTTGTTAAATCCATGGTGTACGATTTAAACTTTTTAATTCCCTGGCCAATATCAACCTGAATTTCAATTGATTTACCTTTCATGTATTCCATAACTTTTTCTTCGTCATAAGATTTATATAAAGATCCTTTGTGATAAATTTTATATGCTCCAAAAGAAATAGATAATTTTTGTTCATTAATTTTAGGATCACTATTTCCAATTGCCATGGCTACTCTCCCCCAGTTTGGATCCTCTCCTGCAATTGCTGTCTTAACTAATAATGAGTTTGCTATTTTAAAAGATATATTTTTTGCATCTTTTTCAGTTCTGCAATTAATACAATTAATAGAAATAAATTTTGAAGCTCCTTCTCCATCAGAAACAATTTGCTTAGCTAAATTTAATAAAACGTCATGAACTGCCTTGTTAAAATTTTTAAGTCTGCTATCACTGTTTTTTTTAATTTCTGGGTGATTTACTTTACTTGTTGAAAATATAGAAACCATATCATTTGTGCTTGTGTCTCCATCGCATGAAATTGCATTGAATGTTGTTTTTATGTTATTTTTTAAGACATCACTTAAAACTGATGAAGATAAAGTTGCATCAGTAAATATATAACCCAATGTAGTTGCCATATTTGGATAAATCATACCTGAGCCTTTTGCTATTCCATAAATTTTTATTGTTGATGAACCAATTTTTGTTTCGGCCATTGCTACTTTAGGTTTTAAATCCGTTGTGATTATGCCCATTGCAGCTTTCATCCAGATTAATTTATTTTGTGTATATTTTATTTTCTCAACTAATTCTGTTAACGAAGTTTTAATTTTTTCTAATGGAAATTTCTCTCCAATAGTACCTGTACAACCAAAAAGTATTTCTTTTGGAGAAATTTTTTTTGGAACATCTTCATCTCTTTTCTGTATCTCAGTTAATTTTGAGGATAAGTCTAAAGATATTTTCTTCAATGCGTCATAGCCTTCTGGACCTGTTAATGCATTGGCATTTCTAGTGTTAACTAATAATGCAAATATTTTTTTTGCTTTAATTTTTTTGTTCCATTTTAGATTTTCTGATATTAACTTTGATTGGGTATATACAGAGGCATAATTTGCACCATCTCTAAAATAAAATAAAACTAATTCATCTCTTTTAAATTTATATAAGCCAGCACTGACTGCAGAAATTGAAACTCCATCAATATGATCTAAATCCTGAAAATCAACAATTTTAGGGCTTTGACTGCTAGTATTTATAAAATTGTTTATGTTAAATTTCATGATATTTAAAATAATTAATTTATTACTATATATTTCTAATATTTAATTTTATATCAAAATGTTCAACCCACTTAAAATATTTTCAAAGCTTATTAAAAGCGGAAATGAAAAGGAACTAGACCGAATTCAACAAATAGTCAATAAAGTTAATCTTTTAGAAAAAGATTTAGAAAATTTATCTGACGAAATGTTCCCAAAAAAAACCGAGAAACTAATTGAAGAAATAAAAAATGGTAAAAGTTTAAACGACGTGCTGCCTGAAGCTTTCTCAATGGTTAGGGAAGCCTCTAAAAGAATTAGAAATGAAAGACACTTTGATGTTCAGCTAATTGGTGGTGTTGTAATCCATGAGAATAAAATTGCAGAAATGAAAACTGGAGAAGGTAAAACATTAACCATAGCTCTTGCAGCTTTCCTTAATGCTCTAGAAAAAAAAGGTGTCCATATAGTAACTGTAAATGATTATTTGGCTAAGAGAGATAGCGAGAATATGGGAAAGATTTATGAGTTTTTAGGTTTAACCTGTGGATATATTAATACTGGTCAAGATGATTTAGAGAGAAAAGAAAATTATTCAAAAGATATAACTTATTCTACTAATAGTGAATTGGGCTTCGATTATTTAAGGGATAATATGAAATTTACAAAAGAATCCATGGTTCAAAGAGAACATAATTATGCGATTGTTGATGAAATTGACTCTTGTTTAATTGATGAGGCTAGAACACCTCTAATAATTTCAGGAGCAACAGAAGACAAAACAAACCAATATATAGCTGTTGATAAACTTGTAAAAAATCTAAAAAGAGAGGATTTTGAAATAGATGAAAAAGATAGAAATATTTTATTAACTAATAAAGGTGTGGATAATGTTGAAGGTATATTTTCAAATGCTGGAATACTTAAAAATAAAAATTTTTATGATCCAGAAAACTTACATATTGTTCATTTAGTTAATCAATCATTACGTGCAATCCATCTTTTTCAGAGTGGTAGAGATTACATTGTAAAAGATGGGCAAATAATAATAATTGATGAACAAACAGGTAGACAATTACCTGGAAGAAGGTTTGGTGATGGTCTTCATCAAAGTCTAGAGGCAAAAGAAAATTTAACAATTAATGCTGAAAATCAAACTTTAGCATCAATTACCTACCAAAATTTCTTCAAGCTTTATAAAAAAATAGCTGGATGTACTGGAACAGCATTAACAGAATCAGAAGAGTTTTTTGAAATTTATAATCTTCCAGTAGTGTCAATTCCTACTAATAAGCAGATGATTAGAAAAGATTCGAATGATCAAATATTTAGAACTAGTAAAGAAAAAGATGAGGCAATAATTAGTAAGATTGTTGAATGTAATGCAAAAGGACAACCATTATTAGTTTTTACCTCAAGTATTAATAAGTCTGAACACTTCTCAAATCTATTAGATAAAAAAAATATTAAACACACAGTTTTAAATGCAAAAAATCACCAAAGAGAAGCTGAAATTATTGCAGATGCAGGAAAAAGAAACTCGATAATTATTACTACAAGTATTTCAGGAAGGGGAGTTGACATCAAATTAGGAGGTCAGGATGAGAGTGATAAAGCTGAAATAAAAAAATTGGGAGGATTGTTTGTTATTGGTACAGAAAGGATGGAAAGTAGGAGAGTGGATAATCAAGCAAGAGGGAGATCAGGAAGACAAGGTGATGAAGGCAGCTCTATATTCTATGTTAGTTTAGAGGACGATTTGATGAGAATATTTGGGTCTGAGTCTATGAATAATATACTTGAAAAGCTTGGGCTTAAAGATGGAGAAAGTATAGACCATCCATGGATAAATAAAGCGTTAGAAAGAGCACAACAAAAAGTTGAAGCAAGAAATTTTGATATTAGAAAAACTCTTCTGAAGTTTGACAATGTTTTAAACGATCAAAGACAAGTAATATTTTCACAAAGAAATGAAGTAATAGAAAATAAAGATTCTAAGCAATATTCTGAAAATTTTCTAGATGAAATTATTGATGATTTGAAACTTAAGAAAACCAAAAAGTTAGCCAATGCAGGATCAAATGAAATCAACATGCAATTAAAATCTTTATTTGGAAAATCATTTGAAGAAAGTGAAATTAATGAATTAGTTAATCTTGAAAATAAGGCGTTTGAAGAAAAAATAAAAAATAAATTTAAAAGTTCAAGGGAAGAGAGAATAAAAATGTTAAATGAAGAACAGTATAACGAAATAGAAAAAAGAATTTTTTTACAACTAATTGATCAAAATTGGAAATTACATATTCAATATTTAGAACAATTAAGACAAGTCATTGGTTTAAGATCTTATGGACAAAGAGATCCTTTGGTAGAATATAAGAAAGAAGCATTTACACTTTTTGAAAATTTATTAAGCAAACTTAAGTATGATTTAATCACAATTTTATTTAATTTAAAACTTATAGAAAAAAATGATGATCAAAATGACATTCAAAATGAAAAAAATATAAACACAAATAATAATCCAAAATGCTTACTTGTAACAAAAAAAGAGGGAAAAATTTCTAGAAATGAAAGATGTGAGGCAACAGGTAAAAAATTCAAGCATTGTTGTGGTGCTTTATAATAGAATACTTAAAAATAATATCAATAAAACTGCAGCAGATACACCATAATAAATTTTAGAATTCTTTTTAAAGTTTTGATTAATATTTTCAAGTACACTTGCCTTCATAGATAAATCATTTCTATCATCTGATTGTGTTGTAAATCCCTTATTTCTTCCAATTGACAAAAATTTATTTTTTCTATGAGTAAGAATTTCATTTTTGTCCATTGTCTCAAAAAAATCTAAATTTTTCTTTAATGACTCTCTTACATTATCCAATATTAGATCTTTATCTCGATGAGCGCCTCCAACTGGCTCTGGAATTATTTCATCAATAATATTTAATTTTAAAAGATCACTGGATGACATTTTCATTGCAGTTGCAGCTTCTAAAGTTTTTTTTGGGTCTCTCCACAAAATGGTGGCACATCCTTCTGGAGAAATGACTGAGTATATTGCGTTTTGAAGCATAATCACTTTATTAGATGATGCTAAAGCTATTGCTCCTCCAGATCCGCCCTCTCCAATTATTATCGCAATTGTAGGGACTGTTAACTTCATAGAGCATTCAATAGATTTTGCTATTGCTTCAGCTTGACCTCTTTCCTCTGCGCCAACACCTGGATAAGCTCCTGGTGTATCTACAATAGAAATAATTGGAATTTTAAACTTGTTAGCTAGCTCCATAAGTCTAATTGTTTTTCTGTAACCCTCTGGTCTCATCATTCCAAAATTATGATCTATTCTTTTATTAAGATCTGATCCCTTTTCCTGACCAATTACTAAAACAGATTTGCCGTCAAATTTTGCAAAACCGGCTATAACAGCTTTGTCCTCACCATAATATCTATCTCCTGAAAGTTGAATAAAATCATCAAAAAGATTTTCAACAAAAAATTTTGCTTTAGGTCTATCTTCATGACGAGCAACTAATGCTGTCTGCCATGGATCTAAGTTAGAATAAATTTTCTCTAACTTTTCATTTATTTCTTCTTCAACTTTGCTTATTCTTGAAGTATCGACTTCAGATAATCCCTCCTGATTATAGGGGTCTTTTAGTTTATCTAATTCCTCTTCAAGATTTTTGATATCTGTCTCAAAATTTAGGTAATTTTTCATTTAAAGTATGTATTATAAACAAAAAAGGCGATAAATTGTTAAAATAAGTAATTTTGATTGCGCAAAAATGACAATTTATTATAAGATTTTCAATTTATGAGAGAGCAATACATCAAATTCCACAACTTATCTGTAGCAAAAGAACTAGCTGATTTTGTCAAAAATGAGCTTTTATTGGATACTAATATTGGTACTGACGAGTTCTGGAAAGGCTTTGACAGAGTGGTGCATGAATTAGCACCTAAAAATAAAAAATTACTCGAAATCAGAGAAACATTACAACAAGAAATAGATCTGTGGCATAAAAAAAATAGAGACCACGAGATTGACTACAATAAATATAAAAATTTTTTGGAAGAAATAGGTTATTTAAAAAAAGAAGGTAAAGATTTTAAAATAGCAACTAAAAATTTAGATCAAGAAATATCTAATATAGCAGGGCCACAATTAGTTGTTCCAATAATGAATTCTAGATATAGCTTGAATGCTGCGAATGCAAGGTGGGTAAGCTTATATGACAGTCTTTATGGATCAAATATAATAGAGTCTGAAGAAAGTGGAAGTGAAAAATATGATCCTTTAAGAGGACAAGAAGTGATCAAATATACTAGAAACTTTTTGAACAAATATTTTCCAATAAATGATCTTGACTGGAAAGATATTACTGGTTTAGCAGTAAATAATAAAAAACTTTCAATTTATAAGGAAAATAAAGAATATAATTTATCAGATTTAGAGAAGTTTATTGGTCACAGAGGTGATGCAGCCAAACCAAATGCTATAATCTTAAAAAACAATAGTCTTCATCTTGAAATAATTATTAATCCTAGAGCATTTAGTGCTGCAAGAGATGCGGCTGGTATAAGCGATATTATAATTGAGTCTGCTGTATCAACAATTTGTGACCATGAGGATAGTGTGGCTGCAGTCGATGCTGAAGATAAAGTAACTTGTTATAGAAATTGGCTAGGATTGATGAAAGGAAATTTAAAATCAATATTTGAAAAAAACGGTAAAGAATTAGAGAGAAAACTTAATCCAGATAGAAGTTATATATCATTGAATGGTGAAAAGTTAAAACTTCATGGAAGAAGTCTTTTACTTGTGAGAAATGTTGGACACTTAATGACAAACCCTGCAATTACTTTAAATGATGGATCAGAAGTTCCTGAGGGAATAATGGATGCTTTTATAACTTCAGCAGCTTGTATTCATGATTTGAAAAGAAAAGGTAATTCAAGAGAAGGATCAATTTATATCGTAAAACCAAAAATGCATGGGCCAGAGGAGACTGAATTTACTAATTTAATTTTTACAAAAGTCGAAGAAGTTTTAAAATTAGAAAAAAACACTATTAAGTGTGGAATTATGGATGAAGAAAGAAGAACATCTGCAAACCTTAAGGAATGTATTAGAACACTAAAAGATAGAGTATTTTTTATCAACACTGGATTTTTGGATAGAACTGGTGATGAGATGCACACTTCAATGGAAGCTGGACCTATGATCAAAAAAGGAGATATGAAAGAGTCTAAGTGGATCAAAACTTATGAGGATAATAATGTAGATATAGGCTTAAAATGTGGATTTTCAGGGGTTGCTCAAATTGGTAAAGGAATGTGGGCCATGCCTGATAAAATGAACGAAATGATGGAACAAAAAATTGGACATGTCAATGCAGGTGCAAATTGTGCTTGGGTTCCTTCTCCAACTGCTGCTGCATTACATGTTATGCACTATCATGAAGTAAATGTATTTGAAAAACAAAAAGAAATATTAAAAAGAGAGCCATCAAAATTATCTGATCTTCTAACTATTCCGATAGCAAATCGTCCTAATTGGTCTGTTGATGAAATTAATACTGAAATTTCAAATTCTGCTCAAACTATTTTGGGTTATGTAGTCAGATGGGTTGATCAAGGCATAGGTTGTTCCAAAGTTCCTGATATAAATGATATTGGGTTAATGGAAGATAGAGCAACTTTGAGAATTTCATCTCAACATATCGCGAATTGGCTTCATCATGGCTTATGTTCGAATAGACAGGTTCTTGAAATTTTAAAAAAAATGGCAAAAGTTGTAGATAAACAAAATGAAGATGACTCTAAATACGAAAGTATGTCACCAGAGTATGATAAATCTATTGCTTTTAAAGCAGCATGTGAATTAATCTTTCATGGAAAGTCACAGCCCTCTGGCTATACAGAACCTCTATTGCACTTAAACAGATTAATTAAAAAAAGCTAATTAAGCCTCAAGTTTTTTTCTGTTTTTAAATGCAGATATTAGAGTACCATCATCTAAATTTTCGATTTCTCCACCTACAGGTAAACCTTGGGCTAGTTTTGAAACTTTGACGTCAGTCTTTTTAAGACTATCTTGAATATAAAATGCAGTAGTTTGACCTTCTACAGTTGCGCTAGTTGCTAAAATTACTTCTTCGATATCATCTTTATTTATTCTTTCTATAAGAGAGTTAATAAGTAAGTCCTCTCTATTACTATTATTATTGTTTGATAGAGTCCCCCCTAAAATATGGAAGTAACCTTGGAAAATTGAAGAACTTTCTATTGCCCACTGATCTGAAATATTTTCTACAACACAAATTTTATTATATTTTTTTTCTACTACTTCGCAATTATTATAACTACACTCAATTGTATTAGACTTCAATGTTCCACAAATTTTACATCTAACAATATTTTTAAAAACTTCACTCAAATTTTGAGCCAAAGGCTTTAGTAATTCTTGTCGATTATTAATCATTTTTAATATAATTCTTTTTGCAGACTTAGGTCCTAGCCCTGGTAACTTAGATATTAGCTTAATTAAATTTTCTATTTCAGGAATATTTTGCATTTAAATTATAAAGGCCACTTAAATCCAGGTATTCCAAAATTTCCTGAAGCCTTAGAAATTTCCTCTGCAGTTTTTGATTTAAGTTGTGATTTTGCGTTATTATGAGCAGCAGTAATAAGATCTTCTAGTATTACTTTTTCCTCTTTCAAAACATTTTCACTAAGTTTAATTGAAATCATAGTACCCTCTCCATTTAAAGTAACTTTTACATCATTGGCTCCTGAGACACCTTCGACCTCTATCTTTTTAATATTTTCTTGGCTTTCTTTCATTTTGCTTTCAATTTCTTTGGCTTTTTCCATTAATTTTGAAAAATCAGTCATTCTAATCCTCCTTCAACTCAACATTTATTAATTCTGCATCAGGAAATGCTTCGATCACTTTTTTATAGGCTTCAGACTTTTTAACATCATCAAATATTTTTTTCTCATCAATTTTATTTTTTTCTTTTTTTGAAATTTGTCCTTGGTTTTTCGACAGAGAGATAATCCATCTTTTAGATGTCCATTCGAATAGTTTGTTAGATAGATTTTTAATAAAGTCTTTGTCTAAGTTTTCATTAAAAGATATTTCTATTAAACCCTCAGAGAATGAAACTAAATTTGTATTAGTTTCAAGCTCATATTTAAGCTTAGCTTCTTTCTTTTCCGTACATAAATTTATCAAACTTTCAAATGAACCAATTTTAAGTTCATTGATTACTTCATCTTTATTTAAATTTGGTTCAATTTTTTCTTGTTGTGAAACATTTTTGATTTGATCTATTGTTTTATTTGTAATTTTTTTTTCATTTTCTTTAATTAAAGTATCAGATTTTTTTTCAGTAGAGGTTTCCTCGGTATCTTTCTCCTTAAAACCTTTTATTCTCATTAATCTGAAAAGGAACATTTCAACTGATAAATTTGGATTTGAAACAATGTTAATTTCTTCAATTGTATCAAGTGTAAATTGCCAAAAAAGGATTATATCCTTTGAGTCTAAATTTTCAGATATTGTGGAAAGATTACTAAAATCTTGGTCATTTAAAGAAAAATTATTTCCATCTAGTTTTATAAAATTAATATTTTTTAGGTAATATAAAACCTCAAGAAAATCATTCAAAAAAATTTTTGGATCTACACCAGAATCATAAATCTTTCTATACAATTCAAAAACTTTTTTTTCATCACCACTAAACAGATTTTTAATTAATTCTATCAAAGAACTTTTATCAAAGTATCCATAAATACTTTGTGCTTTGTCTAGATTTAATTCCTCATCATTTTGATTAGCAACAAGTCCACGATCTAACAAAGATAATGCATCTCTAACAGATCCTTCTGAAATTTTTACAATTAATTTTAAAGCTTCATCAGAAACTTTACCACCTTCTTTATCCTTAATCATTTTTATATAATTAAAAAGCTCATCAGATTTCACTCTGGAGAGGTCAAAGCGTTGACATCTCGAGATTACTGTTACAGGTATTTTTTTGATTTCGGTTGTTGCAAAAATAAATTTTAAATATTTTGGTGGTTCCTCTAATGTTTTTAAAAGTGCATTAAATGCTTGCTTACTTAACATATGAACCTCATCAATAATAAATATTTTATATTTAGCGGTTGTTGGTCCATATCTTGAAAATTCTATAAGCTCTCTAACATCATCAACGCCGGTCTTACTTGCAGCATCCATTTCCAAAACATCAATATGATTTGAGTTTGTAATTGCATCGCAGTTACTACATTTTTTCTTACACATGTTTTCAATTCCATGCTCACAATTTAATGACTTTGCAACTATTCTTGCGAAAGTTGTTTTTCCTACTCCCCTAATACCTGTGAACAAAAATGCATTAGGTGACTTGTCTGAAATTATTGAATTTTTAATTGTTTCAGCAATAATCTCTTGGCCAATTAAATCCTCAAATACCTGAGGTCTATATTTTAATGCTAGTACTTTTGAATTTTCTGTCATTTTTAAGGAGACCAACCAACCTGGAAAATACTCACTACCCTTGCTATCTTTCGATCCTAGGGGATTTGTGGTAACACCACCTGACTGGCCTCCAACTTTATTATATCAATAAAAATTTCTATTCTACAAGAAAGTTATAAATTTATTTTTGTCTAAATTTATCAGATTTATAAACACCTAGAACGTGCATATCTTGACAATGCAGACCCAATTCCTCAAGTGAGTTTTTGATTTCGGGAGATTCTATGTGTCCATCAATATCACATAGAAAAAAATATGAGGAAAATGAGTTCTTTTCGGGAAAACTTTGTAGTTTGCTCATATTAACTCCATTTATTGCAAATCCTGACAGTGCAGAGTAAAGAGCAGCAGGTTTACTTTTCAACTTAAATAATATTGATGTTATATGATTATCATTAGAAAAATCTGGCTGAAAAATATCTTTACCAAGTAATAAAAATCTAGTCACGTTATCTTTATCATCTTGGACATTTTCTTTTAGAATTTTAAGACCATATATTTCTGCACTAAGACTAGAGGCTATTGCAGCTTTAGATTTATCTTTAGTTTCTGAAACAAATTTTGCTGAACCAGCCGTATCTGCTCTAACATTTTCAATAAATTTTTTCTTCTTAATAAATCTTGAAGACTGGCTTAATGCTTGAGCGTGTGAGTAAACATCTTTTATGTCTTCTATTTTTGAATCTTTCAATCCCAATAGATTATGATTAATTGGAAAAAAATGCTCTGCATAAATATTTAGTCTGTATTTAAAGATTAAATACTCAACACCAATATTTCCAGTTGTTTTATTTGACTCTGGAATTAAAGATTTTATTGAATTATCTTCACTAGACCTTTCAAAGCATTCATCAAATGTTTTACAGGGTATTGTTTCACTCTCTGGATACATTTTTTTAGCACAACTTTCGCTGTAACTTCCTGCAACACCTTGGTAAGCGATTTTCATAATTTAATTTTTATATTCCATAATTTTTTTTATTTCTAGATAATCTTCAGTGGTATCTACACCAATTGGTCTAGTTTTTGCCAGTCCAACATTAATTTCAATATTGTTATCCATTAATCTTAATTGTTCTAGTTTTTGTGATTTTTCATTCTGAGTTTGCTCTAATTGCACAAACTTTTCTAAATATGGAACATTAAAAATATAAATTCCAATATGATGGTAAATGTTTTTTTGAGTATTTTTAATTTCTCTTGTGAATGATGATGCTGCTGACAAATTATTTTGGTTAAGTTCCTCTTTAGTAGTTACTTTTACGATGTTTTTGTTAACAAAAAAATTTTTGTCTTCAATTTGACAAGCTAATGTTGAAATTTTAGATTTTTTTTTAATAGTTTTTTTGAGGAGATTAGTAACATCCTCAATATCAAGCATTGGTTCATCTCCTTGAAGATTTATTATATATTCAATATTGTCATCTCTTAACTCTTGATAAGCCTCAAAAATTCTGTCAGTTCCAGTTTTATGATCTTTTTTGGTTAAAATACATTTTCCTCCGAGCTTAGTAACCTCTTCAAATATTTCTTTATCGCCTGTAGCAACATAACTGTCTCCAATAAGAGATGATTTTGCAATTTTATAAACATGATTGATAATTGAAATATTATTGATTTTTAATAAAGGTTTATTTGGTAACCTTGTTGCAGCTAATCTTGAAGGGATTAAAATTACTGTATTGCTCATAAACTAAGTATTATGCGTCTTTCAGACGCAATAATTAAATTTAAATTTAGTTTTTTTTTTGTTTAACATGTTATACGAGGATAATAATTAAAAATCATGGACTCATTTGAAATTAATAAAATTATAGCAGCAATAGTTGTTATTTTTGTTGTTATATTTGGAATAACTAAAATTTCAGACATTATCTATTACGTAGAGAAGCCAAGTCAATCAGCTTATAAAGTCGAATTTGCTGAAACAGATAGCACCAAAGCTTCCACAGCAGTAGAAGCAGTTGATATTTCCGCTCTATTAGCCATGGGAAGTGTTGATCATGGAAAGAAAGTTTTTAAGAAATGTAGCGCATGTCATTCTATTAAAAAAGGTGGAAGAAATAATATTGGTCCAGCACTTTATAATGTACTAGGTAGAAATATGGGTGCTCTGGAAGATTACAAATATTCAAAAGCCTTGATAGCATTTGGAAAAGATTGGACATTCAGGGAGATGAATAGTTTTTTAATAAAACCTGCTTCATATATAAAGGGTACCAAAATGGCATTCGCAGGATTAAAAAAAGAAAAAGATAGAGCTTCTGTAATTCTTTATATGAATGCTAATGCTGATAGTCCTTTACAACTACCCTAGTTTACCAAAACAATATAATAAAATACTCTTTTGAACATAAACTCTGTTAAGCGCTTGTTGCCATACTTTAGATTGTTTACTAAGAAACACTTCTTCTGTAACTTCACTTCCTCTTGGCAGACAATGAAGAAATATTGCATCTTTCTTGGCTAAACTCAAAGTTTTTGTATCTAATTTAAAGTTTCTAAATAATTTAAGTTTCTTTTTCTTATTTACTTTATCGTTTAAAGAAATGATTTTGTCCGTCATCACAACATCAGAATTTTTAATAGCTATTTCTTTTCTATTAAAAATTTTTATTTTTCCTTTTTGTTTTTTTATCAAAGAAATAATCATTTTATTTGGCTGATAGCTTTTAGGGCATGCAATATTTAAGGAAACAGAAAATTTTATACAAGCTTCTATTAAGCTATTCATCATATTGTTATTAGCATCTCCAATCCAACATAGTTTTAATTTTGAAATATTTTTCTTTTTAATTTCTTGAATAGTAAAAATATCCGACAAAACTTGGGTGGGATGTGAAGATGGACTTAATCCATTTATTATTGGTATATTTGAATGTTTTTTAAACTCATCTAATTTTTTGTCAGAGTCTGTTCTTAACATGAAAGCGTTACCAAAAGTTGACAAAATTTTAGATGTATCTGCTATACTTTCTCCACCAGTTTTTAAATGTAATTCCTCAGGTCTTAAAGTTAAAGAGCCTCCGCCTAGTTGTTTTATAGCTAAATAAAAACTTAATCTTGTTCTTAAGCTAGATTTTTCAAACATCTGTAAAAGAATTTTTCCTTTTAAAGGTGAGTCTTTATCTGGATCAAGAGTATTTAATCTTTTTCTTTTATATTTTCTTTTTTTAGCGTCAGAAATAATTTTTTTTAAATCTCTTAAGGGAATATCTCTTATATGAAGAAAGTTTTTCATTATTTTTTATACTCTTCGCAAACTTTGTTGATTATTTTTAAAGCTATATTTATTTCTTTTTTATTAACATTTAATGGAGGTAAAATTCTTATAACATTTTCTGCTGCTCTAATTGTTAAAAGTTTATTTTTCATTAAACTTTGTATAAATTTTGTCTGGTCGTGATGTAATTGTATTCCCAAAATTAATCCTATTCCTCTTATTTCTTTTATAATGTTTGGAAATTTATTTTTAATTTTATTTAATTCCGAAATGAAATATTTTGAATTATTTTTAACTTTCGAAAGAAAGCCTTTTTTAAAAATTTCGTCCATTACTGCATTACCAACAGACATTGCTAAAGGGTTGCCACCAAAAGTAGATCCATGCGTACCTGGAACCATGGCCTTAGAAACTTTTTTTGTCATTAACACTGCACCTATTGGAAAACCGCCTCCAATTCCTTTAGCTATTGGAACTATATCTGGCTTTATATTTGCATACTCATAAGAAAAAAACTTACCGGATCTGCCGATTCCACACTGAACTTCATCTAAAATTAGAAGAATTTTTTTTTTATTACAAATCTGTCTCAATTCTTTTAAACACCAATGAGGTATTACTTTTATTCCGCCTTCGCCCATAATTGGTTCTATCATTATTGCGGCAGTTTTTTTTGAAATCTTTCTTTTTAGTTCCTTGTGATTACCAAATTTAAAATGATCAAATCCAGCAACTTTGGGTCCAAATCCTTCAATCATTTTTTTTGATCCACTGGCATTAATTGCTGCAATAGTTCTTCCATGAAAAGAATTTTTAATGCATAAAATTCTATTTTTTTTTGTTTGACCTATTGAATAAAAATATCTTCTAGCAACTTTTATTGCAGCCTCTGTAGCCTCTGCTCCACTATTTTGAAAAATAACAGCATCTGCAAAAGTTCTCTTTGTTAATTTTTTAGCTAGTTCCTCTCCTTCTGGAATTATGAAAGAGTTTGAAACGTGCCAAAGTTTTTTTGATTGTTTATTTATCGCTTTTACTAAATTTAGGTTTGCATGACCTAAAGAGTTAACAGCGATTCCTTGAACAAAATCTAAAAATTTGACACCACTCTTTGAATACAAGAAAGAACCTTTGCCTTTGTTGAAAGATAAGTTTCTTCTTTTATAGTTTTTAGCTAGAGAACTCATGAGTATATTATGATTTAATTTTATAACCTTTGTGTACTAGAAAGTATGCGAAATAAGTAATGACTAAACTTAAAAATGTAAGCAATGCAACACCAATTGTAACTGACCCATCTAATTGACCGATAAATGAATATCTGAAACCATCGATCATATGAAAAAATGGATTGTAATTGCTCAGAATTTTTAAAAAATTAGGTAACCTATCAATACTATAAAAAGTTCCACTTAAAAAACTTAAAGGTACAATTATAAAGTTTGTAACAGTACTCATTTGATCGAATTTGTCTGCATATAAACCAATAATAATCCCAAGTGATCCCAAAACCACACCACCTAAAAATAAGTAAATAAACCACAAAAGAAAATTTTGTATGGATAAATCAATAAAAAGTACGAATATTAAAGTTGAAACTGAAGCAATGAGCAAACCTCTTGCAGCTGATGCAAAAGTTATTGCAAA
The DNA here is from genome assembly GCA_902555585.1 of uncultured Pelagibacteraceae bacterium. Lineage (GTDB taxonomy): Bacteria > Pseudomonadota > Alphaproteobacteria > Pelagibacterales > Pelagibacteraceae > Pelagibacter. Next base: position 123,075 of record CACDSY010000002.1, on the reverse strand, counting down.
TACTACCTCTGATGCAGATAAAGGACTGTGGACAACATCCGTAATTGTACCCATCATTTTTCCCATCATTAAAGAAGAGCTTGAATGTGCAAAACTTTGTTGAATTACTTGCATCATTATTAAACCACTAGCTAAAAATTTAATGTAAGGAACTCCTAAAACATCAGCTCTTTCATCTCCTATCGCTAAAGAAATAACTGTTAAAAATAAAATACTAGTTAGTATTGGTCCAAATAGAGTTTGTCCTGAAACTGTTAAAAATCTTAGAACTTCTTTTTTAAATAAAGAATAAGTTCCCACCCAATTAATAATTCCAAATCTTCTTGCACCAATTTGATATTTTTTCTGTAATTCAACCATAAGTAATTATTAATAAACTTTTTTTTTAATAATTGTTAAAAAACATAAAAAAAGGCTTGTTATAGAGTATTAATTGTGATTTCTAGATGATGTTGTAAATAATTTTAATTATACTAAATATAGTATTATGAGTTGGACAGAGGAAAAAGTAAATAAACTTAAGGATCTTTGGGGGAAAGGTCAAACTGCAAGTCAAATTGCTGAAATAATCGGGGGTGTTAGTAGAAACGCTGTTATTGGAAAAGCACATAGATTAAATTTATCAGCAAAAATTAAAACTCGATCCTCCATAAACCACAATAATATTGGAAAATTAACAGATAGTGATAGTAGTTTAAAAAAGAGCAGTAGAAAACAGAGATTTAAATCATTACTTCTTGATAAAAACTTTGAACCAGCAAAGAATCTTAGTTTAGAGGAGTTAAATGAAAATACTTGTAAGTACATGGAAGGACACCCTGATGAAAAAGAGTCATCATTTTGTGGAAGAAAAACTATTGAGAAGTTTTCTTACTGCCCTTTGCATCTAATGATAGTTTTCCAGCCAAAAGGCAAAAAAGACGAGATTGTAGATAAGGAAGACGAAATTCCAAAATTTATAGAAAAAAAAGTAAAATCAGCTTAATCTACTTAAGAATTTTTTCTTTTGCCTTTCTAAATTCATCATCATTAAGAATTCCTCTTTCATGTAAAGTTTTTAACTCTTTTATTTGGTTTACTACTTCCGAATTTTGTATATTTTTTTCTGAGTCTAAATCAAAACTTTTTTCATCTTTAATTATTTGTTTCGCCTCGACTCCTCTAGTTATTGCTTTTACAGCAATAGATAAAACAAATACAAGAATTATAAAGACTGCAAAATATATTATATTTGTTAACATTAATTTGTTTTCCTAATTCTTTTTTTTGCGAATTGTCCTCCACTCATCCAATTAAAGCTATAACGATTTATTTCATCATCAAATTTTTTATTTGCCTCTATTTTAAAGTCAAAATTTGTTTTGTATTTTTTAGACACAATATTATCATATTTTAATAACCTAAGTTGGTCCATTGTTAATAATGGTTTAGGCATTAATTGAAATATTCTGGCACTGAGTTTTGCTAAAGATAATGGTAATGGCAATAATAATCTTTTCTTATTAATTGATTTAAGAATTTTAGTTATTATTTCTTTAAAAGTAATGACTTCTGGACCTACACATTCTATAGTTGTGCCTGTAATTTTTTTTTTAACTACTTCAAAAATAATATTTGTTAGATCAGAAACATGTATAGGTGTGAATTTAGTTTTTCCAGAATAATATAGAGGCATTAAAGGAAGTATGCTTAACAATTTCATAAAGCTAGTAGTAAAATTATCATCTACAGAATACACAATAGAGGGTTTTAAAATAACTGAAGACGGAAAATTTTGTCTCACTTTTTGTTCTCCACTTAATTTACTCATAGCATAATTACTATTGGTCGCGGACTCGATACCCAAAGCTGATAAGTGAATAAATTGATTAAAAGAGTTTTTTTTAGCAACTTTTGATAATAAAGATGGAAGATCTGAATGTATCGTATTAAAATAATTTTTTTTTTTTTCATACAATATACCAATCAAATTGATGCATACAGAATTGTTCTTCATTAATCTGGATATATTTTCCTCTGAAAAGGACTTAATCTCCTCTAGCTCTAAATATCCATAATTTGATTGTGTTTTAATTTGATATCCTTTTTGGTGGATACTCCTAGTAACTGCAGTAACTCTATAGTTATTTTTTGTAAATTTTCTTATAAGAGATTTTCCTATTTGACCAGATGAACCAAATATTAAAATTGAATCCTGATTTTTCATATATATATATCTATTAATGAATTTAGATATTAAATTACATAAACAGGATTTACCAGATGAAATAACTTTCAGTGACAAGATAGCAATAGACTGTGAGTTCACAGGTCTAAATATTCAGAGGGATAGACTATGTTTGCTTCAAATTTCTTCAGGTAAAAATGATGCTCATATAATTCAATTTAATAATGATAACTATAATGCGCCAAATCTTAAAAATATACTGGCAAATGAAAATATTAATAAACTATTTCATTTTGCTAGGGCTGATCTTTTATTCATTAAAAAATATTTAGAATTAGATATTAGAAATGTTAATTGTACAAAAATAATGAGTAAAATTGCTAGGAGTTATTCTGACAAACATGGACTGAAAGATTTGATTAAAGAATTTGTTGGAATAGATGTTAGCAAACAATTACAAACATCTGATTTCGGTGGAGAATTATCTGAGAAACAAATTAAATATTGTGCACAGGATGTGGTTTATCTTCATAAAATATATGAATCTTTAAAAAAAATATTAGAAAGAGAAAAAAGATTAGAGCTCTACAATAATACAATCAAATTTATTAATACTAGAGTTGATCTAGATTTTGCCTCTTTTAAAGAGGATATCTGGTCTCACTAAGATGAAAAAGAAAAATATAATAAAAATTGCTAGAGAAGTTGTTAAAATAGAGACTAATTCACTTAAAAAACTTGAGGCAAATATTGGAAAATCATTTGAACAAATTATTAAGACAATAGTCAATTGTAAAAATGGTAAAATTATAATTTCAGGTGTTGGTAAAAGTGGAATAATTGGGAAAAAATGGTCTGCAACTCTTTCCTCAACGGGGACACCATCTTTTTTTTTAGATGCCTCAAATGCAAGTCATGGAGATTTAGGTCAAATTACATCAAATGATATATTAATACTCATAAGTTTAAGTGGACAAAGCGAAGAATTAAAAAATATTATTCAGTATTCATCTAGAAACAAAAATATCAAACTAATTGGTGTAACATCCAAAAAAGACTCGCTATTATATCAAAATGCTGATTTAAAATTTTTATTGCCATCTGTCAAAGAGGCTGGGCCTGGTAATTTTGTACCCACATCATCCACAACAGTGCAAATTGCTCTAGGAGATGCCATAGCAATTACATGTATGGTGTACAAAAAATTTGGAAAATTAGATTTTAAAAAATTTCACCCAAGTGGCTCTTTATCAATTAAACTCAAAACAGTTGAAGATTTAATGTTATTAGGAAAAAGAATTCCTTTTATAAATGAAAATGTAAGTATGAAGGATGCATTAAAAATTATAACTAAAAAAAATCTTGGTACCCTAGTTATTAGAAATAATCTTAATTACACTACTGGTATCTTAACCGACGGGGATATAAAAAGAATTAGCAACATAAAACTTACATTTGAAAATTTAAAACTTAAGAAAGTGATGAAAAAAAAACCGATAAGTGTTGACAAGGATATGCTTGCTGCACAGGCTCTTTCAATCATGAACAATAAGAAAATTACAAGTTTGTGTGTACATCAGAATAATAAAAAAAATAAAACGGTTGGATTTATTCATATACACAATATTTTAAATGCTAATATAACTTAGATGTCATTTAAGAGTTTTATTCAGATTATAATCTTAACATTAATTATATCGATCATTTTTGGAGTTTATTATAAATATTTCCAATCAAATGAAAATATTGTAGAAGAAATTAATTCTTTAGAAATTTATAATCAAGAGCAGTTAAAATTACTTGAAAAAAAAGTATTGGAATTAGAGAGAAGGAACGATGAACTTAATTCAATAATAAATAAAGATAATTTAACCTCAAAAAAATCGTTTTTGGATACAAAGACTTACAAAAGTGAAATAGAAAGCTCCAGCAAATCAAGTAATTCAAATTTAGCTAACAAACAAATTAAAGAAGTTATAGTAAAAAAATCTGAGTTGAAAAGTGAGGCTCAAGAAACAAAAGTAAAAGACCTTGTCAAAGACATAGAATATACTTCTGTAGATCAAAAAGGTAATAAGTTTCATCTCTTGGCAAATTCAGCAAGATCAAATATAAATGATCCAGATATTTTAGACCTAATTAATGTTAAGGGTAAAATTACCTCAGAAAAAAGAGACACAATTTATATAGTATCTGATTTTGCTCAATACAATTCTGCAAATTTAAATTCAAAATTTTATAAAAATGTAATAATAAATTATCAAGATAAAGAAATTACTTGTATAAATTTTGATATAGATATGGAAACAAATAAAGCAGTGGCTTATAATGATGTATTAATAACAGATCCAAAATCAAAAATGAAGGCAGGTATTGTGGAATTTGATTTAAAGACAAAAGATTTAAATATAAATCCAGAGAGCGCAATTGAAAAAATTGAAGTTATAACAAATTAATGGCGTTAATTAAAAAATTTAGAATTAAAAATTTTAAAGATCGAAATACGATTCTGCAATTAGATAAAATTTCAATGTTTTATAATAAAAGACAAATTTTGAATAATCTAAATTTGAAAATAAATGAACAAGAAATTTTAGGGATGCTTGGTCCAAATGGTGTAGGAAAATCTACTATATTCCATATTATCACAGGTTTGAAAGATCCTAATTTTGGAAAAGTTTTTATTAAAGGTGATGATTGTACAAATCTTCCTATATATGAAAGAGCAACAAAGTTTAGAATTGGATATGTACCTCAATATGGGGGTTTTATACAAGATTTAAATTTAATTGAGAATTTGGAACTTGTTGGTGAAATTCATATAAAACAAAAAGAATTAAGAAAAACTAAAATTGAAAAGATAATATCCCAGTTTGAATTCGATCCTTTACTCAAAATTAAAGCAAAGCATCTATCTGGTGGGCAAAAAAAGAAACTAGTAATTTCTATGGCCTTAATAAATGATCCAAGCATTCTTCTGTTAGACGAACCCTTCGCAGCTTTAGATATTTTAACAATAAAGATGTTACAAGAAATTATTGTAAATTTACAGTCAATAGAAAAAATTACAGTTATAGTTTGTGATCATCAAGCAAGAGATTTGCTAAGTTGTGTGGATAGAGCGATAGTTTTATCTAATGGCAAAATTATAGCTTCGGGTAGTCCTAGTGAAATTATAAAAGATTCAAGTGCAAAATCTGCATACTTTGGTAATGAATTTAAAATAAGTTAATTCATTAATGTCTAATCATATATTAATTGAAAAACGAATTAACGCATTTAATAAAAAGATTTTTGTAAGTTCAGATAAGAGTATTTCCATTAGAACTATACTTCTTGCCTCACAAGCAGTTGGCATTTCCAGAATATCTAATTTACTGGAATCTGAGGATGTTCTTAATTCACTAAAAACAATAAAAAAACTAGGTATTCAATACAAAAAAAGTGGAAATACATATATCATTGAAGGTTTTGGTTTAAATGGTTTCAATACTCAAAAAAAAATTACAGTCAATGCAGGAAACTCCGGCACATTAGCAAGATTAATTCTAGGATTATTAGTTAAAAGTAAAAAAAGAGTTAAATTAATTGGAGATAAAAGTTTGTCAAAAAGAGATTTTTCCAGGGTAATAATTCCTCTAAGAAAATTTGGCGTAAACATTAGAAGTAAAAAAAATCTTCTTCCAATTCAAATATTAGGTTCAGAATTTCTGAGACCAATCAAATATAACGAAAATATTGGTAGTGCCCAAGTTAAATCTTGTATGATTTTAGCTGCGTTAAATACACCTGGAATATCTGTCTTTAACACAAAAGCTTCAAGAAATCATACAGAATTAATGCTAAAATCTTTAAAGTATCCAATTAAGATTGAAAAAAAGAGAGATAATGATTTAATCGAAATACGAGGTCTCAGTCAATTTAAAGGTTTTAATTACTCAGTTCCTGGAGATATCAGTTCTGCATCTTTTTTTATTGTTTTGACACTTCTCTCAAAAAAATCAGAAATTGTAATTAAAAATGTTAACGTAAATAATAGCAGAGTTGGAATAATAAAAATTTTAAATAAAATGGGTGCAAACATTAAACTCAAAAGAAAAAAAATATATAAAGGTGAAAAAATTGCAAATATTCATGTAAAAAGTAAGGAAAACTTAAAAGCAATAAATTGCCATCCAAAATTAAACAGTTCTGCAATAGATGAATTCTTAATTATCTTTTTAGTTGCAGCGAAATCGAAGGGTATTTCTAAATTTAAAGAATTAGGCGAGATGAATAAAAAAGAGTCAAAAAGATTAAATTTAGGAGTAAAATTCTTGAGATCAATTGGTATTAAAGTTGATAGATTTAAAAATAATATTAATATTCATGGAAATCCGAATTTGATACTTTCTAAAAACTTTGAAATGAAAAATTTTTTAAAGGATCATAGAATTTTTTTTCTTTCTTGCATAACAGCTTTAACTTTAGGAGGGAAATGGAAAATCACTGACAAAGATTCGATTAATACATCTTTTCCTAATTTTCTTGAAATTTTAAAAAAAATTGGAGCACAAATTCATTGAAAAAAGGGGAAACATAATTATCGTTGCAATAGACTTACCTGCAGCTGTAAGTGCTGGAATCCAGATAAGATTAATATCTAAATATTATAATTTGTTTAATTTGGATATTCAAAAAATTCGTAGATATATTGGAAAACTTAAAATTAACAAAAAAAATAACGTTTCTTATAGATTATTAAAACATAAAATTAAGGAATTCAATTTAAGTAATTTAAAAAATAAAAAATCATTATCAAATGAAGTTGCTAAATCCGCGTTTAAGATTGCTAAAGATAAAAAAATTAGAAATATAATTCACAAATTTTAACAAGAATGTGAGAATAACCCTACTAAGTAATACAATGGATCTGTATTGGACGGAAGAGATATAATTAATGTATAAATGAAAGATGTGATTTTAAATTTATATCATTGCTAGTATTAAAGTTAGAGCAAAAAGACGATTTGAAGAGTACAAAAAATTTAATTTAGATATTAGTTATAAAGAAATGCTTAAAAGCCTTACAAAAAGGGATAAATTAGATAAGGGAAGAAAGTATAGATCACTAAAAAAACAAAAGATTCTATCTTGATTAATACGACTAAATTAAGTAAGAAAGCCTGCTTTAAAAAAATAAAAGCTATTATGGATAATAAGTAAAAACATTAATGGAAATTTATAAAGATTTAAAATCACCTGCCAGTCAAAAGTTTGAAAAATTATTAAATAGTCAACTCTCAAAGAATAAAATTGAAGAAGGAAAAATTATTGAAGGAAAAATTACAAAGATAACAAGTAAATATATTTTTCTTTTCATTCCAGGTTTAAAAAGTGAACCAGTAATTGACGTTAATGAAACTAAAATGATGGGTATGACAGAAGAAGTTAAAGAAGGCTCAACAATTTCCGTATTACTTGAAAAAATTGAAGACAAAAATGGCGATGTAATTGTATCCGCACAAAAAGCTCAGAAAATAAAAGGTTGGAACCAACTAGTGAAATGTTATGAGAATAACGAATTGATCAATGGTAAAATTATTCAAAAAACAAAAGGTGGGGTAATAGTAGAACATGTTGAAACCAAATCTCTTATGTTTTGTCCTGGATCTCAAATTTCTGACAAACCAATTAAAAATATTGACCATTTAATTGGTGTCGAACAAAAATTTGCAATTATTAAAATTGATATGATAAGAGGAAATAGCGTTGTATCAAGAAGACAGGTGGTTTCCTCTAGCAAAAAAGAAGATAAAGCAAAAATTATCGAAAAATTTAAAATTGGAGACATCATTAAGAATGCTGTTGTCAAAGGTTATTCTTCATTTGGTTGCTTCTTTGAAGTGACAACCCCTGACGGAACGATAGATACGCTCTGTCACCTACAAGAAATAAGTTACAGCAGAGTTAATCATCCTGATGAAATTTTTAATATAGGTGAAAAGCATGATCTTAAAATAATCTCTATTGATATGGAAAAATTGCAGGTTGGATGCTCAATTAAACAACTTTCTCCTGATCCTTTTGAACACATATCAAACTATCAAATAGGAAACCAATACAAAGTAAAAGTTGTAAAAATAACAGACTATGGTTGTTTTTGTGAATTAGAACCAGGTCTAAGTACATTATTACATAGTAGTGAAATTAGTTGGACTAAGAAAAATATATCTCCAAAAAAGTTTTTTAATGTTGGCGACCAGATAGATTGTGTTATTACTGAAATCGACAAAGATAAAAGAAGAGTGGCTATTTCACATAGATTAACTCAAGAAAATCCATATTCTAAACTTGAAAATGATTACCCTGTTGGCTCAGATATTGAGGGAAAAATCAGTAACTTTAATGAATATGCAATATATTTAAAGCTAGCAGATTTTGATATTGATGGTTTTTTGCACTCAAATGATCTTTCATTTACAGGCAAACCTGAAGATGAATTAAAAAAATATAAAAAAGGCGATAAATTAAAAGTGAGAGTTTTAGAAATAAAGAAAGCAGACCAAAAAGTTAGAGTTGGGTTAAAACAATTAGAAAAGGACCCATTTGATTGGTTTAAGGACAAAAAAGTTAATGACACAGTTACTGTAAAGGTAATTTCATCTGATAATAAAGGTTTGTTTGTAAAACCTGAGGGATGTGAGATTGAGATTTTAATAAAAAAATCACAGATTGCTATGAGTTCAACCGATGCAAGACCTTCTCGTTTTGTAGGAGGAGAAAGAATAGACGCAGCAATTGCCGAATTAAACTTCGAAAAAAGAAAAGTTTCGTTAAGCATTAAATTACTTGAGGAGATTATGAATGCAAAAGCTATTAAAGAGCATTCAAGTCCACTAAGTGGAAAAAATCTTCCATTTTCCTCACTATCGGAACAGCTAGATGATAAAAAAAATAAAAAGGAAACTGAATAAAAATTGTCAGTTGTAAAATCAGATTTAATTAAAGAATTAGCAGAAAATTACCCAAATTTTCTTAAGAAAGATTTAATCAAATTATTTGATATTTCTATCTATGAGATGATTGAGGCAATTAAAAGAGGTGAAAGAGTAGAATTAAGAGAAAATTTTTCTATAGAACCAAGAATTCAAAAAGCTAGAGTATCAAGAAACCCAAAAACTAATGAAAAGTTAAACACTCCAGAAAAAAAATCTATATTATTTAAAATTTCTCAAGAATGGAAAAAGAGAATTAATGAAAAAGAATAAAATATTTGTTGCATGCGATACAAATAATATAGCCAAAGTTAAAGATATAATAAAAAAGACTCAAAGTTCTAAATTTAAAATTGGATACAAATTTGGATTAGAATTTTTAAACTCTAAAAATGGAAGAAATTTTTTATCAAAACTTAAAAATAAAATTACTTTTGGTGATTATAAAATAATGGATATACCGAACACTTGCGTATCTACAATTAAAGCAGTAAAGGACTTAAAATTAAATTATATAACAATACATATAAGTTCTGGATTAGAAGCATTAAAAGCAGCTAAAAAAGTTTCAGGTACTACTAAATTAATTGGTGTAACAATTCTTACTTCTTTAAATAATAAATCGCTAAAAGAAATTGGATACAGCAAAGAAGTTAAAAAAATAGTACTTCAACATGCTAAATTAGCCAATCAAGCAAAACTAGATGCAATAGTATGTAGCCCAAAAGAAGTGAATATCGTCAGGAAAGTATTCAAAAAAGAAATCATAACACCTGGAATAAGATTTAACTCTAATGTTGATGATCAGAAAAGAACCTTAACACCAAAACAGGCATATAAAAAAGGAAGTGACTGGTTAGTAATTGGTAGGCCAATTACAAAAGGAAATATTAAAAATAATCTGCAAAACTTAATCAATCATTTAAAATAATGGTCAAAGGAATTAAAATTTGTGGGGTCTCTGATCTTGAAACTTTAAACTATATTGTAAATCATCAATTTCCTCCGAGGTTTGTAGGCTTTATTAGTAATTATAAAAAAAGTAAAAGATATGTAGAATTCAAAAAATTAAAAAAATTAGTTAATATAAAAAAAAAAGAAACTTATTTTGTAGCTGTTCTTGTTGATCCAGATGATAAATTATTAGAGCAAATTAAAGAACTTAGTTTTGATTTTTATCAATTGTATGATGTCAGCCCTGAAAAGACAAAAATAATAAAGGAAAAATATAACATTAAAGTAATTACTGCTTTGACAATAAGTAGTCAAAAAGAAGTCGATATGTACAAAGATTATGACGAAGTTTCAGATTTAATTCTTTTTGATGGAAAAGGCTACGAGAAATCAATTGGATTTAATCATGAATTATTAAATTATATACCTAATTCAATAAATAAAATGATTGCTGGAAATATAAAAATAGAAGATATTCCAAAATTTAAAAATAAAGATTACTATATTGATCTAAGTGGTTCTTTAGAAAATGAGAAAGGTAAAAAGGATTTAAAAAAAATTGACAAACTATTAAATCTTGTAACTAAAAATGAAACTTAAAAAAGGAATTCCAGTTATAGATCAAGGAGATAAACTTGGCTTTTGGGGAGGAAAATTTGGTGGAAATTTTGTACCTGAAACATTAAAAAAACCTATAGAGGATCTAGAAATACAATTTAACAAATTAAAAAATGACAAAAACTTTGTTAATGTAAGAGATAAATATTTCAAAAATTGGATTGGAACACCGACAAGATTTATTAAGTTAAATAATTTAACAAAACATGTTGGCGGAGCACAGATTTGGTCAAAGGTTGTTTCTGATGCCAACGGTGGAGCTCACAAAATATATAATGCAACTGTACATTGTTTACTGGCTAAAAGGTCTGGAAAGAAAGTAATAATTGGAGACACTGGGGCCGGGTACGCTGGTAAGATGTTAAGCATGGCTGCTAAGAAATTCGGTTTAAAATGTAAAATTTTTATGGGTGCAAAAGATATAAAAAGACAACAACCAAATGTTAAAGCAATGAAGAAAAATGGTGCAGATGTAATCCCTGTCTACTCAGGAAGTCAAACACTAGTAGATGCTGTCTCTGAATGTATGAGATATTGGGTTGCTAATTGTGATACCACAGCAATGTGTGTTGGTAGTACAGTAGGACCAGCAATTTTTGTTCGAATATGTGGATGGAGCACTAGTCAAATATCTAGAGAACTTAAAATTCAATTAATTAATGAATTTGGTGAAATTCCAAAAAAACTTAAGCTATATAATTGTGTAGGAGGTGGCTCCTCAAGTTTTGGTTTTTGGAATGAATTTATGGATTATGATAAAAAACAAGTTGAGTTTATTGGAGTTGAGGCAGGAGGACCAGCCAAAAGCAAAAGACATGCAGCTCCTTTAACTTATGGTTCCAAAATCGGCATACTTCATGGTGCAGCTCAATATGTAAATCAGGATAGCGATGGTCAGATTGAAGAAACTGAGTCAATTTCTGCTGGACTTGATTATCCTGGAATTTCACCACTTCATTGCTTTTTAAAAGATACAAAGCGCGCAAGGTATACAGCAGCTAGTGACGAAGAAGCTTTAAAGGCCTATCAAATAGTTACAAAATATGAAAATTTAAGACCATCTCTCGAACCAAGCCATGCATTCTCAGTTGCCATCAAAGAAGCAAAAAAATTGAGCAAAAATACAATTGTAGTTATTAATAGTTGCGGAGATGCATATAAAGATAGAGGTATTTTAGAAAAAAAATTGGGAAAGAAATATGTTAAATCCAATTAGTCTTGCATTTAAAAAAGCAAAAAATGAGAAAAGGCCAGCATTACTTACTTATACTGTAGCTGGTGATAGCTCAAAGAAACAATCTTTAGAAATTTTAAAAGCAATTTCAAATTATGCTGATATTTTAGAAGTTGGTGTACCTCATAACACTCCAGTAGCAGATGGAGGCCAAATTCAAACTAGTGCTTATAGATCGATCAAAAATGGTATCAAGATGAATGATATTTTTAAAATTGTCAGCGATTTTAAAAAAAGTAAAAATTCAAAACCAGTAATATTTATGGGTTACTACAATATGATTTTCCAATATGGTGAAAATAATTTTTTAAAAAACTGTAAGAAATCTGGTGTCAATGGTTTAATAGTAGTTGATTTACCATGGCCAGAAAACAAAATTTTTTCAAAGAAATGTAAAAAAAATTCAATTAATTTTATCCAATTATTATCTCCTACAACTTCGAATAAAAGACTAAAAAGTATTTCAAAAGATTCGCATGATATGATTTACTATATCAGCATGCTGTCTACTACAGGAGGAAAGCTAAAAGTTTCCCCAAAAAAAATATTATCTAATTACAATAAAATTAAAAAAATAAGTCCTAAAAAAAATTGTGTTATTGGTTTTGGGATAACTGAGAAAACTATATCAAATTTTAAAAATACAGATGGACTTGTTGTTGGAAGTCAAATTTGTAAAGAAATTACTAGAAGTTTAAGCAATAGACAAAATCCTGTCATAAATGTAAGTAAGATGGTTAGTAAACTAAGAAAAAAAATATCATGAATTGGTTAACAAAAGCTATAAATTTTGGAGAAAAAATAAAGAAGGTGCTTCGAAAAAGACCTTCGAAAGAGGATATAGCAAATTCAGATTGGACCAGTTGTTGCAAAGGTCCAATATTAAAGAAAGATTTAGAGAATAATTTATGGGTTTGTAATCTTTGCGGAAAACATCATAGAATTAGTTGTAGACAAAGGTTTGATATAGTATTCGGTAAAAACGCTTATCAAATTTTAGAGTCACCTATACCTACAGAAGATCCATTAAATTGGGTTGATACAAAATCTTACAAAGATAGGCTTAAGATAGCGAGAAAGAAAACTAATCAAAATTGTGCAGTTATGATTGCAAAAGGAAAAATAAATGGAATTGAAGTAACAGCAGGTGCAATAAACTTTGATTTTATTGGAGGTTCAGTTGGAGCTGCTGAGGGAGAGGCAATAATTTATGGGGTACAACACGCAATAGACAACCAAACACCTTACTTGTTCTTCCCTTGTGGTGGAGGACAAAGGATGTTTGAGTCAACTATCGCTTTAGCAAACATGACTAGAACAACACTTGCTATAAATGAACTTAAAAATAATAATTTACCTTATATTGTATGCTTTACTGATCCTACAGCAGGCGGAATAACTGCATCTTTTGCAATGCTAGGGGATATTCATCTGGCAGAACCTGGGTGCCTAATCGCTTTTGCAGGAAAAAGGGTAATACAAGCAACTGTTAAAGAAGAATTAAGCTCTGACTTCCAAACAGCAGAATTTGTAGAGAAACACGGCTTTGTTGACAGAGTTGTTCATAGAAAAGATATACAAAAAGAAGTGGGAAACCTTCTATCGATATTACTTAGAAAAAATTCTGATATACATTTAGAAAACTTAAATGAAACTTCAGAAACTAATATCCAAACTAGAGAAGCATCATAAAAAAAAACTAGACTTATCTCTAGGAAGAACTTTTAATCTCTTAAAAAAACTTGGAAATCCTCAAGATAAATTAAAAAATGTTGTCACAGTTGTTGGAACTAATGCTAAAGCAAGCATGTGCTATAGTCTAAAGTCAATAATTAACAAAGCTGGACATAAAACTAATCTTTATACTTCTCCCCACCTACTATCTTATACAGAAAGATACATTTTTGATGATAAAGAAATCAATGAAGAAGATTTAATAGAATTACTGACTGACATTGAAAAAACTTTAGGGGATGACAATGCAACATTATTTGAAATTTTAACCTGTGCATTTTTAAAACATGCTGAAAATTTTAGAGATAACATTAATATTATAGAAGCTGGATTATTTCATCAATTTGATAGTACAAACGTATTTAAGGAAAATTTAATGACGCTTATTGGTGTAATTCACAATGATCACTTTCAATGGCTTGAAAATAAATCAATTGAAGGGATTATATATGAAAAAACAGCTAAGCTTTTAAACTCAAATATATTTATTAATAAACAAGTAAATAATGAAATAAGAGATAAAATAGAAAAATCATTGAAGAAAAATACGTCCAATAAATATTTTTTTGGAAAGGATTTTAATATTGCAAAGTCCGAGAACGGATTTATTCAATATCAAGATCAGTTAGGAGAATTAGTATTACCTGAACCAAGTATTCTTGGAGATCATCAACTTTATAATATTAGTACGGCGATTGCTGCATCAAGAAAGATTTTTAGTATTAAGGATGAACATATTGTAAATGGTATAAAAAATATTTCATTAAAAGCAAGACTTGAAGAAATAAAATCTGGTAAATTAAAAGATATTGCTGGGAATAATAAACTAATAATAGATGGTGGTCATAACATTAGCGCAAGTGTTTCTATTGCTAATTGGGTAAAAAATCAAAATGATGAAGTAAATCTTATAGTAGGCATGATGAAAGATAAAGATCATGTAGAATTTATAAAAGCTTTTGAAAATATAGTAAATTCAATTACTTTAATTGATATTCCTAATCAAGATGGTGGAATTACAAAAGAAGATTTTAGAAAAAAGTTATTTAATTTAAAAATAAATTTGAAACTTTCTAATAGTATTGAAGAAAGTATAAGATCGTTATCAAAAAATGAAAATACTATTATTCTCTGCATAGGTTCACTATATCTTGCTGGAGAAATTTTAAGCTTAAATTAGATATTTTCTTTTATCCAAGAAACAATTTCACTTTTTGGAACCGCCCCAACCTTAGTTGAAACATGATTTCCGTCTTTCATCAAAATCATCGTAGGGATTCCTCGAACACCATATTTTGTTGGCGTATTTGGCTCTTCATCAATGTTATGTTTTGCTACAGATAATTGGTCAGACATTTCATTTGAAATTTCTTCCAAGCTGGGAGCTACCATATGGCATGGACCGCACCATTCTGCCCAAAAATCACAAATTAATATCTTATTATCTTTAACTAATTGATCAAAACTTTCATCTGTAGATTTTACTGTTGCCATACAAGTTTTATATAAATTAATTTTATTTATTCAATAGTTAAAAATGCGTAAATTTAATTTTATACATCAAACATTCTCGTATTTTTTTTGAATGGCCATTGCATAGGTATTAAATTCATCTAAGAGAGCTAATTTCTCGTTGTCATTTTCATTAGTATATTTTTCTCTTAAAGTGTCAATTTCGTTATATAAAGTAGGTATTGTCCACCATTTCTCTTTTCTTTCACTTAGTATTCTCTTAGCAATTTCTCTTCTAATTGATTTATACATTGCCTCTGGCAAAACTTCTGGGGCTTCTTGAAATATTATTTTTTTACCAAATCCAACCAATCTATCGTCATCAAATTTATCTAATAAATTTAATTTTTCTTTCCATGGTGCTGCATGCCAAGTTGGGAAAAAAGCAGTGTCTTTGTTAGAAGTAAATTTTGTGTAAATACTCTCTTCTGCATATATATCTTCTTGGGATTTTGATTGTTCTTTTTCTTCTGCAACTTCCCTTAAAGCTGTTAAAATATTTTGAGAAAACTGTTCATTATTTTGAATAAATTCTGCTCTTTTTTTGATTACGTTTTTATCAAGTTTGTTATAAGGTTCAACATTCATTCCATATTTGCCATCAATGATGATAGGTGCTTTATTTGCACGTATAGTTCTTAAAAATTTTGGAGATTTTTTCATCTCGACTTTTAATTCATTTATCGATTTATTTATTAAAGGCTGAATTTCAGTTCTTAAATCTATGGAGTAGTACCAACCTTGGTAAATTGGGTGCACACAATGTTTTGGATGTAGTGGCACAACTAAATGAAGTCTGGACTTACCATAGTAATATTCGTTTAGAGTTACTACTTCTCCTTTTTTCATTATAGTTTCTGTATCCGATTTATTTGCAGTTCTTAAAAATGAGTCCCAAGTATGCTCTTGTTTATTTTTTACAATCTTTAAAATTTTCGCTGTTAATTCAGCATCGGCAAGTGCTGAGTGAGCATCACTTGCATCAATTCCTTGCATTTGAGCTAAAGACGCTAGTTTAAATACAGGATTATTTTTTTCATTAATTTCTGTTTCTAGGATAGTAGGATCAACTGCATAAGCAGCTCTTGCAATATTTATACCATCATGTCTTTTATTGGGTGCTGCATTAGTAATATAAGGATATCTAATATTTTTAAAAAACTCTTTCCTTATCATCTCCTCATCAAAATTAAGGCTACTCCAACCTAAAAATATTGCAGGACTCCATTTTTTAAAAATTTTTTCAACTTCCCCCAACATTTGATAATGGCTTAGGTTTGTTTGAGTAAGTTGTTTTATCGATGTCTTGTTGACTATTAAGGCCATAGCCTGAAATATTTCCCCTTCAGGCAGACTGCACCTTAAATTAAATCGGTCTTTCTCCTTTAAGTTTTCATCTACTAAAATTCCTCCGATTTCTATTATGCTACCGAAATCAGTACTTGCACTTGATGATTCTATATCCCAAATTGCTAAATTCATATTTTTAACCTTAAATTAGCTAAGTTTTGATGGGTTTTTGGAAAGTTTTTAAGACTAAACCGTTGCATCTAAACAAGTAGCTTCTAGTTAGTTTTATCTCTTTTATGAAATGGTCTGTTAAAGTCAAGCTATATTATTCATCTCGTAGAATTTTTTGACCCTGCCTAAGAATAAATTTTGATACATCTCTAATTCTGCACCTTCTATTTTAAATTCCTGAAACAAAATATCTTTTGTACAAAGTAAAATTATCCCAGCTTTTATCTTTGTTCCATGAACAACGTCATGAGCTAGGGTATATGCTCCAAGTTGTAAAAAATAATCTTGAATATAATCTGTTTTTTTCGGTTTATTACTTTGCTTAAAATCGATTACAACATCATTTCCCTGATATACACCAATTAAGTCAGCTGAGCCTGCATATTGTTTAGGGTAATACAATGTTTCTTCAATTCCATAAATTTCGTCTAATTTATTATCTATACCTTTTTCAATTATTTCTTTGGCCATATTTTTATATTGTTCATTACTTTCGAAAAAACTTTCATTGATACGTCCTCTTAAATAATCCTCTATATATGAGTGCATTGATGTGCCTCTTGAAGATGCCTCTGTTTTTATTCTATTTGCCTCCTTAAAACCTACTCTTTCCTTCCAATTTGCTAAAGCAGCTTTTTCCTCCTCGGATTTAGTAGCGTTTAAAATTGTCGTTACACTTGGAAGTTTTTCTTCACCTAAAGAATATTTTCTATAACCATCCTCAATTGATCTTGTAGATTTTGGATAATTAAATTTATTATTCCATTTCATTAATTTCTTATATGAGAAATTGTATTTAAATTAAATTTATTTTTTGGCTTGTCTAGGAAGATCTTCAAGTTTTTCTACATTATCTGTTTTAAGAGCTTTTTCGAATTGCTCTGGATCTTTTATATTTTCCAAAGTTCTCGTGATAGATCTTGCATCCATTCCAAACTTATTTACAACAGACATAGCTTCTTCTAATTTTTTATTCAACACAATGATATTGTCAAAATGTCTTGAAAACCTTGTACTTATTGTTTTTAAATGAGTATATATTTCAGTTGCTCCCTTTTGAACTTTTAGTGATTGAAAACCCATGTGTAAAGACTGTAAGTAAGCAGATAAGGTGTTTGGACCACATATTACAACTTTGTGTTTTTTCATTAATTCTTGAGTTAATAATTCTTTTGTGCTTGGATCTTGATATTCAGTCAATTCTTTATACAAACTTTCCGTTGGCGCATAAACAATAGCAAAATCTGTAGTTTTTGGTGGAACTATATATTTTTCATTTACACTTTTAGCTTTAACTTTGAAGGCTGATGCTAATTTTGCTCTTGCATCTGCAACAGCTCGTTTGTCATCTAAGTCATAACCATCAGTGATTGCTTTAAATTTTTCTACTGGGAAATGGGAGTCAACTGGAACCATAACGTCACCTTGAAGTTTAATTGCAAATTCAACGTTTTCACTAGTATCCTCTTTCATTTTAACATTTGTCATGAATTGAGAGGCTGGTAATAAATCTTTAATTAAAGCATCCAAACTAAATTCAGCAAGTGTTCCATATTTTTTAACACCAGCTAAAATTTTACTTATACCCTCTTGGCTTTGATTTAATAACTGTACCTGTTGATTGAAGTTTCCAACTTTTTCATCAACTTTAGTTAAGGCTTCTGTCATATCTCTGGTAACACCTGTTGAGAGGTTATTAAAGGAAGTAGACATTGAACCTAATGAATTATTGATAGTACTATTTAAAGTTTCTTTTAAGGAGACAATTTCTGCTTTTAAATTAGCTATTTCCTCAACTTCTTTATTTTCGGTCTCTTCTTTAGGTTTTGGCCTTAAATTTAAATATAAAACCCCTAAAGTTGTACCAAGCAATAAAAGCAAGATTATCAATAGAATCATATCCATAGATTAAAGATAATAGTTAGAGTTAAGAGCTAAGCAAGTTTAAAATTTTCTTCAAACCTTTTTTATTACTCAGTTTTTTATTAAACATTAAAATTGCTGTACTTTTAAGAATATTTCCATCTTTTAAAATTCTCAAGTTATTTGCTCGTAAAGTTTCACCTGTGCTAGTTATATCTGATAAAATTTCTGATGAACCAGTAAATGGATATACTTCTGTTGCCCCAAGAGATGGGACTAATTTAAATTGAGTTACACCTTTTGAAAATAAAAAATCTCTAGTTAAATTTGGATATTTTGTTGCAACTCTCATTCTACTTTTCTTTTTATCTTTAAAATCAAAGGAAATTTCTTCTAAATCGGCAAGTGTCTGAATATCAATCCACTCGTCTGGCACTGCTAATACTAAAGTTGCATGTCCATATTCTAGCCTTTTGGCAATAGTAACTTTGTTTTGTATATTTAATTCAGATTCTTTTAATAAATCATATCCTGAAAAACCAATATCGAGAGATCCATCACCCAATCTTTCTATAATTTCTCTCGCATGTAGATAAATAATTTTAATGTTTTTATTTCCTTTCATATATCCAAAAAGATCTCTATCACCTCTTTCTGATAGAATTTTGAGCTTTTTACTTTTAAATATATTTAAGGTATCTTTTCTTAATCGACCTTTACTTGGAATACCAATTTTAATCATTTAAATTAATTGCACCTCCTACTGCTGGTATTTTTTTTGAAGATCCTAAATCAGAAATAAGGTTGTCATA
The DNA here is from genome assembly GCA_902555585.1 of uncultured Pelagibacteraceae bacterium. GTDB lineage: Bacteria > Pseudomonadota > Alphaproteobacteria > Pelagibacterales > Pelagibacteraceae > Pelagibacter. The sequence continues at coordinate 103,683 of CACDSY010000002.1, read as the reverse complement.
ACGACCTCCATTAACCTGAATTTTTCTGGAGTTTGAATTTATTGTAATTTTAAATACCATCCCAGTGTAATATTCTAGATGTCTTCCAAAAGAAGATGAAAAATTTACATTTAATTTTGAAACCTTATCATTTGTGATTGGAAAATAGTTTTTACCAACAGTAAGATTTATTTTATTTTTTTTAAAAAAAGCGTTTAGAGTAGTTGCTGCATTGCTCATTTTGCAATTAATTTTTAAATATTCCCTTATAATCTTTACTACATTTTGACCTTTTACTTGTCTTCTAGGATCTTTTATTTTGTTATCAAATCTGATCAGTATTTCTCTTAAGGAACGCCCTGCTATGTTTCTGTTTTGATTTTGTTTACATAGTTTAAGGTATCTTTTTTTATCTAACTCAACAATAGTTTCATCAACATCTGAATTAGTCTCTAAACGTCTTAATAATTCATTAAAATAAGCCTCTCGCCAAAAATGTCTTTGTAATCTAAGTTTCCACCTTTTTGGAATATCTAATTTATTTATCAATAAGTTAAATATTTCTACATTTCCTATTGTTATACTCCCAGACTTATATTTAAATTTATTTAAAACTTTAATACCAGTATTTATTATTTGCTTATCATCTCTTTTTTCATCTTTTGATCCTATGATCTCGAAACCTATTTGATCTCTGATAATTTTTTCATTTTTTTTCTGAACTTTTCTGAATGCTTGACCATTATAAAATACCTTTGAAGATCTCTTTTTTTTTTGATTGAGATATTTGATACAAGAAGCAATAGTTAAATCAGGTCTTAAACAAATTTCCTTTCCATTCTGATCCATAAATGAAAAAATTAAACTTCTAAATGACTCCCCAGATCTCTCAAGAATTAAATTGGTTGGAATTACTGTATCTAAATCTATATAATCAAATCCACTTGATTTTAAAGATTTAAGTATATTTTCAGATAAGTTTTTTGACTTCATTTATTAAATCTTTCTTGGGAATTGTTTTGTTGTTCTCACCCTTTACACCCTTTAAATTTTTGATGGTCACTGTATTATCTTTAAATTCATTTTCTCCACAGATTACTGCAACTGGTAATTGGCGTTTGTTTGCGAAAGTAAGTTGTTTGCCAAGATTTTTTTTGGTATCTAAAAATATTTCTGAATTAATATTGTTTTGTCTTAAAAGATCTAAAATTTCGTAGTAGTTTTTTAAGTATTTTTGATCCATTACACATACTAAAACTGGTTTTTGTTCATCTAATTGAAACTGATCTAATTGCATTAATGCAAACAAAAGCCTATCTACTCCAAAACTTATACCTGTACCTGGAATATCAACTCCTTTAAACCTTGAAATAAGTTTTGCATAAGCTCCACCCGAACAGACACTGCCAATATCTACCTCTTTACCTTTATTATTTGTAACTTTAAAATTTAAATTAGTTTCAACGATAAAATCAGAATAATACGCCAAGCCTCTGACAATTGTGAAATTGGTTTTGACTCGATCTAAGTTTGATCCATATCCAAGGACCTCAAAAAAGTCTTCTAATTCCTTGATTCCTTCTTGCGATAGTGAGTTTTTTAAATTTTGTTTCAGCTCATTTAAATCTTTAATTTTTAAATAATCTAATATTTGAGAAACCTGCTTATCATTTAAGTCTGCACCTTTTGTAATAGCACCACTAGTATCTTTTCTTTCCTTTCTTAAAAGGTCCTCTACACCTTTTATTCCAAATCCAGGTTTATCAAGTTTATCAATTGCCCTAATAACTTTTAATTGTTTTTCCTCAGTTATCTGTAATTCATCTAGTAAACCTTGAACTATTTTTCTGTTACTTACATTGATCGTAAACTGATCTTTCTTTAATCCACATTCTAAAAGTGTTGCTGAAATTAAATTACAAAGTTCAGCGTTAGCCTGTGATGAACTAACATTTCCTACAATATCAAAATCTGCCTGTAAAAATTCTCTATATCTTCCATTGCCTGCCTTTTCGTTACGAAATACATTTTGAATAGCATATCTTTTATAAATTGAAGGCAACTCTTGATTATTTTGAGCAACAAATCTTGCTAGAGGACTAGATAAGTCATATCGAAGAGTAATACTTTTATCTCCATCTTTAAATGAGAATACATCAGACATAGGATTAGCTTCATCTTCTGCTAGAAAAGATCCTATATTATCACTTATTTCGAACGATGGTGTTTCGAGTGGTTCAGCGCCAAACTTAATAAAATTATTCTCAATTACTGATAACAGCTTTTTTTTGAGAAGAAGTTTCTTGTTCCAACGATCTTCAAATCCTGAGGGCAACCCAGGTATTAATTTATTTTCTTTATTCATTTTTTGGTACCCTGGCTTGGAATTGAACCAAAAACTAAAGTTCCACAAACTTTCGTGATAACCATTTCACCACCAGGGCCTATTATTGTTTTATACTAATTAGAGTTAAATTTAAATTTTAAAATAGTTAAATAGCTAGCTGCAAGCCAGCATGAAAATGATGTCTTTTGTGAGATACTAAAATTTTACTATTTTTAATCATGAAGGTTAAATAGCATTTTAGACTTAAAATGCAAGTATGTATTGTATAGGAATATTCATAGGGTTTACCTACTTTTATTCCTATACAAAATTTTAAATGAAATAAATTTTAAGAAGTTTTCTTTAAATTCACTGCGCTTGGACCTTTGTCTCCATCCTGAATTTCAAATTCTACAGCGTCGTTCTCATTCAAAAAACGAAGTCCTGCTTCACGAACTGCGCTTGCATGAACGAAACAATCTTTTTCTCCGTCTTCTCTTTCTATAAACCCGTAGCCCTTCTTACCGTTGAACCACTTTACTTTTCCTTTTAATGTACTCATACTTTTCTTTTACTCTTTCTTTATTATATTAAACTTAGCTAAACTTCAGCTAGCGGGATAATTATTAGATTTTAAAATTGAATGCAAGCATTTTTGCTGCAAGGTTTTATTTCTAAAATGGTGGCTTCGGCGGGACTCGAACCAGCGACACAAGCCTTTTCAGGGCTCTGCTCTACCAACTGAGCTACGAAGCCATTATTTAAAACCTAAAAATAATTCTTCCTTTTGTCAAATCATAAGGTGTTACTTCCACTGTTACATTATCACCTTGAAGGACTCTAATCCTATTCTTCCTCAACTTTCCAGCTGTGTGAGCTGTAACAATATGATTATTTTCAAGCTTTACTCGGAACATGGCATTAGGTAATAAATCGATTACTTTACCTTTAAATTCCAATAAATCTTGTTTCGACAAATTTTGTTACTCCTTATTTATTCTAGATTTTATACTCAAAGCATGACCTTTTAATTCTTCATACTCAGCGAGATGTGTAGCGTATTCTCCTATTTTCTCAACACCTTTTTTTGAAAGAGTTATAAGGCTAATTTTTTTATAAAATTCACTTAAACTTAACCCTGATGAAAATTTAGCTGATGCATTAGTTGGTAATACATGATTTGTCCCAACTGCATAGTCGCTTAGTGCCATAGGAGAATATTTTCCTATACAAATACTTCCAGCATTAACAATTTTATTTTTATACTTTTTATAATTGCCAACATTTATTTCTAAGTGTTCAGGAGCTATCTCATTGATTGCATCAATAATTTGTCTATCATTATATACTTTTAAAATTAGTCCATTACTTTTTATACTTTTAGTAGCAATACTTTGCCTTGGTATCTGTTTTAATTTTAATTCTAAATCTTTTTTAAATTTTTTAATCAAATTTAAATCCTTGGTGATTAATATGCATTGTGAATTTGAGTCGTGTTCTGCCTGACCAATCATAGATGTGGTGACTTCATTTAAATTAGTTTTGCTATCTGCTAATATTGTTATTTCAGACGGGCCTGCAATCATTCCTTCAATACCTACATCTCCAAAAACTTGTCTTTTAGCACCAGCAACAAAGATATTACCTGGTCCAACAATTTTATTTACTTTTTGAATATAAGCCAAACTACCTATAGCTTGTGCACCTCCCATTGAATAAATTTCATTAATTCCTAATTTTTTTGCTGCATATAAAACTGCAGGATTTAATTTTCCATTATTTTTTGGATTTGCTAGTACAATTCTTTTTACACCTGCTATTTTTGCTGGAATAGCATTCATCAACAAAGTTGATGGTAAATTTGCTGGAACATAAATGCCGATAGATTGAATTGGTACGTATTTATATTCTATTTTATTATTTAAATTATCTTTATAAAAAATGTCTTTAGTTTTTTGTGCAGTATGAAATTTGAGTATACGTTTATAAGCAAAATCTATAGCTCTTTTAATTTTTGGATCTAAAGATTTAATTGCCTTATTAATTTGCTTAATACCTGGCTTAATTTGACTATTTTTACTAAATTTTTTCTCATATTTTAAGAGACTTTTATTTTTATTGTTCTTAATATCTTTTAAAATTTTAGATATTATTTTATTTTCATTTCTTTTTTCAGACCTTCTTAGATCTAAAAATTTTGTTAAAATATTTAAGTAATTTTTTTTATTACAATTAATTATTTTTATCATTTGCTATTTTTTGATCCTCTAGTGTCACTTCAATTACTTCAGCGGCAAGAGTTATAATTCTATTTTTCGAAAATAACATAGTTATTTCAAAATTCTCCCCTTTCTTAAAAATATCAATTGTTAATAGTTCTAATGTTAGATTAGTGTCATTTTGGTCTATATTCTTAGATTTTGACGAATTAATAAATTCAAATTTGATAATACTATTTATTAATTTATTTTTATTTTCCTCTTCTTTACTAAATCTTGCTATTGAAATTAGGAAAATTTTGTTAGAAGCTAAATATTTAACATCGTCAATATTAACTTTACCCTCAGAGCAACAAGCTGAAATGATATGTAGATCTTCAGGAGTTTGTGCAATTATCTTTTTTAAATACTGATTTTCCATCAATTAACACGTCGAATGTTTACTCCGACTTTTCTTAGCTTATTCTCTATATTTTCATATCCTCTATCAAGGTGATAAATTCTATTAATTGTAGACGAACCTGTGGCAACTATTGCAGCTAAAACTAATGCAACCGAAGCTCTTAAGTCACTAGACATTAATTCAGCAGCTTGAAAGTTAGTATCACCTGAAATAAATGCCTTATTTTTTTTTATTATAATCTCAGCACCTAATCTTCTTAATTCAGCTACATGCATAAATCTATTTTCGAAAATACTTTCAGTTATTGAACTTTTACCTTTAGCCTTACAAAGTAGAACCATAAACTGTGCTTGTAAATCTGTGGGAAAGTTTGGATATTCTTTAGTAACTAAATTAGTTAAGTTTTTGATTTTTTTTGGACCAGATATATGGATTTGATTTTTGGCTACTTTAATTTTTGCTCCAACTCTTTTTAGTAATGATAATTCTGTTTTAATAATTTTTGGATCAAAATTATTTATTTTTAAATTACCTCCAGTTAAACATGCTGCTACACAAAAAGTTCCTGTTTCTATTCTATCTGACATCACAGAATAACTTGTGCTTTCTAAAAATTTAACGCCTTCTATCTTCAAAGTACGTTTGCCTATAAATTTTATTTTAGCACCAGCTGATTTTAAAAAATTTATTAAATCAATTATTTCTGGTTCAATCGCGCAGTTTCTAAGAACAGTAATTCCATTTGCTAAACATGCAGCTATAATTGTATTTTCAGTTGCTCCAACACTAACTTTTGAAAATCTGATTTTTGCACCTTTGAGTTTTTCTTTCGTATGTGCATGAATATAGCCTTTCTTAATATCATATTTCATTCCAAGTTTTTTAAGCGCATTCAAATGATAATTTACAGGTCTAGCCCCTATAAGGCAGCCACCAGGTAAAGAAGTAATAGACTTTTGATGTTTGGCAACAAGTGCTCCTAGAACTAATATTCCAGCTCTCATTGTTCTAACAAGTGAATATGATGCAAAAAAATTTTGCTTTTTTTTTTTTGTTATTTTAACAATTTTTCTATTTTTATTAAATTTTATTTCTGAACCAAGAGATTTTAAAAGATTTATCATTGTATCAATGTCTTTCACACGAGGTAAATTTTTTACTATGACTTCTTTTTCGAATAAAATTGTCGATGCCAAAATTGGTAAGGCAGCATTTTTTGAGCCTGAAATTGAAATTTCGCCCTTTATTTTACAAGGACCCTTAACAATAAATTTGTCCATTTTTATATTTTTGGAAGTGTAACTCCCTTTTGACCTTGGTATTTACCATTTCTATCTGCATATGAAACAGCTGGATCTTCATTGCCCTTAATAAAAACAAATTGAGCAACACCTTCATTGGCATAAATTTTTGCTGGTAATGGAGTTGTATTGGAAAATTCTAATGTCACATGTCCCTCCCAGCCTGGTTCAAGAGGTGTAACGTTGACAATTATTCCACATCTAGCATATGTGGATTTTCCTAAACAAATAACTAAAACATTTTTAGGTATCTTAAAATATTCTACAGTCCTTGCTAATACGAATGAATTGGGTGGTATTATGCATTCAGATGAGTTTTTAGTAATAAAATTTGAGGATTTAAAGTTTTTTGGATCTACTATTTCAGAATTTACGTTGGTAAAAATTTTAAATTCATCAGAAACTCTCGCATCATAGCCATACGATGATACACCAAATGATATTTTGTCTCCCCTAACTTGTTTATCTTCAAAAGGAGAGATCATATCATTGTCTCTGGCCATTTGTATAATCCACTTATCAGATTGGACCGACATTATTTATTTTTTTTCTTTGTTTTTTTTTGGAATTCTTTTCTTTTTTTTAAATTTTTTCTTAAGGCAAGTTCAAGTTTACTAAAATTATTCTTTTTTGAACTCATTATTTATTTTTTGTCAGGATTTGTAAGATGGTCAAGCGTTATAACCTGATCAAGAGGAATTGTTTTGTCTTCTTCAATTTTTACTGGGCCAGTTTTCACCTGTTTTTTTGCTCTTTTTTCTGCAAGCTTTTTTTCTCTTTTAGCTTTTTTTTCCATGAGCTTTGCATTTTTATTAGCTCCATATGTGTAGTGAATTCCCATAACATTTTCCTCAAATAGATATAACGTATTTTAAAAAAAAATTAAGGCAATAATTTGAAAAAATTAAATTTATACACTAATTTAAGTAAATATTGCCCCTATAGTTAAATGGTATAACACATCCATGGTAAGGATGAGTTTCCAGTTCAATTCTGGATGGGGGCACCATTGTTATTTTGCATAAAATTTTTTTTTTAACAAAAGTCCTAATATAACTAAAATTACAATTCCCAGAATTGGTAAATAAATATCAGGAGAAAAAATTAATTCTAAAATACTTGGTACCTCAGAATTTTCCTCTAATATCTTACTCAAACCAGCGCCGAGAGATGCTCCAACAAATAATTGTGGGGTCATACCAATTATTGATCCTAGAAAGAAATTTCTAACCTTAACATTAAATATTGTCGGTAAAATATTTGAAATGAAAAAAGGAATGCCACCTACAAATCTATAGATTAGAAAAAAAACAAACTCATTCTTTTTAAACTTCTCAGTTAAATTGCTAAAACGAGATGAAAATTTTTCCTCAACCAAATCTTTTAAAAAATAGTTTGCAAAAATATAAAGAAATGTTGCACCAATAGATAATCCAAAAACTACTAGTAAAGTTCCTAACCACTTACCAAAAATAAAACCGCCAACTAGAAATACTGGTGATCCAAAGCCTAATAAGAGGACCCAGACTATGGTACCTATTAAAAAAATAATACTTGATAAAAAAATATTACTATTTTTAATATTCTCTAAAACTTCTCTATTTTCTCTTATTAATTCATAACTTGAGAAATCCTGAAAGGAAAAGTTGTTAAAAAAAATCAATAAAAAAATACATACTATCAAAATGTAGGCAGAGCCTAAAAATAGTTTAATTTTTTTTTCTCTATTCATTGATTTTTAACTTATTAAAAATCACTGTACTTATATATATATATTTGTATAACTACCGAAATTTAACATTAATTTAACAACAATGAAACGTACATATCAACCAAGTAATAGAAAAAGAAAAAAGGCTGTTGGCTTTAGAGCTAAAAAAAAGACAAAGGGTGGAAGAAAAGTATTAAAAAGAAGAAGAGCTAAAGGAAGAAAAAAATTAACAAACGCTTAATGAAAAACAAGATTGTTAGTCTTTCTAAAAATGAGGATTTTAAGTCTATTTTGAGCGGAAAAAAAATTTCTAACAAATACTTAACAATTTTCTTTAAAAAACTTTCTGATAAAAATAATAATAGATTAAATATAAGTTTTGTAGCCAAAAAAAAAATTGGAAATGCAGTAATAAGAAACAGAATTAAAAGAAGACTAAGAAATATTATGAACGAAGCTGTAAAATCAATTAACATTAATTTTAATTACTGTTACTTATTGATTGCAAGAATATCTGTAAGCAAAGATTCTTATGAAACAATAAAAAACGTGACATTAGAAGACTTTAAAAAAATTAAATGACCAATTTTATTAAATTTTTAATGATCAAGATTATAAGGTTTTATCAAATACTTATATCTCCGTATCTAGGTAATAATTGCAGATATCTTCCAACATGTTCTGATTATTTTATTGAAAACATAAAAGAGAATGGAATTTTAAAAGGAAGTATTAATGGATTTAAAAGAATACTTAGTTGTCATCCGATAAAAATTTTGGGTGGTGGAGAGGGATTTGATCCAGTTAAAAAGAAAAAGTAATTTATGGATACAAAAAATGTAATTGCTGCAATATCTCTGAGTGCAGCAGTAATAATACTTTATAGTCTATTTTTTGCTCCAGCAGTAGTAGACCAAAAAGGTATTTCAAATGACAAAAATATTACCAGTGAAAATTCTTCAACGGATGCACCATCATTAGTTCAGGACGAAGAAACAATTAAAATATCTAGAAATGATGCTTTAAAAGAAAATGAAAGAGTTCTTTTTGAAAATGACAAAATTAGTGGCTCAATTTCATTAATTGGGTCTTCAATAGACGACTTAACTTTTAAAAATTATACAAATACTTTAAATGGAGATGATAATGTAATCTTATTAAATCCTAAACAGTCGAATAATGGATATTATGTTGAAACTGGTTGGGCAACAACTAGTAAAAATATTGACTTACCAAATTCAAAATCTCAATGGAATATTGAGGGGAATAACAAACTTACACCAAATTACCCAGTAAAATTAAGTTGGACTAATAATCAGAATATTAAATTTGTAAAAGAAATAAGTTTAGATAAACAATATCTTTTTAACATCAAACAAACGATAATTAATAATTCGGATAAAACTTATAATTTTTATCCATATGGACAAATTATTAGAAATGTAGCCCCTGATGTAACTAATTTTTATATTTTGCACGAGGGTTTAATTGGAGTTTTTGATGATCAATTAGTTGAGGAAGATTATGATGATATTGAAGAAAAAAAATATTCCAAGAATGCACAATCTGGATGGCTGGGCATAACTGATAAGTATTGGCTTACTAGTCTTATACCCGAAAAAGATAAAAGTTTTAGATCTGATTTTGATTACAAAAATAAGTTCAGAGCAAATTTTATAGAGACTAATGCAACTGAAGTTGGTGCAAACGAGACAAAAAGTAACTCAATTAGGGTAATAATTGCAGCAAAAGAAGTAAACGTTATTGATGGATATGCTGAAAGTGAAAATATTAATAAGTTTGATTTAGCAATAGATTGGGGATGGTTTTACTTCATTGTAAAACCTTTATTCTTTGCAATTCAATATTTCTTTAATCTAGCTGGCAATTTTGGAATAGCAATTATAATGATAACCGCTTGCATAAGATTAGCATTTTTTCCACTTGCAAATTACTCATTTAGATCAATGGCTAAAATGAAAGTTCTTCAGCCAGAAATGACAAGACTAAAAGAGTTGCATAAAGAAGATAAAATGAAACTCCAACAAGAGATGATGGCGTTATACAAAAGAGAAAAAGTTAATCCAATAAGTGGGTGTCTTCCAATTTTTATACAGATACCTTTTTTCTTTGCAATTTATAAAGTTTTGTTTGTAACAATTGAGATGAGGCATCAGCCATTTTTTGGTTGGATAAAAGATTTAAGTGAAAGAGATCCCACATCAATATTTAATTTATTTGGACTAATTCCATGGGATCCCCCCTCTTTTTTGCTAATAGGTGTATGGCCATGCTTAATGGGTGTTTCAATGTGGATGCAGCAAAAACTAAATCCAACGCCTCCCGATCCTGTTCAAGCAAAGATATTTATGTTTTTCCCATTATTTTTAACTGTAATATTAGCTCCTTTCCCAGCAGGACTAGTTATTTACTGGACTATAAATAACATATTAACAATGGCACAACAGTACATAATAATCAAAAGAACGACTGTCAAAACTGTTTAATAGAAATGGAAATAGAAAAAATAGTACCAAAAGATGGGCCTTCCATCGAAGAGGTGAAGAAATATCTAGATAAATACAAAAATGAATTAATAGTTATTAAATATGGAGGAAACGTTTTTATTGATAGAAATATTTTTAACAATTTTATTTCAGATGTAAGTATTCTAAATAAGTTAGGATTATCAATAATAATAGTCCACGGAGGTGGCCCTAGAATTAAAAGAGAGTTAGAAAAATCAAATATTCAATCAAAATTTATTAGAGGTTTAAGGGTTACGGATGAAAAAATTATAAATATAGTTGAGAATGTCCTTATTGATTTTAACGAGGACATTGTTAATTCTTTAATTGAAAAAGGATCAAATGCAGTCTCGATAAATACAAAAAAAAATAATGTTATTGAAGTTATTCCAGAAGCAGAGGAACTTGGATTTGTTGGAAACCCAAATAAAATAAATACAAATATTATAAAAGATATAATTGAATTAAATTCAGTTCCAATTATATCACCTTTAGGAAAAGGTAAAAATAATCAAACTTATAATATAAATGGAGATACAGCTGCTGGTGCTATAGCTAAATCTTTGAAATGTAGAAGATTATTATTAATGACTAATGTTGAAGGTGTACTTGATAAAGAAAAAAAGCTCATTGAGGAAATTACGTCATCTGAAATTTTAGAGATGATAAATAATGAAATTATAACAGAGGGTATGATTCCTAAAATTAATACCTGCTTAGATGCAATAATGAATGGAGTTACTGGTGTCGGAATTATTGATGGAAGAAAAAAATATTCAATTCTTTTTGAATTATTCTCAGATAAAGGTGCTGGCACATTAATAAGAAAATGAAAAATATAAAAAATATTTTATTTGATTGTGATGGTGTTCTTTATCAGGATTTAGAAGCTGTATTTGGTCAAGTAAGTAAAAGAATGACACAATACATTTCTGAAAAATTAAAAATTAACTTAGTCGAAGCTAAAAAACTACAAACTGACTACTTTCATAAATATAATACAAGTCTTAATGGATTAATGATACATCATGATATTCCTCCTAAAGATTTTTTACAATTCGTTCATGACATTGACCTGTCTTTCATGAAAAAGGATGTTGTTTTAAGAGGTGAAATTGAAAAATTGGATTTAAGAAAATTCGTTTTTACCAATGGAAGTAGTGAACATGTTAGTAATATAACTACAAATTTAGGGATTGATGATCTATTTGAGGATGTATTTGATATAATTGATGCAGAATATAGCCCAAAACCTTCAGCGAAAGCTTTCGATCTGATGGTAAAAAAATTTGATATTGACCCAAAAGAAACAATTTATATTGAAGATATTGCAAAAAACTTGTCAATTGGAAAAGAAAGAGGAGCTACAACTGTTTGGCTAATCAATAATGAATATTGGGGTAAAAAAGAATCTGATAAAGAATATATTGACTATAAAATAGAAAATCTCTCTTTATTTTTAAAAGAAATAAGGTTATTAAAAAACTCGTAAATTATGAGTGTAGAAAATGTAATAAATGAAGCTTGGGAAAAAAGGGATCAAATAAACCCCTCTTCAGATCAATCTTTAAAAGATACTATAAATCAAGTTATTGAAGATTTAGATAGTGGAAAGTCACGAGTTGCTGAAAAAATAAATGGTGAATGGATAACTCATCAACATTTAAAAAAAGCAATCATGTTAAGTTTTAGATTATATCCAATGGAAAATTTGAATGGTCCGTATAGCAGCTGGTATGATAAAGCTCACTTACTAAAGGGTAAGACTGCAGGATGGACAAAAGAAGATCATGAGAAAGCTGGCTTTAGAATGGTGCCAAACTCACCAGTAAGAAAAGGAAGTTTTGTTGGTAAGAATGCAGTTTTAATGCCATGCTATGTTAACATTGGGGCATACATAGACGAGGGAACAATGATTGATACATTTGCAAGAGCAGGAAGCTGTAGCCAAATTGGAAAAAATTGTCATATCTCCGCTGGTTCAGGTGTGGGTGGAGTTTTAGAACCTGCACAAGCTTTACCAACTATTATTGAAGATAATGTTTTTTTAGGTGCAATGTCTGAAGTTGTAGAAGGTGTGATTGTAGGTGAAGGATCCGTGCTCAGTATGGGAATGTATATAGGACAATCTACTAAAATTGTTAATAGGAAGACTGGAGAAATTACTTTTGGAAAAATTCCTCCTTATTCAGTTGTAGTTCCAGGTTCACTTCCTGATAAAAATAGCTCAACTGCACCCTCGCTATATTGTGCAGTAATAATTAAACAAGTAGATGAGAAAACAAGATCTAAAACTTCTATTAACGATCTCTTGAGAGAATAGTTTCGATGAAAATTATAAATGAACTTCAATTAGCCAAAGAGCTAATTAGATTTCCAACTGTAACCCCTATAGATGCGGGTATAATGAAATTTTTGGAAAAAAAATTAAAAAAACTTGGATTTAAAACTAAAATTCTGGAGTTTAAAGAAAAAGGAAATGCACCAGTTAAAAATCTATATGCAAGATTAGGGGATAAAAGTCCTAATTTTTGTTATGCGGGACATCTTGATGTTGTTCCTGCTGGAAATTTAAGAGATTGGACAGTAAATCCGTTTAAACCATCAATTAAAAAAGGACATTTAATCGGAAGGGGTGCAAATGATATGAAAAGCTCTATAGCTGCATTTGTGTCAGCTATAAGCGTTTTTGTTGAAAAAAATAGAGGATTTAATGGATCGATAAGTCTTTTAATCACTGGAGATGAGGAAGGTGCCGCCATTAATGGAACCAAAAAAGTTGTAGATTATTTAAAAAAGAAACGAGAGAAAATAGATTTTTGCTTGGTTGGAGAGCCAACTAATCCTAATAAATTAGGTGAAATGATTAAAATTGGTCGTAGAGGGAGTATGAATGGTCGATTAACAGTTACAGGAATTCAAGGGCATGTAGCGTATCCTCATAGAGCAAATAACCCTTCGACTGCTCTAGTTAGAGTACTTAAAGAACTAAAAGATCTACGATTTGATAAAGGCACAAAGGATTTTCAACCAACAAATCTTGAAATTACAAAAATTAATATAAATAATACTGCAGATAATGTAATTCCAGGTCTTGCGTGTGCTTCATTTAATATAAGATTTAATAATATGCATACTTCATATTCCATTAAAAAAAAAATTAATAAAATTTTAAAAAAAGTATGTAATAAAACTAAATCTAAATATAAAATTGATTACAGTGTTTCAGGTGAAGCTTTTCTTACAAAGCCTAATAGTACAACATTTATGATACAAAATGTTATTAAAAAAGTTACTAAGATAAAACCTAAACTTTCAACTACTGGAGGTACATCAGATGCAAGGTTCATAAGGAAAATAGCTCCTTGTTTAGAATTTGGCTTAGTAGGAAAAACTATGCATAAAGTTGATGAAGCTGTCTCACTAACTGATTTAAAAAAACTGAGTTTAATATATTCAAATGTTTTAAAAAATTACTTTAAGTGAAGACTGGTCTAATCATTACAGATACATATAAAAACCATAATACTGGAAATGGTCATCCAGAAAAAATTGATAGGGTTTCCGCAATAATTGATAACTTTAGAAAAATAGATAACAAAAATCTTATATGGAAAAAACCAAATGAATTTGATGAATTTTTTTTAAATAAAACCCATTCAATAGAATATATTAATCATGTTAAACGGTCTTTTCCAAAAAAAGGTTTAGTATTTTTAGATGGTGATACAATTGTTTCCCCCGGCAGTAAAGATGCTACTAAAGATGCAGTAGGTTCAATTATTGCAGCAATAGATGGAGTACAAAATAAAGAATTTAAGAATGCTTTTTGTGCTGTAAGACCTCCAGGTCATCATGCAGAAAAAGATAAAGCTATGGGATTTTGTATTTATAATAATGTAGCTGTTGGTGCTATTTATCTTATTGAAAAGTATAAATACAAAAAAATTGCAATAATTGATTTTGATGTCCACCATGGTAATGGAACTCAAGATATTTTTTATGATAATGAAAAGGTATTATATGTTTCTACTCACCAATATCCTTATTACCCCGGCTCAGGTTCAAATAAAGAAAATGGAAAATTCAATAATGTATTGAATATTCCACTAGAGGCTGGAACAACATCTGAGGTATATTTAAATGCATATGAAAATGTTTTAGCTAAAATAAAACATTTCAAACCCGAATTTTTGTTATTTTCTGCGGGTTTTGATGCACATATTAACGACCCGTTAGCGCAAATGGGATTAAGCACAGAGGATTATTATAAAATTACCAAAAGGACTTTGGAAACTTCTAAATCTTTTTGTAATGGTAGAGTCGTTTCAATTCTTGAAGGTGGTTATGATCTTAAAGCCTTACAAGATAGTACTCAAAGGCATGTTGATGCGTTGTTAGAATTTAATTGATAATATTTTTTTAATCAATAAATACAAGCTCATGAAATTATATAAGATTAAAAAGTCTGACATTGATAAAAAAGGTAAAGGACTTTACGCCGCAAGAGATATAAAAGAAGGTGAAAAAATAATAGATTACATTGGAAAATTAATTACTAAAAAACAAACTGAGAATTCTGATAAATACGATAATAATAAACCAATATATTTATTTACAATAAATAAAAGATATGATCTCGACGGAGATTTCCCATGGAATACAGCTGGTCTAATAAATCACTCTTGCGAGAATAACTGTGACTACGATGGTAAGGGGCTTAAAATTTGGGTTAAGGCTATAAAAAATATAAAAAAAGGTGAGGAATTAACTTGTGACTATGGATTTGGTTATGACAAAGATTACAAACAATTTCCTTGTAAATGTAAGTCAAAAAATTGTTGTGGCTACATCGTGAGAGCAGAATCAAGGTGGAGAATTAATAAAAAATTCGCAATGAGTAATAGGAAAAATTAGTATAAGACTTTTTTCAAAAATAAACCTTCTGCCGGTGCTGGCGGTGCGCATAAATTTCTATTTTTTGATTTTATTACACTTGTAAATTTTTTTAATGTCCACTTTTTTTCTCCAATATATTTTAAACAACCAACCATTGATCTAACTTGTTGTTTTAAAAATGATTGAGATCTAAACTCTATTTCAATTTTGTTTTTTGTCTTTTTAATTTTAACTGACTTAATTGATCTAGTTGGGCTCTTTGCATTACATCCAGATGCTCTAAAAGTTGAAAAATCATGAGTTCCAATTAACTTTTTTGCTGCTTTTTTCATTATCTCTAATTCGAGATTTTTAATAACAAACCATCCTCGCTTATTTTGAAGGATCGGTTTACTTAATTGATTGAAAATAACATATTTATAAACTCTCTCTTTTGCAGAAAAACGTGCATGAAATCTAATATTTTTTCTTTTTATTTTTAAGATGGCTATTTCGTATTTATTTAGAAAATAATTAATTGATTTTAAAAATTTATTTAAATTTTGGATTTTCTCAGTGACATCAAAATGTGCAGATTGCTCAATTGCATGAACACCAGTATCTGTTCTTCCCGAACCTATAAGTGTAATTTTATCATTTAAAAGATACGAAATTTTTTTTTGAATTAATCCTTGTATAGTTTTGCCTTTTGTTTGCACCTGCCAACCTATGAAAGAAGATCCAACATATTCGATTAGTATTTGATATCTGAACATGTTTAATTCAAATCAGTGCCTTTAGTAATTTGGCTACCACGCAGAAATTCCTTAGTTTTTTGAACTGTTTTACCTTGTCTTTGTATCTCAATTATCTTTATTGAATTTTCACCACAACCAATTTCAAAATTATCTGATAAGACATATCCTGATTTTCCACTTAAAATTGATTTTTCTGCTTTTAGTATCTTGTATCTTTCCCCTTTAAATTCAAACCAACCTCCTGGATTAGGATATAGACCATTAATTTTTCCTATTATTTTTATATTACTATCCTTCCAATTTATTTTTCCTTCTTCTTTTTTAATTTTTTTTGCATATGTAGATTTGCTGTGATTTTGTTCTTTAAAATTTGCTTTGTTTTCAAATATATCATCAATATTTTGTAGTATTTTTTCAGATGCTAGATTGCTTAATCTTTGAGATAAATCCTCACTATTTTCATTTTCTAAAATATTTATAGAATATTGATTGCAGACCGGACCAGAGTCTAAACCCTCATCAATTTTCATTATAGAAATACCTGTTGATGTTTCATTTTCCATGATTGCTCTTTGAATGGGAGCTGCACCTCGTAATTTTGGTAAAAGTGAATAATGAATATTTATCCATCCATATTTTGGAATTTCTAAAATATCTTTTTTAAGAATCTGCCCGTAAGCAACGACGATACCTAAACTTATATTTTGTTTATGAAGAAAGTTTTTTTCTTCAATATTATCTAATACAACTGGAGTCCTAACAGGTATATTTAATATTTCAGCCATTATATGAACAGGTGACTTATTTAATCTGTGACCTCTATTTGATGCTACAGGTGGTTGAGTATAAACAACTTCGATATCAAAACCATTTTGATACAATGATTTGAGTATTTGCCCAGAAATGGCGGGGGTACCCATAAAAGCAATTTTTTTGCTCATTAAACAATAATTCTATCAGGGGGATTTTTTCTTTTTGATAATTTTTTAACAATCATTGTTTTTTTCAATTTTGACAAGTAGTCTATAAACAGAATTCCTTCAAGATGATCCATTTCATGTTGTATACAAGTTGCAAGGAGCCCATCAGCTTCTAAAATTTTATTTTCCCCATTATAATCTAAATATTCAACCTCACAATATTTAGGTCTCTCAACTTCTGCAAAATAATCAGGGACAGATAAACATCCCTCTTCATATGTGGTTTTTTCTTTGTCTTTTTTTTTGATTTTAGGATTTACAAAATACAGTGGATCTTTTTTTCCATCTTTTGAAATATCCATCACTATAATTCTTTTGGGAATACCAATTTGAATAGCTGCTAAACCAATACCATTAGCTGCATACATTGTTTCCAACATATCATCCATTAACTTTCTTTCTTCATTACCCACTGCTGGGACTGGTTTTGAGACTTGTCTTAAAATTTCGTTAGGTTCAGTTATAATTGTTTTTATTGTCATGATTGATAGCAGTATTTTAAACTTTTAATGGAAGAATTTCCAACAATAGTTCGTTTCTCAAGCTAATTAATTTTGTTCTATTCATAATTTCAATTACAAAATTTAGTGACTCGCTATTTAATTCATTCAATTCTTTTTCACCAATAATTTCAACTAATTTTAATAGTATCATGCCTGACTCATTATTCTCTATCATTTTATCAATTTCAGAATTTAATTCAGATTTATATTGAGAGAGTTCATCAATTTGATCTATTTGAATTCCATCTGCTCTCAATGATTGTAATAATACAACATCTTTAAAGTTAAAAGAGTAATTCTTGTCTTTTTTCATTTTTGACAACAAATTATCAGTTAATTTTTGTGTTTTAGGTAAGCTTTGCTTATTCAAAAAATAATTTAATACTTTTGATTGATGAAAAACTTCATTATTAAACTTAATTTTATTTTTTCTATTTTCTTCAGTAATTAAATTAATTTGGTAAAAGTCAGAAAACTTTAAAGGAATTTCTTTTTTATCCATTTTTTTTAACAACTTAGATAGTTCATTGTCAAATGATTTTTTAAAATTTGATTTTTCAAAGGAGTTATTCAATTTTGATAATAATGAAAGTTTATTTTCAAGATTATCTGTCAGTAAAAACCTCTGGTACATCAGAGCTCTTCCCTTGTAATCAGGTAAATTTTTTACTACATCTTCATAATTAATTAGGTCATCAATCTCAAATTGAAATTTTTTGTACAAATTCAATAGATCTTTTTCATCAAAAATACCTTCACTAGTTGCTTTCTCTAAAAACTTTACTTGATCAATATCACTAAGATTAAAATCTTTTAGATTTTTAAGTAGATTCCAGTTAGATAAATATTTCCAAATAAATTCTTCAGACTCTACAGATGGATAGTATAAAAATTTCTTGTCTGTTTTGTGAGATAAATGAAAATAGAGAACATTTTCATCAGACAATATAAAATTATTGTCCTCATATCCCATTAATACTTCAAACTTTTTAACAAAAAAGTCATTCAAAGTATCTAGCTCCGAGTTAAGATCAAACAACAACTGAGCCTCATCTTTTTTATTCTGAGTTATTAAGCAATAAATTTTGAAATATGTTAAGTATTCATCAGTTATTAAACTTAAGCTATCAACAGCAGAGCATGAATTTTCTATTTTGTTTAATGACAAGTAATAATCAGCTACGTGTTTTATGAGTCTCTCTTTATCTTTTATTGATGAATTTTTTTGAATAAATTCCTCAACTAAATCAAAATCCTTTTTTTTAATTAGATGGTCAAGTGTGAAATTTTCAAATTCATGTAATGAAAAGTTTTGATTTGGAATATAAGAGTTTGTTAATAATGCTACGTCCATTAATCTTTCAGAGAAACTTGATAAATTTTTAGACTGTATTTGTTCCAGTAACTTTTTTATTTTTATTCCATCTGTTTTTGACCACATATTAAGGTTTAGATCGTTGTCATCAGGGTCAAATAATCCAGCCAACAAAATATCAGAACTGTCTAAATTTTGATCTACTACAATATTTTCATCAGAAAGTTTTACTTTGACACCTTCAAGCTGGTCTGTATTAATAAATGTGCCTACATCATTTTTTTGTTGAGTATTTTTAATCTCTTTTTTTTCTATTTCCGACCAAATCTCTTTAACTTCCTGAGCTTGGGCTGATAGAACAAACAAAAAAAAAGAAGCAAAAATTAAAATCTTACTTAATTGTTTTGAAATTTTCATTTGATAAAATTTTTTCAATTTGTTTGTCTGGAGCGGGCAGATTAATCTGGTTAATCACAATAATGCCAAATACAATTATAAAAATGGCTATTAAAATTTTTAAAATTGTCCCTAAGCTAAAAATTTTGTCTTTACTTGTATTTTTTGTAAATTGCATATAATTTAATAATTTCAAAATAAGACATATTTGTGTTTTTTCAATATAGAAACTCATGAAATCAAATAAAAATATTGTATTAATTGGAATGATGGGATCTGGAAAAACATCAATTGGTAAAATTTTGTCAAAAAAATTAAACTTAACATTTATTGATATTGATCAAAAAATTGAAGAAAGTGAGGATTCTAAAATATCAGAAATTTTTACTAAATATGGAGAAGATTATTTTCGTAAAATTGAAGAAAAAATATCTTTAAAATTTCTAGGTTCAGAAAATTCTGTAATATCTTTAGGTGGAGGCGGTTTTATAAATACCTCAATCAGAAAAATGTGTAAGAAAAATTGTTTATCTTTTTGGCTAGATTGGAAAAATGAAACAATAATAAAAAGGATATATAAGAGTAAAAAAAGACCATTAGCAATTAATCTTACTAAGGGTCAAATTAATAATTTAATAAAAGAAAGATCTAAATTTTATAGTTTATCTAGTTACAGGATTAATTGTGATAAATTAGACAAAGTTGAAATTATAAATAAGATATTAGATGTTTATGATTACAAATAAAATTTCAATTAAAACAACCAATAAGAACTACTCAATTATAATTGGAAGAGATTTAATAGGTAAAATTGAAAAAATTTTAAAGGCTAACCGTCTAAAATTTGATAAATGTTTAATCGTTACAGATAAAAATATTCCTCTCAGGTTTAAAAGACTCTTATATAAAAAGTTAAAAACAAGTAAACTTGTTAAAATAGAAATCACAGCATCAGAAAAAAATAAGAATTATCGAACAATTGAAAAAATTCATAAAGTTTTATTTGAAAAAAGATTTAATAGAGAAGATTGTATTATTTCTTTTGGTGGAGGAATTATTGGGGATATAGTTGGATTTGCATCTAGTACGTTTAAAAGAGGTATGAAATTTGTAAACATTCCAACAACTTTACTGGCTCAAGTGGATTCATCCATAGGAGGCAAAACAGGTGTAAATAATAAATTTGGAAAAAATTTGATTGGAAGTTTTTATCAACCTGATTTAGTTGTTTCTGACATGAATATTTTAGCCTCTTTACCGGAAAGAGAAATTATTTGTGGATATGCTGAAATATTAAAAAGTAGTATTATAGATAATTTTAATAATTTTCTCTATTTAGACAAAAATTTAAAAGAAATTTTAGAATTAAAATCACCTTTCATTGAAAGATCCATAATTAAAAGCTGTAATTTAAAAAAAAGAGTTGTAGAAAAAGATGAGAAAGAGAAGAACTACAGAAAGGTTTTAAATTTAGGTCATACCTTTGCTCATGCTTATGAGTCTACTTTAGGTTTTTCTAAAAAATTAAATCATGGAGAAGCTGTAATTTTAGGCATTAAAAATGCAGTTGAATTCAGCTCTAAAAGAAAAATTTTATCAAAACAAAAATTTAATATTATTTTAAACCATATTAATAGAGTCGGGATGAAACCAAAAATTGAAAAATTATTTAAAAAAAGACATGTATCTAAAATTATGAATTATATGAGAAGTGATAAGAAAAATAATTCAAATAATATTAACTTAATTTTAGTGAAAGATTTTGGAAAAATAATAATTGACTTTCAGATTAACCCTACAAATTTAAAAAAATACTTATCTAGTAGTTTAAATTAATTTGATTTGCAACGAATGAATATATTTTTTTAATTCATAATCTAAAATTTTGTAAATAAACCTTGTTGAATATAACTTGCTTTTATTCTTTAACTCATCAGACTCAATTGAAAGAACAATATGAAATTTTCCATCTTTGTTAGATTTGTGATTTTTGTGTAAGAATGACTTGTCCTCTATATGAACTTTTGAAATACAATCCTGCGACAAAATTTTTTTTTCTATAGTTTCAATTAGTTGATTAATGTTCATTTTATAAAGTATTATACATCATGAAAAATATTTGCGATTGGAATAATTGCTCAGAGGAAGGTCTTTTTAAAGCACCTAAAGAAAGAGATAATAGCAAAAATTATAGATTACTGTGTTTAAACCATGTTAAAGAGTTTAACAAAAGTTGGAATTATTTTACAGGTATGAGTGATCAACAAATTATTGATTTTTTAAGGTCTGACATGACTTGGCATAAACCAACACAAAGTTTTAGTTCATCTGATAATTTCTTCAAAGTTCTTTGGAGTAATGCTTTAAAAGATGAGATGGATAAATTTAAATTTAATAATGATTTTAATAATATGAATAAATTTAAATTTAACAACAATGATTTAAAAGCCTTTAATATATTAGGGATTAGTGTTGGATTAAAATGGGAAAAAGTACAAGAAAAATTTAAAAAGCTTGTTAAAAAATTTCACCCTGATATGAATTCTGGAAATAAAAAATTTGAAGACAAGCTTAAAGTAATTACTTTGGCTTACACTCAATTAAAAAATACATATAAGGACAAAATTGACACCAAATATTAACCATACCCCTGATATTAAGTTATCTATTAAGCAAACTTTTGGTATCGAAAGTGACATGGAAGTTGATGCATTTTCAAAATCAAGTGAGTACGTTCCAGAAATCGACAAAACTTACAAGTTCGATAAAGATACAACATTAGCTATTTTGTCAGGATTTTCTTTTAATAAAAGAGTTTTAATTCAAGGATACCATGGAACTGGAAAATCAACACACATCGAACAAATTGCTGCTAGGCTAAACTGGCCTTGCATAAGAATTAATCTCGATAGTCATGTAAGTAGGATTGACTTAATAGGTAAAGATTCAATTGTAATCAAAGATGGTAAACAGGTAACTGAATTTAAAGAAGGAATATTACCTTGGTCAATTCAAAATCCTGTGGCCTTAGTTTTTGACGAATATGACGCTGGAAGACCAGATGTAATGTTCGTTATTCAGAGAGTGCTTGAGTCAGAAGGTAGCTTTACTCTATTAGATAAAAATAAAGTAATTAAACAAAATAAATTTTTTAGGCTTTTTGCAACAACAAATACTGTGGGACTTGGTGATACAACCGGACTATATCACGGGACACAACAAATAAATCAAGGACAAATGGATAGATGGAATATTGTATCTACATTAAACTATCTTAGTTTAGATAAAGAAATGGAAATCATATTAGGTAAGAACAAAAATTTAAATAATCCTAAAGGTAAAGAACAAGTTTCAAACATGATAAAAGTTGCTTCACTTACAAGAAAAGGATTTATGGCAGGTGATATATCTACAGTAATGAGTCCTAGAACAGTTTTGCATTGGGCAGAAAATTCTGAAATTTTCAAAGATATCGGATATGCATTTAGAGTAACATTTTTAAACAAATGTGACGATGCTGAAAAAAACACTATTGCTGAATATTATCAAAGATGTTTTGGAGATGAACTACCAGAGTCAATGATAAATATTCAAATTTGATGAACAAAGAAGATAGTATTAAAGAAAAATTCAAACAAGCCCTTCAATCAACTTACAAAGTAATTTCAGATGACTATAAGGTTGACAAAAATAAAAAAAATGACGAAAAGGTTTATGATATTGGGGAAATTGACAATATTAATGATAAAAATCAATTTAAAAAACTAAGGGCTGAAACAGACTCTAAGGCTTTAAAAAGAAGATTTTCAAACAGAAAATTATTGGATAAAAACAAACCACAAAATCCCTCTTGCAGAACACTCTACCAGCTAGCAGAAAAGGTGAGATATGAACTACTTGGTTCAGAGATGCTAAAAGGAATTTCCAAAAATTTTAAAGAAAATTATAAAAATAGACTTCAACATCTTAAAAAAGAAAAAATAACAAAAAAAGAAGATACAAATATTATTGATGCTTTTGAAATCTATATGACAAACAAATTTTTTAATGTCGAATTATACCAAGAAAATAAAGAAATTCTTAAATTTTGGGAGAAAGATTTTAATAAGTCAATAGACAAACACTTTGAATTTTTAAATCAAAATCTAGAAAATCAGGAAGTATATAATGCTAAATTTTCTGAAATTTTAGAAAGTATGGATATATTCGAAAATGATGACACAACTGAAAAAGAAAATGAAGAAAATGATGATACGCAAGATCAAAATAATTCTAATAACAATGAAGACAAAGATAATAATGAGTCTAGCAAAACAAGCGAAGATGAAAATATAAGTCAAGGAATGGATAGCGAGGATGAAGTAAATGAGTTTAGACTTGAAGATCAGCTTGGTAGTGAAAATAACGAGGATGCTGAGTCAGAAAATGTTGTACAAAAAAAAAATTTAAGTTTAAGCGATAAAGAATATAAAATATTTACTACTGAATTTGATGAAGTTGCTAAAGCAGAAAGTCTAGATACAGCTGAGGAAATTCAAAAACTTAGAAAAAATTTAGACCAACAGCTTACAAGTTTTCAAGATTTAATTACTAAGTTAGCAAATAAATTACAAAGACAATTAATGGCAAAACAAAATCGATCATGGGAATTTGATCTAGAAGAGGGATTGTTAGATAGTTCAAAATTACCTAGGATTATCATTGATCCATATAACTCCTTATCATTTAAAAAAGAAAAAGATTTAGACTTTAAGGATACAATTGTGACACTTTTAATTGACAACTCTGGGTCAATGAGAGGCAGACCAATAACAATAGCTGCAATATGTGCTGATATTTTATCCAGAACCTTAGAAAGATGCTCGGTTAAAGTTGAAATACTAGGTTTTACAACGAAAAACTGGAAAGGTGGTAAAAGTCGCCAGGAGTGGAATAGATTGGGTAAAGCAAAAAATCCAGGAAGACTTAATGATTTAAGACATATAATTTATAAAGGTGCTGATTCTCATTGGAGACAATCAAAAAAGAATTTGGGTTTGATGCTAAAAGAGGGTTTATTAAAAGAAAATATAGATGGTGAAGCTATTACGTGGGCATTTAATAGATTAAAAAAAAGAAAAGAGGAAAGAAAAATCCTTATGGTTATTTCAGATGGAGCACCAGTAGATGACTCAACATTATCAGTTAATTCTGGAGACTTTTTAGAAAAAAATTTGAAAAAAATTGTTAAATTTATTGAGAATAAAAGTGAAGTAGAAATATTAGCTATAGGAATTGGTCACGATGTATCTCGATATTATAAAAAAGCAATCAAAATTTCTGATGTACAAGAACTTGGGGATGTAATGATAGATCAATTAAGTGGACTATTTGAAAATAAAAAACTTCACTAAAGACTAATTAAATCTTTATTAGACCACTCTATTTTAATTTCAGCACCACCTCTGGTCTCTGAATTCCTAATTAAGAGTTTTGCCTTATTTTTTTCTAACAAAGTTTTGCCTATAAATATTCCCAAACCCAATCCTGCTCTCGATCTATTTTTAGATTGCAATGATTTTATATAAGGATCCCCAATTTTGGTTAATATATCTTTAGGAAATCCTGAACCATCATCCTCGACCGATATCGAAGAGTTTTGGCTGTCACTAGTTATTGAAATATAAATATTTTTTTTTGCGAACTTATTTGCATTTCCAATAAAATTTCTTATGCCATAAACAACTTCAATTAATTTTGAAATTTCAAATGAATTGTAATTCTGCTCAGTATTTATGATAAAATTTTTGTCTGATATTTCTTCAAAAGAATTCACAATTTCTTTCACATAGTTATGCAGAGTAATATCCTTGTCTATAAAGTCATCTTCAACTACAGGATTTAAAGACAATTTTTTTAATATTATATTGCATCTCTCAACTTGGCTTAAAAGTAATTCAACATCTTTTTTTAATTCTTTATTATTTTTAAAATTGTCATACAAATCTTGAGAAATAATTTTAATTGTAGAAAGCGGTGTACCTAAAGAATGAGCAGCCGCTGCAGCTTGTCCACCCAGTGAAACTAATTCGTTCTCCTTAGAAATAACTTCTTGAATTTTATCTAATGCATCTTTTCTGACTTTTGACTCATTTCCAAACGTTAAAGCAAAAAAACTTAGGAAAATAAGTGCAATAATTAAGGCTAAAGGTACTGAATAATAATAGTAATTACTAAAAATATATTCATTTAATGGTGAAGGTAATTCTTGATGATAGAAAGTAAGAAGAACTATAGAAGATATTGTCAAAATTATTAATAAAATGTTTGTTCTAATGCTTAAGCTATTTGAGGCAAATATACTTGGTATTATTAGGAATATTGAGAATGGATTTATGGTACCACCTGTTAAATAAAGCAAAAAACTTAATTGTATAATATCAAGCGTAAGAAAGGTTAAAGATATTTTTTCTTGAAGCTGGTTTTTTTTAAAAAAATAAAATAGGAAGATGTTACTTAAAGCACCTAGGAAAACTATAATATTTGCTAGTAAAAAATTGAATTCAAATTTAAATAAGAATGCAACAGCATTTATAGTAATAAATTGACCTATTACACCTATCCACCTTAAATTAACGTATGTAATTTTATTTAAGTGCGATGATTTGGAATTGCTACTTAACTCCATTAATTAAATATCTAAATTAACAACATTTATAGCATTATCTACAATGAAATCTTTTCTAGAAGCAACATCGTTACCCATTAATGTTTGTATAAGGTTTTGATCTTTTTGAAGATTTTTTGAATATTGAACTTGAAGTAAATTTCTAGTCTCTGGATTTAATGTAGTATTCCATAATTCTTCAGGATTCATTTCTCCAAGTCCTTTAAACCTCTGAATATTCAATTTAGATTTTTCTAATTGAATCATTCTATCAAATTCTTTCGAGTTTTTCTTAACTTTTTTAATATCCTTAGAATTTTTGATTATATAATTTTCAAGATCTTTCTCATCTTTTATATAAATACCTTTAGAACCTTTATTAATTTTGAAAAGAGGTGGTTGGGCTAAATATACATGACCTTGTTCTATTAATTTATTAAATGGAATATTATTAAAGAAAGTTAAAAGTAGTGCTCGGATATGTGAGCCATCAACATCTGCATCAGTCATGATTATAATTTTTCCGTATCTTAAATCTTCTAAATCTATTTCCTCTGTTTTGGGATCTAACCCAAGAGCATTTATCAATGTAACTATTTCATTAGATGAAATCATCTTTGATAATGATTTTGTTCTTAAATCACTTTGATTTCCATTTTTTTTACCTCCATTTATCTCTGTAAATGTATTTAATATTTTTCCTCTAAGTGGTAATACAGCCTGATATTCTCTATTTCTTCCTTGTTTAGCTGATCCCCCAGCTGAGTCTCCCTCTACTATAAATAATTCTGTTCCTTCTTGTTTTGAGTTTTGACAATCTGCTAATTTACCAGGTAAACCAGTTAGCTCTAAAGCTCCCTTTCTTCTTACATTTTCTCTTGCTCTTTTAGCAACGTCTCTTGCTACTGCTGCCTGAATAATTTTTGTCAAAATTGTTTTAGAGACTGAAGGGTTTTGGTCAAACCAAATTGATAATTTTTCATTGACTATGCCTTCAACAATATTTCTTACCTCAGAGGAAACTAATTTGTCTTTTGTTTGTGAAGAAAATTTAGGATCTGGAATTTTAACAGATAGAACAGAAGTTAAACCCTCCTTAACATCATCTCCCGATAAAAGAACTTTACTTTTCTTCAATAAATTTTGCTCTGATGCATATTTGTTTATTACTCTTGTGAGGGCACTTCTAAAACCTAAAAGATGTGTTCCTCCATCTTTTTGATAAATATTATTAGTATAAGGATATACATCCTCATTGTATCCAGCATTCCATTTTAATGAACATTGAACATTTATATTACCTTTTATCCCTTCTATATAAATTGGTTTTCGAAACAAATCATTATCATTTTTATTTTTTAATTTTTCTCTCTTTTCGTCTAAAAATTCAACAAACTCATTTATACCTCCCTCAAATTTAAATTCTTGAGATTTTACTTTTGTTTGTGTTAAATCATTAAGTATAATTTTAATTCCTTTGTTCAGAAAAGCTAACTCACGCATTCTTTTTTGAATAATTAAAAAACTAAATTTGGTTGATGAGAAAATATCTTTAGAAGGTAAGAAATTTATCCTTGTTCCTGTGCTCTTTGACTTTCCTATAACTTTAAGTGGTGTTTTCGTTTCACCATTTATAAATTCAACAAAATATTTTTTTCCATCTCTTTCTACATATAATTTTAATTTCTGCGAAAGAGCATTAACTACAGAAACCCCAACTCCATGCAAGCCTCCTGAAACTTTATAAGAATCATGATCAAATTTACCACCAGCGTGAAGCTGAGTCATTATAACTTCCGCTGCTGATTTTTTTTCTTCCTTATGAAAATCTACTGGTATTCCTCTACCATCGTCTTCAACTGTGATTGATCCATCAGAATTTATACTAACCTCAATTTTTTTACAATGACCTGCTAGTGCTTCATCAATAGAGTTATCTACAACCTCGTACACCATATGATGTAGGCCAGTTCCATCATCTGTATCACCAATATACATTCCAGGTCTTTTTCTTACTGCTTCAAGACCTTTTAAAACTTTAATCGAATCTGCTTTATATGTATTTGTATTATTTTTTGTCATTAAACCTTTAAGGAAGTAATCTTTTATACCATTTTTAAAATTTTTAATAAAATCACTTAAAACTATAAGCTTAAATTAGTAAGTATTTTCAACGTTAATTTAGGATTTTTTTTAATAATTTTCTATTTTTAGATTTTTAAGAGTAAAACCTATTTTTTATTTAAAATTAGTGGCGGAGAGAATGGGATTCGAACCCATGATAGAGTTTCCCCTATACACGCTTTCCAAGCGTGCGCCTTCAACCACTCGGCCACCTCTCCTAAATATATTTTAAATATTTTTAAAATTATTTGTTTTATTTTTTAACATTACATATTCATTACAATTTTCTTTGAATTTTAATTCCCTAGCTTTTTTTCTATTTGAACTGTATGTTTCTATAATAGCACCTAACTGAGTGTGTTTTTTATATATAGATTTAAATTTAAAAAAAAAGGGCATTTTAACAAAAGAGGCAACTGAAACAATGTCTACTTTAGATATTTTATTCAAATAAATAGAAATCCACAAATCATCATTAAGAAATAATTTTTTGTTATTTTCAACATATTTTTTATAAAATTTTTTAATATCTTTTAAATATTTAGTATTGATTAAAAAACCATCTGCACCTTGCCCAATCTTACAATCCATAATATCATATACACAAAAACTGTAAGACACTGACATATTTTTATTAAATTGATCGTTAAATATTTTTAACATTTGTTTATTGTATACATGATCATCATCCAATAAAACAACGAAATCAAAATTTAATATTTCATTTATAGAACCTAGTAATTTTGTGCCTGATCCAAAATCTTCGCATTTATTTATTATTAAATTTTCAAATTTTTTTAATAAAATATTAAAATCATAATCAAAATTAGAAAATCTTTGAAAAGTTTTTGGAATATTTAGGAATATTTTTTTAGGCTTTATTTTCTGTTGATCAATTGAAATTAATGTTTTTTCTAAAGTTGAAAATCTTGGTGGTATTGAAGTCATGGATATACAAAAATTGTTAGTCATTTTGCTCAATTATTTAGTTTTTAATTGTATTTATAAAATTTCCAATTTATTTAGAGTCTTTATTTATTTTTAATACACCGATAAATGCCTCTTGAGGTATTTCAACTTTTCCAAATTGTTTTGCTCTAGCTTTTCCTTTTTTTTGTTTCTCAAGTAATTTTCTTTTTCTGTCTACAGCACCTCCTCCATGAATTTTTGTTAATACATCTTTTTTAAATCCTTTAATTGTCTCTCTCGCAATAATCTTGCCACCGATAGCTGCTTGGACTGGTATCATAAAGTTATGTCTTGGAATTAAATCTTTTAATTTCTCACATACCTCTCTTCCGGTCTTTTGGGCAAAGTCTTTGTGTATCATCATAGCTAAAGCGTCTACTGGCTCAGTATTTACTAAGATACCCATCTTAACAAGATCTCCTTCTCTGTGGCCAATTATTTCATAATCAAAACTAGCATATCCACTTGTCATCGATTTTAATCGATCATTAAAATCAAATACTATTTCATTTAATGGTAATTCGTAATTTACAACTGCTCTACTTCCGGAATAACTTAGGTTTGTTTGAATTCCTCTTTTATCTTGGCATATTTTCATTATAGGGCCTAGATACTGATCAGGAGTAATAATTGTAGCTTTAATCCAAGGTTCCTCAATATATTTTATCAAAGTTGGATCTGGTAAACTTGATGGATTTTGTAAATCTTTTATCTCGCCATTGTTCATATGGATCTTGTATACAACCCCAGGAGTTGTAGTTAATAGATTAATATCAAATTCTCTTTCGAGTCTTTCCGTAACAATTTCCAAGTGCAATAAACCTAAAAAACCACACCTAAAACCTAAACCTAAGGCTGAGGAAGATTCAGGCTCAAAGGAAAAACTAGAATCATTCAATTTTAATTTAGCTAATCCATCTTTTAATTTTTGATACTCAGAGCTGTCTACAGGAAATAATCCACAAAACACAACTGGTTTACTCGGCTTAAAACCAGGTAGAGACTCTGATAGTGGTTTGGATGCATCACAAATTGTGTCTCCAACTTTTGTTTCTGATAAAATTTTGATACCTGTTGTGATAAATCCAATCTCTCCAGAATTAAGTTCATCAATATCTTTTGGTTTAGGTGTAAAAACACCTACTTTCTCAACAAAATACTCTTGATTTGTTGACATCATTTTAATTTTCATATTTTTTTTAATTTTTCCATCAATTACCCTTACTAGAATGACTACACCTAAATATGTATCGTACCAACTATCCACTAATAAACACTTTAATTTTTGATCTTTTTTACCTTTTGGACCTGGCAATGTTTGAATAATTTGCTCCAAGATATCTTCAATTCCTTCACCAGTTTTTCCAGAACATGGAACTGCGTTGGATGTATCAATACCTATTACATCTTCGATTTGTTTATTTGTTCTATCAATATCTGAAGCTGGTAAATCAATTTTATTTAAAACTGGTATTATTTCATGATTTATATCAAGAGCTTGATAAACATTAGCTAATGTTTGAGCTTCAACTCCTTGGGTACTATCCACAATTAATATTGAACCTTCGCAAGCATATAAAGATCTACTTACTTCATAGCTAAAATCAACATGACCTGGGGTATCTATAATATTAAGAATATAATTTTTCCCATCTTTAGATTTATAATTTAATTTTACTGTTTGAGCTTTAATAGTTATACCTCTCTCTCTTTCAATATCCATCGAGTCAAGCACTTGAGCTTTCATTTCTCTATCAGTCAAGCCACCACATCTATGTATAATTCTATCTGCTATAGTTGACTTACCATGGTCAATATGAGCGATAATTGCAAAATTTCTGATATTATCAATTTCAGTGGACATTCAGGATCTTATTTTTGCGCCAGATTTAGTCTCCACAGTTGAAATAATTAATTTATTAATTTTTTCAAGATCACTGTCTTCTAATGTCTTTTCTGATGATTGAATTGTTACATTTAGAGCTATCGACTTTTTATCTTGAGGAATATTTTCACCCTCATAAATGTCAAAAATTTTAATTGATCTTATTAAATTTTTATCAATTGATGATATTATTTCTATTAAATCTTGTGCCTTAACATTTTTATCTACAACAAATGCGTAATCTCTCTCTGATTTTTGATAATCTGAGTACTCAAAATTTGGTTTTAGGTCTTTAAGCTTTATTTTATTCTCCCTTAGATAATCCATATAAATTTCAAAACCAACCAGACCTTCAGTTTTAATATCAAGTTTTTTTAAAATGTTTGGATGGATTTCACCAAAATAAGCAACAGGGTCTAATTCATCCTTATCAAGATAGATAGAACCTGATTTACCTGGATGATAATATGAAGGAGTTTTTTCTCTTACAAAAAAACTTTGTTTGTCATATCCGGCTTCTGCTAGTGTCTGAATTACATCTTTTTTTACGTCAAAAACATCGACAATCCTGTCTTTTTCATTCCAATTTAATCTTGATATTTTTCCTGATTTTATTGCTCCTATCACAGTTAATTGCTCACCGGGCTTACTATCCTTAAAAATTGGTCCAATTTCAAACAGCGAAATATCTTTGAATCCTCTATCTAAATTTTTCTTTAAAAAAAAAGTCAAATTTGTGAAAATCGAATTTCGTAAAACATCTAAGTCTGAACTTATTGGATTTACTATTTTTATTTCTTTAAGATTTTCTCTAAAAAGATTGTTTATTTTTGAATCTGTAAATGACCATGTAACAGTTTCAAAATAACCTTTTGATGCGATAGAGCGTTGTAGAAAGTGAAAGAGTTTTTGTTGTTTGTTTAAAGTATCTTTTATTTTAGTTTTTTCAGGCTCTAAGGTTTCTATATTCTCATATCCTTTAATTCTTACTATTTCTTCAACTACATCAATTGATTGAGTAATATCAGGTCTCCAAGTAGGAATTTTTAAATCTAATTCGAATTTTTTCTTAGAAACTTCAAATCCTAGATCAATTAAAATCTTAATTATTTCATTATCATTTACTTTAAATCCTGTTATTTTTTCAAATAAAGAGACCTTGAATTTAATTTTGTTCTTTTCATACTTGTCAGTTTTTTGAATATCAAAATTACTTATTCTACCGCCACAAATTTCAGATATTAATTCAGCAGCTTTAGATAAACCTAATTCGATGGATTGAGGATCAATCCCTCTTTCAAATCTGAATTTGGCATCAGTATCAATATTTAATAATTTTGAGGTTTTTCTTATAGATCTAGGAATAAAATACGCAGATTCTAATAAAACGTTTTTAGTATTAATTTCGGTTCCAGAACGTGTTCCTCCAATGATTCCTCCTAAGCCTAAAACTCCAGACTTATCGGAAATAACACACATATCATCATCCAATTTATACTCCTTATTATCAAGGGCTTCAAAAGTTTCACCTTTTTTTGAATTTCTAACTATAATTTCCTTATCAATTTTATCAGCATCGTATGCATGTAGAGGCCTATTTAAATCTAACATTACATAATTTGTAATATCAACAATTGCTGAAATTGGTTTTTGACCAATTGACACAATTTTTTCTTTTAGCCATTGGGGACTCTCTTTATTGGTAACACCCTCAATTAAGCAACTTCCAAATACAGTACAACCTTGATTTTTATCTTTCGAGATTGAAACTTTAATTTTTTGAGTTCCATGTTTTTTTATATTATTTTTTGAAATTTTTATTAATTTACCTGCTCCTGCAGCTGCAAGATCTCTAGCAATACCTCTTAACCCCAAGCAATCAGGACGATTTGGTGTTATTGATAAATCTATAACTTTCTCATTTTTATTTTTAAAAAAATTCTCGCCTATTTTATTAGAGTACTTAGCTATTTTTAGTTCTGTGATTCCTTCACTTTCATCTGATAAATTCAACTCAGATTCAGAGCACAACATCCCATAGGAAGTAACCCCTCTAATCTTACTGATTGTAAGTTTCATATTATTTTTTGGAATTATTGATCCTGGACCTGCATATACAGTTAAAAGATCTTTTTTAGCATTTGGTGCTCCGCATACTACTTTTACATTATTTTCCTGTCCAATATCAACATCACATACTCGAAGTCTATCTGCATTTGGGTGTTGTTGAACATTTATTATTTTTGCTACTTTAAAGTTATCTAAATCAGAATTTAAGTTTTCAAAACTTTCAACTTCAAGCCCAACATCTGTTAATCTTTCAATTAATTCGCTATCTTTTTTTTTTGTATTAAGATGTTCTTTTAGCCAACCTATTGTGAATTTCATCTACTAAGACCTCTATAATTTGATGGAACATCTAATGGGTCAAAACCAAAATGGTTAAGCCATCTATAGTCAGTCTCAAAAAAAGCTCTTAAATCATTGATTCCATACTTGAGCATTCCCAGTCTATCTATTCCAATACCAAAAGCATAACCTTGGTATTTATCTGGATTTACTTTTACATTTTTAAGCACATTTGGATGTACCATGCCACAACCTAGAATTTCTAACCACTTATCTCCCTCGCCAACAACTATTTTTCCATTTTTTATTTCATAACCAATATCCACCTCTGCAGATGGCTCAGTAAAAGGAAAGTGGCTTGGTCTAAATCTCATTTTGATTTTGTCCACTTCAAAAAATGATTTTATAAAATAGTTTAAGCATCCTTTTAGATGGCCCATATTAGTATCTTTATCAATGTGAAGTCCTTCAACTTGATGGAACATTGGAGAATGAGTTTGATCGCTATCTGATCTGTATGTTCTGCCTGGAGCTATAATTTTAAATGGCGGTTTTCCATTTAACATTGTTCTAATTTGTACTGGAGAAGTATGAGTCCTTAGCAATAATTCTTTATTATTATTTAAATAAAAAGTGTCATGCATATCTCTTGCTGGATGATTATCTGGCGTATTTAAAGCTGTAAAATTATAATACTCGTTTTCTACATCTGGACCCTCTTCAACACTGAAGCCAATTTCTGAAAATATTGAAGATATTTCATCTATTACTTGCGAAACAGGATGTATTTTTCCTTGATTAAATTCTCTTTCTGGCAAAGTTACATCTACTTTTTCATTTTCGAGTTTAGAATTTATCTCTCTTGTTTCAATTTCATGAAGTTTAGAATTTATTTTATCTTGTAATTCGTCTTTTATTGAATTTAAGTCCGATGCAAATTTTTTTCTTTCATCAGTCGGCAAAGATCCTAATGATTTAAAAGAATTAGAAATCTGACCATTTTTACCAAATAATTCTGTTTTAATCTGATTTACACTTTCAAGATTTAAATCACTATCTAATTTATTTAAATATTCATCTTTAATTTTTTTAATATCAGACATATTCGTAGAATATTTGTTAACTCTAGAAAAACAACAATGAAAATTAATTTAACGCCGCTTGAGCTTTTTTGACTATAGTTTTAAATGCTTCTGGATTATCATAAGCTATTTCAGCGAGTATTTTTCTATCTATTTTAATACCTGTTTTACTTAGGCCATTTATAAATTTAGAGTATGTTAAACCCTCTAATCTAACTCCAGCATTAATTCTTTGTATCCAAAGTGATTTGAAGTCTCTTTTTTTATTTCTTCTATCTCTATAAGCGTATTGCAAAGCTTTTTCCATTGCCTGTCTAGCTACTCTTATAGTATTCTTTCTTCTTCCCCACTGACCCTTAACGGCTTTTAATACTTTTTTATGTTTAGCTCTGCTTGTCACACCTCTTTTTACTCTAGCCATATTATCCTCTTAGGTTATACGGCATATAAGATTTTACTATCTTACCATCTTGTTTTGACATTACCGTAGTACCTCTTTGTTTTCTTATCTGTGAATTAGTTCTTTTAATCATTCCATGCCTTTTACCTGCCTGAGCTGTGATTACTTTGCCTCTAGCTGATATTTTAAATCTTTTTTTTGCTGAACTTTTTGTTTTTAATTTAGGCATAATTTTGAAGGGGTTATACAAATATTAATATTAATTTACAACCAGAAATAAGGCTTATAAAGGCTGGATAACCATAATCATTTGTTTCCCATCAAACTTGGGCTGAAGCTCAACTCTTCCAACGGTCTCCATATCCTGTTTGATCTTATCCATTAACTCATTACCTAAGCTTGAATGTTGTAATTCTCTTCCTTTAAATCTTATTGTAAATTTTACTTTATCTCCTTTAGCAATAAATTTTTGGGCATTTTTTATTTTAAAAGTATAATCGTGTACTTCTGTAACTGGTCTTAATTTAATTTCTTTTAATTCAATCTTTTTTTGCTTTTTCTTTGCTTTATTAGCTTTTTTTTGTGCATCATATTTATATTTTCCCATATCCATAATTTTACACACAGGAGGTTTTGCATTTGGAGCTATTTCGATTAAATCTAAACCTTCTTCCTTGGCTCTACTAATAGCATCTTGTAAATTTAGAATTCCTAAATTATCACCATCGCTTGCAATAACTTGAACATCTTGTGAAGTTATTCTTTGATTTGTTCTAGGACCTCTAGATTTTGTTCTTCTCTGAAAGTAGTTTTGTTTTAAATCTGCCACTAAATTGAAGGTGCTTTATTGAGAGCAGAATATTTTTGTAAGAATTTTTTTAAATCCATAGTTTCTTGTTTTTTAGAATCCAATCTTCTAATAGTTACTGTATTGCTGTCAACTTCTTTTTTTCCACATATTAGCAACATTGGTACTTTAGTTAATGAATGTTCTCTAATTTTGTAATTTAAATTGTGATTTTTTAAATCTACGTCTGAAGAAAGCCCAATTTTTTTTAACTGACTGTTTACTTCTTTTGCATAATCATCAAAATCACTAGAGATAGGGATTACTATTGTTTGAACTGGGCATAACCAAAAAGGTAATTTTCCTGAATAATTTTCAATTAAAATTCCAATAAACCTCTCTAATGATCCAAATAAAGCTCGGTGAAGCATTACAGGAACTTTTTTATTTCCATCGCTGTCAACAAATGAGGCCCCTAATCTGCCCGGTAAGTTTAAATCTACTTGCAACGTTCCACATTGCCAATCTCTACCAATCGCATCTCTTAAAACAAATTCTATTTTTGGACCATAAAAAGCTCCTTCGCCCTTATTAATTGAATATTCTAATTTTGTTGCTTTAATTGCTTCTAGTAAGGCGGCTTCTGATTTATCCCAAACTTGATCGTCACCAACCCTTAATTCTGGCCTATCAGAATATTTTAAAATTACATCTTCAAATCCCAAATCTTTATAAATTTCTAAAATTAAATTAGTTACACTTAAACATTCTTCAGTAATTTGTTCCTCGGTGCAAAAAATATGTGCATCATCTTGAGTGAAAGCTCTTACTCTCAATAATCCATGAAGTGCTCCGGATGGTTCATACCTATGAACTTTTCCGAATTCTGACATTTTTAGTGGTAAATCACGATAGCTTTTTAAGCCTTGATTAAAAACTTGAACGCAACCTGGGCAATTCATTGGCTTTATAGCAAAAACTTTTTCATCTGGTGTAGTAGAGGTATACATATTGGCACCAAATTTTTCCCAGTGACCCGATTTCTCCCAAAGGGAGCGATCTAATATTTCTGGGGTATTTATTTCCTGATATCCTGCAATTTCTTGTTTCATTCTCATATATGAAATGAGTTTTTGAAATAAACTCCATCCTTTTTGATGCCAGAATACAGATCCAGGACTCTCTTCTCTGAAATGAAATAAATCCATTTCTTTCCCAATTTTTCTGTGATCTCTTTTTTCAGCTTCTTCTATTCTATTTAAATAATCATCTAATTCTTTTTGAGAAGACCAACTTGTTCCGTAAATTCTTTGTAACATTTCATTATTAGAGTCGCCTCTCCAGTAAGCACCTGAGACTTTTGTTAATTTAAAATATTTTCCAATTTTACCTGTTGAACTTAAATGAGGGCCCCTGCATAAATCATGCCAATCTCCATGAAAATATAAAGATACTTCTTCTCCCTCTGGAATACTTTCTATTATCTCAGCTTTATATATTTCTCCCTTTTTTTTAAAATGTTCAATTGCGTCATCTCTTTTCCAAACCTCTCTGTAAGTTTTTTCATCTCTATCTACTATTTCTTTCATTTTATTTTCAATTTTTTCTAAATCTTCTGTTGTAAAAGGTTCTTTTCTTACAAAATCGTAATAAAAGCCATCTTCAATAACTGGTCCTATTGTAACTTGTGTCCCTGGAAATAATTCTTGAACTGCCATAGCGAGTATGTGAGCGGTATCATGTCTAATGGTCTCTAAACCTTCTTTATCTTTTGATGTAAATATCTTTATTGAAGAGTCTTTAGAAATACTATGATTTAAATCTTTTAACTCTCCATCAACACTTATTAGCAAAGCTTGCTTAGATAAAGATTTGCTAATTTTTTCTGCAACTTCAAATCCCGAGATACTTTTTTCAAAATTGATTTTTTTTCCGTCTGGTAATGTAATATCTGGCATTAATTAAATAGTTTTTTGTATTCTGAATAAGTAGAAAAACACATTTTTTCAACATTAAATTTTTTTACTACATTTTCTCTTCCATTATTACCAATTTTGCTGATTTCATCAGAGTCCATATTCATTACTTTAATTATCTTTTCAGATAATTCATCAGAGTTTCCTGCTTCAAATAAAATACCAGTTTTTCCATCTATTATAGTTTCGTTAGATCCACCTAAATTGCTTGCTAAAATCATTTTTTGCATGGATTGTGCTTCAACTGATACTCTACCAAATGCTTCCGGTTCTATAGATGCAGAAATAATTATATCTGAAATTTTGTAGGCCAAAGGCATATTTTTACAATGGTCTATAAATCTAATTTGTTTTGTAAGTCTGTATTGCTCGACAAGTCTTATAAGTTTTTTTTTGTAAAGGTCCCGCCCCTGGTCGTTACCGAGAATAACTGCAATGAATGCATCATTGCCTAATTGAATATTTACTTTATTTAAAGCTTCTAAAAATATTTCTTGGCCCTTCCAAGCAGTAAGCCTTCCAGGTAATAAAATTATTTTTTTACCAATAATCAGTTTCCAAGATTTAAACAGATTATCTTCATCAGCTTCTAGAGTAGTAGTAGCATCATAATAATCTGTGTTAATTCCACGAAAAATTGAAAGTAATTTTTTTCTATCAGATAAATATTCTGAATAGTTTTCTTTAATATGTGAAAATATAAAATTTGATCCTGCAATTATTAAATCTGATCTGACCATAACTGAGTTATAAAATTTTTTTAAATTACTATTGAAATTGTATGTTCCATGGAAAGTAGTAACAAATTTTCTTCTAGTAATCTTTGTTGCTATTAAACATGACCAAGCTGGAGCTCTACTTCTTGCATGGACTATGTTTATCCCATTTATTAAAATAATAATTGAAATAATAATTGAATTGATAAGTATGAGAAAAGGGTTTTTAGATTGAACTGGTAGTCTAATGACTTTAACTTTTTTTTTATCAACAAATTTTAATAATTCACCACCACTTGTTATCAAATACGATCCAACATTGTTTTCTGGTAAATAATGAGCAATATCATAACAACCAGTTTCAGCTCCACCATAACCTAGTTTAGGAATTACTTGTAGGACTTTTATTTTAGACTGCATGTGGTAATAATATTATATACTTGGTCAATGTAATTACTTTATATGAAAAAATATAAATTTCTAAGAATTTCTAAATCTAAAAAACTAAGATATATAGCAAATAATTATAAAAAAAATCTTTACGTAGTTTTTTTACCTGGTTTCGCATCTGATATTGATGGGGACAAACCAAGGAAATTTTTAAAATTTGCCATTCAAAATAAACTTGGATTTTTAGCCCTTGAATACTTTGGTCATGGTAGATCATCAGGAGAATTCACAAGAGGTAATATCACTAAATGGTCAAATGACGCTAGAATTACAATAAGTAAAATAGTTAAAAAGAATGACTTTATACTAATTGGATCCAGCATGGGTGGCTGGATTTCTTTGTTAATGCATAGATATTATAGTTCACAAATTAAAGGTTTTATAGGAATTGGATCTGCTCCTGAATTTCTTACAAGAATTATGTGGAAAAAGTTTCCAAAAAAAACGAAAAGTGAAATT
This sequence comes from uncultured Pelagibacteraceae bacterium, assembly GCA_902555585.1. Classification (GTDB taxonomy): domain Bacteria; phylum Pseudomonadota; class Alphaproteobacteria; order Pelagibacterales; family Pelagibacteraceae; genus Pelagibacter. Next base: position 64,543 of record CACDSY010000002.1, on the reverse strand, counting down.
TTGAAAAAAGGCATCTCAAAAGTTAAAAATGGTGATTATGAGTATTTAATAACAAAACAGCTAATTTTAGACGGAAAAAAAGCTAGCAATAAAGTTCTTAATAGGAAATTACAAAATACAAATCCTGTAACTATGGTTCATGGACAGAAGGATGAGGTGGTTCCAGTAATGTATTCAAGAAAAGTTTTAAAAATTTTTCCTAAAGCAGAAAAAAAACTACTAGTGATAAAAAATGGAGATCATAGCCTTTCATCAAAAAAAAATTTAAATATTATTTGCAAAGAGTTAAAATTTATAATCAAAAAAATTAACTAGCTTTTCCAACTAAACTTTTGTTTGTTATAGGGTTTTCTAATTTATTTAACATTTCTTTAGGGCAAACTTGTAAGAAATTTTTAATTTCATCATCAAAATTTTCAATAATCTGTGCTGATAAATTAGAGTTGGTTTCCTCATTATGTTTTAAAACTAAATCTTTTAGATAGGTTTTCCAGTACTCTGTCTCGGGCGTTTGCCAAACTATTGTTTCAGGATTAGCCTTTTTTGCAAACTGGCTTTTTGGGTCATATATAAATGCCATACCTCCAGTCATACCAGCTCCAAAATTATCGCCTACCTCTCCCAATATTACAATTGACCCACCTGTCATGTACTCACAACCATTTGAATCACATCCTTCTATAACTGCAGTAGCACCCGAATTTCTAACAGCAAATCTTTCACCTGCTTGTCCAGCTGCAAAAAGATATCCTGAAGTTGCTCCATAAAGTACTGTATTCCCTATAATAGTATTCTCGTTTGAAATTAAATTACTTTCATCTCTAAGTTTAATCACTATAGATGCACCTGAAAGACCTTTTGCAACGTAATCATTTGCATCTCCCTTTAATATTAGTTTAAGTCCTTTAACACCGAAGGCACCAAAAGATTGACCAGCAGAACCTTTGAAGTTAATAGCAAAAGTATTTTCCCCTAATTTATTATTTCCAAATTTTTTATAGAGATTATATGAAATTCTTGTTCCAACAGCTCTATCTGTATTTTCAATTGAATAAACATTTTCTAACGGCAATTTTCTGTTAATTAAACTTTCTATCTCAGGCCAAATTTTTTGGTCTAAAGTATCTGGTACTTCATTTATTATAGGAGTTTCACAATATCTTTTGTTTGTGCCTGGATCAGCTTGAACAAATAAAGGATTTAAATCTAGGTCATCTAAGTTTGGTGATCCTTTACTGACTTGTCTTAGTAAATCTGTTCTTCCAATTACTTCGTTTAAATTTTTAAATCCTAAACTTGATAAAATTTCTCTAACTTCTTGAGCAATAAAAGAAAATAGATTTACTATTTTATCAGGGGTACCAGTAAATTTTTTTCTTAATTCATCATCTTGTGTGCAAACTCCAACTGGACATGTATTAGAATGACATTGCCTTACCATAATACAACCCATTGCAACTAATGCTGTTGTTGCTACACCAAATTCTTCAGCTCCCATCATTGCTGCAATCACTACATCTCTTCCTGTTTTAATTCCTCCATCAGTTCTCAATGTAACAAGGTGTCTTAATTTATTTAAAGTTAATACTTGGTTTGCCTCTGTTAGGCCCATTTCCCATGGAATACCAACATATTTAACACTTGTTTGTGGAGTGGCACCTGTTCCACCATTATGACCTGAAATTAATATTATGTCTGCTTTAGCTTTAGCAACACCTGCTGCAATTGTTCCTATACCAGAAGAGGCAACTAATTTAACACCAACTCTTGCCTTAGGATTAATTTGTTTAAGGTCGTAAATAAGCTGAGCTAAATCTTCAATTGAATAAATATCGTGGTGAGGTGGTGGCGAGATTAAAGTTACTCCAGGAGTAGAATGTCTCAATCTTGCAATTTCCTCTGTTACCTTAAATCCTGGTAATTGTCCACCTTCACCGGGTTTTGCACCTTGAGCAATTTTAATTTCAATTTCATTACAATTGTTTAAATAGTTAATAGTTACTCCAAATCTCGCTGATGCAATTTGTTTAACTCTAGAATTTGCGCTATCTCCATTATCTAATACTTTAAATCTTTCCTCGTCTTCCCCACCTTCTCCACTACATGAAGCTCCTTTAATTCTATTCATTCCCATGGCAAGTGTTTCGTGTGCCTCTTTTGATAAAGCGCCATGAGACATGCTTCCACTTCCAAATCTTTTCATAATCTCAGTTATTGGTTCAACTTGGTCAATATCAATTGCCTCTTGATTTTTAAAATCAATTAAATCTCTTAGACTAATTGGTTTTAAACCATAAATACCCTTAGTATATTTTTTATAAGTTTCGTATGAATTTGAGCCTACAGCTGCTTGTAAAAGATGAATTAATTTTCCTTGATATTGGTGTGTTTCACCATTTTTTCTATATCTGTAGATTCCGCCAATTGGTAAAATATTTGAGTGAATATCAAATGCATCTTTATGTATAGATCTTATTTTTTTTTCAATACCTGTTAAACCTATTCCAGAAATTTTAGATAATACTCCAGGAAAATAATCTTTTACAATTGTTCTACTTAATCCAACAGTTTCAAAATTACATCCACCTCTATATGAACTTAAAACTGAAATACCCATCTTTGACATTATTTTTAATAGTCCAAGATTTACTGATTTAATATATCTGGTTACACACTCATCAAATGAGAAATTACCAAAAAGTTTTTTTGAATATCTTTGATGCAAACTATCAAATGCTAGGTAAGGATTAACCGTTGTAGCTCCAACACCTATTAATGTTGCAAATGAATGGGTGTCTAAGGCATCCCCTGTTTGTACATTAATTGATGCATAGCCTCTCAAGCCTAATTTTATTAAATGAGTATTTATTGCACCAATACATAAAAGCATTGGCATTGGTAATTTTGTTTCAGATATATTTTTATCAGATAAAATAAGTTGAGTATTACCCTCTCTAACTGCTTTTTCAGAGTTATTTTTTAATAATTCTATAGCTTCTTCTAAACTTTGCTCAGTGTTGAATGTACAATCTAAAATTTTATAGTTATCTCCAAAATACTTTATAAATTTTTCAAACTGAGTGTTTGATAAAATTGGACTATCTAAAACATAAATATTTTCCTCGGTAAGATTAGAAAAATCTAGAATATTTCCTAAATTTCCAAACCTAGTTTTCAAGCTCATCACTTTATTTTCCCTAAGAGAGTCGATCGGGGGATTGGTCACCTGACTAAAATTCTGTCTAAAATAATGATAAAGAGGCCTGTATTTATCAGATAAAACTGCAAGGGGAGTGTCATCTCCCATTGACCCGGTTGCTTCTTTAGCATCCTCTGCCATTGGATGCAAAATTAACTCCAAGTCTTCAAGACTATAACCAAAACAATGTTGTATCTTTTTTAAGTCAGAGCCTGAAAACTCACTTTTTTCATTTTCTATAGTTAATGATTTATCTAATTCAATTATTTGATTGTTGAAATGTTTGTATTCTTTAGACAAATAATTCTTAATTTGATTATTTGTATAAACTTTTCCTTTTTCAATTCTCACACCCAAAATTTCTCCTGGTCCTAATCTTCCTTTTGAAACAATTTTCTTCTCATTTAGGTCAATCATTCCTGTCTCAGATCCTGCAAATAGAAGTTTATCTCTTGTAATTGTATATCTAAGAGGTCTAAGTCCATTTCTGTCACTACCTACAATAACCCACTCATTGTCAGTTGCAGCTATAGCAGCAGGACCATCCCAAGGTTCCATTGTACTATTTAAAAAGTTAAAAAGTTGTTGGTGATCTTTTGGAAGAACTTTACTTTTTTTTGACCAAGCATCTGGTATTAGCATAAGTTTTGCTAAAGGTGCTGAATGTCCAGAAATATTTAATAATTCAAACACATTATCTAATGATGCAGAATCAGAATTACCAGCAGGAATAACCGGTTTTAAATTTTCCATATCATCAAACAAAGGACTAAACATTTCCTCTTCGTGAATTCTCATCCAATTAATATTTCCTTTTAAAGTGTTTATCTCTCCATTGTGAGCAATCGATCTGAAAGGTTGGGCTAAATCCCAACTTGGAGCGGTGTTAGTAGAAAATCTTTGGTGGAAAATTGCATAACGTGAAATGAAACGCTCATCTTTTAAATCTGGATAAAAATCAGATAAAGACTCCGCTAAAAACATTCCTTTATAAATTATTGATTTCGAGCTGAATGAACAAATATAAAAATTGTTTAATTGATTTCTTAATGCTTCTTTTTCAATTTTTCTTCGAGTTTCATAAAGAGCTCTTTCTAAATCTTTACCATGAATTGAATTATCATTATGAGTAAAAAGAACTTGTGTAATCTCAGGTCTAGTTTGTTCTGCCTTTTCTCCTAAAACAGAGGGATCCACAGGTACTTGTCTCCATCCGTAAATATTAAAATTCTTTTTTGTTAATTCACTTTCTACAATTGATCTGCATTGCTCTTGTCCCCCAAAGTCATTTCTTGGCAAGAAAATCATTCCCACACATAAATCTGAGTTATCGTGCTCATGACCTGTTATTTCTATTTTTTCTGCAAAGAAATCATTTGGTATTTCAATATGAATGCCTGCTCCGTCTCCAGTTTTACCGTCTGCATCAATTGCACCTCTGTGCCATACAGCTTTTAGAGCCTCGATACCGTATTCGACTACTTTTCTTGATTTTAGACCCTCAGTTGATGCAACAAGACCTACTCCGCATGCATCATGTTCCATAGTTTCATCATAAACATGATTTTTTTTTAAAAGTTTACGATTTTTGTTTTGGATATCCATTATGCAACCTTCATTTTTTGTTTTGATTGAAGATAGCTTTCAATTGAAGTCGCAGCATCTCTACCATCTTTAATAGCCCATACAACTAATGAGGCTCCTCTTACTATATCTCCAGCCGCGAATACACCTGGTATACTAGTTTCCAAGGTATCAAAGTCAGCTTTTATTGTTCCCCACTGTGAAACTTGTAATCTAGGTTCCTGAAATAGAACTGGTAAATCTTCTGGATCAAAACCTAAGGATTTAATCACCAAATCAGCATTAATTTCAAATTCTGAGTTTTCTTCTGCAACGGGTCTTCTTCTGCCACTTTCATCTGGATCCGTTAATTTCATTTTATCTACAATAATACTATTTACTTTATTAGTTCCTCTAAACTCTTTTGGGTTACTTAACCAAATAAATTCTACACCTTCCTCCTCAGCATTGCCTACTTCTCTCGCAGATCCAGGCATATTTTCTCTGTCTCTTCTGTAAAGGCATTTTACAGATTTAGCTTTTTGTCTTACAGAAGTTCTTACACAGTCCATTGCAGTATCTCCACCACCAATTACTACTACATCTTTACCCTCAGCATTTAATGTTCCGTTATCAAACATTTCGACTTTATCGCCTAAACCTTTTTTGTTTGAAGCTGTTAAGAATTCCATTGCAGGAAAAATATTACTCAGATCATTTCCAGGTAAGTTAACCTCTCTTGCTTTGTAAACACCTGTAGAAATTAATAAGGCATCATGTTTTGATTGTAATTCTTTTAATGTAGAATCTTTACCAACCTCGAAATTATGAACAAATTTTATTCCACCTTCTTTTAAAAGTTTAATTCTTCTCTCAACTACATGCTTTTCTAATTTAAAATTTGGTATTCCATAGATTAACAATCCACCTGCTCTGTCATATCTATCATAAATTGTTATTTGGTATCCTTTTTTTCGTAATTCTTCACCACAAGCTAACCCTGCAGGGCCTGCTCCAATAATTCCAACACTTTGTTCATTTTCAATTTTTACATTTATTGGTTTTACCCAGCCATTTTCCCAAGCTTTATCAGTTAAATATTTTTCAACTGAACCAATTGTTACTGTTCCATGTCCTGATTGCTCAATTACACAATTTCCTTCACATAACCTATCTTGTGGGCATATTCTTCCACAAACTTCCGGCATATTATTCGTACTTTGGGATAGATGGTAAGCTTCTTCATACCTTCCTTCTGCAGTTAACTTTAACCAATCAGGTATATTGTTGCTTAATGGACAGTGAACCTGACAAAAAGGAACGCCACACTGTGAACACCTGCTCGATTGTTCTTTAGCTTTTTCATGAATAAACTCTTGATAAATCTCTCCAAAATCCTCTTTTCTTTGGGATTTATCTCTTTTAGGTGGATTTTGTTGACCTATATCTACAAATTTAAGCATTTTATTTGTCATTTGAATCGGCTTATACACCAGAAGCATATTTCTTTAAAGTATTACTAGGTAATATATATTGACATATATTTTTAAAAAACATTGATTTTTCTGCATTTTCTATTTAACGCATAATTGATATGCATTTAAAAGATTGCCTTATTTAGGTAATCTTTTAACTATCTATTAAAGTCCTTAATGATTTCAGAATATATAGAAGCATCAATTTTAGCGTTTGTTCAAGGTTTTTCAGAATTTATACCAGTAAGTTCATCTGCACACCTCATAATTATATCAAAAATATCGAACTTTAGTATTAGTTCGCTTCAACTTGATATTAGTCTTCACTTAGGTTCCCTTTTGGCAATTATTTTTTATTTTAGAAAGGATTTAGTAAATATTTTAGGAAATAAGTCTTTATTATTACTTATAATTTTAGGTTCTTTACCATTAGTTATTGTTGGTTATTTTCTTTATACATCGGGGCTAATTGAAAATTTAAGAAATTTAAAAGTTATAGCATGGACAACTTTAATATTTGGCATTCTATTATTTGTTGCAGATCGATCTAGTATAAAAAATAAATTTGATACCAGTTTAAATTTAAAAAATATTTTACTTATTGGTATTTTTCAAATTTTAGCTGTTATACCTGGTGTAAGCAGATCAGGTATAATAATTACAGCCTCAAGGTTTTTAAATTTTGATAGAGTAGATTCTTCAAAAATATCTTTTTACTTATCAATACCTGCATTAGCGGGAGCAAGTATACTCAGTTTAAAAGATGTGGTAAATGCAAACATTGATTTAAACATATTATTTTTATATTCAATAATATTTTCATTTATTGTTTCTTATTTAACAATAAAATATTTTTTAATTTATGTTAAAAATTTTAATTTAAATATTTTTGTTTATTACAGAACTTTTCTTGCTTTAATTCTTTTTGTAATTGCTTATAGCTAATTTTTAGAACTAGGTGAAATTTGAGAAGAAATTACTGCAATCAATATTAATAAACATCCAATCATGTTATTAGTACTTAAGAATTGATTAAGAATAATCCATCCTGCTACAGCTGCAAATACTCCCTCGAGAGAATAAATAATTGCTGCTGGTGCCTCTTCTATATTTTTTTGAGCATACATTTGTAATGTAAAGGCTATACCGCCTGATAATGCTCCTGCGTAAAGAATAGAGCTACTTTCCATTAATATTTTTGAAATATTTATTTCTTCAAAAATATAAGAAAAGATTAATGAAAGTGTTGCAACAAATAATGCTTGAAGTGCAGCATAAAACATTGGAATATCAAATTCTTCCATAAACTTACCTGCAAAAATTATGTGCAAAGCCCAAAATACTGAGCACAATATAACCAGACCATCACCTAACATAATTTCTGAGTTAGAAAAATCACTTAGAAGGTATACACCAACAACACAAAGACCAATTGCTGGCCATATACTCCAATGAACTTTTTTAGAGTATATGCAAAATAACAAAATTGGAACTATTGGTACGTAAAACACTGTAAAAAAAGCAGCATTTGCAATATTTGTATATTGGAGAGCAGCTTGTTGTAAAAAAGTTCCCAAAAACAGGGATACTCCCATGAAAACTAAATATTTTATAAAAAGTTTTGATTTTGAAAATATTTCTAGTTTAATTTTCTTTCTCTCAAATAATAAGGCAAGTGGTAATATTGTAAAAAAGCCAACAATAAATCTTGCTGAATTAAAAGTTAATGGACCGATATTATCCATACCAGTATCTTGAGCGATGAAAGCTGTTCCCCAAATAAAAGTTGTGGTTAGTGCGCAGACCATTGAAAGGGATTTTGTCATTATATTTAATTAGATAATTTTATTAATTAATTTATTCCGTTTAACTTACAAGAGCTGTCAAAATCCTCTTTGTTAATATAACATCCAGACATTTTTCTAACTCCATTAAACGATCCTCTTCCATGAAGTATTCGCCAATTATTAAATATTAGAAGTTCTCCAGGTTTAAGTATGTATCGCCACTGATAATCTTTATTGTTAGCAATAAGATCAAATTTTTTTATCGCTTCATAAAACTTTAATGTTAAATCTTTTTCAAATCTAAATGGTGCTCGATCATAATTATTAAAACTAACTTGAACTATTTCATTATTTTCATTTAACTTAAATATTGGTCTTTCAGCCTCAAGATAAACACCATCACCGATATAATTTCCCTTAACATTTATTTTTGTCATTAATTCATACATTGGCAGGTTTTCTTTTTTAATTGTTTCTGCTATTTTTAATCCATCAACCATAATCGATTCACCACCTTTAGCATTATATTCACAACATAGTAATAATTGTAATCCTGGAGCGTCATTACTATATGTTGAATCTGTATGAGGTCTTAGTTCTTCTTGAGTGTATGCGCTATCAGCTTTATTTTCATCTGACTCAAAACTCCATAGTCCTCCAAATATAGAGTTTCTTACGTAACCAATTCTATTTGCGATTGTTTCAACAGACTTTAAATTGGTTTCACAGTTTTTAATTACTGAAAATCCATAGTCATGAGTATTTTTCAAAAAATTTCTAAATCCCTCATTTGATAAAATTGAATTATAATCTAAAAAAATTTCTTCTTTTATTTCATTAGCTTTCCAGATTTTTAAATTAGATTTTACTTCTTTTTTCTTTTTTATTTTATTATTGGTTAGAAATTCAGATGAATATTTAACTGGTTTTTCTAAATCAGGCCATGAGACACTCAAATATTTTCCATTTTCAATTATTTCTGCCTTTTTAACTTTTAAATTTATATCTAATGCTGCTGTATATGTTTTCCTTTGGCTAGACCTTTTATCCCAATTTTGCTCATCTTTTGCATGATCTCTTAGCCAAATATTAGGAAAAATTTCAGAATTTTCTCCGCTAAAGTGGACGTGTACATCATCTGCTAATATTTCAATTTTTGTAATCATTTACTCAAATTATAGGCAAAATTAGAGCCAAGATTATCTTTTAATTCGTTATTAAATTTAGCGGCCTCAGCTCCATCTATAATTCTATGATCATATGAGAGGGATAGTGGAAGCATGGTTCTTGGAACAAATTTACCATCAATAAATAACTGTTTTTTATAACTTCTGCCAACACCAAGTATAGCAACTTCTGGAAAGTTAATTATTGGTGTAAAAAACGAACCACCTATGCCACCTAAGCTTGTAATAGTCATTGATCCTCCAAAGAACTCTTTTTTATCAATTTTTAAATTTCTACAATCATCACTTACTTTTTTTAATTCCTCACTTAACTGGTTGATATCTTTTTGATTAGCATCTCTAATTTTAGGAACCATAAGTCCATGTTGAGTATCAACTGCGATACCAACATGAAAATACTTTTTCAAAGTAATCTTTCCATTTTCTATATCATCAATTGATGAATTAAATGATGGAAATTTTTTTAGTGAAAGTACTAATGCTTTTATAATAAATGCAAGAGGAGTAATTTTTATTCTTTCTCCTGTATAATTATCTTTTATCGAGCTTCTAAATTCTTCCATTTCTGTAATATCAGCCTCATCATGGTTAGTTACATGTGGAATGTTTGTCCACGAATTTACAAGATGTGGAGCTGCTATTTTTTTTACTCTAGGAATATCTTTAATTTCAACTTCCCCAAAATCTGAATGTTGATATTCGCTTTTAATAATTTTTTCTTTTTGTCTTTCACTATTATTCTGGGGATGATTGATTCTAGATGAGACAAAATCTTTTAAATCTTTTTCAACAACCCGACCTGATCTCTCTGTTCCCTTAACATTATTTATATCCACTCCAAGTTCTCTTGCAAATTTTCTAACTTTTGGACTTGCAGATATTTTATTTGATTGATCAGACATTTACATTTTTGTTGGCAGGGGTTTGTTTTTATCAATATTATACTTTTTGATTGCATCTTCAGCATACTTTGATGCAACAAGCTGTTCATTTGCTAAAACACTAAGGCTATAAGCAACTATGTGTTCTTTATCTACTTCAAAAAAATTTCTTAAGTTTTTTCTTGTATCACTTCTTCCATATCCATCAGTTCCTAATGAATAAAAGCTCTTTTTTGTAAAAGGTCTTATTTGGTCAGCATTTATTCTCATATAGTCAGTGGCTGTAAGGATAGGACCTTGTTGTTTGCCTAAACATTCCTCTACATATGATTTTTTATTTGTTTCTGCAGGATTTAGAAGGTTAAATCGTTCAACTTCCATTCCATTTTTTCTTAACTCATTAAAACTAGTAACACTCCAAACTTCACTTTCGACCTGATATTCTTTTTTGAGAATTTCTGATGCTGCCATCATTTCTCTTAGTATTGTTCCAGAGCCTAATAATTGAATTTTTGCATCTTTAGAACCTGATGTTTCTTTAATTTTGTACATTCCCTTGAGAATTCCATCCTCACAATCCTTTGGCATTTCAGGGTGAGAGTAATTTTCGTTCATTGTTGTAATATAATAAAAAATGTTTTCATTTTTTTCATGCATCCTTCTTAAACCTTCTCTAAAAATCACAGCTAATTCATAATGGAATGTTGGATCATAAGAAATGCAGTTTGGAATTGTTGATGCTAACAAATGACTATGACCATCTTGGTGTTGAAGACCTTCTCCTGCAAGCGTTGTTCTTCCTGCAGTCGCACCAATTAAAAAGCCTCTCGCTTGACTATCTCCTGCAGCCCAAGCAAAATCTCCAATTCTTTGAAAGCCAAACATAGAATAGAAAAGATAAATTGGTATCATTTCAATATCATGATTTGTATATGCTGTTCCAGCTGCTATCCAAGAAGACATTGAACCAGCTTCTGTTATACCTTCTTCTAATACCTGACCACTTTTTTCTTCTCTATAAGATGAAAGTTGTGCTGAGTCCTCCGGCTCATATTTTTGACCTTCATGAGCATAAATACCTATTTTTTGAAAGAAACCCTCCATTCCAAATGTTCTAGCTTCATCTGGAATAATTGGAACCAATTTTGGTGCAACATTTTTATCTCTCAAAAGATTAGTTAACATTCTTACTAATGCCATTGTTGTAGACATTTCTTTTTCGCCCGTAGACTTTTTCATAAAATCAAAAATATCTTTAACTGGTGCTTTAATAGGTTTTGAATATGATGTTCTCTCTGGAATAAATCCACCAAGTTCTAATCTTCTTTTTTTTAAGTATTTAATTTCTTCAGAGTTTTCGTCTGGTTTAAAATATTCAATATTTTTGACTTGAGAATCTGTTAAAGGAACATCAAACCTATCCCTGTAATACATTAAATCATCAACATCCAATTTCTTTTGTTGGTGAGTAGTGTTTACACTTTCACCACTTTTACCCATACCATAACCTTTTATAGTTTTAGCTATTATGACTGTGGGGCTTCCTTTATGATTAACCGCTTTATCATATGCAGCATAAACTTTATGTGGATCATGGCCTCCTCTATTAAGTCTCCAAATATCAGTATCTGACATTGATGAAACTAATTCTGTAGTTTCAGGGTATTTTCCAAAAAACTTTTCTCTCACATAAAGCCCATTTCTTGCTTTAAATGCTTGATATTCACCATCTACGGTCTCATTCATAATTTTTACTAAATGTCCTGTCTTATCATTTGCTAAAAGTGAGTCCCAATAAGATCCCCAAATAACTTTTAAAACGTTCCAGCCACCTCCTCTAAAAATACCCTCTAATTCTTGAATTATTTTTCCATTTCCTCTTACTGGACCGTCTAATCTTTGTAAGTTGCAGTTTACAACAAATATTAAATTATCTAAATTTTCACGCGCCGCTAAACCAATCGCCCCAAGTGACTCGGGTTCATCCATTTCTCCATCTCCAAGAAAAGCCCAAACTTTTCTTCCCTCATCTTTAATTAATCCTCTATTGATTAGGTATTTCATAAATCTTGCTTGATATATTGCTAACATTGGACCAATACCCATTGAAACTGTTGGAAACTGCCAAAAGTTTGGCATTAACCAAGGATGTGGATAAGATGAAAGTCCACCAGTTTGTACTTCTTGTCTAAATCTATCTAACTGCTTTTCATTTAGTCTTCCTTCAAGAAAAGCTCTTGCATACATTCCTGGTGCACTATGACCTTGAAAATATACTAGATCACCTCCGAATTTATTATTTTTTGCTCGCCAAAAATGATTCATACCAACATCATACAAAGTTGCAGCTGATGCAAATGTTCCTATGTGACCGCCGAGTTCAGGATGTTTTTTATTTGCTCTTACTACCATCGCAGCAGCATTCCATCTAATTAATGATCTTAACTTACGTTCTATATTTTGGTCTCCAGGTGATCTTTTTTCCTCTTCAGGGGGTATCGTATTAACGTAAGGAGTAGTTTGAGTATGAGGAATTTTAGATCCAGCTTTATAAGATTGATCAATTAATTGTTTAATTAAAAAGTGAGCCCTTTCAGAACCATCATTTTGCAGAACTGCACTTAAGGAGTCTAACCACTCTTTAGTTTCAACAGGATCAATATCGTCGTTACTACTAACCATTTTAACTTCATTAATCAATCTTGTTTGCTTGATTTGTGTTGGCTCTGTAACTTCTGTTTCAACTTTTGTATCAGTTTTTGTTGAAGTTTCTGCCTCCTCTATTAATTTTTCTGTTGAAGGTGGAATTTTTTCATCTAAAGTTTTACTAATTTTCTCATGTTCATCTTTATTTTCTGAAGACAGAGTTAATATTAAATCACCTTTAGAAACTTTATCACCAATTTTTACATTAATATTTTCAATTGTGCCTTCATAATTGGATGGTACTTCAACACTTGATTTATCACTTTCTAAAGTTACAACAGGGTCATTTTTATTGATTTTGTCCCCTTTTTTTACAAGTACTTCGATTATTTCAACATTTTCAAAGTCTCCTATATCAGGAACTAATAAGTCTAGATTCATTTTTGTAATATATATATATCAATATTTACTAAAAAAATAATTTACATTATTAATTATGTATAAAAACTGTACAAATTGCGCCTGTAGCTCAATTGGATAGAGCGCTTGGCTACGGACCAGGAGGTTCTGGGTTCAACTCCTAGCAGGCGCACCAAAATGAAAGGATAAATGAAAATATCACTTGAAAAATCTGTAATTTATTTCTTTTGTTTAGTTTTATTATTTATACTAATTATGACAATAATCCTTTAATGAAAAAAAAATTTGAACAATTAAGCAATAAACCTAGCTACATGAAACATAATGGTGGTTTATTATTTAGATCTATTAACAAGAAAAAATTTGAGTTTAAAACTAAGATTAAAAAAACACATTTAAATAAAGCTGGGATAACCCATGGTGGCTATATTTGTACAATCATTGATGCTGGTGCAGGTACTGCTTGTCATAGAGCAAGTAGAAATAAACCATGTGTAACTATTTCATTGGATATAAAATTTATAGCTCCCTCTAACATGGGAGACGAATTATTGGGAACAGTAGAAATTCAAAAAGTTACAAAGTCAATGGTATTTATAAATTGTAAACTCAAGTGTAAAAATAAATTAATTGCAAGTGCGGTTGGGATTTGGAAAATTTTAAGAAGACCTCTTCCAAATGCTGGACTAGGTGGATAAGTTTTATTTTCTTAATTGAAGAATAAATATTGGCAACACTAAAACTAAACCAATAATTGATGAACTTAACCCAGGTGCAATAAACAATAGTGAAATAATTCCCAAATACCATCTTTGAAATGTAGAAACTTTTTTAAATAGATAGCCTGTAAATCCAATACCAATCAAACCAATTCCAATCATTGCAGATATTAAAGTTACAAAAAAGTCATAAAAATTAAATCCTTGGGCAACCAGTAGTAGAGATGGTGAATAAACAAATACGAAAGGCACAAGAGCTTTTGCAATTCCTAATCTAAATGCAGTATTACCTGTGGTAAATGGATTTGATCCTGCAATTCCAGCAGCAGCATATGCTGCAAGAGCAACTGGAGGTGTTATGTCAGCTAAGACACCATAATAAAATACAAAAAAGTGAGAAACAATGGGCTCAATTTGTAATTGAGCAAGAGCAGGCGCAGCAACAGCAACTAATATTATGTATGTTGCAGTAGTTGGTACTCCTGTACCCATAAATATGCATGATATTGCAATTAATATTAGTGAGAAAAATAATGTTAAATCGGCTAAAGAAAAATAATTAAAAGGTAGAAAGTTTAAGAAGAAACCTCCAATATCACCAGCCGTTTGGATTACTACATAACCTAATCTAAAACCAACACCTGTTAGTGTAACTACACCAACTATAATCCCTATTGATGTTGCAGCTGCTCCAACAGCTAAAGTATTCTTTGCTCCTTTTGCAAGACATTCAAATAAGTCATTAAAAGTAAGTCTATTTTTTTTTCTAATAAATCCAATAACTACGCATGCAATTATTCCATTTACTGCAGCATAATCTGGAGTACGACCAATTAAAATTAAATATACCAAGATAAACAATGGAACTATTGCAAGCCAATTGTCTTGTATAATTTTTATAAATTTAGGAACCTCACTTTCATTTAAACCTCTAAGTCCTAATTTTTTCGCCTCTAAATGAACCATTACAAAAATTCCAAAATAGTGAAGCAGTGCTGGTATTAATGCAGCTGCTAAAATATCTCTTAAAGGTAATTCTAAATATTCTACCATAATAAATGCTGCAGCCCCTAAGATAGGTGGAGTTATTTGTCCACCAGTGGACGCTGTGGCTTCCACAGCACCAGAAAAATGTGGAGGATATCCAACTTTTTTCATTGCAGGTATTGTTAAAGATCCAGTTGTTACTGTGTTTGCAATTGAAGACCCAGATATGGTTCCTAAAAATGCTGAAGAAAATATTGCTACTTTTGCTGGACCTCCAGAATATCTCCCAGCTATTACCATTGCTAAATCAATAAATAATTGTCCTAGTCCTATTCGTGTTGCAAGTACACCAAATAAAATAAATAAAAAAACATATTGAGCCATAACACCAACAGCGATTCCATAAATTCCTTGGTTAGTTATATAAATATGATTTACAAATCCTGCCCAACTACTTCCACCGTGTTTTAAAGCTCCAGGGAAAATAGGACCATAAAGTGCAAAAATCATAAATATTACACATATTAGTGGCAGTGTGTATCCAATAGATCTTCTTGCAGCTTCAAGGGTCAAAATTATAAGTATTGATCCCATGATAACTTCAGTACTTGAAGGATTTCCTACTCTGCTAGCTAATATTTCAGGAGGTAATAAAGGAAGATAGAGTGCAGTTATTACAACTAGAATTGAAAAAATAATATCTATTATAGGAACTTTGCTTTTTGATTTTTCATCGGGAAAACTTTTCCAATTATAAAATAGAAATACTAGACCAACTACAAAAGAAATATGAGTACCTCTATGAAGTATATCTCTAATTGTTCCAAATCCAGAAGCATAAAAATGGTAAATTGACATTGTAACTAATAAAATAAAAGTCAATAATTTCAGAAAATTTTTTAATTTTCTTTCGTTGCTTTTTATTTCAAACTTTTCTTCAAGTTTTGAAACATCCTCAGGAGAAATATTAAATTGAGACATAATAATGCCCTAGGTCTAATGACCTAAGGCACAATTTATTTTAGAATACTTATAAATTTAATTTATAAGTCCTGCTTCTTTATAAAACTTTTCTGCACCAGGGTGTAATGGCACTCCTACTCCAGAAAGAGCTGTATCAGGCGTTATTGTTTTACCTTTAGCATGACCAACATCCATGAGCTTTCTAGATTCTTTGTTCCATAAAGCTTTAGTGATTTGATAGATTAACTCATTATCTTCTTTTGCAGAAGTAAACCATTGAGCGCCTACTGCTACAGTATTTACTTCATCAACTCCCTCGTAAGTTCCTGAAGGAATTGGGCTTTGTGAGAAAAATCCATATTTTGAAGTTAATGCTTTAGCCCCTGCACCATCTATAGGAACTAATTTCACATCAACTGCAGATGCTAACTCAACAATTGCTCCTGTTGGGAAACCTGCAACAACAAAAATTGCATCAACTTTACCATTTCTTAATGCATCTGTTGCTGCTTTACCTTTTAAAGCTTCAGCTTTTACGTCACTAGTACTTAAACCATTTGATTCTAAAATTAATTTAGCATCAACATATGTACCAGATCCAGGTTCATCAAGTGAAACTCTTTTGCCTTTTAAATCTTTAACAGAATTAATATTACTTTTTTTAAGAGCAACTAAATGAATGTGCTCTTGAAATAGTGCTGCGATAGTTCTTAAATCTTTTGCTGGTTCTTTTCCTTCCATAGTTCCAGTACCAGTGTAAGCCCAATAAGCAACATCAGACTGTGCAAATCCTGAATTTCTCAAACCCGAAATAATAGCATTTACATTATCTACTGATCCTCTTGATGAAACAGCAGATGCAATTAAGTTAGGAACTCCACAACTTCCACCTTTACCACATTCTCTTGATCCTGGTGGTTTAGAAATTGCATTAGCAATCATTCCACCAACTGGATAATAAGTATAAGCTGTTCCTCCTGTACCAATTGTGAAAAATTTTAGTTCTTGAGCAAACGATTTACCTGACAAACCAATTGTCAGAAGTAATATCATAAGAGAACTTTTAAATAAGTTTTTGATCATTTTCTCTCCAATTTTTAATTATTCTAACTATTTAATATTAATCAATTATTGTTGTCTATATAAATTTAGAAGTATTTAAGGTTTCTTAAGTTCATCAAGATTTTTAAATTCATTTAAAATATTTGGATTTATTAGAGCTTGAATATTTTTTATTTTAATTCCTTCAACAGTATTTCTAACAGCTATCTCAACTATTTTTCCATTTTTTGTTCTTGGTATATCTGAGACCTCAATTATTTTTTTGGGTACATGCCGTGGAGATGCATCTGAACGTATTGCCTTTTTTAAGTTAAAAGATAAATCTTCATTCAACGACTTAGGTTTTTTTAGAACAACAAATAATATAATTCTCACATCATTATCCCATTTCTGACCTATAACTATTGACTCTTTCACTTCTTTAAATTTATCAACTACAGAGTATATCTCAGCAGTGCCTAACCTTGCTCCACCAGGATTTAGTGTAGCATCTGATCTTCCGTAAATTATATAACCTCCATTAGGTTTTCTTTCAGCAAAATCTCCATGATGCCAAATATTTTTAAATTTTTTGAAATATGCACTTTTATATTTTTCATTATTCTTATCATTCCAGAATAATTTTGGCATTGATGGGAATGGTGATTTGCAGACTAATTCTCCTTTTTTATTGACCAAAGACTTTCCAGTTTCAGAAAAAACATCTGTATTCATTCCTAATCCATTATTCTGAATTTGCCCCCTATAAACTGGTGAATATATATTTCCCAATACAAAGCATGATACTAAGTCTGTTCCGCCTGCAATTGATGCTAAATGAACATTTGTTTTTATATTTTTGTAAACATAATCAAAACCCTCAGAAGATAAGGGTGATCCAGTAGAACAAATAGTTTTGAGAGACTTTAGTTTAAATTTTTTTTTGATATTTACGTTAAGCTTTTTTAGTTGGTCAATATACTTAGCGCTTATACCAAACAAAGAGATTTTTTCTTTCTCCGCTATTTTAAATAATAAATCACTTCTTTTATGCATTGGAAAGCCATCAAATAGAACGATAGAAGCTTTTGATGCCAAGAATGTCATTAACCAATTCCACATCATCCATCCACAGGTAGTAAAATAAAATACATTATCTCCTTCCTTAACATTACAATGAAGTTTATGTTCTTTAAGATGTTGTAACAAAACTCCACCAGCTCTATGACATATACACTTTGGTTTTCCTGTAGTTCCACTTGAATATAAAATTGCTAACTCTTTATCAAAATCAAATTTTTTAAATAGATTTTTATTTGTGTGTTGTTCTTTTAGTTTTTTGTAATAAAAGATTTTTACTCCTTTAATTTTTTTTTGCTTAAAAGCTTTTTTACCTGGATAATTAGTAATTAGTACACTTTTAATAGATTTAATTTTTTTTAGAATTGCTGGTAATCTTTCGATAACATTTATTTCTTTACCATTATAATAATACCTATCAGTAATAATTAATAATTTTGGTTTGATTTGAGAAAATCTTTCTATAACTCCTTGCGTACCAAAGTCTGGTGAGCAAGAAGACCATATCGCACCTATAGTGCTAGTTGCTATAAAACATTCAACAGTTTCAATTTGGTTTGCTGTATATGCTGCTATTCTATCCTTTTCTTTAATTTTGTTATCTTTAAAAAATTTAACTAATTTAAAAGTGTTATTATTTAATTCTCTCCACGATTTTTCTTCCCTATATCCACTTTCACTAATAAAAGTAATAGCTTTCGTATTATCACTTTTTGATAATAAGTTTTCTGCATAATTTAATTTTGAATTTACTAAAAATTTACTTTTTATAATTTCTTTAGGAAAATGAAATTTATCGTTTTTAATACCTTTAATATTTGAAAATTCCCAAATTGAGGACCAAAAATATTTTGGATTTCTGATTGTCCAATTAAACAATTTTTTATAATTTTTCTCAGGTTTATAATTGAAATTTTTTGCTAAAAATTTTTCAAAAGCAAATAAATTGGATTTTGATTTTATTTTAGAATTAGCTTCCCACAGTTTCTGAGACATAAAAAAATATATTTAATTTTTTGAAATTATGATAACCTTAAAACATTAAATAATAAAAATGAGAACTTTTTCCTCAACGATTCGGACCAGTTTTAGCCTATTTTTGTTCTTTAAAGGTAACAATATATAGTATTGGTAAAAAAACTTATACCAAAGCTAGAAATGACAAAAAATAAAATCACAGCAGTTCTTGGACCTACAAATACTGGAAAAACCTTCCTAGCAATTGAAACCATGCTTTCTTTTGATTCAGGTATGATTGGTTTCCCTTTAAGACTTTTAGCAAGAGAAGTTTATGACAAAATTATAAAAAAAATAGATCCATCAAAAGTTGCTTTGATTACAGGAGAAGAAAAAATAATTCCAATAAATGCAAAATATTTTCTTTGCACCGTTGAGTCTATGCCATTGGATAAAAGTTTAGAATTTGTTGGTATAGATGAAATACAAATGTGTAATGACCACGAGCGAGGTCATATTTTTACAGATAGATTGTTAAATATGAGAGGAGAAAAGCTTACTATGCTTATGGGTTCAAGCTCTATTAAAAAAATTATTCAAAAACTTGATGATGATATTGAATTTAAAAATCGAGAAAGGCTTTCTAAATTATCTTTTGGTGGTCACAAAAAAATTTCAAGAATAGAGAGAAAAAGTGCTGTAATTGCTTTTTCTACTGAAGAAGTATACGCGATTGCAGAATTGATAAGACGTCAAAAAGGTGGCGCTGCTATTGTTATGGGCTCACTTAGCCCCAAAACAAGAAACTCACAGGTAAGTTTATATCAATCTGGAGATGTTGATTATATGGTCGCAACTGATGCAATTGGAATGGGAATAAATATGGATTTAGATAATGTTTATTTTTCAAATTTAAAAAAATTTGATGGTAAAAAATTAAGAAATTTAAATATTTCAGAAATTGGACAGATAGCAGGTAGAGCAGGAAGATACTTAAATGATGGCATGTTTGGCACAACAGGAGAATGTAAAGAAGTCGGACCTGAGGAAATTGAAGCGTTAGAATCTCATAGCTTTCCAGATATACAAACTATTTTTTGGAGAAACTCAAAACTGAATTTTAGAAATAAAGTTTCATTATTGAAATCTTTGGAAGAGAGACCCAATAAAGACTGGTTAAGACGGATAAATGAATGCCAGGACGAAAAGGTATTAAAATATTTTTTAAAAGAAGCAACTAATATTGAAATTCAAGATAATAGTGAAGTTTTACAAATATTATGGGAATGTTGCCAAATACCTGATTTTGTAAAAAAAACTTATGGTCATCATTTTGAAGTTGTAAGTAAAATTTTTAATTTTTTAACAATTGGGAATAAAAAAGTTCCAAATCACTATATGAAAGATCAGCTATCTTTATTGGATAAATTAGATGGAAACGTTGACTCTTTATCCAACAGAATTGCTAATGTAAGAACCTGGGCTTATGTTTCAAATAAATCAAATTGGGTTGAAAATCAGGACTACTGGATTGAAAGAACTAAAAATCTAGAAGATAAGCTATCAGATAGACTTCATGAAGAGTTAACAAAAACATTTATAGATAAAAGAGCAAGTGTTTTGGCTAGAGGTTTAAAACAAGACATCACGTTTGAAACAGAGATTATTAATAATGAAGAGGTAATGATAAATGAACAATTTATTGGTCGTTTAAAAGGTTTAAAATTAGAATTAGATCTTAAAGTTGATACATTAGATGCTGATGTGAAATCATTAAAAAAAGCTGCAAGGCAAAACGTGGTACCTGAAATTATCAAAAGAATAACTCAAATAATTGATACTGGCTTAATTGAATTGAAAGATGATTTTAAAATTTATTGGAACAATAATCAAATAGCTAAATTAATTCCTGGCTCAGATTATTTAAATCCACAAATTCAATTAATTATTGATGAAATGATTGAAAATAGTGAGAAATTAAAACTTAATTCTTATTTACAGTCCTGGCTAAATGATAAAATTGAAACAGAGTTAAAAAGTCTAATAGATTTAAAAAATGTTAAGGATAATAATTCAGAAATAAGAGCTTTAGCTTATCATCTTTATGAAAATAATGGAGTTGTTAAAAGAGATGAGGTTTTAAATTATTTAAATAAACTTAATCAAGATGAGAGAAAAAAATTAAGAGACTTAGGTGTAAAATTTGGAAGATATCATGTTTTTTTGTTTAAATTATTTAAACCAAGTTCTGTTTCCTTGAGAATTCTCTTATGGAAAAACTTTAATGAGAAAAATTTTGACTTCCTGCCGCCTACTTTTGGATTAAATTTTTTAGAAGAAAAGAAAACACTAAATAAAAATTTAATGCTTTTGTGTGGTTTTGAAAAGTTTGAAAATCTATATGTTAGGATAGATATTCTAGAGAGGTTATTTTTAATGATTTTTAATAGTAAATCTGAGGATAAAATTAAAGAGATAAAGCTAATTCCTGAAATGTTGAATTTGTTAGGTTGTAATAAAGATAATTTTGTGAAATTAATTAAAAAAATGAATTATAAAACTTATGAAAAAAATAATAATCTTCACTTTAGATATATTCCATTAAGAAAAATAATTAAAAAAGACACTAAAAAGAATATTAATGATAATCCATTTAATGTTCTTTCACAGCTGAACTTAAAATAATGTTTAATATTTTTAAAAAAGAGGAAACTGAAAAAGATAATAATCATCCCTCGATAATGGCAGTTGCTTGTTTGTTAATTCATTCAGCGAAAATTGATGAGAATTATACAGATAAAGAAAAAAAAATTATAAAAGATGCAATCGTTGAAATGGGAGCTGAGGCTAAGCAAATAGATGAAATTATTCAAGATGCAGAGGAAAAAGAAAAAGATTCAAATCAAATACTTGATTTTACTAGAGAAGTGAAAAATATAAATGAGGAAGACAAAAAAATCATAATTGAGGCATTATGGGATATTATATATTCAGATGAAGATGCTGATATGTATGAAACAAATCTGATGAGAAGATTATCTGGTCTTCTTTATCTTGATCCAAAAATTGTAGGAGACATTAAAGAGAAAGTTCGGCAAAAAAAAACATGACTTATTTAGTTAATGAAAAGTGTATCAAATGTAAATTGATGGATTGTGTAGAGGTATGCCCAGTTGATTGTTTCTATGAGGGTAAAAATATGCTTGTAATTAAACCTGATGAGTGTATAGATTGTGGCGTTTGTGAGCCAGAATGTCCAGTGGACGCCATAATATCAGATAATGACGATGATAATGGTAAATGGATGGAAATAAATAGAAAGTATGCGGATATATGGCCAAACATAAGTGAGAAAAAAGATCCTCCAACGGATCATGAAAAATTTAAAGATGTAAAAAATAAGTATGAAGAATATTTTAAAGAAAATCTTGAATAAAAAGAAAACTAAAAAAATCTCAAAAAAAAAAAACAATACAATAAAAAAAACTGTTAAAGCAAAAAAAGCTAAAAAAGTTTTAAAAGTAAAAAAAACATCCAAGGAATTAAGAAAAAAAAAAATAATTAATGATCAAAAAAAAAAAGAAAAAGTCGAAATAAAAACTGATCCATTAAGAATAGCTAAAAATAACGAACAAAAACCTGAAATCAAAAAGGTAAAAAAACAAGAAACTGAAAAAAGATTATTTAAGCCTAAGGACTATGTTGTATATCCAAAACATGGTGTTGGCCAAATAACTGAAACTAAAAAAATTAATATAGGTGGAATTGACGTTGAAACATATATTTTAAAATTTGAAAAAGATAAAGCAAATGGAATGGTTCCTGTAAATAAGCAATCTCACTTAAGACCTCTTGCAACAATCAACCAAATTAATAAGTGTGTAAGTATTTTAAAAAGTAAACCAAAAATAAAGCGTTCAATGTGGAGCCGAAGAGCTCAAGAATATGAAGCTAAAATTTCATCTGGGAAGATATATGACTTGGCGGAAGTTGTAAGAGACCTTAATAAAGGTGATGACATTATGATTGACCAGTCATACAGTGAAAGACAGTTATTTGAAAAAGCGTATGATAGATTATTAACAGAATTCCAAATTGTAATTGGTTCAAGCTTAGAAGATGCTCAAAAAAAACTAGATAAAGCTCTTAAAAGAAACTTAGAGAAACAAGCACTAAAAATTCAAGAAAAACCAATCAAAGAAGAAGAAACAATTAATCAGGAAATAGCAGAGTAAAAAAAAACGCTTCCCACGCAAGCGCCATGAGAAGCGTTATCAGTTAAAAAGAATACTAAACTATCTTCTTTTTTTCTTCTTAGCCTTTTTCTTAGCTTTTTTCTTAGTTTTCTTTTTAGCAGCTTTCTTTTTTCTTTTAGCCATCTTTAGCTCCCTTTTTTAATAAACGAATCTTTATGATTCGTTAATAATTAATTTTTATTTTTTTTGAATAGTTATGTCAAATATATAATTTTTTGAAAAAATAAAAAAAAATTATTTTTTTTTATTTTGTTTATTAATTAAAAAAAAGTGAAATAAATCGCTATTAATAAAGTGTTTTTTAAAAAATACTTAATAAAGTTTTTCAAATTCATTTTTATATTTCTGAATAATTTTATATCTTTTAAGTTTTAAAGTTGGAGTAAGCATTCCATTCTCAATTGAAAATTTTTCATTGATTATAAAAAATTTTTTTATATTTTCTATTTTAGAAAGATTTTTATTTATATTTTCTATTTCTTTTTCAATTTGATCTTTTGGTACATTGATATTATCTTCAGATAAAACCAATAAAGCAACTAAGTATGGTTTATTATCTCCATAAACAATCGATTGATCAATAAATTTTGAATTTGACAATTCATTTTCTATTTTAACTGGAGAAATATTATCACCACCAGGTGTAATCAAAATATCTTTTTTTCTGTCAGTAATTTTTAAATAACCATTCTCAAAAATTCCAATATCACCTGTATGTAACCAACCATCTTTTAAAACTTTATTAGTTTCTTCTTCATTATTCCAATAGCCTAACATTACATTTTCACCTTTAACTAAAATTTCTCCATCTGACGCTATTTTTACCTCATTACCTTTAAACGGGGGACCCACAGTCTCAACTCTTATATCATCAATTGGGTTACAACTCACAACTGGAGAGGTTTCGGTTAATCCATATCCTTGTAATGTAGGTAGTCCAATAGCATTTAAAAAAATACCAACTTCTTTGTCAAGAGCTCCTCCACCTGAAACGAAGGTTTTTAACTCACCTCCAAATTGACTTTTAATTTTTTTCCTTACAATTTTTTCTAAAATAATATCAATTAAATTTTCTATAATTGTTAAAGATTGTTTGTTTATCTTCTTGGTTCCTAGTTCTAACATTTTTAATACTAAACTTTTTTTTAATCCTGTTGCTTTATTA
Organism: uncultured Pelagibacteraceae bacterium; assembly: GCA_902555585.1. Taxonomy (GTDB): domain Bacteria; phylum Pseudomonadota; class Alphaproteobacteria; order Pelagibacterales; family Pelagibacteraceae; genus Pelagibacter. Next base: position 40,217 of record CACDSY010000002.1, on the reverse strand, counting down.
AAACTTGCATTAATCTTTTGAAATAAATTTTGGTAAAATCTAGGTACAGCTGTCATTAGTTGAGGTTTACAATCGTTCATATTTTTAATTAATTTTTCAATACTTTCTGCATAGAATATTTTTGCTCCAACACTTATTTGAACAAATTGAACTGTATGTTCATAAGAATGTGAAAGAGGTAACCAAGTTAAAAATCTAGTCTGATCTGTTAGTAAAGGTTTTAATATATCTAGTGCACCATCACAATTATTTAAAATACCACCATGACTTAAGATTACACCTTTTGGATTACCTTGTGTTCCTGATGTATAGATAATGCAAGCTGGATCATTTCTTTTAATTAATAAGTCGGGAATATTTAAATCTTGGTAATCTAAATTAGAAAATAATTTATTAACATTAATATAACTCTCAGAGTCTATATCTAATTGTTCAAAAGAAAATATTTTTACAACAAAACTCTTTTTTTTTATAATTTCTCTAACTTTATTAAATTGTTCTTGATTAGAAACAAAGATTAATTTTGGATTACAATTTTCAATTATATATTCATAATCTTTCTCTGCATAAGTTGTATAAGCTGGAACAGTAATAGCTTCAGATAAGATTATTGAAAGATCAGTTATAAACCACTCAGGTCTATTTTCAGATATTAGTAAACATCTATCACCTTTGTTTGCATATTTTTTAATTTCTGAAGAAAGTTTTTTAATTGAATGAAATGTTTTTTCCCATGTAAAATAATTATTTTTATCTTTTAAGGATGTTAAAAGAATATTATCTTTTTTTTGTTTTTTATAACTAGTAAAAAACAGTTCGACTAAATTATTAATATTTTTTGTACTCATAAATTCTTGGTGGGCAAAGAGAGAATCGAACTCTCACAGTATTACTACTATTGGATTTTGAGTCCAACGCGTCTACCAGTTCCGCCATTCGCCCAAAACTTAGTATATTTTAATCAATAGTATTAAATCATTTATTATATTAAAAGAAAATATGTTTAAAGAACTGTATAATAAAACTATCAAACTAGCAGGTCATAAAAGATCCAAATCTATTTTGGGATTTATATCTTTTATTGAAAGTTTTATATTCCCAATACCACCGGATGTTTTGATAATTCCTATGACAATAGCTCGAAAACATGAATGGATTAGAATTGCATTAATTGCAACTATAGGATCTATTTTGGGAGCATGCCTTGGTTATTTTATTGGGTATGTTTTCTTTAACGAAATTGGACTTAAAATTTTTGAGATTTATGGTGTAGATGATGCTTCGTTTTTAAAAGATAAAGTGTCTTCAGATGGTGGCATTATAGCCTGGATTACTCTTTTAGCAATTGCTGGTTTTTCTCCAGTACCTTTCAAGCTACTAACAATTACAAGTGGTTTTATTAACTTCAATATTTTTTATTTTATTATTATTTCTGTTTTAACCAGAGGTTCACGTTTTTTTTTGATAGCATTTTTAATTGGAAACTTTGGACATACAATGAAAAAAATTATTGAAAAAAAACTTTTAAAATTCACTATTTTGCTATCAGTTGTTTTAATTATTTTTGCTTATTTTATATATAAATTTTTAAATAATTTTGCTAATTAAATATGATCCTATTTCCAAGTAGAAAAAATTTTTATTTGATTATTTTTTTTATCTCATTAATTTCAATAATCTCAGCGTTATACATTGAGTATATACTGCAGTATCAACCATGTAAGCTATGTATTTACCAGAGGTTACCTTACCTAGCTGCAATATTTGTAAGCTTTATTGGTTTTAATTATACGGATAATGATAAAATTTTAATAGTTACAATTATGTTATTTACTTTGAGCGCCATACTATCTGGGTATCATTTTGGAATTGAGAATAGTATATTTGATGAGCTTTCAGCCTGCACAAGTGGATCATCAGATATTTTAAATAAATCGAAATTACTAGAGAATCTTAACAAGAATATGCCTGTTAACTGTAAAGATGCTACTTTTAAAATTCTTGGAATTTCACTAGCGGCAATTAATACAATTTTTTCAATTTTAATTGTTATTTTTTCAATTAGAACATTAACTTATGAAAAAAACTAATAAAAAAAAATTGGAAGAATTTATAAGGGTAGATCATGCTGGAGAAAGAGGGGCAATTAAAATTTATGAAGGTCAATTGCTTGCACTAAATACTATTGTAAAAAATGATGATTTAAAACAAACTATCAGTGAAATGAAAAAGCATGAGCAGGAACACTCGAATTTTTTTGAAGATGAAATAGAAAAAAGAAATATAAAACCAACTAAATTACTACCATTATGGGATTTACTTGGTTTGGGTCTTGGGTTTGGTTCAACAATCCTTGGAAAAAAAGCTGCAATGCTATGTACAGCTTCTGTTGAAGAGGTTATTGATGAACATTACAAAAGTCAAATTGATCAAATAGAGGTAGATGAAAAAGAATTAAAAGAAAAAATAATAAAATTTAGACAAGATGAATTGGATCATAAAGATATAGCTTATGAGGAAGGGGCCACAAAAAAAGGTCTTTATTCCATTATGGACAAAGTAATTAAAACAGGCTCTAAGGTTGCAATAAAAATTTCTGAAAAAATTTAGTTATGGTTCAAGTTCAACATCCCAATACAAATAGTCCATCCAACTTTTATGTAAAAAATTTGGTGGAAAGTTCTTACCATTTTTATGAAGATCCTCTGTGGAAGGCTGAAAGGGCCATTGGTTTAATGTCATACCTGAATTCTTAATAAGTCTTCCTCCTTTTTTAACATTGCAAGACGAGCAAGCTGTTACAACATTATCCCAATTAGTTTTTCCACCTTTTGATCTTGGCAGTAAGTGATCGAATGTTAATTCATTTTTGCTCCCACAGTATTGACAGCTAAACTTATCTCTTAAAAATACATTAAACCTTGTAAAGTTAGGATTTGATTGAGGTCTTATGTAAGATTTAAGAGCAATTACACTTGGAAGTTTCATGCTAAACGAAGGGCTTCTAATTTGTCTATCATAATAACTAACAATTGAAACTCTATCTAAAAATACAGATTTTATTGAATCCTGCCAACTCCATAATGAAAGTGGATAATAACTTAAAGGCCTATAATCTGCATTTAAAACTAATGCAGGGCATTTCTCTAATGAAATATTTTGATCAGATAATTCAATCATATTTGAAACATACATTAAATATATTTTTTATCAACTTGTCTAATTTCAAATTAAATATTTATTAACTAAATAATTTTTTTTTAATAAAGTTTAATGCCGCACTTGATGCTTCCATTGGTATATGATGATCACAGTTTTTAATCATTAAAGTTTCAATATTAATTTTATTTCTGATAAAAAAATCTTTAGCTTCCAGTAAACTATTTGGGGGGACGATTGGATCATTTTCACCATGTATCATTAAAATATTAGTTTTATTTTTAATTCTTAGAGAGAGGTCTTTCATATTTATGATTCTTCCAGAGAACCCAACTATACAACTAAATTCTTTTTCTGATGTTAGACCAACATTTAATGACATCATGCAACCTTGACTGAAACCAGAAACACAAATTTGCGAATATTCTAAATTAAAATAATTACTTACTTCTAATATATAACTGTTTAGAACATTTTCTGCCTTTTTTGATTCTTTAAGAGTATATTCTGGATCTTCACTATTTAAATCAAACCATTGAAACCCTGTAGGATTTATACTGCATACTTCATGTGCATCAGGACATAAAAAAACTGTGTTTTTTAAAAATCTTTTCCAATTTAAAGTAAGCATACTGATATCTTTTCCATCACCTCCATATCCATGAAGTAAAATTACTGCACTTTTAACTTTCTCATTATTTTCTGGTTTTATTATTGTTGTATTTAACGAAAATTTCATAAAATTTTTGGTAACCAATCAAGTAAAGATTTATCATTAAAGTCAATATAACCAACAATTCTCCCTACTTCAAAACCATTTTGGTCTATTAAAATTGTTGTGGGTAATCCTCTTAGTTTAAACAATTGTGAAAATTCAGGTCCAGATCCTGTGAATATATCTAAATTTTTAATTTTGATTTTGTCAAAAAATTCTTTTGATTTTTTATAACTTTCACCACCAATATTAATTGGAATTATATTTATATTTTTAAATTCATTTAAAGTTTTAAGTTTATCCAAAGATGGCATTTCTTTTTTGCAAGGAGCGCACCAAGTAGCCCAGAAATTTATTATTAATGGGTTTGATTTAAAATTATCTAAACTTACTTTTTGACCTTCAGATTTAATAAATTCTATATTTTCAATTTTTTTCTTGTCTTTATGTACTATAAGATTCTTTATTTCTGGACGTTCTATTGAATATGAGACACTAGATGATATTAAGTAAAATATTATTATAAGATAATTAAAAAAAATGATTTTCATACAATTTAGAGTAAGTAAATATCATGGGTAAAAATAAAAACAATCAGCCAATTTGGAATACTAGAATTAAAAAGGAAAAAACAAACCTTTTTAAAAAGGTTGGTGGATCAATTTCAATCGATAAAAGATTATTTAGAGAAGATATAAAAGCTTCAATTGTACATGTTGAGATGCTGTTTAGACAAAAAATTATAAATTTTAAAATTAAAAATAAAATAGTATGGGGTTTGAATAGAATTAAGAACGAAATTATAAAAAAAAAATTTATTTTTGATGACAAGCTTGAGGATATTCATATGAATATAGAACACAGACTCTTTGAACTGATTGGAGAAGACGCAGGATATATTCACACTGCAAGATCAAGAAATGATCAGGTTGTCACAGATTTTAAAATTTGGTTAAGAACTGCTAATAAAGAAATTGTTAAAAACATTGAAGTAACAATTAAAAATATTTTAAAAAAAGCAGAAAAAAATGTTGAGACAGTTATGCCTGGTTTCACACACCTTAAAAATGCACAACCAGTTTCTTTTGCTCATTACTTAATGGCTTACTTAGAGATGTTTAATAGGGATAAAAATAGATTTCAAAATAATTTAGAGAGTCTTAATGAAAATCCACTTGGTGTAGCAGCTTTAACAGGTACTTCTTTTAAAATTGATAGATTTTATACTTCAAAAAAATTAGGTTTCGAAAGACCAACTAAAAACTCAATTGATACTGTTTCTGATAGAGATTTTGTAATTGATTTTCTATACTCTTGCTCTGCATGTGCTGTTCATATCTCTAGGATTGCAGAGGAGTTTATAATCTGGAATTCAGATGCTTTTAAACTGATTAATTTGAATGATAAAATTGTAACTGGATCATCCATTATGCCCCAAAAAAAAAATCCTGATCCACTAGAGTACTTGAGAGGCAAGACAGGTTTCATATTTGGAAATCTATTTTCTATGCTTACAACATTAAAAGGATTGCCCCTTTCTTATTTTAAAGATTTACAAGATGATAAAGAAATTGTTTTTAAATCGTTTGATCAATTAAAAAATTCGTTAATAATATTAAATGATGTTCTTAAAAATTTTTCACCAGATAAGAAAAGGATGATCGAACTTGCAGAAAGTGGCTACATTACAGCAACTGATTTAGCAGATTATATGGTAAGAGAATTAAATTATCCATTTAGAAAAGCCTATTTACAAACAGCTAAAATCATAAATTTTGCTGAAAAAAATAAAAAAAAATTGTCAGAACTCACTATAAAAGAGATAAATAAAATTGAAAAAGGTTTAACCGCTGATGTTCTGAAAGTATTTGAACTAAAAAAATCTGTTAATTCTAAAGTTTCTTATGGTGGAACTTCTTTCGACAATATTAAGAAAATGATATTAAGTTACAAAAAGAAATAACTATGATTAAAAAAATAGCTTTAATTTCCATGTGTCTAATTTTATTAACTTCATGTGGAAGAAAAAATGAGCCAAAATATGAGGCATCATTAAATAATAATGTTATGAAATTTAATAATTTTAATAACGTATTTAAAATGCCAAAAAAAGATGAAATATATCAATAATATTTTTACAGTTGAAAAATCCAGACTCACTAAAGTAATTGAAAAATTTGAAACACCAATTTTTTGCTATTCGGAGAAAAAAATAAATGAAAATATAAGTAACTTTAAAAGAAGTTTTAAATCGTTTTCTCCAATTATATGTTTTTCAACAAAATCAAACTGTAATCTAGAAATACTTAAACTAATTAAACGAAGCGGATTGGGAGCTGATGTTGTCTCAAAAGGTGAATTAATGATTGCTCTTAAAGCAGGAATAAATTCCAAAAAGATTGTTTTTTCTGGAGTGGGTAAAACTAGGTCAGAATTGATTTATGCGATAAATAAAAATATTTTATTGATTAATTGTGAGTCAAAAAGTGAAATATTAGAAATAGAAAGTATAGCAAAATCTAAGAATAAAAAGGTAAATATTGGAATTAGATTAAATCCAAATACAGATGCAAAAACAATTAAACAAATTTCAACTGGTAAAAAAGAAAATAAATTTGGCGTTAGTGAAAAGACATTTATTGAAGTTTCAAAATATATTAAAAATTCAAAATTTTTAAATCTAAAATGTTTAAGTGTGCATATTGGAAGTCAAATTCTAGATCATAAGCCATACCAAAAAATGCTTAACGTTATAGATAAATTAATAAAAAAAATTAACTTTGATTTCGAGTATATAGATCTTGGTGGTGGTATGGGTATTGATTATAACAAAGACAATAAAAGATTTAATTATAAAAAATATAACCAAATTATTAAAAAATTTTTAAAAAAGCATAAATCAAAAATTGTTTTTGAACCTGGTAGATCAATTATTGGTGATACTGCAATATTAATTTCAAAAATTATTTATATAAAAGAAAATTCTAAAAAAGATTTTATTATTATGGATGCGGCTATGAATGATTTTATGAGACCTGCGTTGTATGGGGCTAAGCATAAAATAATTCCATTAAAAAAAACCAATAAAGTGACTAAGAAAAGTTATGATTTTGTAGGGCCGATTTGTGAAACTACGGATAAATTCTTAACGACAAATAAGTTTCAAAAATTAAATGAGAAAGATTATATTATTATTTGTGACGTAGGAGCATATGGATCATCGTTATCTTCAAATTATAATATTAGACCTAAACCTGCTGAAATATTAATTAAAGGTTCAAAAATAAATGTAATCAAAAAAAGACAAAAACTAAAAGATATAATTTAGTTTTTGACAAAAATGATAAGAAAACTTCTATTTTTATTTTTTTTCTTCTTAGGTATATCTTTAATTTCAATAATATTTTTGCCAACATTAATGATGCCAACTAAAATAGTTTTATTTGGCGGAAAAATGATGGGAGTATGGGCTGCCGTTTGCCTTCGGATTTTTTTACAAACAAAAATTATAGTTAAGGGTAAGGAAAATATTATTAAAAATGAGAAGTTTTTTATTGCTTGCTCTCATCAATCGATGTTTGAGACTTTTTACCTACAAACAATTTTTAATTCACCAATATTTATTTTAAAATATGAATTAATCAAAATGCCTATATTTGGCTGGTATTTAAAAAAGATAGGATCAATTTCAATTAATAGAAATAAAATTAGTAAAGATAATTTAGGTTTAATAGATAAAATAAAAAATTCTATAAGAAATTCAGAAAGACCATTAATTATTTTTCCTCAAGGAACAAGAGTTTTGCCAAACGAAATAGTTCCTTTTAAAAAAGGTGTTGGTAGAATTTATGACGAATTAAAAATAAATTGCCAACCCGTGGCGATAAATTCTGGAAATGTTTGGCCAAAAGATGGAAAATTATCTTCAAAAAAAACAATAACAATATCAATTCTTCCAGTAGTAAAACCTGGAATGGAGTCAGCAGACTTTACAAGTTATATAGAGGATAAAATATATAGTGAGTTAAAATTTATGAATTAGCCCTTCATTGGCATTACAACATATATGCTATCATAATCAGCTGGATCTCTAATTAAGGCTGGTGAACCTGTATCTTTTAAATAAATCTCAATGTTATCTCCATCAAGTTGGGAAGCAACATCAATTAAATATCTAGAATTAAAGCTTATATCAAGCTCGTGATCGAACTTGACACTTAAACTTTCTTTACCATCACCACTATTTGTATTGTTAACTGAAAGATCAAGATTATCTTTTGAAAGATTAAATTTTACGCCATCTTTTTTATCTAAAGAGACTGAAGCAACTCTATCTACTGAATTTAAAAATGATTTTAAATTAACTTCTAATTTTTTTTGGTTTTCTTTTGGTATTACCTGTACGTAGTTTGGAAATTTTCCATCAATAAGTTTAGATATCAATATACTATTGTTTATTTCAAATTTAATTTTTGATTTAATATTTGATATTTTTACATCACCTTCATAGTCCTCTAATAGTGAACAAAGCTGAAAAATAGTCTTCTTTGGTAATATTATTTGATCAAATTGGACTTTATTTTGGAGTCTTATCTTTGATATGGACATTCTATGACTATCTGTAGCTGCAGCCGTTAAAAAATTTTTATCTTCGACTTCTGTCTGATGTAAAAAAATTCCACTTAAATAATGTCTTGTTTCATCGTTAGATACTGAAAATTTACATTTATTTAGCAGTTTTAGTAGCTCTTTTGATTTTATCGAAAATTCATTTTCATTAAAATTTTCATCTGTTAAGGGAAATTCAGAAGCACTAATACAATTTAAGTTAAAAACAGATTTATCAGACTCTAAATGCAATTTATTTTCACTAGGATTAGAAAAATTAATTTTACTTCCAGATGAAAATTTTCTAACGATATCGTACATTATCGATGAGGATGAGGTAGTTTTACCCTCTTCTAATATTTCGACATTTGGGATTTGATGAATAAAAATTAAATCAAGATCAGTAGCTGTAATTGTTAGTTTTCCATTACTTATATCCAATAACACATTTGAAAGTATCGGTAACGTACTTCTTTTTTCAATTACACCTTGACAATAATTCAAAGATTTTTGAAGATCTTGTTGATTTAGACTAAACTTCATTTTCTTTATTATACAAAATCTTATTTTTTAAACTATCAATATTAATATTTAATTCGCTATCCTCTTTTCTCAATCTCTCTATGGTTTTAACAGAGTGAATTACGGTTGTGTGATCTCTATTGGAAAAGGATCGACCTATCTCAGGCAAGGATTTGGATGTTAACATTTTAGCAAGATAGATTGCCGTCTGTCTTGGTCTGACAAGATATCTTGATCTTCTTGGAGAAAGCATTTCATTTTTGCTAATTTTATAAAATTTGCAGACTATTGTCTGGATTGTATCAATATCTACTTTATTTTCAGTGAGGTTGAGTAAGTCTTTTAAAACAATTTTAACTTCAGATAAGCTTGGAACTTTATTATAAATCCTTGTAAAAGACACAATCCTATTTAGTGCTCCAACTAACTCTCTAATACTAGTTTTAATTTCTGTACTAATAAATTTTTGTATTTCCTCAGAAATAATAACTTGATTTGAGTATGATAATTTTAATTCTTCAGTTTTAGATTTAATAATTTTATATCTAAGCTCATAATCAGGATTTTGAATATCGACAACTAAACCTCCAGAAAATCTAGATTTTATTCTCTCTTGTATTCGTGAAAGTTTATTAGGTGGTCGATCTGCAGATATTATTATCTGTGAATTTTTATCTAATAAAGCATTGAATGTATGAAAGAACTCTTCTTGCATTGCCTCTTTACCATTCATAAATTGAATATCATCAATTAGTAAAATATCTGTATTCCTAAAGTACTCTTTAAACTTAACCATTTCATTTGATTTTATGGATTTAACAAATTGGTACATGAATCTCTCTGCAGATATAAACATTACTTTATTCTTTTCTTTCAATTCTAGACCAATTGCATTTAATAAATGGGTTTTCCCCATTCCTACTCCACCATATAAGTATAATGGATTATAATGCGCTATATCTTTTGAAACTTTTTTTGAAGCTTCAAATGCTAACTTATTACTTCCCCCAGTTATAAAATTTTCAAAATTTTTATTTGGATCTATTCTGTTATATTGGAGATAAGAGTCTTTTATAAACGAGACATTGTCATTATTAGTTTCAATAGAATTTTGAGATGATACATTTGAATCTTTTATATCGGTATCTTTGTTATCTTTTATAGTAAATTCAATCCTTACAAGGTCTTTTTTATATTCTTTAATTATCTGCAATATTTGGTCTAAATATCTTGATACTATCCAGTCTCTAATAAACCTGGTTGAAACTGAAAATAAAATATAATTGTGGAATTCTTCAACTAACTCAATTTTTTTTATCCAACTCTCAAAAATCTCATTACCAAATTTTTCTCGCATTTCATTCTTTATATTTTTCCATTCTATTTTCTTTTCGAGTGAATTTTTGTTTTGTAAATTATTTTTCATGAGGAAATTCCACTTAAGACTTATGCAAAATTATTGCAATAAGATTATTTGTAAAAACAAAAATAAATAAAATTTATGATTGAATAAATCTTAGATTGAATTTTTAAAAATATTTTTTCAACTTAATGGGGTAAGAAATTTAAAATTTAAAATTTTCTTAAATCTATATCTAGTATTTTTTAAAATTAATCTTTTAGATGTAGTAATTTATTAGTAAATTGTACGTTTAAGTTGTATTCGAAAAAATTTTTACTTATTGGAGGTTGTTATAAAGAATTAATTTTTTTTGTAATCCTTGACACGTTCCTTGAGGCGTTTTGTCTTTTAATGATTCCAGTTTTTGCAATAGACATCAATTCAGAATTTAACTTTGGTAAGAATTCTAAAGCTTCTTTTTTATCTTTTTTTTCAATTATAGAATTCATTTTTTTCAATGCACTTCTATAACGACTCTTTCTAGATCTATTAACGGCTGTTTGCCTTTTAATTTTTCTAGTACGTTTAATTGCTGATTTTGTATTCGCCATAAGCGTGAGTGTATATCTTCAGATAATGATTGGGTCAATACAATAATTGTTTATTTTTGACATAAATTACAAAAAAAACTAGACCTATTTGAAATAAATTTTTTATGTATTGTTCCTTTGCAACTATATTTTAAACATTTTTTATTTTCTCTTTGATAAACATTAAAATTTTTTTGAAAAGAACCTTGGTCTCCACTTGTATTCATAAAATCCCTAATACTTGATCCTCCTTTGTCAATTGCTTTCCTTAAAACTACTTTTGAAAAATGAGAAATTTTTTGACAATCATTTAAACTAAGTAAACTTACCTGTTTAGATGGTAAAATCTTGCATAAAAACAATATTTCACTTGCATAAATGTTACCAATTCCCGAAACAAAATTTTGATCAATTAAAAAATTCTTAATATTTTTTTTTTTATTTTTAAAGTAATTAAAAATATAGTTTTTATTAAATAATGGGTCAAAAGGCTCTGGCCCATATTTTTTTAAGTTATTATTTATTTCTTCATCATTTTTAAAATAAGAAAAATAACCAAATCTTCTTGGATCATTATAAATTAATTTAAAGTTATCAATTTTGATTTCTATATGATTATGCTTTTTTGGTAATAATGGAGAATGATAAAAACTAGTGTTTGTTATTGAATTCTTTTTTTTAGATTTACTAATTAAATGAATAGTTCCTGACATCCCAAGATGTATCATTAAATTAGAACTATCTTCAAATTTGAGAATTAAATATTTTGAAAACCTATCTACTTTTACAATTTTTTTTTTTACAATATTTTTTTCAAAATTTTTTGGGATTTTAAATCTTAAATTTCTATTTTTTATATATATGTCTTTAATAATCTTTCCAGTAATACTCTTATTCAAAGATTGTTTGACGATTTCTACTTCTGGTAATTCAGGCATTTCATACTATATTAGTGTTTTAATATAATTTATATGCAACAAAATCTTCAAAATAAAGCGGGTCTCGTCGAAGGAGTATTTAACAAAGTCTACGATAAATATGATTTGATGAACGATTTTATGTCCTTTGGAATTCATAGGCTTTGGAAAAAAAACCTTATGAATTGGATGAGTCCAGCAAAAAACAAAAAGTATTTAGATGTTGCTTGTGGAACTGGTGATTTAGCAAAATTATTTTTAGATAATACAGATAAAAATGGAGAAATTTTCTCTTCAGATTCGAACGTCAAAATGATTGAAAAAGGAAAAAGAAGACTTAGCAAGTATAAAAACATAAAATGGGTTGTTGCAGAGGCAGAAAAGTTGCCATTTAAAAATGATACTTTTGATTTCTATACAATTAGTTTTGGTTTGCGAAATACAAAAAATTTAAATAAATCTTTATCAGAAGCTCACAGAGTTCTTAAACCTGGTGGAAGATATATGTGTTTAGAATTTTCAAAAATTCAAAATTCTAATTTAGATTTTTTATATAAATATTATTCAAAATTAATTCCGCATATAGGAAAGGCAGTTGTTGGGGATAAATACCCGTACGAATATTTGACAAAAAGTATCGAAGAATTTGTTAATCAGGAAGAATTGATAGATTTAATGAAACAAAATAATTTTAAAAATTGTTCATATAGAAATCTATCTGGTGGAATAGTAGCTATTCATTCTGGTTGGAAAATATAATGTTCAAAAGATTAATTACATTATTTAAACTTGGTAGAAAACTCGCTAAGTCTGATGTTTTAAGTATTGTATCAAAATTTAACAAACCACCTTTACTAATAAGTGTAATATTTAAATTACTTTCCTTTTCGTTTACAAAAAAAGATGAATCACATGATAATTTAAATGAAGGCGAAAAATTATCAAATTCTCTAGCATCTATGGGCACAACATTTATTAAACTTGGCCAATTTTTAGCGACAAGGCCTGATATAATAGGAGATAAATTATCAAAAGAGCTAGAAAATTTACAAGACAAACTTCCACCTTTTCCTCAATCAAAAGCGAAAGAAATGATTAAAAAAGACTTAGGTGATGAACTATATAATTCAATTATTAATATTAGTGAACCAGTTGCAGCTGCCTCTATTGCTCAAGTACATAAAGCTCAAATAAATGACAGTGGAGTTATTAAAAATGTAGCAATAAAAATACTAAGACCGAATATTAAAAAGATCTTTAATGAAGAAGTAGATGCTTTGATGCTTTTTGCCTATATTATTGAGTCACTAATCAAAAAAACTAAAAGATTAAAGTTGGTTGAAGTAGTTTTTTTATTAAAAGAAATTACCAGTCTTGAGATGGATTTAAGATTTGAAGCTGCTGCAGCTAATGAATACGCTGAAAATACCAAAAATGATGCGGGTTTCGAAGTTCCTAAGATCTATTGGGATTATACAAGCGAAAATATAATGACTCTTGATTGGATTGATGGTGTATCTATCAGAGAGACAGAAGAGCTAGAGAAAAGATCAATTGATACAAAAAAAATTGCCACTGATATAATTCAACATTTCTTAAGACATGCTGTAAGAGATGGTTTTTTTCACGCAGACATGCATCAAGGAAATATTTTTGTAAATGAAAGTGGTCAAATTGTTCCTATTGATTTTGGTATCATGGGAAGGCTAGATAATGTTAGTAAAAGATTTTTAGCAGAAATTTTATTTGGTTTTATACAAAGAGATTATAAAAAAGTTGCAGAAGTGCATCTCGCAGCAGGACTAGTCCCAAACAATGTACCAGTCAATGATCTTGCTCAAGCATTAAGGTCAATTGGTGAGCCAATTTTCGGTCACTCTATAAAAAATATTTCAGGTGGTAAACTGCTAAAACAACTTTTTGATGTTACTGAAAAATTTAATATGCAAACCCAACCTCAGTTACTTATGCTACAAAAAACAATGGTAGTAGTTGAAGGAGTTGCAAGAAGATTAAACCCTGAAACAAACATATGGGAAACATCCAAACCTGTTCTAGAAAAATGGCTAAAAGAAACTAAAGATCCTATAAATTCGATTAATGAAACATTAAAAGACTCTGTCGAAGTATTAAAACGTCTTCCAAATTTACCTGAGGTAATGGATAAAGCAAACCAAGCCCTTAATTACCTTGCAAGTGGTCAAATACCTCAAAATTCAAACTCTTATAATGAATTAAATACTAAAAAAGAAGAAATGAAGTCATTTAGAAACCAGTCTATTATTGGCTTATTATCTCTTGTAATTTTAACCCTATTGGTATTTTAATTCTTCTCATGAAAAATAAAAAAATACTTCTAATCATATGTGGTGGAATATCTGCTTACAAAAGCTTAGAAGTGATAAGAGGTTTAAAAAAGAGAGATGTAAGAATTAAAACAATACTTACAAAGAGTGGTAAAAATTTTGTAACACCTCTGTCTATTTCATCACTTTCGCAGGAAAAAGTATATGAAGACATATTCAGTGCAGAACATGAGGCTGAAATGGATCATATTTCACTTTCTAGATGGGCAGATTTAATTTTAATTGTGCCTGCAACAGCAAATACAATTTCAAAATTAAGTTATGGCTTAAACGACGACCTAGCTAGCACTGTCGTTTTAGCATCTGATAAACAAGTGTTTTTAGTTCCAGCTATGAATGTCAGAATGTGGGAACATAAATCAACTAAAGATAATTTATCAAAATTAAAAAGTTACGGTTATAAGATAATTGGCCCTGAAATTGGGGATATGGCTTGTGGAGAGTATGGAAAAGGCAAGATGTCAGAACCATCATATATATTAAAGACTCTAGAAAATTATTTTAAGAATATTGAAAAAAATAAAAAATATAAGGCATTAGTTACAGCTGGACCTACTAAAGAGTTTATAGATCCAGTAAGATTTATAACTAATAAATCAAGTGGAAAACAAGGTTATGAAATTGCTAAATCATTAAGAGATAATGGTTTTGAAACAACACTTATTTCTGGAGAAACAAATTTAGACCCGGTTGAGGGAGTTAAATTTATTTCAGTTAAAACTGCAGAAGAAATGTTTAGGGAAACTCTCAGAAATCTACCAACTGATGTTGCTATTTTTAATGCAGCAGTAGCAGATTTTAAAGTTAAAGAGATCAATAGTGAAAAAATTAAAAAAAGCGAAAATTTGGATCTTAAGTTAGAAAAAAATATTGACATTTTATCAAACATATCAAATCATAATTCACTTAGACCAAAGATCACAATTGGATTTGCAGCAGAATCACAAAATCTTGAAATTAATTCAAAGAGAAAATTAGACCAAAAAAATTGTGATTGGATTATTGCAAATGATATTTCTGATAAAACAATAGGTTTTGACTCTGATGATAATGAAGTTTCTATATTTTATAAAAATAAAGAAAGTGAAAAGTTATTAAAGAAAAACAAATCTTTAATAGCATCTGAGATAGTGGATAGAGTTATCTCTGAGCTTAATTAATCAATGGTAAAGGTTTTATTTAAGAGACTTAACCAAAAAGCAAAACTTCCAAGTTATAAAACTAGTGGATCTTCGGGTATGGATCTGATGGCATGTGTAGATGAACCTATAACAATCAAACCAAATGAGTCGATGTTGATACCCACAGGTATTGCAATTGCAATTCCTGAAGATACAGAGGTTCAAATTAGACCAAGATCTGGTCTTGCCGCAAAATCAAGTATTACTGTATTAAATACACCAGGCACAATTGATAGTGATTATAGAGGAGAGTTAAAAATTATTTTATTTAACCATGGTAAAGATGAATTTACTGTCAATGATGAAGATAGAGTTGCTCAAATGGTTTTAATGCCCATTTTAAAAGTAGAAATTGAAGAAACAAATGAATTACCAGAGACAATCAGAGGGTCTGGAGGATTTGGATCTACTGGTAAATAGTAAATGTTTAGTAACAAAGACCTCGAGCGATATTCAAGACAGATTATTTTAAAAAAAGTTGGGATTTTAGGTCAAAAAAAAATTCAAAATTCCAAAGTTCTAGTTGTTGGATGTGGTGGTTTAGGGTCACCAGTGATTGATTTACTTTCACGAGCAGGTATTGGCAAAATTGGGATGATGGACCATGATAAAGTGACTATATCAAATTTACATCGACAAGTTATGTTCACTTCTGATGATGTTGGAAAATATAAAGTTAATATTTTAAAAAAAAAAATTAATAAAATTAATAAAAAAGTAAAAGTAAAAACATATAGAGTTAAAGCAGAAGATAAAAATTTAGGAAAAATTCTTAAACAGTATGATGTTATTGTTGATGGTACAGACAATTTTAAAGCAAAATTTCTTTTAAATAAATTTTCGTTAAAATATAAAAAAAAACTTATTATTGGAGCAATAAGTAAATTTGAAGGACATATTTTTACATTTGATTTTAATTTAAAGAAAAGTCCCTGTTTGAAATGTTTCTACCAAGGAGAACCAGCAGAAGGAGTTTTGGATTGTGAAACAGATGGTATATTGGGATCAACGGCAGTTATTACAGGTAGCCTACAGGCCAATGAGGTTCTGAAGGCAATTTTAAATGTTGGTAAAAATTTAAATTCCCATATTTTAATAATAGATTTATTAAATCTTAAATTTAGAAAAGTATTATTTAGAAAAAGAAAAGGATGTATATGCGAAAATATTTAATACTTTTATTTTTTTTTCTTTTACAATTTTCATCGTTCGCTCAAGAAAATAATTATTTTCTTATGTTAAAAAATAAAAAAGTAAATGTTAGATACGGTCCAAGCTTTGATTATCCAATTAAATATATATATAGAAAGATTGAATTACCTCTGAAAGTAATCGATAAAAAGGAAAATTTCAGAAGAGTTATTGATTATAAAAAAAATAGTGGTTGGATCCATATTTCACAATTAAGGAATTCACGCTCTATAATCACCAAATCTGAAAAAATTCTATTTAGAAAACCAACAAAATATTCAAAACCATTGGCAAAACTGGGAGAGGGTCGTCTTTTAAGAGTTATTAAATGTGAAGAAAAATGGTGTAATATAAAGACAGGCGATTATTCAGGTTGGATTATGAAAGATGGCAATATCTGGGGTATAGTTAATTAAAGTCTACTGAAAGTGCTTTAATATTTTCCTTTGAAAATTTAGTCGTGTGAGAATATTCCTTATGATCAATACCTACTTCAATTGAATTTTTTTGGTCTTTGAACTTGTTTATTTGATCATCTGAAAATTTAAAATGAATAAACTGAACTGAAGATGCTTTTCCATTATCTGAGGTTCTATCTACATCCATTTCTGGAACTGCATATATTTTATTGTCTCCAACCTTAATAAATATATTATTTTCTACTCCGCCTAACTTTCCAAGAAACTCTGCTCTTACAACTGGATTATCTATCTCAAACATTAAAGTGGCAACTAATTCTTTTCCGTTGGGTATCAAAGGATTATATGCTGCAAGTTCGTCTACAACTTGCTCATCTCCGCCCTTTTCAATGTAAAGCATTTCTTGTACCTGTGCTATCATTGTCTCATAACATTCAAAATAAAATGTTGCATAAGGCCCCAATAGAATTCTTCTATTCTTTTTAAATTCAACTAATTCTTTTCGCATTTGTCTTCTAACTTTTGTATACGCATCTAAAGGTAGAAGATCTTCTTTTGTAATAATTTTTTGTTCTTTTGACATTCTATAATCCATAACTTTTTGAAACTATCTCAATTGGGTGCACAGCTTCATCGTTATCAATATTTGTATCATCAGCTAACTGTTTAATATGTTTGCCGGCCAATGGACAATCAGAAGCCATATACTTATTATTTTTTCTTTTAACAGTGCTTGCGGTAGTTTTGCCCACTTTATTTGCTATGTCATGGGTTTCTTTCATAATACCGAAGGTTCCACCATGACCAGCACATCTCTCAACAACATCTAATTTAATATTTGGAATTAATTTAAGCATATCTCTTGCCTTATTCCCCATATTTTGTGCTCTAGCATGACAAGCATTATGAACTGTTACACCTCCATCAATTTCTTTCAAACCATCAACTAAACCCTCTTTATTTGCAATATCCATAACATATTCATCAATATCGAGAGTATTTTGAGAAAGTTTTTTAATTATTCCATCATTTGGCATTAATAGAGGCCATTCAAACTTTAACATTAAACCACAACTTGCTGTTAGGGTTACTACTTTATAACCTTTTTCAACATATTTGATTAATTCTCTGGAAACTAACTCTGCTTGCTTTGTAACTTTATCCAGATCTGCTTGTTCCAGATAAGGCATACCACAACAACCTGCATAAGAATGCTCTACCTCAACATTATTATGATGAAGTACTTTCAAAGCTGCTTCTCCAGTTTTTTTCTTATTAAAATTTACAAAACAAGTGGAATAAATAACAACTTTTCTATCTTTATGTTTTGGTAGAATATTTTTTTTAAATTTTTGAAAATAATTTGCGAATGTCTCTTTATTATATTTTGGCAAAATAACTCTTTTATCTATTCCAGTAAAAAATTCCAAAACTTTTCTAGCAAATTTGTTTTTTACATTAGTAATCCAATTTATGAAAAAACTTAAAAATATTCCTATTTTTGAATTTCTATCAATTTGTGTTAATTGGTTTGCAGTCTTTGAAATATCACCATTTTTTCTTTGAGCTGTTCTATATCTCAACATCAAATGTGGAAAATCTAAATCAAATTCATGTGGTGGTACATAAGGACATTTAGTCATAAAACACATGTCACATAAAGTGCAGGCATCTACAACAGGTTTAAACTTATCACTTGAAAGATCTGATACCTCACCACCTTCAGTTTCATCTATAAAGTCAAATAATTTTGGAAAACTATCACACAAATTAAAACATCTTCTGCATCCATGACAGATATCAAATACTCTTCTCATTTCATGATCAATTTTTTCAGGATTTATAAAATCTGGATCTCTAAATTTCAATGGGTGTCTTGTAGGTGCTTGTGTGCTGCCTTCTTTACTCATAGATTTTTTTAAATGTGGTTTCTGTGGACGAGAGGGGTTTCGTCCACAAATTTTGTTTATGCGATACTTTCTAAAGTCTTTTGAAATTTACCTGCGTGTGATTTTTCAGCTTTTGCTAAAGTCTCAAACCAATCAGCTATTTCATCAAAGCCTTCGTCTCTAGCTGTTTTAGCCATTCCAGGATACATATCTGTGTACTCGTGTGTTTCACCTTGAATTGCAGACTCAAGATTGGCTTTTGTTTCACCAATTGGCTTACCAGTTGCTGGATCGCCGACTTCTTCTAAATATTCTAAGTGGCCATGAGCATGTCCAGTTTCACCTTCTGCAGTTGATCTAAATACCGCTGCAACATCGTTAAAGCCTTCAACATCCGCTTTTTGAGCAAAATAAAGATATCTTCTATTTGCTTGGCTTTCTCCAGCAAATGCTTCTTTTAAATTTTCCTCTGTTTTACTACCTTTTAATGACATATTTACTCCTACTATTAATAATGATTCTAAAGTGGTCTATATATAGGGGAATTATAATATGTCAACAGTTTAGAATAAATATAATGTATTATTTAAACTATTGATATTATAGAATTATTTTTGAGATTGATTATCACTCACAATTTTAGCGATAACTTCTACCGATCTTATTTTTTTTCCTGGAATTGTTCTTTTAATTTTAACTTCATCAACATCTTCTTGATGAATATCAATCAATTTATTTTCTTCCTCGTCAAAAAAATGGTGATGATGAGATACATTTGTATCGTAATAACTTTGTGAAGCATTTAATGGAATTTCTTTTAAATAACCCTTCTTCATAAATGCGTGAACAGTATTGTAAACAGTTGCTAAAGAAACCTTAATATTTGCTTGATTTTCAATGATTTTAACCAGTTCTTTAATTGTAAAGTGAAATGTCTTATCAGCATCAAACAACACTTCACAAATTTTAATTCTTTGTTTTGTTGGTCTTAGACCTGATTTTCTTAATTTGTCTATATATTGATCAGCGTAAGCCATTACTAATTATAATTATTCTAAAGAATATCTATATTATAATGTTTGTAAATCAAGTAATAAGATTAAAAAAATTATGAAAAAAAGTTCCTTTAATTATGATGAGTTAATAAGCTGCGCAAATGGGGAGCTTTTTGGCCCTGGAAATGCAAAATTACCTTCTCCACCAATGCTAATGTTTGATAGAATTACTGAAATTAGCGAGAAAAATGGAGCTTTTGACAAAGGTTTGATGAAGGCTGAACTTGATATAAAAGATGATCTGTGGTTTTTTGATTGTCACTTTAAGGAAGATCCAGTGATGCCAGGATGCTTGGGTTTAGATGCGATGTGGCAACTAGTTGGCTTCTACTTAGGTTGGCTAGGAAACCCTGGAAGAGGAAGAGCTTTGGGAGTAAGTACAGTAAAGTTTACAGGAGAAGTTTTAAAAAATGTCAAAATGGCGACATATATTATTGATATGAAAAGAATATTAATTAAAGGGGAAACAACAGTTGGTCTAGCAAATGGTATTCTGCTTGCTGATGGTAAGAAAATATACTCTGCAGACAGTTTAAAAGTAGGATTATTTAAATAATGCGAAGAGTAGTAATTACCGGTTTGGGAATTGTTTCATGTCTTGGCAATAATCAGGAAGAAGTTCATCAATCTTTATTAAATACTAAATCAGGAATTTCTTTTTCTGAAGAATATAAAGAACACAATCTTAAAAGTCATATTCATGGAAAGCCTAATATAAAACTTGAGGATCATATAGATAGAAAAACAATTAGATTTATGGGTTCAGGATCTGCTTACAATTATATTGCAATGAAAGAGGCGATTGAAGACTCTGGGTTGGAAGAAAGTGAGGTAAGTAATTTCAAAACAGGAATTGTTATGGGTTCAGGTGGACCTTCAATTGAAAATGTTATTTTAGCAGCAGATAAAACTAGAGCCAAAACTCCAAAATTAATGGGACCATTTATAGTTCCAAGAACAATGGCAAGTACCGCCTCAGCAACACTTGCTGTTCCATTTAAAATTAAGGGAACAAACTATACAATGAGCTCAGCCTGCGCAACGAGTGGGCACTGTATAGGAAACTCTATGGAACTTATACAAATGGGGAAACAAGATGTTGTATTTGCAGGCGGTAGCGAAGAGATACACTGGGCGATGACTGCAATGTTTGATGCAATGACTGCATTATCTTCAAAATATAATGATACTCCTGAAAAAGCTTCAAGAGCTTATGACAAAACTAGAGATGGTTTTGTAATTGCTGGAGGTGCAGGGGTTTTAGTTCTTGAGGAATATGAACACGCTAAAGCTAGAGGAGCTAAAATATACGCAGAATTAACAGGTTATGGAGCAACCTCAGATGGATATGATATGGTAGCGCCATCTGGTGAAGGTGCAGTAAGATGTATGCAAATGGCTATGGCAACTTCAAAAAATAAAGTAGATTATATAAATACTCATGGAACTTCTACTCCAGTTGGAGATATTACTGAATTGAATGCTGTTAAAGAAGCTTTTGGAAGTGAAATTCCAAAAATTAGTTCAACTAAATCTTTATCAGGTCATCCATTAGGAGCTGCATCAGTGCATGAAGCGATATATTGTTTAATTATGATGAAAAATAACTTTATCACTGGATCGGCTAACATAAGTGAAATGGATGATGAAGCTAAAAAATTTCCAATAGTCTCTAAAACAGAAACAGAAGCAACATTAAATACTGTCATGTCTAATAGTTTTGGTTTTGGTGGAACAAATGCAACTCTAGTATTTGAGAAAGTTTAATAAATGTCATTAATGAAAGGTAAAAAAGGACTAATAATGGGTGTTGCTAATGAAAGATCTATTGCTTGGGGTATTTCTCAAAAACTTTCCGAAGCAGGTGCTGAATTAGCTTTTACATATCTAGGTGATGCTTTAAAAAAAAGAGTAGTTCCACTTGCAGAAAAACTGAATTCTAATGTCACTTTTAGCTGTGATGTTGAAAAAAAAGAAGATGTAATAAAATTATTTGAGGATGTTAAATCTCAATGGGGTGAGATAGACTTTGTAGTTCACGCAATCGCTTTTTCTGACAAATCTGAACTTTCAGGAGAATATCTAAATACAACAAGAGAAAATTTTTTAAGAAGTATGTTGATTTCATGCTTTTCATTTACTGAAGTTGCAAAAGAAGCTTCAAGAGTCATGAAAAATGGTGGTAGCATGATTACACTTAGCTATGAGGCTAATAAAGCAATCCCTAATTACAATGTAATGGGTGTTTGTAAGGCAGCATTAGAATCTAGTGTTAAGTACTTAGCTAGAGATTTAGGAGCTAAAGGAATACGGGTGAATGCAATAAGTGCAGGACCAATAAAAACATTGGCTGCTTCAGCTATTGGAGATGCAAAATTTTTATATAAATGGAATGCTGATCACTCTTTTTTAAAAAGGAATGTAGATAACATCGATGTTGGAAACTCAGCATTATATCTTTTAAGCGATATGGCAGGTGGTGTTACAGGTGAAATTCACTATGTTGATGCTGGTTATAATAAAGTAGGTATGCCAGATCCAAAAAATATATCTTAAAAGTTTATTATGTTAATTTTAGTTTGGTTTGTTGTTTGTATAATATTTATTTTTGTTCAATTAATTCTTGAAGGCTCTGGTCATGCACTAGAAGTTTTTGCCCTATTGACTGCTATAGCTTTATTCTTAATAAATAAGCTTGGAAAAAAAAATAAATAACTAAGCAAACATTTCGTGAAAAGAAAATTTTTGAAGATTGCTGGGGCTTCTATATTGGGTTTAATATTTTATCCTTTTGCATCATTAGCAAGTAATTTAGTAGGTTTTAAAAAAAAATTAAAGAAAGATGAGAGTGAATACAATATAATTAATCCTGATCTTACAAATGAGCAAAAGATTATAATGTTTGAAGAAGGTACTGAGCGCGCTGGTACTAGTGAATTAAACTATGAAAAAAGAAAAGGGTCATATCATTGCGCGAATTGTGGTGTGAAACTATTTGAATCTACTGCAAAATTTGATAGTGGAACTGGTTGGCCATCATTCACCGAGGCAATACCTGGTGCATTTGTAACAAAAACTGATTATTCTTTTGGCATGAAAAGGACTGAATATAGTTGTGCAAATTGTGGCGCTCATCACGGCCATGTATTCAATGATGGTCCAGATGGTGGAAAAAGATATTGTAGCAATGGTCTTTGCTTGCTTTTTGTCCCGGAAAGTTAGTAATTATATTTTTCTAATATAACCAACATTAGTAGTTTTAAAATGCTTGAAAGGTATATTTGTATCTTTAATTGCCTTAATAGTCTCTTCCGTAATATTTCCATAGACCTCTATTTCGAATCTATCGGCAATTTTGTTGTGCTTTTCAACATAAGTTTGGACTGGGGCGTTATTTAGATGATGCAGCATAGCTTCACTATTTCGATAAACTTCACTCCAAGTAAACTCTAAAGAATCAGTTGGATCTTGATCAAAAGTATGAATAAGCATGTCTGGCTCTGATGCATTAACAGCATCATCAGCTTCTTTTGCTATTTTGAGATACTCTCCGACCTTGCCCTCTTTAACACGTATTCTAGCAATTAAAATAAATGGGTTGGACATTTATCTATATTGCAGCCTGCTTTATAGATAATTTTACTTTTCCTCTATCAAATCCAATAACTTTTACTTTTACTTCGTCACCTTCTTTTACAACATCTGTTACTTTAGCAACTCTTTTATCTGCAAGCTCAGAAATATGCACAAGTCCATCCTGCTTTCCAAGGAAATTAACAAATGCTCCAAATTCCATGATTTTCATAACTTTTCCGTTATAAATTTTATTTAATTCAGCTTTGGCAGTTATGTCCTTAATCATTTGCATAGCAATGTTTCTCGACTCTTCATCTGGAGCTGCAACTGTAACAACACCTTCATCATTTACATCAACTTTAGCACCTGATTTTTCAACGATCTCTCTTATTGTTGCTCCACCTTTTCCAATGACTGCCGCGATATCTTTTTTATCAACCATAATCTTTTCCATTTTTGGTGTGTGTTTACCAACATTGTCTCTAGATTTAGCAAGTGCTTTATTCATTTCTCCCAAGATATGAATTCTGCCATCTTTAGCTTGATTTAAAGCTTGTTCCATGATTTCAAATGTAATTCCAGTAATTTTAATATCCATTTGTAAAGATGTGATACCATCTTTAGTACCTGCAACTTTAAAGTCCATATCACCTAAGTGATCTTCATCACCTAAAATATCTGATAGCACTGAAAAATCATCACCTTCTTTGATTAAACCCATTGCAATTCCAGCAACTGGCTCTTTAATCGGAACACCTGCATCCATAAGAGCAAGTGAAGTTCCACAAACAGTTGCCATTGAAGATGAACCGTTGGACTCAGTAATTTCTGATACAATCCTAAAAGTGTAGGGAAAACTTTCTTTTGATGGAAGTGAAGAGTTAATTGCTCTCCATGCTAACTTACCATGACCTATCTCTCTTCTACCTGTTCCAATTCTTCCTGTTTCACCAACTGAGAATGGAGGAAAGTTATAATGCAACATAAATCTCTCTTTTTGAAGACCATCTAAACTCTCTATTCTCTGTTCATCATCTGAGGTTCCAAGTGTAGTTGTTACAATGGCTTGTGTTTCACCTCTTGTAAACAAAGCTGAACCATGAACTCTAGGTAAAATTCCAACTTCACACATGATTGGTCTTACATCTGCAAGTCCTCTTCCATCAATACGATTTTTATTTTTAAGAATATCGGTTCTTACAATTGACTTTTCTAAGTTTTTAAGTTGGGAATTTACATCTAAATCTGTGTAATCCTCATTCTCCTCATAAAGTTTTTTTGCTTTATCAGTAATTTCAGAAATTTGATTTGATCTGTCTTGTTTATCAGTCGTAGAGAATGCTTTTTTTAAATCTTCAGTAAATTCCTCTTCTAATTTCTTTTTTATCTCAGAAAGATCTTTTTTCTCAACTGTCCATTCTGGTTTTCTACATTCTTTTGCAAGATCCTCTATCATTTCTATAACTGGGAGGAAACCTTTATGGCCAAATTTCACAGCATTCAACATCTCTTCCTCAGTTAAACAGTTTGCCTCTGATTCTACCATTAAAACTGCATCCTTAGTTCCAGCTACTACTAAATCTAGTTTAGACTTCTCTAATTCAGACTTAGATGGATTGAGGACATATTTTCCTTCAATAAAGCCAACTCTGGATGCCCCCACAGGACCCATAAAAGGCATTCCTGAGATTGCTAAAGCTGCTGAAGATGCAATGATAGATAAAATATCTGGTTCATTCTCTTTATCGTAAGAAATTACTGTTGGTAATAGTTGTACTTCGTTTTTAAATTCATCGGGAAACAATGGTCTAATAGGTCTATCAATTAATCTTGAAATTAATGTTTCGCTTTCAGTAGGTCTTGCCTCTCTTTTAAAATAGCCACCTGGTATCTTTCCAGCTGCATAATATTTCTCTTGATAGTTTACAGATAAAGGAAAGTAATCCATATCTGGATTTACTTTTTTTGCACCAACAACTGTTGCTAAAACAACTGTCTCTCCACATTGAGCTATAATTGCTCCATCTGATTGTCTTGCTATCTTTCCAGTCTCTAAACTTAATTTTTTTCCACTTACTTCTATTTCTTTTTTTACAACTTTGAACATTTACTTCCTTAAATTTAATTTTGTTAACACTGCTTTATAAGACTCCATATTATTTTTCTTTAAATAGTCTAATAATTTTTTTCTTCTATTTACTGCTCTCAAAAGGCCTACTGAAGAATGTTTATCCTTTTTGAATTCTTTAATGTGTTTTGATAGATTCTCAATTTTTCCAGTTAATTGAGCAATCTGAACTTCCGAAGATCCAGTATCCTTATCGTGGATTTGAAGTTCTTTTATTTTTTCTTTCATTTTTTCCTTTATTTATTTGTTTGTTTAATTAAATTTTCTATTTTTTCTGCATAATCAAAAGAATCATCCTTCACAAAGAAAAGCTTTGGTAAAAACTTAATTATAATTTTTTTTGATAAAACCTTTCTTATCATAAAAGATGATAATTTTAATTTCTCTATAATTTCTTCAGTATTTTTTCCCCCGAGAGGCATTACAAATATTTTTGCTGTTTTTAAATCTGGTGACATTCTAACTTCTGTTACTGTAACTTCCTTTGTAGATAAATTTGGTATTTTTGCTTCATCTCTTATAAAAAGTATGCCTAGAGCTTGTTTTATCATTTCACCAACTCTTAATTGTCTTTGTGTAATGGGTTTTCCTAGGTGTTTCATTTAAATAGTTCTTTCAGTTGTTGTTGAATTATATACTTCTATAATATCTTTTTTTTGATAATCAGCGAAGTCTTTAAGGGTAATTCCACATTCTAAACCTGCCGATACCTGTTTAGTTTGATCTTTTTCTCTAAATATAGATCCAATTTTTCCATTAAATATTATAGCTCCGTCTCTAATAACTCTTGCACTAGAGTTCTGGGTTATTTCGCCTTCAACAACTTTTGACCCAGCTACTTTTCCAACTTTTGAAACCTTAAAAATTTCAAGAATTTCTGCACTTCCAATAATTGTTTCTTGTATATCAGGAGATAATAATCCTGCCATCTTTGCTTTAATAAAATCTAACACTTCATAGATTATGTTATAAGAGGAAATTGAAACTTTTTCTTTCTCGGCTCTTTTTTTTGCCTCTTTACTTGGTTTAACATTGAACGCAATTATTACAGCATTTGATGCTTTTGCCAAAGTAACATCTGTTTCAGTTACCATTCCTATATCAGACAGAAGAATTTTTGGTTTCACTTCATCATGTTTTATTTGATCAATTGCATTTTTTATTGCCTCAGATGAACCATGAACATCAGATTTGATAATTATATTTAGTTCCTCTGATACTGAACTCTGAAAAGCTGAGTCTTGAGTAACAAAATTAATAGGTATTTTCTCATCTTTTGACTCCTCAACTCTTGCTTCACAAAGAGATTTAGCCTCTTTTTCACTTGATAATACAATAAAATCATCCCCAGATTTTGCTGCACCATTAATACCTATAATTTCAATTGGTGTAGCAGGTTCTGCGATTTCAATATTTTTTCCATGATCATTTATAATTGCTCTGACTTTTCCCCATTTTAATCCACTAACAAAATAGTCACCTTTCTTAAGAGTGCCTGTGGTAACAACAATGTTTGCAACCGGACCTCTCCCAACATCTATTTTTGACTCCAGAACTATCCCTTTAGCATTTGTTTCGAAATCAGTTTTTAAATCTAGTAACTCTGCTTGTAACAAAACAGACTCAACTAACTTGTCTAAATTATTTTTTGTTTTTGTTGAGATTTCCACCATTAATGTATCGCCGGACAAGTCTTCAGCAATTAGTTCATATTCCAGAAGTTGATTTTTTATTTTTTGTGGATCTGCATCAGGTAAATCACATTTATTTATAGCAACAACTATTGGTACTTTTGCTGCTTTAGCATGTTTAATGGACTCGATAGTTTGTGGTTTTACACCATCATCTGCTGCCACAACTAAAATTACAATATCAGTTAGCTTAGAGCCTCTAGCTCTCATCTCAGTAAAAGCTGCATGTCCTGGAGTATCAATAAATGTAATTTTATTATTTTGGTGGTTAATCTGATAAGCACCAATGTGTTGCGTAATACCTCCAAATTCTCCTGAAACTACATTAGCTTTCCTTAAAACATCTAAAACTGAAGTTTTTCCATGATCAACATGTCCCATAACAGTAACTATTGGAGGGCGATTTTTTAAATTTTCCGACTTAACTTCTTTTATTTTCTCAATTATTTCTTCAGCCTTTGTCTCTCTTATTGGATTGTGGCCAAATTCTTTAACTAAATATTCTGCTGTATCAGCATCTATTGTATTATTTATAGTAACTGTTACTCCCATGCCAATCAAATGTTTAATAATACTACTAGATTGTTCAGCCATTCTGTTTGCAAGCTCTTTAATTGTTATTAGCTCTGGAAGATTTACCTCTCTTTTGACTTGAATATAGCTATCTTTATTTTCTTCTTGATTTAAACTTCTGTTTTCTTTTTGTTTTGCTCTTTTTAAAGAGGCTAGACTTCTTGATTTTATCTCAGCATGATCATCGCTTAAAGCTCTAGAAATTGTTAATTTTAATTCTCTTCTTTTTCCGGAAGTTTTATTTAATTTATTTTCTTTTGGTGCTGTCTCTCCTTTTAACCTTCTTGTAGCTCTTTGCTCTGCTAATTTTCTTTTTTCAAAGTCTGAGGTAGGAGGTGATACAGGCCTGCTAAGATTATTTAGTTTTGAGGAAATATTTCTGTTTGGTGCAAAGTTATTATTATTTGGTCTAGAAAATTGAGACTTGCTCTGAAATTTCGAGCTTTTTTTCTCAATTACGACAGTGTTTTTTGATTTTGATTTAGCTTGCTCTATACTACTAATAGTCTTCTGAGAACTTCCTGTTATTGATAACTTTAATTTTTTTTTTTCCATTTTCCATCTTTCAATCTTTATAAACTTTATCTCTTGCTGACATAACCAAATTATCTGCTTCTAACTTTGATAAAGCAAAATCTTCCAAATAACCCTTAATTTTGACTCTTTCACCTTTAACTACATCGTACGTACCAGTTAACTCATCAGATGCTAGATCTGCTAAATCAGTTAAAGTCAAAATTTTTTGTTCACCCAAGGTAACCAACATACCTGCTGTAAGACCTTCATGATTAATTAATTCACTGTCTAGTCCTAAATCTTTGATTCTTTTTGAGATTTCCTCTTGATCTTTCTCATAAAATTCTTTTGCCCTTTCAATTAGCTCTTTTGCTGTATCCTCTTCAATACCTTCGATTTTCATTAAAGCATCTGTGGTAGACTCTTTAATATCATCAATTGAGGAGAAACCTTCCGCTACTAAAAGTTGTCCAAGAGTCTCATCTAGTTCTAAGTGTTTAACAATGTTATCTGTTTTTTCTTTAAACTCTAGTTGTCTTTTTTCAGAGTCCTCTTGCTCAGTCATTATGTTAATTTCATAATTTAAAAGTTTAGTTGCTAATCTTACATTTTGACCCCTTCTTCCAATAGCTTTACTTAAATTTTCCTCTGTTAATATAACATCAAGTTTTTTTGCTTCATTATCAACATTAACTCTTTGAACTTCAGCAGGTGATAGTGCATTAGCTACTACAATAGCTGGATCTTCAGACCAATTTACGATGTCTATTTTTTCCCCTTGTAATTCATTCACTACTGCTTGAACTCTACTGCCTCTCATTCCAACACATGCACCCACAGGATCTAGCGATGTGTCAATGGCTTTAACACAAATTTTTGCTCTACTACCAGGATCTCTTGAGGAAGACTTAATTTCAATTAATCCGTCATATATCTCTGGGACTTCTTGAACAAAAAGTTTTTCCATAAATTTTGGATGAGCTCTTGATAAAAAAATTTGTTGTCCTCTTGGCTCTCTTCTAACATCCAAACAATAAGCTTTAATTCTATCTCCAGCCTTAATGTTCTCTCTTGGTATCATTTCATTTTTTTGAATTATTGCTTCAGTTCTACCTAGATCAACTATTACATTGCCAAATTCAAGTCTTTTAACTATTCCACTTAAAATGGTATCTTTTTTATCGATAAAATCATTGAATTGTCTCTCTCTTTCCGCCTCTCTTACATTAAAGCTTATAACCTGTTTTGCTGTTTGAGCTGCTATCCTTCCAAAATCAAATGATGGCAGAGGTTGTAAAACCTCATCCCCAATTTTTTTATCTTTGTTTATTTCGTTTAACTTTATTGCATCTGCAAGTGTAATTTCAATATTTGAGTTTTCAGGTTTTTCTGTAATCAATAATTTTCTAAATATTCCTATATTTCCATTGTCTCTATCTATTTCTACTTTTATTTCATTGTCGGATCCAAATTTTAATTTTGCTGCTTTAGCAATACCTGTCTCCATAGAACCAATGATTAGTTCTTTATCAATTGATTTTTCTAATGCCACGGCCTCGGCGATTCTTAATAATTCTAGTTTGTCAGCTCTTCTGTTTAACATAATTATTTAGCCAAAAAAAAATGGGCCTAAGCCCATTTTTGAAATTTCAACAATGCTACTGGAATATAGTTATTTTTTGTTGATTTACAACAATATTTACTTACTAAAAACTCCAGATTTATCTGTTTTTTCCCATGAAAATGACCCATCATTTTCAGGAATTCTTCCAAAGTGACCATAAGCTGCTGTTTTTTCGTAAATAGGTTTATTTAAACCTAGCATTTCTCTAATTCCTCTCGGGCTCAGATCAAAGTTTTCCTTAATAAGATTTTCAACGTGCATATTCTTTTCTTCATCATTATCAAATAGATCTACATAAATTGATAGTGGTTTAGACACACCAATAGCATAAGCTAATTGTATTAAACATTTATCAGCAATTTTTGATTCCACGATATTTTTAGCTAAATATCTTGATGCGTAAGCAGCAGATCTGTCAACCTTAGTAGGATCCTTTCCAGAAAATGCACCTCCACCATGTGGTGCAGCTCCTCCATATGTATCAACAATAATTTTTCTACCAGTTAAACCGCTATCTCCGTCTGGACCACCAATTACAAAGTTTCCAGTTGGGTTTATGTAAATTTCTTTTTCATCAAGACTTCCCAACAAATTTTTAGGTATAGATCTCTCTATATAGGGCATACAAAGTTCTTTAACTTGAGCTAAGCTAACATCTTTTGAATGTTGTGTAGAAATAACTACTGATGTCACAGCTGAGGGCATACCATCTTTGTATTCAATAGTAATTTGACTTTTTGAGTCTGGCTCTATTCCACTCAGATTTCCCGATTTTCTATCCTCAGCCATCAGTCTCAAAATTTTATGAGAATAATGAATTGGAGCTGGCATTAAGACATCTGTTTCGTTACAAGCATATCCAAACATAATTCCTTGATCTCCGGCGCCCTCATCCTTGTTTCCAGAAGAGTCTACACCCATTGCAATGTCTGCTGATTGAGAGTGTAAATGTGTTTCAATTTTAGTTTGATCTCTCCACGAAAAACCGTCTTGATCATAACCTATATCTTTAATGCAGTCTCTTACTTTTGAAATTAATTCATCTTCTTTAAGTTCTGGACCTCTTACTTCTCCAGCTAATACAACTTTATTTGTTGTTGTTAAAGTTTCACAAGCTACTCTTGCTTGAGGTTCGGATGCTAAAAAACTATCCACAACCATATCAGAAATTCTGTCACATACTTTATCTGGGTGTCCTTCTGAAACCGACTCACTAGTAAATAAAAAATTTTTTTTCATTGTTAATTCCCCCGTATTTTAAAAAAAAAAATTAAACTAATATAAATAGAGAGAAAATAAAAGAAGATCTTATTACCCTGAGAACTAAAGATAGTTTTATTGATCTTTTTAAAAGACTCGATTTCAATAAATCCCTTCTCAGTTGTTAAAATACTCTTAATTACCTGTCCTTTTGGATTTATAAAAGCTGAAATACCATTGTTTGAAGAGCGAATTATAGCCTTACCTTCTTCAATAGATCTAAAAATTGAGTGGTTAAAGTGTTGGTATGGACCAATAGAATTTCCAAACCAACCATCCTCAGATATATTTATAATAAAATCATAATTTTTTTCACTTTTATTTATTCTGCCAGAAAATATAATTTCATAACAAATAAGCGGAACAAATTTGAAATTATTTAACTGAATTAAGTTTCTGTATTTATCTGAAGTAAAAGACTGGTATCCTTGAGTAATTTTTTTTAAACCTAAATTATGAAATATTTTTTCAAAAGGCAAAAATTCTCCAAAGGGTACTAATTTATTTTTGTAATATTTATCAATAATATCAAGCTGATTATTTAATACTAAAAGAGAATTGTAAATTTTTTGATTTTCATACATATTCATACCTAAAATAATCTTATGTTTATTCGAAAAATTATTTGAAAAAAGAGTTCTAAATTTTTTAAGATCATCAAAATAAATACTCGAGAAAATACCCTCTGGTAAAATAAATACTGTTTTATTTGATAAATCTGGTTCGGAAATATTAATTAATTCTAATATAAAGTCATTAATATTTTGATTTTGAAAATACCTATTAATATTAATTCTTGGTGAAATTACTTTAATTGTAAATCCTAAATCTTTTTTTTCTAAAGATTCATAATTTTTTAAATTTTTACTTCCCCAAAAATAATTTGATAGAATCAATATTAATGAAAAACTTAAAATTATTATTTTTGTTTTTATTTTATTACTAAAAAATAAAATTGTAGGTAATAAAAATAATAAAATAATTATTGAGTTGAAAGTATAAGTTCCTGTTATTGAAAGTAATTGAATAAATTCCAAATAACCCACAAAACTAAAAGAAATTAAATTCCAAGGAAAACCGCCAAATATAAAACTTCTTATATATTCAAAAATAGAAATGGAAGTACCTAAAATTAAAATTGACAAAATATTTTTTTTTGGATTTAAAATTGAAAAGGATAATGTTGATAATCCATAAAATAGTCCCAGAAAGAGTGGAATTAAAATTAAAGCAAATGGTATTAAAGATTTAAAAGTTTCTTCAAAAGTAAGAGAATTAATTATCCAATATAAATTTGAAATGAAGTAACCAAATCCAAATATCCATCCAATATTAAATGATTTAATTTTATTTTTTGAATTAAATAATAAAATCCATAAAAGAAATGGATATGAAAAAAAATTTAAAAAAAATAAATTATATGGGGGCAGACTAAAAGATGAAATTAGACCCAATGAAAATACGAAAAAGTATAATAAAAATTTATTTTTGTGTAAAAAGGTCAAATTATTTTGTGAAAATATTTTAAAATTAATTTTTCTTTTTTTACCATTTTTTTAAAATCATTTAACTTCTTATGATCATAACCAATTAAGTGAAGATATCCGTGTATCCACATTTTATCAAACTCTAAAAAGAAATTTGTTTTTTTTGATCGCTCCTTAATAATTTCATAACTAATTGCTACGTCACCTACATAAAATCTATTTTTTTGTTGAATTTTTATCGGGAAAGACAAAACATCTGTAGTTTTGTTTTTTTTTCTAAATTTAAGATTTAAATATTTCATTTGTTTATCATTAGTTAAAAGTAATGAAAATTCGTGATTTTTTTTTTTAAATGAAGGTGTATTAGATAAAATTTTTAGCTTTTTATTTAAATAATTATTTGGTTGTTTTATAATTTTTTTCCAATTTGAATAGTCATTTATTACATTGACTTTTATCATTCTTCAGAGCTTTGATCAGAATATGCCTTAACTATTTTAGACACAAGTGGATGTCTAACCACATCTTTATGATCAAAATCAACTACAGAAATTTCTTTTAAATGCCCTAGTAATTTTTTTGATCTATATAAACCTGAAAGCGATTTATTAGGTAAATCTATTTGTGAGGGATCCCCATTAACAACTATCTTGGAGTTTTCTCCAATTCTAGTCAAAAACATTTTAATCTGTGTATCTGTTGCATTTTGTGCCTCATCAAGTATTGCAAAAGAATTTTTTAAAGTTCTTCCTCTCATAAAAGCTAGAGGAGCTATTTCAATATCACCAACTTCGATTTTTTTTTGTATTTTTTCAAAATCTAATAAGTCATACAAAGAATCATATAAAGGTCTTAAATATGGATCCACCTTCTCCCTCATATCACCAGGTAAAAATCCAAGTCTCTCTCCAGCTTCAACTGCTGGCCTCGATAAAATAATTCTTTCTATTTTTTTTTCTAACAACATTGTGAGCGCTACAGCAACTGCTAAAAATGTTTTACCAGTTCCTGCTGGCCCAGCTGAAATAATTATGTCTGATTCCCTCAAAGCTCTAACATAATCTTTCTGTCTTTCAGACCTAGGGATTACAGATTTTTTTGGAGTTTTAATTATGTATTCGACTTTTTTTTCAAGGCTATTTTTTTCGTCTATCATAAATTTATTTGTAGAAGAAATTATATCTTTTTTTTCAATTGTTCCATTATTTAAAAACTGTTCAGTCAAAAATTGTATAGCATTTTTGATCAAATCATTATTTACTGGATCACTTTTTACTAGGATAGAATTCCCTCTTGAATACAAGCTAGTTTTAGTAATTTTTTCTAATTCCTTTAGATTATTGTTAAACTCACCTGCTACACCAAGTAACAAATCATTATTTTGAAATATTATGCTTAAAGTATTATTTTCAGAATAAACATATTTTAATTCAGAAATAATTTTTTTTTTATTTAAATTATTCAATTCAGGCAGCTTTCATTTTTTTATCAATTAGACCAAATAATGTGTTCTGGTTACTATTTTTAACTTTTACTTTTACAACTTTACCAATATGGCTTTCATTTCCATCAAAAATTACAGGAGAGATATATTTATTTCTTCCAAATAATTTATTTTGTTTTTCAATTTTATTTTCAACCAACACATCAACAATACTATTTTCTAATGATTTATTTTTTTCTTTTTGGTTATTAAATAATTTTTCCTGAATTATGGTAAGTCTTTCTTTTGATAAACTTTTATCAATCATCTCTAATGTCGATGCTTTTGTCCCTGGTCTAGGACTAAAAACAAAGGAAAAAGAATTAATAAATTTTATTTTTTTTATTAGGTTAAATGTATCTTCAAAATCTTTTTGAGTTTCTCCAGGATAGCCAATAATAAAATCACTAGAAAATTCTATCTCATCATTAATTTTTTTTAGTCTTTCGTAAATTTTTAAATAATCATCTACAGTATGTTTTCTATTCATTAACTCTAAAATCTTATTCGAACCACTTTGAATAGGTAAATGAACAAAAGGCATTAATTTATCACTAGAGGAATAGCATTCAATTAAATCATCTGTCATATCCCTTGGGTGTGAGGTGGTATATCTTATTCTCTCTAACTCTGAAAATTTATCTAAATGGTTTATTAGATGGGAGATTCTAAATTCTTTAGAATTTTCCTTATATGAGTAAGCATTAACATTTTGGCCGAGCAATGTTATTTCTTTTGCGCCATTTTTTATTAATTGTTCTGCTTCTAATATAATTTTATTAAATGGTCTAGAGTACTCTGGTCCTCTTGTGTAAGGCACTACACAAAAATGGCAAAACTTATCACATCCTTCTTGAATAGTTAAAAAGGCAGATATTTTTTGATTATTATTTTTTATTTGATCAAAATATCCAAACTTCGAGATAGTATCAAATTCGGTTTCTTCTTGTTTTAAATTTACAATATGCTTTTTCAATAAGTCATTTATTTTATGATAAGATTGTGGCCCTAACACAATGTCTATATATGGCTCTCTTCTCATCATTTCTTCATTTTCGGCCTGTGCAACACAGCCTGCAACGACCATTATTGGTTTTTTTTTATCTCTGTATAATTTTTTAACTCTACCAATTTCGTGGTAAACTTTTTCTTTAGCTTTATCACGTATGTGGCACGTATTTAAAATATAACAGTCTGCACTTGATTGATTGGAAGTCTTTACAAAACCCAACTTACTAACAGAATCATAAATTCTACTAGAATCATATTCATTCATTTGACAACCAAAAGTCTTTATGAAGATTTTTCCACTCAGCATATTTCAAATTTTGAAAAAAAATCTGATATTCCTGTCATTTACTTTTTTTAATTCCATAAAGCTCTAATTTATGGTCTACCAAATTATATCCATATTTTTCTGCAACTTTTTTTTGTAGTTTTTCTATTTCTTCGTCAACAAACTCGATGATTTCTCCTGATTTAATATCAATAAGATGATCATGATGGCTTTCAACTAATGTTTCGTATCTCGCTTTTCCACCTTTAAAATCATGCTTAGTTAATATACCAGATTCCTCAAAAAGCTTTACTGTTCTATAAACTGTAGCAATACTTATTTTTGAGTCAAGCTTAGAGACTCTTTGGTATAATTCATCCACATCTGGATGATCAGACTCTCCATAAACTTCTTTAGACTCAGATAAAACTTTAGCAATTATTTTTCTTTGATCAGTAAGTTTGACACCTTTCTTTTGGCAAATTTCTTCAATAGTTTCAGACATAATTTATTCTAACTCGAATATATAGGTTTTATCAAACTTTTATTTTTATTTAATTTTATTAAATTCTTGTAATTTTTATTAATTAAATCCTTTGATTTAAAGCCAATCAAATCAGCACTATTTGCAAATGTTATGGCTTTTGCTACCGATAAAGAAATTCTAAGACTGGTAAATTTACCAGGTCCTAAATTGACAAAAATTCTATAAATATTAGTTATTTTGATTTTTTTTGTATTCAAAAATTTCAAAAGTAATTTCATAAAATTATCAAAGTTTTCTCTACTGTTTATATATCTGCTGGTATATGATTGTTTATCAGTAATGATCACAAAAACAATTTTTTCATTAGCCGCATCGATTATTAAATTTATCATTTTTTACCTTTTTTTTTTAAATGCTTATGCAGATACTGTAAACAAAAAATATGAACCCAATGAAAAGGGAATACTAGCTTTGATGTATCACAGATTTGAGGAAAATAATTACCCTTCAACAAGTATAAAAATCGATATTTTTCGAAAACATTTAGATGTTATTAGAGAAAATGATATTTCTTTTTTAAACCCAAAAGACTTTGAGTTAGAATTTAGCAAAATAAGTGGAGAGAAAAAAATTTTACTTACTATCGATGACGCATTTTCCTCTTTTTATTTGAATGCATGGCCAATTCTAAAAAAAAACAAAATTCCATTTATTTTATTTGTTTCAACAGAGTCTGTTGGTAAAAATGGTTATATGAGTTGGAATGAAATTTTAGAGATATCCAAAGAAGATTATGTTTTTATTGGAAATCACTCCCATTCACATGAATACTTAGTGAAATATGAATTTGAGGAATTTAAAAAAGATATTATTAAATCAATAGATATATTTAAAGAATATCTTGGATACAATTCTAAGTTTTTTTCATATCCATTTGGGGAGTATAATTTAAGACAGAAAAAATATATTGCTAAGAATTTTGACTATGCTTTTGGTCAGCATTCAGGTGTTATAGATTTAAATAAAGATAAATATGAGTTACCTAGATTTCCAATAAACGAAAAATATGGAGATTTAGAAAGATTTAAATTTTTAATAAATCTTTTGCCAATTCAATATAAATTTATATTACCAGAAGAAAAATTTTTATTGGATGACAATAATCCACCAAATCTAATAATAGAATTTTTTAATGATCAACCTAATATTAATAAGATAAATTGCTTTTCTAACGAAGGTGGGGAGTGGAAAGACTCAAAACTAAATTATCAAAAGAATAGAATTAAAGTTATTTTTACTGAAAAGTTTTTACCAAGGAGAGGTAGAGTTAATTGTTCAATGCAAGACAAAGATGGATGGCATTGGTTTGGAACTCAGTTTACTCTAAATTAAATTTTTCATTTTTAAACTTGTTGGTAAAATATCTACTTCATCAAAATCAGTTAAAGAATTCTGATGAATGATTTTTTTAAGAACTTCTGTATATTCTTTGCCTGTCTCTGCATATTTTTCTAAGAAATTTACTAGTTTTAAACTATCCAATTTTTCATCATTATCTCTTTGAATTGCTCGTTCAATTCTAAATTCTTTGTAACTAGAATGTGTATTTAAATTCCTTTGATAGGCTCGTACTGAAGATTTCAAAATTTTAAACTTTGCGACTTTGTGTTTTTTATTTTTTTCAACTTCTAGTGGCTTAATACCTTCACCAGACCAAGTCCATTGTCCAAATAATGCGTTACCTTCTTGTGCAAATCTTGAACTACCCCAGCCTGTTTCTTTAGCTGCTTGTGCTATTGCTAGTGAAACTGGAATTTCATCCATTCTTATTTTAAGTTTTGCTAAATCATTATTTTTAACACCATACTGTTTTAATTTAAGTTTAAGCCAAGCTTTATCTCTTGTTGAAGTATTATTTTTATTTAAAATTTCAAAAAGTTTTTTTCGATCAAATCTTATTTTAAGATTTTCCTCAACAATTAATGGTAATACAATTTTAATAAATAGTTTTTTTCTTTTTTTTGGACTTTCAATATTTTTAAGTTCTTTTGGCAGTTTTGTTAGTTGATTACCTGTATTAACTAATTTAGTTTCTTTAACAGTATCAAGGTTATACCCATTGTCTTTAAATAATTCCTCAACAGTTGAAGCACTTAACCTTGTAGGGTCTTGATCATCTTCCTCTTTTCCGAAAACTTCAATATCTTCAAAAATATTCCATGAAAATCTATCATTAATATTATCTTTAATTATTTTATTTTTTTTATTCCACTTATCTAATGTTTTATCAAAATTTTGTTTTGAGGAATTAATAGAAGCTTCATTTGATTGAAAATTACTTTTTACAAAGTTAACTGTGTTTGGTAAAATTGAAAATACTGAAATTATAACTAAACTTGTTAAGAAAGTTTTAAAAAAGTTTAAATTACTGTCATATTGTTTTTTTTTTATCTTTTTTAAATTTTTCATTTCTCTATTGAATTCTTATAATTGATAGTAAAGATATTATACAGCTAAAACTTCTTTAACTTCTGGAATATAATGACAAAGAAGATTTTGAACCCCTTGTTTTAAAGTCAGGGTTGAAGATGGACATCCTGAACAGCTACCTTTTAACATAACTGTTACTTTACCATCTTTAAATTCTTTGAAAGTTATATCTCCCCCATCTCTCGCAACGGCTGGTTTAATTTTGGTTTCTAAGATTTTAATTATTTTATTTTCAATTTCGCTATAATCATTTTTGTCATCTAATTCTGACTTTTTATTTATAATTAATTCATTACCTTCATCATAGAATTCATTTAAATATGAAATAACTATATGTTTTATATTTTCCCAATTTTCATCTTGAGTTTTATTTATTGATAAAAAATCGTCACTCAAAAATATTCCTATAACACCGTTTATTGATAAAATATTTTTTAATAAAGGAATTTCTGTTTGGTCCTCATATACAAACTCATAAGGTCCACCATTTGATACCCTATTACCTGGAATAAATTTAAGAGAATTTGGGTTTGGTGTTTCTTGAGTTTGAATAAACATACTATTTATATAGTCATAATTTTTTTAATTTAAAGAATTTTAAAAACCTATTATTTTCTTCATTTCTACTATCTTTTTTCCTGCAATTTCTTCAGCTTTATTCACTCCGTCTGCAAGAACTTTATCTAAATATTCATAATCATTAATTAATTTTTTTATTTCATCAGATATTGGTGAGATTTTACTTAATAATACTTCAGCTAATTGATTTTTTAAATCTGAAAAATTTTTACCTCCAAATTCTTCCAAAGACTTATCCAAATTTTGATCTGAAATACTTGAATATATACCAAGAAGATTTTCAGCTTCGGGTCTATCTTTTAATTTTTGGTCTTCATATGGAATTGGTAAAGAATCAGTTTTTGCTTTTTTTATTTTATTAACAATTTCATCTTTGGTATCAGTTAAATTAATTCTACTAAAATCTGACGGATCTGACTTGCTCATTTTTTTTTTGCCGTCTTTTAAACTCATAATTCTTGAAAAATGCTTTTTAATTAAAGGTTCTGGTACTCTTAAAAAATCTTCACAATTAAAATCTTTGTTAAATTTTTGAGCTAAATCTCTTGTTAATTCCAAATGTTGTTTTTGGTCTTCTCCAACAGGAACATGCGTAGTATCATAAAGCAGTATGTCGCTAGCCATTAATATAGGATAAATATATAAACCAATAGAAGCCTTTTCTTTATCCTTTCCAGCTTTTTCTTTAAATTGTGTCATTCTATTTAACCATCCCATTGGAGCCATACAACTCAAAAACCACGCACCCTCTGCATGCGCATGAACTTTTGATTGGTCAAAAATAATACTTTTAGTTGGATCTATACCGCTAGCTATAAATGTTGCAGTTGTTTCTCGGATATTATTCCTTAATTCATGTTTATCTTGTTTAATAGTTATTGCATGTAAATCTACTACACAAAAAATACATTTATTTTGATCATCATTATTTAAATCAACAAAATTTTTAATAGCTCCAAGGTAATTACCTAAATGTAGATTACCTGTGGGCTGAACACCAGAAAAAATTTTTTTGGACATTTTCTAATACTTTAAATTAATATCTGAAATTTTAAAGGCTTTTATAATAATCGAAACTCCAATGTATGAAACA
>CACDSY010000001.1 GCA_902555585.1 uncultured Pelagibacteraceae bacterium | reverse complement strand
TCAAACTCCTCTGGATTCCCAATCCCACAAAAATATAGATAATTTTTTTTTCTATCAAAATTTTTTATATTTATTGGAACATAGTTGGCATAGAATATTTTATCGTTTAATTTTTTTAATATTGATGAAAGCTTTATATTTTTCTTTTCACCAATTAGAAAAATTGCACTATATTTTTTTAGTATTTCTAATTTTTCTCTTAAAGGCCCTGCGGGTAGTAAATATCCATTTCCGATACCATAAGTTGAATTAAAGCATACAATTGATATGTCATAATCTATTTTTTTGTCTTGTAAACCATCATCTAAAATAGCTAAATTGAATTTTTTTGCTTCTGCTTTATTTAAACTTATACCTCTATTCTCATTACTAATTAGCTTTCCATAAGTCTTTAGCACTTTTCTTTCATCTAGTTGATCTGAATACCTTTTTTTAATGAATACTGTTTTAAATTTATTTTTTAAAATTTTATTTATTTGTATGCATAGAGAAGTTTTTCCAGTTCCACCAATATATATATTTCCCACACATATAGTTTTTATCCTGTATTTTTTTTTTATTAAAAAATTTTTACTAAAATTTATCAAAATAGTAAAAATTGTAAAAGGTGTTAATAAATAAGAGATTAAATTTTTATCATTTAAATATACTGGTTTTATAATTTTCATTTAAATAAACTTTTTAATTTCATATAAATTCTTATTAAGTATTCTATCCCCCAAGTATTTTAACTTTTTATTTACTGTATTTCTTTGTAAAAAATTAATTTTTTGACGAACAACTAGTTTCATATTTCTTATTGAGTTTATTCTAGTTGCAATTTTCAATTTTTTTAACATTTCATAAACTTCTTTAAAGTTCTCAACATGTGGACCATGTAAGATATAGTTACCTTCCCTTGCTGACTCCAAAGGATTCTGTCCTCCATGCGGTATAAGTGATCCTCCCAAAAAAGTTAATTTAGATAATGAATAGAATTTTGAAGAATCTCCGTAAGTATCAACAATGTATATATCTGTATCTTTGCTTAATTTTTTTTGTGCGGTATGAAATTGAGAATTTAGACCAATATTTTGTAATTCATCTAGTATTTCTTTTTTTCTATTTATATGTCTTGGGATTATTATTGTTATCAAATTTTTAATTTGAGATTTTAGCTCCTTGTGTACTTTCCCAATAAACACTTCCTCTGTTCGGTGAGTACTTGCAGCACAGAAAATGATTCTTTTTGAAAATTTTTTTTTTATAATTAAATTTTTTGTACTATCTTTTTGTACTACCCCAAAAAACTTTAAATTACCTATTAATTTTATGTTTTTTGTTCCTAATAATTTTAGATATTTTTTAGTCTCCATGTTTTGTGGCAAAGCAAGAGTTATTTTTTGAAAAATTTTTTTAGAAAAATTGGGGAAGAATTTCCATCTGTTGAATGATTTTTTTGTAATTCTTGCGTTAAGAAGAATTAGCGGAATATTATTTTTGTGTAGATTATTAAACATATTGGGCCAAATTTCAGAGTCCACAAATATTGCTAATTTTGGTCTCCAATGATTAATAAAACGCTTGGTTAAAAAGTTTAAATCAAAAGGATAAAACTGATGAATTGTTTTTTTGAATCTAAACTTAGATAAAATTTCTGATGAACTAGTAGTTGATGAAGTAATTAAAACTCTTTTAATTTTTTTATCTTCTTCAAATTTCTTAATAATTGGGATTATACTTAATATCTCACCTACACTTGCGCCATGCATCCAAACTATCTCATTATCATTATTGTTTTTTGCAAGAAATCCATATTTTTCCTTAAATCTATTTTGATCCTCCTTGCCGAGGAAAATTCTAATTAATACAATTAATGGAGAAATAAAAATTACTAGAGACAAAAAAAAATTGTAAATAACAAACATCAACTTTTGTTAATTTGTTTTTTATAATAGTTTCTATAAGTATCAGATTTTATTAACAGTTCTTCATGATTACCCGAGTCCATTATAATACCCTTGTCCATAACGTAAATTTTATCAGAATTTAAAATAGTTGAAAGTCTGTGAGCAATTACAACAGTTGTCTTATTTAAGGTCAATTTTTCTAACGCTTTTTGAATTTTCTCCTCAGTTTCGGAGTCTAAAGATGAAGTAGCTTCATCTAATAGTATTATTTTACTATTTTTTAAAAATGCTCTTGCTATTGAAAGTCTCTGTTTTTCTCCTCCTGACAATCTGACTCCATTTTCTCCTATCATAGTTTGATATTTGTTTTCGAGTTTATCAATAAATTCTGAACACATTGAAAGTTTGGCTGCTTCATATACTTCATTATCATTAGCGTCTGGCTTTGCATATTTAATATTATTGAAAATTGTATCATCAAACAAAGTTACATTTTGATCAACAATCGATATTTCTTTTCTCAAAGAAAATAAATTAACCTCTTTAATATCTTGTCCATCAATTTCTAATTTTCCTGATGTTGGATCATAAATTCTTGGTATTAAACTTAACAATGTTGATTTACCAGAACCACTTTGCCCTACCAGGGCTGTCATTTTGCCTCCATTTATTTTAATGTTTATATTTTTTAAAACTTTATTTTCTAAATTGGTAGAATAATTAAAATTTATATTTTTGCAGTTAATTGTTCCGTTTTCTAAATTTAAATTATTTTTATCCTCGTTGTTTTGAATTAAATTTGTTTTATCAATTATTGGGAGTATTCTTCTGCCGGCAGACAAGCCTTGGCTAATTCCAACATTTATAGTTGCTAAGGATTTTACTGGTTGATAAGCCAACATCATTGCAGCTAAAAATGAAAAAAAATTATTTAAGCTAAGTTGATCATTCATTATCAATTTACCTGAGTAAAAAATTAGAACAGCGATCATAGTACCTGTTAAAATTTCCATAACTGGTGTCGCTCTGATTAAGACAGCTGATATTTTTATTGATTTTTCTTTCAAATCATTAACAAATTTCTCTGATCTTTCATTTTCATACTTTTCTCTTTGAAAAATTTTAATAATTTTGTGATTTTTAAAAATATCAATTAAATATTTATTTAAATCCCCAGATTTTTCCTGAGCTTCTGTCACTACTTTACCCATTCTTTTACCCAATTTTTTTGCAGTAATAGATGCAAATGGTAT
This sequence comes from uncultured Pelagibacteraceae bacterium, assembly GCA_902555585.1. Lineage (GTDB taxonomy): Bacteria > Pseudomonadota > Alphaproteobacteria > Pelagibacterales > Pelagibacteraceae > Pelagibacter. Next base: position 304,822 of record CACDSY010000001.1, on the reverse strand, counting down.
CATGATTAGTGCAATTAAGGATAATCTCCAGTTTTGGACAAACATTACTGATAGAAGTCCTATTAACGTTAATCCATCTTTGAAAAAAGTTAAAAAGGATGTACTTAGCATTCCTGTTATTTGATTTACATCAAAATTAAGATTGGAAATATATTTTCCAGTATGTTTGTTCTCAATGCTTTCAGTATCAGCCTTAATAAATGATGTAAGCATATTAATTTGTAATTTTTTTTTAACTTCTTCCGCAACTTTAATCATTGTGACTTTTGCTAAATAAAGGGATATACCTTTTGTTGCAAAGGCCAAAATAATTAATAATGGAATAATTAAAAGTAGGCTTTGATCTTTATTAATGAAAATTTTATCGATTGCTGGATCTAATAACCACGCAGTAGCAGATGTGCTTCCAGCAACTAATATAGAAAAAAAAACTGCTAGAAAAATTTTGTTTAAATATTTTTTTGTATAGTCTTTGTAAAGTCTCTTTAATATTTCAAAGTTTGGCATTTAAATTATTTTTCCAATTAAAATATTAATAAATACAATAAGACCTAACAAATTATTACTCTTAAATTTTAATAGACATATATTAGGATTTGATACTTCAAGATTTTTTATTTGATAAAAGCCCAAATGAAAAAAAGTAATTATCAGTGATATAAAAAATGATATTTTAAAGTTCATATAAAAACCAACTAAAAGTAGTGAAAGAAAAAAAAATATGTAACATAGAGAAATAAATTTTTTTGGATTATTTTTAAATTTTATCGAGGTAGATTTAACTCCTATAATTTCATCATCTTTAATATCTTGATATCCATAAATTGTGTCGTAACCCAGTGTCCAAAATATGGCTCCAAAATAAAATATAATTGGTACTAAATTTATGCTGTTATTTATTGATATCCACGCAAGAACAAGACCATAGTTAAATGTAATTCCTAAAAATAGCTGTGGCCAATATGTAAATCGCTTCATTAAAGGATAAGTAAATGCCAAGGGCATTGATAATAGTGCCATTAAAATTGTGAGTTTATTAAAATTAATCAAGACTAAAAATGCTAATCCACATAAAACAAAAGCGTAAATTATTGCAAGCTTTACAGAAACTTTTCCAGATGCGATTGGTCTATTTTTCGTCCTCTCAACTTTTTTGTCAAAATTTTTATCCACTATGTCATTTATAATACAGCCTGCAGATCTCATTAGTATTGATCCAAGTAAAAATAGCAAAGCATAAAAAGAAAATTTTTCTAATTCATAATTAAAATTATATGCAATAGTGAGACCCCATAGACATGGCCAAAATAAAAGCATGTATCCGATTGGTCTATCTAATCTTGTAAGTTCAATGAACAATTTGATGTTTTGCATAACAATTTACTTGTAAATAGCAAAGCAGAGTCTCATAATCAAATTGATTCGAATGAATATAGATTACACTGTTACTGCATTAATGTTTCCAGCAATACCGCTTATAATGAGTGTATACAGTAATCGATTTCATACCTTGAGTGGATTAATTAGGAAAATCCACGATGAGTACGTTTTTGAAAAACATACTCCCCCAGAGTGGAAAGATCAACTTATAAACCTTAACAGTAGAATTGGAGTATTAAAGTTTGCAATCATGTCAGCAGCATTTGGCTTTTTATTTAATATGTTGACTGTATTTGCTCTTTATTTAGAAAGTTTAATTGTAGCTAGAGTAATTTTTGGAACGTGCTGTTTGTCTATGATGATTTCAATTATATTTTTTATTAGAGAAATACAAATTTCTACTAAAGCTTTAAAACTCCATCTTTCTGATATGGATGTTCAGTTTAAGGAATAATTACTGCTGGACCTATAATTTTTCTACTTTCTAGATCTTTATGTGCTTGAATAGCATCTTCCAATTTATATTTTTTAAAAATTTCTATTTTTACATTTCCTGATGAAATTTGTTTAAACAACATGTCAGCTGCTTCTTGTATTTCCTCACTATTTGTGAAGTATTGATTCATTGCAGGTCTAACAAAATAAATACCTTTTGGTTGCAAAGATTTTGAGACAATAATTGGATCAAGTGGACCTGATGCATTTCCAAATGAAACCATAGTTCCTCTTAATTTTAAACATTCAATGGATTTATCATATGTTGTTTTTCCCACACCATCATAAACAACTGAAACACCTTTACCATTTGTGAGTTCCAACGCTTTTTTTGCAAAGTCTTCCTTAGAATAATTTATAACTTCATGACAACCATACTTTTTTGCTATTTCAACTTTTTCATCACTACCAACTGTTCCAATAACTTTAAGTCCTAAACTGTTTGCCCACTGACAAAAGAATTGTCCAACGCCACCAGCTGCTGCATGAAATAAGACAGTTTCACCTTCTTTTGGAATATATGTTTTGTGTAATAAATAAAATGTAGTCATTCCTTTTGTCATTGCACTCGAAATTTGCTCCAAATCAATATCATTAGGAACTTTAACTATATTTTTTGATGTGTAATTTCTGTGAGTTGAATATGCACCTAAAGGAGCTGCAGCATATGCAATTTTATCTCCAACTGAAAAATTTGAAACATTTGAACCAACTTCTTTTATTATACCTGCTGCTTCCATTCCAATCCCAGTTGGTAATTGAAGAGGGTATAAACCCGACCTATGATATGTGTCTATATAATTTAAACCAATTGAAACATGTTCTATTTGAACTTCATCTGCTCCTGGTTTTTCTAAAGTTATATCTTCTAGTTTAAGAACTTCTGGTCCACCTGTTTTTGTTAGTTTGATAGATTTCATTTTACAAATGTACCTTTATGATAATCCTCGACTGCTTGCAAGATTTCTTGTTTAGTGTTCATAACAAATGGACCACCTCTAGCAATTTGCTCACCTATTGGTTTTCCAGCAATAAGAAGAAACTTAGCATCAGTTGAGCCATAAACCTTAAGTTTATCTCCCTTTTCTAAAAGAATTAGTTTTGAATTTTCAACTTTTTGATGTTGTTGATTTCCAATTTTTATCTCTCCTTCAATTAAATAAATAAATGAATTGTGAGTTGATGGTAAATCGAAATTGAACTTTTTATCTTTATTTAATTCTACATCAAAATAAATAGGCTCAACATTATGTTTTTTTACAGGTCCTTCAGCTTTTTCAAATTTACCAGCAATGACTTTTACAAATTTTTCCTCATCTTTATATGATTGCATCTGCTCCGCATCTATGTAGATGTAACTAGGTTTACTCATTTTAAGTTTAGCTGGCATATTAATCCATAATTGAAATCCATGTAGTTTACCTTCTTTCATTGCTGGCATTTCAGAGTGAATTATTCCACTTCCAGTTTTCATCCACTGAACATCTCCTGCACTCATTCTACCTTCACCACCAGTACTATCTTTGTGCTCAAAATCTCCAGCTAGCATATAAGTTACTGTTTCAATTCCTCGATGAGGATGAGGTGGAAAACCTGCTATATAATCTTCGCTATTTTCTGATCCAAATTCATCTAGCATTAAAAACGGATCAAAGTAATTTGGCTCTACACCAATACTTCTTTTTAATTTAACTCCAGCTCCGTCAGATGCTGGCGTAGGTTCAATAATTTTTTTTACTTCAATATTTGACATTTTATTTCTAAACTTTTCTATCTAAACTAAAATCTTTAGTTCCATTGATGAATATAAACAGAAACCCACCTGCTAATGCTATATTTTTCAAAAAAGACCCTAATTGCATCTGGTCCGAAAAATCGTTGTGAAAAATTACTGCTGTAGCAATACAAAAAAGACTTAGTAAACCTGCTGCAATTTTTGCTTTATAGCCTAATATAATTAAGATAGGCCCAACTAACTCCAAAATTATTGCTGGTACAATTAAAATTCCTGGTATTCCAAAACTCTCCATCCAACCAATTGTGCCATCGTAATTACTAATTTTAAAAACACCATTAAGAAGAAATAAAGCTGAAATTAAAATTCTTGCGACAAGATCTAAAATGTTTGTCATAGTTTTAAAATAATGACTTGTTTAAATAATATCAAGCAAGTGTTTAAGATTATTTATCTGATTTTCAGGAGAGTAATCTAGATTATCAAAAATAATATTATTTCTATTCACCCAAATAGCATTAAAACCATAATTACCACCCCCAGAAACATCCCATGTGTTTGCGCTTAAAAAAGCGACTTCATGTTTTTCAATCTTGTATTTTTTAACTGGAATATCGTATACCTTTGAGTCTGGCTTGAAAATACCAACTTCTTCTACTGAAAAAATATCATCAAAGACTTTAAGATTATTACTGTAGACCAATTCATTGAGAAGGGAAGGGGTTCCATTTGAAAGTATTGATAGTTTGTAATTTTTTTCTTTTAATAATTGTAGAGTTTCTTTTACTTCTGGATAAGGGGAAAGAATTTTATAAAGATCAAGTAACTCTCTTTTCATATTAGGATGAATATTAAATACTTTCATTGATTTATCCAAACTATCCTCAGTAATTTTCCAAAAATCTTTATGTCTTTTCATTAAACTTCTAAGCCAAGTATATTCCAGTTGAGTTGTTCGCCAATAATTTGAAAAACTTTCCCATTTGCTGCCAATTTTATCTTTACATTTTTCTGCTGCAGAATTGACGTCAAATAAAGTTCCATAGGCATCGAAAATTATTGCTTTAATATTTTTCATAAATTACTTTCTTAATATGAGTAATATTAGAATATTTTTTCCTGAAAGTTTATCTCTTAATTTTAATTCTTGGCTTGAAAAACCACAATCACATTATTTAACAAAAGTAATGAGAATCAAAATTGGTGAAAATTTTTCACTATTTAATAAAAACGGTGAGTGGTTAGCTAAAATTAATAATATTAGTAGTGGTAAAGTTGAATTTAGTATTCAAGAAAAATTAAGAAATAAAGAAAACCTGGTAGATATTTGGTTGGCATATTCTCCAATTAAATCAAATTATTCAAGTTTCATGATACAGAAAGCTACTGAATTGGGTGTAACTAAATTGATCCCAATTATTTTTGATAGAACAATTGTCAGAAAGATTAATTCTGAGAGATTAGAAAAAATAATTATAGAGGCAACAGAGCAGTCAAATAGAATAAACCCCCCTTCTTTAGAAAAACCTCAAAACTTAAAAAGTTTCTTAAAAAAAAATGAAAATAAAATAGATTTAATTTTTACTGACCTAAATACTAAAAATAAAAAAATTAAGTTAAATAAAGACAGGAATAAATCATTGTGTATTATTATTGGACCCGAGGGTGATTTTTCAGAACAAGAAAGGAATAATATTTTAAATTTTAAAGATGTAAAATCATTTAAAATAAACGAAAATATTCTGAGATCAGAGACAGCAGCAATATCTTCAATATCTATACTAAGTTATATTTTGAATTTATAAATATTTGTTAATTAATTTGATTGATTTTTTAATATCGTCTCTGTGAGAAATTTTAGCAACATATTTTCCATCTTTAAGTAGAATCACGGGTGAGCTGTGATCAACATTATAGTCACCATTTTCAAAAAAAATCTTTTGACTGATTATTCCCCACGATTGAGACAATAAAAAAATTTCACCTGGATCTCCTGTAATTCCAACAAATTTGTTATCAAAATTTCTTAGATAATCTTTAATAACTTCTGGAGTATCTCTTTTAGGATCAACGCTAATAAAAAAAACTTTTAAATCTTTTTTTTTATTTTTCTTTATTCTATTCAATGCGATATCCATTTTATTTAAAGTCATTGGGCAAATATCAGGACAATTTGTAAAACCAAAAAAAATTGCAGTTAAAGGTCCATCAAAAGATTCTTGAGTTATAATATTATTGTTCATATCTTTAAGCTCAAAATCTGAGCCCTTAAATGCTGCGACTGATTGGTCTTTTTGTTCTTTCATAGAAAGAAATACTGGAAGCATCAAAAAAAAGAATATTGTTAAACATCCAGTTAATACTGCAATTGAGGTTTTTATTTTCATTATTGTAAAATTATATATAGGAACTATATAAACATTATGTCTCTATTAAAGAAAATATTTGGCACATTAACCGAAAAACCTTGGGAACAAGATCAAGCAGTAATTGATAGCGGCCATTCTGGAAAAACATTTGAAATTTCAAATCAAATGTCAGCTGTTATAATTATTTTTGGAGTAAGTACAACTTTATTTAGTTTAATTTTTACTGGCTATCTTTACTCACTACCCCCTGAACAAGATACAACTTTTATACTGAAGACAAATTTACTTTGGATAAACACGTTTGTCTTAATTCTAGTAACAATATTTTTTAATAGAATAAGTAAAGATTTAAAAAATGGAATTACAAACACAATAAAGAGAAATCTAATTTATGTGGGTGTTTTAAGTTATATATTTTTATTTCTACAGTTAGCTTTATGGTACCAGCTTATGAAAAGTGGAAATTTTGTTTCAACTAATACATATTTTTCGTCTTATTATTTCTTTACTGCATTACATGGTATTCATCTTTTAGGAGGTCTCTATTTCTGGGGCAAAGTAAGCTCAAAAATTTTTAAATTAGATGAGAAAGATTACAACAAACAAGAAAAAAGTATTAATGCTCTTTCATTGTACTGGTTATTTTTATTTATAGTTTGGCTAGTTTTCTTTACAATAATGTTTGCATACAATGATACTGTTATAGAATTCTGCAAATCTTTGATTGCATAATTTATATAAATAAAACTAACACTGATCCAAACACTGCAATTATAATTAAAAGTATATTTACTGATCTTAGATATCTTTTAGTTTCAGGTTTTGTCTCTCCTTTTGAAAATCTTCCTGCACCTAAAGAAATTACAAAATAGAATGCTAAAACCAAAGTAAGAATTGTTATTAAAATACCTAATTTACCGAGCATAAATATATTGATTATATTAGTATAATTAATATGTTTTATGACATTTTGTCATAGGTATTTATAGGATTATTCTTCTATATAAGCTCTATGCATGCAGGAATAATTTTTTTATTAGTAATCATCGGATCTGTTTTATTTCATATTTTTACCCCTTGGTATTGGACTGATATAGCATCAAACTGGGGCGGAATGGATGATACTATAACTCTTACCTTTTGGGTAGGTGGAGGAGTATTCGTAGCTGTTTGTCTATTTATGATTTACTGTGTTTTTAGATACTCACATAAAGAAGATCGAAGAGCAGAATATAAACCTGAGGATAAAAAATTAGAAAAAATTTTAACATGGGCAACTACATTAGGAGTTGCAGCTTTACTAGCACCTGGTCTTATTATTTGGAATCAATATGTAAATGTTCCAAAGAATGCAATTGAAGTTGATGTAATGGCATGGCAATGGGGATGGCAATATAGACTACCTGGTGCAGATGGAAAATTAGGAACTACACAAGTAAGAAATATTGCTGACAATAATCCATTTGGTATTAACCCAGATGATCCGTTTGGAAGAGATGATATAATGGTTGAGAGCGATGTTATTAATTTAGAAAACAATAGACCTGTAAAAATTTTATTAAGATCAGTAGACGTACTTCATAATTGGTATGTTCCACAATTTAGAGCAAAAATGGATGCAGTTCCAGGAACGGTTACTTTCTATTGGTTTGAACCTAACAAAGTGGGTGAATACGAAGTGTTATGTGCTGAGTACTGTGGTGTTGGACACTATGCAATGAGAGGTGGTGTTGAGGTCCAAGATAAAGGTGATTATGAAGTTTGGCTAAGCGAGCAAGAAACTTTTGAGCAATTATCTGCTAGATATGAAAAATTAAACATGGATGTGAACAAATTGGCCAAAAAATAACAATTTATTAATTTAAAAAAAAATATATATAGAGGATAAAAATTATGTCAGACGAATACAATAACAACAAATCATATCAAGCTCAGTCATCAGAAGTAATGGATGGTTCTACTGGTTCTGTTAATCCAGATATAGATTATGTAAGACCAGCAGAAGTTGGTGAGCAAGATCTATATCATGGACATAGTTTTATCGAAAAATGGGTTTTTTGCCAGGATGCAAAAGTTATAGGAGTACAATATTTCTTAACTGCAGTATTTACTGGAATTGTAGGTTTAATTTTATCTTGGTTAATGAGACTTCAATTAGGTTTTCCAGAATTGGCAGGTTTCATGACAGCAGAACATTATTATCAATTTGTAACTATGCATGGAATGATCATGGTAGTTTATTTTTTAACTGCACTATTTCTAGGAGGCTTTGGAAATTATTTAATTCCATTAATGGTAGGAGCAAGAGATATGGTTTTCCCATATGTCAATATGCTTAGTTTCTGGATGTTCTTTGTTGCAGTTGCAGTTTTAATGGCAAGTTTCTTTGTTCCTGGTGGACCAACAGGAGCGGGATGGACCTTGTATCCTCCACAAACTATTTTGGAAGGAACTCCTGGATCAGGTATGGGAATACTTCTAATGCTTATATCTTTATCTTTATTTGTAATTGGTTTCACAATGGGTGGACTGAATTATATGATTACAATTCTACAAGCCAGAACTAGAGGAATGACTTTAATGAGAATGCCTTTAACAGTATGGGGTATATTCACAGCAACTGTACTAGCAATGTTAGCATTTCCAGCATTACTAGTTAGTGCAATAATGATGACATTGGATAAGGTTTTACAAACAAGTTTCTTTATGCCAACAATATTAAAGGCAGGTGAGGTTCTTGAATATGGTGGAGGAAGCCCAATACTTTTCCAACACTTGTTTTGGTTCTTTGGACACCCTGAAGTTTACATTGTTGCATTACCTGCATTTGGAATAGTTTCAGACTTGATATCAGTTCATGCAAGAAAAAACATATTTGGTTACAGAATGATGGTTTGGGCAATTGTTGGTATTGGAGGTTTAAGTTTCTTTGTATGGGCTCACCACATGTACGTTAGTGGTATGAACCCTTGGTTTGGATTTTTCTTTGCAACAACGACATTAATTATTGCCGTTCCGACAGCCATGAAAGTTTATAATTGGATACTTACTTTATGGAGAGGAAATATTAGAATTAATACTGTTATGTTATGGTGCCTAGGATTTATCGTTACATTTGTAAATGGTGGAATTACTGGAATATTTTTAGGAAATGTTTCAGTTGATGTTCCATTATCTGATACATATTTTGTAATAGCCCACTTCCATATGGTCATGGGTATTGCACCATTAATGGTTATTATGGGGGCGGTTTATCATTGGTTCCCATTAGTAGCTGGAAAAATGTTACATGAAGGTCTAGGAAAATGGCACTTCTGGATTACTTTCTTAGGAGCATACTCAATATATTTTCCAATGCACTACCTAGGTTTTATCGGAGTTCCAAGAAGATATTTTGAAATGTATGATAGTCCGTATATGACATCAGCAGTTGGTATGAACGAATTTATAAGTATTGCAGCATTTATAGTCGGTGCAGCACAGTTTATTTTAGTTTTCAATATCATTAAAACACTAAAAACAGGTAAAAAAGCTGAACAAAACCCTTGGAAAGCTAATTCACTTGAATGGTATACTTCTACTGTTCCACCAGAACATGGTAACTTTGGTGAAAGACTTCCAGTTGTTCACAGATGGCCTTACGACTTTAGCGTTCCAGGAGCAAAGGATGACTTTATTCCGCAAACAACAGCACCTAGTGAAGTAATACACACAGAAGTAGAGAAAACTTAAGAGAAAATAATGTCTGAACAAAAAATAGACGGCTTCGAACTTAAACCTGGGTTTAAGGGCATGGCGTCTGACACTGGTTCAGACCAAACGATGTTTAAAGGTGTGCATTGGGGCAAAGCCATGATGTGGATATTTTTATTGAGTGATACTTTTGTATTTAGCTGTTTTTTAATTTCTTATATGAAAGGTAGAGGATCAACCATTGTTGATTGGCCTAACACTAGTGAGGTTTTTTCATTATATGTAGGAGGTGTACCTGTCCCACTTCTACTGATTGCAATAATGACATTTGTATTGATCACAAGTAGTGGAACAATGGCTTTAGCAGTTAAATATGGTTACGAAAAAAATCGTAAAATGTGTGGTTGGCTAATCCTAGCTACTGCTGTAGGTGGCCTTACTTTTGTAGGAATGCAAGTGTTTGAGTGGTCTAAACTAATTCATGAAGGCGTTAGACCTTGGGGAAATCCTTTTGGTGCATCACAGTTTGGTTCATTCTTTTTTATGATAACAGGTTTTCATGGTTTCCATGTCTCAATTGGGGTAATTTTCTTATTTATTTACACTTACAAAGTTTTTGCTGGTCATTATGAGAGTAAAAAAAGAGGTTGGTTTACTAAAATGAAAGGGGATTATGTTGAAATTGAAATATTAGGTCTTTATTGGCACTTCGTAGATCTAGTTTGGGTTTTCATTTTCGCATTTTTCTATTTGTGGTAAAATAAAATATGGAAGAGACTAACAAAATAGGAGAAACAACTAAAAAAGAAGAGCAAACAAGTACTCAAAAGATAGGAATTTATCTTTGGATTTGGTTGCTATTATTTGTTCTAAGTTTTTTTTCGTACATGGTTGACTGGTACCAATTTCAAGGAATGTTGAGATGGTCATTAATATTATTCTTTATGTTTCTAAAAGCAGGACTAATCATGGCTTTTTTCATGCACTTATTTTGGGAGAGATACGCTTTAGTAAATGTTCTGTTATGGCCAATGACAGCAATTGCCTGTTTTATATTTTTAATGACTGCAGAATTTAAATATACACTATTTTCACGATTCTTTTATTTTGTAGTAGGGGGAGCTTAATATGGACGCCTACGGATACTTAGCTTTTTTCTTAATTTTATTTGCTTTTTTCATTTATATAGTTTGGTTTGGTTATTCGGTAAAAGTTGAAAACCAAAAAGAACAAGGTGATAAAGTCACAATAAATCCTTATGATCAAATACCTTTAAGTAGAAGATTAATTGATAAGAAAAATAGCAAAGTGGGTATATTCGATCTTGGAAATCATATTTTAATAGCAGGCGTTATATTACTTGTAATATTTGTTTCACTAAATGTTGAGTAATAGTGACTGCAAATACAATTAAAAAAAAATCAGTTTCTATAAGTTTTTTTTCTTATTCAAAATATTTATTATTACTAATGAAGCCAAGAGTTATGTCATTGGTTATCTTTACTTGTGCTGTTGGATTATTAATAGCTCCAGTTTCAGTTTCATTCCTTAGTTCAATAGTTGCAATATTTTTTGTGACAATGGGTGCAGGTGCAGCTGGTGCCCTAAACATGTGGTATGAGGCTGATCTTGATAAATTAATGACAAGAACTTGTCTAAGACCAATACCTACTGGAAAAGTGAATAGGGAGCATGCTTTATTATTTGGAACAGTATTATCAATGGTATCTGTAGTTGGGCTTTATTATTTTTCAAATTTAACTTCAGCTATTTTATTATCAATAACGATCGCATTTTATGTCTTTGTGTACACGATATGGTTAAAGAGAAAAACTCCTCAAAATATTGTTATAGGAGGAGCATCAGGTGCATTGCCACCGGTTATAGGTTGGACTATAGCAACTGACTCATTAACATTAGAACCGTTAACATTTTTCTTAATTATATTCTTTTGGACCCCGTCTCATTTTTGGGCACTCAGCCTTTATAAAGCAGATGATTACCAGAAAGCTAAAATTCCAATGTTACCTATTACTAACGGTATTGAGGAAACAAAGAAAAATATATTTGTATACTCTTTAATAATGCTCCCAGTAGTATTCTTGCCTTATTATATAGGTTTTGCAGGTAAAACATTCTTAATAGTTTCATTATTACTTACCTTTTATTACAACTATGTTTGTTATGATCTTCTTAAGTTCAAAAAAAACAAATTTGAAATAAAGAAGGCTAAAAAGGTATTTTCTTACTCTATTTTTTACTTATTTTTGCTTTTTGTCTTATTTTTGGTAGACCAGATTATAAAATAAATAATCCTATTTATTTTATAGGAAAATGGTAAAAAAAATTCATGAGATACGTAAGTACAAGAGATAATTCAAAAGAATACAGTTTTGAAGATGTTTTCATCAAAGGTTTAGCTGATGATGGTGGACTTTATGTGCCCACTTCTCTAAAAAAATTTAGTCCAGAAGAGTTATCTGAACTCAAAAGGCTAAATTATAACGACTTATCTACTGAAATAATAAATCAATTTTCATCAGATTTTATTTCTAAAAATGATCTTTCATCTTTAATTAAAAAATCATATTCAACTTTTAGAGAAAAAGATGTTGTTAAAATTTCAAATATTGGTGATTTGAAGTTATTAGAGTTATTTCATGGTCCTACATTGGCTTTTAAAGATATTGCAATGCAGTTTATTGGAAATTTGTATGAGTATTATTTAAGTAAAAATGATAAAAAAATTAATATTGTTGTGGCTACATCAGGTGACACAGGGGCCGCCGCTATAGATGCAATTAGAGGCAAATCTAACTTAAATATTTTTGTCTTACATCCTAATAATAGAATTTCATCAGTACAAAGAAAATTAATGACAACAGTCGATGATGAAAATGTTTTCAATATTGCAATTGAAGGAAATTTCGATGATTGCCAAAATATAGTAAAGCAAATGTTTTCAGATCTTAATTTTTCAAAATCAATAAATATGTCTGGAGTAAATTCAATTAATTGGGCAAGAATAATTGCGCAAGCTGTATATTATTTTTATACTTATTTTAAACTTAATGTTGATAAAACGATTTCATTTTCAGTTCCAACAGGAAATTTTGGAGACGTTTTTGCAGGTTACCTTGCAAAACAAATGGGATTGCCAGTAGATAAACTAATTGTTGCAACTAATGAAAACGATATTTTGCATCGAGCAATTTCAAATGGGAATTATGTTTCAAAAAAAGTAAAAGAAACACTTTCCCCAAGTATGGATATTCAATTAGCAAGTAATTTTGAAAGATTAATTTATTATGTAAATGGTTCTAATTCTGAAATTACAACTAATATAATGAAAAAAGTTAAGAATAATGAATATAAAATTGAAAAATCAAACTTGGATATCATTCAAAAAGATTTTATTTCAGAAAGTTGTGACGAAAACGAAACTTTAGAAATTATTAAACAACATTTTGATAAAAATAATGTCATATTAGATCCCCATACTGCAGTTGGAGTAGGGGCTGCAAATAAGTTAAATTTTAATGATTGTGTAGTTTTATCTACTGCTCATCCATGCAAATTTCCAGCTGCTACAGATAAGGCTATAAATAAACATGAAGAACTACCTAAAGAGCTACAATATGTTCATAGTAAAGAAGAAAATTTTCAATTATTAAAAAATGATACAGAAGCAGTAAAAAATTTCGTTAAAAGTAAATTATGAAGCTAAAAGTCAATGACCAAATACCAGATGCAAAAATCTTCCATTTAGTTGATGGTGAACCCAAGGAACAAAATATTTCTGAGGTTTTAGGATCAAAAAAAATAATATTATTTGGTTTACCTGGTGCATTCACAGCTACATGCTCTAAATTTCACTTGCCGGGTTATGTTAAAAATGCTCAACAAATCTTAGATAAAGGTATTGATAAAATATTTTGCTTAGCAGTAAATGATCCATATGTGATGAATGCTTGGGGAGAGGCAAACAATATTGAAGAAAAAATAACTATGTTAGCTGACCCTTATTTATCATTTACAAAGTTAATTGGTGCTGAGGTTGATAGAAATTCAAAAGGTATGGGCATAAGATCTAGTCGTTATGTAATGATTATAAACAACCTGGAAGTGCAAAATATTCAAGAAGAAGAAGAAACTAAAAATTGTGGAATTTCCTCAGCCAGCCATATTTATAGTCTAATTTAAGTTTATTGAAATTTTTAAAATAAACGAGTAGGTTGTTTATGTGAGAAAAATTTTTATAATATTTAGTTTTATTATCTTAACAGCATGCTCAGGAGCTAAACAGGCAAGTGAGGTAAACAAAGTCTACGTTTCATCAGCAAAGTATAAAGGTTTAACTTGCAAAGAGTTAATAGCTGAGTCAGAAATTATAAGATCCAGAGAACCAGCTTTAGCCGCTAAAGTTGATAAACACTATAAAAGTCAAAAAAATACTGAATTAGTGACATGGCTATTGTTTTGGCCTGCAGCTTTTTGGTTAGAAGATGGTGAGAAAGATTCAAGTGAATTAGCTAGAGTAAGAGGCGAGCTAGATGCAATAAGGCAAGCAATGCTAGCGAAAGATTGCTAAAATTAGATACAAGATAAACAACTTTTTTACTTAGATATTTATTAATGCGGCTTTTCTCGCAATCAAATCTACTTCATTGTTTAATTTATCACTTGAATGACCTTTTACCCAAGTCCATTTTATATCAAATTCGTTATTCATAAGATCTAATTCATTCCATAGATCTTTATTTTTGACAGGTTGTTTATTTGCAGTTTTCCAATCATTCTTTTTCCAATTATGTATCCACTCTGTAATTCCAGACTTAACATATTTGGAGTCTGTAAAAATTTGAACTTTAGTACCTTTGGGAATATTTTTAAGTGCTTCAATTGGAGCAAGTAACTCCATTCGGTTATTTGTAGTATCTTTTTTACTTCCTTTTATTTGTATTCTCTTTCCATTTTCTATGATTATAGCAGCCCAACCTCCATTTCCAGGATTACCCAAACATGACCCATCGGTATAAATCTTTATCATTAGTTGTAGTCTTTAAAAGAATTTAATTTTCTATGAAAATTTAATTTATCCAGATATTCTTTAGGATCTTTAATTTTAATTAATGCTTTTTTAGGAGTATTTAAATAATCATATGATCTTGTAAGAAGATATCTTAAAGCTGAACCTCTACATAAAGTATTGAAATTATTCTTTTCTTTAGCATTTAATTTACGTATTGATTGATAGCCTCTTAATAATTGGGCAGATTTACCGTGATCTAGCACAAAAATTTTATTTCTTTTTTTAAAACACAATGCATTTACACATGTAGCTAATTCATAAGCTAAGAAATCATTTGCAGAAAAATAAAAATCAATAAAACCGTAATATTTTTTCTTATAAAAAAAAATATTATCAATAAAAAGATCACTGTGAATTATTCCATTTGGCATATTTTTTGGCCATTTTTTCTTAATATCAATTAAATCATTTTTCATGGTTTTAATTAAATTATTTGAAAGTTTGTTAATTCTTTTATCTATTCTATTTAGCAAAGGTCCCCAAGAATTTACTGATAATGAATTTTTTCTATACAATCTTAATTTCTTAGCAGCTAAATGTAAAAGAGCAGCATTTTTTCCAACTTGAAAACAGTCTTTACTTGTTAGTTGATTTTTATCTTTTCCTTCTAAAAAACTTACCAAACATGCAGTCTTATTTTTAATTTTGAATAAATATTTATTTTTTTTATTTTTTATTGGCTCTGGACATTTGATTTTATTTTTTGATAAACCAAACATAAGGTTCATAAAAAAAGGTAAATCTCTTTTTTGAACTCTTTTTTCAAATATAGTCAGTATTATTTTTTTTTTATTTGTTTTTATTAAGTAATTAGTATTTTCAATTCCTTTTTTTATGCCTGAAAAAGACACGATTTTACCAATATTAAAGTTTTTTTCGATCAAGCTTAAATCGCTCTGATTTATCTTTGTATATACAGCCATTAATTTAATTTTCCTGGGATTTTAAATGTTACGTCTTCTTTGACTATTTCAACTTCCTTTATTTCTACGGTAAATTTTTTTTTAATATTTTCTATGAATTCATTAACTAATACTTCAGGAGCTGAGGCACCAGATGAAATACCTATTGTTTTGCATTTAGATATTTTTTCAAGTGGAAAGCTGCTTTCAGAATGAATTAATTCAGCATTTTCACATCCATTATTTTGAGCTACTTCCACTAATCTAACTGAGTTAGAAGAATTCCTACTTCCAATTACAAAAAGATTATCACACTCTTTTGCAATTTTTTTGACTGCTGCTTGTCTATTTGTTGTTGCGTAACAAATATCATCTTTTTTTGGCTCGTGAATATCAGGAAAGCGTTCTTTTAAAACATTTATAATATCTTTAGTATCATCAACCGACAATGTTGTTTGTGTAATATAAGCAAGTTTATCGTTTTTACCTCTTTGATAATTTTTTGCGTCATCTATAGTTTCAATAAGATCAATCTTTCCACTAGCTACTTGGCCCATTGTGCCAATTACTTCAGGATGGTTTTTATGACCTATAAGCAAAACTTGAACATCTTTTTTATTTAAATTTTCTGCTTCTCTGTGAACTTTAGATACCAATGGACATGTTGCATCAACAAAAATCATGTTTAAACTTTCTGCTTCTTGAGGAACAGATTTTGGTACACCATGAGCTGAAAAGATAACAGGCCTTGTTTTATCTTCAATTTCATCAATTTCCTCAACAAATATTGCACCAATTTTTTTTAAACCATCTACTACATGTTTGTTATGAACTATTTCATGTCTTACATATACAGGGGCACCATATTTTTCTATGCTTTTCTTCACAATTTCAATTGCTCTGTCAACACCGGCACAAAATCCTCTCGGAGCTGCTAAAAGTATTTTTATATGATTATTTTTCACTCTCGTCCTTTCTAAAAAAAGGGATTAAAAAAACAATACACGCAACTAGAAAAAAAAGACTTCCAAACATAGCCCAAAAACTTCCTACACTTGATATGATAAAACCTAATGCAGAAATAATGAATAAAATCCAACCAATTAAATTAATATTTTTATTTCTCATTTTTTTCAATTAAATATTCAAGCAATATATGTGGAAAAGTTAATGAGGCCAATCCAATAAAAATAACCCGATATATAGTTTCGTTAAATTCGTTATAATTATTCAGAACTAATATTGAAATAATATATCCTAAAATTGTCAAAATTGTTAGAGGCAGGGCTTTTTTAATGAATATTGGTAAACCTTTTGTCAAATTTTTATTTATTTCTCTGATCAAAGAAATCGAGTGCCTAATGGAATGCAGAAAGCAAAAGTAAATCGTAAAAGCAATTATTGGATTAAGAAAATAATTTAAGATTATTATCGATAAATAATCCATTAACAATAATGATTTAACTTCAATATTTTTTTTAAATGATAAAATAATCCCAGAGATCAAAGATAAAAGCACAAGTACGAATAATATCTCGTCAGATATTATTAAATTATTTGAAATATTAAAATTTAATGTCTCGAATATTGCAATTGTCTCTTCTTTGTGAAAAAATAAGGGTGAGGTAATTATTAATGATCCTTTAAAAAAATAAATTAATTCAAAGTTTTTCTTTTGATTAATAAATTCAGAGTCCTCTTTACCAAAATGATAAGCAGCAATAATTAAAAACAAGAAAAGTAATGATTTTGGAAATATTAACCAAATCAATATTATAACTGCACCAATAAGTAAATAACTCAAATAAAAAATACTCATTGATTTATATCCAAAGTATTTAATTAGTTTCTTACCTTTAATATGATCCAGAGAACCATGAGATATTCCAATTGTTAAAATTAAAAATAATGAAATTAGTAAGAAACTGCCTTCTCTCAGATATTTTATTCCAGATAAAAGTATACATAAATTAAAAAAAATTAAAGAGTGGTAAAAATTAATTCTAATCATTTAATTTAAAAAAGTGCTTTTATAAAAATCCATTTGGGCATTTTTAATATTATTGATAAATCTTCAAAAATATTACTTTTATTGGACAAAAATTTTATAACAGTATTAGATTTATTGTTAAACATTCTAAAAAAAATATTTGGCATACTGCTTGGATTATTTTTCAGAACTTTTAAAAAAATATTATCAAGAAATTGATATTTTTTTTTAATTTGAAAAGTTTTCAATTTACTAATGTTTTCGATATTTTCCCTTATATATTTACTTTGTTCTTGAATATTTAAAAAAGTATAACCAGTACTTAACCTTGTCATACCACCAGCTGTTCCAATATTAATTTTATTTTTTACTTGTTCAATTATTGGGTAAAAAAGAGGTATTTTACCCACTTCTTTGTATGTAATCTTATAATCTTTTATTTTTAGATTATTCTCAATATAATGTTTAATTTGCTGATCATAATCTTTTTGGGAGTCGTCATTCATTTCAGATAACCAAGTTGTTTCAACTAATGCTGTCTTTTTTGAATACGGAAGTGTATAAAAAAAATGAACACTTCCTCTCTGCTCACAATCAAAATCCATTAGATTCATCATTTCTTCATCGAAAAATTCCTTTTTTGTCTCTATTTCTACCCCACAGAAATGTTGCCAAAGACCAGAGTTTTGATCATCTAAATTTGGAACGCTATTAAATACTAAAGAGTTATCAAAATTTATATTTTTATCATTTTTGTGAAAGGAAATATTTTTATTTTCTTTTAATTTGTTGTTTATCTTCTCATAAAATAACCCACTATCAATACTTTGATACTGATAATTATCGCAATCTAGATGTATAGTTTTTTGAGGCACATTTATGGAAAAATGTTTCCAATTTTTTTTTACACAATCCTCAAAATTATGTGGGAATGTTTTCCAAAAAGACCAAGTTTTATCTTTTTTATATTCATCTCTTGGCTCAATAATAGCTAAAGTTTTATTTTTTAACTTGTTATTGATCTCTAATTCATATGCTAATGATAATCCTGCACAACCTCCACCAATAATGACAATATCAAAATCTTTCATCTAAATTTATCTCTTCACTAATTAATTCGTGTTCTTTATCTCTAAGGTGATTATGTTTTTTAATCAATGATAGTTTTAGCAAGTCAAATATAGATAATAATGTTTGCAATATCTTACCAATATTAGTAACAAAAATTTTACCTGATTGGTTGTAATTTTGAATTGTTTGCTTTTTAATAATATTTCTACCTATTTGCCTATAAACTCTTCTTGCAACTAAGATTGAAAATCTAAGACTTAATGGAATATCCTTTATTGAAGAAAAGCTACTATCGTAAAATAAATCTGCAGTTTCTAACGTTTTTTTTATGGACTCAAAATTATGTTTTATATAAAACCTTTTATTTTTAGAGTCTTCTATTACATCTCTAGAAATATTTGTAAGTTGCATAGCTATTCCCAAATCTATAGCTGATTTAAGAGAATCAGAGTTAGTGACATTTAAAATTTTTGCCATCATTAATCCAACAGTTCCTGCTACTCTGTATGAATAAATTAATAATTCCTTTTTTGAATTTAATCTTATTTCATTTTGAATATCAGACTCCACACCATCGAATAAGTCCTCTACAATTTTTGTGGAAATATTATATTCATCCATTAATACCCACATATTTTTAATTACATGGTTCTGAAATTTTTTATTGATAAAATTATTTTTGAAGTTTACAAATCTTCTTAATTTAACATCAATTATACCTTCGTCGTCTGCTATATTATCTAAAGTTCTACAAAAATCGTATAAATTAGAACATTTCAAATAAGTTTCTTTTGGAAGAAAAAAACCAGCCCAGTTGAATGATTTTGCGTATATTGATAGAAAACTCTTTTTCTCCATTACAAAATTTTGTCTAAGACTTTTGCTGAAGATAGTACTCCTGGCACACCTGCTCCAGGGTGAGTACCTGCTCCAACAAAATATAAACCATCAAAAATCTCTGATTTATTATGAAATCTAAAATAAGCTGATTGAGTAAATTTTGGTTGAATAGAAAAACCTGAGCCATATTTTGTATTTAACTCTTTCTCAAAATAATCAGGAGTTAAGTAAAAATCCTCAACAATATTTTCACTTAGATTAGGTAGTAAACTTTCCTCCATTTTTTTAATAACTAAGTTTTTCATCTTATCTCCCTCAATAGACCAGTCTATACCAGATTGGTTATTAGGAACTGGCACCAACACATAAAAACAATCGTGATTATCAGGCGCCATCGATTTGTCTGTTGCTGTCGGTCTATGTAAATAGTAACTAATATCGTCATTTAATTTTTTATTGTTAAAAATATCGTCCAAGTGTTCCTTGTACTTATCTCCAAATTTGATTGTATGATGTTCAACATCATCGTAAACTTTTTTGGTTCCAAAGTAATAAACAAACAAACCCATTGAATATTCCATTCTTTTCATTTTCCAATTAAAAATAGAATTACTATTATTTGTGTTTGCTAATTTTGAGTAAACTGCAGGTGGATCTGCGTTACAAATAACATTATCTGTTTCTATTCTATCTCCATTATTTAGTTCAACCCCAGTTATTTTATTTTTATTTGATATGATTTTATTTACTTCACAACCTTTTAATATTTTTATATTTTCTTCATTCATTAATTTTTCCATGCCATTTATTATTTGACCAGTACCTCCCATTGAATAATGAATTCCCCATTTTTTTTCTAAATATAAAATTAATCCATATATTGATGTTGTTGTGAAAGGATTGCCACCTACCAATAGTGGGTGCATACTTAGTAATCTTCTTAATTTTTCATCTTCTATATAAGAGGAAACCAAACCATAAACAGATTTATAACTCTTTAAATTAAATAAAGAGGGTATCTGCTTTAACATAAAAGAGGGTTTATCAAATGGAACATCTGATAGTTCAGTAAAACCTTTATCAAAAATCTTTTTTGTAAAATTAACTAAATTTTTATATCCATTTACATCTTTTTTGTTAATCTTTTTTATTTGATTAACCATTTCTTCTTCATTACCAGAATAGTCAAACTTAAAACCATCTTCAAAAACAAATTGATACCAGGTTTTTAAAGATTTTATTTCTAAATAATCTTTTGAATTCCTGTTAAAAAGCTGAAATAATTCATCAATCAAGTAGGGTGCTGTTATTACAGTTGGACCACCATCAAATGTAAATCCATTTTTTTTAAAAACTCTTGCTCGTCCACCTAAATCTTCATGTTTTTCAATCAAGGTTACATTATGGCCTTTAGCTTTTAACCTTAATGCTGCAGCCATACCACCAAAACCTGATCCTATTACTACCGAATTCATAATTTGGATTTTATATTATTTTAAGAAAATGTAACGTAATTTAGTTATGAATTAATTTTTTTTAATTCGGTCTTTGCTTCTTCAAGATTTTTTTCAAACAGATTATCTAATTTAGATTTATCAACTGTAGTTGTTATAATTTTTTTCACTGACTCCAGTGCAATTTTGACAGAAGTGTCTTTGATTTCTTTAATTGCTCCCTCTTTCATCTGATTAATTTTTGTTTGTGTTAAATTCTTCTTTATTTCAGAAGATTTGTGAAATTTTTCATTCATACTTATAACAAGTTGTTCAGACTCAGCTTTAGCTTGATCAAGGATCTTTTTTGACTCCCCTTCAACAGAATTAAGTTTAGCCTGAGCTTCATCTAAAAGTTTTTTTGAATCAACTCTTAACTTTTCACTTTCATCGATTTCTTTTTTTATATCTCCTATCATTTTTGTTAGGAGATTGTTTATATTCTGAGGTATTTTAAAATATACCAATAGACCTATAAAAATAAAAAACGATATTGCTACCCAAAAAGTTGCATCAAACATCTTTTCTCTCTCTTTTTATTTTTGATTGGTCTTTCACAATTGCTGCTATGCTGCTACTATTTACTTCTTCACCAATTAGCTCTTTTATTAATTCAGCTGATGTTTCAGCTGCTATTTTATTTATTTTTTCTCCTGATTTATTCTTTAGATCAGATAATTCCTTTTCTACTTCATCTATTTCTTCATCAAGATCTTTCTCTAATGCAGCTCTTTTTTTATTGATATCATCTAAAATCTTTTCTCTAGCCTCATTAAAGTAACTTTTAGCTTTTAGTTTACTGTCTAAAATAATCTTTTCATATTCGTCAATTTTTTTTTGACTTTCAGCTTTTTGCTTATCTGCTGTCTCAATATTTTCAAGTATTTGTGATTTTCTAGTTTCTAAGTTATCGCTAATCTTAGGCAATATAACTTTAGTTAAAACAATAAAAAGTATTCCAAACGTGATGATAAGCCAGAAGATTTGAGAAATCCAAAACTCTGGATTAAGTTGAGGCATACCACCACTTTCAGCAGCAAATACTGTTTTAAAACATGCAAAGCATGTAACAAATAATAAAATGACTATTTTTTTTAACATTAACTAAAATGCAAATAAAATAATCAACGCAACTACTAGTCCGAACAATCCTGTCGCTTCAGCTAAAGCAAATCCTAATAACAAGTTAGGGAATTGTTTTTGAGCTGCAGATGGATTTCTCATAGCACCAGATAAGTAATTACCAAAGATAATTCCTATTCCAACTCCCGCACCTGCTAGTGCGATAGCCGCTAATCCTGCTCCTATCATTTTTGCTGCTTCTAATTCCATTTTTCCTCCTTTTTTTATTAATGGTGTAGATTTAATGCATCATTTAAATAAATGCATGTTAAAATTGCAAATACATACGCTTGAAGAAAAGCAACTAGTATCTCCAAACCCGTAAGTGCAACCGAAAAACTAAGTGGAAGCCATCCACCTACAATTCCTAAGCTTATAACAAAGCCTCCAAATACCTTCATCATTGTGTGACCAGCCATCATATTGGCAAACAATCTTACAGATAAACTAATCGGTCTACTTAAATACGAAATAATTTCAATAACCACAATTAATGGAAGCAAAACCATTGGAACTCCACTTGGTACAAACAATTTTAAATATCCGAACCCATGTTTCATGAACCCAATTATTGTAACTCCGATGAAAATAAATGCTGCCAACACAAATGTAACTATAATATGGCTAGTCACTGTAAATGCGTAAGGTATCATTCCGAACATGTTACAAAAAAGCACAAACATAAAAAGTGAAAAAATTAATGAAAAGTACGGTTTTGCTTTTGATCCTGCTGTGTCACTAATCATTTTGGCTACAAAGGAATAACTCAATTCTGACAGTAATTGAAGTTTATCAGGTATTAGAGTTTTTTTCTTTGCTCCAAGATTAAAAATTATCAAAATAGCTAAAGAACTAATGACCATAAACAAGCTTGCATTAGTGAAAGAAATGTCAACTGCGCCTAACTTTATTTCCGGACCAATCCGATAAACATTGAATTGGTACATTGGATTTGATGCCATTATATTCTCTTATTTATTTTTGCATTTTTTTTGCTGATTTAATTACATTCGTTATTCCTGCAATTACTCCTACAAAAAAAAATATTAAAATTAACCATGGCTTAGTACCAAACCAATTGTCTAAAATAAACCCAATAATTGTCCCAACAGCCACTGCAGCAACTAATTCTGTACTCATTTTAAAAGCATGACCCATCCCTGATGATGAGGGTTCTTTACTCTCAGAATATTTGGATTTTGCTTTATTTTTTGCACTTTTAAGGCGAGTTTTAAAATCTTCCTCTTCCATTAGCCTAAGCTACCATGCTCTCAGCTTTTTGAAGATCAACAGCAACTAGTTGACTTATTCCTTTCTCTGGCATTGTAACCCCATATAATCTATCCATTTTTGACATAGTTAACGCATGGTGGGTCACTATTATAAATCTTGTAGAAGTAATCTTTGTCAGTTCATTTAATAGATTGCAAAATCTTGTTACATTTGCATCATCTAGTGGAGCGTCTACTTCATCTAAAACACAAATAGGGGATGGGTTAGTAAGAAATACTGCAAATATAAGTGATAATGCTGTCAAAGCCTGCTCACCACCTGAAAGCAGAGTAATCGACTGAAGTCTTTTTCCTGGAGGACTTACTAGCATCTCCAAACCAGCATCTAGTGGATCATCAGAGTCTACTAGTTCTAATTTAGCGCTACCTCCATTAAATAATTTTGTGTAAACCTCATTAAATTTTCTATTCACTCTTTCAAAAGCATCTAACAATCTTTCTCGACCTTTTTGATTAAGTTCTGTTATGCTTTCCTTCAATTTTAATATTGCTGTAACAAGATCTTGTCTATCCTGTTCCATTTTTTTTATTTCAGTTTTATATTTTTCAGTTTCATCATCTGCTCTTAAGTTTACAGATCCAAGCTTCTCTCTTTCTCTCTTTTTTTCATCTAGTAACTCTTCTTGAGTAACTAAGTCAGGAAATTCAGCATGTTTTTCAAGATTTGAATAATTAAGTATGTTGTCTTCTTCTATATTCAACTCTGTCATAACTCTTTCCAAAAGATCATTTCTTCTTTTATTTAAACCTTCAATTGTAGCTCCTGAGCTAGCTTTCTTCTCTCTAATTTCTATTGAACTTTCTTTTGTATTATTTAATTGAACTCTAATTTCAGCAATATTATTATCAATTTTTTCAACTAAAATTTCATTTTCATTTTTTTCATTATCTGAAATTCTTAAGTTTTCGGAAATCTTTCCTTTTTTTTCTGCTTGAGATTGAGGTTGTTTTTCTAAACCATTCAATTTTTCTACAAGTTTATTTTTTCTAGTATTAAGTTCATTAACCATTTTTTCAGAATTTTTTAATAGATTTTGCCAGCTTTCAAACTCCTGATCAATTATACTTATTCGTTCTTTTCTTTTAACAGACTCTTTTTTTATACTTTGGTTTTTACTATAAGTTTCAGCATAATCATCCTGTAATTTTTTTATTTGATCACTTTTTGATGTTAGAGTTGAAATCACATTATCATTCTCAACTTCTTTAACTTTCATAGTCAAATAGGACAAGTTTATTATACATTCATCTAAAATTTTTATTGTCTGATGATTTCTATTTTCTGAAATTAGTTTTTTAACCTCTTCAATTTGACTTTTTATGTTGCTAATAATTTCATTATTTTTTTGCAAAGTTTCAGCACTGATACTCTCTAATAATGCATCCATTCTATTTTGTTCACTTTTTAATTTTGATTTAGAGTTTTCCAGGTCTTGATTAGAAAGTTTTTCTGTTTCATAATATTTTGAATCTGTATCAATTAAGATATTTCTTTCCTCTTTTAATCTTTTTTCGTTAGAATTTGCATCGATTACAATGCTTTTTTCTCTATCTATGTCCTCATCTATAACTTTTATAGAACTTTTTATTGTATCTATTTCATCATTTATTCTAGTACTTTCCTCATCTAAAGCTTTCAGCTCAAGGTTTAATCTCTGAATCTTAGACAAATTTTCAATATTTTTTTGTCTTATTGGCTCTACTCTTTCAAGTTCATTTTTAATTTTAGTTTCTAGTTCTTCAATTTCTTTATTAAATTCTTCTACTTTCCCATCAGCCTCATTATTTACTTCATTTTCTAAAGTGATTTCTTTATCAATTTCTCTAAGTCTTAAATAATAAAGTCCTGCCTCAACTTTTTTTATTTCTTCGGAAATTAATTTATACTTTGCAGCTTCCTCAGCTTGTTTTTCTAAATTTGCTAATTGTTTTTCTTGTTGTCTTCTAAGTTCGTCTGCTCTCTTTAAATTATTTTCTGCTGCTCCTAATCTAATTTCTGCCTCATGCCTTCTAACATGCAAACCAGCTATTCCAGCAGCTTCTTCAAGTATAGCTCTTCTATCAGATGGTTTTGCTGTAACTAATGCCCCGATCCTGCCTTGACTGATCAATGATGGTGAATGAGCCCCAGTAGACAAATCTGCAAAAAACATTTGTGCATCTTTAGCTCTAACTTCTTTGTTGTTTATGTAAAACTTTGATCCTTTATCTTTCTCAATCTTTCTACGAATTTCTATTTCTTCTAGATCATTGTATTGGTGTGGTCCATCTTTGCTATCATTGTTTAAACTTAAAACTACTTCAGCAATATTTTTTGATGGTTTATTTGATGTACCTGAAAATATTACATCCTCCATTCCAGAACCCCTCATACTTTTCGCTGAAGTTTCTCCCATGCACCATCTAAGAGATTCAACTATGTTTGACTTGCCACATCCGTTAGGCCCAACAATTCCTGTAAGGCCTTTTTCAATTAAAAAGTTAGTTCTTTCTGCAAAAGACTTAAAGCCATTTAATTGGATTTTTTTAAACTCCATTCAATGACTTATATCAGTTTTTCTATATATTTTTTTAATTTTTTGTAGTTGGATGTATTTTCGAACTTTTCACCATTGATTATAAGTGTTGGTGTTGCCTCTATTTTGTAGTTTTTAGCTCCGTTGATTCGGTCTTCTAAAATAAAATCTTCAATTTTTGAGTCTGCTATGCATTTATTAAAATCTAATTTAAAATTTGATTCTTGAATTACCTTCTTTAGATTTTTGTTGAGATCTTCAATAGTACTTCCTCTTACCCAGCTACTTTGATTTTTATATAAATGATGAAGTATTTCTGAATTTCCATCGTTCTTACAATGAGCTATTTTTGATGCATTAAATGCAGCCATATCTAATGGAAAATTTCTAAATTCGATAAAAATTAAACCTTTATCTATAAAATCAGTTTTTAAGCTCGGGTAAACATTTTTATGGAAATCTGCACAATGACTACATGTTAAAGATTCAAAAACTATAAGTTTTACTTTTGCATCGACATTGCCTTCACTAATCGATTTAATATTTGCTTTAGCATTATGTATTAGAAAAAATAATGAAATTATAATTGTCTGTATTAGTATTTTTTTCATCTTGACTTAAATATTTTATTTAATTCTAACAAAGATTTTTTGATTTTATCATTCTTAATATTGGTTATCTGCTTAATATTTTTGCTTTTTGTCGCATTATTTATTTTGTTTTCTTTATTTTTTTCAAACTCTCCCTCAAAAGTTTTTAATTTAATATCATCGACTACATTATAACCAAAAAATATATTAATTTTTTTTATTATTTCTTTCTTAGAGTATTCTAAATCTACTTCATTTCCTCTTTTTACCATTATATTTAAACAGCTCCCATTTAATTTAGAATTTTTATATGATCTTGGGTAGGATACATTAAATAATTCTTTGCCAACAAGAAATTTCCAATTATCCAAAGTATTTGAATAAATTTGACCTTTTTTATTCAATATCCTTTTGGCTTCTTGGGGCAAAGTATCTTTAAAAGATCTTAGTCCTTGAACAGATTTAGTTCTCTGCTTAGTATTATATTTAAAATTCATATGACAAGTCAAAACATACCAAATAAAATTTTGAATTGGTACGATAATAATAAAAGAGACCTTCCTTGGCGAAAAAAAGTCTCTAGGACTCAAAAAGAATATTTTACGCTAGTCAGTGAATTTATGTTGCAGCAAACACAAGTAAAAACTGTAATACCATATTTTGAAAATTTTATTTCTAAAATCCCAGATTTAAAAAGTTTATCAAGAGTTAGAGATGCTAAATTGATGAAGTGTTGGGAAGGATTAGGGTATTATTCAAGAGCCAGAAATCTCAAAAAATCAGCAAAACAAATTATAAGTGAATTTAAGGGCCAGCTTCCAAAAAATGAGGACGATTTAAAATCACTCCCCGGAATAGGGGATTATACATCTAAAGCAATCATGGCAATTGCTTTCAATAAAAAAATAATTCCTTTAGATGGAAATGTTGAAAGAATATTAAAAAGAGTATTTTATTTAAAAAAACAAAAAGAAATTTCTAAAGAAAATTTACACCAAAAAAAAATTTTTTTTGGAGAAACAATTAGAGCTAACGATTATGCTCAAGCAATAATGGAAATAGGTGCATTAATATGTAAACCATCCAATCCACTTTGTTATCAATGTCCCATCTCAACAAATTGTAAATCCTTTAAAAAAAATGACTTTGAAATAATTAAAATAAATAAATTTAATAGACAAAAGTTTTTTGAAGCAAATATTTTTCAAAATAAGCAGAATAATTACTATCTTTTAAAAAATAGAAAATTTAACTTTTTAAAAGATATGCCTATATTCCCCATGAATGAGATACCTAAGACAAAATTTAAAAATCATTTAGGAAAAAGGATCAATATAAAAATGTCAAATATGGATATGAGAATTGCAATAAATATGAAAAATAATTTACCAGAAAAGAGGGATGGATTTTTTATTAATGTTAAAGATTTAAGCAATTGGACTTTACCTTCGTTTACAAAGAAAATACTTAATAGTATCAAATAA
The DNA here is from genome assembly GCA_902555585.1 of uncultured Pelagibacteraceae bacterium. Classification (GTDB taxonomy): domain Bacteria; phylum Pseudomonadota; class Alphaproteobacteria; order Pelagibacterales; family Pelagibacteraceae; genus Pelagibacter. The sequence goes on along the minus strand of CACDSY010000001.1, from coordinate 276,758 downwards.
ATTAATGAAAAAAATTGCGATTATTGGTGGAGGAATATCAGGCTTATATTTTGCAAATCTTTTAAATAATAAAAAAGATTTTGAATATAAAATATTTGAAAAAAAAGATAATTATAATTTCCTCGAAGGTTATGGAATTCAATTATCAGTAAATAGTATAAAATTATTAAATAGTATTGGGTTTAAAAATCTACCTGCATCTGAAGTTAACTTTCCTTCAAAAGTTAATTTCATACAGGCAAATAATTCAAAAAAAATCTGTGACATAGACCTTACACAATTTAATGATTATTCTAATAGATACACAACACTAAAAAGATCAACATTACTAAAATTCTTATTTCAAAACATACCCAAAGAAAAATTTAAATTTAATTCAAATATAACAAAAATAGAAAATTCAAATGGCTTTTCAGTTACTTTTGGAGATAATAAAAACGAAGAATTTGATTATTTAATTATTTCTGATGGTATTTTTTCAAAAACAAGGTCATTAATGTTGAATGAAATTACAAGTCCAAAATATAATCTTAATGTTGCACTACGAGGTAAATTAACAGGTCATCATGGTAGTGATATTTCAATATACATGGGATCAAATAGTCACTATGTGACCTATCCTGTAAATCAAAATAATGAACATAATTTTGTAGCTATTATAAAAAAAAAATTATCATCAGATGAATTAAAAAATTATGATTTATTCAAATCTGAGGAATTTTTAGCATCCTTAGTATCAAGTTTGCACAAAACATCCCAAATAAACTTAGAAAATTTAAGTGAATTGAAATCATTTCCTGTTTACGTTAGCAGCGACTTTCCAAGTCTTAATAAAAAAAATATATTTTTGTCAGGTGATGCTTTATTCACTTTTCCTCCATCATTTGCTCAAGGAGCTTCCCAAAGCATTGAAACTGCAAACGATATATTAAAAAGTATTTTGAGTGGTACAAATGAATTCTATCAAGAAAGAATTCGTTGTATTTCTTCTATAAATCATAAATCAAAGTTAAACCATTTTTCATTTCACTTATCAAATCCCCTTAGTATTTTTATTAGAAATAAAATTTTGAAATATCTTTCAAAAAATAAAACATTTCTTGAAAATTACTTGGGAAAAATTTACAGATCTTAATTTAAAGGCCTTAATCTTTGTCTCAAATCATCAATTGGTTTTAAAGAATTTCCAGATTTATAGTGCCAAAAAGTCCATCCGTTACAACTTTCTGCGCCAATAATTTTTGCTGCAACTTTATGGATTGAACCCTCTGATTGTTGATATTTTATACTTCCATCTACCATTATTTTGGCATTTACTTTTTTTTTTTGATCGTAAATTTCTGTTCCAGGTTTAATTAAACCCATTTCAACTAATGATCCAAAAGGAATTCTTGGTTTTGATCTATTATTTTGAAGTGTATCCAGATATTCATCTTTTATAACATTTGTATTGTCTAATCTTTTTCTTGTAGCATCAAAATAATTTTTTTCTTTTTCAATTCCAAAATACTTTCTTCCTAATTTTTTAGAAACAACAGCCGTGGTACCTGATCCTAAAAATGGATCTAATATAAAATCATTTTTATTTGATGAGGCTAATATTATTCTATGGAGTAACGCTTCTGGTTTTTGTGTAGAATGGACTTTTTTTCCATTATTTTTTAATCTTTCTTTGCCATTACAGATTGGAAGGTTCCATGTAGATCTCATTTGGAGGTCATCATTTAAGCATTTCAATGATTGATAATTGAAAGTGTATTTCGACCCCTCGCTTTTTGATGCCCAAATAAGTGTTTCATGTGCGTTAGTAAACCTTGTTCCCCTAAAATTTGGCATTGGATTATTTTTATTCCAAATTACATCATTTAGTATCCAAAAACCTAAATCTTGTATTGTAGCACCCACTCTAAAAATATTGTGATAACTGCCAATTACCCAAATCGATCCATTCTTTTTTAAAATTCTCTTACATTCTTTCAACCAATCAAAAGTAAATTCATCATAACTTTTAAAACTTTCAAATTGATCCCATTTATCGTCTACAGCATCTACTTTAGATGTATCTGGTCTACTCAATTTTTTTTTTAATTGAAGATTGTACGGGGGATCAGCAAAAATAAGATCAAAAGTTTCATCAGGAATTTTTTTTAATTCCTTTAAACAATCTCCATTAATAATTTTGTTTTTTAAAGTTTGATTACTCATTTTTTAATTATTAATTAGACTCCAGAGTAGAGTCTCCGTCAACCTGAGATTGAATTATTTTGAGTCTACTTGTTACTATTTTTTTCTGTGACTCAATATGTTGTGTATAGGATTGAATGTTTTTCGATGAAATCTAGTTACTCCATATTTTCTAATAGCATTAATGTGATCTCTAGTTCCATAACCAGCATTTGAATCCCATTTATATTTTTTAAAACTTTCTGACATTTTGAGCATCAGTTTGTCCCTTGAAACTTTTGCAATTATTGATGCTGCTGATATTTCTTTAATTTTTTGGTCTCCTTTAATTATTGTTTTAATAAAATAATTTCTTAATTCTGGTGATTTATTTCCGTCAATAAGTACTAAATTAGGTTTAACTTTTAGTTTTTTTATAGCTCTCTCCATGGCTAATAAACTAGCACTTAAAATATTTAGTTTTTCTATTTCCTTAACCGAGGCAGATCCTATTGCCCAAGTAGAATTTTTTTTTATAAATTTTGCTAATTTTTCTCTATCAATCTTAGTTAACTTCTTTGAATCTTTGATCTCTTTCTTTCTAATATTTTTTTTAAGAATAACAGCTGCAGCATACACTGGACCAATTAAACTTCCTCTACCAACTTCATCAACTCCAGCTATAATTTTTCTCATTAAGTAATAAAAAAATGATATAAAAGTATTCCAATTATCAAACCTTTAATAAAAGTAATCCACAATAATCCATAATTTGAAATATTAAGCTTTTCTCTCCACCAATTTATATATTTTTTATGTATTTCTATCATCGTAAAGTTAGACTGATATTCTTAATTCATCAATTTTCTTCCTGATTTGTTTTAAATCTGCCCAAGAATATTTTTTTTGTTCAGCTTGTCTTAATAAATATGCTGGGTGAAATGTGATCATTGTCAAGTATGATTTATTATGAATGATTAAATCTCTCCAAACACCTCTTTCTTTTGAAATTTTTATCTTAGATCCAAAAAGTGATTCCATGGCTGTACTACCCATTAGAATTAAAATTTTAGGATCAATAATTGAAATATGTTTTCGAAGAAAATTCGAATATCTATTAATTTCTGAAGGCTCAGGCTTTCTGTTATTTGGTGGTCGATAGTTAACCACATTAGTAATATAAATATTATTTCTTTTTATTTGAATAGCCTCTAACATTTTATTTAATAATAGCCCAGCGTCTCCCACAAATGGCTTACCTTGCTCGTCTTCTTTTTGGCCTGGACCTTCACCGATTATCATAATTTTACTTTCACAGTCCCCATCAGCAAATACTAGTTGCGTAGCATTATTTCTCAGTTCACAATTATCTATATTTTCGATTTCACTCTTTAATTCTAAAAGAAGTTTTTTTTTGTCTTCTAGCTGTGGTTTAGTTTTAAGTCTGTTAATTGGCTTATCGTTAAATATATATTCAATTTCATTTGAGTTAAGATTTTCAAGGTTTAATATGTCATTTTGATTTTTGAGATTTAAAGTCATAAATTTAAATATGAAAATTTTATTAGTAATTTTATCATTTTTAGCACTGCAGACCAGTACATATTCAAGTACTTCTGAAGATAATAAATTCAATCAAAAGTATCTCTCTAATTATTTTTCTGCTTTAGTTTCATCAGGTAATCAAGAAAATGAGGCAGCACTTGATTATTTTAATTCATCTAAATTTCTTATCCAAAAACATGATAATTTTTTAAAAAAGTATGTATTTTCACTAGTTTTAAATGGACAAGTTAAAAAAGGAATAGACCAAATAAAAATTTCAAAAAATGATATTAATTCAAATACCTTTGAGCTTAACCTTCTCCTTTTAGTTGATAGCTTTAAAAAAAAAGATTTTAAACAAGCCAATAAAAGAATCAAAGAATTTCAAATGGACAAAGATGATGGAACTTACGAATATGTAATTTACAAAATTTTAAAAGATTTTAATTATCTGTTTATTAAAAAAGAGGCTATTGAAGATAATAAATATGGATCATTAAGTTTAATTTCAACTGCTTTTCAGAATTGTTATTTAAACTCACAAAAAACAAATTCATATTTTGAAAGGTTATTAAATAGCTCTGATGGAGATTATTCGAGATATATGTATTTTTATTTTGCAAATCTGATTGAGAATAAACAAATTAAAAAAGTTAATGAAGCATCTAAAAGAATTGAACCTTTAGGAGATAGTATTTTATTACATCAAGTTAAAGATTGGATCGATAATGAAGATTATAAAAAATTTAAAACACATTTTTCTTGTAAAAATGAAAATGATATTTTGGCTGAGATCTTTTATTTGGTATCTAATTTATTTTCTACTCAAAATATTTTTGATCAGTCAAATTTTTATTTAAGAATATCAGAATACTTAAATCCTAAATTTTATTTCAATCGGACTTTGCTTGCTGAAAATTATTACTTAAATAAAAATAATTACCAAGCTAATAAAATTTTAGAAGATTTCAAAAAAAAAGATAAATTATACTTTTGGTATAAAACAAAAAAGATTGGGAGAGTACTATCTGAAGATAATTCAGAAGAAGAAGCTACAATTTATATTAATAAGCATTTCAATTCTATAAAGTCTCCGACTTTAAAAATCCTTTATGACTATGCAAACATTAATAAAGGATTTGAAAATTATGAAATTGCTATCGAATATTACACCGAATTAATGAAAAAGGTTGAAAAAAATTCTTTTGCACTCTCCAGGATTCTTTACAGAAGAGGTAGTAGCTATGAAAGGATTGGAAATTATGAAAAAGCGGACAAAGATATGTTGGAGAGTTTAAAAATATATCCAAATGAACCATATACTATGAATTATCTTGCTTATAGTTGGCTAGAGAGAAACCACAAAATAGATGAAGCAATAGAAATGATACAGTCAGCCTACAAACAAAAAAAGGACGATCCATATATAACAGATTCTGTTGGTTGGGGATATTATTTGATTGGTGATTATATCAATGCTGAAAAATATTTAAAAAGAGCCTTGCAGCTTATGCCAGACGATCCAATTGTTAACGATCACTATGGTGATGTTCTTTGGAAACTAAATAAAAAACTACAAGCAAATTATTTTTGGCGGGCTGTTTTAGAGCTTGAGGAAACAGAAGATAAAATGAAATCAAAAATAAAATCTAAGTTATTAGAAGGTTTAAAAAAATCATAATTAATGAGATTTGAAAAGATTAAGTCACACGCAAAAGTTAATTTATCTCTCAACGTGCTAGGAAAACGAAAGTCAAAACTTCATAATTTAGAAACTCTAGTTGCTTTTGTCGATTTACATGATCAAATTTTTATAAAAAGAATAAACAATAAAAATCATGTAGTAAGATTTATAGGACATTTTTCTAATAAAGTCCCAAAAGCAAACACCGTTAGTAATTTGCTAAATATTCTAGATAAAAAAAAAAAATTAAAAAATCATAAATATTCAATTTTAATAAAAAAAAATATTCCTCAAAAAGCTGGACTTGGCGGAGGCTCTATGAATGCGGCCTCTTTAATAAATTACTTTGAAAAAAAAAATAAAATCAATTTAACATTAAAGGAGAGATATAATTTATGTTCAAAAATAGGGTCAGATGTAATTTTGGGTATTGATCAAAAAAATTTAATTATTTCTTACAAAAAAAAAACTATAAAAATTAAAAAAAATTTAAAAATGTTCGTTTTAATGGTTAAACCTAATTTTGGCTGTTCTACAAAAGTTATCTTTAACAGAGTTAGATATTACTCAAAACCACAATTATCAAAAATAAAGTCAAAAAATATTGACTTTAATTTAATGTCAAAATTAAAAAATGATTTAGAAATCATATCTACAAAAAAATATCCTAGACTTCAGAAACTTAGAGATTATTTTTTAAATATTGATAAAAATTCATATGTAAGAATGTCAGGATCTGGCTCAACAATCGTTGGCTATTTTAAGTCCAAAAAAGCCGCACTAAATGCAAAGAAATTATTAAGAAAAAATTATAAAAACTATTGGTGTAATTTATCAAAAACTATATAAAGCTTTTTTTTTGTGATATATGAAATTAATTTTGGGGTGTAGCCAAGTGGTAAGGCAGCGGTTTTTGGTACCGCCATCCTAGGTTCGAATCCTAGCACCCCAGCCATTTATGTACAATTTTTTTAGAAAAATATTTAAAACAAACAGAAAACTTACACCGAAAGATAGCTCTTTTTTAAGCATATACAACAACACTGAAGTTTCAAAACTTTTTGAAGCCATATCAAATTTTAATAATACAAGTGAACTTAGATATGTAGGTGGATGTGTTAGAAAAATTTTAAATCAAGAAGATGTGGATGATATTGATTTAGCTGTAAATTTAAATCCAAACCAAGTTAAAGAATGTTTGCAATCAAAAAACATTAAATTCTTTGAAACTGGCATAAAACATGGAACTATTACTGCAAATATAGGACAAAAAAATTTTGAGATCACATCATTAAGAGAAGATGTTGATACCGATGGAAGACATGCAAACGTTAGATATACAACAGACTGGTTGAGGGATTCATCAAGAAGAGATTTTACCATTAATTCTATTTATGCTGATAAAGATGGTAATTTATTTGATCCAAATGGAGGTGCCAAAGATATAGAAGAGGGAAAGGTAATTTTTATTGGTAATGCAAATAATAGAATTCAAGAAGATTATTTAAGAATTTTAAGATATGTGAGATTCTTTATAAATTATAGTAATCACCCCCATAATTCATCAGTAAAAAAATCAATTAAACAAAATATTGCTGGTGTAGCCAATCTTTCAAAAGAAAGATTAATGAGCGAATTAAAGAAAATTATTTTATCTAAACATTTTTTACAATTATCAAAAGACTCTTTTTCATTAGAAATTTTAACAACAATTTTTCCTCAGCTTGTTAATCTTAACAACTTAGAAAAAATGAATGACTACTCAAAAAATATATTTAAAAACAAAACATTTATTTTTTTGATTTCTTACTTAATTATAGATGGAACTGATAATGCAAATTATTTTTTATTTAAGTATAATTTATCTAATGAAGATAAAAAAAGAATAAAGTTTCTTATTGAAAATTATGAATTATTCTCTGAAAAAGACCATTTCAATAAAAAAAATCTTCAAAAAATTTTTTATTTTAATAATAAATCTTACGTTATTGATTTAATAGATTTGAAAATTTTTAACTCTAAAACAGTACCAAAAAAAACAATTCAATTAAAAAAATATTTTGAACAATTTGAAAAACCTATTTTTCCATTAAAAGCACAGGATTTACTCGAAAAATACAATTTAAAAGAAGGTAAAGATTTTGGTCAAAAAATTAGATTACTCGAGGACTTGTGGTTAAATAACAGCTTTAAATTAAGTAATAAAGAAATTGATAACGTATTAAATAATTAAATATATTTAACGTCTTTTATTTCAAAATTTTTTACACCTGCAGGAGTTTTAATTTCAACTAAATCACCCTTATTTTTACCAATTAGACCCATACCTATCGGTGATTTAAAATATATTAGTTTTTCTTTTAAGTCTGCCTCATCCTTTCCAACAATCTTATATTTCAAACTTTCTTCAGTATCTAAATTTTGTAGCATTATAGTTGAACCGAATATAACTTTTCCGTCATTATCTAATTTAGAAACATCAATAACATTTGCTCTAGCTATAATATCCTCAACTTCTTGAACTCTTCCTTCGTTGTGAGATTGCTGCTCTTTTGCAGCATGATATTCGGCATTTTCTTTAAGATCACCATGTGATCTTGCTTCAGCTATGGCCACAACTATCTCAGGTCTTTTCTTTTCTTTTAAAAAAATCAATTCCTCTTTTAATTTTTCTAAACCTCTAACTGTGATTGGCTCTTTTTCCATAATTTATTTCCATTTAGCGACAGGTGGTAGTGACATTAAAATAGCATCAACATTACCGTTTGTTTGTAAACCAAACTTTGTACCTCTATCATAAAGTAAGTTAAATTCAACATATCGTCCTCTTTTTTCTAATTGAATTTCTCTCTGTTTATTTGACCATTTTTTATATTTTTTATAAAAATTTTTATTATGTTTATTACAAGATTTCTTTAATTCATTATGAAACCATTTTTCTAAACTTTTATCTTTCATGCAAGGAGTAACATCCATCCCTCCACCGAACCATCCATGAGAAGTATAAATATATCTAGTGTTAAAATGCATAGCAGGAACATGAGGGTTTTTCATATGCATTACTACTGATATACCTGCTGCCCAAAAGTTTGGATTTTTATCTCCCCCAGGAATTCTATTTCTAAATTGTTTTGAAAATTTTCCGTAAACTTCAGAAAAATTTACTCCTACTTTTTCAAATATTTTCCCATTTTCTAATATTCTAAATTGGCCACCACCTTCATTAGATTTTTTTCCTCTTTCCCAATTTTTAATTTTGAAGATATTTTTTTTTCCTTCTAATTCTTCTATTTCATGACAAATTACCTCTTGCAAAGTCTTAAACCAATTTCGTGCTAATTTTTTTTTAATTGTTTGATCCATAATTATTTGATTGTCTTATATTTTCTGATAATACTATTGCAACTGAAGATGCGAGGTTCAAGGATCTTTTTTTTTCAATCATTGGTATTTTTATCCTATTCCCAAGTCTTTTATGAACTTCATCTGGGACACCTGAACTTTCTCTTCCAAATAGTAATGTGTCATTGTATCTAAATTTAAATTCAGTATAAATTTTACTTGCCTTAGTAGTCATCAAAACTACTCTATCATTTTTTTTTGCTTCAAAAAATTCATCTGAACTTTTGTATATCCTCATCAATTTTTCATCCAGGTAGTCCATCACAACTCTTTTAAAACGCTTGTCATTAAGTAAAAATCCACAAGGCTCTATAATCTCAAGAACAGCCCCAAGGCAAGAACATGTTCGAGCTATCGCAGCCGTATTTTGTGGTATATCAGGCTCGTAAAGTGCTATTTTGGGCATCGATTTAGCTTTTTTGTGTGTCATTGTTACCATGGAAAAATAACGTTTTTCTTCATATATGAAATCATATATTAAGAAAAAATTAAAATAATAATTAATGTCCGACTCAGAAAAAAAGAAGCCAAATAGAAGAGATTTTATAGTTACTGCAACAACGGCAGCAGGCGCAGTAGGCGTCGGAGCGGTTGTTTGGCCGTTAGTTGATCAAATGAACCCTGATGCATCTGTAAAGGCATTAGCAAGTACAGAAGTTGATATAAGTGCAGTAGAACCTGGTCAATCAATAACCGTTTTGTGGAGAGGTAAACCAGTTTTTATAAAAAGAAGAACTCAAGATGAAATTGATAGTGCAAGAGCTGTTGATTTAAGTGAATTAAAACATCCTGAAAAAGATGAGGATAGAGCAAAAAATCCAGAATGGCTTGTAATGTTAGGAGTATGTACTCACCTTGGATGTGTACCTTTAAACGATAAAGGAGACTATGGGGCATGGTTTTGTCCATGTCATGGTTCACACTACGATACATCTGGAAGAATTAGAAAAGGACCAGCACCAACTAATATGGAAGTGCCAAAATACGAATTTGTAAATAGTAACACTATAAAAATTGGATAGAAAAACCTTATGAGCGATCACGAATACACACCTAAATCAAAAGTTGGAAAATGGTTTAATGATAGACTTCCATTACTAACACTTGCAAACCATTTAACAGATTACCCTACTCCTAAAAATTTAAATTACTGGTGGACATTTGGTGGAATTCTTACTTTTTGCTTAATCACTCAAATAATTACAGGTATTGTTTTGGGTATGCATTATGTAGCGCATGCTGATTTAGCGTTCCAGAGTGTAGAACATATAATGAGAGATGTTAATTATGGTTGGTTAATCAGATATGTGCATGCAAACGGTGCATCTATGTTTTTCTTAGCTGTTTATATTCATATATTTAGATCATTGTATTATGGTTCTTATAAATCACCAAGAGAAGTAATTTGGATTATAGGTATGTTGATTTATTTCCTTATGATGGCAACTGCATTTATGGGGTACGTTCTTCCTTGGGGACAAATGAGTTTCTGGGGTGCAACAGTAATTACAAACTTATTTAGTGCAATCCCTTTAGTAGGGGAGAGTATCACGAATTGGCTTTGGGGAGGTTATTCAGTTGACAATCCAACTTTAACTAGATTTTTTAGTTTACATTATTTGTTTCCTTTTTTAATTTTAGGACTAGTAGTACTTCACATTTGGGCACTACATGTTCCAGGAAACAATAACCCTATTGGAATAGATATTAAAAAACCATCAAAGGACACTGTTCCTTTTCATCCGTATATTGTGATTAAAGATGCATTTGCACTTTTAATATTTTTATTAATATTTGCATTCTTTGTTTTCTTTTCACCTAATATTCTAGGTCATGCGGACAACTATATTGAAGCAAACCCATTAGTCACACCTGCTCACATTGTGCCTGAATGGTACTTGTTACCATTTTATGCAATCTTAAGATCAGTCCCTGATAAACTGCTTGGAGTAATAGCGATGTTCGCTGCAATATTTGTATTAGTGATTTTACCTTGGTTGGATACTTCTAAAGTTAGATCAACTGTTTTTAGACCTATATACAAGCAGTTCTACTGGTTTTTAGTTGCCGATGTATTAATACTTGGTTATGTGGGAGCAATGCCAGCGGAGGGCTTATATTTATTAATAGCAAGAGTTGCAACAGCCTATTATTTTGCGCACTTTTTAATAATTTTACCTTTCCTTGGTATGAAGGAAAAAACTACTCCACTACCTTTAAGTATAACTGAGCCAGTATTGGGTGGATCTGCTGATATGGCAATGGCTAAAAATAATTTAGATTTTAAAGAGAAACTGTGAAAATCTATTTAAAATTAACTTTCTTATTTTTTATAATTTCATCATTAATCTTATCAAGAGCAATTGCTGCTGGTGAACAGCAAGAATTATTAAAAGTAGATTGGTCTTTTAAAAGCTTCTTTGGTAAATTTGACAGAGCCTCTCTTCAGAGAGGATATCAAGTATATACAGAAGTTTGTGCTTCATGCCATTCACTTAAACATTTAAGTTACAGAAATCTAGCAGAAAAAGGTGGACCAGAATTTACAGAGCTTGAAGCTAAAGCAATTGCCTCAAATTTTGAAGTTACAGATGGACCAAATAGTGATGGAGAAATGTTTGAAAGGCCTGCAAAATTATCAGATAAATTTGTGATGCCTTATTCAAATGTTCAAGAAGCAATTGCAGCAAATGGTGGAGCATATCCTCCAGATATGTCAGTTCTTGTTAAAGCTAGAAAAGGTGGAGCAAATTATATTTATTCTGTCTTAATGGGTTATGATGACCCACCAGCAGGTATGGAACTAGATGATGGTGTTTATTATAACAAATATATGTATGGTAACAAAATTAAAATGTCATCTCCTTTAGATGACGACATTGTAGAGTATGCTGATGGAACAAAAGCAACAGTAGACCAAATGGCTAAGGATGTAACGACATTTTTACAATGGACTGCTGAACCTCACTTAGAAACGAGACACAAACTAGGCTTTAGGGTGATTATATATTTATCAGTGTTAACAATTTTGGTTTATTTCAGTATGAAAAAAATCTGGTCACGTATTGAAACGAAAGTTTAGAATATCTCCATCCTTAACAATATATTCTTTACCTTCCAATCTCATTTTTCCAGCCTCTTTAGATTTTAACCATCCCTGATTATTTAAAAAATCTTCGTAAGAAATTGTTTCAGCTCTTATAAATCCTTTTTTAAAGTCCGAATGAATTTCCGCTGCAGCATTTGGGGCAGTAGATTGCTTTGTAATAGTCCAAGCTCTAGTTTCTTCTGGTCCAGATGTAAAAAAAGTTTGTAAGGATAAAAGTTCGTATCCTTTTCTTATTAATGAATTAAGTCCCGTCTCTGACATATCGATCATTTTCATATAATTTTTTTTTTCATTTTCATCCTCTAATTGGTTTATTTGATTTTCTATATCTGCAGAAATTACCAATGTGTTTTTTTCATCAAATTTTTTTATAAAGTCCTCGGTATATTTGTTACCCGACTTAATACTCTCCTCGTCTACATTGCATACATATAATTTTGGTTTAGTGCTAAGAAGTCCACTATTTTTTAAAAGTTTTTCATCAAATTCACTAGTGATTAATGTTAAATCACCGTCTTCATCGATTATTTTATGAGCTGCCTCTAGTAATTTAAGCTCCTCATTATCAACATTTTTTTTATTTTTTTTATCAAGTCTTTTTTGAATTGACTCTAAATCAGCTAACTTCATTTCAGTTTCTATAATTTCTAAATCTCTTATAGGGTCAACGGTAGGGTTAACATTTTGAATATCATCGGAGTCAAAACATCTAATCATATGAATAATTGCATCAACTTCTCTTATATGAGATAGGAATTTATTGCCTAATCCTTCACCTTTAGACGCTCCTTTAACAAGACCGGCGATATCAACAAAGGAAATAGTAGTGTTAATTTTTTTTTTTGATGTTGAAATTTCAGCTAATTTATCAAGTCTTTCATCTGGAACTGCTACAATTCCAATATTTGGATCAATTGTACAAAAGGGGAAATTTTCAGCTTGCGCTTTATTAGAGTTTGTTAAAGCATTAAATAAAGTAGACTTACCAACGTTAGGCAATCCAACGATTCCACATTTAAAACCCATTTAATTGTTATTAACAGTGCTAGAAAATAAGTCTAATTTTTTATCAATCAAGATAGCTAAATATTCAATTATATTATTTGTTATTGAGTCTAAATGAATTTGTTCATCCTCATTAAAGTCGTTTAGTACATAATCAGAAATAGATATTTTATTTTCTGGCTTTCCTATGCCAATACGAACTCTTGAATATTCTTTACCAATAAACTTATCAATTGATGCAATACCGTTGTGACCTGCACTTGATCCTCCAAATTTTGCTTTAATTTTTCCAAATTCAACATCCAGGTCATCGTGGAATACAATCACATCTTCTGCATCAATTTTGAAGTATTCTAGTAGCTCTCTAATACAAATTCCTGAATTATTCATAAATGTGAGAGGTTTTATTGCATATATTTTTTTATCACCAATGTTTCCAGTGGTTAATAATCCCTTAAATTTTGGTTTTTGTTTAGACAATCCAAATCTTTGATTAATTGCATCCACAATCTTAAAACCAATGTTGTGTCTATTGTTTTGACTATTTGGAGTCGGATTTCCTAAACCAACAAGTAACAACATATCAAATTAAATCTGGAAAAAAATTTCACTATTTTTTATTTTTTATCTGATGAAGATTTATCTTCTTCTTTAGATTTGTCACCCTCAGCCTTATCATCATCAGTTGAAGTTTTATCGCCACCTTCTCCAGCTGCTTCTGCTCCTTCTGCAGCCTCACCTTCAGCTGCCTCTGCTGGTTTTTCTGGTTCTTTTACTACCGTAGGTGCAGCAACTGTTGCAATCACGAAGTCTCTACCTTGAATTGTAGGGGTAACATTTTCAGGTAAATTAATTGAAGAAATTTTTATACTTGTACCAATATCTAATCCTTCTAAATCTACAACAAGTTCAGTTGGAATATTTTCTGCAGGACATCTTAATTCTACCTTACGTCTTACAATATTTAGTACACCTCCACGTTTAAGTCCTGGTGATAGTTCATTGTTTATAAATTTTACAGGTATTTCTAAAATAATTTTTCCACCTTTAACAATTCTCATTAAGTCGAAATGAATAGGCTCATCAGTGACAGTGTCAAAAGCAATATTTCTTGTTAAAACTTTTTGCTCTTTCCCATCCAAGCTAATAGAAATTACATTAGATAAAAAATTTTCTTTATTTATTAAATTTTTGAGCTCTTTAGTTGTAATTGAAATTTTTTCATTTGGCTGTTCTCCACCATAAACTATACCTGGAACATTACCTTGGTTTCTTAGGTCTTTCACTTGGCCTTTAGTTTTTGTGTCTCTTATTGTTGCTAGTATTGAGCTCATAAAGAGCTGGTTTTTAACCGAAGTTCGCCAATTTTACAAGTTTTATTTAAATAGATCTGAAACAGACGTTGAATTAGAAATCCTTTTAATAGCTTCAGCCAATAATATTGATATTGATAATACTTCAATATTTCTTACTTTTTTAAATTTGTCCGAACTGTCTATGCTATCTGTAATAACTAAATTTTTAATTTTTGAATTCTTTATCTTTTTAACTGCATCACCACTAAAAACACCATGAGTTGCATATACATGGACTTCTTTTGCACCTCTTTTTAATAAAGCGTCAGCTGCATTAACTATTGTTCCTCCAGAATCAATTATATCATCTGTTAAAATACAAATTTTGTTTTTAACATTTCCAATGACATTCATAACTTGTGACCTTCCAGGACTAGGCCTCCTTTTGTCAACTATTGCTAGACCAACATCTAATTTTTTTCCTAAAGCTCTTGCTCTTTCGACTCCTCCAACATCAGGTGCAACACAAATTATATTATTACTTTTAATTTTCCTTTTAATATGCTTCGCAAAGATTGGGGTGGCAAAAAGGTTATCAACCGGAATATCAAAAAAACCTTGAATCTGTCCTGCGTGCAAATCTACTGTCACTACTCTGTCAGCTCCTGCATTTGTAATTAAGTTTGAGACTAACTTTGCAGAAATAGAAGTTCTTGGAACAACCTTACGATCTTGTCTGGCATAGCCAAAGTAAGGTATTACAGTAGTGATATTTTTTGCAGATGATCTTTTAAGTGCATCTATACAAAGAAGCAACTCCATTAAATTATCATTTGCAGGCGAGGACACTGATTGAATTATAAAAATACTATTACCTCTTATATTTTCATTAATTTCAATATATATCTCCCCATCTGCAAATTTTCTTATACTAGTATTTACTAATTTATTTTTCAGATTTTTTGAAATTTTATTACTTAATTGCTTATTGCTGTTTCCGGTGAGAATCTTCATTTTTAGAGATTAACTTATTTAATCATAATTACAGAAATATTTCTACCATAATCATTTAATTTATTTCTAATCGATCTCCTAGCGCTAAAAAAGTTGTTACTTAATAAATATGTATCTTTTTTGATAATTTCTATGTTTTTAACCCCAGATTTCATAAATTGCTCTTTAATATAATCATTTAGACTGAAATATATTTTATTTCTTTTGATTTTAAAAAATTTGTTATTTGACCTATCTAGATTAATAAATTTATTCAAAAAATCATTTCTTACCTCGTAGTTTTCTTTTCCTATGCAAGGTCCAATTACAACTATTATATTTTTTAAATTACTACCACTTGACTTAAATTTTCTTAATGTAGTATGTATTATTTTTTTATATGCACCTTTCCATCCTGCGTGTAACGCACTAATTAAATTATTAAATGGGTCATATATAAAAACAGGAGCACAATCAGCTGTCAGAATTCCTAAAGCGATACCTTTTTTGTCTGTTACTAATGAGTCACCTTTTAATTTTTTCTTTGGAATTTTGCTTATTTTATAGACATAATTACTATGAATTTGATCTAACAATACAAGGTTATTTTTATTACAACCAATTATTTGGCAAACTTTTTCTATATTTTTCTTAACATCTCTAATTTTATCATCAGATCCTAGACCACAATTTAAACCTTTATAAATACCTTTCGAGACACCACCAATTCGATTGAAGAACCCATGCTTTATTTTTTTATATTTAGAAAGTCTTTTTGATTTAAACATTATTTGAAACCAAAAAAATCGCTATTTTTATTTTTGTATCCAAAAATTACCTTGAAGAGGCTTCCCATTTGTTTTTCTTCTAGTAGCCTAGACAAAGTTTCTTTCATGTATTTCTGCTCTTTATTAGTCCTTTTTTTTTGTAAAATCTCCGCTCTTTCAATTATACCCATTCTTTCTAGAAAAAACCTTTGACTGACTATTTTTTTTACTTTAAGATTATTTTTAAGGAAATACTCTTTTAATAAATTAAAATTTACTAGTGAAGTTATATCTGCTTTACCAAGATTTTTTAACATTACATCAGTTGAAATTTTTTTGTTATCCATTACTGCCTGAATAGTATTTGAGTTATTACTGTTCAAATACCCGTAATCAATAAGTAAAATACCACCAGAAAGTTTGGAAATTGTCTTTATTATTGGTTCTAACTCTAAAAATCCTTTTTTAGGAAATTCTATAAATTTGAGTTTTTTTAATGTCTCAAATTTCTTTATTTGCATCACTTCTTTATCGTCACTTTTTATAAACCTTTCAACAATATTAATTTTATTTTTAAGTGAATAATATTTTTCAAACAATTCGTTATTAATTTTATAAAACTGCTTAATTGGGATTGAGTCAAAAAATTCATTGCCAAAAAAAATAACTGGTCCGTTTTTTATTGATTTAAAGTTTTTGATCCATTTAATTTGTTTATTATCTATATTTTGCTTTTGTAATTTTTTTAAAAATAAACTTTTCTCATATAAGTAAATTTTTATAGCTCTATTTAATTCTGGAAACTTTTTAATAGTACTAATTATAACTTTAGTTAAACTTCCATCTCCTGGTCCAAGTTCTACAAAATTAAATACTTTAGGTTTACCCATCTTTTCCCAGGTAGAAATCAACCATATACTTATAATTTCTGAGAATAGATTTGAAATAGTAGGGGACGTAATAAAATCTCCATTTTTGCCAAATGGATCTTTGCTAGAATAGTAACCTATCTCAGGTTCGTATAGAATTTTTTCAATAAAATCATCAACAGGTAGAGGTTTTTTTGATGTAATTTTAAATTTTTTGAGATTTGGTTTCATCATTTCTTTTTAAATAAATTAAAAATCCAATTAAAATCATTATGGCACTTAAAAGCATTCCCATACTGACATGTCCAAATAAATATCCAATTTGTATATCTGGCTCTCTAAAAATTTCAGAGGTAATTCTAAAACATCCATAAAGTATCAAGAACATGAATGAGCAAGTTCCAATTTTATAATTTTTATTAAAAAAAATTAAATTCATTAAAATAAATAAAATAATACCTTCTAAAAATGCTTCATATAATTGAGAAGGGTGTCTTAATTTATCGTCGTAGTTTGGAAAAAAAACTCCCCAATCAGAATTTGTAACTTTTCCAACTAATTCTCCATTTATAAAATTTGAAATCCTACCAAATAAAATACCTATTGGCGCTGCAATAGATACTAAATCTAAAAAAATAAAAATATTTTTTTTATTTTTTTTTGAAAATAAGTAAGTACCAATAATTATACCCATTAAACCTCCATGAAATGACATACCTCCGTTCCATATCATTAAAATTTCAATTGGATTATTCAGGAAATAAGGAAAATTATAAAAAATTACATACCCCAGCCTTCCTCCAATGATAATTCCTACAATCAAATATGAAACATAATCTTCAAATAATTTTTGAATTATATCACTTTTGATTAGAATTTTTTTACAATATAACCAGCCAAAAATTATCCCAAATATGTATGCTAGTGAATACCACCTGACGCTTAAAGAGAATATTTCAAAAGCTACTGGGTCAAAATTATTAGTAAACATTTGTAAAATTTATTATAAGCTATTAAGTAGAATTTTAGTAAATAATTATTATGTCAAAATCAAGATTCGTATTCGATAAATTTGCAAAACTAATTGAACAAGGTCTGATTAATTATAAAGATGTATCTGATGAACTAATCTCAATACTAAAATCAAAGAGAGATGAAATTGTATTTAAAATGAAACTAGCAAGCAAAGAAGAGGTAGATGTTTTGAATAAAAGAATTAGTGTCCTTGAAAAAAAACTAGAAGAGAAGAAAAAAAGAAAAAATACTAGTAAGGTAAAGAAATAGTCACTTTCAAACCACCTAATTTTGATTTATTAAACTGAATATCTCCTCCATGAGATTTTATAATATCTGATGATATTGATAAACCTAAACCAACACTTGATTTAGACTCTGACCTACTTTTATCTATTTTATAGAATGGTTTAGTAATGTTATTAAATTCTGATTTGTCTACACCTGGACCATCATCATCAATTGATACAATAATTATTGAGTTTTTTTTTTCTAAATTTACAGATATTTTTTCTGCATATTTTACAGAATTATCTAGTAAATTATTGATGCACCTCGTGATTAAATTTCTTCTACCATTAAAATAGATTTTTTTTTTTATTTTTTTGGTAATATTATTATTATCATACTTCGAAATTATTTCATTCATAAGTTCTGAAATATCAAAGGTTTCAGTTTTATCTTTTGCACCTGTGCTTGTAAATTGAAGATATTCATTTAACATTTTTTCCATTTCATCAACATCCCTTGAGATTTTTTCTGATAAATTTTTATCTTTAATAACAGCAAGCTGTAATTTTATCCTGGTAAGAGGTGTTCTTAAATCGTGACTAATACCAGATAACATCTCAGATCTTTGGTTTAGATGTCTTTGTATTCTTTTTCTCATTTTTTCAAATTCTAGACCTGCTTTTCTTATTTCTAAAGCTCCAGAGGGTCTAAATTCCTCAACATCTTCACCTCTGCCAAACCTTTCAGATGCTTGTGCAAGTTTGGTAATTGGTCTTGTTTGATTTTTTAAGAAAATCATTGCTACTGCTATCATTAAAATTGCAGGAACTGTTATCCAAAAGGCAAATATCCTAATAGAAGATGCTTGAATTCTTTCTTTTGGAAAAAATATTTGCAAAACTCCATCTCTAAATTTTATTCTTAAATCTACAACTTCTTTGTATGAAATTGTATTAAACCAGTGCTCACCAATTTTAGGTTTCAATTCCCTTCTTAACGTTCTATCCATTGGACTAAACCATCTTTCAACTTTTATATCTGGTAGTTTTTCATTATCTAAAAACCTAACGGAAAAACTAAAGTTTTTATTGTAAAGGTCAGTAACAATTTTTTTATTATATTCACTCTCATTGTCATAAATATCAATAATAGTTACTATTTCACTCACCAGAGCTCTTGTTAAACCTTTATTTGTTTTAATCCATAAACTATCAAAAAAAACTAGGGATATAGTGATTTGTAATATTACTATTGGGACTGCCACAATTAATAAGCCTCTATAAAATAATCTTTTCGGTAAGATATTTTTTAAAAACTTATTCAATCCAAAGTACATAACCTTCTCCTCTTATAGTTTGTAAGTATTTAGGATTTTTTGGAGTTTCTTCTATTTTTTTTCTTAATCTTGTAACAATTACATCTATTGATCTTTCTTTATTTAAATCTATTAAACTTGCAATTTCATCTCTTTTGAAGATTTTCCCTGGAGAATTTATCATTTTTTCTAAAATTAGTTTTTCAGTATTATTTATTTTTAATCTTTGTTCATTTTTCAAGATAAATAGCTTTTTTAGATCTATTTTTATATTACCAAATTCAATAACTCTTTTTGTTTCTAATATTTTAGTTTTACTTAAAATATTATTTATTCTTAAAATTAATTCTTTTGGTTCGAAAGGTTTCGTTAGATAATCATCTGCACCTACTTCTAGTCCTTCAATTCTTTCAGATGGTTCTCCTTTGGCTGTTAATAATAAAATTGGTGTATTAATTTTTTTTTTATAATCCTGAGTAAATTCTAGTCCAGTTTTCCCTGGCATCATTATATCAAGTACTATTAAGTCAAATTTAATAATTTTCGTTTTTTCAAATGCATCATTTGAATTTTTGGCAGTTGAAACAAGATAATTATTTTGATTTAAGTATTCTTTTACTAAATCTCTTATTCTATCATCATCATCTACAATTAATATATGGGCTTTAAAGTTTTTCATTAATAATTTTTTTAAGTACTTTATCAAAACTTATAACATCTTTAGATTCAGAACTTAAAAACGCTTCATAAATTCTTTTCTTTTGTGCTGAAAAAATTTCATCAAATATTTTTCCCCCTTCTTCAGTTAAATACACATGCTTTACCCTTGTATCAATTTCATCCCTTTTGAATTCTATTGCTCTAATCTCAACTAAGTCGTTTAGAACTCTATTTAAGCTTTGCTTAGTTACTTTAAGTTTTCTTAATAAATTTGAAATAGTAATTCCTTCATATAATGATATTAGGTGGATTACTTTGTTATGGGCAGTTCCCAAGGCATGTTTATCTAAAACCTTCTTAGCATCAGCGACAGTTTCTCTATATCCATTGAATATTTTTTCGATATATTCTTTTAATTGACGGTCTTTTAAATATAAAAGTTTTTTCATAATGGTAAGTTATATTGACATATTATATATACAAAGATATTTTTTCTAAAAAATAAATCAAATGATACCGTTCGATAAAAGAGAAGGAAAAATCTGGTACAATGGTGATCTTGTAGAATGGCAAGATGCTAAACTTCATGTCATAAGTCATGGTCTACATTATGCAAGCCTAGTTTTTGAGGGGCTAAGAGTTTATGATAGTGAGATCTTTAAATTAGAAGATCATACAGACAGACTTTATCATTCAGCTAAAAGAATGGATATTACAATTCCTTACACAAAAGATGAAATTAACAAAGCTTGCAATCAAATAATTAAAATACAAAACGTCCAGAATGGTTACGTAAGACCTTTTGCTTGGAGAGGAAGTGAAATGATGGGTGTCTCAGCTCAAAAAACAAAAATTAATGTTGCAATCGCTACTTGGGAGTGGGGTGACTATTTCGACCCTAAGTTGAAAATTGAAGGAATTAAATTAAATATTTCTAATTGGCGTAGACCCGCGCCAAATACTATTCCATGGGATAGTAAAGCAGCAGGTTTATACATGATTTGTACACTTTCTAAGCATGAAGCAGAGAGACAAGGATATAGTGAATCGTTAATGTTAGACCATGAGGATAATGTGGCTGAGTCAACAAGTGCAAATATATTTTTTAAAGATAAAAATGGAGAACTTCATACCCCAATTCCTGATTCTTTTTTAAATGGTATTACACGACAAACTGTAATTGAATTAGCTAAATCAAAAAATATTAAAGTTCACGAAAGAAAAATAAAACCTGACGAATTAAAAAACTTTGAGGGTTGTTTTTTGACTGGCACAGCTGCCGAAATTACACCAATATCACAAATTGCAGAAAACAATTACAAAGTTTGTGATGTTATTTTAGACTTATTGTCTAGCTATGGAAAACTAGTAAGAAAAAAAAGAGCTGCTGCTTAATTTTTATTATCTTCAGATATTGCATGGTCAATACCTTTTCTTAAATATTCATACCCAGTGTATAATGTAAGAAAAGCAGAAAGCCATAATAAAATTATGCCAATTGTTTGAGCATTATAGTCTTGAAAATTAATAATTTTATTTCCTGTTTCACCAGTAAGTAAAATAGAAATTGAAAACATTTGAAGAAATGTTTTTACTTTTGCTAAACTTGAGACAGGAAGTTTAACTCTTCCTTTTGCTAAAAATTCTCTTAAACCAGAAATCAATATTTCTCTGGTAAGTATTATGATTGCGGCAATTACTTCAAAGTTTTTAATAGTCCCATCCATAACGAGCAATATTAATGCGGTTGCTACTATAATTTTATCAGCAATTGGATCTAGTAATTCACCAAGTTTGGACTCCTCTTTGAACATCCTTGCCAATAATCCGTCCAAAAAGTCTGTAAATGAAGCAATCACAAATAAAGCAAACGGAATTACATCTCCATAAAATCCTGGTAAATAAAAAGTAAAAACAAATATGGGAACAATAATAATTCTACCTATTGTTAGATAATTTGGAATTTTGATTTTCATTCGTGAAAGAAATTATATATCTTTTTGGCAACTTTTTCTTCAACTCCTTCAACTGTTTTGATCTCATCCAAGCTAGCTGATTCAACAGCTCTTGCTGATCCAAAGTGATTTAAAAGAGCTCTTTTTCTTATAGATCCAATTCCATCAATTTGATCAAGTAAAGACTTACTAATACCCTTTTTCCTCTTAGCTCTATGGGCGCTTATTGCAAATCTATGGGACTCATCTCTCAATCTTTGTAAGAAAAAAAGAGTAGGGTCATTCTTTTCAAATTTAAACTCTTTACCATTATGAAAAAAAGTTTCATTTCCACTATTTCTATATTTACCTTTTGCAATTGCTATCATAGGAATATCATGCAGGCCTAATTCATTAAGTGTTTCTCTTGCTACAGAGTATTGTCCTTTTCCTCCATCGATTATTACTAAGTCTGGCATAGTTAAATAATTATCTTTCTCTTGAACAGCCCTTTTAAATCTTCTGTTTAAAACCTCACGCATCATTCCATAATCATCTTGTTCATTCTTTTTAATCTTAATATTAAATTTTCTATATCTTTTTTTTATAAAACCTTCCTCACCATATGTAATTAGTGCGCCTACACTATTAGTTCCCTGAATATGACTATTGTCATAAACCTCAACTAAATTAATATTATTTTCTAAATCAAATTTTTTAGAAACATTATCAAAAAGTTCTTTATTATTTTGGCTCTCATAAATTTTTCTATCTAAACTATCTTTTGCATTTTTGAGTGCTTGATTTATAACTTTTAGTTTAGATCCTTTTTTTGCTACTGAAATATTTATTTCTTTATTCTCCTTTTGTGAAAGTGTTTTTTCAATTAAAACTTTTTCTTTAATATCTTCATTTAAAATTATTGAAGTTGGTACACTTTTGTTTTCATAGAATTGTGATACGAAAGAATTAAGAATTTCTTTTATGTTATCATCTGGATCATGTTTTGGAAAAAAGGCTTGATTACCCCAGTTTTGTTTTGATCTGTAGAAAAAAACTTGTATGCAAGTTTTTCCAGACTCTTTGTAGCCAGCTATAACATCTGCTTCTACTAAATTCGCTTCATTAATTCTTTGTGATGACTGAATAATATTTAAAGACTTTATTCTATCTCTCAATATCGCAGCTTTTTCAAAATCCAAATCTTCACTAGCTTTCTCCATTTGGTTTGATAAATTTTTTTGAATTTTCCTTGATTTGCCTGATACAAATTCAATAGCATTTTCTACAGATAGTTTATATTCATCCTTATCTATATATCCAACACATGGCCCAGAACATCTCTTAATTTGATAAAGTATGCAAGGCCTTTCTCTTTTTTTAAATACTGTATCGTCACAAACTCTCAGTTGAAAAATTTTCTGGATCATTTTGATTGTCCAGTTTGCAGAACCAGCAGAGGCAAAAGGTCCAAAATAAAAGCCCTCTTTAGTTTTTTTTCCTCTATGACGTCTAATCTGAGGCCATTTATCTTCATTACCAATAAAAATGAATGGAAACGATTTATCATCTCGTAAAAGTATATTGTATTTCGGTTTATATTTTTTTATTAAGTTTGCCTCTAGGAGAAGTGCTTCACTCTCATTTGAAGTACTTGTGATTTCAATTTTCCTTGTTTGAGATAGCATTCTCTCAGTTCTAATAATATGATTTTTCTCTGAAACATAACTCTTTAATCTGTTGGGTAAATTTTTTGCTTTACCAACATAAAGTATTACATTTTTTTCATTTAACATCCTGTATACACCAGGAAGTTTGGGTATAAGTGGTAGCTCTTTTTTAATTGCTTCTTTGCCTATATCAGAACTTATCATGACTTCTTTTTTTTGAAATTTGAATACCTACGGAAGAGCAATCTTTCATAATTTCTAATTTCTCAATTTGAAGGCTTATTTTATCAATTCTTTTATCTTTGAATAGCTCATCAAATACATCTTCCGCCAATGTTTCAAGAAAATTATAGTGTTTATTTTTAACAAGTTTTTTTATTAATCTTACAATTTTTGAATAATTTACTATTGATTTTATATCCCTATCATTTGAAGGTTTTTTATCTTCGTAGTTTACTTCTAAATTAAATTTAACTTTTTGGGGAGCCTCTTTTTCAAAATCAAAATATCCAAGTTTCAAATTTAAAACAAGTTCTTTAATAAGTACTTTTTTTTCGTAATTGAAAAGTTTTTTATTTTTATCGATCTTAACAATTTTTAAATTATTTCTTTTCATATTCTAGACTCTATATATTCTAATATAACTGGATTGTAATATTGAAAACAGGTTGCCTGATCCATACTATGTCCATCTTTAACTTTAAATTTATCTGATTTTTGTTTCCCTAATTTAAAACATTTTTTTCCATCAATTGTGTAATCTTTAGATATCACGACTCTTTCCATACCCTCAATTTGATCCAACCAATCAGAAGTCAATCCTTCAAAAGGGTCTTTTGGATGAGTAAAAGCCAATAATGGAACATTTAAATTATTTAATATTTCATCATTATACTGTGCCCTTAATTCGTATTGTGCAGGTTTCTTTTCTTTAAATTTTGCCAAACCTGCATCTACTCCTAATTTTGCTACCTTATACTTCTTGCTTAGTCTATCAAAGCACGCTTGCATATAGGCTATTCCTCCTCCAGCTTTATCAGGATGTCTTGAAAAGAATAGTAGTGTTGTTAATCCACCGCAAGAATGTCCAGTGACAAATATTTGTTTTCTAGGAACACCAAGAGAAACGAGTTTTTCTATCAACTGTAAATTTTGTTCTACTCTTTTATCTAATTTTGACTTGCCCTCATATGGTTTTTTTGAAAACCACCACTTTTTTCCCATGTCACCTGCAATTTTATGAGCACACAAATTATAAAGCATGATTTTTTTTCCATTTATTTCTTCATCTATTAATGAAACACGGTTTCTAATTTGGTCAATAGATGTACAAAAGTTTTGTTTTCCATCAAAATTACTTTGTCCGTGATTATTGATTAAAATTATCTTATTATCTGGATCTTCAATTGTAGATAATTTTGTTACTTTAAATTTTTTTGATAAAAATCCATCTTTCTTAATGTTATGACTGTCTGCTAATGACGATGATATTGTCAGAATAAATACTGATAAAAATAAACATAAACTTTTCATTCTTTTCCCCCCATTATATCTGGAGTTTGCCAATTTAAGCTTTGTCCACTATCAATAGCTAAGACTTGTCCCGTAATAGATATATTTTTTATAAAAAAATCAACTGCATTGCATACTTGGTCAACATTTACTTGTCTTTTCAGGGGTGTAGCCATGTATTGTTTTTTAAAATGCTTTTCACTTTGTCTTTTATTTTTAATTGTAGGACCAGGTGCAATTCCATTAACTCTTATATTTGGTGCTAAGCTCATTGCACTAGTTTTGGTTAAAGTATAAAGACCTGTTTTACTGATAGTATAAGAAAAAAAGTATGGTGTTAGTTTAAATACTCTTTGATCAATTATATTAATAATATTGTTATTTTTTGCTCTAATATTTTTAGCAAATTCTTTTGATAGTAGAGCAGGTGTTCTTAAATTAGTTCTTAAGTGATACCCCCAACTATCAGTTGTAAAATTCTCTAATTTATCGTTTTCAAAAAGTGATGCATTATTTATCAGACAGTCAAAATATTTAAGTTTATTTTTTGCAAACTTAATAATTTTATTTACATCTTTTTCTATACTTAGATCCCCTTTGACTAAATAAACTTTTGTACCATTTTGCGATAGTTCTTTTTTAAGATTTTCTGCCTTTATTTTCGATTTATTAAAATGGATAACAATTTCTATTCCTTTGCCAGAAAGTTTTCTAGCTATAGCAGCTCCAATTCTTGTAGCTCCACCTGTAATAATTATTTTATTTGCTTCCATTTTTTCTTACCTTTTTGAGCTCTTGTACCTGGCATGCCCATGGTAGATCTTCCTTTTGGATAGATTTTATTTTTCAAATTGTATTGTTTTACTTTTGGGTTAAGTGTAACCTCTAGTTCAGTACTTTCAAGTTTTCTAATTTCATCTCTTATTTTGGCCGCTTCCTCAAATTCAAGGTTTGTAGCTGACTCTTTCATTTTCTTGTTAAGTGCTTTGATGTGTTTCTTTAAATTACCACCAACATTTGCTCCTGTACCGATTGTAACATAATCTTTTTCATAGACGCTCTCTAGTACATCGCTAATCTCTTTTTTAACAGTAGAAGCGCTAATTTTATTTTTTTTATTGTATTCAAGTTGAATATTTCTTCTTCTTTCAGTTTCTTTTATTGCCTTTTTTATACTTTTGGTCTCTTTGTCAGCATACAAAATAACTTTACCATCTAAGTTTCTAGCTGCTCTCCCTATTGTTTGAATTAAGGATGTTTCAGATCGAAGAAATCCTTCTTTATCAGCATCTAATATTCCAACTAAGGCACATTCAGGGATATCAAGTCCCTCCCTTAATAGGTTAATACCAACTAAAACATCAAAAACACCTAGCCTTAAGTCTCTCATAATTTCTATTCTCTCAAGTGTATCTATGTCTGAGTGCAAATATCTTACTTTGATACCATTTTCATGTAGGTATTCTGTCAGATCTTCAGCCATTTTTTTAGTTAATGTCGTGACTAATACTCTATAATTTTTCTCGATAGTCTTTTTGCATTCATGCATTAGATCATCGACTTGATTTTTAGCAGGTTTGATTTCAACTGGTGGATCTATTAGTCCAGTAGGTCTTATAACCTGATCTATAAATTTTCCTTTTGTTTGTTCTAACTCCCATGGGCCAGGTGTAGCAGAGACAAAAACTGTTTGAGTTCTCATCATGTCCCATTCCTCAAATTTTAATGGTCTATTATCCATACATGACGGAAGTCTAAATCCGTACTCTGCCAAAGTACTTTTCCTTGATCTGTCTCCTTTAAACATTCCATTTAATTGAGGTACGGTGACGTGACACTCATCAACAAATATTAATGTATTGTCAGGAAAATATTCAAACAAAGTGGGAGGGGGCTCGCCAGGTTTTCTTCCTGATAAAAATCTTGAATAGTTTTCAATGCCAGCACATGAACCTGTTGCTTCTATCATTTCAAGATCAAATTTTGTTCTCTCTTCTAATCTTTGAGCCTCGAGCAATTTATTTTGCTCTTTATGTTTTTTAAGCGTTATTTCTAACTCTTTTCTTATATTAATTACTGCCTGTTCGATTGTAGGTTTTGGAGTTATATAGTGACTGTTTGCGTAAACTTTAACTAAATTTAATTCTCTCACAAGATCACCTGTTAAAGGATCAAATTCCTCAATTTTCTCTAGTTTATCTGCAAATAAACTTAGTCTCCAAGCTCTATCCTCCAAGTGAGAAGGGAAAATTTCTAAATATTCACCTCTAGCTCTAAATGTTCCTCTATAAAAATTCTGGTCATTCCTTTTATATTGAAGCGCAATTAAGGATTTGATTATTTGTTCTCTATTATAATCATAATTTTTTTGAAGTGTTAAAGTCATTTTACTATAAGCTTCAACCGATCCTAATCCATAAATGCAGGATACACTTGCAACAATTAGCACATCATCCCTTTCTAGAAGTGATCTAGTAGCTGAGTGTCTCATCCTATCTATTTGTTCATTTATAGATGCTTCCTTTTCTATATATGTGTCTGACTTTGGTACATATGCCTCGGGAGTATAATAATCATAATAGGACACAAAATATTCAACAGCATTATCTGGAAAAAACCCTTTCATCTCACCATAGAGTTGGGCAGCAAGGGTTTTATTTGGTGCAAGTATTAGGGCAGGCCTATTTGTTTCTTCAATAACTTTAGCCATAGTGAAGGTTTTACCTGATCCCGTAACACCTAATAAAACTTGATTAAACTCGTTCTTCTTAGCGCCTTTTACTAAATTTTTAATAGCTTCTGGTTGGTCACCAGCTGGCTTAAAATCTGATTTAATTTTGAATTTCTTTCCACCTTCAAGTTTTCCACCAATTTTTGGATTTTTACTTTGAATATCTGTAATTAAATCTTGATAAGTATTTTCCATATATTAAATAAAGTAATAGAATATAAACTATTTTCAATGAGCATAATATCAAACAGTTTAAAAAGAATTAAACCTTCACCAACGATAGCAGTCACTCAGAAAGCAAGAGAGTTGAAAGCTGCGGGCAAAGATGTAATTGCTTTAGGCGCAGGTGAACCTGATTTTGACACACCTAATAATATAAAAAAGGCAGCAGTTAAAGCGATTAGAATAGGGGATACTAAATACACGCCAGTTGATGGAACACCTGAAATTAAAAATGCAGTAATTAAAAAGTTTAAAAGGGAAAATAATTTAACTTATACCTCAGACCAGATAACAGTAGGTACTGGTGGAAAACAAGTTTTGTATAATGCTTTTGTAGCAACATTAAATAAAGGTGATGAAGTTATTATTCCAGCTCCGTTTTGGGTATCTTACCCAGATATGGTTTTGCTTGCTGGGGGAAAACCAAAATTTATAAAATGTGGAGAAGAAGATGGATTTAAATTAACACCTACCAAACTTAAAAAAGCTATTACAAAAAAAACCAAATGGATAATTTTAAATTCTCCTTCAAACCCAACTGGTGCGGCTTATACAAAAAAAGAAATAATTAATTTAGGAAAGATATTATTAAAAAATAAGAATATTCTAATTTTGAGTGACGATATTTATGAGCATGTAAAATTTGATAATTTTAAATTTTTTACAATAGCACAGTTAAAGAAACTTAAAGATAGAACACTTACAATGAATGGGGTAAGTAAAGCATATGCAATGACTGGTTGGAGAATTGGTTATGCAGCTGGTCCTAAAAATATCATAGCTGCAATAAGAAAAATCCAGTCGCAATCGACTTCTAATCCATCATCCATTAGTCAGGCAGCTGCCGTTGAAGCCTTGAACGGAACTCAGAGCTTTATTAAAAAAAGAGCTAAATCCTTTAGCGACAGAAGAAATTTTGTTGTGAATTATTTAAATGGTATTCCAGGGATTACTTGTTTAATGCCAAAAGGTGCGTTTTATGTTTTCCCAAGTTGTAAAGGGTTAATTGGAAAAAAAACAAAAATAAAAAATGACACTGATTTTGTACAAAAACTTCTTGAAAAACAGAATGTAGCTGTAGTCCAAGGTTCTGCATTTGGACTTGATGGTTATTTTAGAATTTCATACGCAACATCAATGAAAAAATTAAAGATTGCTATGGATCGAATTAAGAGTTTTTGTGAAAGTTTAGGCTAAATTTAGTCTAATTACCGATTTTGCTGCATCAACTACTGAAACTTCTGGTTCTATAAATTTCATTTCAAGAATTTCTTCAGCATAAGTTGAGTTTGTTTGCATTCTAAGTCCCAGATCAGGAACCAAATTTTTTGCACTTGAGTCTACATAACTTATAAGTTTAACCATAAAATTAGGTAATTCTTTTTTAGGAAGCTTTTTTGCATGACTTGGAATATTTTCAGCCATTATTTTTGACAATTCTAGTATAGATCTTACTCCGGACCCAACAATTAATCTTCTACCTTCAGCTTTTTTATTATTTAAAGATAAAACATGTGCTTTGGCAATATCTTTAACATGAGATATCATGACTGAAAATTTTGGAGCTGCCGGGTATTTACCCTGAAGTAATTGTTTTATATATTCCATTGATGTACAACTTTTCTCATTCAAAAAATCTCCCAAGACAAAACCTGGGTTGATACAAGTAAGTTTATTTTTAATACCTTTACTCTCCATTAGCTCCCAAGCAGCTATTTCGGCTCTGGTTTTAGATACAAAATAATCTGTAGTTTTATTCCATTCTAAGTCTGTCCAATCATTTTCACCAAATGTATAAGGGTTTGTTCTATTTGGTTTTCTATACATACAAACTATAGATGATGTTTTTACAATATGTTCCACATCTGCATTTATTCCAGCATTTAAAACTCTTAAAGTTCCATCTTTTGCAGCTGGAGTAAGTGACTCTCTATCATTTGAAACTTTTAATGGGAAAGGAGAGGCAACATGAATGATATATTGACAACCTTTTGCAGCTTCATTCCAACCATCGTCTCTTAGCAAATCTAATTCTATAAATGATAATTTATCTGTTGAAACATTATTTTCTTCTAATGTTTTTTTAGTTTGATCAATTGAGTTTTTATTCCTCACCGTTCCTAAAACTTCAAAGCCTGAATTCAACAATTCTATAGCCACATGTTTTGCAACAAAACCACTAATTCCAGTTAATAATACTTTGCCGCTCATATGGTGAATAAACTATTTAGTTTTTTTCTTTTTTTCTAAACCAAATAATGGTGAATTTCTAAATCTTAAAACAAGTATTGCTATAGCAATTAAAACAATTGCTCCAGCTTCATATAGTAATACTTCTGGATTTATTGATTTTCCTTGCAAAATAATAAATCTTGATAAGGCAGTTATCGCAATAAATAATGGTAAGGTAATTTGAATTGATTGACTTTCCCAAAATACTCTAACCATAGCCAATACCTCTAAGTATAGAAAGAGCAGTAACAGATCAGCAAGTGTAACTTTTTGAATGGAAATCATTTGATAAACTTCTATACCAAATGCAATTATTGTAGCTATAAGAATTATTACTAAAGCCAATAATTGTATTTGCTTAACAATATTTTCCATTTAACTCTTATAGATGATATTTAACTAATTTGAAGCCAAATATTTCTCAGCTTCTAATGCTGCCATACAGCCCATTCCTGCTGCTGTTACAGCTTGCCGATAAATTTTATCTTTAACATCTCCAGCAGCATAAACACCTGGAATATTTGTTTCTGTAGAATCACTTTTAGTAATTAAATATCCTGTATTGTCCATTTCTAATTGATCCTTAAAAAGTGCAGTTGCAGGGTCGTGGCCAATAGCTATAAACAAACCATCTATTTTTAATTCTGATGTTTCATTAGTTTTAACATTTTTAATTTTTAAGCCTTTTACATTTTTTGGTTCACTATCACCTGTTATTTCTTCAACAACAGAGTCCCAAATAATCTCAATTTTTTTATTTTCCATTAATTTTTTTTGTAAAAGCTTTTCTGCTCTTAGTTCATTTCTTCTGTGAATTAATTGTACTTTTGATGCAAATTTTGTTAGAAACATTGCCTCCTCAACTGCTGCGTTACCACCACCAACTACTGCAACTGTTTTATCTTTAAAAAAGAAACCATCGCATGTTGCACATGCCGAAACTCCAAATCCTTTAAATTTTTCTTCTGACTCAATATTTAACCATCTGGCTTGTGCACCTGTTGAAATAATAATTGAGTCTGCAGTATATCTTTGTCCACCATCTCCGATTGCTTCAAAAGGTTTAGATTTTAGATTTACTGATTGAATATGATCTTCAACTAAATCTGTTCCTACTGCTTTTGCTTGCTCTCTCATTTGTTCCATTAACCATGGTCCTTGTATAACATCAGCAAAACCTGGATAGTTCTCAACATCAGTTGTAATTGTTAGTTGACCACCTGGCTGCATACCTGCAACTAGCATTGGTTTCAGCATAGCTCTTGCTGCATAAACTGCAGCAGTGTAGCCCGCTGGACCAGATCCAATTATTAACACTTTTGTATGTTTAGTTGGTTTTTCACTCATAGAGGTCTATATAGTTAATAATGAGCAAATTAAAAGGTATTTTATTGACCGAGGGTATGCACGGAATGCTGAGCCAGGTTGAAGGTTTAGCTAAAGCTTTGGATATAGATTTTACTCACCATAAGGTTGAACTAAATAATTTATGGAAGTTAATTCCGCCAAAATTTACGCCAATTTCTCAAAGAGTTTATAAAATAATTAATCAATCAGATTATGATTTAATTATATCTTGCGGAAGAAAAAGTATAATTCCATCTATTCATTTGAAAAGTATTTCAAATAAAAAAGTCTCTAATATTCATATTCAAGACCCAAAAATAAACTTTAATTACTTTGATTTTATAGTAGCACCAGAGCATGATGGAATTAATGGATCTAATGTTATTACTACAAAAGGAGCTCTCCATTACCTTTCAGAAAATGAAATATTAGAGAGTAAGGATTATCTAAATGCCTTTATAAAAAAAGACCATAGAAAAATTTGGTGTTTAATAATGGGTGGACCAACAAAATACTACGACTATTCAACTAAGAATATGAAACATATTTTTTCAATTTTTTATAAACTTTTAAAAAAACATGATTTTCAAATTGTTGTTATCCCATCAATGAGAACACCATTAAATACTATTCATTATGCAAAAGAATTTTTTGGTGAAAATCACACAGTTATAATGAATGTTGATAAAAAAGCTTACTTATCTGCGTTGGCTATATCTGAGAATATAATAGTAACTTGCGACTCTATTTCAATGATTTCTGAGGCTGCCTTAACTGGAAAACCTGTTTATATTGCAAACATTTTACCCAGAAAAAATGATATAAGATTCCAAAGATTTAGAAATTTATTTAATGAATTAAATATCACTAGAAACCTTGGAGAAGAAATAGAAACTTGGACTTATGAAAAACTTGATGAAACTAATAGAGTTGCGAAAATTATTAAAGAGAAAATAAATAATTGATGTCCTATTTAAATTCGATACTTAATAATTCAAAAAAATTTGATAGTCCATTTGTACATTGGGAATTAAATAAACCCCTCACTGATATTCAAATAAATGAGATAATAACGGCAGATATTTCTGATCCTTCAAAACATAATCTTAATTACGATGGCACTAGAGCAATTGATGGAGGAGAAGGAAAATTTAGAGAAGGAATTTCAGATGGAGGTAAGGCCTTAAAATTTAGATGCTTTGTAACTAAGGAAAATTCAAATGAATTCCCTGGACTTACCAATCTAATCAAAGAACTTCAGAGAAAAAAAACCTATCAAAAAATATCAGAATTAATCAATAAAGATTTATCAAGTTCATATGTAAGAGTCGAAGTAATATGTGATCGAGAAGGTTTTTGGTTAAAACCGCATTGTGATATCAAAGAGAAACTTATGTCTTGTTTGCTATTTGTAAATAAGCATAATGAAAGTGAGGATTTGGGAACAGATTTTTATGATAATAATTTAAAACTCATAAAAACACTGCCTTATAAAGATAATTATGGATATTTTTTTTCAAGTGGTCCTGATACTTGGCATGGGATGGAAAAAAAAGAAATAATCAAAGAGAGAAGATGTTTACAAGTAAATTATGTTACTTTTGAAACAGATTGGAAAGTAGATAATTAATTTTCCCAATCGAACCTTGGAAATGTATCAAAAACTCTAAAAATCCCTTCAGACCAGGTATTACAAACTTTCGAATAATCCTCATCATTTAAACTTAAACATTTTAAAGAGGCTAATTTATTTTCATCTTTTTTATATATGGCAAAATCTATTGGTGGGCCTACAGTAAGGTCACTTTTTAATGTTGAGTCCATTGATATCAAAGCACACCTAGATGCATCTCCAATTGAAACATTCGGTTTTATAACTCTATCAAGTATTGGTTTTCCATATTTAACTTCTCCAATAACAAGATACGGTTTACTGTCTGCTGGTCTTATGTAATTTCCTTGCGGGTAAATTAAATACAACTCTGGCCTTTGACCTTTAATTTGTCCACCAATTATAAAAGTAGAACCTAGAAGAACATTATCAGTGTTAATTCCCTGAGGAGATGAATGTTCTATATTTAATGAACCTACATAAGAAGCTATTTGTTCAAAATCTTTACAAGTATTTAAATTCATTATTCCAGATGAACTACCTAAATCTTTTTCGATTGATTTATAGACTGCCTGTGATGTTCCTAAATTTCCTGATGTAACAATTACTATTGTTCTATCCCCAACATCATGTGTAAACATTTTAGAATATATATTTACGTTATCTAAACCTGCGTTAGTCCTGGAGTCTGATGCAAATACCAATCCTTCGTTTGTTTTAATTCCTATACAATATGTCATGACCAATTCTTATTTAAAAAAGCCGTATTTTTCAAACCTTTTATGTCATAGCTGATATTTAATTTTAGCATTTGTTTTGCAAATTTATTTAATAAAAAATCTTAAATATGGTTACTTCGTTTTGGAAAAACTACGATGCTAAATCCGCTTATGATGGATATTTAACGGAAGATAATAAGCTTAGAAAACACGCAAGAATAATGTCTGGTATTTTAGAAAGACATGGAACTAAAAAACTCCAAGAAATTGAAAAAAATTGTCAAAGTACGATAAGTGCTAGAGGAATAAATTTTAGAGTTTATGCAGCAAACAATAGAGCTGAGGAAAAAAAATGGCCATTAGATATTATTCCTCGAATAATTCCTAAGACACAATGGAATAAAATTTCTAGAGGCTTAGTTCAAAGGGTAAAAGCATTAAACTTGTTTATTGATGATGTCTATAATAAGAAAAAAATTTTTAAAGATAAAGTGGTACCAAAAGACTTAATTTTTAACTCACCATATTATCTTAAAGAATGTGATGGAATTTCTCCAAAGTTTAAAGCGTGGGCTAATATTTCAGGTGTAGATTTAATTAGGAATATAAATGGAGAATATTTAGTTCTTGAAGATAATTTACGTGTTCCATCTGGAGTTTCTTATATGTTAGAAAACAGAATGGTGATGCGTGATGTATTTCCAGAATTATTTACAAGATATAAGGTTGCATCCGTTCATCAATATTCAAATAAACTTTATCAAAGCATGATCGAGTGTATACCAAAAAAAACTGAAAACCCTCATATGGTAGTTTTAACCCCTGGAATTTATAATTCAGCATACTTTGAACATTCCTTTTTGGCTGAGCAGATGGGCATAGCTTTAGTTGAGGGTAAAGATTTATTCGTTGAAAATGATTATGTTTATATGAAAACAGTTAAAGGAAAATTAAAAGTTGATTGTATTTACAGAAGATTAGATGATACGTTTCTTGACCCTAAGGTATTTAATAAAAATTCGCTAATCGGTGTCCCTGGTTTGTTTAAATGTTGGAAAAAAGGGAACGTTGGGATAATTAATGCACTTGGAACCGGTGTAGCGGATGATAAGGCGGTTTACTCTTATGTGAATAAAATGATCGTCTATTATTTGGGTGAACAACCAATATTAAACCAAGTTGAAACATTTCTTTGCGAAGATAAGGTTCATCGACAGCATGTAATTGAAAATATTTCTAAATTAGTAGTCAAACCTGCAAATGCTTCTGGAGGTTATGGAATAATGATAGGACCTAAGGCCCCCAAAAAAGAGAGAGAAGAAGTTATAAAGAAAATTAAAAAAAATCCTAGAGATTTTGTGGCACAACCTTTAGAGATATTATCCACAACACCAACTATATCAGAAAATGGAATTGAGCCGAGACATTTGGATTTAAGACCTTTTATATTAAATTGTAAATCAACTTATGTCACAACAGGTGGACTAACAAGAGTTGCATTGAGAAAAGGAAGCACTATAGTTAATAGCTCACAAGGTGGAGGATCTAAAGATACTATGGTCGTCGATACCTAATTTTCTTGGAGTGCTTTAACTCTAATTTTCTTTGTTTTAAGAGAGTTTATTGCTTCCAGAAAAGAGTATGCGGTTGACATGTTAGTACAGTAAGGAATTTTATTTGCTAAAGTTCCTCTTCTTAAAGCTACAGCATCATTAATTCTGCTTTCACTATTTCCACCACC
Source organism: uncultured Pelagibacteraceae bacterium (assembly GCA_902555585.1). Lineage (GTDB taxonomy): Bacteria > Pseudomonadota > Alphaproteobacteria > Pelagibacterales > Pelagibacteraceae > Pelagibacter. Next base: position 240,986 of record CACDSY010000001.1, on the reverse strand, counting down.
TGTATTTATAACTAAAGCAATTTTTTTAGAATTTAAAACATCAACTATATGTGGTTTACCACTACTTACTTTGTTGATTTTTCTACATTTCATTCCATTTTTTATTAATATTTCTGCAGTTCCACTTGTAGCTGATAAAGTAAATCCAAGTTTTATTAATCTTTGAGCAACACCAATAATCTCTTGTTTGTGTGAATCTTTTACAGATAAAAATGCTAAACCTTTAGTAGGAAGGGAGTTTGCTGCTGCAATTTGACTTTTAGCGATTGCCATTCCAAAATCATCGTCAAATCCCATTACTTCACCTGTTGATTTCATCTCTGGTCCAAGTAATAGATCACTATCTGGGAATTTGTTAAATGGAAATACAGCTTCTTTAACAGCAAATTTTTTATTTGTTTTATATTTTAACTTATATTTTGAAAGTTTTTCACCTGCCATTATTCTTGATGCAATTTTGGCCAATGGAATCCCATTAGCTTTCGATACAAATGGAACTGTTCTGCTTGCTCTTGGATTTACCTCAATAACAAATATTTCATCTTTTTTAATTGCAAATTGAATATTTAAAAGTCCTTTAACTTTTAATGCTAAAGCTAATTTTCTCGTTTGTATTTTAATTTCTTTTAAAATATTATCTTTGATAGAAACTGGAGGTAGACAACAAGCAGAGTCTCCAGAATGTACTCCCGCTTCTTCAATGTGCTGCATAATACCAGCAACATAAACATCTTTACCATCAGAGATAGCATCCACATCAACTTCCATAGCGTGATCTATAAATTTATCGATTAAAATAGGATTTTGTTCTGAAGCTTTAAAAGCCTCGTTAATAAACTTTTTAAGTTGGCTTTTATCATGAACAATTTCCATTGCTCTTCCACCTAAAACATATGAAGGTCTAACAACAACAGGCAGTCCGATTTTTTCACTTATTTTAATTGCTTGATCAAATTTGTTAGCAATTCCACTTTCTGCTTGTTTTAAATTTAATTTAATTAATAGATCTCTGAATCTATCTCTGTCCTCTGCAAGATCAATGGAAGTATATTGAGTACCAAGTATTGGTAATTCATTCTCATGTAAAAATTTTGCTAATTTAATAGGAGTTTGGCCTCCAAATTGAGCAATAATCCCTATAAGATTTCCCTTTGATTTTTCTTTAAGAATAATATTTTGAACATATTCCTCAACCAGTGGCTCAAAATATAGTCTATCGCTGGTGTCATAGTCTGTTGAAACTGTTTCAGGGTTACAATTAACCATTATTGTTTCAAATCCAGCTTCTTTCAAAGAAAAGCTTGCCTGACAACAACAATAATCAAACTCTATACCTTGTCCAATTCTATTTGGACCCCCTCCAAGTATTATTATTTTTTTCTTATTGCTAGGATTTGACTCACACTCTGTATTTAATGAAAAATTTCTTTGGTATGTGGAGTACATATATGGAGTAAAGGATTTAAATTCCGCTGCACAAGTATCTACCTTTTTAAATACAGGTAAAACTTTTAGCGCAACCCTTTTAGATCTAACAATTTGTTCTTTTATTCCGGTGATTTTTGATAACTTTTTATCTGAAAAGCCAATAGATTTTATTCTATTAAATCCATTATATGTTTTGGGTAAACCTGTCTTTTTTATATTTTTTTCTTCATCTACGAGATCCTTAATTTGATTTAAAAACCAAGGATCAACATTTGATAATTTATATATTTTATCTAAAGAAATATTTTTTCTAAAAGCTTCAGCAATTAATAAAAGTCTATTTGGAATATTAACTTTTAAATTTTTTATAATATCTTTTCTTGAGTAGTTAAAAAAATTATCCAATCCAGAAAGTCCAGTTTCTAAAGATAGCAAAGCTTTTTGAAAAGATTCTTTGAAATTTCTTCCAATTGCCATTGCCTCACCAACAGATCTCATTGAAGTTCCAAGCATTGCTTTAGTATCTGAAAACTTTTCGAATGTAAATCTTGGTATTTTTGTAACTACATAATCAATTGTTGGTTCAAATGAAGCTGGAGTTACTTTTGTAATTTCATTTTTTAATTCATCTAAAGTGTATCCCACCGCAAGTTTAGCTGCTACTTTAGCGATTGGGAAACCTGTTGCTTTTGATGCAAGAGCAGAGGACCTTGATACTCTTGGATTCATTTCTATTATAACCATTCTTCCATTTCTTGGATCTATTGCAAACTGAACATTTGATCCACCCGTTTCAACTCCAATTTTTCTTAAGCATGCAATAGATGCATTTCTCATAACCTGGTATTCTTTATCAGTTAAGGTTAATGCAGGAGCAACTGTGATAGAGTCCCCAGTATGGATTCCCATTGGATCGACATTCTCTATTGAACAAATTATTATACAGTTATCCTTTTTGTCTCTTACAACCTCCATTTCAAATTCTTTCCAGCCTTCCAATGACTCTTCGATTAAAACCTGATTTTGAGGGGACTCATTCATCCCAGTTTTGACAAGTTTAAAGAAATCCTTTTTGTTTTTAGCGATTCCCCCTCCCAAACCACCCAAAGTAAAAGATGGTCTAATTATTGCTGGTAATCCTATCTCCTTCAAACATTTAGCTGCATCTTTAAAGTGATTTATAATTCTTGATTTTGGCAGATCTAAACCAATGTCAGACATATTCTTTCTAAATTTTTTACGGTCTTCAGCATTTTCAATTGCCTTGGACTTTGCACCTATCAATTCGATTTTGTATTTTTTAAGCAGTCCAGCTTTTTCAGCACTTATTGCTAAATTTAATGCTGTCTGTCCTCCCATTGTTGGTAAAATTGCGTTAGGTTTTTCTTTTTTAATAACTTCTTCTAAAACAGGAATTGTGATTGGTTCAATATAGGTTTTATCGGCAACTCCAGGATCAGTCATAATAGTTGCTGGATTTGAATTTATTAAAACTACCGAAAAACCCTCATCTTTAAGAGCCTTACAAGCTTGTGTGCCCGAATAATCAAATTCACATGCTTGTCCAATTATTATTGGGCCTGCTCCAATTACTAATATTTTTTTAATGTCTTTTCTTTTTGGCATGTTTTTTTACATCTTGAATAAAGTTTTTGAATAAGTATTGACTATCTTGAGGTCCAGGATTTGCTTCTGGATGATACTGAACAGAAAAGACAGGTTTGTTTTTCAGTTTAATTCCTTCAATAGTATCGTCAAAGAGTGACTTATGTGTAATTTGAATATTTTTAGATAAGCTTTTTTCTATAACAACAAATCCATGATTTTGGCTTGTAATCTCAACTGAATTATTTACTAAATTTTTGACCGGATGATTGGCACCTCTATGACCTAATTTCATTTTTTTTGTTTTTGCATTTAAAGCCAAAGCTAAAATCTGATGACCAAGGCAAATTCCAAATATAGGATAATTTAATTTTATTAATTTTTGAACCGTATCAATTGCATATTTTCCAGTTGCTGCTGGATCTCCAGGTCCATTTGATAAAAAAATACCATCAGGTTTTAATTTCACAATTTCATCAGCAGCTAATTTACAAGAGACTACTTTTACCTCACAGTTATAATTTGCGAAATATCTTAAAATATTTTTCTTTATCCCATAATCAACTGCGATAATTTTAAATTTCTTTTTTTTATTCTTTAGATATCCTATATCCTTTTTCCACGTTCTAAACCCATTCCATATATAAGTTTTTTTTGTTGATACTTCTTTAGCAAGATCTAATCCATTTAATCCAGGCCATTTAACTGACATATTAATTAGTTTTTTAATGTTAAATTTACCCTTTTTATTATTTGTAATGGTACCTTTTGGAGCACCCTTATCTCTAATAAAGTTTGTTAAGCTTCTAGTATCTAATCCAGTTAATCCAACTATTTGATTTTTTTTAAGCCATTCATCTAATGTCTTTAATGCCCTATAATTTGATGGAGAAGTAATTTCGGAATTAAATATTACACCTTTCGTCCAAATTTTATCAGACTCTAAATCCTCATTATTGGTTCCAACGTTTCCAATATGAGGAAATGTAAAGTTTATAATTTGTCCAGCATAAGATGGGTCTGATATAATTTCCTGATATCCTGTTAAAGATGTATTAAAACAAACCTCTCCAGTTGAAGTCCCTTGATATCCAAGCCCAATGCCTTTGAAAACTAGCTTGTTATCTAGAACTAAAATACCTGTAGGAAATTGATGATTTATTGCAATTTTATTTTTTTGTTTTTTGATCAATTACAACTCATGAGTTAAAGGTCTATACAATAAAACCTTTTTTTGCGCAACACATCTAATGTATATTTTGTAAAAAAAATATTTTTCCTTTTGAAGAATATTTTTAATACGCTAAAATTAAATATGACATTAAGAGCAAGTATAGAGTCAGACTACAAAACAGCTTTAAAATCCAAAGATAAAAATAAAATATCAACTTACAGGTTAATTTTATCCGGTATTAAAGATTTAGATATTCACAACAGATCTGGGCCAGAAAAAAAAGAAACAAATGATGAAGATATTAAGAAGTTATTAAAAAAAATGATTAAACAGCGTAGCGAATCAATTGAATTGTATAAAAAAAATAATCGTAAGGATCTTCAGGATATAGAAGAACAAGAAGTTGAAACAATTAGCCAATATTTACCTAAACAGATTAGCGAGGAGGATACTAAGAAAATTTGTGAAGAAGTGATTAAATCAACAGGTGCAAACTCAATTAAGGATATGGGAAAAGTTATGGGTGAATTAAAGAAAAATAATGCTGACAATATTGATTTTTCTAAAGCAGGAGCAATTATTAAAGAATTACTAAATCAAAAATGAAATACCCAAAAGAGTACTTACAAGAAATAAAAACTAGATTAAAAATTTCAACTGTAGTTTCAAAAACAGTTAGTTTAAAAAAGAGAGGAAAGGAATATGTTGGCCTTTCACCATTTAAGACTGAAAAAACACCATCATTCACAGTAAATGATGAAAAGGAATTTTATCATTGCTTTAGTACTACAGAGCATGGAAACATTTTTGATTTTGTAATGAAAACGCAAAATCTTAAATTTGGTGAGTCAGTCAAATATTTAGCAAATTTAGCAGGGATGAGGCCTTATACATTTTCGAAAGAGGACGAGATCAGAGAGGAAAAGTGGAACAAATATAAATTGATTTATGTAAAATATGTTGAATTTTATCATCAAGATCTTTTTAAAAACCCTTTAGCAAAAGAAGCAAAGGATTATTTAAAAAATAGAAATTTAACTATTGAAGAAGTAAAGAAATTTAAAATTGGATATGTTTCAAATGATGAAAACTTTAAAGCGGAGATTTTTAAGGAATTTACTGAAAGTGAAATCAAAGAAACAGGATTATTTTATTTTGACGAAAACAAAAAAAAATACATAGATAGGTTTAGAGATAGAGTAATTTTTCCAATAAATAATATTTCAGGTGATCCAATAGCTCTTGGGGGTAGAATCTTAAAAGATAATAAATACCTTGCTAAGTATATTAATTCACCAGAGACTGCATTTTTCAAAAAGGGATCCAATCTTTATAATCTAGATTTTACAAGAAAACTGTCAAATAATATTGATAACATATTTCTTGTTGAAGGTTATATGGATGTGGTTGGCCTTAGTAAAAATAAAGTGGAGAATGTAGTTGCAAATCTGGGCACTTCCTTAACTACAAGACAAATACTAACTCTTAATCAATTTTTTCAACATATCACTGTTTGTTTTGATGGTGACGAAAGTGGATATAAAGCAGCTTTAAGAGCAGCAGAAAACTCTATTATTGAATTAAAACCAGAAAAAGAAATTTCATTTTTATTTTTACCCGACAAACATGATCCAGATAGCTTTGTAAATGAAAAAGGAAAGGATTTTTTTGAAGATTTTTCCAAAAGTAATTCTGTTTCTATTCATAAATTTATATTCAATCATTATTCGAAAGAAATGAATGATAATCCTTCATCAAGAGCTATTTTTGAAAAAAAACTTAGAACAATAGCATCTACAATTAAGGATGAATTCATTAAAAAATATGTACTTGAATACTTTTTAGAAAAAGTTTCAGAATTAACGCCAAATACAAACTCTAAGTATAAAAAATTTTACAGCAAACCTATTAAATCACTCAAATCAACTCAGAATTATTATAATGAAACAAAATCTTTGACAGCCATTGATATTAAAGAATTTTCTTTTCTATATATTTTACTAAAAAAACCTGAGCTTATAAAAGAGAATTTTAATTTAATAGAAAATGTAAAACTATTTAGCAGTGAAAATAAATTATTACTTGAGCAAATTATTGATCAAACCAACAATTTTGAGAATACTGATATAGAAAGTTTAAAAATTGACCAAGGTTTAATAGATAGGATTTTAAAATATGCATCTATTAAGCATATTTTAGTAAAAAGTTTTAATGATAACTATAAAATTCTAGAAATTTTATCTGAGTTAATTAGAGACCTAAAAAATTATGAACTTGAATTAAGGATATTAGATTTAGAATCAAGATTTTCACAAGATTTAAGTGAGACAACATTCAATGAGTTAAAAGAGCTCAAAAAACTACAAAAAATCAATTAAATTAAAATCAGAATCCAATAGATTTTTTTGATTTTAGCATTATATACATTCTGAACTTTTTTATTGTGGAACGTATAATTACAAAATCATTTGCAAGATTGATGGGCAGAGGTGTCCATAGAGGTTTCATAACCCATGAAGAATTAAATAAATCCTTAGGAAAAAGAAACCTGTCAAATGAAAATTTAGAGCAAGCTTTTATACATATTCTTGATGAAAAAATAATATTAGTTGAAAAAAAATCAGACTTTAAAATTCTTCGAAAGAAAGACATTGGTTCTAAAGAAGAGGGCAAAACTATTGAAAAAAGTGATGACCCAATTCGAATGTACCTGAGAGAAATGGGAGGGGTGGAACTTCTTTCCAGAGAAGGTGAAATAGCTATTGCTAAAAGAATAGAAGCTGGAAAAGACGTAATGTTGAACGCACTCTCACAAAGCCCTATTACTGCTCAACAGTTTTTTGAATGGAATACAAAACTTCAAAATGACGAAATTTTAGTTAGAGAAATAATTGATATTGACACTAATTATATGGAAGATGAAGATACCGGGCAAAGTGCAAAACAAAAAAAATCAGATGAAGGAAATGAACATCAAAGTAGTGATGAACAAAATAACAACACAGATGAAGATGAGTTCAATCCAACCCTTGCGGCTATGGAAACAGAGATTAAACCCAAAGTTTTGCAAACAGTTTATAATTTAACTAGAGAATATAATAAACTTACAAAATATCAGAAAGAAAAATTAGATTGTGTATTAAATTCAAAACAATTTTCCCCATCCAAAGAAAAAAATTATAAAAAAATTGTAGATGCTATTTTGGAGAATATTAAAACTTTACAATTATCTCCCTCTGTTTTAGAGGACTTGGTTCAAAAACATTACATAGAAAATCGTAAAATAATATCTTTAGAAGGAAACCTTTTAAGATTTGCAATTAACGAAAAAATTTCTAGAGATGAATTTATAAAATTTTATATTGGAAATGAAATAAACCCCAAATTAAAAAGTTTTCTAGACACTAATGAGGTATGGAAGAAATTTTTTCAAAAATATAAAATACAATTTAAAGACATAAGAGATAGATTGGTAGAGATTAGCAATAAGCTTGGTATATCAGTGACTGACTATAAATTAATGGTTAGTAGAATTCAAAAAGGTGAGAAAGAATCTAGAATTGCGAAGAAGGAGATGGTTGAAGCCAATCTAAGGTTGGTTATTTCGATTGCTAAAAAATATACAAATAGGGGTTTACAATTTTTAGATTTAATTCAAGAAGGAAATATTGGTCTGATGAAAGCCGTAGACAAATTTGAATATAGAAGAGGATATAAATTTTCTACTTATGCAACATGGTGGATAAGACAGGCGATAACAAGATCAATTGCAGACCAAGCTAGAACAATAAGAATTCCTGTTCATATGATTGAGACAATAAACAAAATTGTGAGAACTCAACGTCTGATCTTGAGTGAGTTTGGTAGAGAGGCCACTCCTGAAGAACTTGCAAAAAAATTGAGAATGCCTCTTGAAAAGGTTAGAAAAGTGCTAAAAATTTCAAAAGAACCAGTATCCCTCGAGAAACCAGTTGGAGATGAAGAAGATAGTAGTTTAGGAGATTTTATAGAAGATACAAAAGCATTAGCACCACTTGAGCAGGCAATTAAATCTAATCTAAGTGAAGCAACAACAAAGATACTTTCAACCTTAACTCCTAGAGAAGAACGCGTCCTTAGAATGAGATTTGGAGTTGGTATGAATACAGATCATACTTTGGAAGAAGTAGGCTTACAGTTTTCTGTAACAAGAGAAAGAATTCGTCAAATTGAGGCGAAGGCACTTAGAAAATTAAAACATCCCAGCCGATCAAAACAATTAAAGAGTTTTTTAGAAAGTTAATGGGGCCGTTAGCTCAATAGTAGAGTACTGCATTGACATTGCAGGGGTAGTTGGAGCGTAACCAACACGGCCCACCATCTTAATTATTATCTATAATTGATAAGTATTAGAAAATGATATAATTAATTATAATTTTTAGGGCCTGTAGCTCAGTTGGTTAGAGCAGTACACTCATAATGTATTGGTCCCAGGTTCGAGTCCTGGCGGGCCCACCATCTATTTTATTATAAATTCCTCTAAAGATTTAAAAAGATAATTTATATCCCCCTCGTTATTTTGCAATATAGACTTAAACTCTTCTTTTTGAGTTCTTGCTAAACTTAACCCTTCAACTATAAGATCTCTTATTAGAGGTCTGTCAGGATTTTTTGTATATATTCTCCAATCAATTTTTATTTCTGGGTTTTTAGACGTTTCTTCTAAAACAGTACTTACAATTGTATATTTTTCGTTAATTTTATTTTCAGACACAACACTAATTTTTGGGTCTGAGTAATCTACTAATCTACTAGAAAAACTTTTTAAGAAATAACTTTTAAATAGTTTTTTGTATTTAATTTTTTGATCTTCACTAAGGTTCTTACGATATTTTCCTAAGGTATACATTCCAATTCCGTTAATATCAACACTAGTTTCAGCAATATTGTTTAATCTAATTATTTTAGCCTCAACGGGATCAGAGCTTGATAAAATAACAGATGCCTCATTAACTATTTCACTAATTAATTTACTTGGCTCTTTAGCGAATGAAATATTATCTAAAAGTAAGATAAAAAAAAAAAAAGAAATTATTTTGATTTTAGTCATTAATAATTACTGGGTATCTATTTCTTCCCAATCATCATCATTCATAGTTTCAGTAGTCTCATCTGAGTTTAAAATTTTTCTTTTTCTGTCTTGTAAATATAAACTTCTAACTGATGCATATAAGTCCATTGAATTATTCTCAAGACTATCAAAAGCCTCTAGATTTTTTGCTCTAAAATCTACACCAGCAGTTATTCTTGAGTAATAATAATCAGAATTTTCAAAGTATTTAGTGTCATTTGCTATTGTAAGATTATACCATGCATCACCACCTCCAAAATTGGCAAATGAGCCTAGCGTATCCCTTACTGTTGTCGGACCAATAACAGGTAAAACAAAATAACATCCCTCTTTCACACCCCATGTTCCAAGAGTTTGTCCATAATCCTCTTTTTCAAGTTTATTTAATCCATAATATGAAGCTACATCAAAAATTCCAGCAATGCCAAGTGTGGAATTGATAGAAAATCTTAATGTATTTATTCCAGCTTCTTTAAATTGACCCTGTAAAATATTGTTTGGTATGGTCACTACATTGGATAAATTATTTAAAGCATTACTTGTTCCAGATCTTATTGGTTTAGGTAAGAATCTATACCCTTTAGCGACTGGTTTAAAAAAAATTTTATCTAACCCCTGATTAAATGCAAAAATACCTCTGTTAATAGTCTCAAAACAATCCTTAACCTCAGCACTTTGTTCTTTAGTCTTGCTATCTATTTCTAGACTTCCATCCGATCCTGCATATGAATGCAAGGTATAAACTTGAGAGATAATCACAATTATAATTATTCTTAATATCTTTTTCATTAATGCTGTTTATATTATATCTTCTATTTATTGAAGGATTTAATTGTTCGAAATAATGCAGAAAAATGTTAAAAAAATGACACTTAATTACTCACCTAATTTTAATCTTAAGAAAAGAAATAAAAAAAAAATAAAATATTTAATTTATCATTATACTGGAATGAAAAATGATAAATTAGCCATTAAAAAGCTGACTAGTTTTAATTCTAATGTAAGTTGTCATTATTATATAACTAAATCAGGAAAACTTATACAAATGGTTCCTGATTTATATGTTGCTTGGCATGCTGGAGAGTCTTATTGGGGTAATCATGAGTCTATAAATTACAAATCAATAGGTATTGAAATATCTAATCCAGGGCACGATCACGGGTACAGAAGTTTTAGTAACAAGCAAATAAAATGTTTAATTAAAATTTCAAAATTATTAATTAAAAAATACAATATTAATAAAAATAAAATCTTAGGTCATTCAGATATAGCACCTTTAAGAAAAATAGATCCAGGGGAAAAGTTTCCTTGGAAATTGTTAAACAAAAAAAAAATTGGTTTCTGGCACAATGTTAATTCTAAAAAACTTAAATCATTAAGAAAAAAAAATTCTAAAGAAAATTTAAGTGAATTTATTAATTATTTAAAAAAAGTAGGTTATAATATTGAATACTCTAATCTGGAAGAGCTTAAAAAAATTATAAAAGTTTTTCAAATGAGGTTTAGACCTGAGCTAGTAAATGGAAAATTAGATCTCGAATGCTTTAATATTGCAAAATCCCTTAATAATATTAAATAATTATTTATTGAATTATGTTTAAAAATTTATATTCTTCTATTGCCAGATAAATGACTTATCGCTTTAATTAATTAAAGAGGAAAGTCCGGGCTCTACAAAGACACAGTGCCAGTTAATAACTGGCGGGGGCGACCCTAGGGATAGTGCCACAGAAAATAAACCGCCTTATCAAGGCAAGGGTGAAAAGGTGTGGTAAGAGCACACCGGCTATGTTGGTAACAGCTAGCGCATGGAAAACCCCACTGGGAGCAAGACTGAGTAGAGATGACAATGTTAGAAATAACTAAAAGCAGTCTTTGGCTAGTCATCTGGGTTAGTTGCTTGAGCCTTAAAGTGATTTAAGGCCTAGATAAATGATAAGTTTAAACGACAGAACCCGGCTTATATTTTATCTGGCAAAATCATAACCTTATAATTTTTATCTCCTATTAAATTAAATCAAAATTCTATTTTGTTATATTGTAGAAATTAAGAACAAATCGAGAATACCCGATTGAAATATTAGGTATTGACGATTAAATTTAAAACCCATAATATCCCATCAAATCCCAAATAAGGAATTTATGGATTATGTTTTTATCTACTTACGAAAACAAATTAGACAAAAAAGGAAGGGTGTCCGTGCCTGCTAGTTTTAGAAGCTATCTCTCTAATACGGGATACAACGGAATAGTATGTTTTCCATCATTCAATAATCAGTCAATTGAGGCTTGGCCTCAAGATAGAATTGAAAAAATCTCAAATGCAATAGACACTTTAAATCCATTTGAGGACAAGAAAGATTATTTTGCAACCTCAATACTATCGGAAAGTATTAACTTACAATTTGATAGCGAGGGAAGAATTCTAATTACAGAAAAATTATTAAAACATGCAAAAATAAAAAATAGCATGCTGTTTGTTGGTCAAGGAAAAACCTTCCAAATATGGGAACCAACAAGTTTTGAAAAATTTAGGGTCACTGCTAGAAAAAAATCTAACATTAATAGGGCTAACCTTAAATGGGAGCAAAAACTTAATAACTAACGGGGGATTAATGACAATTAATTTTAAAGCACCAGATATAAAAGAGTTGAAACCAAGAATATTAGTTCTTGGTATCGGAGGAGCAGGAGGTAATGCAATCAATGGAATGATAGAGTCAGGTTTACAAGGAGTAGAGTTTATTGCTGTAAATACTGATGCTCAGGATTTAAGACTAAGCCATGCACAAACTAAAATCCAAATGGGATTAAATTTAACAAAAGGATTGGGTGCTGGATCAAAATTAGATATAGGTGAAGCTGCTGCTGATGAGTCCTTAAATGAGATAGTTAATGTTCTTCAAGGGTCTAACATGGTTTTCATAACTGCAGGAATGGGTGGTGGAACCGGAACGGGTGCTGCCCACGTTATTGCTCGTGCTGCCAAAGAATTAAATATATTAACGATCGGAGTTGTTACATTACCTTTTTTATATGAAGGTCCTTCAAGAATGAGAAAAGCAAATCAAGGTCTTGAGGAATTAAGAAAACATGTAGACACTATAATTGTAGTTCCAAATCAAAATTTATTCAAAATTGCAAGTGAACAAACTACATTTGAAGAGTCGTTTTTGCTATCTAATGATGTATTAAAGCATGGAGTTCAAAGCATCACTGATCTTATGGTGAGACCTGGATTAATAAATTTAGATTTTGCTGATGTTGAAACAGTTATGAGTTCAATGGGTAAGGCCATGATGGGTACTGGTCAGGCCGAAGGGGAAGGTAGAGCGGTTAAAGCTGCGGAGATGGCTATAAGCAATCCTCTTATAGACGACTACACATTAAAAGGAGCTAAGGGCTTATTAGTAAATATCACTGGTGGAAAGGATCTTAAACTTTTTGAAGTAGATGAAGCTGTTAACAAAGTTAGAGCTGAAGTAGATCCAGAAGCAGAACTAATAATTGGAGCAATTACAGATGAGAGTCTTGATGGTTTAATGAGAGTTTCAATTGTAGCTACTTCTCTGGATGGCCAACAACCAGAGCCAAAATCAGTCATTAATATGGTTCATAGAATACAAAATAGAAATCCTGGATACTCTGATTTCTCTAATACAGGTTCTTCTCAAGCTTTTACATTCTCTAACCAAAACAGCTCAATCATGACTAATGGGGCAAATGCTCTTAAGATAGAAGATGAGATTAAAGCTGAAACTGAAAGTCAAACAACATCTGAAACTGATAATTCAGAAGAATTAGTAAGTTCGACAAATATTACAGAGGAAACAAATACTGAAGAGAATGAATCATCCACAGCTTCTGATCAGTCTTTTGAAACAGATGAAAGCAACTCCTCTCCATCAAATGGATTGGAGAATTTTGATTTTGATGAAGAAACACCTGAGCTATTTAATTCTGATGGATCAATTAGTGAAACTGAGGAAGAAACTTCAATATTAACTGAAACAAATACAACTAAAGAAGACGACGACGATTTAGAAATTCCAGCATTTTTGAGAAGACAAAAAAATTAATGGTCTTCAAGAAAATAAATGAATGCCACCATAAATCTGGAAAACAAACATTTTCCAGTTCTGCTAAAAGAATTAATTAGCATTATTTCCCCTCTTTATGGTGGCACATTTATTGATTGTACTTTTGGTCAAGGGGGATATTCAGAAAAAATTCTTGAAAATAAACAAAACAATATTATTGCCTTAGACAGAGACAAAGATGTCTTAAGCAGCACATCAAAACTCCAAAAAAAATATGATAAAAGATTTAAATTTTATAATCTTAAATTTTCTCAATTAGATGAAATCAAATTTAAAAATCATGAAATAAAAGGAATTATTTTTGATTTAGGATATTCATTTAACCAAATTAAAAATTCCCAAAAAGGTTTATCATTTTATGATAAAGGAATGCTAAATATGAGAATGGGTATAAATGATTTTTCAGCAAATGATATCATATCCAATATGGATGAAAATAACCTTGCTAAAGTATTTAAAGTATTTGGAGACGAAAAATATTCAAAAAAAATAGCAAAAAAAATTGTAGAGAAAAGAAAAGATAAAACCATAAAAACAGAGGACTTAGTTCAAATTATAGATAATGTTAAAAAATATCAAAAAACAAAAATACATAACTCCACTAAAGTTTTTCAGGCTTTAAGAATATTAGTGAATAAAGAGATTAGTGAATTAATAAATGGCTTGATTAATTCATTTAATTTAATTCCTACAGGTGGCATTATAGCTGTAGTGAGTTTTCACTCAATAGAGGACAGAATTGTTAAATTTTTTTTTAAACACTATTCTGAGGAAAGAAATTCCTCAAGATATTTACCTGAATCAGAGATCCCAAAAAAATGCTTTAAATTAATTAACAAAAAACCTATTTTACCAAGTTCAAGTGAGATAAAAAAAAACCCACCTTCAAGATCTGCTAAATTAAGGTATGGAATTAAAACTAATGATAAATGTGATTTTAGTGAATTTAGAGAAAAATTTAGAAATTTAATAAATATTGAGGATCTAAGATAATTAAATGAAAAAGTTATTTTTCTTTGTACCTATAATTTTTTTAATTTTTGCAACAACATTAACAAAAAACTCAACAAAAAAACTCGATAAAGAAATTTTTGAATTAAGAGAAAATATTAGAATATTAGAAGATCGTTATGAACTCACTTTACTTGATTATAGTATTTTAACTTCACCAAAAAAACTAATGAAGTATCAGCAATTTTACTTTGAGGATAAATTTATTCAAAAGAAAATAGAAAATTTAAGCAAAATTGAATTTTTAGGTAATGAATTAAAAATTAATAAAATGGGTAAAATTGATGAGTGAATTAGATAATCACTCTCAGAATTCTGATAAATTTAATGATAGCTTTTCATATAAAGAAAATAAATCACATCTTAAAATATCTTTTGAAAGAATAGCATTTATTTTTTTTGTATTTTTCATTTTAGCAATTATTTTTTCGTCCAAGGTAATATTATTGAGTATAAAAGAAATTCCTGAAATTCAAAAAATAGTAAAAAAAGATAATTTCAGATCTAGTATATTAGATAATGAGGGAAGTATTTTAGCTAAAAGCGTTCCTGTAGTTAATATAGGGATTAACCCCAATTTAGTAATTAACAAAGAAAAATTATTAATTTCTCTTAAGTTGATCTTTCCTGATAAAAGTTTTGATAAAGAAATGTATGGAAAAAAATTCTTTTATGTTAAAAAAAAAATTAGTCCTGAAAAACTTAAGCAAGTTCTTCTTTTAGGAGATAAATCCTTAATTCAAGAGGATAGCATAGCAAGAGTTTACCCAAATGGAAAATTATTTAGCCATGTAATTGGTCAAATCGATAATGATAATAATGGTATATCAGGAATCGAAAAAACTTTTGATTATGAGCTAACAACCACAAAACAACCTTTAAAATTAACCCTTGATAAAGATCTTCAATATTTAATTAAAGAAGAGTTATCAAAATCCAAAGATATATTTCAAAATATTGGAAGTGCTGCAATTTTAATGGATATTAATGATGGTAACATTTTATCTATGGTATCTCTTCCAGACTTTGATCTTAATAAAAGAGAAAAAATAAATGATGTAAAATATATTAATAGAGCAACAAAAGGAGTTTATGAATTTGGATCTGTATTTAAAACTTTTACTTTGGCTGCAGGTTTACAATACAGTGTTGTTGAACCAGACACAGAATTTAAAGACCTTAAAAAAAAAATTACGTGTGCAGGAAATTCTATATCTGAATATGATGATAAAATACCATCAGATTTAACGGCAGAAGAGATTCTTATTAGATCAGGCAATATCGGTTCTATTAGAATAGCTGAAAAAGTTGGTATTGAAAATTATAATGAGTTTCTCCAAACTATTGGAATTATATCAAATTTAGAATTTGATATACAGGAAGTAGGCACAACTCAATTAGGTAGATGGGGTAAATGTAAACTTGCAACAGTTGCATTTGGCCATGGGATAGCCACAACTTTATTACAACTCACAAAAGGCTATTCAATTATAAGTAATGGAGGATATAAAATAACACCAACATTATTGAAGAAGGAAAAATTACCAAGACAAAGAATACTTAATGAAAACTTATCAGAAACAATTAATCCTATTCTTAGAAAAATTGTATCAACAAAAGAGGGAACAGCAGGTTTTGCTAATGTAAATGGTTACGAAATAGGGGGAAAAACGGGCACTGCCGATCAACCCTCAATGGGTAGGTATTCAAAAAAAAAAGTTAACACCTTTGCAGCAGTTTTTCCAACCTCTAATCCAAAATTTGTATTAGCAGTAATGTTGGATGAACCGAAAGCAAATAGAGAATTTGTCTATCATTATAGAGATGGTAGATATCCTTATAAAGGGAATTGGAGAAATACAGCGGGCTGGACCACTGTGTGGGTAGCTGGACAGATAATAGATAAGATCGGGCCAATTTTAGCCACAAAATATTAAGAGCGTAAATCATGTTACTCAAAGACTACTTTCCAAATTTACATAAAAAATATCATGAATTAAGTTTTAAAGGTATAGCTTTTAATTCTAAAGAGGTTAAAAAGGGATACATTTTTTTTGCATTTAAAGGAAACAATACAGATGGAAATTTCTTTATAAAAGATGCTATTAAAAATGGATCTAAAATTATAATCACTGATAAATTTAGAATAAATGGTTGGAAAAATAACGTTTTATTTTTAAACTATAACAATCCTAGAAATTTACTAGCTAAATTTAGCTCTAAAATATTTAATAAAAAACCTAATAACTTAATAGGTGTAACTGGTACAAATGGTAAATCATCTATAGCAAATTTTTATTTTCAAATTCTTAAACTTAACAGAATTAAAGCAGCCTCAATAGGAACATTGGGGGTAGCTGGTCTAAAAGTTAAAAAAAATTTTTCGAATACTACTTTTGATACTATTCAAATAAACAAAATTTTAAAAAAATTAAAAGAAAAAAAAATTGAAAATGTTATTTTGGAGGCCTCGAGTCATGGATTAAATCAAAGTAGATTAGATGGATTAGAATTTGATATTGGTATATTTACTAACTTCACAAGGGATCATTTAGATTATCATAAAACTTATAAAAATTATTTAAATTCAAAGTTAATATTATTTAAAAAATTATTGAAAAAAAAGTCTTATGCTATTTATGACAACGGATTAAAAATTTCATCTAATTTAAATAAAATTACAAGATTAAATAAAATCAAAAAACTTACATTAGGAAGTACTAAATCAAGTTTTTCAATAATTGATCATCAATTTTTGAAAGATCAACAGAAAATAACATTCATATTTGATAACAAAAAATATTCTTTTTCAACATCATTAATCGGAAGAGTTCAAATTAAAAATTTACTAATGGCAATTATGGCAGCAATGAAAAGTAAAATTTCATTAGAAAACATTATAAAAATTATACCAAAAATAAAGTCAGTAAATGGAAGATTAGAGAAGTTAGGAAATCTAAATAATTATGGAATTGTTATTCTTGACTATGCTCATACACCTGATGCCTTAAAGACTTGCATTAAAAATGTAAAGGAGCAATTTAAATTGAGAAAAATTAACTTAGTATTTGGATGTGGAGGTGAGCGAGATAGGTATAAAAGAAAAATAATGGGAAGTATTGCTGATAAATATTGTGATAAAATATATTTAACAGATGACAATCCAAGAAGTGAAGATCCGACAAAAATAAGAAGAGATATCAAGTCAAATATTTCAAAGAGTAAAGTATTAGAAATACCCTCAAGAGAAAGTGCAATAAAATCAGCAATTATGGATATTAAGTCAAACGAAGTAGTTATCATCGCAGGAAAAGGGCACGAAATTTACCAAGAATATATCTCTAAAAAATTCTTTTCGGATAAAAAATGTATTGAAAAATTTATTAGGATTAAAAATAAATCTTTAAATAGTAATTGGAAAACAAATATTGTTTCAGAAATAACTAAAAAGAAAATAGAAAAAAATATTAATATAAATGAGGCTTCAATTGACTCAAGAAAAACAAAAAAAAATAATATTTTTTTTGGCATAAAAGGAAAAAACTTTGATGGGAATAAATTTGTCAATGAGGCTTTAAATAATGGAGCCTCAATTGCAATTAATCAAAATAAACCAGTCGATCAAATTAAAAATAAAATTTATGTAAAAAATTCTTTAAAAATTTTTTCTGACAGTGCTAAACTGGTAAGAATATCTTCTAATATTACATCTATTGCAATTACAGGATCTGCGGGCAAGACTTCTTTAAAAGAAATGTTGGGGCAAATGATAGGAAAATTATGTCAAACATCTTATTCAAAAAAATCTTTTAACAATAAATATGGCGTACCAATTTCTTTATTCAACATAAATAAGGAAGATAAAATTGGAATTTTTGAGGTTGGGATGGATAAAAAAGGTGAAATTGATTTTTTAACCAAAAAAATAATGCCTAATATTGGTGTTATTACAAATATTTCTTATGCTCATATTAAAAATTTTAAAAATTTATGGGGTGTGGCTCAAGCTAAATCCGAGTTAATAAACAACATTTCTAAGAATGGATATATTATTTTAAATGCTGATGATAATTTTTTTAGTTTTTTTAAATCTAAATCCATAAAAAAAAAATTAAGAATAGTTACATTTGGGATTAAAAAAAAATCAGATGTAAGTCTGATTAATATAAAAAAAGAGAAATCTTTATCTGTTATATATATTAATTTTAACAAAAAAAAATTGAAATTTATTGTTAAAAAAAATTTAGAAAATAATATTTATAATATCTTATCAACTCTTGCAGTAATATCTATATATTTTGATTTGGAAAAACTAGATAAATTTTTCTTTAATGATTATCAATTTCCAGAAGGTAGAGGAGATTTAAACTTGGTTAAATTAAATAAAAAAAAAATTAACCTTATTGACGAAAGTTATAATTCTAATCCTTTATCTCTTCAATTCGCATTAAATAAATTAAATAATTTAAATACAAAATCTAAGAGAAAATTAATCCTATTAGGAGACATGCTAGAACTTGGTAAATATTCCAAAAAACTTCACTCAGAAGCTGCTCAATACGTTAATGATACAAAAATCGATAAAGTATATGTTTATGGAAAGGAAGTTATCGAAACATTTAACAAAATTAGACCACAAAAAAGAGGAAAAATATTAAATTCAAAAAAAGATATCTTAAATTTTATAAGAAATGATATTAAGGATGGTGAATATCTAATGATAAAAGGTTCAAACTCAACTGGGTTAAATAAAATAAGCCAAAGCTTAAAAACAGGCAAATTGAATGCTTTTTAGTCTATTTTCAAATTTAATTGAGATCTTTAGTTTTTTAAACGTTTTTAAATATTTGACTGTAAGAACTGGTCTATCAATGTTTACATCAATGATAGTAGTTTTTTTGGTTGGCGGCCCACTTATTAATTATTTTTCTTCACATCAAATTCATGACCCAATTAGAGAAGATGGACCTAGTGAACATATTGTCAAAAAAATAGGAACTCCTACAATGGGAGGTCTAATGATTTTACTGGGTATTTTCTCAGGTGTTCTATTATGGGGTGATTTTTCAAATCCTTATAATTGGTTCTTACTTTATATAGCAGGATCTTTTGGATTACTTGGAGGCTATGATGACTATCAAAAAATAAAAAAAAATAATTCAAACGGCATAAGTTCTAAATTAAAGATTATAATACAAATAATATTAGCTTTAGTTGGAATTTTAATTCTCTATTTTTATAGTGGATCTGACGAACTTGAAAACTTGTATTTTCCATTTTTTAAAAATTTAATAATTAATTTAGGTTGGTTTTTTATTCCATTTTATCTATTTGTTATTGTAGGGTCATCTAATGCAGTAAATTTGACTGATGGGCTTGATGGTTTAGCTACCGTACCTGTAATATTGGTTGCAGCTTGTTTCGCATTTATTAGTTATGTAACAGGAAATATAGTTTTTTCAGAATATTTACAAATTACATATATTGAAGGAGTAGGAGAAGCATCTATTTTCTGCGGATCAATAATAGGATCTTGTCTCGGTTTCTTATGGTTTAATGCTCCACCAGCTAAAATATTTATGGGTGATACAGGATCCTTAGCCTTAGGAGGATCATTAGGAGCAGTTGGTATTATTACCAAACATGAAATTGTTTTAGCAATTACAGGTGGATTGTTTGTTTTAGAAGCAGTCTCTGTAATTGTGCAAGTGGTATCATTCAAACTAACTGGAAAAAGACTATTTAAAATGGCCCCTATCCATCATCATTTTGAAAAAAAAGGCTGGCCAGAATCGACTGTAGTTATAAGATTTTGGATAATATCAATTATTTTAGCAATGATAGGATTAGCAACATTAAAACTAAGATAATGAATGATAGACAAGTATTTTTTAAAAATAAGAAATTTTTAATATATGGTTTTGGCAAATCTGGAATATCTTGTTTTAATTTTTTAAAGAAAAATAATATCTGTAAAATATTTGATGATAATAAAAAAAATATCCCTTTCAAACTAAAAAAAGAATTAATAAATATTAGTAAATTATCACTTATTAGTTTTGATTATATTGTCTTAAGTCCAGGTATTGATATAAAAAAATGTAAAATTTCCAATTATTTAAAAAAAAATAGGTCTAAAATTATTACAGAGCTAGATATATTTGAAATTAGTTATCCAAAAATAAATAAAATCACGATTACAGGAACAAATGGTAAATCCACTACCTCAAAACTACTCTATGAGGTTCTGAAAAATAATAAGATGGATGTAAGATTAACTGGAAATATCGGATATCCAGTATTAATGGAGAAAAAAATTAAAAAAAATACAATTTTTGTAATTGAGGCATCCTCTTATCAACTTGATTATAGTAAATATTTTAGGTCTAAGTATTCAGTGATACTTAATTTAAATCCAGACCATCTAGAAAGGCATGGTACTTTTAAAAATTATGTAGAGGCAAAATTTAAGATTTTTAAATCACAAGGTAAAAATGATTATGCTTTTTTAGATAAAGAAAATAAATTTCTAATTCAATTAATTAAAAAACATCGATTAAAATCAAAGATTATAAAGGTAAAACATTTAAAGTATAAAAAATATTTAAAACAAATAGATAACATTTATTTTAATAATTCTAGCAACAAAAAGAATCTTAATTATGTTTTAGCAATCGCCAAGATATTAAATATAGATACAAAAAAAGTTATAAATACTGCAAACAAATTTAAAGAATTAAATTTTAGGCAACAAATAATTCATAAATCAAAAAATTTATTAATTATAAATGACTCAAAATCAACCAGTTTTTCATCAACAGTTCCATTACTTGAATCATACGAAAATATTTATTGGATATTGGGAGGTCAGGCTAAAAAAGGAGATAAGTTCAAATTAAATAGAAAATACTTTTCAAATATCAAAGCATATATTTATGGCAAAGATAGGAATTTTTTAATTAATTCATTAAAAAATAAAATTTTTTATAAAAGTTCATTAACCCTTAAAGAAGCCGTTAGAAATTTAAATAATAACATTAAAAATAACAAGCAAAACAAAGTAATTCTTTTTAGTCCTTGCGCTGCCTCTTTTGATCAATTTAAGAATTTTGAGGAAAGAGGAAAATTTTTTAATAAATGTATTCAATACATATTTAAACAAAATAAAATATGAATAAATATTATGACAGTTTTTATGATTGGTGGAAAAATATAGACAAAATTCTACTGTTTTTAATTTTAGGTCTATTTTTACTTGGTCTTTTTTTTTCTTTAGTTTCAACATCTTTAATAGCTTCTGACAAATTAGATACAAAATCCTATTATTTTTTTTTTAAACACTCTGCCTATATAATTTTAGCTATTTTGATATTAATTGTGTTTTCGTTTTTAAATCAAAAAATTTTAACAAAATTTTCATTAATTTTATTCTTGATCGCATTTTTTAGTTTAATGCTAGTTCCTTTTCTTGGTATTGAAGTAAAAGGCTCAAAAAGATGGCTTGATTTGATCTTTTTACCAAGTTTTCAGCCGGTTGAGATAATTAAGCCTTTTTTTATTGTTACCTTATCTTTAATGCTGACTATTCAAAATAAACGATTATATTTTAAATATTTCTTAAGCACTTTATTAATTTTTCCCATATTAATGTTACTTGTTTATCAACCAGATATTGGACAAACACTTTTAATATCGATGGTATGGTTATCTTTAATTTTTGTTTCTGGCATTAATATATTTGTTTTTTTTATGTTCTTTTTTTTGGTTGGATCAGTTGTAAGTTACTTAGTAATGTTCGTTTCTAAATTTGAATATATAAAAATTAGACTTTTTGCTTTTTTAGACTCAAACTCGAGTAATAATTATCAAGCTGAAAAAGCAAGTGATGCCATTATAAACGGTGGATTCTTTGGCAAGGGAATTGGAGAAGGCACATTGAATTCAAGAGTTCCTGAAGCCCATACTGATTACATAGTTTCAGTTATTGCTGAAGAATTTGGTGCAATAATAGTTATTGGAATATTACTTTTGTACCTTATTTTCTCTTATAAAATAATTCAAAAAATCAAAATATTAAATGAAGACTTATTGAAACTAATTTTGATTGGATGTGTCTCTTTGATTTTATTACAAACCTTTATACATGTAGGTGTTAACATTAGATTGTTACCAACTACAGGTATGACATTGCCATTTTTGAGCTATGGTGGGTCCTCAATAGTTAGCACAGCAATTGTGTCTGGAATAATTCTGAATTTAACAAAAAGAAAAATAGACTAAATCTATGAAAAAAATACTTATTGTTACTGGTGGATCTGGTGGTCACGTAATTCCGTCATTAAGTATATATGATATTTTAAAAGAAAATTTTGAAGTACAAATTGCAACAGATTTAAGAGGATCAAAATATATTAATAATAATGATTACAATTTTTCACTAATAGATGTACCAAATTTATTTTCAAATTTATTATTACTTCCATATAATTTAATAAAATTTTGTATTTCAATTCTAAAATCATATAAATATTTAAAATTTAATAATTATAATACTTTAATTAGTACTGGTGGGTATATGTCATTACCTTTGTGTTTAGCATCTAATTTATTAGATATAAAAATTTATATTTTTGAACCAAACTCGGTTATAGGTAGAGTAAATAAGTTAACACTAGGTTTTGCTAAAAAAATTATTTGCTATGATGAAAATTTAAAAGGTATCTCTAAAAAATTCTTAAGTAAGGTTTACCCAATCAACCCATTACTTAGAAAATATATCTACAAATATCAAAGAAATGAACAAAGAATTTTAGATAAACAAAAAAAAATACTAATAATTGGAGGAAGTCAGGGAGCAAAATTTTTTGATGAATTCATTTCCAAAACAATTATAAAACTCTCAAAAACACAGAATATTAGTGTTTTGCAGCAAGTAATTGATCAAAAATCAAAAGAATTTATAAAAGATTTGTATCAAAAAAACTCTATAGAGCATGAATTATTTGACTTTGACGATAAATTATTAATTAAAGCTGTAAATTATGATCTAGCTATTACACGATCTGGTGCATCTACAATTTCAGAATTAGCTTATTTAAATATTCCATTTGTGGCAATTCCATTTCCTTATGCTAAAGATAATCATCAATATTACAATGCAGAATTCTATGAAAAAAATAAATGTTGTTGGTTAATTATGCAAAAAGATATTGACGAAAATAACTTCATAGAATTGATGAGTAAAATATTCGAAAATAAAAATGAGTATATTTCTAAAAAAAAAAATTTGATAAAATTTACCAAAGACAATACTTGGGAAAAAAATAAATTTAAAATAATTAAACTTATAAATGAAAATTGATTTAGGAAAAAATGAACTCATTCATTTTGTGGGTATCGGAGGAATAGGGATGAGTGGTCTAGCTTTAATTATGAATGGATTGGGCTACAAAGTTCAAGGTAGCGATATTATGGATAATCGAAATATTGAAAGATTGAAAAAAAAAAAAATAAAAGTATTCATAAATCATAAAAAAGAAAATTTAAAAAAAACTTCTATTTTAGTTATTTCTTCAGCAATAAAAAAAAATAACCCTGAGGTTATCGAGGCTATGAAAAAAAATTTACCAATTTACACAAGAGGAGATATGTTAGGACATATTGTATCGTTTATGAGAAATGTAGTTGTTACTGGTTCTCATGGCAAAACAACAACAACGTCGTTGGTTTCAAGTATTTTTACATCTGGCAATTTAGATCCGACAATTATTAATGGTGGTGTATTAAATTCATTTGGTAATTCAGCAAAATTAGGCAAAAGTAACTGGTGTATTACCGAATCTGATGAGTCAGATGGAAGCTTTTTAAAAATTCCGTTTACGTATTCTATTGCAACTAATTTAGATTCAGAGCATTTAGACTTTTATAAAAATATAAATAACTTAAAAAAATGTTTTACAAAATTTATAGAAAAAATACCATCTCTAGGTAAGGGTTTTGTATGCAATGATGATCATAATCTTAAAAATATTATAAGGAAGACAAAAAATAAAAATTTTTATACTTATGGGAAAGACAAAAAATCAAATTTCCAAATAGTAAATATAAAACAAACTTCTACTTTTTCTAGTTTTGATATTAAAATAAATATACCAAGTAAAAAAAAAATAATTAAAAAAATTAAGCTACCAATGATTGGAATTCACAATATTCAAAATGCAACAGCTGCAATTTCTTTGGCATTTACAATAGGATTATCAGAAAAGTGTATAAAAGCTGGACTATACAATTTTAAAGGTGTGCAGAGAAGGTTCTCTCATGTATTTGATCATAATAAGATAAGTTTTTATGATGATTATGCTCATCACCCAACAGAAATAAGTTCAGTTTTAAGTGGTGTTGAAAAAGTTTATAAAAATAAGAAAATTATCTGTATTTTTCAACCACACAGAATCTCAAGAGTTATAAGTTTAAAAAAAGAATTTTCAAAATGCTTTAATAAAGCAGATACAGTTTTATTGTGTCCCATTTATACAGCTAATGAAAAACTTAGACTAAATTTTACATACCATTCTTTTGCAAAATTAATAATAAAAAATTCTAATGTTAGGTTAATACAAGTTGAAGATGAATTACAGTTACAAAAGTTTATAAAACAAAATGTGTTTGGTGAAAAAATTTATATAGGAATGGGTGCAGGATCTATATCAAATTGGATGAAGAATTTGAAAAATATTTTTTAATGGAAACTGAAGATATAAAAAAATTAGCATTGTCAATAGATGGAGATATTTTTTTCGATCAGAATATAAAAAATCTTAATTGGTTTAACATTGGAGGAAAAACTAAAATTTTTTTTAAACCAAACTCTCTTAAAAGCTTAATTAAATATTTAAAACAATATGATTTACGGGGCAAAATATTTATTTTAGGAAATGGTTCAAATGTATTATTTGATGATGATATTTATAAAGGTACAATAATTAAGTTAGGAAAAAGTTTTTCAAATATTACTTTACTTAATAAGGAAACAATTATAGCTGGAGCAGCAGTCTCACAAAAAAAGGTTTCTGAATTTGCAAAAGATTACAACATTTCTGGCCTAGAATTCATGTCATGTATTCCAGGCTCAATAGGAGGTGGTATTAGAATGAATTCTGGATGTTTTAAAAAGGAATTTAAGGATGTTCTTATTTCTATCCAATTTGTAGATTTTAAAGGTATTGTAAGAAGTATACCTGCAAATAAAATTAATTTTAATTATCGATCAATAGAATTGCCAAAAGATTTAATTTTTCTAAGCGCTACTTTCAAAGGTAATGAAAAAAATAGTGAGGAGATAAGCAACTATATGAATGAGTTGAATGTAATCAAAAATATGGCTCAACCAACTAAAATTAAAACAAGTGGTAGTACTTTTAAAAATCCTATCGACCAAACAGATAAAAAAGTTTGGGAGTTAATTAGATTAAGCGTTCCAACCAAAACACATTATGGAGATGCAGAAATCTCCGAAAAACACGCTAATTTTTTTGTGAATAAAAAAAATGCAAAATCTTCAGATATGAAGTCGCTAATTAATTTTGTCAAAAAAAAAGTTAAAGATAAGACTGGTGTTAAATTAGAACTAGAAATTGTGTTAGTTGAATAGTGGATAAAATTTTAATATTAGCTGGAGGATATTCAAACGAGAGGGAGATCAGTTTAATAACAGCCAGAAGTGTTACCAAAGAGTTAAAAAAGAGTAATAAATATAAGCTTTTAACAATTGAACCTAACGGACATTTTATTAAGAAGTTAAGAAAATTTAAACCAAAATTGGTCTTAAATCTTTTACATGGCAGATATGGCGAAGATGGGTACATACAGTCTATTCTTGAATCTGAAAAAGTAAAATATACTCATTCTGGTGTTTTGTCCTCATCTCTAGCAATTGACAAAGAAATATCAAAAAAAATATTTATGAAGAATAAAATTCTTACTCCATCATATTTTAAATTTATTTTTAAAAAAAATATTAATTACAAAAATTTAATAACTAAAATTGAAAAAAAGTTAAAATTCCCAATAGTTCTTAAGCCTATAAACGAAGGCTCAAGTGTAGGAGTATATATAACTAGAAAAAAAAATTTTGTTTATAGTTTAATGAAACTAGAAAAGTTTAAAGAAATATTAATTGAGAAATATATTCCTGGCAGAGAAATCCAAGCTGCAGTTTTAGGAAACAAAAAATTGGGTATTATAGAGTTAAAGCCTAAAAGAAAATTTTATGATTATAAAGCAAAGTACAGTGCAAATGCCAAAACTAAGCATATAATTCCAGTTGATTTAACTTATAAAAATTATAATAAAATAAATTCAATAGCTATGAAAGCACACAAGCTTTTAAAGTGTAGAGGTGTATCAAGATCGGATTTTAGATTTTATAAAAATAAATTTTATTTATTAGAACTAAATACTCAGCCAGGTATGACTTCGCTGTCTTTAGTGCCAGAAATTGCAAGTTATAATAATATTAGTTTTATACAACTTATTGAAGAAATAATAAA
Source organism: uncultured Pelagibacteraceae bacterium (assembly GCA_902555585.1). Classification (GTDB taxonomy): domain Bacteria; phylum Pseudomonadota; class Alphaproteobacteria; order Pelagibacterales; family Pelagibacteraceae; genus Pelagibacter. The sequence goes on along the minus strand of CACDSY010000001.1, from coordinate 214,010 downwards.
AGATGCCTCCATTAACAAATAAATTTAAATTTTATCTTTACTTATTTTTTTTTATTTTTTTGACTTCAATATTTAATTTTCAAATTTTAGATAATTACCAAGAAAAATTTAGTTTAAAGAAAATACATATTTATGGGTTATCTAAGTATGAAAAACAAAATATTGAAATTGAACTCAATAAATTAAAAAATACAAATATTTTTAAATTGAGCGAAGATAGGGTTTTAGAAACACTTAAAAAATTTAATTTTTTAGAAAATATTTACGTAAAAAAAGTAATACCATCAACAATTAAAATTAACTTATCAAAGACACATGTTATTGGAAAAACATTAAGATATGGAGAATACTTTTATATTGGTAAAAATGGAAATTTTATAAAATCTAATCAACTCAATGAAATAATTAACATACCTTTAATTTTTGGAGAATTTACAATTAAAGAATATTTAGATTTACAAAGCACATTAAATGAAAATAAAGTGGATGTTCAAAACATAGAAAAGTATTTTTATTACAAGAATAAAAGGTGGGACCTATTATTTTCAAATAAATTAAAATTAATGTTGCCTTCTCAAAATGTAACCAAATCAATTAAAATTTATAAAAAATTATTAGACAGTGATATTTTAATTAATAAAAAAATCATTGATCTTAGAATAACAAATCAAATTATATTAACAAATTATAATGAATAATTTAGATACCATCATAGATTTGGGATCTGAGAATTTAAAATTAAGCGTTTTTAATAACAAGAATAAAAGTATTTTCTCCTCTAAACAAAAAATTAATGATACTTTAGAAAAATCATTAAATATCTTAATAAGAGATGCGGAAAAACATTTATCTTTGCATATAGATGACGTTGTTGTTTTATATGATTCCCCAAAATATTATTCATTAGATATCTCTATAAAAAAAGTTTTTGATTATAATACACCAATTAAAAAAATTTATTACAATCTCATAGAAGAAGCTCATTTTTTAATTTCACAAAATAATTTTAAAGATCAAATAATACATTTAATAATTAATAATATTATAACAGATGATAACAAAAATTTAGATAAAATTACTGATGACATAAAAACAAAATCTTTAATATTAGAGATTAAGTTTATTTGTTTAAATAAAACTTTAATCGAAAATATAACAAATAAGTTCAAAAATAATAACATAAAAATATTAAATTTATATTGTACAAGTTATGTAAAAATCTATTCTTATAAAAAGCAATTAAGTTATAAAGATTATCTTTTTTTTATAGATATTGGTTTTGAAAGAAGTAGTAGTTTTGTATTCAATAACAGCAAATTTGAATTCTTTAAATCAATACCTATTGGAGGTAATAATATTACTAAAGATATTTCAAAAATATTAAAATTAAGCCTTGAATATTCAGAGGATTTAAAAATAAAATTTAATAGATCTGAAAATAATATTTCTTTTAAAAAAAATTCTACTAAAGAAATAAATCCATTTAGCGAAACTTTAGAAAAAAATATATCCATTGATCTTCTGAAGCAAATAATTGTAGCCAGGTTAGATGAAATTATTGAACTTTCTATTTTAGAAAGTACTTCTATTAAAAATGTAAATCCCTGTTCTAAACATAATTTAACTATTACTGGAGGAGGATCTAAGTTATTATCAAATAATTATAATTTAAGTATAAACAAAACATTCTCAGAAGTCGTCTTTTATGATCAAAATGATACGTTTGTCTGTGAGACAGGTCTCAATTACCATAAAAGTGAGGAGAGTTATCATATAAAAATAAAAGAAAAGTCAAAGAAATTGGGCTTTTTTGAGAATTTCTTTAACCTTTTTTCTAAATAATCGTATTTTCCTGTAACATTACTTGAATATTAAATTTTTTATAATTTAATATATTTTTCTCATGTCAGTTCTCTCTCAATCGACTATCGCCAATAAAGTATCTTTTTCGGGAGTTGGTGTTCATACAGGCAACAAAGTCAAAATGAGCGTCTTGCCTGCTACTCCAAATTCTGGAATTGTTTTTAAGAGAACAGATTTAAAACAAAACAACATTGTAATTCCAAATTTTGAAAATGTAAGTGAAGCTACACTTTGTACAACAGTATCAAACCAATTCGGTGTAAAAGTTTCTACGATTGAACATCTAATGGCTGCATTTTTAGGCTTAGGAATAGATAATGCAGTAGTAGAAGTAGATTCACAAGAGTTACCAATTCTTGATGGTTCAGCAAGAGATTTTGTTAAAATTTTAAAAGATGTTGGTCTAAAAAATAGTGATGTGCCAATAAAATTAATAAAAATTAATAATCATGTTGAAATTGAAGATGGAAATAAACATATCTCAATAGATAAATCAAATACAACTTTGGAAATTGAATTCGAAATCAATTACAAAAATAAGCTGATAAATAATCAAAAAAATAAAGTAAATGTATTTGAAGATAATCTAGATGATATTTTTAGTTCAAGAACATTTTGTTTGTATGAAGATATAGAAAAACTAAAAAAAATTGGTTTAGGCAAAGGTGGATCTCTTGAAAATGCAATTGTAGTTAAAGACGATAAAATATTAAATGAGAATGGATTAAGAAATGAAAACGAATTTGTAAATCATAAAATTCTTGATTGCATGGGGGACTTATATTTAATTGGTTACAGAATGATTGGATCTTTAAAATGTACTCATGGGGGTCACAGCTTAACAAATAAATTGCTTAGAAAAGTATTTAATGATAACAGAAATTACTCTCTAATTGAGATCAAAGGAAAAAATCTTCCTCATTCATTATTAAATAATCGTCACAAACTTAAATCTATTGCTTAAAAATTAGAATTTTAAAAATATTCTGATAAAATTTCTTAATGAAAATATTTAATTTTTTAATATGTGTTTTAATATTTATCAGTTTAGCAGCCTGTACCAAAAAAGAAGAAAAAATATCATTGATTAAAGAAGATAATTTAGAAATGCAAATGATTGAAGCTTACAATGAAGGACTGAAAGAATTTAATAGGGGAGATATTTTTTTTGCAGCAAAAAAATTTAACGAAGTTGAGCTTTTATATCCTCAATCTGTATGGGCTCCTAGATCAACCTTAATGGCGGCATATGTATATTATTCTCAACTATATTTTAATGATGCAATAATTGAGTTAGAACGTTTTTTGGATAAATACAAGAATCATAAGAATACAGATTACGCTTATTACTTGTTAGCTGTTTGTCATTATAATCAGATAGTAGACGAAAAAAAAGATTTAGGAGAAATACTAAAAGCTAAGACTTATTTTGAGATTATTGTAAAAGATTTTCCATTAACTGATTTTGCAGAAGACTCTAGATTTAAACTTGAATTGATTGAGGAAATCTTAGCTTCAAAAGAGCTATATTTAGCAAACTATTATTTAGATAGAGAAAAGTGGATACCAGCAATGAATAGATTTAAAAAAATAGTGAACGACCATGATACGACTATTTATGTTGAAGAAGCTCTGTATAGATTGGTTGAATTAAATTATAAATTAGGTTTAAAAGGTGAGGCTCAAAAATACGCAGCTGTACTTGGATACAATTATCAATCAAGTGATTGGTATGAAAGTTCTTATAAAATATTAAATAGAAACTATAAAAAAGCGAATATTAAAAAAGATATGAAAAAAGAAAAATCTTTATTAAAAAAATTTAAAGATTTATTTAAATAATTATAAAAATGAAGGAAGATAAAATAAGAATTAATTATTTAAAAAAAATAAATGATCTTAAAAAACACAACAAACTTTATTTCGAAGATAGTTCCCCAGTAATATCTGATAAGGATTATGACCAAATCAAAAATGAAATATTAAACTTAGAAAAAAAATTTTCATACTTAAAAGATGCCTCTTCTCCATCTATTTCTTTAGGTTATACACCTTCTAAAAACTTTATAAAATCTAAACATAGAGTTAAAATGCTGTCTTTATCAAATGCTTTTGATAGTGAAGATTTAGAAAATTTTGAGAAGAAAATATTTAATTACTTAAATAAAAAAATTAAACTTGAGTACAGTGTAGAACCAAAAATAGATGGAATTTCAGCTTCATTAACTTATAAAAATGGCTCGTTGATTATGGGTACATCTAGAGGCGATGGAATAACAGGCGAGGTCATAACTGAAAATTTAAAAACAATAAAAGATATACCTCAAAAAATAACTTCTAAAGATTTCCCGAAAGATATAGAAATAAGGGGAGAAGTATTTATTAAAAGAAGTGAATTCGATAAATTAAAAAATGATTTTGCAAATCCTAGAAATGCGGCTTCAGGATCGTTAAGACAAAAAAATCCAAATGAGACTAAAAAAATCCCACTTAATTTCGTTGCCTATACTTACGGTTATTTCGAGAGTAACAAAATAAGAAAACAATCAGACTTTTTAAACTTTTTACAAAGATGGGGTTTTAAGACAAATGAGCACAATAAAATTTTAAACAGTATAGATGATTTGACAAATTTTCATAAAAAATTTGAAAAAGAAAGATTTGATTTAGAATATGATGTTGATGGTCTAGTTTATAAAATAAATAGTCTAGAACTTCAAAAAAGATTAGGATTTACTGCAAATTCTCCAAGATGGGCAATAGCTCATAAATTTTCTGCAGATAGCGCATTTTCTCAAATAGTAGACATAAATATTCAAGTTGGCAGAACAGGCGCTTTAACACCCGTAGCAAGAATAAAACCAGTAAATATTGGTGGTGTGGTAGTTTCTAATGCTACACTCCATAATGAGGATGAAATAATTAGAAAAGATATTAGAATTCATGATACCGTAAAAATTGAGAGAGCAGGTGATGTTATTCCTCATGTAATTTCAGTTGATCTTAAAAAAAGAAAAAAAAGTTCGAAAAAATTTATTTTTCCAAAAAAATGTCCTTGTGGTTTTGATACAATAAAGGAATTTAATAAAGTAACTAATAAATTTGATGCAGTAAGAAGATGTCCAGATAGAGGATTTGAGTGTGAAAAAATGGCAGTAGAAAAAATTAAACATTTTATATCAAAAGAAGCTCTTAATATTGATGGTCTTGGAAAAAAAGTAGTAGAAAAGTTTTGGGATCTTAAATTAATAAGATTTCCACAAGATATTTTTAATTTAGATTATACTCAAATTTCTAAATTAGAAGGTTGGGGTGATCTTTCTGTTTCAAATTTAAAATTTTCAATAAATCAATCAAAAAAAGTTTCTTTAGATAAGTTTCTTTATTCTATCGGTATTAGACATATTGGTATAGAGAATGCAAAATTATTGGCAGAATATACAATATCAATATCGAACTTTTTAAATTTTATTAAAAATAAAAAAATTAATGAATTTTTAAATATAGATGGAATAGGAGATACTCAAATTAATTCCTTAAAAAAGTTTTTTGAAAATAAATCTAATTATAAAATAATTGAAAAATTATCTTCTATACTAAATATTTCTGATTTAAAATTAAATAAGAATGGTAAACTTTTAAATAATTCATTTATGTTTACTGGGAAATTATCAAATATGAGTAGAGCTGAAGCAAAATCTTTAATTGAAGAAAATTCAGGATCAGTTGTAAGTTCTATTAATAAAAAATTAAAATATTTGATTATTGGTGAAAAACCCACAAACAGAAAAGTGGAACAAGCTAAAGAGCTGGGTATAAAAATTTTATCTGAAAAAGAATGGCTTAATTTACTAAATTAATTTTGCTAACCAATTTTTTTCATTTTTATTCAAAAAAGGTGAAATATTATTGTAAACATGAAAGTGATACTTAAATAAATAATTTTTTTCCTCTTTATTAAGCATTTTAAAATTTATTAAGTCTTTATCAATTGGTGCCATTGTTAGATTTTCGAATAAAAGCTTTGATTTTATTTTTTTAATAAAAACTAGGTTTTCAATTCTTATTCCAAAATCATTTTTTTTATAAAAGCCAGGTTCGTTGCTTAAAATCATACCTTTTTTTAATTTTACATAGTTATTTTTCGATATACCTTGTGGCCCTTCATGAACGTTAAGAAATGCTCCTACTCCATGACCAGTGCCATGACGATAATCAAGTCCAACTGAATTGAGGCTTTTTCTGGCAATTTTATCAATATTGTGGCCATTTCTTTCTTTCTTTATGTTTGATAATGCAACAGCAATATGACCCTTCAGAACTCTTGTAAATATATCCTTCACCCTATTTGAAACTTTTGAAAAACATAAAGTTCTCGTTACATCAGTAGTACCCCATTTGTATTGACCCCCAGAGTCAAGAAGTAACAAATCATTTTTTTTTAATCTTCTGTTTGAAAATTTATCTGATCTATAATGTATGATCGCTCCATTTGGTCCAGATCCAGCGATTGTTTCAAAACTTGGATATAAATAATTCTTACCTTTTTTTCTGAAACTCTCTAATTTTTTTTCAATTTTATTCTCTGTAAGATTTTTTATTTTATGATTTTTTATCCAATACAAAAATCTTGTTAAAGCTACACCATCTTCAATATGGGCATTAACCATATTTTTAATCTCAATTTTATTCTTTAAAGATTTTAAATCATAAATAGGGTCTTCTCTGCCAACTATTTTGAATTTAGAACTGATTAAGCTTTCCTCATAAACTGAACAAGTTTTAGTATCAATGCAAAAATTACCATTTTTTAATCTGACTAAGCAATTTAAAATATTACTTTCTTTTAAAAATTGTATTTTTAATTTTTTAAGACTTGGTTTAATTTTATTTATTTTTTTTTTATCTGAAAAAAAATAAATTACTTTTTCTTTTGTTATGATTATTTTACAATTAGCAATAGGAGAATTTGGAAGATCTCTACCTCTTATATTTAGAAGCCAACAAACATTTTCACCTGAGCTTAAAAATGTATAATCAATTTTCTTTTTTTTCATAATCTTAATTAATCGACCAATTTTTCTATTTACACTTTCACCTGTTACAGTTAGATCTAAGCTAAAAAAAGGATAAATATTTTTGTTTTTTCTTTCATCTTTAAATTTAGAATTTATAGGAATTAAGTTGTAATGATCTCCAAAATATTTATTGAGAGTTCCCCATGTAAAAAGATCTGGATCAAATCCAATTTTAATTTGTTTCTTTAAAATATCTTTAGGCCATATATAAGGAATTTCACAAATTTTAAATTTTTTACCAGACTCTTTTTCGGCTTGGATAGTATATCTGCCGTCAACGAATAAATAATTTTTATTTTTTAAAAAAATTGCAAATCCTGCAGAACCTGAGAAATTTGTAATTGATTTAAGGTGGTTTATTTTAGAATACTCAGTAAAATAATTGTCATTTTTTGGTAAGATATATCCATCTAAATTATTTGATAAAATAATATTATTTATTTCAGTATTCATTTTAATTTTTTTTGATAGCGTATCCAACCAGGACTCCTAATTTCACTATCACTATCAAAATCTATATCTTGGTTAAATTCAAAGTCCTCTTCTTTTTCATCTACAAAATTATTATTTTTTTTAATATATTTATCTGGTAGCTCATCTACAAATCTTGATGCCATACTGTCTATCCAGTCTCCTTGATAAAATCTGTTCATTGAAAATGATATCTTAGCAAGCTTTTTTGCCCTAGTAATTGCAACATAGGCCAATCTTCTTTCCTCTTCCAATCCACTTTCACCTTTTTCCTCAATACTTTTTTGATGAGGAAATAGACCCTCCTCCCAACCCGGTAGGAATACAACATCAAATTCTAGTCCTTTAGATGCGTGAATTGTCATTAAATTGACCTTTTCACTTTGCCAATCTTGGTCTAAAGATGTTGCAAGAGCAACATGCTCTAAAAAACTTTCTAAATTATCAAATTCTTTCATAGCATTTAATAATTCTTTTATATTTTCTAATCTATTTTCATTTTCTAAGTCTTTCTTATTTTTTAACATTTCACTATATCCAGACTCATCAAGAATAATTTGCAATAATTTATTGTGGTTTATTTTATTATTTAAATCATTTCTCCACTTAGCCAAAAGATTTAGAAGAGAATTTAAACCTATTTTTGTTTTAGGTTTGATTTTGTTTTGTTCAATTAAATGTTTTGAGGCAACTTCTAAAGAGCATTTATTCAATTTAGAAAAATTATTTATAGCTTTAACTGTTGTGTCCCCAATAGATCTTTTTGGTACATTTAAAATTCTCTCAAATGCCAAGTCATCCTGGGGTTGAAAAACTGTTTTTAAGTATGCAATACAATCCTTTACTTCAGCTCTTTCGTAAAATTTTATACCACCGATGATTCTGTATGGGATACCAATTTTTAAAAACCTTTCCTCAAATTCTCTGGTTTGAAAAATAGCTCTTACAAGAATTGCAACTGCATTTAATGAAAATTTATGTTTTAAATCTTCAATGTTTGAACCAATTTCAGTTGCCTCATCTTTTACGTTCCTAAAACAGTTTAATGTCACGAGTTCTCCGTCTTCTTGATCTGTAAAAAGTTTTTTTCCAACTCTGTTTTGATTATTTTCAATAATATTAGATGCAACATTTAAAATATTTTGAGTTGATCTATAATTTCTTTCCAATCTTATTATTTTAGTATTTTTGTAAACATTTTCAAATTGAAGGAAATTTTTAATTTCTGCGCCTCTCCAGCTATATATTGACTGATCATCATCACCAACGCAACAAATATTTTGGTTATGCTCTGCTAAATATTTTAGCCATTCACTCTGAATGAAGTTTGTATCTTGATATTCATCAACTAAGATATATTTAAATTTTTTAGAATACATTTGTGATATATCTTTGTATTTTTCAAAAATTTTAACAGTGTGAAGTATTAAATCGCTGAAATCAGTAGCGTTTAAATCTATTAATTTTTGTTGATATATTCTATATATACTCAGGAAGCTTTTTTCTAATATGTCTTTACGCTTGATCACAACTTCGTTAGGATAAAAGCCTTTATTCTTCCATTTATCGATTACCGCCAAAATATATCTTGGGGATATTTTTTTTGTATCTATATTTTCAGATTTACAGATATTTTTTATCAATCTTACTTGGTCATCCTGATCTATAATTGAAAAATTAGATTTTAATCCAGCTGCTCCCGCGTGTTTTCTTAGTATTTTTGCACTAATTGAATGAAAAGTGCCTAGCCAAGGAAGACCTGTTGCCTCTTTTCTCAAAAATTTTGATACTCTTAATTGCATTTCTTTTGCAGCTTTGTTTGTAAAAGTTACTGCCAAAACTTGATTGGGAAATGCCTTATGTTGTTTAACAATATGGGCAATTCTAGCTGTAAGCACTCTTGTTTTACCAGACCCCGCACCTGCAACGATTAAAAGTGGTCCGTTTAAATGTAAAACTGCCTCTTCCTGACTTTCGTTTAGATTTGTTAAATAATCTAAATTCATCCTGTATTTTTTTTTAATTTAAGCGATATTAATTTAATAATTAAAACTATGAAAATACCAATATTTACTAAAATCATTTTTTTATTAATAGCAGTATTTTTTACATTAGGCATTTATTTATCAATACCAGTTTTATTTAATTATAAAAGCATAGAAAACATCATCGAAAGTAAATTTTATTCTGATTTTAATATTAACTTAAATATAAATGGTGACATAAAGTATCAATTACTCCCAAAGCCTAATTTATTAATTAGTGATTCATCATTATCAATAAGTGAAAAAAACAATGAAGATATTTCCTTTGATATTAAGAATTTAAAAGTTTTTATGAATTCTAATAGTTTATATCCAAAATCTAAAATTAATTTTGAAAAATTTGAAATACAAAATACAAATTTTATTTTAAAAAAAAATGAATATACAACTTTAAGATATTATTTTAATAGTAGTGAAAGTAAACCATTTCATATAAAAAAAAGTAAAATATTTATAGTTGATGAAAAAGATGAGACATTAGTTATATCACCTATTGAAAAAATAAATTTTGTTACCTCAAAACAAGATAACTTTAAAAAATTAAATATTAAAGGAATTTTATTTGAAACGAATTTTAAATCAAAATGGAAAAAAAAATATAATTCTGAAATGAATTCTCATGTAGAAATAGATTTTAAAGAACCAAACATTTTAGTTAAAAATCATTTAAATTATAATAATAGTTCCAGTCTCGATGGTTCAACATTGCTTACTTTCTTTAATCAAAATATTGAAATTGATTATATATTAGAAAATAATAAAATTACTGTATCATCACCCAATAACGCTAATGATATAAAAATTGGTGCATCAATTGAGTTAAAACCATTTTATTTAAATTTAAATATTATTTTGAATAAGCAAAATATAAATTTTATGATTGATGAATTAATATTTTCATTATTGAATTTGAAACCTGATTTATTGGGTAATATTAATGGAGATATAGAATTACTGCTAACAAATATTGAGCATGAACTTTTAAGAAGTGGTAAAATAAGTTTTAATATAATTCAAAATTCTATCAATTTGAAAGAGGTTTTATTTAATATTGGTGATATTGCTCAAATAAACTCTGAAATAAAATATAATGAAAAAGATGGAGATATAATTTTTAATTCATCTAACTCTTTATTAATTAAAAATAAAAAAGAGTTTGCTAAAAAATTCCAAGTAAAGCCTGACAAAGTGATGGACTTAAATACAATTAATTTTAAAGTTGAGAAAAATATTAATACGAGACAAGTATCAATATTTGACATAAAAATTAATGAAGTAGAATATAAAGATAAGAATAACCGTAAATTAAAATACAATGTTAGAAATTCTCAAGAGCTGAAATCTTTAATGAAAAAAATTATTAACAGTTAATCAGGTTTAATCATTTTATTAGGATCAACAATTTTATTATAATCTCTTTCGCTTATTAGACCTGATTTCATTGCCTCAACTTTAAGAGTAGTTTTATTTTTTAGTGCATTCTTAGCTATCTTCGCAGCATTATCGTAACCTATTTTAGGAGATAGGGCAGTTACTAGCATTAAAGAATTATCTACTAAATGTTTAATTCTATTTTTGTCAGCTTTAAGTCCCGAAATACAATATTTCGCAAAACTTTTAGTGCTATCTGAGAGAATTTGAATGGATTGTAGCACATTATGAATTATTAAAGGCTTAAAAACATTTAGTTCGAAATGACCGTGTGATCCAGCCATAGTAATTCCATTATGGTTTCCAATTACTTTTACACAAACCATAGTAACAGCCTCACATTGAGTTGGATTTACCTTACCAGGCATAATTGAAGATCCAGGTTCATTCTCAGGTAATATCAATTCTCCGTAACCTGCTCTAGGTCCGGAGCCTAAAAATCGAATATCATTTGCCACTTTCATCAAACACACTGCTGTAGTATTCAATGTCCCTGAATAATTTACTATTGCATCATGTGCAGCAAGAGCTGCAAATTTATTTTTAGCTGGTTTGAAAGGTAACTTAGTTATTTTTTTAATTTCACTAACTATTTTTTTATCAAAATTTTTTTTCGTATTTATACCAGTACCAACAGCAGTTCCACCCTGAGCTAAGTAATAAATTTCATTAAGTGATAGTTCTATTCTTTTTATACATTCTTCAAGTTGTGATTGATAACCTGAAAACTCTTGGCCGAGAGATAAAGGAGTTGCATCTTGCAAATGTGTTCTTCCTATTTTAACAATTTTATTAAATTCTTTAATTTTTTTTTTTAATTCTTTATTTAACAGTACTAAGCTTGGCAATAGTTTTTCCCTGGTTTCCATTGCTATTGCTATATGCATTGCTGTAGGAAATACGTCGTTAGTAGATTGAGATTTATTTACATGATCGTTTGGATGAACAGGTTTTTTTGTGCCCTTTTTTCCCTTGAGCATTTCAATAGCTCTATTAGAAATTACTTCGTTGACGTTCATATTTGTTTGAGTGCCAGAGCCAGTCTGCCAAACTTTAAGAGGGAAGTGATCATCTAATTTGCCCATAATTACTTCATCAGAAGCACGTAAAATTGATCTATAAATTTTTGAACTAATATCTTTGTTCTTATAATTTGTAATAGCAGCTGCTTTTTTTATTATTGCTATGGATTTTATTAACTTTGATCCCACCAAAACATCTCCAATATTAAAGAATTTTTTCGATCTTTCTGTAGATGCTCCCCAATACTTATCCACAGGCACGTTTATAGAACCTATGCTGTCATATTCTTTTCTGAATTTCATAGTTTTAATTTTGAGAGTATATTTAAACAATTATACATTAAAAAATTATAAAATCATATAGGGGTAAAATGACAAATTTTGAAAAAGTTGGTGTGTTCATGAAAACTTTTAATCAAGATGTTAAAGATTCATCAAGTCTGAGCACAGACAAAATTAATACGCTTAGAATTTCACTAATTAATGAAGAGTTAGAAGAGCTTAAACAAGCAATATCAGAAAAAAATTTGACTGAGGTTGCAGATGCATTAACAGATATTTTGTATGTCACTTATGGCGCAGGACATGCCTTTGGTATTAATTTGGATAATTGTTTTGAGGAAGTTCAAAAATCTAATATGAGTAAACTTGGAAAAGATGGAAAACCAATATTCAACGAGTCTGGAAAAGTTATGAAAGGACCAGACTATTTTAAACCAGATTTATCAAAATTTATAAAATAGTTTATAGCCAATTTGGTTTTAAGGCCTTTATTTTTGCATCACCACATCTTAGATCTACATCAAAATTGAATTTTTTGTTTTCTAGTTTTAGTAAAGCAAATGGGTTTTCATTATTGATTAATAATTTGCCAATATTTTTATTATCAGATGTTATTTCATCACTAGTGATTTCACCTTCTTGAACTTTTACTGCAAAAAGTCTTTTATTAAGTTTATCTTTAAGTTTAATTCTTGCCGTATTCTCTTGCCCTACATAACATCCTTTTCTAAAATCAATTCCATTGAGTTCTTCAAAATTACATTCAATACCAAATATTTTATTTTGTAAATTATATGTATCAATTTGAGCAATACCTAATTTATGGCTATAATTATAATATTCAGCAACATCTGAAACCTCTAATTCTAACTTTTTGATAGAAAGATATAATTTTTCTAAATTAATAACTAGTCTTGCTCCTAGCTTGTCTGACCTAGGGTCTAAAAGAATAGGATCTTCTCTAAATTTAATCGTAAAACCCACTTCATCTTTAGAATTTTCTAATTCCAAAAATTTTTCCTTGGTTAAACTAGCAACAACAAACTCATTACTTAAGTTTAGTATTTCTACTTTAGATCTTAATTTATATAAATTTAATTGTTTGTATAAATTTTCGATAGTTTTTTTTTCACAATCCAAAAAAAAACCAGATTTGTGTTTTATAATTATAAAATCATAAAGATATTTTCCTTGAGGCGTTAGAAGAGCTGAAAAACAACTTCTGTTCTCTGATACATTTTCAATATTGTTGGTGATTATATTTTGTAAAAACTCTTTAGCATCGTCTCCGTTGATATAAAGAAGACCTCTATCTTCTAGTATGTAAACATTATTTTTGTTCATATTGTAATATTATAACAAATGATATAAGTACTTTTTTTATAAATGTTAGACCTTATAATTAAAAATGGAAAGTGCTATATAGATAAAAATCTCAAAGATGTTGATATAGGTATTCAAAATAGCAAAATCGTAAAAATTGGAAAGTTAAATGAAGACGCAAGTCAATCAATTGATGTAAGTGGACTTACTGTTCTTCCTGGTTGCATTGATACTCAAACTCATTTTAGAGAGCCAGGTTCAACAGATACAGAGGATTTAGCTTCAGGAAGTAGAGCGGCAATAGTTGGAGGTATTACTTCAGTATTTGAAATGCCAAACACTAATCCTGCAACTACAAATAAAGCAGAGTTTCAAAAAAAAATAGACTTAGCGAAAAACAGAATGTACTGTAATCACGCATTTTATTTTGGAGCAACTCCCAACAACCAAGGCGAATTGGCTGATTTGAAAGATTTAGATGGATGTTGTGGTGTTAAATTATTTGCAGGTTCGTCTACAGGAACTTTGCTAGTTCATAAAGAAGAAGACATTGAAAAAGTATTTGAAAGCACTTCTAAAATTGTTGCAGTTCATTCAGAAGATGAGGATATTTTAAATCTTAGAAAGAAACTAAGAGAAAAAGGTAATGTTCATTCTCATCCAATATGGAGAGATGAAGAATGTGCGATTTCCTCAACTAGAAAAATTGTTAAAATTGCAAAAAGACTAGGAAAAAAAGCTCACATACTTCATATTACGACAAAACAGGAGATAGATTTTTTATCCCAGAATAAGGGAGACATAACTTTTGAAATTACTCCTCAACATTTAACAATGTTTGCTCCTGATTGTTACGATAAACTCGGAACTTATGCTCAAATGAATCCACCAATTAGAGAAAAAAGTCATTACGATAGACTATGGTATGCTGTAAGAAATAATTATAACGATACTATTGGTTCGGATCACGCTCCTCATCTAAAAGTAAATAAAGACAAAGAATATCCAGATACTCCCTCAGGAATGCCTGGTGTACAGACTTTATTACCTGTGATGTTGAACCATGTAAATGATGGAAAACTAACTTTAGTTCAATTAATGAACCTTGTCTGTGAAAATCCAGTGAAAATTTTTGGTATTATAGGCAAGGGATATATAAAGGAAGACTATGATGCAGACTTTACAATTGTGGATATGAACAAAATTATAGAAATCAAAAATGAAAAAATAGAGAGTAAGTGCGGTTGGTCACCTTTTGATGGATATAAATTTAAAGGGACTCCGGTTTATACAATTATAAATGGAGAGATTAAAATGAAAGATGGAGAAATACTTGGAGAAGCATCAGGTAAGCCCATCAAGTTCAACAATTAATCTAATTTATACGGTAAGAATTTTATTTTCTATTAAACTTTGAGTAATCTCATCTAAAATTGCTGGATCGTCAATTGTTGCTGGCATTTTGTAATCTTCCTTGTCGGCAATTTTACGAATAGTTCCTCTTAATATTTTTCCTGATCTTGTTTTTGGTAATCTTTTTATAACAATTACAACTTTAAATGCAGCAACTGGTCCAATTTTATCTCTAACCATTTGAATACATTCTTTTGAAATAGTTTCGTTATCTTTTTCAACACCAGATTTTAAAACAACTAAACCAATTGGTAATTGTCCTTTTAATTTATCAGCAATGCCAAGAACAGCACACTCAGCAACTGATTGATGATCAGATAATACCTCTTCAATAGCTCCTGTCGATAATCTATGACCAGCAACATTAATTATGTCATCGGTTCGTGACATAATCCATATGTATCCATCTTCATCAATATGTCCTGCATCATAAGTTTGATAATAACCGTTATAATTAGTCATATAATTTTCTTCATATCTCTTATCAGCATTCCAAAGTGTGGGAAATGTACCTGGAGGCAAAGGTAATTTAACAACTATGTCACCCATTTCGTTAGGTTTTGCGATTGAATAATCTGGTTTAATTATTTTTACATCATATCCAGGAACTGCTTTACATGCAGAACCATATTTAGTTTTTTGCATTTCAATTCCAGTGCAATTTGAACTTATTGCCCAACTAGTTTCAGTTTGCCACCAGTGATCTATCACAGGAACATCTAAAAGATTTTCAGCCCATTTAATTGTGTCTGGATCAGCTCTTTCTCCAGCTAAAAATAAAGACTCGAATGAACTTAAATCATACTTAGAGAAAAACTTTCCATCTGGATCTTCTTTTTTAATAGCTCTAAATGCCGTTGGAGCAGTGAATAAAGATTTAATCTTATATTCTGAAATTATTCTCCAAAATACACCTGCATCTGGAGTCCCGACTGGTTTTCCTTCAAATAAAACTGTGGTACATCCTTTGAATAACGGAGCGTAAACAATATATGAATGCCCTACAATCCAACCAATATCACTAGCTGACCACCACACATCATTTTCATCAATATTGTAAATATTTTTCATAGTCCATTTAAGAGCTACGATATGGCCCCCGACATCTCTTACAATACCCTTTGGAATACCTGTAGTTCCAGATGTGTATAAAATGTATGCAAAATCATTTGCTCCAATCTCAACACAATCTTTATTTTTGGCGTTAACAAGTACTTCCTTCCAGCTGATCTCAAGTGGAGAGTTAAGTTTTACTTCATGATCTTTTCTTTGAAAGTAAATTACTTTTTCAACATTATGTTTTGCAAGTTTCAATGCTCCATCAACCAGAGGCTTGTACTCAACGGTTCTTCCAGGTTCAAATCCACAAGAAGCTGTGATTAAAATTTTTGCTTTACTGTCATCAATTCTACTAGCTAGTTCATTTGAAGCAAATCCACCAAAGACAACTGAGTGTATTGCACCAATTCTTCCACATGCCAGCATCGCTACAACTGCTTCAGGTATCATTGGCATATAAATAATTACTCTGTCACCTTTTTTGACGCCTTGATTATCCAAGGCTCCAGCAAATTTTGAAATTTTATCTCTTAATTCATTATATGTAAACTTTGCTTTACTATTTGTTATAGGACTGTCATAAATTAAAGCAGTCTTATCACCATTACCATTATCAATATGAGTATCGACAGCATTGTAACAGGTGTTTGTAACACCATCTTCAAACCATTTATAAAATGGTGGGTTAGATTTGTTTAAAATCTTTGTAGGCTTTTTAAACCAGAAAACATCATCAGATACATTTTTCCAAAATTCCTCAGGATTTTGAATAGATTCTTGATAAATTTTATTAAAACTATCTGCCATAGTGATTTGTTATTTGACTCACTTTTATAATGATTTTATGTAATAGGTTGTATTTAATTTTATAAAGTAAGTAAAATCAATACTTTTTAGATGTCAAAAACTCTTCAATTAACTAAATTAATTTGCTATCTAACCCTAACTTTAGACTAATTATTAGATTAGTCTGTAGTTTAAATTTAAACTAATAAAAAAAAAACTAACTATGAGGGAGTTTTTTATGAAGACAATGAAAATGTTAGCATTAGCGGCAGTGCTTTTTGGAGCAACTACAGCAGCTAACGCAGCAACTGCCTTTTTAGCCACTGATGATTTCGTAGGTATTTCGTTTTGGTTAATATCAATGGGTATGTTAGCAGCTACAGCATTTTTCTTTATGGAACAGGCAAATGTCAGTTCTCAATGGAGAAAATCAGTAAACGTAGCTGGATTAGTAACAGGTATAGCATTTATTCACTATATGTATATGAGAGCAGTATGGATCGAGACAGGTGATACGCCAACTGTTTACAGATACATTGACTGGCTAATTACTGTGCCACTACAGCTAGTAGAATTTTACTTAATTCTTTCAGCAGTACGAAAAGTTGACACAAATATATTCTGGAGAATCTTAATTGGTTCACTAGTTATGTTAATTGGTGGATATCTTGGAGAAGCTGGATTCATTAACGCTACACTAGGTTTTATAATTGGTATGGCTGGATGGATTTACATTCTTTATGAAATCTTTTCAGGAGAAGCAGGAAAAGTTGCTGCTAAATCTGGAAATAAATCTTTAGTAACTGCATTTGGAGCTTTAAGAATGATTGTTACTGTAGGTTGGGCTATTTACCCATTAGGTTACATTTTTGGTTACCTAACAGGTGGAATAGATGGTAACGCGTTAAACGTTATCTATAACTTAGCAGACTTTGTTAATAAAATCGCATTTGGTTTAATTATCTGGTCTTGTGCAGTTTCTAACTCTACAAGAAGAGCTTAGTAACAATTAGTTACGATATATAAAAATAGGGCAAGTTTGATTACTTGCCCTATTTTTTTTTGTGCTTATATAAAAGTAATGGCTAAAATCAAATACATTGAACATAACGGAAAAGAGCATTTAGCTGAGGTCCAAAATGGGCTTACAGTGATGGAAGGTGCTGTTCAAAATGATATTCCTGGTATTGATGCAGATTGTGGAGGAAGCATGTCCTGCGCCACGTGTCATGTTTATGTCAAAGAGGATTGGTATGACAAATTACCCAAGAAAGAAATGGGCGAAGATGATATGCTGGATCAGGCGCACGAACCTAAATCAAACAGTAGATTAAGTTGTCAAATTATGGTTTCAGATGAATTGGATGGTCTGACTGTTTATATGCCGGAGAAACAAGTTTAATGATAAAAACAGATGTAGTTATAGTTGGTGCAGGTCCAACAGGATTATTTTGCGCTCATCAATTAGGTATCATTGGTTTGAAATGCGAAATAGTTGATAACCTCGATAAAATTGGTGGACAATGTATAGAACTTTATCCAGATAAACCAATTTATGATATTCCTGCTATTCCAGAATGCACAGGAGAAGAACTTACAAATAATTTAATAAAACAATTAAAACCATTTAACTTTAGCTTTCATTTAAATGATAGAGTTCAAGAACTTAAAAATGAAAATCAAAATTGGATAGTAAAAACAATAAATGGAAAAGAATTTAATACACCTAATGTTGTAATAGCAGGGGGGGTAGGATCTTTTGAACCTAGAAAGTTCCCAACAAAAAGTGCAGAAAAATTTGATGGAACAACTGTCTTATATTCTATTAAAGATAAAAAAATTTTCAAAGATAAGTCAGTTGCTATTTTTGGTGGTGGAGATAGCGCACTAGATTGGGCAATTGAATTGTCGAATAATTCCAAAGTTTCACTTATACATCGAAGAGATGAATTTAGGGGTGCCCCTGCGAGTGTTCAAAAAATTAAAGAACTTAGTGAAAAGAAAATCATAAATTTATTTACAAAATATTCAATTAAAGATGTTAAAGGCAATGGTTCTCTTGAGGAAGTTGAAATTAAAAGTGAAGATGGTGAGAGCAAAACATTAAAAGCTGATTACGTTTTGGGTTTCTTTGGTTTAATAATGCAACTTGGACCAATAGCTGAGTGGGGTCTTAATTTAGATAAAAAAACAATCCCAGTTAATACTGAAAACTTTGAAACTAATAAGAAAGGTATATTTGCTATTGGCGATATATGTACTTATCCAGGAAAACTTAAATTGATCCTATCAGGTTTTCATGAAGGTGCTTTAGCTGCCAGAGGGTGTTTCAAGTATGCAAGACCTAACGAAAAATATAGATTTGAATTTACAACAGCATCCAATACCATCAAAGATAGATTGGGTTTAAAGTAGTGATAGAACTATTTACTGCTGATACACCAAATGGTTGGAAAATTAGTATTATGCTTGAGGAGATAAACTTTGAGTATAAAATAACAAAAGTCAACCTGAGTGAAGGAGAACAACATAAGCAAGAATTTAAAAAAATTAGTCCATTTAATAAAATTCCAGTTATCAAAGATCTCGAAAATAATAAGTCGATTTTCGAGTCTGGAGCGATACTGATGTATCTTGGTGAAAAAAGTAATATGTTTTATCCTGAAGATAATAGGTTAGAGATAAATCAATGGTTAATGGCTCAAATGGGTTTAATCGGTCCAATGATTGGACAACATCATCAATTTCACTTTTATCATCAAGGCAAAAGTGAGTGGGGAGAAGAAAGATATTTTAAGATTACTAGAAAACTTTATGAAGATTTAGAAGCGAGGCTTGCCGCGAGTGATTATTTAGCAGGTAAAGAGTATTCAATTGCAGATATCGCAACGTGGTCTTGGATTGCTAGACATAAAAGACATGACATAGGATTAGAAAACTTTAAAAGTTTATCAAGGTGGTATGTTGATATAGCTAAACGTCCCGCGGTGATTAAAGGATTTAAAGTATTAAATAAAGATGCTGAAATAGATTACCCCTAAATATCAGCGTAAACTTTTTCTTCTTTTTCGTGTTTTTCTTGTGCTGCTATACATAAAGTTGCAACTGGTCTTGCCATTAATCTTTTAAGACCGATTGGTTCTGCTGTTTCCTCACAGAAACCATAAGTTCCATCTTGAATTTTTTTTAAAGCACCATCAATTTTAGTAATTAATTTTATTTGTCTATTAATTGCTCTCATTTCTACATTTTTTTCAGTGTATGAGCTTGCTTGATCAACAATATCTGCTGATGCACTATTGTCATCCATTGAAGCATTAAATATTGCTTCATTATTTGTTCTCTTAAGATCTTTTTTCCACTCCATTAATTTTTGTTTGAAATACGCAAGATGTTTTGCACACATATATTTTTCAGTTTCTTTTGGAATATATTTTTTAGAGATCTTTACCATGTCTAAATTTATGAATTCGGTGAATATATTCATCATTTATTGAGTGTCAAGAATGGATTAATTGTATAAATTAATAAAAATGGCCATTTATAAAAAGAATATTAATAATATATTTTATATTTTTGTTTTAGCTCACTTATTAATCTGGACATTGGTTCCAAGTTTAACAAATAACAATTTACCACTTGATACTATTGAGGCCTTAGCATGGGGTAGTAATTTAGACTGGGGATTTAATAAGCATCCGCCAATGAGTGCATTTTTACCTGAATTATTTTACCAAATCTTTGGACCTCAAGACTGGGCTTATTATTTGCTAAGTCAAATCTGTATCGTAATCTCATTCCTTGTAGTTTTTAAATTAGCTAAAGATTTTTTTGATAACAAAATTTATTGTTTATTATCGGTTTTGTTATTAGAGGGAATATATTTCTATAACTTCACTACACCTGAATTTAATGTAAATGTTTGTTTAATTCCTTTTTGGTCTCTATCAGTTTTTTACTTATGGAGGGGAATTAAGAATAATAAAATGTTAGATTGGTTATTACTCGGTTTATTTGCTGGACTGGGGTTTCTATCTAAATATTTATTTATCTATTTAGGTTTAGCAATAGATGTACTTTTAATTTACATGATTTATACCAAAAGACTAAATTTAAAGTGTCTTGTTTCTTTCGTTCCTTTTATTATAATTTTATTACCACACATTATTTGGTTAACTGAGAATGATTTTGTAACCATTACTTATGGACTTCTCAGAACTGGGTCAGAGGAAGCAAGTATTTTAAACCACATAAAACATCCTACGATATTTTTAGGTAAGCAAATTGGTGTATTATTGCCGTTTTTACTAATGATTTTTGTTTTAGTTAAAAAATTTAAAATAAATATTAATTTAAATGACGAAAAGCTTTTGTTTTTATTTTCAATTAATTTAATTCCAATTTTTTTTATTTTTCTTACATCATTTACTATGGGTGTAAAGATTAGAACTATGTGGATGACGCCATTTTATATAAGCTTTGGCTTGTTATTTGTTTATATTTTAAAATCAGAAATTAATTTTGAAAAAATGAGAGCTTTTACTCCTGTCTTCTTAGTATTATTCCTACTATCTCCGATTTTGTACTCTTATATTTCAATTACTCAAACGGATAAAAGAACTGATTTTGATGGCAAAAATTTAGCTAAGCAGGCTAAAGTTTTTTATGAAACTAAAGGTGAGGATCTTGGAAAAATGGAATATATTAAAGGTGACGAATGGATTGCAGGAAATATATCTTATCATCTCATAGATAGACCAAAATGGATTTATACTTCAACTGAAGTCCAATTGTGCAACAAAGATATGAAATGTTTAACATATAAATGAAATTTCAATTAAACCAAAAGAACAAGAGACTTTTATTCATTATCGGAATTGTTGTTTTAATTGAACTCTCGGGTTATGGATTTTTTGCTTCTCTATTTAGACTGATAGGCTCAGTAAGTTAATGAAAATAATAATTATAATTCCAGTCTTTAATGACTTTAAATCTGCATCAAAATTGATTGAAGAAATCGATATTAATATTTCTGAGCTTAAAGTAGAATTTTCAGTAATTGTAGTGAAT
The DNA here is from genome assembly GCA_902555585.1 of uncultured Pelagibacteraceae bacterium. GTDB lineage: Bacteria > Pseudomonadota > Alphaproteobacteria > Pelagibacterales > Pelagibacteraceae > Pelagibacter. Next base: position 192,167 of record CACDSY010000001.1, on the reverse strand, counting down.
GATGCTTCCACTGATGAAAAAATTTTAAAAACTGAAAATTTAAATAATATTAAATCACTAAAATTAATAAATATGAGAAATAATAAAGGACATGCACGTTGTATTGCGGCAGGGCTTAAACATATTTCAGAAAATGAAGATTTTGATTACGTAATACCTATGGATGGTGATGGAGAAGACAGACCTGAAGAGATAAGAAACTTTGTAGAAAAAATTAAAGATAATACTAATCAAAGTATTGTTGGAGAAAGAGTAAAAAGATCAGAAAGTTTAATTTTTAAAATTTGTTACTTTTTACATAAAATGATTACTTATACTTTTACAGGAAAATTTATAAAATTTGGAAACTTCACTTGCCTTACAAAAGCAACTGTAAAGAAATTAATAGAAGAAAAAGCAACTTGGAGTAGTTTTTCTGGTTCTTTAGCCAAAATAGAAAATAACTTAATTAAATCTCCTTCAATAAGAGGATCAAGATACTTTGGTCCATCAAAGATGAGTTTTTTAAATTTGCTAAAGCACTCTTTGGCAATAATTGCTGTGTTTAAAACTGGGGTAATCTTTAGATCGATAGCATTTTATGCAATATATTTAATAATAATTGCTGAATATATAAGTGTAATTACAGCAATACCTTTAGCTATAATCATTATATTTGGTCTGGTTATTTTAAAAATATCAGGGAGAGAAAATATGAATGAGTTTAATAATTCTTTAACAAACATTTCAGATATTGACATTTTAAAATAGTATATTTTAAAATAATTTATGAAAAATTTTTATCGTAAAGTAGCATTTGGACTTGGACCAGACGATAAAATACCTTCTGACCCATTAAAATGGGCAATAAATCAATTGAACGACATTCCTGAATTTTCTTGGAAGGGTAAAATCTTACCAGAGAAAGAACTAAGAAAATATTATAGAGATTATGTTTATGGAGACAGAAAAGTATTAAGAAAAAAATTTAAAAATGATAAAGAAGGTTACAAAAGAGAAAAAAATAAGTTAAGACATGCAACTGGACAAAAATTTTGGTGGAACATTGAACTTTGTATTAGGTATTCTGAAGCATTAAAAAGTGCAACACCAGTTTTAGCAAAACTTTGGTATTTTTGGGGTAATCATTTCGCAATCAGTGAAAAAGATTTTTTAGCACAGTATACAACTGGTGCTTACCAAAGAGAGGTAATTAGAGCTAACATGAATCAAAATTATGAAAAAATGGCCCAAGAAGCAACCATCGGTTGGTCAATGATACATCATCTAGATAATGACCAGAACGTAGGACCCAAGAGCCAAGAAGCTCAATGGGCAAGAGAGAAGGGAAAGATAAAAGGTGTAAATGAAAACCATGCACGGGAACTTCTAGAACTTCACACTGTGTCTCCAGATTGTGGATACACACAAGAAGATATAATTCAAATGGCCTACGTAATGAGTGGATGGAGACCTAAGTGGGGAAAGAAAAGATTAGAGACAGGTGATGTCCATTTCAACCCTGATGCACATGAGCCTGGTACTAAAATAGTTTTAGGTAAAAAATATAAAAGAGGAAGAAAAAGTTTATCAGTTGCAATTACAGATCTTGTTAATCATCCTTCCTGTAGAAAATTTATTGCAATGAAGCTCTGTAGATATTTAATCACAGATAACCCAACTAAAGAAATGATGGAACCAATTATTAAAGCTTGGGAAAAATCAGATGGTTTTTTGCCAGAGGTTCACAAAGCCGCAATAGAAGTTGCTTTCAATTATTCTGATAAATACAATAAATTTCAGAATCCAGAAAACTGGCTATTGCAAATGAGTAAAATGGCTGATGTTGATTTAATTCCATCCCCTGCGTTTATGGATCTTTATAAACTTGGAAATAAACCCATTAAGGATCAAAGAGCTTTAGAATATTTAATGGATGAGCTTGGACAACATCCTTATTTAGCAAAACAACCAAATGGATGGTCAGATATTTCAGAGGATTGGATGTCACCAGAATTACTTATCAGAAGATTAGTATATGCGAGAGAGGCTTATTATAAAAAGTCAGGTAAATCGCAGACATCTGAATTTTATGAGGAAATGATTGAAAAAAATTATGATAATCCAGGTGAAATTTTAAAAATTATAGATCAGCATAGAGAGCTTGTTCATAAACATGTAATTTTATTTAATTTACCGGAGACGCTTAAATCATGAAGATATCAAGAAGAAATTTTTTAAAAGGGTCAGCCACTACATTATTTTTAGCTGGTTTTAATTTTCCAGTTTTGGCAAATACGGTAAAGAAAAAAAATCTTGTAGTAATAATGTTAAGAGGTGGAATGGATGGTTTATGCGCAGTTCCAATAATTGGTGACAAAAATTTTGAAAAGAAAAGAAAAGATTTGATCTTAGATGAAACAATAAAGTTAAATTCTGATTTCGCACTTCATCCCAAACTAAAGAATTTTCATAATTTGTGGCAAAATAATCTTGGAGCAATAGTTCATGCAACAAATATACCTTATACTAAGAGATCCCATTTTGATGGACAAAACTTAATGGAGACAGGAGGCCATATACCTTACTCTATAAAAACTGGTTGGTTAGGAAGAGGAATGAAATTAGCAGAATTAAAAGGTGATGGTCTTGCATTGGCTTTGCCAATGCCTTTACTTCTAAGAGGTATTCCAAGTAATGATAATTTTTATCCATCAAAAAAAAGACTTCCAAGAACAGAACTTTTACAACTTTTGAAATCAGTTTATGCAGATAAATCTGAACATGACTTAGCAAATATGATGGAGATAATTGTTAACAGATCTATGATGAATAATGGAGGCACCTCTATGTCTAGAAAGAATTCATCTTTAGCCTATAAAGCAGGTTTAGAACTAAAAAAAATAAATGGTCCTAGAGTTGCAGTTTTTGAAGTTGATGGATTTGATACGCATGCTGCTCAGGGTGGAGTGAATGGTTCACACTCAGATAGTTTGATTGAAATGGATTCAATTTTTAAAAGTTTAGAGAAAGGTCTAGGATCAGAGATAGAAAATACTTTGGTTTTAACCCTAACAGAATTTGGAAGAACAATTAAACAAAATGGAGGTCGTGGAACAGAGCATGGCTATGGATCTGCAATTTTTATGGCAGGTGGTCTTTTAAAAAAATCTCAAGTTTATACAGACTGGCCAGGACTTAAGCGAAAAGAATTATTTGAAGGAAGAGATTTAAATTCAACAATTGATGCTAGATCTGTCTATGCATCAGCTATGTCTACAGTTTTTGATATAGACTTTAAAAGAATTCAAAAAGAAGTTTTCTGGGGAGATAAACTACAAAATTTATCTGACAAATTATTTAGAACTTAATAAAATATAATTTTAATTAAACTGTTACAAATTTTTCATATTATTTAGATAACTTTACAGAAAATCAAAAAAGGAATATATAATGATAAAATTTATCTTAGCAGGTCTTCTGGCTTCGACCGCATTTGTTAGCACAGTAAATGCAGATTTTAAAGAAATTGGGAAATTTGGAACACCAGCAAATAACCCTAGTGCAGAAGAAACATCAGCAGAAATAATTGCGGCAACAGCAGATGGCATGAAACTGGTATATAGCGATAGCCCTGCAAACGCATTAGGCATGATTGATATTACTGATCCAGCAAATCCGAAACCATTAGGCTCAATGGATTTGGGTGGTGAACCAACTAGTGTTGCAATCAAAAATGGACAAGCATTTGTAGGTATTAATACTTCTCCAAACTATGTAGAACCAAGTGGTCACTTATTAGTTGTTGATCTTGCCTCAGGAAAAGAAGTTACAAAAGTTGAATTAGGCGGACAACCAGACTCGGTTGCAGTTAGTCCAGATGGAACTTTTGTGGCAGTCGCTATTGAAAATGAGCGTAACGAAGATATCAATGATGAAAAAATTCCACAACTTCCAGGGGGTTTTGTGGCAATTGTTAATTTAGCTGATAACAGTGTTACTAAAGCGGACCTAGTTGGTTTTTCAACTATTGCTCCTAACGATCCAGAGCCTGAGTTTGTTGATATCAACAATTTAGGTGAAATAGTTGTTACTATGCAAGAGAATAACTGGATGGCGGTTATTGATCGAAGTGGAAAAGTAATTTCAGAGTTTGATGCAGGACTAGTAACATTAGTAGGTATTGATAACAAAAAAGATGGTGAACTAAAGATGGTTGATACCATTGAGAATGTTCGTAGAGAACCAGACGCAGTTAAGTGGATTGACGATGATCATTTTGCAACTGCAAATGAAGGTGACTATAAACATGAAGCACCAGGTCAAGCAAAACGTGGTGGTAGTCGTGGATGGACAATCTTCAATAAAAATGGTGCAGTGGTATACGAGTCAGGTTCGTCATATGAAAGAGCACTCGCTTCAGCAGGTTACTGGCCAGAAAAACGTGCAGAGAAAAAAGGTGTAGAACCAGAGTCAGTTGAAGTAGCAATATATGGTGATACACGTTATATCTTTGTTGGTGCTGAAAGAGCAAATGCTATCGGCGTTTATAAAGCAAACGATTTGAAAAACCCAGAATTAGTTTCTATTTTACCAACGGGTATTGGACCAGAAGGTTTGGTTGCTATTCCACAACGGAACTTGTTTATAAGTGCTAACGAAGTTGATAAAGAAAGATCAGTTACAATTTATAGCTTAGATTAACAACTTAATTAAGCTTGTGGGGGCGTTAGCCCCCGCCATAAACTTTCATGTAAAGTTTTAATAAAATCTCGACACACTCACGACACACTTCGAGACAAAAAAGAAAGGGAAAAGCAATGCCGACACTACAAAACATTTACATGTCGAAAAGTTTCATGTCTACTAGTTAATATTTAAAACTATAGATCTAAGTTTATCAACAATTTGTTTATTATTTAATTTTTCTTTTTGTAGCGAGGAGATTTTTTCACCAATACTAAGCTTATATGTTCGATTTTTTTTATTTATTAATTCTCTTATAAATAAAATTCTTCTTAAATTATTATTTATAAAGCCTACTGTCTGAAAGAATAAGCTATTCTTACCAAAAAAACGTACAGGAATAATTTCCGCCTTGGTTTTATTAATTATAGATCCAATTAATGGTTTCCATCTTCTTTCATTAGCCTCATTAAAAATAAAAGAGGATGTAGCAACTTCTCCTGAAGGAAAAGTTATTAAAATTCCATTTGCATTTAAGTGTTCAATTGCCTTCTTTTTAGAAATGATATTTTTTTTTATATCCTCTGTAAATTTTGAAAATTTAATTGGCAATAAGTACTCTCTTATTTGATCAATTTGTGAAAGTTCTTCGTTAATTAAAATTTTATAATCCTGTCGGATATCACAAATTATTGAACAAATTATAAGTCCATCTAATAATCCAAATGGATGATTTGCAACTATTATACTTGATCCTTCTTTAGGTATATTGGCAACATTTTCTGCAATGTAATTAATGTTAAAAATATCTAAAGTTTTTTTCCAAAAATTCTTTGACTGTTTTAACTCTTCATAATTAACTTTATATATAGATTTGATTTCATCAATTTTTGAAATTTTCTCTAAAATTTGCTGCATTAGTCTAAAATTTTATTAACATATTCTTTATTTATTTTTTCAATTGGTAAAAAAACAAAAACATCAGTTGTCTTAAATTTATTATCAATTACTGCACCTGTCCCAATAGAAGCTTTAAACTTTATATAAGCTTTAATTAAAGTTGGTAATTTTGAAATTAATTTAATATTCACATTAATGTTTTTTTGATAATCAATATTTAGTCTACATTTTGGTAAAGCACTGACTGTGATGTTGCCTGACATTTTATGATAATTGTTAAGATATATCAATTGATCTTCAATCTTGTTAATATTAGTACTTAAGAAACTGGCCGTACCAAACAAAGCATCTATATTATTTCTGTTAATATAATTATATATTTCTTTCCACATTAATTTAAGAACATTTTTATTTCTAAATTTATAAGATATACATGATCGACTTAATTCTAGCATATTGTCGTAAACTCCAGAATTTAGTAAATTATCTAAATTAAATTCATCACAACTATAAAAACCTGATTTTTTTTCCGCAACAGATTGCTTAAGTAAACGATAAGTTCCTACTACTCTTGTTTTGGAAAATTTTGATTTTTTGTGGGTCACAATTATATGATCTGCATAATTGTCAAATTTATCAGAGTCTCTTCTAAAATTTCCTATATTATATATAGGGTTTTTAATTCTTTCGGAGAAGAAGACTTTATACCTAAGTTTTTGTGCGAGTTTTATTTCTCCTCTGCTTTCAGCTAGTTTGACGTTAAACGAAGGCTTAAAAAAATCATAGGTATTTATATTAAACCTTTTATGTTGGTTAACTTTTCTAAATAAAGTATTTATTGGCACGAATCCTTAATAAAAGATTCACATGTATTTAATGTTAAATAATTATTTCAAATTCATTACAAAGTTTAATTATAATTTACATTAAAATTAAACAATATCTTAATAATTTTTAAACAAATGTTTTACATAAATATTTTAAGGTAAAATTAATTATTAAAAAGTATGAGTTACAGTAAAATTGAAGAAGCAACCAAAGAATTTTTTAAATCAAATATTGAACCTTTCAAAGATATAGTTTCTAAGGAAGTACATTGTGAGGCTATACATAAATCAAGTTTTGGCGGTAGCATAAAGAACTATGATGAAATGATGGAAATGATAAAAGATGCGATGACTAGTTGGAACACAGAACCAGAAATTAAGTGTTTAATTGATACTCCAGAGGTCGTAGTTAAAACTGTTAAAGGATTTGATCCTAACTTTACTTATCTTGAAATAGATCAACTTAAAGATGGCAAAATTATTAAACATTTTTATGGCAAAGTTCCAAAATAGATAAATCAAATAACCATTTTTAAAGCAAATAGACTCACGGCTCAGGATTAGGTAATCTTGGATAATGAAAATAATTTTGTTTTTTATTTTTTTAATTTTACCAACGTTTGCCAACAGTTTTGATGATCATTATAAGTTTGATCACTGGGCTTATGAAAGAATTATGTTTGGAAAAACTGAAAGTCGTGAAGAAGCAAAAAAACTTTTAGACAGTTATAAACTTAATAATCTTGAGGTAAGAGATACAAATAAACCTTATTTAGGACCTATAATAGATGGTCATGCACATCCTAGAAAATCCACCGGAAGAGCTTTAGATATAGGTACTGAGTATTTTATAGAAGATTTGCCAATGTTAACAAATAAGGCAAATGTTTTTATGTCTGTAATTATGGGAACTCCAAATACTTACAAATCAGAAGATAATTGGAATTATTATTATGATTTTGCTGCAGAGCATCAGAATGTTTTAACTAATTGTCATTCCAATTTTATTGGAATGTCAGCAAATAAAAAAAAATATAAGAACTCAGAAGTTAATAAAGAGTTTAAAGAAACTATTAAAAGATTTAAAAAAGGACAATGTTATGGATTGGGAGAAGCTGGACTGGTTCACTATAATAAAAAGAAAAAAAATCCCCCTTATGGTGGGTATCAACCCCAATTAGATTTAGATCTTAAAAACCCAATTATTGATAAGGCGTTCAAATTTGTCAATGAACACCGTATGCCGATTAATTTACACCTGGAGCCTTTTCATGAAATAGATGGGATAGATAGATTAACAGAGTTTAAAAATTTTTATAAAAAAAAATGTGAAAAATACCCCAACGCAAAAATTGTGATAGCTCATACAGGAATGATGCCAACAAAAGACCTTGAAGAAATTTTTGATTATTGTCCTAATACATATACTGACTGGAAAATAGCATTTCATTGGTCTTCTCTTTGGGGCTTTGAGGATTTGCATATCCCAAATGATTATAGATTTAAATTACATGAGGTTTGGGCAAAATCGATGGAAAAATATTCCGATAGATATTTTTTTGGTTCTGATCATAAATTAGGTAAAAGCCCAGCACATGATGTTTTTGTTGAACACTATATGAAGCATGTTCGTTTGATGATTGGATCTTTAAGCCCAGATGTACAAGAAAAGATTGCATATAAAAATGCAGCTAAACTTTTTAAAATTAATCTTAATCAACCTTTAATTGTTGGCAAACAATAAAAAATGAAAAAAATTCTTTTAACTTTATTTAGCATATTTTTATGTTTATCTGCTGAAGCAAAAGTTAAATCTAAAGATATATCTTTTCCTAAACATTTTTATATAGATAAGATTAAATCATGCTCATATGTGGGCGGTGAGACTTTTAAATCTAAATATAAAAAAGCTAGAATTGAAAGCTTAATACGTTTAGATTGGATGAGTGAATGGGCGCTGGGTAATTCTAGAAGTGTAAATCACCTAAATCTAACTGGTCCAATGAGCTCGTTTGCAGTTGCTACCCATAATGCAATTGGTAATAATGATAAAACTGACATTGATGTTGCTAAAGGAATATTGATTAAAATAGCTAAAGCAAATGTTTTACTAGATACAATCGGTAAAGAAGAGTTAAAAAAGAAACCAAAATGTTGGAAAGATGGAAATCCCGAGGCACCTTGCTGGTATCATGCATATGAATTTGCACGGGATGCTTTTACAAATTATTTGCTGATAGCAATTTATCTTAAAGATTACTTAAGTGATAAAGAAATTAAAATTGTTAACAAGTATATTAAAAAAATGCATAAAAAATTTATTAAGCCTGAAGAATTTTTAGAGAAAGAAAAAGGATTTTATGCAATGGGAAACGGAGGAATTCCAAACTTAGCTTATGCTCATTGGACAAACAATAAAAAACTAGCAGCAAAAGAATTCAATTTTAGATTTAAAAATATAGAGGAAGTGTTTTATGATGATGGCTATATCAATAATAATTCTTTTAGAGGGTTTCGAGCCTTATGGTATCACTCTTATGGTTTAAATTCAGCTTTAGGTTACATCTATTTAGCTAAAAATTGGGGGGCTAAAGTTCCAGACTTAGTTATGAATAGAATTACTAAAGCAGCAGAAGTATTAAATTTAGGGATCACTGATTATGAAAGTTTCTCCTCAAGAAAATACGATGGTAAGCAAAAAAATAATCAATATAAAAAACATAATGCTAGAAAGCACACACATCAAGAGGCTATAGCTATTGATACCTTAATGGAAATGGTAACTGGAATAAAACATGAAAAAGATATTACTTATTTAGCCAAAAGATCAAAGTATGGCATAGACAATCTAATTGGATTTAATGCTAATTGTATAAAATGAAAAAACTTTTAATTATCTTTTTTATTTTAATTTTATCATCTTTTGCTCAAGCAAAAGATCCGCCTAAAAAATATTTAGATGAAAATTATGTTTTTAAACACTCGAAATTTATAAAATGGCCAGAGAAAACAGGATCATGGGGTAAAATTGAAACACATGGACGTATCGCACCAAATCCTTGGAATTTAAGATATGAGACAAAAATTGTTAGAGATGGAAAATATTCATTACGTTTTGAAATGAGAGATGGGGATTGCCATCGACGAGATTGTGATAGATCTAATAAAGCTGGACGGAGTGAAGTTATTTTTGAAGGAAATTATCCATCTAGTGCAAAAGGGCATATAGGAAATGTTTGGTATGCATGGTCTATGTATATCCCCGAAGGTACAAATCATATTAGACCTGCCTATACAATCTTAGGACAATTTAAAATGCCAAGTGACTATACTAAGCAATTGAATAGAGTTAATTCTTCTGGTTTTGATGAAGATTGTCCCGAAATACCAATAGTGTTCAAATTAGAAAGAGAAGGAGTTACAATTGAAAAAGATGGAGTGCTCCAATGCGAGGGGTATGGAAGAGAATTAATTATACCTACAAAGGCTTTGCACAACAAATGGCATGATTTTTTAATGAACGTAAATTGGACTGATAAACAGGATGGTTTCATTGATTTATGGATTAATGATAAATTAGTTTATCAATCAAAAGGCAAAACATTTGGTAAGTTGCTCAAAAGAAAAAAAGATGGAAAAAAAATGGGACCTAGTTTTCGTTTTGGAATTTACAATGGAAAAAGAAAAATTCCTGTAAAAACACAAGTTGCTTATTATGATTCTTTTAGAAGTGGAAAAAAATGTAAGAAAACAGCCTTATTTCATGATTGTAATAATTTACCAAAATAATTTATGAAAAAAATTTTAATCATTCTTCTATCTCTCTTGTTAATTCCATCATATTCGTACGCTGGTAAATGGCATACAAATATGAAAAAGCAAGAGAGGAAAGATTTTGCAAATTATGTTCTTAGAAATCAATCTAAAAATAAAATGGTTTTTAATCTTAGAAATGTTCCAAATCGTCCAGGTCTAATAAAATTTTTTGATAAATTAGAAGATAGAATGGGTGTTGCGGAAAAAGGAATTGAATTTAATTTAAGTTATTCAGATGTAGGGGATGAAATGGACTGGAGTAGGTGGGGAAGTCCAGGTTTTGCTCAGAGATTTCAAATTATGGAGCCATATAAGCAAACTACAAAAAAAGGAAAAACAAAGTGGTATAGAGTTGGTTATTTTATTCCAAATGAAGTAGATACCGAGAAACATAATATCTCATTATTTGATTTTAAAATGCTTTATGGAAAAGGTGAAAAAACAGTTGGCCCTTCTTATAACTTAAATAACAATAGTTTTGCTTGGTTGTTCAATGGGCCAAATTATAGAGTTTCAAAAAATGAAGTTGATGAACAATTTTTCTTTGATCATTATGTAGTTAATTTGGATCAAAAATTTTCTCCGTTGAAAGGTAAATGGGTAAATATTTTGATTAATGCTAAATGGTCTAAAGATGGATTTTTACATTTTTGGATAGATGGTAAGCTCAGATCTAGTTACTTCGGAGATGTTTTAGGTGGTGCTACTAGTGTGAGATTTAAATTTGGACCTTATAGAAATTATATGACATATGCTACTGATGCAGGTTTAACAATAAAAGACGCAATTATTCGTTATTCTAATGTGGGTAAAGCAAATTCCTGTGATGAACTATGGAGTGGATGTGATGAAATAACAGGCCAGCTTAAAAATCAATCCCAAGTACATGGTGCTTCAGCAGTTGTACTTTGCAAACCAGCTGATGCAGATAACGATGGTACTTGTGAAAATCTTGGCTATCCAAATAATCCTAGACCTTTTTAATTAGGCTCTAATCGTTGGGAGTAAGTAAAAATCAGCTGTATCTATTTTAGAAGAATGCTCTCTTCTCATGTTCCATCTTTTTTGAACACCAGCACTAGCAAGACTTAAAGTAGATCTTCCATACCTGTAGTTAGTATTATCAATAGACTTCATTAAACCCTTAATTTTCTCGTCTTTTTCAGAATAAAATAGGTTCTTACTACGATCTTCATTGGATAAACCAGTAAGCATTACCCCTGCCTTTTGATAACGGTAGCCATTTTTAAAGATAGAGTCTAAAGCAACCAAAGCAGTTTTAACTATTTCAATGCTGTTGTTTGTAGAAATTGCAAAATCTATCGTTTTTGAGTTTGAATAATAACCAAATCTACTTTGAAAAGGACTTGTTCTAACAAAAACTGTAATTGATTTTGCAATTAAAGATTCAGATCTAATTTTTTCTGACGCATTCAAACAATAATTTGCAACTGCTTCTTTCAATTCTTGGTATTTCTCAATTCTTTGACCAAAAGAACGAGATACTACGCAGCTTTTTCTTTTTGTTTGTGTTGTTTCTAAATCGATACAAGGAACTCCCCTTAACTCCATTGCAGTTCTTGACCCTAAAACATTGGAGTTTTTCTTTATCCAGGTATTTGACTTATTCTTTAATTGTTTTGCGTTATAAATTCCATTTTTATGATAAAACTTTGTTAACTGTCTTCCCACACCCCATACATCATTAATCTCAACTTTTTCTAATATAGGATCAATATTTTCAATTCCTATTAAACTTGTTACACCTGACTTTTTTTTCTTTGCAATATGATTTGCAACTTTACTTAAAGTTTTTGTTTTAGCAATACCAATACTAGTTGGAATACCTGTCCATTTTAAAACTGTCTCTCTGATCTCTTTTCCAACTTTTTCAACTTCATTGTCTGGAAAGTTTGATAAATCTAAAAATGCTTCATCAATAGAATAAACTTCAATAGCAGAATTAAATCTTTTTAGTGTTCTCATCACTCTTCTAGATAAATCTCCATATAAAGAATAATTAGATGAAAAAACTTCAACTTTATTTTTAATGATAATATCTTTTGCTTTAAAGTAAGGTTCTCCCATTTTAATACCTAAAGCTTTTGCTTCAGTTGATCTTGAAATTATACAACCGTCATTGTTAGATAAAACTACAACAGGTTTTTTTCTTATTTTAGGATTGAATAATCTTTCACAAGAAACATAAAAAGAATTACAATCAATAAGTGCTATTTTTTTAGTATACTGAATGGATGACATAAGTTACAACTCCCCAAATAAATATATCTTCATCTTCGTTAATTAAAATTCGATCTGTAAATTCTTTAGAACCTGATGTTAAAAATTTTTTATCTCTTTCTTGAACTAAACTTTTAACAACTAGTTCATCATGAACATTTGCAATAACTGTTGAGAAATTTTTTGGCGTTAAACTTTTATCAACAACTAATAGATCGCCATCATTAATTCCAACATCCACCATTGATTTCCCTTGAACTCTTATGATGAAAGTTGCTGGAACATTTTTGATTAAATGAACATTTAAATCGATGTCTTCCTCAATATAGTCCGTAGCAGGGGATGGAAAACCCGCGCCAGCTTTATGTAAATAGTAAGGTATAGTTAGCTTCATAAATGTTCTTATTTTGTTCTAATTAATACCTAAGTTGTTCAGTAGTGTCAATTAGGTTGTATTTTGAGTCTGTAACTGAATCAAAAGTGAATCAAAACGTGAACATCGAAACCACATGTTGTATACATGTGGATAACTTTAACCACAATTAGATTAAATATTAAAATGGAAAAAAATAAAAACTTAACCGGTGGATGTATATGCGGGCAAGTTAAGTATACAATTACAGAAAAACCTTTATTCACCCAAGCTTGCCATTGCAAAGATTGTAAAATTATAACTGGATCTTCTTATGTTATTAATACGAGTGTTCTAGATAATACTTTAATTATAGAGGGCAATATTTCGTCAACTGAACTTAAAACAGGTAGTGGAGCTACCTCAAGAGCTTATTTTTGTAACAAATGTGGTACTTATATTTATACAGATTATGCTACGGCAGTTGGTCGTTCAACAGTTAGAACTAAAACTTTAGATGATTCAGAAAACTTTCCTCCTGAAGCGCATATATTTACAAAAGATAAAGATCCGTGGTTAAAACTTACTGATGATGCAAATTGTTTTGAAAAAATGTATGATTTAAAAAATACTTGGCCAAAAGAAAGTTACGAAAGATATAAAAATTATTTAAAAGATAATAAAAGATAAATTTTTAGGAGATTAAAATATGAAAAAATTATCGTGTCACTGCGGTGCAATAGAAGCAGAGGTTAAGATGCCTTTGGGTGGTATTGAAAAAATCATGCGTTGCAATTGTTCAATATGCAAAAAAAAAGGTTATATTATTGGAGTACTTGGTCCTGATGATTTTAAACTTACTAAAGGGGAAGATAAGTTATCACTTTATCAGTTTTATACTAATACTGCCAAACATTACTTTTGCTCTATTTGTGGAATTCACACTCATAATAGACCTAGAAGCAATCCAAAAATATTTGGTGTAAATATTGCTTGTATAGAAGGTGTGGAGCCATTTGAAATTGAAGATGTGCCAGTGAACGATGGCAAAAATCATCCTTTAGATCAAAAACAATAAATTTTTTATGCAATCAATTACTGAGTGTTATAAAAAAGTTAGTAAAGACTGTTTTAAGTTTATAAGATCTCAAGAAACAAAAAAGGAAAAATTTAAAAATAAAGAAAAGATGATTAAATCTTTTCTAATTCCAATTAGTTTCTGGATAAATAATAGAACAAATAAATCTAAACCTTACTTAATAGGCTTAGCAGGAGGTCAAGGGACTGGTAAAACAACAATTAGTTCTATTCTAAGAATCATTTTAACGAAATATTTTAAGTTAAATGTTTTTAAAATATCAATTGATGATTTGTATAAAACCCGAAAAGATAGAATAAAATTATCTAAAAAAATTCACCCCTTATTAATGACCAGAGGTGTTCCAGGTACTCACGATGTAAACTTTATTTTTGATCTTATAAAAAAAACAAAGGAAAAGCGATTCAATCAACAAAGACTTCCTAAATTTAATAAGGCAATAGATGATAGATTAAAAAGAAAGTCTTGGTATCTAGTTAAAAAGGTACCAGATGTTATAATCTTTGAAGGATGGTGTGTAGGAGCTAGAGCAGAAAAAAATACAACTTTAAAAAAATCGATTAATTCTCTTGAAAGAACAGCAGATAAAAATTTAAGATGGAGAAAATATGTAAATTATCAATTACAAACAAAATATAAAAAATTATTCTCCAAATTAGACTGTTTGTTATTTTTAAAAGCTGGTAGCTTCAAACTATTACAAAATTGGAGACTTAAGCAGGAGGCGTTATTAAAATTAAATTCAAAAAATAAAGCAAATAGCAAGGTTATGAGCAAAAACGAGGTATTAACATTTATGCAGACTTACCAAAGAGTCACACAAAATATGTTCAAATTTGCTCCAAAATATTCATCAATAGTATTAAATTTAAATAGAAATCATCAAATTAAATCCATAAAATATAATAAATGAAAAATTTTTTTCTTATCACCTCGCTTTTATTGCTCTCTGTAACATCCGTAGCAGCAGCAACTTTAAGTGATGCGTTAAAAACTACTTTTCAAAATAATCTAGAACTTCAAGCTGAGAGAAAAAACTTAGAAGTTCAAAAAGAAGTCCTAAATATTTCAAAAAGTGATTTTTTTCCAACTTTAACTCTTTCGGGTACTAAAAGTTTCGAAGATACAAATAAACTTACAAATCAAGACGGTACTGATGCTTCAATAACTAATACAAATCCAATGACATCTTCTATAAAGTTAGAACAAACACTTTTGGATGGTAGTGAACGTGGCACAAAATATGAAAAAAGTAAGTTAGGATTAAATTTATCTGAAGCACAACTTATAAAAAAAGAACAAGATGTTTTTATGAAAGCAATTGAGGCTTATACAGGTTTAATTCTTGCTTATGAAAAACTAAATATTAATGAAGAAAATGTTAACCTTCTTCAAAGACAATTCGAGATAGATAATGCAAGACTATCTAGAGCTCAAATAACTGCAACTGACTTAGCGCAGTCACAATCTTCTTTATCAGGAGCACAAGCGGGTTATATTGGTGCACAAAATAGTATTATCACGAGTAAATTAGCTTATGAAAATATAATTGGACCAATCAACAGCAATGAAAAATTAAAAAAAATTTATAATTCTGAGGTTCCACTACCCCCAAGTTTAGTTGATGCAAAAAAGATATCTGAACAAAAAAGTCCCGATCTTATTATTGCTGAAATAGAGTATGGACAGTCTGAATTAGATGTTAAAATTGCAAGATCAGATTTATCTCCGACAGCAAAACTTTCACTCGAAAGATCATATACTGATGATCTAAGCGCAACTTATGATGAAAGGGAAAAAGATGTACTACAAGCAACAGTAAGTTGGCCATTTCAATTTGGAGGAAAGAATAAATCTAATATAAATAAAAATCTTCAAGTAAAAGGAATGAAAAAATTATTACTTGAGAATGCTTTTAGAAATAATACACAAGGAGTTACCGCAGCTTGGTCTACTTTAGAGTCTTCGAAAAGTCTTTTAAGGGCCGTTCAATCGCAAGTTAAGGCTGCAGAGATTGCAAATGAGGGAATTACCTTTGAGTATGAGAGTGGATTGAATAGATCTACATTTGATGTTCTTCAATCAAGATCAAATTTAATAAATGCCAAAATAAATCTTGCCGAAGCTGAAAGAAATTACTTATTAGCGCAATATAGATTGTTAAAGTCTACAGGCTTATTAAATAGCGAATACCTAAAACTTAGATAAATAGGGACTTCTAGACCTAATTTTAAAAAAATATTGCCAATGAGAACAAAATGTGTACATTTATTTTCATGATTCGAATGTTAATAAATGAAAAAACGAGGCAAAAAATGACTAAAAATAACTTAAAAGTGGTGAAAACTGCAAAAGATAAAGAATTGGAAGATAAAGAAAAAAATAAAGCACTAGATGCTGCAATCAGCCAAATAACAGATAGTTTTGGAAAAGGCTCTGTGATGAAGCTTGGAGAACAAAAAGCAATGGATATAGAGTCCGTTTCTACTGGATCTTTAAGTTTGGATTTAGCACTTGGAATAGGCGGACTACCAAAAGGTAGAATTATTGAAATTTACGGACCAGAGTCATCTGGTAAAACTACATTAGCTTTACAAGTTGTTGCTGAAGCACAAAAAGCAGGTGGAATTTGTGGATTTGTAGATGCAGAACATGCATTGGATCCAGTTTATGCTAAGAAATTAGGTGTTAATACTGAAGAATTACTGATTTCTCAGCCAGATACTGGTGAACAAGCATTGGAAATAACAGATACTTTAATTAAGTCTGGCTCAATGTCTGTTTTAGTAGTCGACTCAGTTGCAGCGTTAACTCCAAGAGCAGAAATTGAAGGAGATATGGGGGATCACCATGTTGGTCTACAAGCAAGACTAATGTCCCAAGCTCTTAGAAAATTAACAGGATCAATATCCAGAACTAATACAATGGTTATATTTATTAACCAAATTAGAATGAAAATTGGTGTAATGTTTGGAAGTCCAGAAACAACTTCTGGAGGGAACTCTTTAAAATTTTATTCTTCAGTAAGAATGGATATTAGAAGAATTGGAGCAATAAAAGATAAAGAGCAGATTGTTGGAAATACAACAAGAGTAAAAGTTGTTAAAAACAAAGTTGCACCACCATTTAAAGTTGTTGAGTTTGACTTAATGTATGGAAAAGGAATTAGTAAAGTAGGGGAACTAATCGACCTTGGTGCCAAAGCTGAGATTGTTGAAAAATCTGGAGCTTGGTACGCTTATAAAGGTGAAAAAATTGGTCAAGGTAGAGAGAATGCTAAACTTTACCTTGAGCAAAATCCAAAAGCTGCGGCTGAAATTGAAATGGCTATTAGAGAAAAAGCTGGTGTTATTTCAAAAAAGATTGAGGGTAACCCTTTAAGTGAAGAAAAGCTTGAAGCGCAGAAAAAAGAGGAAGAAGTACCTACTAAAAAGAATTAGCAGATAACTTTTAGTTATTAAAAAAGGCGCTCTATTGGGCGCCTTTTTTCCCTTCAGAAGTGTAGACATCATATAAAAATGCTGTATTTTGTTTAAATATGGCTAAATCATTAAATGAAATAAGGTCAGCATTTCTGGATTATTTTGAAAAAAATGATCATAAAATAGTTGAGTCTAGCAATTTAGTTCCGAATAATGACCCAACATTGATGTTTGCCAATTCTGGAATGGTCCAATTTAAAAATGTGTTTACTGGACTTGAAAAGAGAGAATATCAAAGAGCTACAACATCTCAAAAATGTGTAAGAGCAGGTGGTAAGCATAATGATCTTGAAAATGTTGGCTATACGCCAAGACACCATACATTTTTTGAAATGCTGGGAAACTTTTCCTTTGGCGATTATTTCAAAGAAAGAGCTATTGAACTTGCGTGGAATTTAATAACAAAGGAATTTAGTTTAGATAAGAACAGACTTTATGTAACCGTCTACCATGATGATGATGAAGCCTTTAATTACTGGAAAAAAATTGCTGGATTAAGCGAAGATAAAATCATTAGGATAGAAACATCTGATAATTTTTGGTCCATGGGTGAAACAGGACCTTGCGGTCCTTGTTCAGAAATATTTTATGATCATGGCGACCATCTTGAAGGTGGATTGCCCGGAACTAAAAATGAGGATGGTGATAGATTTATAGAAATTTGGAATTTAGTTTTTATGCAATATGAGCAAATTTCAAAAGATAAACGAATTAATCTGCCAAAACCATCAGTTGATACTGGAATGGGCTTAGAGAGAATTGCTGCATTACTTCAAGGAACTCACGATAACTATGAAACAGATCATTTTAAAAAAATAATAAACTCTGCTGCAGAAATTTTAAAAGTTAAGCCTAATAACGATAATTTAGCAAGTTTTAGAGTAATAGCAGATCACTTAAGAGCAAGTTCATTTTTAATTGCAGAAGGAGTTTTGCCATCAAACGAGGGAAGAGGTTATGTCTTAAGAAGAATAATGAGAAGAGGAATGAGGCATTCTCATTTTCTTGGGTCTAAAGAGCCTATTTTTTATAATATTTTCAAAACTTTAAAAGATGAGATGAAAGTTAACTACTCAGAAATAGAGAGAGCAGAATCTCTAATAAAAGAAACATTAAGAATGGAGGAAGAAAAATTTCTAGTTCTTTTAGATAGAGGTATTAAAATATTAAATGAGGAAATAACTAAAATAGATAAGATATTACCAGGAGAAGTAGCCTTTAAACTCTATGATACTTACGGATTTCCATTAGATTTAACTCAAGACATCTTAAAAAATAAATCGTTAACAATAAATATCGATAAATTTCAAAGTTTAATGAAAGAAAGTAAAGAACTTGCAAAGAAAAACTGGAAAGGCTCAGGTGATAGTGCAGTAGATGATATTTGGTTTTCGATAAAAGATAAGTTAGGTCCCTCAGAATTTCTCGGATATGAGACAGATCAAGCTGAAGGCATTATTTTATCATTATTAAAAGATAATAAAGAAGTAAATGAATTAAATGAAAATGATGAAGGAATGATTATTTTAAACCAAACTCCTTTTTATGGCGAGTCAGGTGGACAAGTGGGAGATACCGGTGAAATAATATCTGGAGAATTTAAGTTTGAGATAACAGATGTTCAAAAAAAATTAGGCGATCTGTTTGTACATTACGGCAAAGTTAAATCAGGAAGTATAAAGATCAAAGATAATGTTGAGATGAAAATTGATATAGATAGACGTAATAATATAAGAGCTTATCACTCAGCAACACACCTTTTGCATGAGTCTTTAAGAAGAGTATTAGGTACTCATGTTACACAAAAAGGATCTTTAGTAGCACCAGATAGACTAAGATTTGACTTTAGCCATATGAAACCAATTTCAGACCAGGAAATAGAAAAAATAGAAAGTTATGTTAATTTAATGGTTCAAAAAAAATCAGAAGTTAAAACAAGGATTATGACTCCTAAAGAAGCAGTAAATAATGGAGCTCTTGCACTCTTTGGAGAGAAATATGGAGAGGAAGTTAGAGTATTATCTATGGGAGATGAGAAAGAAAAGTATTTTTCCACTGAATTATGTGGAGGTACGCACGTACGAAACACTGGTGATATTGGGAAATTCAAAATTATTAGTCAATCATCAATTGCAGCAGGCGTGAGAAGAGTAGAGGCTCTTAGAGAGAATCAATTAAATAGTTTTTTACAAAATAAAGAGAAATTATCTGACTTAACCGCACAAAAAGATGAAGAAATGATTAATGACTTATCAAAACAGATAATTAAATTAGGCGGCAAACCAAATCTTGAAAATGAAGATAATAAAATTTTAATTAAAGAATTATCAAAACAACTAGAGCAATTGAAATTCAGTTCAATTTTAGAAAATAATTCAAAAAATATAATTCAAGATATTAAAATTAATAATACATGTGTAAGATTTCAAAAAGTTGATGACCTTCCACCTAAAGAGCTAAGAAAATTGGTTGATGCTGGAAAAAAAGAGCTAAAAACAGGAATTGTGATAGTTTTTGCTAGTTTAGAGGACAAAGTAGGTCTTGCAGTCGGAATTACAGATGAGCTTATTGATAAGTATGATGCAGTCACATTTGCTAAAACAGGATCTGAAATTATTGGTGGAAAAGGTGGTGGTGGTAGGAAAGATTTTGCACAAGCTGGTGGCCAATTTAAAGATAAAATTGATGACGCTTTTGAAAAAATTAAGTCTTTAATTTAGTTTTTGTCTCAACTTACCATCCAAAGTATCTAAAAATTGATTAGTTGTTAGATATTTTGTAGAAGGTCCTATCAAAATAGCTAAGTCCTTAGTCATTGAGCCCTCTTCGACACAGTCAACACATACTTTTTCAAGTGTTTCTGAAAACTTTATTAATTCCTCATTTCCATCTAATTTTCCTCTATGAGCCAACCCTCTTGTCCATGCAAAAATAGATGCAATAGGATTTGTTGATGTTTCTTTGCCTTGTTGATGCATTCGAAAATGTCTTGTTACTGTCCCATGTGCAGCTTCAGCTTCCATTGTTTTGCCATCAGGAGCGAGCAAAACACTTGTCATTAAACCTAAGGATCCATATCCTTGAGCTACAGTATCTGATTGAACATCTCCATCATAATTCTTGCATGCCCAAATATATTTACCATGCCATTTCATTGCACATGCTACCATATCATCTATTAATCTATGCTCATAAGTAATTTTACTTTGATCAAATCTATCTTTAAATTCATTTTCAAAAACTTCTTCAAAAATATCTTTAAATCTTCCATCGTATCTTTTTAAAATTGTATTCTTAGTTGAAAGGTAAACTGGCCATTTTTTAATTAATCCATAATTAAAACAAGACCTTGCAAAGTCTTCTATAGATTTATCTAAATTATACATAGATAAAGCTATTCCTGGTCCTGGAAAATTAAAGACTTCATACTTTCTCTCATCAGAACCATCTTCAGCAGTCCATTTGATTTCTAACTTACCTTTACCAGGTACTGTAAAGTCGGTAGCTCTGTATTGATCACCAAACGCATGCCTACCTATGATCAATGGATCTGTCCATGAGGGCACAAGTTTTGGAATATTTTTACAAATTATGGGTTCTCTAAAAACAGTTCCTCCAATTATATTTCTTATTGTACCATTTGGAGATCTCCACATTTTTTTAAGATTAAATTCTCTTACTCTAGTTTCATCTGGTGTGATGGTTGCACATTTAATACCGACACCATTTCTTTTAATTGCATTAGCACATTCAATTGTTATTTTGTCCTCAGTTTTATCCCTGCTTTCCATTCCTAAATCGTAGTACTCAATTTTGAGATCAAGGTAAGTTAAAACGAGCTTATTTTTTATGAAGTCCCATATAACTCTGGTCATTTCATCACCATCTAACTCTACAATGGGGTTTTTAACCTTAATTTTACTCATTTTTTCGATATATCTTAATAGTTGAATTTATTCTTTTTGTATACATATTAATCCAAAATTATCAATTATAGGATTGTCATGAGCAAAATATTTCCAAAAATACACAATGAAGGATACAAATTTATTATTATTTTTGCAATCGTAACTATAATTCTCTATTTCATAAACGGATTTCTGGGTTTTATAGGATTGGTATTAACAATTTGGTGTTATTATTTTTTTAGAGACCCTGAAAGAACCTCAATAGGTGATGATAACTATCTTACAAGTCCAGCTGATGGCGTTGTACTACAAGTAATGGATACTAATGGTCCAAAAGAATTAGGTTTAGAAAATAAACAAATGAAAAAAATTAGTATTTTTATGGATGTCTTTGATTGCCATGTAAATAGGTCTCCATGTTCTGGAGCAATATCTGAGATACTTTATAAACCAGGAAAGTTTTTTAATGCATCTTTAGATAAGGCAAGTGAAGATAATGAAAGAAATTATTATAAAATAAAAAATTCTGATGGAGAAGATATAATTGTTGTCCAAATAGCAGGACTTGTTGCAAGACGGATTGTAACAGAAGTTTCTAAAGATGAACTTTTAGAACAAGGTTCAAGAATAGGAATGATTAGATTTGGAAGTAGAGCTGATATATATTTTCAGAATTATACACCTTTGGTAAAAGTTGATCAAAAAACTATAGCTGGTGAAACTTTAATCGCAAAAAAATGATTTAATGGAGCTTCAAAATAAAAATATTAAATTAGTTTCTAATAAAAAAACAAGAGTAATTCTACCAAATATTTTAACACTTGTTGGAGTATGTATTGGATTGACCTCAATAAAGTTTGCATTCGATGGTAAATTTGAATTATCAATTATCGCAGTTATAGTGGCTGCAATTATTGATGGGTTAGATGGGAGAATTGCAAGGTTAATTAAAGGAACTTCTAAAGTTGGAAAAGAATTAGACTCTCTAACTGATGTAATAAGTTTTGGTGTTGCTCCAGCTTTTATAATGTATTTTTGGGCGTTGTCTGAAACTGGAAGAGTAGGTTGGTTAATTTCATTAATTTATGTTGTTTGTGTTGCACTTAGACTAGCAAGGTTTAATATTTCATCAAATGAAGAGAGTTCTTGGAAAGATAATTTTTTTGAAGGTATACCCTCTCCAGCAGGTGGTGTTCTAGTTTTAATGCCTTTAATATTAAGTATTAGTGAATTTAAATTTATAAATTTAAATTATCAAATTATTGTGCCTATTATTTTTATTATTATTTCAATATTATTAATAAGCAAAATACCAACTTATTCTTTTAAAAGGATAGCAGTCCCAAGAAGTACATCAATATTTTTGTTATTTGGAATAATCTTATATTTTGGCTTAATTCTTGTTTATACATTTAATGCTATTATTATTTCAGGTGTAATTTATTTGTTAATGGTACCAATAAGTTCAATGCATTATCTTATGATTAAAAAGAATGCAAAAGCCATCGCAGATGATACTGATCATCACGAAGATGTGTTATAAATGAGGGAAAATACAATAATTTCATTAGCAGATTCAAATTATTTCAATCTTCTTAACGAATTAATTGACTCAATTAATAGATTTGAACAAAGCAAAAAAGTAGATATTTGCATTATGGATGCAGGATTAAATGATGAACAAATTAAAGTACTAGAAAAAAAAGTATTTCAAATCAAAAAGGCTGAGTGGGATATTGAAGTTCCAAATTTTAAGATAAAAGGAAGAGAGTGGTTGAAAAGTCAGGTATCTAGAGCATTCTTGCCAAATTATTTTCCAGGATATAAAAAATATTTATGGATAGATGCTGATGCGTGGGTAAACTCCTGGTATGCAATCGATCTTTATTTTAAAGGATGTGAGAATAAAAAATTAGCAATAGCAACATCAGCAGATAGATCCTATGGAAGAGTTTTAAGAGCAGATTGGGTATGGGGTAGCTTTGCAAGAATAAAATCACAAAATTATAAACACGCCAAATCATCTGGATTTTCAGAAAAAGTTTCAAGAGAGGTTGCACTCAAACCTCATTTAAATATTGGATTATTTTGCTTGGAAGAAAGTGCTCCTCATTGGGAAATTTGGCAAAAAAATTTAAAAAAAGCATTGTCCTCTGGAAAAATTTGGGGTTCAGAACAAATAGCAATGAATATTACAATATATTCAGACAATTTAGATGTGGAAATTCTACCTGCTTACTGCAACTGGACTTTAATTGAAGCAATTAAATTTGACAAAAAACAAAATACCTTTGTTGAACCATATTTACCAAACCACGAAATAGGAATTATTCATTTAGCAGGAAAAAATAACGACAATATAAGAAATAATAAAAATTATATTTCCAAAATTAAAACATTAGATGGAGATATAATTGAAAAATCCTTAAGATTTGAGAATTAGTTGAAAAAGAATAAATTTTCTAAGAATTGGATCATTAAGCAAAAAAGAGACATTTACATAAAAAAATCAAAATTAGAGGGTTATAGATCAAGAGCAGTATACAAATTGCAAGAAATAAACGATAAATTTAAAATAATCAAAAATAATATTTTAGTTGTAGACCTTGGTTCAGCCCCAGGCAGCTGGTCTCAGTATATATCAAGAAATTTCAGTAACTCTAAAATAATTTCAATTGATTTAAAAGATGTTGAGCCAATTAAGAATTTAGTCCATATAAAAGGGGATTTTACTAAAGAGCAGCAAAAAAAAGCTATTAAAAATTATTTTGGCAAGAAAGTAGATCTTATAGTCTCTGATATGGCAGTCAACACAACAGGCAATAAAAGCGTAGACTCGTTAGTTACTGGAGAATTATGTATAGAGGCAATGAATTTTGCGATTGAATTACTAAATAAAAAAGGAAATTTTATTTCTAAACTTTTTATGGGATCATCCTTTAACGAGATTGTCGCATTAGGTAAAAAATCTTTTAAAGATGTTGATATTTTTAAGCCACCCTCAAGCAGAAAAGACTCTAAAGAAAATTTTATAATTTGTAGAAATTTGAGATAGTTATCCTTTTATTTTTTAAAGAATCATTTATACAAGGACATGGATACTATTAAAGAAGCTTTAACATTTGATGATGTCACTTTAGCGCCAAATTACTCATCGCTTCTACCTAATGAAGTGAACACATCAATAAATTTGACAGAAAATCTTACGATAAAAATACCACTTTTATCGTCTGCAATGGATACTGTTACTGAATCATCAATGGGGATTGCTATTGGGAGAGCTGGGGGATTAGGAATAATTCATAGAAACTTAAATATCAAAGAACAGATAAAAGAAATTCGAAAAGTAAAATCAAAAAAAATATTTGTAGGTGCAGCAGTAGGTGCAAGCGATAAAGAATTAAAAAGAGCTGAAAAAATTTTAAAAGAAAACTTAGATATAATAGTAATTGATACTGCGCACGGACATACTAAAAAAGTAGGAGATATAATTAAAAAAATAAAAAAAATACGTCCCAAGAAAACAGCAATTTGTGCTGGAAATATAGCTACAGCAGAAGCTGCAAAATTTTTGGTTGGATTAGGTGTTGATGTTATAAAAGTCGGAATAGGCCCAGGTTCTATTTGTACAACAAGACTTGTAGCAGGAATAGGTGTTCCACAATTAAGTGCGATATTAAATGTTAAGAAGGGAATTGGGAAAAGTAAAACAAGATTAATTGCTGACGGTGGAATTAAATTTTCTGGGGATATTGCTAAAGCATTAGCAGCTGGCGCAGATGCAGTTATGATTGGTTCATTATTTGCAGGTACAGATGAAGCACCTGGAAAAAAAATAAAGAAAAATGGTAAATTATATAAATATTTCAGGGGTATGGGATCAATAGGCGCAATGAACAAAGGGTCAGCAGACAGATATTTTCAAACGAAAAAAAAGGATTCATCAAAATACGTAGCAGAAGGTGTAGAGGGATATATCAAATACAAAGGTAAAGTTGATAAAATAATCTATAACTTAGTTGGCGGTTTAAAATCTTCAATGGGCTACATGGGTGCCAAGAAAGTAATTGATTTAAGAAAAAAACCAAAATTTATAAAAATTACTAAAGCAGGTTTTTATGAAAGTATGGTACATAATATAGATGTTGTTAAAAAATAACTATGAAACACTTAATTTTAATATTTACATTTATTTTATTTAGTCTTTTTGCAAAGGCGAATGAAAAAAATTTTTTTAATGAAGCCAAGGATTTATTTGACAAAGAAAAATATGAAGATTCAAAGTTTTTATTTCATAGAAATATAGTCTATAACCCAAAAGACTCAGCATCTTATCTTTATTTAGCTAAAATTTTTAAAATTGAAGAAGATAAAAGACAAGAAGAAAAGAATATTAAAACTACTTTACTCTTAGACCCCAAGAATGAAGAGGCTATGTACCTTTTAATTGATATGGAATTAGAAAGGTCAAATTTTTCAAAAGCAGATGAATTGAGTAAAGATTTTAAGAAAATTTGTGTAGATATGTGTGAAAAAGTTGCATCAATTGAAAGTCGTTTAAAAGATTTTGAAAGAAAAGATGCGTCTTGAGGAAACTCTCAACAAAATACTAATCGTAGACTTTGGTTCTCAATTTACACAATTAATTGCAAGGAAAATCAGAGAACTAGGTGTTTATTGTGAGATAATAAGTCACAAAAAAATAGAAAAATTCATAAACTTTGAAAAAAATATTAAAGGAATAATTTTATCTGGTGGTCCCTTAAATGTCTATGAAAGTAAAAAAGTAAAATTTAACAACAAACTTCTTAAAATAGGAGTGCCCGTCCTAGGTATATGTTTTGGCCATCAAATTATTTCAAAAGCAATGGGTGGGAGTGTAAGAAGTTCAAAACATAGGGAATTTGGGCTTGCTAAAGTAAAAGAAATTAGAAAAAGCAAATTAACAAAAGATTTTTTTTCCAAGGGAAAAAATAATGTATGGATGAGCCACGCTGATCAAGTAACAAAACTACCAAAAAATTTTAAAATAATTGCACAAAGTAAAAATTCTAAAATGTGTGTTATTGAAAATGTGCAAAAAAAAATGTTTGGTATTCAATTTCACCCAGAAGTAAGTCATACAATTAAAGGAAAACTAATATTAAAAAATTTTATATTTTCTATATGTAAATTATCTAAAAATTGGTCCTCAAGGGATCAGAAAAAAAAATTAATAAACGAAGTAAGAAATAGAGTTGGAAATTCAAAGGTTATTTGTGCATTATCTGGAGGCGTTGATAGCAGTGTGGTTGCTAAATTATTATCAAATGCTATTGGAAAAAAATTAACATGCATTTTTGTCAATACGGGACTACTTAGAAAAAATGAAGAAAAGCAAGTTGTAAATACATTTAAAAAAAAATTCAAAATAAATCTTATTTATGTGAATGCTGAAAACTTATTTTTGTCAAAATTAAAAAATGTTGCCGATCCAGAAAAAAAAAGAAAAATAATAGGAAATCTTTTTATAAAAATTTTTGAAAAATATTCAAATAAAATTAAAAATGTAAAATTTTTAGCTCAAGGAACTTTATATCCTGACTTAATTGAAAGCAAATCTGTTACAGGAAGCCAAACATCTAAAATTAAATCTCATCATAATGTAGGGGGTTTGCCAAAAAAAATGAAACTTAAATTAGTCGAGCCGTTGAAATATCTTTTTAAGGATGAGGTAAGAAAATTAGGATTAGAACTAGGATTAAGTAATGAAATAATATCAAGGCACCCATTCCCAGGACCAGGACTTGCAATTAGAATGCCTGGCATAATTACTAAAGAAAAAATAAAAATTTTAAAAGAGGCAGATAATTACTTTATCAAATCTTTAAAAGACAATAACCTATATAATAAAATTTGGCAGGCTTATGCCGCATTACTTCCTGTGAAGACTGTTGGTGTAATGGGCGATAATAGAACTTATGAATATCTTTGTTTATTAAGGGCAATTACCTCAGAAGATGGAATGACTGCAGATTTCTTTCAATTTAAAAAGTCTTTCATGCAGTCTATATCTAATCAAATTGTAAATAATATAAGGGGCATTAATAGAGTTGTTTATGATATTACTTCAAAGCCACCAAGCACTATTGAATTGGAATAATAAGCCTGTATAAATAAATCATGAAGTATTTACATACAATGATTAGAGTTTCAAATATTGAAGATTCATTGAGATTTTTTTGTGATGGATTAGGATTAATAGAAACAAGAAGAAAAGAAAGTGAGAAGGGGAGATACACTTTGGTATTTTTGGCTGCTCCAAACGATAAAGGTGCTGAAATAGAATTAACTTATAACTGGGATGGAGATAGTCTAGGTAATGGATCCAGAAATTTTGGACATTTGGCTTATAGGGTTGATAACATATATGAGACATGTCAGAGATTAAAGGATATGGGATATACAATAAATAGACCACCTAGAGATGGTCATATGGCTTTCGTTAGATCTCCAGATAAAATATCTGTAGAAATTCTTCAGGAAGGTAGTTTAGAACCCATAGAACCTTGGAAATCTATGGAAAATACTGGAACTTGGTAAGCAGGTATAAATGCTTCCAAAAATTAGCAAGCTTATTCTTAAAAAAAAAAATAAGTCAAAAATTATTTGTTTAACTGCTTATTCAAAAAATATAGCAGAAGAAATTGATAACTATGCAGATTTAATACTTGTTGGGGATTCATTAGGTTCAGTTTTGTATAATTTTGATACTACAAGAAAAGTAAATTTATCAATGATGATTGAACACTCCAAGAGTGTACGAAAAGGAGTTAAAAAAAGTTTAATGATTGTAGACATGCCTTTCAATACATACAAAAATAAATATCAAGCACTTAAAAATTGTAAAAAAGTAATGAAAAATACAAAATGTGATGGAATAAAGTTAGAAGGAGGTAGTAAGATCAAAGATATAATTAAACATTTAGTAAATAATAAAATTCCAGTAATGGGTCACATAGGTATAACTCCACAATCTCAAAGAGGTAGATTTAGATATAAAGGTAAGACTGAAAAAGAAAAAAAAAATTTATTAAAAGACTCAAAAATCTTAGAAGAAGCAGGTGTTTTTGCTATTGTACTAGAATGTATTGAGAAAAAACTTTCAAAAAAAATTACTGAGACGATTGATATTCCAACAATAGGAATTGGATCATCAAAGTTTTGTGATGGTCAGATTTTAGTTTTAGACGATTTATTAGGTTTGACTAATAGTAAAATAAAATTCGTTAAGAAATATGCTAATTTAAAAAGTAATATTAGAAATGCAGTTAAAAAATTTGGATCAGATGTGAAAAGAGGTTCATATCCATCATTAAAGCATTCTTACTAAAAATACTTTTTAAATTCCTCATTAATTTTTAGAATTTCTAAGTCAACAAGTCCACCAATAATAAGCTGTATTGCAAGTATAAGAATAACTGCTATTCCAATATAGACGACCCATAAATGTTTCTGAATATAATTTGCTAAATAAGTGGCCATAGCACCTGTGAGGACTACAGATAAAATTAAACCAAAAATCATAAACCCAAAGTTACCCTTAGAAGCACCAACAACACCTATAACATTATCAAAACTAATTGTTATATCTGCGAAAAGCACTTTATACATACCCTTTGCAAATGAAGGTTCTAAGGATTTTTTTGTTGGTGATTTAATTTGTCTCTGAGCTTGTAAAAGATCTTTTCTAAGATCATTTACTATCCAAATTAGAAGCAAACCTCCAAGAATTTTTATGAAGTAAAATTTGAATAAATAGGTCGCAAATACTGCGAATAAAACTTTAAAAATTAAAGCTCCGACCACTCCCCAAAATATAATTTTTTTTCTATTCTTTGGGACAAAGTTAGCCGCAATTAGACCAATTATTATGGCGTTATCAGCTGCCAATATAATATCTATAAAGATAATTTGCAGTAAAATAAGGGCTTCTTCGATCAAGATAACAATATAATAGTAACAATTTCAAATTTTTCAATAAAACATGGGAAAATTTTTATTGATTTAATAAATAATACATAATGAGATGTATTTTTTAAAAATTAAGGAGGATTAATGAAAATTTTAAAAACTTTATTTTCTATTTTATTTTCTGTCTTGTTAATAGCAAATGTAAATGCTTCTGAAAAGTGGGATATGGCGTTAGCTTATGGTGCGAGCAACTTTCACTCAGCAAATGCAGCAGAATTTGCTAAAAATGTTTCAGAGAAAAGTGGAGGAAAGCTTACAATAGTTACACATCCTGGTGGATCATTATTTAAAGGTGGAGAAATCTTTAGAGCGGTAAGAACTGGTCAAGCACAGATGGGTGAAAGATTTATGTCAGCATTGGGAAAAGTTGACCCTATTCTTGAAATTGACTCACAACCTTTTTTAGCAACTTCATATGACGATGCTATGAAACTTTATCAAGCTTCGAAGCCAGCAATCATTGATAGTTTAAACCAAAAAGGATTAGTATTTTTATATGCTGTGCCATGGCCTGCACAAGGACTATATAGCAAAAATGAAATCAATAGTGTTTCAGATCTAGAAGGTTTAAAATTTAGAGCTTATAATTCTGCAACAATTAGAATTGCAGAGCTTACAGGTATGGCTCCAACTAAAATTGAGGCGGCTGAAATCAGTCAAGCATTTTCAACTGGAGCAGTTGAAAGTATGATTACATCACCAACAACTGGTAAAAATAGCAAAATATGGGAGAACGGTGTTAAATATTTCTATGACATCGCTGCTTGGTTCCCAAAAAATATGGTTGTTGCACATAGAGGATCTTGGAATAAACTAGATGCTGATACTCAAATGCTAATTAAAAGAGAAGCTGCTGCAGCAGAAGAAAAAGGTTGGATGCTTTCTAGAGTTGGAAATATAGAAGATAAAAAAGCTCTAGCCGCTGCAGGAATGGTAGTAGGCAAAGTAAATGCTGATTTAGAAAAACATTTCCAAAAAGTTGGAAAAAAAATGGCAAAAGAATGGAAGAAAAAAGCTGGCAAAACAGGTGCTAGCGTACTTGCCGCATACAAATAAAAAAAATATAATAAAAAAGGCTGTTTAAAAAAACAGCCTTTTTTATGTTACAGAAATTAAATAAATCATTAAATAATATTTATAATTATTCAGGATATATAGCTGCAGTTTTTTTAATTCTTATTGCAGTTTTTATATTAACCGGAATTGCATCTAGAATTTTTGGTTTTTACATAAGGGGGTTAGCTGAATACTCAGGGTATTGTATGGCTGCCTCATCTTTTTTTGCTCTTTCATATACATTCGTAAATGGGGGTCATATAAGAATCACATTATTTTTAGAAAAGTCTACAGGTTTTAAAAAAAAATTTTTAGAAGTTTGGAGCTTAGTCGTCACAACAATATTTGCAGGTTATATGTCATATTATTTTATCAAAATGTTAAAAATCTCATACGAGTTTGAGGAAAGAAGTGAAGGTGCTGATGAAATTTTAATATGGATACCTCAATGTAGCGTAGCTATTGGAGCAACACTTTTTTTTATATGTGCCTTTCATCTACTAATCTTAAAAATTTCTAATAATGATTGAAATTTTATTAGCTATTTTTTTTATTACAGTTTTACTACTTTTTTTAGGCTCTGGAATATGGGTAGCAATAAGCATGATTGGTGTTTCTTCTATTGGAATGATTTTATTTACTTCTCGACCAGTTGGAGATGCGATGGCCACAACAATTTGGGGTGCATCATCATCATGGACTCTGACTGCTTTACCTCTTTTTGTATGGATGGGAGAAATTTTATTTAGGACTAAATTATCTGAAAATTTATTTGAGGGACTGGCTCCTTGGTTACAGAAACTTCCTGGAGGTTTAATTCATGTCAATGTTGTTGGATGTGCATTGTTTGCAGCTATATCTGGATCCTCAGCTGCAACAGTCGCTACGGTTGGAAAAATGTCAATTCCAGAATTAAGAAAAAGAAAATATCCTGAAAAAATTTTACTTGGAAGTCTTGCGGGCTCTGGAACTTTAGGATTACTAATCCCTCCTTCAATTATTTTAATTATTTATGGAGTAACTGTTCAAGAGTCTATTGCTAAACTATTTATAGCTGGAATAATTCCTGGAATAATGATTGCTCTGATTTTTATGGGCTATGTAATCATTTGGTCTTTGTTAAATAAAAATAAAATGCCGTTAACTGAAGAAAATTATTCATTTTTAAATAAATTAACTAAATCAAAACAGTTAATACCTGTAATTTTATTAATCCTTGGTGTAATTGGCTCTATTTATACTGGAATAGCAACAGCAACTGAAGCAGCATCTCTGGGTGTTGTGGGTGCTTTAATACTTTCTTATTTTCAAAAAAGTCTGAACTTAAAAACTTTTAAAGAATCTTTACTTGGTGCAACAAAAACCTCGTGCATGATTGCATTCATATTAGCTGGAGCAACATTTTTATCACTCGCTATGGGATTTACTGGTCTTCCTAGAAATCTAGCAATTTGGATACAAAATATGGAATTATCACCATATCTTTTAATTTTCGTATTAATGATTTTTTATATAATTTTAGGGATGTTTCTTGATGGAATATCAGCAGTTGTACTTACAATGGCTATTATCGAACCTATGATAAGGCAGGCTGGTTTTGATATGATTTGGTTTGGTATATTTTTAGTTATAGTTGTTGAAATGGCTCAAATTACCCCTCCAGTTGGTTTTAATTTATTTGTTTTGCAAGGTATGGCTAACAAAGATATGGGCTACATCGCCAAGAGTGCATTTCCGTTATTCTTGTTGATGATATTTGCGGTAATCTTAATTGTTTTGTTTCCTCAAATAGCCTTATGGATGCCCGAACAAATGATTCAAAATATAAACTAATATTTTGATTTTTTTGATCCGTCTATAATTTCTTTTAACTCTTGATACTCCTCACAATTACAGCTTTTCAAAATTTCCAATCTTTCTTTTGCTAAATCAATTCTGTTGGTCACAACATATAATTCACCTAAGTATTCATTTATACCAACATGCTTTGGATCGACTTGCAAACCTAACAAATAATATTTTTCTCCTGCTTCAAAGTCCCCAAGTTTTCTAGTTGTAAAACCCAGGTAATTTAGTGTATCAGCTTGTAAGGGCTTTTCTTTGTCGAGTTTTAATAAAATTTTTTGAGCTTTTTCATATCTTTTTAATGCTTTATCCATTTTATTTTTGGATTCATATTTCTTAGCTGCTTCAATTATTTTTACAGCATTTTTATAGCTCGGTTTTTTATCTGATGAACTTGTTCCAGCAGCAAAAGTCTCAACAGTCAAAAAAAAGAATATGAGAAAAGTAAATAGTTTTTTAATCATAATTATATAAATTTTTTCATTTTATTTAGAGGCTTTAATTCTAAATTATTTTTTATTAAGTTTTCTCTTACCTGTTTTGCAGTCGAGAGAGAACTTTTGTTATCTCCATGTATGCAAATTGAATCGATTTCACAAGGTATTTGTTTTCCACTGTGACAATTAAGAGTTTGGTTTTTCACCATATTGAATACATGCTCTTTAGCTCGCTCAGGATCGGTTATTAGGGCATGGTCCTTACCTCTTGACACAAGTGTTCCATCGTCTTCATAATTTCTATCTGCAAAAATTTCACATGCAATTTTCATATTTAATTTTTTAGCTGCAATTTCCATTTTTGAACCTGTTGGTACTAAATAAATTATATCTTTATCAATACTATAAATAGTTTTTGCCAAAATTGTTGCTAGTTCAAGGTCCTCACAAGCCATATTATTTAAGGCTCCATGTGGTTTAATATGAGAAACCTTTTCATCTAATTTAATGGCAATATTTTGCAAAATTTCATATTGATCTATTAAAAGCTTAGAAATTTCATCAGCACCAAGATTAATACGTTTTCTTCCAAAGTTTTCTGGATCATTGAAAGATGGATGTGCACCAATACTTACATTATTTTGCTTTGAAATCTCTACAACTTCTCTCATAGTTTCTTCATCTCCAGCGTGGTACCCACAAGCCACATTTGCAGAATTTACTATTTTGAGTAAATCAGGATCATTCTCATTTGAATGATGCTTTGATTTTTCACCTAAATCACAATTTAAATTAATTTCCATACTACAAAGCTTAAAGTATAACATGACATGATTAAAAATATATCAAATCTTGGTGACGCAGCATTGTACTGTGACTTTGGTACTGAGGTAAATAAAGAAATTAACAGAAATGTTATAAATTATTTTAATAATTTAAGAGATAGTAATTTTTTAGGTATTACAAATATTACACCTAGTTATAATAAACTAGTAATTAGTTTCGATTTAAAACTTACGAGTTTTGCTAAATTAAAAAAACAAGTTGAAAATCTTGAGTTAAAAAAAAATAATAATTCAAAAAATAATCTAATTAAAATCCCAGTTTGTTGTGCAGAGGAATTTGCACTAGATATAAAACGTTTACAAAAATTATTAAAGATAAATGAATCAAAAATTTATGAAACATTCTTTTCAAAAAATTATTATTGTTATATGACAGGTTTTATTGCAGGCATGCCATTCTTAGGAGATATGGATAAATCTCTTTTTGCAAAGCGTTTAGAAACACCAAGAGTTAAGGTCCCAAAAAATTCCATAGGTATAACAGAGCAATTTTGTAATATTTATACTTTTGAAAGTCCAGGTGGTTGGAATATAATTGGTAAAACACCAGTTGATATTTTTGATAATAAAAAAAATACTGAGCCAAATCTAATTAATCCAGGTGATACAATATCATTTTATCCAATTTCTAAACTAGAGTATGAAAAAAAATATGAATAAAAATTATTTTGAGGTATTACGACCAGGTATCAATTCTACATTTCAAGATAACGGTAGAAATAATTTTTATCATATAGGCATACCTTTTAGTGGAGCAATGGATAATAGGAATTTTTTATTAGCAAATACCATTTCAAACAATGAAATAAATAATCCGGTTGTTGAATTTGCATATCAAGGTCCAAAATTGAAATATATAGGAGAAAATATCTCCATCAATGTTACTGGAGATGTTAATTTTAAAATTATAAGAAAAAACAAAAATTTAGAATTTAGTTGTTACGAAAATATTATTTTAGAGAATAATGATTGCTTAGATATACTGTCTACCAATCGATCAGTATATGGTTATTTATCTATTGGAGGCACATTTGAGGTGGATTATTATTTAAATAGTTGTTCTACTAATACTAAGGCTAAAATTGGTGCTAATAGTGGAGAAAAACTTAAGAAAGGACAAATAATTCATTTAAAAAATATAAAAAAAATCCTGCCAAAAAATAAAATAGAATACCTAAACTCTAAAATTGAAAATATTAGAATAATAAAAGGACCTCATTTTGATTATTTTTCAAAGGACGCAATAGATTCATTTTTTAGTGATGAATTTAATGTAACCAAATTAAGTGACCGTATGGGTATAAGACTTAAAGGACCTAAGATTAGTAATATTAAAAATACAAATATAAAGTCAGAAGGATTAGTGAAGGGTGTTATCCAAATCACAGCAGATGGGGATCCAATAATTATGCTATCTGATCATGGAACCATAGGTGGTTACCCTAAGATCGGAGTTGTAATAAGCGCTGATTATGACAAACTAGTACAAATACCTCCAGGATCAAAAATTAAATTTAAAGAAATTAATTTAAAAGATGCAGAAACTATTTTTAAGTTGTATGAGATGGAAACTCAAAATTTGATTTCCAATATTAAATGAATTTTATTTCAAAGATACCAGGTCCATTATTAATCTTTTTTGGTGCATTTTGTCTTAGTTTTGGTGGGTTGATAGTTAAATCATTTGAAGGATCAACTTTATGGCAAATCTTATTTTGGAGACAGGTTTTTTTTATAATTGTTGTAACTATTTTTTTAATTGCAACTTACAAAAAAGAGGTATTTAAAAAAATTTATGTATCGGGAATTCCTGGCTTAATTGGTGGAATTATATTAGGCATTGGATTTAGCAGTTACGTTTTTGCTATGTATAATACTACTGTTGCAAATACAAACTTCATAATACAAACACAAACAATTTTCTTAGCGATATTTGGATATTTTTTTTTAAAAGAAAAAATTTCAAAAATTACTTTAGCTTCTATCATTTTAGCAATTTCTGGATTAATTTTAATGCTAGGAAATACTCTATCAAGTGGACAAATGTCTGGAAATATCGTTGCCTTTGTAATGCCAATTACCTTTGCATCTCTAATTTTAATTGTAAGAAGATATCCTCATGTAGATATGGTGCCCCTACAATTAGTTGCTGGAATAGTTGCAATGATAATAGGTTTTTTAGCTTCAACAAAAATTTCTATATCTTTAAATGATATGTTTTTGGCATTTTTGTCTGGGACATTTCAAATAGGACTTGGCTTTATTTTTATAACAATTGGTGCGAGAAAAACTCTATCAGCTATGGTTGGCATAATAATGCTTACAGAGGCGATACTTGGTCCTCTTTGGGCTTGGCTATTTGTAAATGAAAACCCTTCATTCTACGTATTAATAGGAGGAAGCATTATAATTCTTGCAGTTTTTCTACAATTTGTCTCATCCTTTACAAAAGAAAATAAATATAATCCTCAATAATGAAATTTGCTATTATAGGCTCTGGTATATCAGGTCTAAGTGCAGCGTACAGTTTATCTAAAAAATATAAAGTAGATCTATTTGAGAAAGAAGACCATTTTGGAGGTCATTCTCATACTATTGATGTTAATGTCGGAGATAATATAGTTCCTGTTGATATAGGCTTTATTGTATTTAATAAAAAAACTTATCCAAATTTAATAAATTTTTTTCAAGAAAATGATATTGCTATCGAAAGAAGCAATATGTCATTCTCAGTATCCGTTAGAGACTCAAATATAGAATATTGTGGAAAAGGTCTTTCTGGAATTTTTAGCAATAAATCAAACTTGTTAAATATAAAATTTTTGAAGATGTTTTTTACTATAATCAGTTTTTATAAACAAAGTGAAAACCAAGATCCAATTAACGAAAATATTACTTTAGGTAACTATTTAGACAATTTAAAATTGTCAGAGTACTTTATCAAATTTCATATTATTCCTATGGTATCAGCTATATGGTCAATGCCCCCTTACGAGGCAAAACAAATGCCATTGAAATTTTTTTTTAAATTTTTTCAAAATCATGGATTGTTCAAATTAAAAGATCGACCACAATGGTTTACAGTTTCCAAAAGAAGTAGAACATATGTAGATAAAATTCTAAGTAAAATCAGTGGAGAATATTATAAAAATTACAATATTAATAAAATTAAAAGAATTGGATCAGGAGTTCAGGTTTATTATGGAGATAAAAATGAATATTTTACTTACGATAAAGTTGTATTAGCTACTCATGCTAATCAAGCTCTCTCTTTAATTGAAAATCCTGAAGAAATAGAAAATAAGATCTTAAGTAATTTTAAATATAAAACAAATGAGGCTATAGTCCATGAGGATATAAGTTATATGCCAAATAATAGAAGTGCTTGGTGTTCATGGAATTCCTCGATTGAATCTGAGAATAGTGAAAAAAATTCGATTACTTATTGGTTAAACCTATTACAAAATTTGAATATAAATAAAAATATTTTTTTAACATTAAATCCTTATTTAGAAATATCCGAAGATAAGATAATCCGAAAAGTTATATTTACACACCCTTACTTTGATCAAAATGCAATCAATAGCCAGAAAGATCTTCACCTAATTCAAAATAAAAATAATATTTTATTTTGTGGTAGTTATTTTGGATATGGATTTCATGAAGATGGTATAAAATCATCAATAGATATGATTAAGTATATAAATGCTTAAAAACTCCAAGATATATATAGGAAAAGTAATACACAGACGATTTAAACCTAAAAATCATTATTTCAAATATAGAGTTTTTTCATTATTAATAGACTTAGATGATTTGAATGAAATTGATAATAAAATTAAATTATTTTCATATAATAAATTCAATATCATTAGTTTTTTTGACAAAGACCATGGGGATAGAGATGGTACCTCTTTAAAAAACTGGGTAAAAAAAAAACTAGAAAATATTGGTATCGACAATAAAGAGGTTAAAATCAAATTATTCTGTTATCCAAGAATATTAGGTTATGTATTTAATCCTCTAAGTGTTTTCTTTATATATGATAAGTACGATAAGATAATCTCTTTATTTTATGAGGTTAAAAATACATTTGGTGAACAACACACGTACATTTTCAAAGCTGAAGATAATGAAACTTTAAGAAATAGTTGTGTAAAAAAATTTCATGTATCGCCCTTCATAGATATGGAGTGTAATTATAAATTTAGAGTAAATAAGCCCTCAGACAAAATATCAGTTATAATTGACCAATCTGATAATGAAGGTAAACTTTTATTTGCATCCCAGGACGGTACCGCAAAAGAATTTAGTAACAAAAATCTATTTGTTTCCTATATTTTTCACCCCTTGATGACATTTAAAGTTATTGCCGCAATTCACTATGAGGCATTTAAACTATGGTTAAAAGGAATAAAGTTTATTAAAAAAAAAATAAATATTAAAAATAATAGTTCGGTAGAAAAAAGTGAATTTGAGTAAATTATCAGATAAAATTGTATTTAACTCACTAAAATTTATTAAACATGGAAATTTAAAAATAATAAACCATGATGGAAAAGAATATACCTTCGGAAATGGTAATGAAAAATTAAATGCTGATCTAAAAATAAATAAACCAGGGTTAACTTTTAAAATTATCAAAAATGGAAGTGTAGGTCTGGCCGAAGCATATATGGATAATTATTTTGAGACAAATAATTTAACTAATCTTATAGAGCTAGCGGCAAAAAATATAAAAATAGTTCATAAATTTTCTGGCTCTTTCGATCTTTCAATATTTAATAAAATCAAAGGTTTGTTTATTAAAAATAATAAATATAGGAGTAAAGAAAACATTAGAAAGCATTACGATTTAGGAAATGAATTTTTCTCATTATGGCTTGATAAAACCCTAACTTATTCAAGTGCAATTTTTGAGGATAGTAATGATTTGGAAAAAGCTCAGTTAAATAAATATAAAAAGCTCTCGAGTCTTGTTAAACCTAAATCAGGCGATAAGATGCTTGAAATTGGTTGTGGGTGGGGAGGATTTGCAGAATATATTGGAAAAAATTATGACGTAAAGTTAGATTGTATAACAATCTCTAAAAAACAATACGAATATTCAAAAGAAAGAATTCACAAGGAAGGTTTGAATGAAAAAATAAATATACAAATGTTAGATTTTAGAGATGTTAAAAATAATTATAATTCAATAGCTTCTATAGAAATGATAGAAGCGGTAGGGCAGAGTTATTTAAAAAATTATTTTAATACTATTAAAGAAAACTTAGTTGATGGAGGAACAGCTGCTATACAATCAATTACTATAGATGACACCATCTATGATAGATATAAAAGTAAAACTGATTTTATCCAAAAATATATTTTTCCTGGTGGTTTTTTACCTAGTAAAAATGAGTTAGTAAATCTAGCAAATCAGTCTGGACTTAAGTTTGAAAATTGCAATTCTTATGGTGATCATTACTCAAATACATTAAATATTTGGAGAGAAGAGTTCTTAGAAAAATGGGAACAAATTCAATCCCAAGGCTTTGACAATACTTTTAAAAGAATGTGGAATTTTTATTTATCTTATTGTGAAGCAGGTTTTAAATCAAAAAATATAGACTTAATCCAATTTGCTCTTCAAAAATAAATAATACTATGAAAATAAAATATTTATTATTGATAATAATCTCAGTATTGATTACAAGTTGTTCATCAAACCAAGCAATGAAACCAGAAGATTTCAAAAACCAAAAACCTAGATTAATAATAGAAGAGTATTTATCTGGAAATGTAAAAGCATGGGGAATTTTACAAAATAGATCAGGTAAAGTGACAAGACAATTTTCTGCAGACCTAGATGGAAAGTGGGATGGAAAACAATTAATACTTGACGAAAAATTTGTTTGGAACGATGGAGAAATTCAAAATAGGCAATGGACAATCAATAAAATCGATGAACATAACTATGAAGGCACTGCTGGAGATGTAGTTGGAACTGCAAAGGGTTTTTCTTATGGTCCTGCATTTAAGTTTGAATATGTACTGTTAGTTCCTGTAAAAGGAAGAGAAATGAAAATAACTTTTGATGATTGGATCTTTATGCAAGATGAAAGAGTAGCAATTAATAGAGCAAAAATGACAAAGTTTGGTATTAAGGTTGCAGAATTAACTGTGATGTTTGTAAAAGATTAAATTTATTTTTTTTGAAGCTTCGTCATTTTTCTTATCAAATATAAGTAGATCCCATTTGGCAAAATCTTAAAAAATTTTAATATTAAAAATAAACTTCTAGGAAAAGCTATTTCAAATGAATTTTTATTTATTAAACCATCATAAATCTGTTCAGCCGCATATTGTGTGGTTTT
The DNA here is from genome assembly GCA_902555585.1 of uncultured Pelagibacteraceae bacterium. GTDB lineage: Bacteria > Pseudomonadota > Alphaproteobacteria > Pelagibacterales > Pelagibacteraceae > Pelagibacter. The sequence continues at coordinate 152,322 of CACDSY010000001.1, read as the reverse complement.
TAAAAATGGCATTTTAAATGTGTTTTTATCCGTAAGTCTTGTTTTGATAAATCCAGGGCTGACTAGACATACGCGAACATCATATCTTTGAAAATCAAGATATAAACTTTCTGCTAAATTAATAAGAGCTGCTTTTGCAGGCCCATAGGCAGTTGAATTTGGCAATCCTCTGTATCCTGCAGTAGAAGATACAATAGATATAACTCCTTGCCTTTTTTCTTTGTAATATTTTTCAACAGCTTTAATACAGTTTATGGTTCCAATATAATTCACATTTGTAACATCAATTATATTCTGAAGATCAAAATCCTTCTCTTTTTCAGGCTCATAAATTGCAGTAGAAAAAAAACAAATATCAACCTTATTGTATTTCTCCACGATTGTTTTAAAAACTGAATTACATGCTTCATAATCAACAATATCTAATTTCAAATAATCAATATTTTCATTTTTATCTGAAATATCTTTTAAGACTTCCTCACGTCTTGATGATATAATTACCTGCCATCCTTTATTTGCAAACTTCAATGCAACTGCTTTTCCTATTCCACTGCTACCGCCAGTTATCCAAATTACTTTTTTCATTTATTTTCTTTATTTTATCTCATAAATTTTTATCGACATGCGACAAGAATTGAATAGTATTAATTATATTGAGAACTATATCAACCATATGTTCAAAATTATAATCATATATGAGTTAATTTTCGTCGCGTTTTGGAATATTCTTTATTATTCTAACTCTGGAGTAGAGAACTGGTTCCAAGAAAAAATTTTGACAGCCATCTTTGTGTTTCTATCTACCATGGCTTTGGGACTAACCTTAATTTATGTGATTTATTATAGTTTAAAAATTACGGGGCTATCAAAAATCTTAAAATCACTTAAAGATCCTAGAAAAAGCAATACACAATAATTAATTACTAGAGGCGCATCTCTTCGAGCAATACTTAACTTTTTCCCAATTAAGTTTCCATTTTTTTCTCCAAGAAAAAGGCTTGTTACAAACTTTGCATACCTTAGTTGGTAGGTTTTGTTTTTTCATTTAATTGTTTTCTGTTTTTTAAAAATAAGAAAAATGCAGCAATTTCGTAAATATAATTAAAAATAATAAATAAGGGTTTTATTGAAAAAATTTTAGATAGGATTTTATATTTTGGTATTTTTGACCAAATTATAATAAATGCTTTAGCACCTCCAATAACTTCACCATCATTTATTACATGCAATCTTCTGAGCAACTCTTTTTGCGACTTAGATGTTATTTTTATAGCCTCATCATTATTTGTAATATCTATCCACTCCAAATCACTATTTGCAATTTTTTTATAATGATTTATTTCCATTCTACAAATATTGCAAGAATCGTTAAAATAAACTTTAATTCCCATAAGTATTATCTTTAATGAATTTGTTTGCTTCTGATAATATCAATTTTTTTCTATCCTCTTTCATTTTATCAAAAATTCTTACCATCATAGACAACCTTGGATTTTTCAAAAAAAATTTTCTATTTCTATCTATGAAACGCCAATAAAGACCATCCATAACATTACACCAGTTGCCCTTTTTAAAATCCATCATTTTCATAAAATAACTTGATCCACAGATATAAGGCTTAGTTGCGAAAATTCCACCATCACTAAACAAACCCATTCCATAAACATTTGGAACCATAACCCAATCAGATGAGTCCACAAACATTTCCATGAACCATTTATAAACTGATTTTGGTTCAACTTCGCATAAATTCATAATATTTGATAATATCATTAATCTTTCAATGTGGTGCGACCAACCAAATTTGTCAGCATTTTTAATTGCATGATCTAAAGGATCCAAACCAGTGCTGCCATCATAGAATGTATCTTTCATTTTTCTATTATGTTTAAAGAAATTTCCACTTTCCATTTCTTTACTATAATTTTGATATATTCCTCTCATAAACTCTCTCCAACCAATTATTTGTCTTATATAACCTTCTAAAGAATTTAGTCTCACACTCTTATTATGGTGATAAGTCATTATTTTTTGAATGATAATGTCTGGAGTTATTAAACCTAGATTTAAATACGGACTAAGAGCACTGTGAAATAAAATATTATTTTTTTGATCAACAGCATCTTCGTAATCACCAAATAGGTTTAACTTATCTTTAATAAAAAAATCTAATAATTTTGAAATATCTTTATATTCAGTTGCAAACCAAAATTTTTTGGTATCACCTGGATGTTTACTAAATAATTTTTCAATAATTGGTTTTAAACTTTTTGTATGTTTAGTCTCTTTAATTTCTGGAAATTTTGGTATTAAGATATTTTTTGGCAGTTTTTTTCTATTATCCTCATCAAAACTCCATTTTCCTCCCTCTGGTGTACCATCTTTGTTTAACAAAATATTTAATCTTTCTCGCTTTTCTTTATAAAACTTTGCCATGAAGGGTTTTTTTGTTTTTGATAAATATTTTTTAAAATCTTCACGACTATCTAAAAACATTGGCGATCGAATTATATTCCACTGAATATTTTGTTTTTTTAAAAAATTATTTATTTTTGTTTCAAAAAATTTATCCTCTATTTCAAAACTAGTTACTTCTTTTATCTTATTCATCTTTAACAATTTTTCTAATTTCTTCGTATAGTCCTTTTTAAAATCAGTAGAATCAATTTTTGAGTAATTAAGCTTAAATTTATTTTCCTTCAATTTATCCGCATAAGATCTCATTGAAGATAAAAATAGTAGAATTTTTAATTTATGATGTCTTTCATATGTACATAATTGGTAGTCTTCTGACATAAAAAATAGGTGGTCTTTTTTGAAGCGGTCGAGGTTTTTTAATGGAAATAACTGATTTCCAAGTATAAAAAATAATTTCATTAATTATTATATGTCAGAAAAATATCTAATTGTCGGTGCGACAGGTTCTATCGGATCCAATTTAGCAGAGCAAATGTATTCTTCTGGTAAAGAAATTCATTTAGTTGGAAGAGATGAAAGTCAACTTAAAAATTTAGCTGAGAAATTGAACTCTTCTTATACTGTGGCAGATGTATTACACGAGGGGTTCGTGGATACAATTAAATCAGACATATCAGAAATCAAAGGTGTAGCATATTGTGTTGGATCTATAGATTTGAAGCCTTTAAAGATGGCAACTGAGAATGATTTCAATAAATGTATGAAACTTAATTTTTATTCTGCGGTGGACTTAATCAAAGGATATCAAGATAACCTAAAACAAAATAATGGTTCAATTGTTTTATTTTCAACAGTTGCAGCTCAAAGAGGTTTTACAAATCATTCAATAATAGCATCAACCAAAGCGGCTATTGAGGGACTAACTGTATCATTAGCAGCTGAATTTGCTCCAAACATAAGAGTTAATAGTGTTGCTCTAAGTTTAACTAATTCTAAGATAGCTCAACCAATGTTAAAAAATACAGCAATTGCTCAAGGAATAGCTAAAGCCCACCCACTTAAAAGACTAGGTGAGGGTAAAGATGGAGCAGCTTTAGCAAAATTTTTACTTACCGAGGAAAGTTCCTGGGTAACGGGTCAAATAATTGCAGTTGATGGTGGAAGATCAAAACTTTCATAAAGTGAAAAAAATAATATACGTTTTAATTTTTTTTTTCGTATTTGCCCCAAAATCGTATTCACAAAACTTTAAATTAGAAAAATTAGTTAACCTAGATTCACCTTGGGGATCCTCTTTTATTAATAATAATGAAATAATAATTACAGAAAAAAGTGGCAAAATAAAAATTGTAAATATTTTATCTAGAGAAATTCAAGAAATTAGTCATCAACTTAACTTTGTTGTCCATGGTCAAGGAGGCTTATTAGATATTATTCATAAAGACAATAATATTTGGATTTCATATACTGAAGATAGAGGTGGATATAAAACTAGCACTTCTATTGCAAAAGCAGAATTTAATAAGAAACAATTAAACTTTAAAAATATTTTTCAAGCAAATCCCCCAATAGACTCTGGTTATCATTTTGGATCAAGATTAGTTATCAAAGATAATTTTATATTTGCTTCTGCGGGTGAGAGAGGACAAGGTATGATTGCACAAGACGCCTCAAAGCATCCAGGTAGTATTATAAGAATTCATTTAGATGGAAGTATACCAAAAGATAATCCAAAGTTTGAGGGTATGGTAGATTGGTTGCCAGAGATTTATCAAATTGGAATTAGAAATCCTCAAGGGATGGCACTTTCTGAATTTGATGGAAAAGTTTACATGAGTAATCATGGGGCAAAAGGTGGAGATTGGTTCGGAGAAGTTAAAAAAGGTGAAAATTATGGATGGAAAATTTTAGGATGGGGAGGAACCAATTATTCTGGAATTCCAATTGGCCCAAAATGGAAACCTGGATTTACAAAAGCTATTCAATATTGGGTACCCTCAATAGCAACTAGCGCAATAACTATTTATAAAGGTGACGAGTTTAATGAGTGGAATAGTCATGCTTTAATCACTTCTTTAAAAGATAAATCCTTAAGAAAACTGATATTTCATGATTTATCAAATGTAAAAGAAGAGGTTATTTTTAAAAATAAAATTGGGAGAATTAGAGACATTCAAGTGCATCCCTCTAACGGAAAAATTTATTTTTTATCTCAAGATGCTTTATGGTTAATGCAAAGAAAATAGTATATATTTAAATTTATGGATGATGTCGTCATAGTTGGTGGAGGTATAATAGGCGCTGCAACTGCATACTTTTTATCAATGGAAGGTAGAAAAGTTAAGGTAATTGAGAGAGACCCTACATATAAGACTGCCTCATTTCCTTTATCTTTAGGTGGATTTAGAAGACAATTTTTTCAAAAAGAAAATATACTTTTAGGTAAATTTGCTAGAGAATTCATCTTTAAAATACCAGAATTATTAAAAACAAAAAAAAATCCAAACCCAACGGCAAGCATGGTTCCTAATGGATACCTTTTAATGTTTGGACCAGAACATGCAGAGGAACAATATAAAGCTTTGGAAAATCATAGAGAATGCGATGCTGGTACTAAAAATATTAAAGGTTCAGAATTAAATAAAATTTTTCCATATATAAATAACGAAGGTATAGAAACAGCTACATATACTGATAATAAAAGTGAAGGTTGGATTGATCCTTTTATGTTTCATAGTGCTTTAAAAAGTAAAGCAATTGAGTTAGGCGCAGAGTTTCTTAAAGGTGAGGTTAAAAATTTGTCAGAGATAAATGCAAAAACTATCATTTCAGCAGCAGGATGTTGGACTAAAGAATTGTTATCAGATATTCCAGTTGAACCACAAAAGCACACTGTATTTCGAGTTAAATGTCCAAAACATTTTCCTGATATGCCACTAACTGGAGATTTAACAACTGGTGTATATTGGAGACCAGAGGGTAAAGAGTTCTTAGCAGGTTCACCTATATCTGTATTTGATGCGAAAGATTTAGAACCAGCATGGAATGATTTTGAAGAATTAGTTTGGCCTGCTCTGGCAAAAAGAGTTCCAGCCTTTGAAGAACTAAAATTAACCGGTGGTTGGGCAGGATTTTATGATTGTAATAAACTTGATAACAACGCAGTTGTAGGCAAACATCCAAAATATGACAATGTTTATTTAGCCTCTGGTTTCACTGGAAGAGGTTTAATGCAGGCACCAGGTATTGGAAGGGCTCTGACTGAATTGATCACAACAGGTAGCTACCAATCAATAGATATAAGTGTTTTTGATGTAGAAAGAGTTTTAAAAAGTAATGCTAGACCAGAACCTTACGTTTTATAATTTTTTAATATAAACTCCTAGTATTCCGTTAAATATAGATACAGCTAATATCAATAATTGTCCTTTAAACGAGTAAAATTCAAAGGATGGATAAAAACTTATCCCAATCGAAAAAAAAAGATAAGTTAACACAAAAGGCCGATAAAATTTTTTTATAAAGTTAAAAATTTTCACTTACTTTCTAGTTGCAATATAAACGCCAATTGTTGCAAGTATAAATCCTGCTATATCAATATTAGATAACTTTTCTCCTAAAAATAAATAGGCCATCACAGCTGTTGTAGGTGGGACAAGAAAAAATAATGTTGAAGTTTTACTCACTGAGCCTGCTTTTATTAAAAACATTAAAATTGTGAAGGCTCCAAATGACACTAGAATAATTTGATGTGTCATTCCTAATAAAAATCCTGTTGTAAAATTTATATAAGGAGTTTCAAATGTTGATATTAAAATTAAATTAAAAGAACAGCCACCAAAAGCTTGAAATCCATTATTAACTGATAATGGAACATTACCACTTAATTTTTTTTGCCACAAAGTTCCTGTAGTGATTGCAGTAAGAGCAATAAAACAAGTTACTAGTCCATCCTTTGGAAACTCATCTCCAAAATCTACCCCAAGCACTAGTAAAGAGCCAATAAAACCAAATATAATACCAACCCACTGTCTCCACCCTATTACTTCATTATAAATTGGTCCTGATAATAAGTTAGTTAATATTGGCTGAAGAGTAACTATTAAAGCTACAACACTTGCAGGGACTCCTACATGAAACGCGTACCAACAACCACCAAGATATAATCCATGAAATAATACACCTGTAGTTATGCTTTCTAATATATATCTCACTTTTGTAAAAATTATCTCTTTTTTAAGTAATGCGAATAAGAAGAAACCTATAGTTACAATTCCAAATCTAAAGGCAAGTGCTGCAAAAGGTGATGCATTCTGAACTATAATATCACCTGAGATGAATGCAGATGACCATAGAAATATAAATAGTAAAGGAAATGTTTTAATCATTTATTGAGGATTTAAAGTCACAAAATTTCCTAACTAAATTTTGACAAGCATTTTGCCAATATTTTTACCATTTAATAAATCAATAAATGACTTTGGAGCATTCTCTATTCCTTCGTAGATAGTTTCTTTAAATTTTATTTTACCATCCGCCAACCATTTTGACATTTCAGTTTCAAATGGCTCTCTCTCATTATCGTGATCAAAAATAAGAAATCCTTTAATTGTAAGTCTTTTTACTAAAACATAAGCCATATTTTTCAAACCAGATCCAGGGTTTGTTGCATTCATCTGTGAAATTCTTCCACAAATCACAATACGACCATATGTTTTCATTTGGAAAATAGCGGACTCTAAAAAGTCTCCACCAACATTATCAAAATAAAGATCAAAACCATCAGGACAAATTTCCTTGAAATGTAATACAAGGTTTTTTACTTTCTTATAATTAAAAGCATGATCAACTTTTAATTCATTTTTTAACCAATCAACTTTTTCATCAGACCCTGTGCTTGCAATAACTTTACAACCAAGATTTTTTGCAATTTGGCAAACTGTAGATCCAACGCTACCTCCAGCAGAAGAGACTAATATAGTTTGCCCAGATTTCAATTCTCCATGTTTGAAAAGTCCAATGTAAGCTGTATGCCCTGTCATTCCAAGTGGACCCAAGTACGACTGTATAGGCATATCAATTGGTTTTAGTTTCTTTAGTTCATCAGAACTACAAACAAATTTATCTCTCATACCAAGACTGCTAAATACTAAATCTCCAACACTAAAATCTTTATCATTTGAGAGTTCTACTTTACCAATTGCATACCCCTCCATTTCCTCACCAATTTTAAATGGTGGTTTATAATTTTTTCTCTCAGTCATTCTTGCACGCATGTATGGATCAACTGAAATCCATGAATTTGATACTAAAATATTTTTTTCATCATTAATTGAAATTTCTTTTGATTTTATTTCAAAATCTGTCTCTTTCGGTAAGCCAATTGGAATATAATTTTTTAAAGATACGTATTTACTAACTACAGACATTTAAGATCCCCAAATACTATTTAATATTGCTTCGCGTCTACATCCTTTTTTATATCTTAAGTAATTAAGAAAATTTATTTGGTAATAATCTTGATGAACAGCCTCTGCCATGTAAAATTTATCAAATTTTCTTACATAAGTTACTACTTTTTTTTTAAATTTTTTCTCTATTTCCTTAATACTATTTTCTATTAAGTTTTTTTGCTTATCATTTTGATAAAATGCCACTGATCTATAACTATATCCCTTGTCACAAAATTGTCCTACAGCATCAAATGGATCAATATTTACCCAGAATTCTTCTAAGAGTTTTTCATAGCTAACTACTTCTGGAATATATATGACTTCAATAACTTCAAAATGACCTGTGTTTCCGTATGTAACTTCTTTATAAGTTGGATTTTCTGTAGTGCCACCTGAATAACCAGAGATAACTTTTGAAACACCAAGAATATTTTCAAAAGACTCTTCCATGCACCAAAAACACCCTCCAGCAAAATAAGCTCTTTCAAAATTTGGTGAATTTGCAAAGCTGTTTGCAGAAATAAGAAAGAAAATTATTGATAAAAATTTTTTCATTAAAGGTAGCTATCTAAATACTGATAGCTTACCTTTAATAATTTCTATTTAAAACTTTATTTTTTTTGATATTTTGCCGCTTCTTCTGAACCGCCGGTAGCGCTTCCTTTACTATAAGAATGCGCACCCATTCCAGCTAATTGTCCATCTTTAACAATCAAGTATTGGTTACGTATTTCACTACCTTCAAAGAAACATTCTAAGATTTCTCTTACACCATCAGCATATCTAGCTTGAGCAGATAGTGATGTTCCAGAAGTATGAGGTGTCATTCCATGGTTTGGCATTGTTCTCCACACGTGATCGTTTGGAGCTGGTTGAGGAAACCATACGTCTCCTGCATATCCACTTAATTGTCCGCTCTTCAAGGCTTTTGCTATTGCATCTCTATTACAAATTTTACCTCTTGCTGTATTTACAATGTATGCACCTTTTTTCATTTTACCTATCATTTCATCATCAAATAAATTTTCTGTTTCAGGATGAAGAGGACAGTTGATTGTTACAACATCACATACTTTAACCATAGACTCCACAGTTTCATGGAAAGTAAGATTTAACTCCTTTTCAACTGACTCAGGTAATCTATGCCTATCAAAATAGTGAAGATGAACATCAAAAGGTTTCATTTTTCTGAGTGCATCTAATCCAATTCTTCCAGCTGCTACAGTTCCAATATGCATTCCCTCAACATCGTAAGATCTTTGAACAGCATCTGCTATATTCCATCCACCTTCATTTACAATTCGATGTTGGTTGTGGTAATCTCGAACAAGTGAAACTATCATCATTACTATATGCTCAGCAACTGATCTTGAGTTACAGAAAGTAACTTCTACGACATCAATTTTATGATCCATTGCTGCTTGTAAATCTACGTGATCTGAACCAATTCCTGCAGTTATTGCCATTTTCAAGTTTTTTGCTTTTTCAATCTTTTCTTTTGTTAAATAATAAGGAAAGAATGGTTGAGAAATAACTATATCTGCATCTACTATATGTTTATCAGCCTCGCATCCTTCTCCATCCTTACTGTTTGTTACAACTAACTCATGACCATTGCTCTCTAAAAATTTTCTTAATCCTAATTCACCAGATACACATCCTAATAATTCTCCAGGTGTGAAATCCCTACCTTTTGGACTAGGTAAAGTCATTCCATCAGGGTATTTTTCTAATTTTGGAAGATCTGATAAAGGGTAAGCTTTAGGCATACCACCTTTAGGATCATCATATAACACGCAAAGTACTTTCATTTTTTCTCCTAATATTTTTGTTTTAAAATCTCTCTATAGATATTTTCTTATGAAAGTGTAGCATAAAATAAGAACATCAATCAAACGAATAGTACTTGATTAGGGGTATTTCTTTTTAGCAACGAATTTATTCAGAATAATTCCAAAGGCTATTATAATCAAACATCCAGTTAATATTGGGGAGAATAAATAGTCAAACGATACTGAGCCCAATATAACTATGATAGGATTTCCTCCAGCTGGAGGGTGGGTTACATCTAGTAAAATCATCAATCCAACACCAATACCTACTGCTAAAGGTATCGATATATAAATTGGTAAGGGGATAAAATTATAAAATAGAATTCCAATTGCTGAAGTTACTAGATGACCAAACAATATATTTTTAGGTTTAGCAAATGGACTTTCTGGGTAACCATATAGAAGAACCATTGAGGATCCAAATGATGCAATTAAAAAAAGTCCAAAATTAGTTTTATAAGTTAATAAAGTGAGAACACCAATCGTAACAGTTGTAAAAATCAACGCTAAAAGGGATTTTAAAATTTTATCTTTATTCATTTATTGTATTACTTTTTTTAAAGCTTTTATTGGAAGTGTTAAACATTCTTTCCTTGCATAATTTTTTTTATCAAAGAGTTTTTTAAACTCTTTCCATTCACTTGGAAATGAAATATTTTCTTTATCATTAAACTTATCCAATAATTTTAAAAAATTTTTAATTTTATCTTTACTTTTTTTCTTAAAATTTTTTGTAGCTAAATTTGCAGATGCATTGCAATATATACAAGATTGAGATTGATAAGAGAAATCTTTTATAACATTGTCTTTAATAATTAAAAAAATTTCAATCTCATCACCACAAATTTGACTTTTATATTTCATCGAATGAGTACAGTTATTAATATGTTTATTGTTTTTTGTATCAGAAGCTATTTTTAAAATATTAATATCCATTAATTTGAGTATTTATTTGATTGTTATTATACAAATTTATATTTATATTTTCATACTTCTTAAATAAAAAAATAGCACATGCTAAACTTAAAAAATCCTAAAGTAGCCATCCCAATCGTATTAATTGCTGGTATTTTTTGGTCATTTGGTCCATATGTTGTAAGGAATATCGACCAGCCAGAAACAGTTCCTTGGCAATATTTATTTACAAGAGGAATAGTTATTTTTCTTTTGCTTAATATGTATTTGTTTCTTGAGGAGGGAAAAGAGTTTTATAAAAATTATTTTAGAGTAGGTATATCCGGTCTAATTGGAGGTATTGGTCTTGGTACCGCAATGATAACATTTATATGGTCAATTACTAATACGACAGCAGCTATCACTTTACTTTGTCTTGCAGCAATGCCATTTATAACAGCCTTATTAGGATTTTTATTTTTAAAAGAAAAAATTTCATTAACAGTATGGATTGCGATTGTAGTTGCAGCAGCGGGTATATGTATAATGGCTTTTGACAATTCTGGTAAAAATTCATTGCTAGGTCTTGTGTTTGGACTTATTTCTGCATTAGGTTTCTCAATTTTTTCTGTTTCACTTAGATGGAGAAAAGAAACACCAAAATTTACTACTGTAGCCTTTGCGGGGTTTTTCTGTTTCATATTTTCTGCTATAATGCTGATGTCGAACGATGCTAATTTTTTATCTACTGGAAAAAATGAAGCCTTATTTGCTACTCATGGAACTCTAGTATGTATGGGTTTAATATTATACTCAATTGGATCAAAAAATATTCCAGCAGCTGATCTAACTTTACTCTCGCTTACTGAAGTAATCGGTGGAATATTCTGGGTGTGGTTACCATGGATGGGAATTAATGAAGTCCCATCTACGAATACTATTATTGGTGGATTTTTTATTTTTATGTCAATTTTTTACTACAGCCTCATTATGCAGTCTAATAGAAGATTTATAGGTTTAAACTAAAATGAATAATGAAAAAGTAATTGTCAATAGTTGGAATGAATGGGATCCATTGAAACATGTAATAGTAGGTAAAGCAGATGGCACTTGTATACCTGCCCCTGAGCCAGCACTTGACGCCAAAGTTCCTGAAGACAGCGATATGAGAGGAAAATTTGGTCCAAGAACTAAAGATACTGTAGATAAAGCAAATCAGCTTTTAGATAATTTCTCAAATATATTAAAAAAAAGAGGGATTAAAGTTGATAGACCAGACCCAATTGATTTTAATCAAAAAACATCTACACCTGATTGGCAAGCTGAGACGATGTTTGGATGCATGCCACCAAGAGATGTTTTGTTAACTGTCGGTAATGAAATTTTAGAGGCTACCATGAGTTATCGTTGCCGATGGTTTGAATATCTATGTTACCGACCACTTTTAAAACAATATTATAATTCAGATCCAAATATGAGACACGAATCTGCTCCTAAACCAAGATTAACAGATGAGGATTACAGAGAAGATTACTTATCAGATAAAATAGGAATTCAAAAAAGACTGGAATGGACAGAAAATAAATATTTTGTAACCACTGAAGAGGAGCCATTATTTGATGCTGCTGACGTTCTAAGATTTGGTAAAGATTTAGTAGTACAACATGGTTTTACAACAAATTTAAAAGGAATTGATTGGTTAAAAAGACATTATAAAGATCACAGGGTTCATGCAGTAAATTTTCCAGGTGATCCTTATCCAATTCATATAGATGCAACTTTTACACCTATCAAGGAAGGTATAATAATTAATAATCCTCAAAGAAGACTTCCTAAAGAGCAAAGAAAATTATTTGAAAATAACGGTTGGGAAATTATTGATAGTGCTCAACCTGCACATAATGAACCACCACCTCTATGTTACTCTTCAACATGGTTATCAATGAATGTTTTAGTTTTAGATCCTAAAACTGTATGTGTTGAAAAAAGTGAAGTATACCAAGCAGAACAACTAGATAAATTAGGAATGGAGGTTGTTCCTGTTGAGCTTAGAGACGCTTATGCATTTGGCGGTGGATTACATTGTTGTACAGCGGATGTTTATAGAGAAGGTGAATTAAAAGATTATTTTCCAAAACAATAATTGTGACAAAGATAAAAACAAAAAGAGAAAGAGTAAAATTTGCTTCAGATAACGTTACAGGTGCATGTCCAGAAGTCTTAAATGCACTTCTTAAAGATAATGAGGATGACAAAACTCCATATGGTAATGATGAGCTCTCAAAAAATTTGCAAAACAAATTTTCAGAAATATTTGAAAAAGAAGTTATAATATTTCCAACAGCATCAGGAACAGCAGCTAATGCTTTAGCTTTATCAACGATGACACCCTCTTTTGGAAATATCTATTGCCATAGACTTTCCCATATAAATGTAGATGAATGTGGAGCTCCCGAATTTTATACTGGAGGTGCAAAGTTAGTTAATCTGGACGGTAATAATGGGAAAATAATAGCAGAAGAACTAGATAGAAACATCTCTGGAAAAGGTGTGGTACACCATACTCAACCCTCATCAGTAAGTATTACTCAATTATGTGAAACAGGTGTTGCTTACAATTTAGATGAAATAAAAAAAATATCAGAGATTACTCATAAACATGATCTAAATATTCATATGGATGGTGCAAGATTTGCAAATGCATTAGTTTCATTAAACTGTACCCCAGCAGAAATGACATGGAAGTCTGGAATTGATGTACTGTCATTTGGAGCAACTAAAAATGGATGCCTAGCAGCAGAAGCTATTATTTTTTTTAAACCAGAGTTAGTTGGAAATTTAGCTTTTTTAATGAAAAGAGCAGGACATTTACTATCAAAGATGCGTTTTGTATCAGCTCAATTAGATGCTTATATCTCAAATGAGGTTTGGTTAAAAAATGCAAAGCATGCAAATGCTATGGGGAAAAAACTAAGCCAAGGCTTGCTGAAACATAAAAATATTGAATTAGCTTACCCAACAGATGCAAATGAGGTTTTTGTCAAAATACCAAAAAATATAATTGATCAATTTAATTCAAATGGTTACAAAATTAATGATGATGAGTGGGAAGACAAAGCTGTTCGATTAGTTGCTGCCTGGAATACTCATCCAGATGATGTAGAGTCGTTTTTAAATATAATTAAATCTTAATTTAGCTAGGATTTTCTTTAAGGAAATTTATATAATTTACTACTTCATCAAATTTTTCATCCTCAATATCTTTATAACTTGCATTAAATTTACCTTTTACACAAATTGCGACATGAGCATAAGGATTTCTGCCTTTAGGATGATTAGGATGGTCTGGAAGTTGTCCTTGTAAATAATCGCCAGCTTCCTGAATAATTTTCCAGAGTTTACTTGCGTTTTCTTTGTTCATGCCACTCCAAAACTTGTTTTATCTCGAAAGTCTCTAGTCTGGACACTAGTTGTCCTATATTATCTTATATTATCGTAAAATTATGTTCGAGCAAACTTTTAAGAATATTGATGATATTTTATGGAAAGATTCAGGCTGCAGCACTGAACTTGATTATGCTGAGCAATCATCATGGATACTATTTCTTAAATGGCTAGATGATTATGAAAAAGAAAAGGAAACTAAAGCTTCTTTAGAAAATAAGACATTTAAACCAGTACTTGATAAACAATATCAATGGTCTTCATGGGCTATCGTAAAGAAAAAGAATGGGAAAGTTGATTTTAATAAACTTCTTCAGGGACCAGATTTAAAAAAGTTTGTCGATGAGAAATTGTTTCCATATCTATCCTCCTTTAGAAATAAAGCAGAAAACTTTGATACGCTTGAATATAAAATTGGTGAAATATTTTCAGAACTAAAAAATAAACTTCAAGATGGTTACACTTTAAGAGACGTCATAAATGAAGTTGATAATCTTGAGTTTAAAAGCAGTGAACAGAAACACGAATTAAGTGCTCTTTATGAAGAAAAAATTAAGAACATGGGTAATGCTGGTCGTAATGGTGGAGAATACTATACTCCAAGACCTCTAATTAAATCTATAATCAAAGTCATAAATCCCAAAGTTGGAGAAACAGTCTATGATGGTGCCGTTGGTAGTGCAGGATTTTTAGTTGAAGCCTTTGAGCATATGAGCAAATCAAAGTCTTTAACAACTTCAGAATTAAAAAAGCTACAGACAAAATCATTTTATGGAGCTGAAAAAAAAACTTTAGCTTACATAATTGGTATTATGAATATGATACTTCATGGAATAGAGAGTCCTAATATAATTCATCAAAATACATTAGAGACCAATATTCAAGAAATTCAAAACAAGGATAGAGTTGATGTAATACTTGCAAATCCTCCATTTGGTGGAAAAGAAAAATCTAATATCCAGGGAAACTTTCCAATTAAAACTGGGGAGACTGCATATTTATTTCTCCAACATTTTATAAAAAAACTTAAAGCAGGAGGAAGATGTGGTGTAGTTATAAAAAATACTTTTTTAAGTAATACAGATCATGCAAGTATAGCTCTAAGAAAACAATTGTTAGATGAATGTAATTTATTTGCAATTCTTGATTTACCTAGTGGAGCTTTTCTAGGAACTGGAGTTAAAACAATTGTCTTATTTTTTGAAAAAGGAAAACCCACAAAAAAAATATGGTATTACCAACTAAATGTAGAAAGAAACATGGGTAAATCAAATTCTTTAAATGAAAATGATTTAGAAGATTTTATACAATTATCAAAATCACAAAAGGCAAGTGACAATAGTTGGTCAATTAGCATTGATAAAATTAATAATGAAAACTTTGATATGGGAGTTAAAAATCCAAATATAGTTGAAGAAATTGATGAAAGAGAACCAAAAGACATTATTTTAGAAATAGAAGAATTGGACAAGAAAAGTTTAGAAGCCTTAAAAAATATAAAAAAGATATTGTGAAACAAAAATTAGTTAAACTTGGAGATGTTTGTGATTTTCAAGGAGGAAGCCAACCTCCAAAATCTAATTTTATATTTGAAAAAAAAAAAAATTATATTCGATTTATTCAAATTAGAGATTTTAATTCAGATAAAAATTTCACATACATTCCAGTAGACAAAAAAAATAGAATTTGTGAAGAAGATGATATTTTGATTGGGAGATATGGGGCTTCTGTAGGTAAAATTCTTACAGGATTAAGTGGTGCATATAATGTTGCTTTAATGAAAACTAAACCGAATCAAGATTTAATAAATAAGAAATTTTTATACTATTACTTAAAGTCTGACTTATTCCAAAAACCTTTGCAAAAAGTTTCTGCGCGTTCTGCTCAAAATGGTTTTAGTAAGGAAGATATTTGCAATTTTTCACTTCCTCTACCATCACTTTCAGAACAAAAAAATATTGTAACCAAACTTGATAAAGTATTTTCTGAAATTAAAAAATACATTGAAAATACTTCAAAAACAGAAAATCAACTTATTTTTTTAATAAAAAATTTTTTAAGAGAAATTGTTAAAGACAATAAATATCAATGGAATTATAAAACACTACCTGAGATAAGTATCAATTTAGATAATAAACGTATTCCAATAACAAAATCTAAAAGAAATCATGGTAAGATACCATATTATGGCGCAAGTGGAATTGTTGATTATGTTTCAGATTGGATTTTTGATGATGATTTGCTTCTTATATCTGAAGATGGTGCAAATTTATTAATGAGAACTTATCCTATTGCATTTAGTGTTTATGGAAAATGTTGGGTAAATAATCATGCTCACGTTTTAAAATTTAAAAATAAAATGGTACAGAATTGGGTTGAAAATTATCTTAATTCAATAGATTTAAGCAATTACATTAGCGGTATGGCGCAACCAAAACTTAACCAAACAAAACTAAATATTATAAAAATTCCAATCCCAAGAGAAGATTTGTTGGAAGATTTAATTAGTAAAATAAAAAGCTTTAAAAAAAATAGTGAATTATTCCGACTGCAAATAGCAAAAAAAATTTCTTTAATCAAATCTTTAAAAACTTCAATTTTAAAACAAAAATTAGATAAAGTTGCATGAACGAAGCTGACACAAGACGAGAATTAATCGACCCAAAAATAAAAGAAGCTGGGTGGGGTATTGTAGAAGGAAGTTTAATACGTGCTGAATATAAAATTACAGATGGCGAAATAAAACCTGGAGGTATTAGAGCAGGATACGAAAAAGCTGATTATGTTTTGATTTATAAAAATAGAAAACTAGCAGTAATTGAAGCTAAAAGTGATGAAAATGAAGTAAGCGAAGGAGTTGCCCAAGCGAAGAAATATGGTGTAAAGCTTCAAGTTCAGACTACATATTCAACTAATGGAAATGAAATCTATGAAATTAATTATTCAAAAAATAAAAAAGGAGAGATGGTTATTTCATCAGAAAAAGAAGTGTCAAAATTTCCATCTCCTGATGAACTATGGAACAAGACTTTTTCACAATCTAATGAATGGTCAAATAAATTTGATGACATTAATTTTAAACCATTCAAAGGGAATCTTGAACCAAGATACTATCAAGAAATAGCTATTAACAATGCTCTTGAAGCTATTGCCAATAAGAAAGATAGAATTTTATTAACACTTGCTACTGGAACGGGAAAAACTGTTATTGCGTTCCACATTGCCTGGAAGTTATTTAATTCAAGATGGAATTTGCAAAGAGATGGACAAAGATCACCAAGAATACTTTTTTTAGCAGATAGAAATGTTTTAGCGGATCAAGCGTTTAATTCTTTTGGGGCTTTTGAGGAAAACGCATTAGTTAGGATTAGCCCTGGAGATATAAGAGCTACAGGTTCAGTTCCAACTAATGGAAATATATTTTTTTCTATTTTTCAAACTTTTATGTCTGGACCTGAAAAAAGTCATTACTTTGGTCAATATCCAGAGGATTTTTTTGATTTAATTATAATTGATGAATGTCATAGAGGAGGAGCTAGAGACGAAAGTTCATGGAGAGGTATTTTAGAATACTTTAAAACTTCCGTGCAGATAGGACTTACAGCTACACCAAAATCAGAAATTAATTCAAATACATATAAGTATTTCAATCAACCTGTTTATATTTATTCACTTAAAGATGGAATTAAAGATGGTTTCCTAACACCATTCAAAGTTAAACGAATACAAACAACTTTAGATGAGTATGTTTTTTCAAATGATGATGAAGTTTTACAAGGTGAAGATGAGATTGAAGAAGGAGAAGTCTATACTGAGACTGATTTCAATAGACGTATAGAAATAAAAGAAAGAGAAAAGAAACGTGTTCAATTAATGTTGGATGCAATTAATACTGATGAGAAAACAATTGTATTTTGTGCAAATATTGCTCATGCAGGTTTAGTAAGAGATTTAATAAATCAACAAAGTAATAATCCAGATACAGACTATTGTGTAAGAGTAACAGCAAAAGATGGAGTTGATGGTGATAGATATCTTAGACAATTTCAAGATGATGAAAAAAAGATACCCACAATACTTACAACTAGCCAAAAACTTAGCACGGGTATAGATGCTTCAAATATTAGAAATATTGTGTTGATGAGACCTGTAAATAATATGATTGAATTCAAACAAATTATTGGACGAGGTACTAGATTGAATGATGATAAATCTCATTTTAACATCATTGACTTTGTAGGAGCGTACAGAAATTTTTTAGACCCAGATTGGGATGGAACATCTATAGATGATGATACAGAAGGGGATGAAAAAAAGAAAAAGAAAATAATTCAAAGAAATCCTCCTGTTAATCCTTCAAGAGAAAAAATTAAGATAAAATTATCACCAAATAAAGAAATTGAAATTCAATCAATGGAAACAAATTTATTTTTCTATGACGGACAGACCATTACAGCTAAAGAGTTTATTCAAAAACTTTTCAATACTTTATCATTACCAACTTTTTTCAATGATGAGGAAGAATTAAAAAAAATTTGGTCATCTCCAATTACTAGGAGCGAATTACTTAGAAAATTAAATGACAATGGTTTTACTACTGAAGATTTAAAGAACATTCAAAAACTAATTGAAGCTGAAAAAAGTGATTTATATGATGTGCTAGAATATATAGCTTTTACTAAAAAACCAATTACCAGACAGACTAGAGTAGAGAACTCTGAAAACAAAATTTTTAATGAACTATCAGATAATCAAAAAGAATTTATTCAATTTATTTTAACAAAATATGTTGAAGGTGGTGTTGAAGAGTTAGGAATTGATAGATTGAGTGATTTATTAGAATTGAAATATCAAGGAGTTTTAGAGGGTCAACAAGCACTTGGAAATATTGATGCAATTAAAAAATTGTTTATAGGCTTTCAAAAACACCTTTATTGAATATCTTTTGTTTTATCTCAAAAGTCTCTAGTCTGGACACTAGTTTATTGCTTAAATTAATGAGTCTTTATGCAATTTATTTTTAATAAAAATTAAATAGTCCGCATAACTAGTGTTAGCTAGTGTAAGCTAGTGTGAGCTAGTGTGAACCTCTAATCCCGTAAATAATCGCCAGCTTCCTGAATAATTTTCCAGAGTTTACTTGCGTTTTCTTTGTTCACACCTTCACTTTTTTTATTTTACATCAAAAGTTCTAGTTTAGAAACTAGTTACATTATTTTCTCAAGTTTCCAAGCTTCATCTTTAGCATTAAACTTTGCGTTCCAGTCTTTAGATCTTTGATCTTCAAATAAGGCATAAAATTTTTCTTCATCTGTTACATTTGCAATAAAAATCATTTTACCTTCACGAATGTGTGCCCATTCAAATGATGATGTACATTTTGCAAGATCATCTTTAAACATACTGTATAATTCATCTGCATCTTTTTTAGTTCCTTGATATGTTGTTGTTCCAACAAAGTTCATAGTTTTTCCTTTCTTAAATTAATTAAGATAATATAAGTTCAACAAATTTCCAATCAATAAAATTTTTCAACAAATTTATCTCACCTTGTTCTAGTTCTGGTTATAGTTTTTTTTAGAATCCACCACGCCAATTATTTTTAGATTTCAAATCTTTCTCTTCTTGCTTTGAAGTAGGTCTAAATAAATAAAAACCTACGACAACAATAACGAATATACCCAAAATGATTTCAATCATATTTGATTAATCTCTAAAGTTTATAAATTCGATTGGAAGTCCTATATCAATATCTTGTATAGCAGATATTGCTTCTTGAAGGTCATCTCTTTTTTTTCCTTGAGCTCTTAATTCTTCTCCTTGAATTTTAATTTGAATTTTAAGTTTCAGTTTTTTTACATCAGCAATAATCTTCTTAGCATTTTCTTGACTAATGCCCTCTGCTAATTCACTGACTTGTCTAATGCTTCCACCAGCTGCACCCTCTGAATTTTTAATGATTATTACTCTTGGATCTACTTTTCTTCTTATAAGATGAACTTGTAACAATTCATTTACTTGTTTTAATTTTAATTCATCTGGCGCTATTGTAGTTATTATTTTATCTTTTCTTTCAATTGAAATATTAAGTCCCTTAAAATCATATCGGTTCGCAATTTCTCTTAAACAATTTGCAAGAGCATTGTCAAATTCTTGATAATTAATTTTACTTATTATATCAAATGAAGGCATAATTTTAATATTCTGTACAATATTACATTTTTTTATGAGAACAACCTTCTTTAATCATTGTTATAATTTTTAAAATTTTAGTATATTTTAATTTTAAATGTCCAAAGGTAAAATTAAAATTCATATAAGAAATAATCACTGGAAAAAAGGTTCTTTGCCATGCGATTTAGAAGGCGAAAAAAATAGTAGTGTCCCTAAAGAATTATTTGAGAATTTTCTCAATAAATATTCTGATATAAAAGATAAGATTTCATATATTGTTGACTGGGATGATGATAATTGGAAATCTTCAATGAAAGATGCAGATATTTTGCTTACATGGAATTTTCCAACAAATAATCTAAGTAAAATTGCACCAAATTTAAAATGGATACATATTGTGTCAGCGGGTGTTAATCATCTTTATCCATTTAATTGGCTTAAAAAAGATTTAGTTTTAACAAATAGTAGTGGAATACATTCAAAAAAAGCAGGTGAATTCGGATTAATGAGTGTTTTGATGCTTCAAAACCATATGACAAGAATAATTACTAATCAAAAAAAAAAAGATTTTGTAACTTTATTAAGTAACCCAATTGATAGTAAAAAAGTTGTAGTGGTAGGCACTGGATCATTAGGTGGGTCAATGATTAAACATATAAGCTCATTAGGAGCAAAAGTTATTGGGGTAAACAGAAGGGGTAGAGCAGTTGAAGGTTGTTCAAAAGTTATAACATTTGATAGGATTGATGAAGTCTTACCTGAGGCTGATTTTCTTTATTTAGCTGTTCCAGAAACAAATGAAACAAAAGGATTAATAAATAAGAAAAGATTAGATGTTCTTAAAGCTACTTGCGGAATTGTTAATATTGGTCGCCAATCTGTGATGGATTATGAGCATCTAAGAAAAAAATTAAAAAAAAATGAAATTGCTGGTGCTATTTTAGATGTTTTTTCAGAAGAGCCCATAAACAGAAATTCTAAATTTTGGGACACTCCAAATTTAGTAATTACACCTCATATATCTTCAGATAGCAAAGGAAATTATATTGAAATGGTTTTAGAAAAGTTCTTCAAGAATTTAATACTATTTATTGATAAAAAAAATTTACATAATCAAGTCGATCCTAAATTAGGTTATTGATTATTTTGGTAACCAGGAACTGTACAAAGGATTGTCATTAGTAATTGGAAGTTTGATACTTTTATTTTGTCTTGATGAACTGTAAACAGCTGTTACAAATTCTAAAGATTTTCTAGCATCCAATAAAGTTACTTCATCACTAACTTTTCCATCAAGTTTGTTGGCTATTTCATTAAACATTCCTGCATACCATGATTTAGGTTTTTCGACTTTTGACAATACT
The DNA here is from genome assembly GCA_902555585.1 of uncultured Pelagibacteraceae bacterium. Classification (GTDB taxonomy): domain Bacteria; phylum Pseudomonadota; class Alphaproteobacteria; order Pelagibacterales; family Pelagibacteraceae; genus Pelagibacter. The sequence goes on along the minus strand of CACDSY010000001.1, from coordinate 130,743 downwards.
TCATCAATTTGACTTTGTGAAATAGGAGCTCTTGGTAAAAATATCCATTCATCATCAGCTGGATTATAAGGTTTATCTGGAGATGCTCCCGATTCTACTGTCAGTCCATCAAAACAGAATTTTAGTCTACTGGTATCATTTGCTGCACCAAGGGTGATTGAGCTAGTGACCAGTGTTCCATCTTCCATTTCAATTGATAAAGATGCACAGTCTTCGACTTCTATATTATTTACTCTTGTTGTTAATTTTGCAAATACATTTGAAACTGGTCCTAGTATCATACTCACCAAGTCATGAATATGTATTGAATGACTTAAAATTGCTCCTCCTTGCTCACCATCCCAAGTACCTCGCCAAGGTTTTGAGTAATAATCTTTTCCTCTATTCCAATGAGTTTCTAATGAGGCGATTAAAGGTTTTCCTGCAAGTCCTGACTTTATTAGTGACTTAAATTTTGAAAATCCTAATCCATACCTATATTGGAATACAGGAAAAATTATCTTTCCTGTTTCTTTACTAATATTTTCTAGCTCATCAATTTCCTTAAGACTTGAAACCAATGGTTTTTCGCAAATTACATGCTTTCCAGCTTCAAGAGATTTTTTGCACGCAGAAAAATGTAAATGGGGTGGGAGACAAATATCAATTATATCTATTTCCTTCACCTTTAATACATCATCAAAGTTTAATGACATTTTAGTATCATTATTTGACGCCAATATTTTATCTATTGCATCTCTTGTTAAACCACACAATGTATGAACACTAAATCGGTCTGATACTTTTTGGAAATCTTCAAAATGTTTAGCTCCAATATTAGTTCCTATTATTGCTACCTGATATTTTTTCATTTTTTTTCTGCTAATTCTTGAGCTTTAATTGCTAGTTCCATTGATAAGCAGGTAAGTTCTTGCGAACAAGCATTATTAGTTCTATTTAAAACATCTTTAATTAAATTAGCAAAGTAGGGGAGTTTTACATTCGAACAGTCAATATGTTGGACTTCATCATTATTTGCCAAAAATAGTTGATTTCCTTTTTCAGATTTTGCTAAATCTGTGTATTTTCTAATTTCAATAAAACCTTTATCACCCAGAATAAATAACCTCCCATCTCCCCAAGTAGGAAGTGCATCAGGAGTAAACCAATCTAAACGAACATATCCATGACCACCATTTCCAGTAAGATTAACTTCCCCAAAATCTTGAAAACCAGCAAATTCTTTCTTAGTCGTATTTTCAACTAACGCATGATTTACTTTAGCTTCACTTGAATTTGTAAATACTAAAAATTGGTGAATTTGATGTGAGCCTATATCTGTTATTATTCCACCATAACTATCACGATCATAAAACCAATCTGGTCTTTCATAATTACCTTGCCTGTGGGGACCAGTACCAATTGTTTGTTTAACTTTACCGATTTTACCTTCAGCGACTAGCTCTTCAGCTTTTGTAACAGCGGCTACATGAAATCTTTCTGAAAAATTAATTGACCAAATTTTTTCGGTTTCTTTAACAGTTTGTTTTAGATTGTTAAGTTGCTCAAGAGTTGTACATCCAGGCTTGTCAACCATGACATCTTTCCCAGCTTTCATTGCGGCAATAGATAGATTTGCTCTATCTTTAGGAATTGATGAAATTAAAATCATATCAATTGTATCGTCGTTTAAAATATCGCTTTTATTATCTAATCTTTTAATTTGAGGATATTTTTTTCTAAATTCATCTAAAGTTAACGGGGACCCTTCAGTCCAAAAATAATTACAACTACATCCCTCTTTAAGCATCTCATCAAGCATGTCGAAGATATGACCATGATCAATACCCAATATTCCAAGATTTATAGTTTTAGTCATAAACTATTTTAGCAGAATAAAAGTTTTAAATAAGATTTTAATTATTGGGAAGGGTTATTCTCTACAATAACTGTTTCTTCGGTTCCTACTGGTTTTATTGGGTCTTCGATAGGCACTGTCGCTGGATTAAGTTCTAAGCCAATAGGTGTTATTGTTGTAGGAAGAGGTGTGAATTGAGAGTCAGGGTTTTCAACAACCTCTCTAACTTTCATCCTGTAAACTCCATATGCTCCTATTAAACAGTGAAATATAATTAGAAATATAAAATAACCATTCTCTCCTATAAAATCCATAAACATAGAACATAAAAAAGGTCCACTAATTGCACCCATTCCAAAGGTAAATTGCAAACCTGCACCTGCGGCTACAAATTTTTCTTTAGCTATAAAATCATTAGTGTGAGCAAATATTAATGCAAACATAGGAAGACTAAAGAAAGCATATAAGCCTGTAAAAATATAGAACCAAAACTTTGAGCTCGCCAAACCTTCAGGTAAATGCATCGTACCCACTGAAAAAATTGCACATAACGCAAAGAAAGCCGATGCAAATGTGGAATATACGGTGACTGTTCTTCTGTCATAAATGTCTGATAGTTTACCAATCGGCCATTGGGAAACAGCGCCAGAAATTGCAATTAAAAACGTTACAAAAGAAATTTCAAAAATACTAAAATTCATTGACGCTGCATAAACAGCAATTAAAGCAAACATTGCAGAGTGACAAATCCCACATAAAAGTGCACTTACCATTCCAAAAGGGGAGGCTTCATAAAGTTCTTTAATTTTCATTCCTATAATTTTTTTAAATTTTGGCGGTTTTTTCTTAGTTAATAATATTGGAACAAGTGAAAGTGACATGAATAAAGAAACAAGTATAAACGGCTGAAAATTTTCTGGCTTACTGAAGTTTAAAAAAAACATTCCAATCGCCATGGATGCGTAAAGAACAATCATATAAATTGATAAAACACTTCCTCTATTTTTATTGCTTGCTCGGTCGTTTAACCAGCTTTCTGCAATTGTATATAAACATACCATTGAAAAACCTGAGGCAATTCTTAATACAAACCATGTAAATGGATTGATGATTATAGAGTGAACTAAAACAACGATAGAAGCAATTGAAGCAAAAGCAGCAAATACTCTTATATGACCAACTCTTGATACTAAAATTGGAACTGTTTTTGCTCCAATAAAATAGCCTACAAAATATCCTGACAACATAAAGCCGGTTGCTGTTAAGCTGAAACTTTCATGAACAGCTCTTACTCCAAGTAAAGAAACTTGAAATCCATGAGCTATCATAATTAGACCCATGCCCGTGAATAATGCCCAGGAGTTTTTAAGTATCTTTTCCATAATTTTGCTATCTATGGATGATTTGATATTAAATCAAGAAATTAATTAATAATTTTTTCAGGCTCTTTTAGTTTAATAAAGGAGTGGATGCCTAAAGTGATTATGATCACGGCACCTCCAATAATTGTCTCAAGGGTTGGCTGCTCTTTAACAACTAACCAAACCCAAATTGGACCTATTATTGTTTCTAATAAGAAAAATAGATTTACTTCCTCTGCTGGTATAAATCTTGGTGCGATTGTTACTAAAACAAAAGGTAGGGCTACACAAATAATGCACATTACTGGTATGTAAATTTGATCGGTTCCATTTAAATTAAAGTTTTCAACAAAAAAGAAAGCAAATATTGCCACTCCTAATTTGCCCATTACAGCAGAAGGCAAAAGATCTCTATCTTTAGCATATCTAATAAGAACTGCATTCACAGCTAATCCTGCAGCTGTAACAAATCCCATTATATTCCCAAAAAGATTACCGACTTGAAGCGAGTCATAAAAAATAAATAAAGCCGCTAAAAATGTAATGAAAATGGCGATCCAAGTCCCTTTACTAGGCATTTCTTTTAAGAATATTGCCCCAAGTATTGCGGAAAGCATTGGGGCTAAAGCAATCATAATCAACGTATTGGCTACATTAGTATTTTGAATAGAGACAATGAAAGTGATGTTACAAATAGAAAAGCTAATTGCGTAAAATATACCAACTGTACCAACTTTTAAAAAGGCATTAATAAAATTTTGCCTATAAAATAGTAGTAGTCCAATTAAGACTATAAAGAAAGGTATGGCTCCTCTATAAAAAAGCATCCCCCATGTTTCTATGTCTGAAAGCCTGATAAGTAATGAGTCAGGTGTAATGAACATTACAGCAACGAAGGCTAGTAGCGAACCTTTCTTTTGATCTGATAATTTATTCAAGCTCTTAAACCCTTCCAAAATATCTTGGCAAGATTAATTTTAGAAAGGTCATAGTACGTTTTTAATCCAGTAGGAGAAGTAACATTAATATCTCCATTTAGTTTCTGATCTATGAAGTCAATTCCAGCAAAGTAAATATTATCATTCTTTAATTTTTTTCCAATAATTTTTGAAACTTTTAATTCTAGTTTTGTAAGTTTTGTAAGTTTAGGTAAAGCACCTTTGCTCATATTGCTCAAATATGAACCTTTTTTTGGAACTCTTGAGATTGCTCCACATACTTTACCATTAATAATAAAAACTCTCTTATCTCCTTTAGATATATTTTTTAAGAATTTTTGAAACATTGAATGACCATTTTTATTTAAAAAATTTGTAATAAGTTTTTTATTAAACTTATTTTTAATGAGATGAATTTGATTACCGCCATATCCATTAATGGGTTTCATAATCATACTTTTGTTTTGTTTATAAAATTTCTTAATTTCTTCTATATTATTTGAAAACAAAGTATTAGGCATAAATTTGATAAAATGCTTTGAGTATAATTTTTCTGATACATTTCTGATAGCAGTTGGATTATTTATTACTTTTACTTTTTTTAAGCCATCTAAAATAAGAGTAGTTATTAAATATTCTGAATTAAATGGAGGATCCTGCCTAATTAAAATAAATTTAAGATTTTCAAGATCAATTTTTTGTTTTTTATAAATTTTATAAAATTTTTTTTTTTCATAATTAAATTTTACAAATATCCCATTTGCATATGTTTTATTTTTGATAATGGATAAGTTTGAAGGAGTATAATAAAATATGTTATATCCTAGTTTCTGAGCTTCATGAGCTAAAAATATTGATGTGTCAGATAATATGTTAATTTTATCTAATTTATCACCTTGTATTCCTATTATTTTATTTGTCATATAAATCTTCTAAATTTTGAAATTTAGAGAATTTATTTATAACATGACTGGCGACTGTTTCTTTATTATTGATAATCTTATTTAGATGTTCCAAGTATTTAGTTTCGTTTGTACCGCTTTTTCCAATAAAATCTCTCTTTTCTAAGCCTTTTTCAGCAATTTTTAACAAGTTGGAGATCCAATAAATCATATCTTTACCCATTAAATTTGTATCAAGTCCTTTCATAGGTGCATTTTTATACGCATTTAATAAATCTTTCTTTTCCCATTTTGAAATAAATTCTAATGCTTCGTCTAAATTACCATATAAGAGACCAGTGAAAAAAGCAGGACCTGCACATATGCAATTCCAACCACAAGTATCCATAGATCTTAATTCAATATATTGTTTTAATCTATTCTCTGTAAATATAGTGCTTAAATGCAATCCAAGATCGTCAATACTTGGTAAAGATTTATTTATTTCTTTAATTTTACCGTTCATATAATCAGAAAATTTATAATTTTTACCAGATAAATATTTATCATCTTTTAATAAAAACAGTATTGGATAATCCATTACAAAATCAGCATATTTTTCAAAATTTACATTTTCTAAAAATATTTCTGGAAGACCACCTCTGGATGTTTCTTGCCATACTTTAGATCGGTATGATAAGTATTTACTATCTTTTTTCTCAACAATCGATGAGTTTGCAAAAAGTGCAATACTTAATGGAACCAAACTATTTGCTAATTTAAACTTTTTTATAAAATCATCTTCAGATGTGTAGTCTAGATTTAACTGTGTCCCAGATGTTCTATACATCATGTCTAAACTTAGCGATCCACCTTTAGGCATATCCTTTGTCATTACTTCATATCTTTTTTTAGGATTGTTTGGAATTTCAGACAACTTAGATATTGGATCAAATCCAGCACTTACTATTTTTAAATCTAATTTTTCTACAACTTGTTTAAGCTCAAACAAATAATTATTAGCTTCAGAGCATACTTCATGAATATTATTTAATTGAGCACCTGCAAGCTCAATTTGATTACCTGGTTCTAAAGTTATACTCTTATTATCTTTATTTAACGCTATAACATTCTCGCCTTCATATGATGGTTTCCAGCCAAATTCATATAAAATTTTGAAAATCTCTTTAATTGTAGAATAATTAATTCTTTTATTATTCTTTTTATAGAAAAGGAATTTTTCGTGCTCGACACCAATTTTAGTATTAATAGGCTCCTTAATTCCTGATTTAAAATGATCTATTATATTATCTTTATTCATATTAATGATTTAATCACTCTTACTTAGATATTCAACAGCTTCACTTATACTAGTTAATTTGTTAGAACAAGTTTGGTTTTTACATATAATAACACTTGGTTTTGTATCATTATTTAATTGGTAAACAAATGTTGCAATTCCTAGATATTCTTTTTGTAAATAAAGCTGCATTTCCCTAACAGACTGTGATGTTCCGCTGAAAGTGAATGATAAGCTATTATCGCAAATATCTAGGGTTTTAATAAAGCTAAACATTTGTGAATAATAAGAGTTTAAAACCTGATGAAATGATTTTTTAAGAACCTCATTTCTTTCAGACCATATTTTATCATTTGTAATTGAATATAATTTATTTGAAATTAGTAGATAAACACTATTACCATTTGGTATATTGCTATCATTCAAGTCTAATGGACTTGCAAACAAATCATTATCTTTAATAATATTTTTCTGGAACAGCTGCGTTTCTTTATTAAAGAATAATTCCCAAGTATCATTCATTATTTTTATTGATTTTTCTAAAGCTTTTTTGTCAGCATTAACCTCATAAAGTGTTATCATTAGTAGAGCATAATAAACATAGTCCTCAAGAAACGTTTCTATTTCTTTATTTTCATAACAATGAATAATTTTTTGATGCAATTTTTTATTTAATATTTCAATTGTTTCTATTGTCTTAATTCTTAAATCTTCATCGTCTAAATTTACTGAAGTTTTTAGAAGAACTTGGAGCATATACGCATTTAAATCAGTTTGCGATTTATCGTCAAAAAATGGTTTTATTCTTTTTTTTCTTACATCTAATAATTTATTTTTTATTCGATCTAGGTTATTTTTATCTTCATCAAGTATTAAATTTTTTTCTACCAAAATGTTATTGCCTTCGAAATTACCGCTCTCCGAAATTTCGTACTTATTTTCTAGTAATTTAATGTCTTCTTTTAAAATATTTTTTAATTCTTCATATGACCAAACATAATATTTTCCTTCAACACCTTCACTATCAGCATCATATGCTGAACCGTACAACTCTTCATTATTTTTGAATTCATGATTAAAGTATTGAATTGTTTGTAAAAGTTTATTTTTAAAATAATCATTTTTTGTATTTTGATAAAATTTAGTTAAAAGATCAATGAATTGGATATTGTCATAAAGCATTTTTTCAAAGTGAGGAATTATCCATTTTTCATCAACAGCATATCTTGAAATTCCTCCTTCTAGTTGATCATAAATACCTTTGGAACAAAGATTATTGAGTAAAATTTCAACAGGTTTAAAATAATTTATATTTTTTGTTTTTAAATAAAAATAAAACATTGCATCAAACAAATAAAATTGAGGGAACTTTGGGGCTCCTTTGAAACTTCCATTATTTACATCTAAATAACTAATAATTTTTTCAACAAATGGCTCCAATGGCTGATTTAAAACTGCAGATCTTTGATTAATTTTTGAAAATATTTCTTTAACTTGTGGCGCTTGAGCTAAAATTTTCTCTCTATTTTCATTGTACACGTTATGCACGTTGTTTAAGACTTTTTTAAAGTCAGGCCTTCCTTGAATTTCCTTTGGTGGAAAGTAAGTGCCACCAGTAAAGGGTACACCATTTTCGTCTAAAAACATTGATAATGGCCACCCACCTTGTGCCCCAGTTAAGATTGATAAGCTTTTTTGAAAGACATAATCTAAATCAGGTCTTTCCTCTCTATCAACTTTAATATTTATAAACTTTTCGTTCATGAGTTTAGCAGTTTCATCATTTTCAAAACTTTCATGAGCCATAACATGACACCAATGACAACTTGCATATCCAACACTTAAAAATATAGGTTTTTTCTCTTTCTTTGCTTTATCTAAAGTTTCTTTATTCCAAGGAAACCAATCAACTGGGTTATCTTTATGTTGTTGAAGATAAGGACTTTTTTCGTTTTTTAAATTATTAGACAATTTAGTGATGGTAGTAAGGTTTTCTTGAAAAAATATTTCTAACCATTGGTTCAAATTCTTTTAAAGTCATTGACTTATAATTTGGATCAAAAGAAACCTGATCATAGTTTTCACAAAAATCTTTTGTTGCTTGATAATGTTCTGCATTCTTATATTTTTCTCTTGCGTTCTTATCCCCACCTAAGTGCTCAGCAGAATAGTAAGTTTGAAATAGACCATGGTGTAAAATAATCCAATAAGTTTTTTCTGAAACATAAGGTTTAATCACCGAAGCAGCATACTGTGAATGATTCATTGGAGCTAATTCGTCTCCAAGATCGTGTAATAATGTGGCTACGACCATTTCTTCGTTTTCACCATTTTTATATGCTCTTGTTGCTGCTTGTAATGAATGTTCCAATCTTGTTATCTGATAGCCTTCAAGTGTAGTAGTTTGTGAGGCTAAATAATTTAAAATTCTATCTGCAGTTTTTCTTTCGTATTGACTTTCTAATTTCTCTAAAAGTTGATAGTCATCTTTAGTTCCATTCTTCATTTCTGTAAAACTTACTTTTTTCATTTTAATTATTTGATGCGGTACTTAATAAAGAAAGTTGGGTTACTTTATCTTCGCCAAGCTCGTCTATTATTTTTACAGGGTATTCCCCAGTAAAATGATGATCTGTTAATTGTGGATAATTTTCATTTCTTTTTTCAAATCCCATTCCCAAATATAAACCATTCAAACTTAGGAATTTTAATGATTTAGCCTTTATAAATTCACATATTTCAGCTGTAGATTTGTTTGCTGCTAAAAGTTCTTTTTTTGTTGGTGTATCGACTCCATAAAAATCAGGAAACTTAATTTCTGGACTTGCTATTCTCACGTGAACTTCTTTTGCTCCAGAATCGTATAACATTTTTACTATTTTTGACGATGTAGTACCTCTAACAAGTGAGTCATCAACTAGAATTATTCTCTTACCTTTAATTACTGAAATATTTGGATTTAATTTTAACTTAACCCCTAAACTTCTAATTTGTTGAGAGGGCTCAATAAAAGTCCTACCAACATAATGGTTTCTAATTAAACCTAAATCAAATTTTAGACCTTTTTCTTCAGCATATCCTAATGCTGCTGCATTACCTGAGTCTGGAACAGGTACAACCAGATCGGCTTCTATTCCATCCTCTTTTGCTAACTGTGAGCCAAAATTCTTTCTATATTCATATGCAGTTTTTCCATTTAAAATACTATCTGGTCTAGAGAAATAAATATATTCAAATATACAAGGTCTAATTTTTTTTGGCGGAAATGGTTTAATACTTTTTAACTCATCATTTTCGACATAAACAATCTCTCCATTTTCAACTTCTCTAACAAATTTTGCTCCAATAATATCAAACGCGCATGTTTCAGAAGCAAATACAAATGAATTTTTTAATTTACCAATTACGAGTGGTCTAATTCCATAAGGGTCTCTTACACCTATTAGAGTATTTTGTGTCATCATCACAAGTGCATAACCACCTTGAATTTGAAATATAGCATCTATAATTTTATCTATTGTTTTGTTTCTTTTTGATTTAGCTATTAATTGAACAATGGTTTCGGTATCAGATGTTGTGTAGAATATCGCTCCATCTTGTACTAGTTTATTTCTTAGCGTTATAGCGTTAGTAAGATTACCATTGTGTGCAACACCAATACCACCTGCGTTTGTATCAGCAAAAAAAGGTTGTACATTTCTTAGAGCTGTTCCACCTGTTGTTGAGTAGCGATTATGACCAATCGCGTATTTTCCAGGAAGTTTTTTTAAAACTTTTTCATCATTAAAATTATCACCAACTAACCCAAATCTTTTTTCTGAATGGTATTTTTCACCATCATAAGAAACAATACCACAACCCTCTTGGCCTCTATGCTGAAGCGCATGAAGACCTAAAGCTGTAAGGGTAGAAGCATCACTAGAATTACTTATTCCAAATACTGCACATTCTTCCTTAATTTTAGGATCATATATCTTGAACTTTTTCTTTAGTTTCTTCATAGTCATTTTTGTCAGGAAATTCTTTTATAAGGTAGTTACTACCTTTTTCAACCCATGCATATGTAAAAGCATCATCTAAATTAATGGGCCATTTTTTGTGATTATAGACGATATTTATAGTTGTATAAATACATACAACTATAACGTAAGCTCTAATAAATCCAAAAAAGAAACCAAAGATTCTATCTAAATTTCCCAAGCCAGAGTAGGTGACTGCTTTATTAATTCCTTTATTAATTAATAAAATTAAGAATATAATTATTATGAATAATCCTATACCAATCGTTAGATCAAGGACATATTCACTATCAATTATATCTTCGAAGTATGGTTTTACTTTTGGAAATAGAAATAGAGTAACAACATAAGCTAAAAGCCATTTAGAAGCAGATATAATACTTAATAAAAACCCTTTTTTTGTACATGTAATCAAGGATAGTAATGTGAAAACCAAATAAATAATGTCAAAGGCATACAGACCAGAAAAAAAATCTTTTACAACTTCCATTGATTATTTAATCTCAAAAGGTTTGAGCACCAAAAGTAAAGATGGTAATAATGTTAAAACTGATATCATAGCTAATAACATTGCTATCCCGGTAAAGACTCCAAAATATATAGTTGGAATAAAATTAGATAAAACCAAAATAGAAAATCCAAATACAATTGTTATAGATGTATTTAGTATCGCTACCCCTACTGTTGAATGACAATATTTAAGTGTTCTATTGTAATCTTTTATTTTAGTCAGTTCCTCCCTAAATCTATAAATATAATGTATGCTATTATCTACAGCTATACCAATCGTGATAGCAGCAATTGTGATAGTCATCATATCTAAGGGGATACCTGCCAAACCAATTATTCCCAGAATAAAAAAGGCTGCAATAAAATTTGGTATTACTCCAATGAGTGAAATTTTAATATTTCTAAAAAGTATTAAAAACATAACAAATATTCCAATCATCACAAAACCAAGAGTTAAGATTTGGGATTTAAATAAACTTTGAAGTAAATTATTAAACAATATAAGTACACCTCCAAGTTTAAATTCATCTTTGCTGATATTCAATTTATTTTCTAAATCAAAATTAATTTGATTAATTAGATCATTTCTTCTTAATCCATCTAAAGAGTCTTTTATTCTTAAACTAATTCGAGCTTCAGAATTTTTTATAGATATATATGGGTCAACTATTTCTTTTTTAATATTATCAGGAATTTTAGTATAGAGGACTCCCATTTCCAAAGTCCCAAGTGGTTTATTATTATTTAATTTTGTTGCAACTTCAATTATTGATGAAAAGGATAAAACTTTACCTACAGCATCAATATCATCTAAATAATTGTGTACTCTAGTTATTTTGTTAATTTTATCTTTTGTAAACCAATACTTATTGTCATTCTCATCCTCATCACCCCAGTCATTCTCACTATCAGTTTCTTCATCCTCATCTTTTGGAAATTTTAAAATTACTTCTAGTGGAGTTGTTCCACCCAGTTTTTCATCTATTAACTTCATGCCTTTATAAATCTCTGTATTTTTATCAAAGTAATTAATGAAACTATTTTCAACTTCTAGTTTTGAGATACCAAATATGCTCAAAAATACAATAATCACAGTGACACCAAATATGTAATTTTTATTTTTAACTGCTAATATTCCTAGATAACTTGTTATCTTAGAGTCTTTCTCTTTTGATATTGCAACATTTGAGTTTTGCACAAAATTTAGCATTGTGGGAAGCAATGTGAATGTAATTACTAATGAGGTTAATAATCCAAAAGTCATCATCCATCCAAAATCGATAATTGGTTTTATTTCACTAAAGATTAATGACATAAAAGCACATATCGTTGTTAAGACAGTATAAAATATTGGCCAAATCATTTTTCTTGTAGTCATAATTAAAATTTCAAATTTTTTCTTTCCTGGAAACTGTTTGTTTAATTGTAAAAATCTAGTACTCATATGAATATTCATTGCCATTGTAAGAATTAACATTAAAGCAATAAAGTTTGATGAAATTACAGTAACTTTCCATCCAACTAGTCCTAGAAAACCAATCATCAATATAACAGAGAAGAAACAGCTACAAATTGGAATTATTATCCAAATTATTTTTCTGAATACATACCAAAGAGTTAGTATAATAAAAAGTAATACTCCAATGCCAAACGTAACAATATCATTTTTTATAAAGGTCATCATATCATCTGCAATCATTGGAATACCTCCAAGATAAATCTGATTATTTTGATTGTGATTTTTTATAACTTCTCTAATTTCTAAAATATTTTGATGTCTCTCTTTTTTAATCTTATCTTTAAAAGTCTCTAATTCTCTCTCAGTTTTGATTTGTTTATCTACTTTATTTGGTTTTATATAAACAATGATTCCACTTGTTTTGCCGTCTTCACTAATTACAAAGTTTTTAAATACAGGACTATTCAAGATTTCATTAAATCCACGTTCTTTATCTATATTCTCACTTGTTAAAGTTTTAAAATTTTGAATTCGTTCAATTAAACCATCATCTGTTGCCTCTAATAGAGGAATATCTAAAAGTGTTACAACATTATGAACCCAATCTAATGATTTTAATTCATTTTTTAATTCAGAAAGATTTCTAATTGATTCATCTGAATTCATTTTGCTAGTCGGAGAGTAGGTGAGAACTAGAAACTCTTTGGCACCATATTTTTCATTTATTTCATTCAAATATATTAGATCAGGATCATTTTCTAACAATAATGTTTCTGAGCTTGCGTCTAACCTGAAGTCTTTAGAAAAGTAAAAAGCTATAATTAAAATAAATAATAATATTGAAAAAATAAATTTAGGTTTTTCAATAATATTTTTTTGATAAAAATTAGCTAACATTCAATATTAGCTTTTATAATTTATATTAATTATTTTGAATATCTTTAAATTTTGTAAACATTTCCTCAAATTCAAGCATTATAGTACCTGTAGGGCCATGTCTTTGTTTGAGTATAAGAAGTTCAGCTAAATGTGAAATTTCGTTCATTTTTGCCTGCCATTCTGCATGTTCAACAGTTGCAGGCCTTGGTTCTTTATTTTTTAAATAATAGGACTCTCTAAACACAAACATCACTACATCCGCATCTTGTTCTATCGATCCTGATTCTCTTAGGTCTGAAAGCAGAGGTTTTTTATCATCTCTTTGCTCAACTGCTCTAGATAATTGGGAAAGAGCTAATACAGGAACAGATAATTCTTTAGCTAAAGCTTTAAGTCCTTGTGTTATTTCAGAAATCTCCTGAACACGTCCATCTTTTAAATTTGATCCTTTCATTAATTGAATATAATCAATTACTATCATATCAAGACCATGAATTCTTTTAATTCTTCTAGCTCTGTTGCTCAGTGCAGCAATAGATATAGCTGGTGTTTCATCAATATACAAAGGTAGTTCTGCAATATTCTTTGAAGTTTCTATAAATTTATCAAATTGTTCCTCAGTTATTTTTCCTCGTCTAATATCATTAGATTTAATTCTTGATTGTTCAGCAAGAATTCTAGTAGACAATTGTTCTGAAGACATTTCCAGGGAAAAAAAAGCAATACAAGATTTTTCTCCTTTATCTTGAATATTTTTTGCAGCATGGAAAGCAATATTTGTTGCAAGAGCTGTCTTTCCCATAGAGGGTCTACCTGCAATAATTATTAAATCTGACTTATGCATACCACCCAATCTGTCATCTAAATCTTTAAGACCAGATGGTACACCTACAATTCCTTCATCATTTTTATATGCATTTGAAGCCATTTCTATAGTCTGTCTCATGGCTTCATCAAATTTTACAATAGAAGAACTAAAAGATCCTTTTTCAGCTAAATCAAATAAAGATTTTTCAAAATTTTCTATTATTTGCTGACCGTCATTATTTAAATCATTCAGTTTAGCTGTATCTATAATATCATCAGAAATTTTTATAAGCTCTCTTTTCACATACAAATCATATATAAGCTTAGAATATTCAATACTCTGTCTAGATGAAGTAGAAAATTTTGTAATTTTTACAAGATATTCAGGTATATTTAATTCATCTTTCTCATTTTCAAAATGATTTTTCAATGTTATTGGATTTGCTAACATTCCCTTATAAATCAAATTTTCTATTGCATTAAAAATTTTTTGGTGCATTGGATCATAAAAATTTTTACTTGAAATTAATATATTTATTTCATCAAAAATTTCGTTAGATAACAGTATAGAGCCTATTACTGACTGCTCTGCCTCTATATTATTTGGAAGTTCTTCAATTTTATTTTTAACTAAATTAAATGGTTGAGACACAAATTGAATTTATATCTTATCAAATAATATTCAATTTCTTAATTTTATTGGGGAAAATTATGTATAATTATTTTGCTTCTTCTTGAGCAACAGCTTTAATTACAATCTGAGTTTGAACTTCTGGGTGTAAGTTAATTAATACATTGAAATCACCGAGTGTTTTGATTTCTTTAGAGGGTTGTATTAGGGAAGGGTTTATCTTAACCTCTTCAATTTCTTCCAAAATTTTTGAAATTTCTGTTGGTTTAACAGATCCATAAAGCTCATTATTTTCTGTACTCAGTTTTTTAATTTCATATTGTTTATTTTTAATTTTTTCATTTATTATTTTTGCTTCTTTTTTTCTATCTTCATCTTTTTTACTAAGATTTTGTTTAATTTTTTCTACTTCTTTGATATTTTCAACAGATGCAAAAAGAGCTTTTTTTTTTGATATAAGATAATTTCTAGCAAATCCTCTTTTAACATCAATTATCTCTCCAATTGATCCAACTTTTCTCACATTCTCTAATAGTATAATTTTCATTTTATAACAATGCCAGATTTCTTGCTCTTTTAATTGATAGAGATAATTCTCTTTGTTTTTTTAAACTTACAGAGGTTATTCTTGAAGGCAAGATTTTACCATTCTCAGATATATATCTTTTCAATAATTTTAAATTTTTGTAGTCAACTATTGGAGCTCCTTTGCCAGAAAGAGGACATTTTTTTTTAAATTTATATTTTTGGTTTTGAAATATACTTAATTTTGCGAAATTGCTTTGTTTAGGTTTTTTTTTATTATTTCTTTTCATAAAAAGTATCTATTTATTTAAAAACTCTTTTTCATCATTTTTTTTAAAGTAATCGGCATCTAAATCAAAGTTTTTTACCTTAACTGTTAAATATCTTAGTAAATTTTTATCAATTTTTTCATTCTTCTCTAGTTCAGAAATAATTTTTCCATCAGCTTTGATTTTAAAGTGAATATAGTTTCCTTTTTTATTTTTCTTGATTATGTAAGAAAGATTCATTAATCCCCAATTTTCAAGTTTTACTATATCTCCTTTATGTTTCTCAACGATTTTGGAATACTTCTCTTCGATTTGTTTAAGTTGAGAAGGGCTGATGTCTTGTCTTGCTATTATTGTATGTTCGTAAAAGTTCATAATAATTCTTTTAAAAAAGAGAGGATATACTATTATAATTTTTTAATTACAATACAAAAAAATAAGGTTTTTAGTTATATTTTCTATGTTTTCTGTTTTATTTCCTGGACAAGGTTCTCAATCAGTGGGAATGGCAAAAGATTTATATGACAATTTTCAATACATAAAAGATCTTTTTAATGAAGCAGATGAGACACTTAAAATGTCAATTAGTAAACTGATTTTTGAAGGACCAAAAGAATTATTAAATGAAACGGAGAACACTCAACCAGCGATCTTTTTGGTTAGTTATGCGATCTACACCACAATTAAAAATGAAACTTCATTTGACATTACAAAAGCAAATTTTTTTGCAGGACACTCGTTAGGAGAATATTCAGCTTTAGCCTGTTCTGGTGTAATAAATTTTAAGGATACAATAAAACTTTTAAAAATTAGAGGTAATGCAATGCAAAATGCTATACCAAAAAATGAAGGTGGTATGGTTGCTGTATTAGGTGAAGATATAATAGACATTGAGAAAATAATAGAAAATAACAGAAACAAATTTAATTGTTTTTTAGCTAATGACAATACGAAAGGCCAAGTTGTAATAAGTGGAAAATTTAATGATTTGAATAAATTTATGACTGAATTGAAAAAATCAAATATAAAAAATATGAAATTACCTGTGTCTGCCCCTTTCCATTGTGTGCTGATGAAACCTGCTACTCAAATAATGAAAAATCAGCTTAAAGAAATTAAATTTTTGACACCAAAAAATTTGATTGTTTCAAACGTAACAGCTCAACCAACTAAAAACTCAGAAAATATTAAAAGTCTTTTAATTGAGCAAATAGAAAAGCCAGTTAGATGGCGAGAAAGTATTGTTAACATGATAAAATCTGGTAATAAAAAATTTATTGAAATTGGCCCTGGAAAAGTTCTATCAGGACTTGTAAAAAGAATTGATAGAAATATAGAATTATTTCAAGTAAACAATATTGAAGACATTAATAACTTAGATAATTTATGATTGATCTAAAAAATTTAAATATAATTTTGACAGGTGCCACAGGTGTTATTGGTAATTCTATTTTAGAAAAACTTATTTCTGCAGGATCCACAGTCTTAGCGACTGGTACAAATGAAGAGAAATTAAAATTAATTCAACAAAAATACAAAAATTTAAATGTGTTGAAGTTTGATATATCTAATCACAAAAATATAGACAAATTTGTTGAGGACTGTAGTTCAATTCTTTCAAATAGAATTGATGTTTTAATAAACAATGCGGGAATCACTCACGACAATTTATCAATTAAAATGAAAGAAGAAGAATGGAAAAGAGTTATTGACGTCAATTTAACCTCAACATTTTTGATAAGTAAAAATGTGATTAGAAAAATGATAAAGTCTAAAAGTGGCAAAATAATTAATATTACCTCGGTTGTTGGCCATTCTGGAAATATTGGCCAAGCAAATTATGCAGCCTCAAAGGCTGGTATTATAGCAATGTCCAAAAGTCTTGCTTTGGAATATGGAAAAAAAAATATAACAATAAATTCCGTATCTCCAGGCTTTATATTATCAGAAATGACAAACAAAATAAGCGAAGATCATACAGAACTATTAAAATCAAGGATATCACTAAATAAATTTGGCAAACCAGAGGATGTGGCAAATACAGTTGCTTTTTTAAGTTCTAACCTCTCAGATTATATAACAGGTGAAACTATACATGTTAATGGAGGCATGTATTTTAGTTGACAAAGTATATAAATTATTTATTAACAAAATAACTAAAGGAACAAAATGTCTGATGATATTTCAAGTAAAGTAAAAAAAATAGTTGCTGATCACCTAGGTATAGATGAGGCAAAAGTTAATGAAGAATCAAGTTTCATTGATGATCTTGGTGCGGATAGTTTAGATACAGTCGAATTAGTAATGGCTTTCGAAGAAGAGTTTGGATCTGAAATATCTGATAGCGATGCTGAAAAAATTTTAACTGTTGGAGACGCAGTAAAATTTATAGAAAACAAAGCTAACTAATTTTTTACATTAATGGCCGAGAGAAAAGCAGGGATAATTGTTATATTATCATCTCCTTCAGGCGCAGGTAAAACAACATTAGTAAAAAAAATTTCTTCGAGTAATAATTTTAAAATATCTATTTCACACACTACCAGAAAACCAAGAATTAACGAAAAAGATGGTAAACACTATTATTTTGTTAAAGATAAAGAATTTAAACAACTAATAAAACAAAGAAAATTTTTAGAATATGCAAAAGTTTTTAAAAATTATTACGGGTCTCTGAAAGAAGCTGTAGTTGAGCAACTCGAAAAGGGAGAAAATGTTATTTTTGATATAGACTGGCAAGGCACTCAACAGATTAAAAATATTAAATTAAAATATAAAATTATTACTATCTTTATTCTTCCACCATCTAAAGAAGAATTATTTAATAGATTACTTAAAAGAGATCAAAAAGATAAAAGTGTTGCAACCGAGCGGATGAAACAATTTAGGTCAGATATCTCTCATTGGAAAGATTATGATTATACAGTAATAAATGATAAAATTGATAAATGCTATAAGCAAATAATAGATTTTATAGAAAACCAATTAAAAAATAAAAAATCAATATATAATAAACTACCTATAAAAGATCATATAAAAAATTTATTAAATTAAAGCTTCATACATTTCACAAATTTTATAATAGGTAAGATCATTCAGGTTTTGAGGTCTCAGAGTTAAGTCTAAATTTAATGTATTCGAAATTTCTTCATAGTTTTTAAATAAAAATTTTAGAGGTTTTTTTATCATTTTACGTCTTTGGCTAAAAAAAATATTTGTCACATGTTCTAAGTTTTTTGTATCTTTTAAATTATAATAATTTTTTCTAGGAGTAAAAACCAACAATGTACTCTTTACCTTTGGAACTGGTTTAAAACTCCCAGGTTCTATGTCCATAATCTTATTAATTTTCATTTTCCAGTTAGATAATATTGATAGTCTTCCATAATTTTTAGTATTAGTCTCTGCTATTATCCTTTCGGCAACTTCCTTCTGAAACATGAGTATGAATTTTTTGCAGAAACTGTTTAAATTTTTAATTCTTATCCATTTAGCTAGTATTTGCGTTGAAATATTATATGGAAGGTTTCCAAATATAATTAGTTTATCTTTAAAATATTTTTCGTACTCAAATTTCATCATGTCCTCATTGAATATTTTTATTTTGTCTTCAAATTTATCGTTTAAATATGAAGCTAATCTTTGATCTTTCTCTATTACAAAAATTTTTTTTGGTGATTGTTCTAAAATTTTTTCTGTGAGATTTCCAGTTCCAGCCCCAACTTCTAAAATAAAATCATTACGATCAATATTTCCAAGTTCAGCAATAATTTTAATTACTTTATTATCATTGAGAAAATTTTGCCCTAAGCTTTTCTTTGCAACAAAAGTCATTTAATTTTGTTGATAAAATCTAAAGCATAAAAAATTGATGAGGGATCAGATTTATTTTTTCCAATCATCTCAAAATTTGGACCATGGTCAGGTGTTATTTTTAAAAAAGGCAAACCAATTGTAATATTAATTGCATTAAATTTAAATAAAGTTTTTACTGGAGTTAGCACTTGATCATGATACATGCCAATTACTACATCAAACTTTCTAATATTTTTATCTAAAAAAAAAGTGTCAGCTGCTATCGGTCCACAAATATTGATTTTATTCTTAAACAAATATTTTACAGCAGGTATGATTTGTTTTTTTTCCTCACTAATCTTGTTAATACTCTCGCAATGAGGATTTAAACCCAGTATTGCTATTTTTGGTTTTTTTCCTATTTTTGATTTGTAAAAATTATTTATCTTAATTACGTTATTTATAATTCTCGTCTTTTTAACAAAATTTGAAACTTTATTTATTGGTATATGAGTAGATAAAGGAGAGACAGCAAGTTTCTTATTGTAAATTAACATTACTGGATGTTTAGAATTTGTTTTTTTTGCAACATATTCTGTAATTCCAGGAAATTTTTTTTTTAAAAAATTTTTTTTTGATACTGGTCCATTTATTAAAACTATTGATTTATTTTTTTTTATAATTTTTAAACCTAAGCTAAAACTATCTTCTATGTATTTATTTGATTTATCTGAAATATTTGAAAATGCTTTATTAAATTTGTAATTAACATTTATTATATTAATTTTTTTTCTTAAGGCATGATTTATATCTAAGATTTTATTCAGTTTATTTTTATATTTAAGTAATTTTATTTGTTCATTTAATAAATCAAAACTTCCAATTAAAATTATTTTACTATTTATATTTTTAAAATTTTTTGAATTAAAATATTTCAATAAAATTTCAGAAAATGTTGAGTTTGGTTCTCCTAATATAATTAAAATTTTTTTAAAATTCATTTATTTCTATATTTTTTTTTAATTTTTTATAAAAAATTGTTGAAAAATTACTTAATTGGCTGTTCATTTCTTTATTAATTAGTTTATCCAACTCATTATCAATATTAATCTCTTGTTCAATTTTCTTTTTATTATTTATTTTTATTAGAATATATCCATTCTGAATTTTTATAGGATCAGTAATTTGGTTTACTTCTAATTTTCTTATTTTTTCATTAATTTGTTTTGAGATTTGTATTTCGTTAATCCATCCAATTAAGCCACCGTTTTTTGATGTACTCGAAATACTAAAAATATTTGCGGTATTTTCAAAACCAACTTTTTCTATACTTTTATCAATTTTCAATAATTTTTCATCAAAGGATTCCCCTGCACTTTTTGAAAAAACTATTTCCGATAAGTTATAGGCAAATTTTTTATTATTATTATTAAATTCATCAATGATATTCTGTCTCAATTCTTTTTTATTGATTACTATATTATCTTTGTATTTATCATAAATTAACTTATTCCATAAAGACTCAATTAACAATTTTTCTTTAACTATAAAATAATTTAAGTTTTTTTCTTTCAAAATTTTTTTAAAGTCTTCCACATTACTAATATTTCTCCTCTTGATTAACTGTTTTTCTATTCTGTTCACCAATTGACTATTTTTAGTAAAATCAAAAAATTTTCTTAATTCGATTTTTTTTATAATATCGGTTATTAAGGAGTTTTTTGCTAATTCTTCTACCTTTGATCTTTCAAGATCAATTAACTTTGGATTTAAAAAAAAAAGATATTTTTTTTCATTTTCAATATCTATATTAGTAATTATTTCATCATTTATTTTAACCCTAATATTTATTGTATCTCCTTGTAAGAACTGACTAAATGTAAAAAAAAAAAGGAAAAAAAATGTAATTTTAATTTTACTCATTATTAATCAAAAATCGTATTTGCCGATCCCCTAATGTCTGCAAAAGGTATAAATCGTATCAAGAAAAATAAACTTTCGTCTGGAACTAAGCTACCATCTCTAAAAAATTTTTTTTCATATTCAAATAAAGCAGACAAACAATCTGTTTCATATTTATAAGCAAGTTTATAAAATTGAGTGAAATCGTCTTTTAGGTCTTTTGTCGTATCAAATTTAAGTGAATGTTCATTAGTTAATTCTATTTGAGTATTATTTTTTAATATTTCTGAACTTCCAAGTTCATTATTTTCAGTAATATAATCAAAAGTTGTTATTACTTTATTGACTCCAAATTTAGCACTTATTGCATCATAATTTGAGAAATCTAAATCTCTATCATACGAAAAGTTGTAATTTAGCTCTAATTTATCATCTAACTTATAAAATAAATCTCCTACAATATCAGATCTTGTTTGATTAAGTTTTGACTTATTTGGTAAAGCTTCATTTTTCTTATCCTTAAATATATTTCCTATATTAAAACCAAGCATTTTTTCATTTTTAAGATTTTGTTTTTCGAATTCTAAACCTAACGTTATTGATTTACCTTTCTCAACCATATCACTTCTTCCTATCCTGTTTGGTGAAAAAATACTGCTATAATCCATTTTTGATCCTGTCGATGAGATATTTTTTCCGTTAGTTGGGCTAAACCTTAACTGAGCAACTGGTTTTAAAAAATTGTTCCCTTCTTTAAGTTCTTTTTTTAATGGAAATTCTGTTTTAAGTAAAAATGTTCCAAAAATTTCATGGTCATTTTTACTTTCGTATACCGTTGAGTTTTTTGAATAAGTATTAAAATTTTTTAATAAAAAGCTATAATCAGTAACCAATCCATTTAATGAAAAAAAATCATAGGATTCAAAATTAAAGTCATTGTTAATCTGAGTTTCGTGAATATTAGTATCATAAACTTTTTGAAAACCTGAAGATAAGAAATTGAATTGACCATTGTAGTTTTCATTTAAAACTATATTTTTTTTAAAATTGAAATCTGGAAATATATACTGATACTTATCACTGTCTTCTTTTGACAAATCTTCATAAAGTCTCACAGTGCTAGTAATATTTGTATTTTCGTCAAATTCTTTATTAATTCTGAAATGTGAAGTTAATAAACTATCGCTATCTATAATTGGTGTATAACTTTTAATATCATGTATTTTTAAATAATTATCATTTGTAACGTTTTGGATTTTAAGTTCATAATTTGTCCTATCATCAAACCTACCATTTAAATTTGCAAAAAAATGTGAACTTGTATTGTTGTCATTTCTATTTAGACTGAAATCTGTTTTTAAATCAGAATTTTTAAAAGCTTCTCTGTACTCAGTATGAATTATGACATCATTATCAACATAAATTCTTGGTTTAAATGTAAGATCTTTTGAAGCTGAAAGGTTGAAAAAATATGGAATTGTTATTGAGGATCCCAAATTATCGGACCCCTTATAAAAAGGATTAAGAAAACCAGATTTTCTTTTAACAGAGGGGTCTGGATGATTAAAATATGGCATATAAAAAACTTTTTTGTCAAAAACTTTTAGCCAAGATTTTTCATACTCAAATAACTTTTTAACCTTATTATGTGTAAATAATTTACTTTGTAACTCCCAACCTCTACAATTTTTATTTTCTTTATTACATGTACTAAAGGCTGTTTTATAAATCTTAGTACTATCATTATCAGAAGTTAAACTTTTCCCTTTTAATATTGGGTCATTTTCAATGTTACCAAAAAACGAATCTTCAAACTCTACTACAACTTCCTTACCAAGAATCTCGTTACTTCTTAATTTAATTTTTGACTCCTTAAAAAAATATTTATTTAGATTTTTATCAGTTACAATAACATCATTAGAAAAAATAATTTCAGGAACAACTTCAAAAATTAAACCTCTTTTAAATTTAAAACTATTTAAATTTTTATCGTTAATGCTTGTAAGTTCATTGCTTAATATTCTATTCAAATTTCTATCATACAAAACATCACTAGAATTAATCTCAAAATCTTCTGCACTTTTAATATATGTGTCACTTTTTGAGAATAACGTATTGTTTATTTCGTTATAGATTATTTTATCACTTTCAATGTATATATTACTTTCATCATCAAAATATTTCACATCATCTAAAACTATCAGTTCAGAATTTATTTTATTATAAATAAATTTATCACCTTCTATAATTAAATTACTTGATGGTATTTTTGCTTGTCCTTTTGTTGCATAAATCATATTACCATTTTCTTCAATTTTTATATTCTTTGAATCGAAGAAAATAGTTTCTGCTTTCAAATTTGAACTTAAAAATATCAGAGCAAATGTTATAATATTTATAAGAATTTTATTTTTCATTGATTTTCGTTAGACCTAAAGAGCATATTAAAAAAAATAGAATTTGAGGTAACCATATTGAAGCTTCTACTGGTAATGTTTCATTTTTTCCAAATAAAATTGAAAAATAATTAATATAGTAAAAAATTACTGAAACTAATACTCCTATCACGATTAAGAAGAATTTTGATTTAATAAAATTAAGTTTAAACATTAGTAAGGCCCCTATTATCGTAGTTAGTGTAAGATAAAATGGTATACTATATATTTTATTAAGTTGAAGTTTAACCTCTGTTGCTGAATATCCAATAGCCTCATAATTTTTTTTTAGTTTAATCAGTTGCAAAATATTTAATGAATCCAAATTTGAAAATAAATTAGATATTATTTTTCCATTAAACGACGAAGTATAATAATAATTTTCTAGTGTTTCACTTTTTTTTTCTTTCGAGTAAATTTTTACATCAGCAAGTATCCACTTTTTTTTAATTATATTTGCTTTATCTGCAACAATAGTATTTGTTAAATTATAATTATTATCCAACTCAATTATTTCCACGTTTTCTAAATAGTTAAATTTATAGGTTTTAGCGTTTATAATAAAAATTTTTGTACCACTTTTATTTCTTTCCTTAATCCATAAACCACCATCGTTTACAACTGCTAAATGACCGCCATCATTGGCGTATTTATACTTCATACTCAAGTATAAACTTTTTAGATTTGCGGAAAACGAATAGTAAACAATAATTATCACTATTCCAACTATCAATGAAACCATTGAAATTATAAAAGTAATTTTCAAATTATTTACACCATTATTTCGTAGTAAACCAATTTCTTCATTTTCGTAAAGATTAATAAAAAAAAACATTACACCTAATAAAAATATAAAAGGAAGGATCTCGAAAATAATCGAAGGAATATTTAATAATGTTAAAATTATTGGATAGTAAAGTTCATTTTCTTTATTTTCAAAATATTTAATTTCTTCAAAAATATTTAAAAAAAAACTTAAGAAAATAAATACTAAAAGAATTATTAAAATATTTTTTAAGAAAAGTTTCGATAAATAGTTTTCATAAAGTTTTAATATCATAAATAATTCAATTTAAATTTTGTAAATATAAGGAGTAAAATATAATAAATTATTACTAAAATTATTGGTAAAAATAATATTAGATATAGAATATTTATATTATTTAAAAAAAATTTTAAACTTAACTGTGATAAAGTTATTACAGAAATTCCTATTAAAAAAAGGTTTAGTTTGTGAAACCTCATAAAATATTTTGATCTTGGTTCGATGACCAAACTTGCAGCTATAAGAGAAATTACAAGTGTATAAAATGGTAGCACAGATCTTTTGTATAACTCCTCGCCTAAGGATTTAACAGTCCTACCATTACATGATTTATATTCAGATTTACTGATAATTTGATTTTTATTTAAATCTTTCGATTGAAAAATATCTTTCAAGCAACCAAACATTTGTATTGAGTCTAGTTCTTGAACTTTAGTTCTTGTAATTGTTTTAGTTGAAAACTCTGATAGATCATAATCAGTTTCAGAAAAATTTAATGTGTAAGCGTTGTCTTGATTTATATTTGTTATCCCTCCGTTAAATAATTTTAAAATATATTTATTTTTTTTTTTTATGATTTTTCCACTTTCGGCAACTATAATTTTAGACTTTTCTAAATTTATTTTTTCATTAATATAAATTTTTTTGAGTTTTCCATCTTTTTTATATTCCTCTACAAAAATCGTAAGATTCTTCATAACATTTATAAATTTTTTTTCTGAAATTAATTTAGGCAAAAAGTCTATATTAGACTCTTTTATGTAAAGTCTTCCTAAGTTTTGAGATTTTGGAACAATAAATAAATTTAAAGCTAACTGTAAAATTAAAAATAACAATGAAAATATTAATATAAAATTTATGAACTTGATTTTTTGTATTCCATTATTCCAGAAAACTAGTAACTCATTAGAATTGTTGTATTTATTAATCACATAAAAAATTGATATGAAAAATACAAAAATTATAATTTTACTAAATATCTTTGGCAAATTTAATGAAACATAGTAAAAATAAACGTTTAAACTATGCCCATCATCAGACACTAGGTCTAAAAGGTTAACTGCTTGAATTATCCAAACGATGAATGTAATGCTGAAAGATGCTATTAGGAAGAAATTAAGTATATCAAGGGAAAATTTACGAAATATTAATTTATTCATTGAAATTTTTGTTTTAATAAATATACAACAATATCTATTAAATATTTCAAAAAAATGAAGCTAAATTTAAATTTTGCAAACAAAGTCCCAAAAATCGCGAAGGATAACGAGATTATTCTCTTAACTCAAAAACTTATAAAAAGTAAAGAGATTAAACAAATAGCAAAATCAGTTTTCAATAATAAACTTTTTTCTGAAGGAAGTTTTCTTGCGAAAGATTACAACAACAAAAGCTATGTATTCGTAAATTGCACTAATTCAAAAGTTTCCTTAGATTTTGAAAAACTTGGTTCTAAATTATTTGTTTTTTTAAAGGAAAATAAAAAAGAGAATTCATTTATAAATGTAGAGAATAATTCTATTACTAATGTACAATTAGAAAAGTTTCTTCATGGAGCACAACTTAAGTCATACAATTTTAATATTTATAAAACAGATAAGAAAAAAAATGTTAATATAAATTTAAGTGTTGTTGGCAATAACACTAAACAAAAAAATTTATTAAGAAATAAATTAAATGCTCTTTTGGAAGGGGTTTTTCTTACTAGAGATTTAGTTTCTGAACCTGGTAATATTTTGCACCCAGATGAATACGCAAAGAGAATTGTAAAATTAAGAAAGTTTGGATTAAAAGTAACAGTTTATGACCAAAAGAGATTAAAAAAATTAGGCTTTAATGCATTGTTAGGTGTCGGACAAGGAAGTATCAGAGGTTCTTATATGGTAACAATTGAGTGGAATGGAAATAAAAACAAATCAAAACCTTTAGCCTTCGTTGGAAAAGGTGTTTGTTTTGATACTGGTGGAATTTCACTCAAACCTGCAAAATTTATGGAAGACATGACATATGATATGGCGGGTTCAGCAACTGTAGTTGGTCTTATGAAAACTTTAGCTTTAAGAAAATCTAAAATTAATGCAGTTGGAGTCGTTGGATTAGTTGAAAATATGCCAGGAGCCAATGCACAAAGACCTGGAGATATTGTAAAATCTTACAGCGGACAAACAATCGAAGTTTTAAATACAGATGCTGAGGGAAGACTAGTTTTAGCAGATGCACTTACATATACCGAAGAGAAATTTAAGCCAAGTCTTATTATTGACTTAGCAACATTAACTGGAGCAATAATTGTTGCGCTTGGATCCGAATATGCTGGGCTTTGGTCAAATAATAAAAAATTGTCTAAACAACTTTTTGATGCTGGAGAGCATGTAGAAGAAAAAGTATGGGAAATGCCACTTCATGAGAATTATAACAAATTAATGAATTCAAATAATGCTGATATGCAAAATATTAATTATGTTGGAGGAGCCGGATCAACAACTGCAGCTCAATTTTTACAAAGATTTATAATTAATAAAACACCTTGGGCGCATTTAGATATTGCTGGAATGGCTTTTTCTAAATATGCTGGAGCACTGAATTCTGGAGGCGCAACTGGGTATGGTGTTAGATTATTAAACAAATTCATAGAGGACAATTATGAGTAATGTTGAACAAACATTATCAATAATTAAGCCGGATGCTGTTGAAAGAAATTTGCAAGATCAGATTAAAAACGAATTTAAAAACAATGGATTTAAAATTTTAAAGGAAAAAAAAATTCATATTTCTAAAGAAGAAGCTGAAAAGTTTTATAAAGTTCATGAGTCTAAACCATTTTATAATGATTTGTGTGCTTACTTATCTTCTGGACCAATTGTTGTAATGAAACTTCAAAAAGACAATGCTGTTCTAGAAAATAGAAAATTGATGGGAGCAACTAATCCTAAAGATGCAGAGGAGGGAACGCTTCGAAAAAAATATGGTATTTCAATTGATAAAAATTCTGTTCATGGATCAGATAGTGTTGAAAATGCTAAGATCGAGTTAGATTTTTTTTTTAAAGATTAGTTAAAAACTTATCAATAGCTTTTGGATAAATTTCATGTTCAATTTTAAGTACTTTTTTTTCTAAACTTCTCACATTATCTGATTTAAGGATTTTCACCTTCTTTTGTAAAATAACTTTACCTGAATCTAATTTTTCTGTTACTTTATGAATTGATGCTCCAGCAAATCGATCCTTATTTTTAATTGCTCTCCTATGTGTATTTAATCCTTTATACTTTGGTAAAAGTGATGGATGAATATTTAATATTGGTTTAGAAAATTTTTTTATAAAATTACCTGACAAGATTTTCATAAATCCAGCCAAACAAATTAGATCTATATTATATTTCTCTAATAACTTAAGTGATTTATTTTCAAAATTTGATTTATTTTTATTTCCATAAATTTTGATTTTGGATCTAGATGCATATTTTAGTCCCTCTGCGTCTGGATTGTTTGAAATAACTAATATAATTTTAATTAAAGAATTCTTTTTTTTTGAGTGTTTTATTAAAGATTTTAAGTTACTACCTCTACCACTAATAAAGACAGCAGTATTTTTTTTACCAGGATATTTTTCCACTAAATTTTACTTTTTTTGAATTTTTAACTATTTTTCCAATTATATAGGGTTTAAATTTTTTTCCAAAATATTTACTTAATGAATTTAAATTTCTAGAATTTGTCACTAAACAAAAACCTACACCACAATTAAAGGTCTTTAACATTTCTTTCTCACTTACACCCATATTATATAACCATCTAAAAATTTTTAATGTTTTGATTCTATTTAGATCTATTTCAGCGCATAAATTTTTTGGTATTATTCTTTGAATATTATCCACTAGACCTCCACCAGTTATGTTTGCACATCCATTTATTAAATTTTTTTCATTAATAAGAGATAATTCTTTTACATAAATTTTAGTTGGTCTAATTAATTCGTCTTTGAGAAATTTGCTTGTTCTTAAATTTATTTTTTTCTTTTTTAAGAGATATCTCACTAAGGAATAACCATTAGAGTGAAGTCCATTAGAAGGTACAGCTAAAATAAGATCATTATTTCTAATTTTTTTATTAAGTATTTTTTTCTTTTCAACAAGACCAACAGCAAAACCTGCTATATCAAATTTCCCTTTACTATACGTTCCTGGCATTTCAGCAGTTTCGCCACCAACTAATTTGCAACCAGCGATGTCACATCCCTTAACAATTCCTCTAACTAAATGTTTTAATTTTTTCAAATTTATTTTGCTAATAGAAATGTAGTCTAAGAATAAATAAGGCTTCGCTCCTTGAACGACCAAATCATTTACACACATCGCAACAAGATCTATCCCAATTGTATCAAATTTATTTAGATCATTTGCAATCTCAATTTTTGTTCCAACTCCATCAGTGCTAGTAACAATATGAGGGTCTTTTAGTTGTCTAGGTATTTTAGAGATTGCTCCAAAGCCTCCTATATTCTTAAAATCACCACTTTTACTTGATTTTCTTGCTAGTGAACTTATGAACTTAACAAAACTATCTGCTTTTGGAATATTAACTCCACTCTTACTGTATGTTAATTTATTTGATGCCATATAACAAAGTTATGTATTTTTTTAAAAAAAATATATTAAATTGTTTATATATATTTTTCATATTTTTAACCTTTAATTTTATAGAGTTTTCCACAAAAGAAGTGCTTGCTAAAACTTTTGTTGTTTCAAAAATTGAAGTTGAGGAAAAATATAATCTTAGTTTTAATAAACTTAAAGTTATGGATAGAGGCTTTAAAAAAGCATTTGAAGATATCTCTCAAATGATACTTGAGAGAAAAGATCTTGATAAAATTAAAAATACAAAAATAAATGATATAAAAAAATTAGTCGAAAACTTTTCAATATTGGATGAAAAATTCATAAACCAAAAATATAAAAGTATTATTGAGGTAGAATTTAATAAAAAAAAATTAATTAAATTCTTAGACTCAAAAAATATAACTATTTCATTACCAAAAAAAATTAAGGTTTTTTTTATACCAGTTATGATTGATTTAGAAACAAATAATTTTAACTATTTAAATGAAAATATTTTTGCAGAAAATTGGGAAAGTATTGAAAAAAATTATTTTCAAATTTCTTATATTATACCAAATGAGGATGCAGAGGATTATTTAAGTATAAAAAATAATTTAGACGATATTGAAAACTATAATTTCAAAAAAATATTGGATAAATATTATTCTGAAAATTTTATAATTATGATTATTTTCAAAAGTAAAAATAATATTAAATTTTATTCAAAAATTAATTTTGATGATAAGTTTGAAATATTAAGTAAAAATTTTAAAGATAAAGATATAGATAATCAAACAGACTTAAATTCAATGATACTTAATATCAAAAACGAATATGAAGATAATTGGAAATCTATAAATAAAATGAGTCCATCTACATCTGTTCCAATCCGATTGTCATTAGAGTCAAACAACACAGAAAAATCATTAAAATTAGAAAATGCTTTGGGTAATTTAGATTTTGTATATAGCTATAATATTGAAAAGTTTGATAGTAAAATGATTATATATAAAGTTTATTACAGCACTAGCCCAAAAAGATTTTTAAAAGATATTTTATCTTACGATATTAGTATTGACACATCCTCAAGCACTTGGAAAATTAAATGAGTGAATTAAATCAATTACTTCTAGACTTTGATTATAAAACTAATTTTAATGAACATGATTTTTATTTATCAAAAAGTAATTCTAACGCATTTAATTTGATTTTTAAATGGCCTGACTGGGATAAAAAAATATTAAACATATCAGGTGAAAAATTCTCTGGAAAAAGTCATCTAGCAAACATTTTTAAATTAAAATCTAAAGCATTTTTAATTAAGGGAAATGAGATTGATAATTCAATTTTTAAAAACATAAAATTACATGAAAGTATAATTATTGATGATTTTGAAGAGTGTAACAATGAAGAAATACTTTATTCAATTTTTAATTTAATAGATCAAGATAGTAAGTATTTGTTGATAAATTCATTAAAACCAATAAATCAAATTAAATACAGACTGCCCGATCTAACCTCAAGATCAAAAAATTGTCTTTACGCTGTAATTGAAAATCCAGATGATGAATTACTTTTTGCTATAATTTTAAAGAATTTTTCTGATCGCCAGATTAAAATTGAAAAAAAAATAATAAATTTCATAATTAGTAGAATTGACAGATCTTATAGAAAAATTGACGAATTTATATATAAGATTGACGAATTAAGTTTAAAAAAAAAAAAACCAATTAATTTAAAAACCATAAAAGAGATTTTGTAAATTGAATAAATATAGAAGTCATACCTGTGGGGAATTAACCAAGTTAGATAAAGAAAAGGAAATTTCTTTATCTGGATGGATTAACAAAAAAAGAGATCATGGAAATCTTTTATTTATAGACTTAAGAGATAATTTTGGAATTACTCAGTGCGTTATAGACAAAAGTAATGAATTTTTTAAGAAACTCGAAAAACTTTCTTTGGAAACAGTAATTAAAATTACGGGAATGGTCATTGATAGATCAAATGAAACAATAAATAAAAATATTTCTACTGGCGAAATAGAAGTTAAAATTAATAATATTGATATTCTTGGGGAAACTAAAGAATTACCAATGCCTGTTTTTTCAGATCAAGAATATGCTGAGGAAATAAGACTTAAGTATAGATTTTTAGATTTAAGAAGAAAAAAAATACATCAAAACATTATCTTAAGATCAAAAGTAATCTCATTTATTAGAAATGAGATGCAAAAACTTGGTTTTTTAGAATTTCAAACTCCTATTTTAACCTCATCTAGCCCAGAAGGAGCAAGAGATTTTCTTGTACCTAGTAGATTAAATCCTGGAAAATTTTATGCTTTACCACAAGCTCCTCAACAATTTAAGCAACTAATAATGGTCTCTGGGTTCGACAAATATTTTCAAATAGCGCCTTGTTTCAGAGACGAGGACGCCAGAGCAGATAGAAGTCCTGGAGAATTTTATCAATTAGATGTTGAAATGTCTTTTGTTGAACAAGAAGATGTCTTTGGAGTAATTGAAACTTTATTTCTAAAATTGTTTAAAACATTTAGTAATAAAAAAATTCTTCATGAAAAGTTTCCAAGAATTACCTATGAAGATTCAATGCTTAAATATGGGTCTGATAAACCAGATTTGAGAAATCCTTTAGAAATTTCAGATTTAACAATTATTTTTGAAAGAGAAGATGTTAAATTTGATATTTTTAAAAAATTAGTTAAAGCTGGCTCAATAGTTAGAGCGCTAGTAACCAAAAATACAAATAATAAACCCAGAAGTTTCTTTGACGGTATTGATAAATGGGCAAAAGAGCAAGGTTCCTCTGGTCTAGCTTATTTTACATTAGAAAAAGATGATAAAATTAATGCTAAAGGACCAATTGGAAAATTTTTTTCAGAGAATGCATTATTAGAAATCATGAAACTAACAAATGCTAATATAGGTGATACCGTATTTCTTTCTTGTGGCAAGAAATATGATGTAGAAAAAATATTAAGTCTTGCAAGAAACAAAATAGCGGAGGATTTAGATTTAGTTGATAATGAAATATTTTCATTTTGTTGGATTGTTGATTATCCAATGTACGAGATTGATGAAGCGACAAAAAAAATCAAATTTAGTCATAATCCGTTTTCAATGCCACAAGGAGAAGTAAATAAATTAGACCTTTCTAATCCTTTAAATATAAAAGCTTATCAATATGATATTGTTTGTAATGGTATTGAGTTATCATCAGGGGCTATAAGAAATCATATTCCAGAATTAATGTATAAATTATTTGAAATTGCTGGCTATTCAAAAAATGATGTAAATAAAAAATTTAGTGGAATGATAAATGCCTTAAGTTATGGAGCACCGCCTCATGGAGGAATAGCTCCAGGAATTGATAGAATTGTAATGCTTTTGGCTAATGAAAAAAACATAAGAGAAGTTACCATGTTCCCAATGAACCAAAATGCACAAGATTTGATGATGAATGCTCCATCTGAAATTTCAGATGATCAACTAAAAGAGTTAAATTTAAATATCAGAAAGATAAAATAATTATTTCTTTCCTTTAAGATTAATTTTTATATCTGACAGATCTACTAATTTCTTTTTGTAATTACTTCTAACAAAACCTTTACTTGTAATGTCTTTTACTAGTTTTAAGAATTGAGTTTTATCCTCGCTATTTTCATTTGTTACAGCTTCCTCTAGGTTTTCAGACCCTCCTATGGAAGGAGTATGGGCAAGATCCTCTCTATTTAGATATGATATTGCTAATTCTCGAAATATATAGTCAAGAATTGATGTTGCACTTAATATTCTGTCATTTCCAAACACTTTACCTGACGGTTCAAATTTTGTATCAACAAAGGCATTTACAAATTCATCTAAAGGAACTCCATATTGCAATCCAAGTGAAACAGCTATAGCAAAGTTATTCATTGTGGCTTTTACTAGCTCACCTTCTTTACTTGTATCTATAAATATTTCTCCTATTTTGCCATCTTCATATTCACCCGTGTGTAGATAAACTTTGTGATTTCCAATTGATGCTTTTTGGATATATCCTTTTCTTCTGTCTGGCATACTAAATCTTCTACCATTAGTATCTTTAATATTTTTATTTAACATTTCTTGGTTAATCTTAAGATTATTTTTTTCCTCAGGCTGGGGAAGGCCTTTTTCAACAACGTTTATTTTGTTTTTTTCAATTTTTTCTAAATTTTTAGTTTTTCTGTTATCTAGTTTTACATCTAATATTTCAAATTTTCCGTCATCCCTTTTCTCTATATTTTGTATATTTTTCTCATCAATATCGTTTAAATAATGACTTACTTTGAAACTACAAGTATAGTAAGTTTCTACTAAATATTTTGCCATTTAATTTCCTTATTTATTTATAAAATTGAATCGTAAAGATATAAAGTATATAGAAATTTAAAATTTTAGTCTAATTTAATTTTTACAATTTTAAATTGAAAAAAAAATAAACTTTTATGTTGACATTATTTAAGCAAATTTTTACCTGGTGGAATCAACAGACGTTAGGAACTAGACTACAAATATTATTTTTAGGAAAATTAGTTGGGAAAGATAAAAATGGAAATAAATATTATGAGAGTAAATCAGGAAGAAGATGGGTAATTTATAATGGCGAAGTTGAGGCATCGAAAATACCTAATGAGTGGTATTCATGGATGCATTATATAAATAATCAAATAGAGAACAATCATGACTTAAAAAAATATGACTGGCAGAAAGAACATTTACCCAACCAAACAGGATCAGAAAAATCTTATCATCCAAAAAAATATAACAATGTTATTAAAAAAAAATATAAAAGCTGGAAAAGTTAATTTTTTATTAGCAATAGTTTTAACTATTCTTATTATTAACAATATTCATGCTGAAACTTTGGCAAAAAGTGAGACAACTGCAGAGTTAAGCGTTCTTGATAAGGTAAGTTCAAAAAATACAAATATTAAAATTCAAGTTGGAGAAGAATTTTCTTTTCAAAATCTAAATATAAAAGTTTTGAAATGTTATATTTCAGAATTTGACGATGACCCAGAAGTCACTGCTTACATGCAGGTAAAAGATATAACAATGAACAATAATGATAGTGTATTTGTTTTTAATGATTGGACATTTGCATCAAGTCCTTCTATAAGACCTTTTGACCATCCAGTTTATGATGTTTGGTTAAAAAAATGTTATAGTTAAATAACTTTTTCTTTATCTAACCAGCTTACGTTGAAGTCAGATGTAATAAATTTTTTGTTTTTTAGTAATACCTTATGTAGTTCTATTGTTGTTGTTATTCCGTCAATAACAAATTCATCAAGAGATCTTAACATTCTCTGAATTGCTTCTTCTCTATTTCGTCCATGAGTTATCACTTTACAAACCATGCTGTCATAATATGGTGTAATTTTATAACCTTGGTATATAGATCCATCAACTCTTGTTCTAAAACCAGACGGTTGGTGACACATCCCTATTTTACCTGGTGAAGGTTGGAAATTATTACTTGGATCCTCAGCATTAATTCTACATTCTATAGCATGTCCTCTGGGGTTTATATCGCTTTGTTTTAAAGCAGTATTTCCTGAGAAAGCTATCCAAATTTGCTCTTTTATTATGTCAATTCCTGTAACCATTTCAGTTACTGGGTGCTCAACCTGCACCCTTGTATTCATCTCCAAAAAGTAGAATTTTCCATCCTCGTAGATAAATTCAACTGTTCCAGCTCCTTCATACCCAATTTTACTAACCATACTTACAGTCTTCTCAAAAAGTTCTTTTCTAATACTATCGTCTAAAACTGGACTAGGAGTTTCTTCAATAAGTTTTTGGTGTCTTCTCTGAACCGAACAATCTCTTTCATGCAAATGAACAGTTCTATTTTTACCTGATAAAACTTGTACCTCTATATGTCTTGGATTTTGAAAAAATTTTTCAATATAAACTTCATCATTATTAAAAAATTTTTTTGCTTCCTGTTTTGCAGTTAGGAATAGATTCTCAAATTCTTCTAGCTTATTGACGATTTTCATTCCTTTTCCACCACCACCGCCAGATGCTTTTATTAGAACTGGAAACCCTATCTTTTCACATATTTTTTTTGCTTCATTAATATCTTTAATACCCCCTTCTGAACCCTCTATTACTGGTAGTCCATAATTTTTAGCAACTTTTTTAGCTTCAATTTTATCTCCCATCATTTTTATTAAATTAGACGAAGGACCTATAAATTTTATATCATTTTCCTCCAATATTTTTGCAAACTCAAAATTTTCTGATAAAAAACCATATCCAGGATGAACGGCTTCAACACCTGTGAGTTCAATAGCTGACATAATTGCAGGAATATTTAAATAACTAAATGTAGGTTGATGAGGACCAACACAAATACTTTCGTCAGCTAACCTCACATGCATACTCTCTCTATCCACATCTGAATGAATAGCTACAGTTGAAATACCCCATTCTTTACATGCTCTAATTATACGAACTGCGATTTCGCCTCTATTAGCTATAAGTATTTTTTTAAACATTAATTTAATTTAGGAACGCAATAGTCTGACCAAACTCTACTGGTTGTCCATCTTCAACACTAACTTCTTTTACAACTCCATCAAGCGGGCTTGGTACATGATTCATAGTTTTCATCGCTTCCACAATCATAACTGTATCACCCTTTTTAATTTTTTGACCTACCTCTATAAATTTCTTACCTCCTGGCTCGGGAGCAAGATAAGCAGTACCAATTATAGGCGAAGTAATTCTCTTGGAGTCGTTAATTGAAACTTCTTTTTTTATTATATTCTTCTCTTTGTCAGGTATTACAGTTTCAATATTTTTTGATATTCTAGATTTTGAAACTTTAACCTTAACATCTTTTTCAGTGTATTCTATTTCTGTAAGATTAAATTCATCTAAATAATCATTTAACTCTTTAATAATACTTTTATTAATTTTCATTATTTAAGATTTCATGCATAGAGTTTATGGCTAAAATATAGCCATTTATTCCCAGTCCACAAATAATACCAGTAACAACTGAGCTTATAAGGGATTTATGCCTAAATTCCTCTCTTTTATAAATGTTTGATATATGAAGCTCAATAATGGGTTTTTTAAAAATACTTATAGCATCTCTAATAGCAACTGATGTATGACTATATCCAGCAGCATTAATTATAATTCCATCATGCGTTTTACGAGCATCTTGAATAATATTTACAATATCTCCTTCAATATTTGATTGTTTTATTTCTATATTAATATTTAATTCTTTTGCTCTATTTAGACAAATTTCTTCAAGGAATTTATAATCTTTGCTACCATATTGAGTTTGTTCTCTTTCCCCTAATAGATTAAGATTAGGGCCATTAATAATTAATAATTTACTCATTAAAACTTTATATTATATGAACAAAAAAAATAAAATAAAAATTATAGTTAATGGTAAGCTTTTGACCGTAAATTTAAAATTTTCTTTAAAAAATCTTATCGAAAAGTTAAAAACCCCAATTAACAAAGTAGCAATAGAATTAAATGAAGAGATAGTTGATAAAAAAAAATTGAGTAAAACTTTTTTAAAAAATAAAGATAAAATAGAAATAGTACATTTTATAGGTGGAGGATAATGAAATTTGATATTTTAAAAATTGCAAATAAGAAATTCCAATCCAGACTTATAGTTGGCACAGGAAAATATAAGAATATGAAAGAATGTGCAAAAGCAATTAAAATTTCAGGAGCTGAAATTGTTACAGTTGCGGTTAGGAGAGTAAATATATCAGATAGATCAAAACCTTTGTTGATGGATTATATTGATCCTAAAAAAATTATGTATCTACCCAATACAGCTGGATGTTTTACATCTAGTGATGCCCTAAGAACATTAAGACTTGCGAGGGAAATTGGAGGTTGGAAAATAGTAAAATTAGAAGTTTTAGGAGATAAAAAGAATTTATTTCCAGATATGATTGAAACTCTTAAATCTACAGAAGTTTTAACAAAAGAGGGCTTTAAAGTGATGGTTTATTGCAATGATGATCCACTTATGTGCAAGAGGTTAGAAAATTCTGGAGCTTCAGCTATTATGCCACTAGCAGCACCAATTGGATCTGGTCTTGGCATCCAAAATAAAACAAATATAAAAATTTTAAGAAATCAAACAAAGGTTCCTTTAATTATTGATGCTGGAATTGGACAAGCTTCTGATGCAGTAGAAGCTATGGAGATGGGCTGCGATGCTGTGTTAATAAATACAGCAATAGCTAAAGCGAAATACCCCTTTCAAATGGCTGAGGCAATGAAATATGCAGTTTTATCAGGAAGAAAATCTTTTCTTTCGGGGAGAATTCTGCCAAATCTCCAAGGATCAGCCTCCACAACTAAGAAAGGTTTAATTTAATTTTTTTTTGAAATTTTTTCTTTTTTGAAATTTTTTTCTTTTATAACTGGATTTTTTTTCTTTTGTTAAAACTATATTTTTATTTAATTTTTCCTCAGAAATTTTCTGCAAATTTTCGACTTTATCAACTTTTTCCAATGATTTGCCTGATTTTGATTTAAACTCAATATTATAGTCTTGTAAACCTAGGCTCTGATCAGGACTAAGATTAATTTTAACCTTATTTTTCTTTTTAAAATAATCTAAATCCTCAGAAAAATATCTTTCTATAAAACTTAGAATTTTTTCATTAATACAAACATCTACAATTTTAGCATTTGTTTCAAATATTTTTATTTCAATTAATTTAATTACTTTTAATGCTAAGGTTTCATTTGTTAATTTAATTGACCATTTAATATTACTTTCTCTTAGTCTTTGTCTAGACATTTCAAGTAACCCAAAATTACTAATTCTTCCAATTTGAATTCTTGCTCTATCATTTCTACATCTTTCCTTTAATTTTCTTTCTACTTGTTTTCGATTATTAAAGCTAAGCATATCAATAAAATCAATTATAATTAAACCAGATAAATCTCTAATTTTTATTTGTCTAGCTATCTCTTCAGCTGCTTCAAGATTAGTATCTAATGCAGTGCTTTCAACATTTTTTTGTTTAATTGACTTACCTGAATTAATATCTATTGAAACTAATGCCTCTGTTGGGTTTATAACTAGATAGCCACCAGAACTAAGTTTTACCTCTGTTTTAAAAATTTCAAAAAGTTTTTTTTCAATATTCTCTTTAAAAAATAATGGAATTTTTTCTCTAAATTTTTTTACTTTTTTTAATTGTTTAGGCATCATAAGTTTCATGTAATTCTTTGCTTTTTGATAACCCTCATTACCTTCTACTATAATGTTCTGAGTTTCGTCGTCGTACATATCTCTTATACTTCTTTTAATTATATCACTTTCTTGATGAATTAATGAAGGAGCAACAGAATTTAATGCATTCTCTTTTATAGAGTTCCAAATTGAAATTAAATTTTTAAGATCACCATCTATTTCATTTTTAGTTTTATTTGAGCCAGCAGTTCTAACTATGATGCCCATCTCTTTGGGAATTTCAATCTCATTTAATATCTTTCTAATTTTCTTTCTATCACCAGGATTAAAAATTTTTCTGGATATTCCACCACCTTTTGCAGTATTAGGCATTAAAACAATATATTTTCCAGCAATACTTATAAATGTACTTAGAGCTGCTCCTTTAAAACCTCTTTCGTCTTTTAATACTTGTACCAATATAACTTGATTAGGTTTTATTACTTCTTGAATTTTGTATCTTTTAGAAGGAAATTTTTTTTCATTATTTATTTTTTCTTTATTCTCATCTTCTAATTTTTCAACTGGATCATTTAATTTGACTTCTTCGTTTCCTTCTAAAATTTGATTTTCGTTATTTTCACTTTCTTTAGAAAGTTCCTCTCTTACCTTTTCTTCTTCCTCTTTTATTTTTTCTAAATCGCTTTGTGGTAGTTGATAATAATCAGACTGAATATCATTAAATGAT
The DNA here is from genome assembly GCA_902555585.1 of uncultured Pelagibacteraceae bacterium. Taxonomy (GTDB): domain Bacteria; phylum Pseudomonadota; class Alphaproteobacteria; order Pelagibacterales; family Pelagibacteraceae; genus Pelagibacter. The sequence continues at coordinate 91,579 of CACDSY010000001.1, read as the reverse complement.
AAAAAACCATGTCTCTCCCTTCCAAAATCAACGAATGCTGCTTGAAGTGAAGGTTCTATTCTACTTACTTTTCCTAAATATATATTATTTTTAATTAAAGTATTGTTTATACTTTCATATTCATAGTCTTCAATATGATTATCTTTTTTAAGAACAACTCTTGTTTGATTTGGATGCGATGCATCAATGTATAAATTTTTTGACATAAATTTTGATTATTTTTCATTGTTTTATTTTTTAAATTCGGTGCCTTAACTTTAACAAATTCAATCAATAATTTAAACTAAAATGAGTAATTTAATAAAAAAACTAATAGTTGCTTTTATTGTATTCTCTTTAATAAGCTTCATAGCAATCTTTTCAGTGCTTTGGTCTTATTCAAATAAATTACCAGATTATAAATATTTAAAAAGTTATAAACCTTCAGTTTCCAGCAAAGTATATTCAGGTGATGGTGTATTAATTAGTGATTTTTCTACTGAAAAAAGAATATTTGTTCCTTTTAATGCTATACCAAAAAAAATTATTTACTCATTTTTATCTTCAGAAGATAAGAACTTTTTTAAGCACCCAGGTGTTGATGCCAAAGGAGTTTTAAGAGCAATAAAAAATAATATTTTTAATTTAATAAAATCAAATAGACTAGAGGGAGCTTCTACAATTACGCAACAGGTGGCAAAAAATTTTCTCTTATCGAATGAAGTAAGTTTAGATAGAAAGATAAAAGAAGCCATTCTAGCTTTTAGAATTGAAAGAGCTTTAACGAAAGAAAGAATTTTAGAACTCTATCTAAATCAAATTTATTTAGGTGAAGGTTCTTATGGTATTGCATCAGCTAGCCTTAGATATTTTGATAAACCAATTGGTGAATTAAATTATTCAGAATCTGCCTTGCTGGCTGCACTACCTAAAGCTCCTAGTAAATACAACCCTTATAAAAATAAAGAATTAGCAACTTATAGAAGAAACTTAGTAATCAAAAATCTTTATGACAATAATTATATTTCTAACAAAAAATATAATGAATTAATTAATTCAAAAATTATTTTAAAAAAGAGAAAAAGAACTTTCATAGAAGATACAAGATATTTTGTAGAGGATATAAGAAAAAAAGTAATTCAGGATTATGGTTATGAAAAGATTCATAAACAGGGATTTAATATAAAAAGTCCTATAAATTTAGAACTTCAAAATTTAGCCTCAGAGTCATTAAGGATAGGATTATTAGAGTATGATAAGAGAAATGGTTGGCGTGGATCTTTAGATAACAGAAAGAATAAAGATTGGAATAAAAATTTAGATAAATTTAATTTAGAAAAAACTATTGGTTGGGACATAGCAATTGTAAAAAGAATAGACAAATTTGAGACTGTAATTCAAACCTCAAATAATGAGAATGGTATTATAAGCTACGAAGATATAAATTGGACAAGAAAAAATTTTGATCAAATTTTTAAAATAAACGACCTCATTTATGTAAAAAGAATTTCTGACGGAAATTTTAGTTTAAGACAATTACCAAATGTTAATGGTGGGATTGTTGTTATGGATCCTTACAGCGGAAGAGTTTTAGCAATGTCAGGGGGATTCAGTTTCAAAAAAAGTGAATTTAATAGAGTATCACAAGCAAAAAGACAACCTGGATCAGCCTTTAAGCCTTTCATATATGCTTTAGCATTAGAAAATAATTATACACCTTCCTCTTTAATTTTAGATGCACCAATCGTTCTTGATCAAGGAGAAGGTCTAAAAATGTGGAAACCTGAAAATTATGGTAAAAAATTTTATGGTTTATCTACATTAAGAACTGGCGTCGAAAAGTCTAGAAACTTAATGACTGTAAGAATTTCACAGGATCTTGGGATAGACAAAATAATAAACTTTTCTAAAAAACTTAATATCTATGACAATCCTGAAGAATTGCTATCAGTATCTTTAGGATCTGCAGAGACAACTTTATTGAATATCACAAGCGCTTACTGTTCATTTGTAAATGGTGGAAAGTTGGTTACACCAGTCATAATTGATAGAATTCAAGATAGTGAGGGAAATACAATTTTTAATAATGAAAAAAGATACTGTGAAAATTGTGATCAAATTTCTTTTGAAGGTGATAATATTCCAATAGTAAAAAGCAACTTTAAACAAATATTCTCCCCACAAACTGCTTATCAAATGACATCAATACTTGAGGGAGTAATACAAAGAGGAACAGGAAAGCGACTACGGGATTTAAATTTACAAATTGCTGGAAAAACAGGAACAACTAATAATAACACTGATACATGGTTTATTGGATTTACATCTAACTTAGTAGTTGGGGTTTTTGTTGGATATGACTCTCCAAAAAAACTAGGAAAATTTGAGACTGGCTCCAAAACAGCACTACCAATATTCAAAGATTTTATAAAAAAAGCGGTAAATAATTATGAGGCTAGACCTTTTAAAATTTCAAAAGGAATTAAAATGATGGTAATAGACGCTGAAACTGGAGAAAAAGCAGATTTTGGCTCAAAAAAAACAATTATTGAGTCTTATAAAAAAGAAAAATTTGAAAATCAGGCATTTATTAGTAATGATAAATATAAATCTGATAATTATAAAAAAAATATTTTAAAATTTTATTAATGGAACAGGAAATAGATAAATTTAAATCTGAGGTAATAAAAATAAATCAAAGAATCAAGGAGTTTCTTTGAAACACAAAATATAGAGACAAAAAGAAATAAATTAAATACCCTCGTAGAAGATCCAAAATTTTGGAATGATAGAAAACAAGCTGAAAAGATATTAAAGGAAAAAAAAGGTTACGATAATTTATTAGATTCCCACAAGCAATCAGAGAAAGAAATTAATGAATTATATGATATTTTTCAATTAGCTAGTGAAGAAAATGATAAACAACTAGTTCAAGAAACTTTAAAAAAATTTTCAAATCTAAAAGAAGAATTTAAAAAATTAGAAATTAAATGTTTTCTTTCTAATGAAAACGATATTTTAGACAGTTATTTAGAATTTCATGCAGGAGCAGGTGGTACCGAAAGTCAAGATTGGGCAGATATGTTAAGAAGAATGTATATGAAATGGGCTGCTGTTCGGGATTACAAAGTTGAATTAATTAGCGAACATAAAGGAGACGAAGCAGGAATAAAATCTTCAGTAATAAAAATCTCTGGAGAATATATTTATGGATTTTTAAAATCGGAATCTGGGATTCATCGTTTAGTAAGAATTTCACCTTTTGACTCAGGAGCTAGAAGACATACCAGTTTCGCAAGTGTTTGGGTTTATCCAGTAATTAGTGAAGATATAGATATAGAGATATTAGATAAAGATTTAAGAATAGATACTTATAGATCAAGTGGAGCAGGTGGACAGCATGTAAATACAACAGATAGTGCTGTAAGAATTACCCATATTCCAAGTAAAATTGTTGTTCAATGTCAAAATGAAAGATCTCAGCACAAAAATAAAGAAACATGTATGAATATGCTGAAAGCTAGACTCTATGAGCATGAAATCCAAAAAAGAAAAAAAGAGAGCGATAATATTGAAAATTTAAAATCTGAAATTGGCTGGGGGCATCAAATTAGATCATATGTATTGCATCCTTATAGAATGGTTAAAGATAATAGAACAAATTATGAGAACTCTAATCCTGATAAAGTTTTAGATGGTGAGATTGATGACTTCCTAGAAAATTCTTTATACAAAATAAATGCGTAAAACTATTTTAATTATAATTTCAATAACTTTAACAATATTATTTTTTTCTCTAATTTATTTAAGCACTTACGGATTGAAGACAGACAATTTTAATACTTTTATAAATACCAAAGTTAAGGAATATAATTCTAGATTAAATCTTAAACTTGATGATGTGTTTATTAAATTAAATCTCATTCAAGGTTCTTTAAATATAAATACTAAAGATTCAATTTTAATTGCTGAAAATAATGAAATAAAAATCTTAAATACAGATATAAATTTAAATATTATAAAATTTATAAAAAAAGAAAACTCAATTAAAAATATAAAGATACAGTCTTCAGAAAATTCTATAAAAAGAGTTACATCCATATTAAACTCTTTAAACTTTGACCTATCTAGATATGTACTTTATAGCCAAATCAAAAAAGGATTGATTAAATTTAAATTAGAGGCTGATTTTGATAATATAAGTCAAAAACTATATTCACATAGCCTTTCTGGTTCTGTTAAAGAAGCAAAATTTAATTTATTAGGCTATGACAGTATTGATGGAATTAATTTTAATTTTGATACTAAAGATAAATTGACAAAAATTTCAAATTTAAACTTTAAATATCAAAATTTAAATTTTGCATCAGAAAGTATTGAAATTAATGTTGAAAAGTCAGACTTGTATTCTATAAAAGGAGACATTGAAAATTCTAAAGCATTATTAAATCCGGATTTATTATTTAAATTAGCAAATATAAAACAGGATTTTTTATCCAATATAGATATTCCAATTAAGAGTAAAAATTTTTTTTCATTTAGATTGAGTAAATTTAAAAAATTAGAAAATATAAAAATTGACTCAATTATAAATTTTGATGAAATACAGTTGGGCAAAAACTACAAAAATTTAATTTATCTCAAGGATGGTACAATTAACTCTAAGTATGAAAATAGTCAATTTAATGCAGATTTAACGTCAAATTTCATATTCTCTAATAATTTAAAATCAAAAAATAATTATAAAGAAAATAAATTAAAATTATTTTTAAAAAGCAAAAAAAATAAAAATATCAAAATAAATGGAAATATTAGTAATAAAAAAACACTTGTAGATACCAAGATTCTTTTAAACTTTTTAGGATTAGATGCCAATTTAATAGCTGATGAAAGTATAAATATGGAAACTGATAATCAATTCGAATTTGAAATTATTAATAATAAATTAGAAAATTACCTCATAAATTCAAAAATTGATTTTGATAAATTAGAACTAAATAAAAAAATCCAAGATGTTATGTATTTAAAAAACATTAAGACTGAATTAATCTTTGGAAATGAAATTTTAAAGCTTGATTTGAAAAGTAATTATTCATTTTTAAATCAAAACTATAATAATAAGTTAGATAATAATATCTTTAATTTAAAATTAGATAAAAATAGATCAAATATTAGTGATGTAGAAATCTTCTTAAATACTAAAAATAATAATATTAATACAAGAGAATTTAAAAAATATTTTAATGTTCAAAAAAGTTTAGTAGAAGATCAAATTATCAGTATAGATTCTAATTTTTTAATCAATTTTTCAATTGATGATAAATTTAATATAAACAAACTTAATGTAAACTCTGATTTAGATTTTGATAACCTAGATATTAATTTTAAATCTAATCTTATAAAAAAATATTTAGAAAATTATGAAAATAAAATATCTATCAAGGATCCAAAGCTTTCGCTTAAATACTCGAATGATTTAATTAATTTTCAATTAGATGGAAAATATTCATTAAATAACAAAAAAGATAATTTTTTTATTAAATTCGAGGGAAATGAAAATAATTTTGAATTTTACTCATTACTGGATTTGGATAAAAATATTTTAAACTTAAGTGACATTCAATACTATAAAAAAAATAATATACCTGCAAAATTAGAAATTTTATTAAATAAATCAAAAAAAAGTTTTAACTTAAAAAAAATTAGCTTTAATGAAAATCAGAATTATATTTTAGCTCAAAATTTAAATATTTCTCCTGATTTTAAGATGCAGAGTATAGAGGAAGTTGATGTAAATTTTGTAAATACAAATAAAATTTTAAATAACTTCAAAATTAAAAAAAATTCAAATAAGTATAATTTTATTGGAACCCAAATCGATGGAGAACAATTTGTTGAAAGACTGTTGAAAGGAAATAAAAAAAATAAAATTTCCAAATTATTTCACAATATTAATACTTCACTAATAATGAATATAAATAAAATATATTTAGAAAAAGATACATACCTTGAGAAATTTATAGGTGAATTTGATATAAAGGAAAATAAGTTATTCTTAGCTAAGGCCGATGGAGTATTAGAAAATAATAAGAAATTTTCTTATTCATATCGAACAACAAGCAAAAATGAAAAAATTACAAATATATTCATTGATGGACCAAAACCATTTATAAATAATTATAAATTTATTAAAGGTTTTGACGAAGGTGAATTAAAATTAAATTCTATGAAGATTGATAATACTTCTAGATCAAATCTAAAAATTACTAATTTTAAAGTTAAGGAAGTTCCAGTTTTAGCAAAAATACTTACGCTCGCATCTTTGCAAGGAATAGCTGATCTTCTAACAGGAGAAGGAATACGATTTGATGAATTTGAAATGGATTTTAAGACAAAAAATAATCTAACAGAAATCGATGAGCTTTATGCACTTGGACCAGCTATTTCAATAATGATGGAGGGTTATATTGAGAAAGACAGAGTAACAAGTTTAAGAGGAACTTTAGTACCAGCAACAACGATTAATAAAACAATATCCAAAATTCCTTTACTCGGTAACATCTTAGTTGGTAGTAAAACTGGCGAAGGTGTGTTTGGTGTAAGCTTTAAAATTAAGGGACCACCAAATGATTTAAAAAGTTCAGTTAATCCAATAAAAACTTTAACACCAAGGTTTATTACTAGGACTCTAGAAATTATTAAAGGTAATTAAACTGTAATTTTAAAGTGTTTCTTCTTTCCTATAGATAACTTTATAAAACCTTTGTCGGAGAACAAGATAGGATCAACAATATATTTTTCATCCTGTATATTTTTATTATCTATTTTAATAGCGTTTGACTTAATCAATCTTCTTATTTCAGATTTTGAAATATCTTTATTTACAAATGAAATAAGCTCTATAATATTTTTTGATAGAATATCGTTTTTGACTTTGATTCCTGGAAGGTTTTCACCAGTGGAGTTTTCTTTGAAGGTATTTCTAGCAAGTTTTGCAGCCTTTTCAGCTTCTTTTTTCCCATGAAGCATTTCTGTTGCATTATTGGCAAGTAAAATTTTTAATTCATTGATATTTTTATCTTTAAAATTATTTATTCCATCTACAGATAAATCAGTAAACATTTTTAAAAACTTGAATACATCTCGATCATCAGTATTTCTCCAAAACTGCCAATAATCATACGGTGATAGCATATCTTTATTAAGCCATATTGCACCTTTTTCAGTTTTGCCCATTTTAGTACCTGAAGCTAAAGTTATAAGTGGTGTAGTTAAACCATATACATGATTTCCAGACTCTCTTTTAATTAGCTCAACTCCATTTACTATATTACCCCATTGATCTGATCCTCCAATTTGTAAATTACATTTATTCGATTTATTAAGTTCATAAAAATCATATGCTTGCAAAATCATATAATTAAACTCCATGTAACTTAATGATTGTTCTCTTTCTAATCTTAATTTTACACTGTCAAAAGTTAACATTTTATTGATTGTAAAATGTCTACCTATGTCTCTTAAAAAATTTATATAGTTAAGTTTACTTAACCATTTATAATTATTAACAAATATAGGTTTTAATTTAGGATTATTGGTTTTAAGAAAAATTTTAAAAACTTTTTTTATGTTATTAATATTACTCTCTATCTGTTTTTCGGATAGTATTTTTCTAGTTTCTTCTTTTCCAGATGGATCTCCTATTCTTGTTGTCCCTCCACCTAAAAGTACAATTGGTCTATGTCCATGTTTTTGCAAAAGTCTTAAGCACATTATTTGCAATAAACTACCAACGTGAAGACTGGGAGCAGTGCTATCAAATCCAATATAAGCATTGGTACTTTCTTTATTTAATAAATTTGATAATTCTAATTCATTGGTACACTGATAATAGTATCCTCTATCTTTAAATTCTTTTAAAAAATTATTCATAGGTCTATAGTCTTACAATATACATATTTTAATAAAAAAAAATAAGAATGGAAAAAAATTTATCAGCACTTGGGTTTATGAGTGGTACATCTGGTGATGGTGTAGATTCTTCAGTTATAAGTTCTAATGGTAAAGACAGTATTATTATCAAATATAATAGATTTGATGCTTATCCATCAAAGCTTTCAAATAAAATTCATAGAATAAAAGAAAATATTTCAAAATTACAAGATCTACTAAAATATTCCTCTTATATTGAGGTATTAGAGAGAGAAATAACAGACTTCCATGTCGATATCGCAACTAAAATATCTAAACAAATTAATTATGATCTTATAGGTTTTCATGGCCATACAATTTATCATAATGCAGACGAGAAAATTTCTAAGCAAATTGGTTTAGGTAATGATTTATCAGGAAAAACTAACAAAACTGTAGTTTGTGATTTCAGACAAAATGATATCAAAAATGGAGGAGAGGGAGCACCTTTAACCCCAATATACCATCTTTCACTTGTAAAATCCTTGTTAGAAGAAAATAAAATAAAAATTCCAATCTCAATATTAAATATTGGTGGAATTGCAAACATTACTGAAATTGATAAAAATTTTAAAATAGCAAGTAGAGATATAGGGCCAGGAAATTGCTTAATTGACAAGTGGATGAGAAAAAATTCTAACGAATCTTTTGATAAGGATGGAAATTTTGCAAAGAAAGGAAAAAAAGATAAATTTATTTTTGATCAATATATCGAAAACTATTATTACAGTAAGATTAATTCTAAAAGATCTCTAGATACAAATGATTTTGATATTTCTTTTGCAAAAGGTCTTTCCTTAGATAATGGATCGACTACTATCACTGAAATAACGTCTGAATTACTATCAAAAAAAATTGGAAATAATAATATTTATGTATGTGGTGGTGGCAGGAAAAATAAATACTTAATTAATTCACTTAAAAATAAAATTAAAAATAAAGTTATCTCAATTGATGATTTAAATATTGATGGTGACTTTGTAGAATCACAAGCATTTGCTTTCATTGCAATTAGATCTTACTTAGGTTTACCTATTTCATTTCCATCTACTACTAATTGTAAAACACCCACGGTTGGTGGAACTATTATTAAAAATCCTTAATTAATATAAGGTAGTCTCTTTTTTTATATATTTATTTAAAGATTTAATTAAAGCTAAATCACTTTTAGAGAAAAAATGGTTTGCGTCCTGAACAGCTTCGAATTCAACTTTAATACCTTTTTGTTCGCTTAGTCTTTTATTTAAATCATTTATATGTTCAATTGGAACTAATTCATCTTTTTTTCCATAAATCATTGTACCAGATGTAGGACATGGTGATAAAAAAGAAAAATCATAAACGTTGGGTTGAGGCGAGACAACAACAAACCTATTTATTTCAGGTCTTCTCATTAGTAATTGCATTGCTATCAAAGATCCAAAGGAAAAACCTGAAATCCAACATTGGGAGTTATCAAAGTTTTCTCTTTCTAACCAATCTAAGGCAGCTGCTGCATCTGCAAGTTCTCCTTGCCCATTATCGAACTCACCATCGCTTTTACCAACACCTCTAAAATTCACTCTACAAACTGAAAAATCATTATCTACAAATGTTTGAAATATATCGACAACAATTTTATTGTTCATTGTTCCACCGTACTGAGGATGAGGATGTAAAACTAATGCAATTGGTGAAGTGTTTTTTTTACTTTTAAAATATTTAGCTTCTAGTCTTCCAGCTGGACCTGGAATAAATATTTCTACAACTTTATTATCTGCTGATGCCATTGATTATTAATCTCAATAAAAATTTAGTTTTTTCTATCAAAATTGGGTGACAAAATGCAAGTTTTTAAATATTAATTAATCTTGACTAAAATAGTCGGGTATATATAAGTCCCATGAATTGCGGAAAATATGAAATTATCAAGCAAAGGTAGGTATGCAGTCATGGCTCTAGCAGATCTGGCTAAATTTAATTTAAATGAGCCAGTATCTTTAAGAGACATCTCTTTAAGGCAAGGCATATCCCTTGTTTACTTGGAGCAATTATTTTCAAAGTTAAAAAAAAATAAAATTGTTAAAAGTGTTAGAGGAAATAAGGGTGGCTATGTTTTATCAAAACAAGCCTCAGAAATAAAAATCTCTGACGTTTTTATAGCTGTGGATGAAAAAATAAAAACAGTTGGTTGTGAAAAACATTCTGATAACGGATGTAATGGCAAGTCTTCAAAATGTATAACTCATGATTTATGGGATGAGCTAGAAGATTATATAAATAATTTTTTCCAGCAAAAAAACTTAAGTGATCTAGTAAATAAGAGAATTTTAAATGGATAATAGGCAAAAAGAAATTGATAATTTAAAAGATTATAAATATGGGTTTACAACTGATATTGAAAATACAAGAGCGCCTAAGGGATTAAATGAAAATGTAATAAGATTTATATCCAATATCAAAAAAGAACCTCAATGGATGCTTGATTTTAGATTAAAAGCATACGAGAGATTTAAACAACTTAAAGAACCAGACTGGCAAAAACCAAAATATCCTAAAATAGATTATCAAGATTTATATTACTATTCAGCACCTAAAAGCATGAAAGATAAACCAAAAAATTTAAATGATCTAGATCCTAAACTTTTAGAAACTTATAAAAAATTAGGAATTCCACTTGAAGAGCAAAAAAGACTTAATGGCATAGCAGTTGATGCCGTATTTGATTCAGTTTCTGTTGCAACTACATTCAGAGAAGAGCTTACAAAACAGGGAATTATTTTTTGTCCAATATCAGAAGCGATACGAAATCATCCTGAATTAGTTAAAAAATACTTAGGTTCAGTCATTCCAGTCACTGACCATTTTTTTGCAACTCTTAACTCTGCAGTTTTTACAGATGGTTCATTTGCTTACATACCTGAAGGTGTACGATGCCCAATGGAGTTATCGACATATTTTAGAATTAACGCATCTAACACAGGTCAATTCGAAAGAACATTAATTGTTGCTGATAAAGGAAGTTATGTAAGTTATTTAGAAGGATGTACTGCTCCAATGCGAGATGAAAATCAGTTACATGCCGCAAATGTCGAATTAGTTGCATTAGATGATGCAGAAATAAAATATTCTACAGTTCAGAATTGGTATCCTGGCGATAAAGACGGAAAAGGTGGAATTTATAATTTTGTTACAAAACGTGGTTTGTGTAAAGGAAAGAACTCGAAGATTTCTTGGACACAAGTCGAAACTGGTTCTGCTATTACCTGGAAATATCCAAGTTGTATTTTAAAAGGCGATAATTCAGTTGGGGAATTTTACTCTATAGCTATTACAAACAACCATCAAAAAGCAGATACTGGAACTAAAATGATACATTTAGGAAAAAATACTAAAAGCAAAATAATATCAAAAGGTATTAGTGCCGGTTTTTCTGATATGACTTATAGAGGTTTAGTTGATATCTCCTCAAAAGCCTCAAATTCCAATAATTATACTCAATGTGACTCCTTATTGATGGGTAACAAATGTGGGGCTCATACTGTACCTTATATTAAAAATAAGAATTCAGAGTCAGATATTGCTCATGAAGCAACCACATCAAAAATTAGTGAAGATCAACTATATTACTGTCAACAAAGAGGCTTGAGCGCTGAGGAAGCAGTTGGGTTAATTGTTAATGGATTTTGTAAAGAGGTATTACAACAATTACCAATGGAATTTGCTGTTGAGGCCCAAAAACTAGTTGGTATCAGCTTAGAAGGTAGTGTGGGCTAATGTTAAAAATAAACAAGTTAAATGCAAAAATTGACAGCAAAGAAATTTTAAAGGAATTTTCTTTAAATATAAATCCTGGAGAGGTCCATGCTATTATGGGTCCAAATGGATCTGGTAAAAGCACATTGTCAAATATCTTATCTGGCAAAAAAGGGTATGAAGTTTCTGGAGAAGTGCTCTTTGAGGAAAAAGATTTGTTTGAACTAGAAACAGAGGAAAGAGCTCATAAGGGTATTTTTCTTGCCTTTCAATATCCATTAGAAATTCCAGGTGTTAACACAAATATATTCCTCAAGACTTCATTAAATGCAGTAAGGAAAGCAAGAGGTGAAAAAGAGCTTGATGCTATAGAATTTTTAAAATTGGTGAAGGAAAAATCTAAAGAACTTAAATTTGACGAAGATAAATTAAATAGACAATTAAATGTTGGTTTTTCAGGTGGAGAGAAAAAGAAAAATGAAATTTTGCAAATGTCATTATTGGCTCCAAAATTATCAATATTAGATGAAACAGACTCAGGTTTAGATATTGATGCATTAAGAATTGTAGCTGATGGGGTTAATTCATTAAGAGATAATAAAAATTCATTTTTAATAATTACACATTACCAAAGATTACTTGATTATATTAAACCAGATTTTGTTCATGTTTTAATGGATGGAAAAATTGTAAAATCTGGTGGCGCAGAACTAGCATTAGAATTAGAAAAAAAGGGGTATGAAAATTTTCATTAGATGAAAGAACAATTACAAAAAGATTTTGATAATACAATTAGAAATTTAACTTTATCTCAAAAAGATATTGAAATAAAAAAATTTTATTTAGATAACTTTATAAATAAAGGTTTTCCAAATAGAAATGAAGAAGATTGGAAATTTTCTGATCTCAATCAAATAATAAAAAAAAATATTGGGGAATTAAGTTTTTATAGTGACTATACATCCACTAATAAAGTTGATACATCTGTATTAGTTGATGGCCTAGAACATAATAAAATAGTGTTTATTAATGGTAGAATAGAAAAAATTGATTTTGATTATGAAAAAAAAGATCAAATTGAAATAATTGATCAGTCAGAAACTATAAATAAATTCAATAGTAATAGTTCTTTATCTGACTTAAATGGTGCCTTTACTAATAAGTCATTTAAAATATTGGTAAAAGAGGGCTATCAGTTATCAAAACCTCTTATCATTTATCATACAACTAATTCTAAGATTTGGTCTAAAAATATTAATTTAAGATTAAATTTTGAATTATATAACAATAGCGCATTAAGATTAATAGATTTATTTAGAGACACATCAGAAAAAAATTTCTTTAACATTTTTTATAATTTTGATTTAAAAGAAAATTCTGTTTTAAAAAATTATAAAGTAGACAAATTTGAAAATAAAAATATTAAGTATTCTTTTAATAATATCGAGCAAGATAAAAATAGTATTTCAGAAACATTTATTTTATCTTCGGGATCAAATTTTTGTAAGAATGAAATTAATTGTAACTTAAATGGTGAATATTCATCAGCTTTTGTAAATGGTATTTTTTCAATAAATAATAATAAACACCATGAAGTTAGAACAACAATAAATCATTTAACTGAAAATACAAAAAGCTATCAACTTATAAAAAGTGTTTTAGAAGATAGTTCAAGAGCAGTATATCAAGGAAAAATATTTGTTAACTCTAACGCGCAAAAAACAGATGGTTATCAACTGAGTAAAGCAATATTATTAAATAAAGACTCTGAGTTCAATGCTAAACCAGAGTTAGAGATTTATGCAGATGACGTAAAATGTTCACACGGTTCAGCATCAGGCAGTCTTAATGAGGACTCAATATTTTATTTAATGTCTAGAGGATTAAATTATCAACAGTCAAGAGAACTTTTGATAAATGGTTTTCTATTAGATGTTGTAGAAAAAATCACTGATCCTGAAGTAAAAAATTTAATTAAGAATATGATTGGAATTAAGGAATGAAAATAGAGAACATAAAAGATGAGTTTCCCATATTTGACGAAAAAATTCAAAATAATGATTTAGTCTATTTAGATAGTGCTAACTCATCACAAAAACCAAAAGTAGTAGCTGACAAAATAAATGAATTTTATACTAAACAATTTTCAAATGTTGGCAGAAGTGTTCATTATTTAGCAGTTGCAGCGACAAACTTATATGAAAATACGAGGTCCTCAGTTCAAAAATATATTAATGCTAAAGATAAAAATGAAATAGTTTTTACTAAAGGAGCTACAGAGGCATTAAATTTAGTAGCAAATACACTTGGGCAAAAATATCTAAATGAGGGTGACGAAATTTTAATTACAGAGCTTGAGCATCATTCAAATTATGTGCCTTGGCATTTCTTAAGAAAATCAAAAAATGTTAAAATAAATTTTGCAGAGGTAAATGATGATGGAGACATTTCTCTAGAGGATATTGAAAAAAAAATAACATCAAAGACTAAAGTAATAGCAATTACTCATTTATCTAACGTTACGGGTGCAATACTACCCATCAAAGAAATAACAGATTTAGCACACTCAAAAGGAATCATAGTTGTTATTGATGGTTGTCAGGGAGCCCCTCATCTTAAGTTAGATATGCAAGATTTAGATTGTGATTTTTACGCAATATCATGCCATAAAATGTACGGACCTACTGGATTAGGAGTTTTATATGGTAAAAAAAAGTGGTTAGAAGAACTGCCACCCTACCAAGGTGGAGGAGGAATGATTAGAGAAGTTAAAAAAGATAAAATATCTTATGGTGATTTACCAAACAAATATGAGGCTGGGACAATGGCAACAGCCCAAGTTATTGCATTCGATCAATCAATTAAGTTTATGGAGAGTATTGGTATTGAGAATATAATGAAACATGAAGCTGATTTAGTTGAGTATGGTCAAGAGCTATTACAAAAAAATAATTCTGTTAAATTGATTGGTAGTCCAAAAAATAAAGGTGGAGTTTTATCTTTCACATTAGAAGGTGTTCATCCACACGACATTGCAACAATACTTGATGAAGACGGTGTTGCAATAAGAGCAGGCCATCATTGTTGCCAAATATTACATGATAAATTAAATATACCTGCTAGTGCAAGAGCGTCAGTTGGAATTTATAATACCAAAGATGATTTAGATAAGTTAAACGACTCTATTAACAATTGTAAAAAAGTATTTAATTTAAAATGAACTTAAAAGAACTTTATCAAGAAATTATTTTAGAACACGGAAAAAATCCAAGAAATCTTGGTAAAACACATGAATATAATAAAGATGCCAAAGGCCATAATCCATTATGTGGAGACAATGTTCATGTTTATCTAAAATTAAATGGACAAAAAATAGTTGAGGATATTTCATTTGAGGGCAGCGGATGTGCTATTTCAATGGCATCAGCATCGATCATGACTGATTTAATTAAAGGCAAAAACGAACATGAAGCTAAAGAGATTGTAGAGGATTTTTTAGGAATGATAAAAGAAAATCCAGAATTAAATTCAGAATACTTAAACGAAGATGAAAAAACTAAATTAATGTGCCTATCTGGAGTTAAACAATATCCAATGAGAGTTAAGTGTGCAACATTATCATGGCATACTCTTATTTCTGCAATGGATAACTCAGAGGAAATAACTAATACTGAGTCATAACTTTATGGAATTGAAAGAAAAAGTAATTGAAGAAATAAAAAAAATTTATGATCCTGAGATACCAGTAAATATTTATGAGCTTGGATTAATTTATGATATTATTGTAGACAAAAAAAATATTAGTGTAAAAATGACACTTACTACTCCAAATTGCCCAGTGGCCGAAAGTTTGCCTAAAGAAGTTAAAGATAGTATTATGCAATTAGAAGAAGTTGATAAAGTAGATTTAGATTTAGTATGGGAACCACCATGGGATAAGTCTATGATGTCAGAGGCAGCAAAATTAGAATTAAACTTATGACAAAACAAGTTATATCATTAAGTGATCAAGCAGCTGATAGGATAAAAGAAATTATGTCTTCTGCTGATAACGAGTCCATTGGTGTCAGAGTTGGGGTAAAATCAGGTGGTTGCGCAGGTATGTCTTATATTATGGAATATACAAAAGAAATAAATCCTAATGATGAAGTTATTGAGGATAAAGGAGTAAAAGTTTTTATTGATCCAGCGGCTGTGATGTATCTTTTTGGAACTGAAATGGATTATAAGAAGGAGCAATTTTCCTCCCAATTTGTATTTAATAATCCTAATGAAACTGAAAGATGCGGTTGTGGCGAGTCTTTTAAAGTTTAATTAATCATTGGTAATAGGAAATAAACCAATACTGCCCTCTTTTATTCATGGAATAAGTTTTGTTTTTTCTTCGCTTAGGCTTCCTAATTTCAGGCTTTTTATAACCAATCATATTTTTTAAAGTTGATATGAACTTTGACATGTCCTTTGATAACAAAATTGGGTGAAATTAGAATTCCAATATGGGAATACCTGCTATTACTTCAGGTAATCCCATAAAATAAAGCTTTTTAACAGCTATAATACATGTCGAATTCAATAGGGTGCGGTGTGTGTTCAAAATTATGAATTTCTTCATATTTAAGCTCAATGTATGCATCTATTTGATCATCAGTAAATACATTGCCTTGAGTTAAGAAGCCTCTATCTTTGTCCAATGACTCCATCGCCTCTCTTAAGGACCCACAAACAGTTGGCACTTTTTTAACTTGCTTTTCTGATAAAGCATAAAGGTCTTTGTCAAACGATTTACCTGGATCAATTTTATTTTTTATGCCGTCAATTCCAGCCATAAGCATTGAAGCAAATGTTAAATACGGATTTCCAGATGCATCTGGGAATCTTATTTCACATCTTGCGCCCTTTTTACTTAATGTGATTGGAATTCTGCATGAAGCCGATCTATTTCTTGCAGAGTATGCAAGTAAAACAGGAGCCTCAAACCCTGGTATTAATCTTTTGTAACTATTTGTTGTAGCATTTGCAAATGCATTTATTGCTTTTGCATGCTTTAGTACTCCACCAATATAGTAGAGAGCAGTTTGTGATAATCCAGCATATTTATTTCCAGAAAATACAGGAGTTTTCCCTTTCCAAATTGATTGGTGAGTATGCATACCTGAACCATTATCACCTTTAACAGGTTTAGGCATAAATGTTGCAGTTTTTCCAAATGAGTGAGAAACCATTTGAACTACATATTTGTATAGTTGAACGTTATCAGCTTGATTAACTAAAGTTCCAAATAACATTCCAAGTTCATGTTGGCTCGGAGCAACTTCATGGTGGTGTTTTTCTACTGTAATTCCGACATCTCTTAAACCTTTAAGATACTCACCCCTCATGTCTTGTGCGCTATCTACTGGTGGTACAGGAAAATATCCTCCTTTTACTCCAGGTCTATGACCCATGTTTCCATTATCGTATGATTTTCCTGAATTATATGGACCTTCTGAACTATCAATTGAAAAACTTGTTTCATTCATATCGTTTTTAATTCTTACATCATCAAAAACAAAAAATTCAGGCTCTGGACCAAAGTAAGCTGTATCACCAATTCCTGTTTTCTTTAAATATGCTTCAGCTTTTTTTGCAATTCCTCTTGGATCTCTTTCATAGGGATCTCTCTTAACTGCATCTAAAATATCGCAAAATAAAATTAAGGTATTATGAGATGTATAAGGATCTATTACTTTTCTACTTAAATCAGGCTTTAATATCATGTCAGACTCATTAATTGCTTTCCATCCTGCAATTGACGATCCATCAAAAAATACTCCGTCATTTAGCATTCCTTCATCTACGATAGTTGTATCCATTGTTAAGTGTTGAAGTTTACCTCTTGGGTCAGTGAATCTAAGATCCACAAACTCGATATTCTTAGACTTCATTAATTTTAGTACGTCCTTGGCGCTCATATTATCTCCTATAATTTTTTAATTTTCTTATCAGTTAAGAAAAGATAAATAATGCCTATTAAATAGATATCACTTATGCTTTTTTTACATGTATATTAACCTTAAAAAATTGGAATTTTCAATCAATCCTAAGTTGCAATAATGAGTTTATTAAATAAAGAACCAGTTAAAAGAGCTGAAAAAGCATTAAAAGAATTCGATGAGACTTTATCAGTCACAGAATTAGAAAATACAGCAAGAACAGCAGTTGATGCAGCAGAATCTTTAAATTGTGAAGTAGGTGCAATTGTAAAAAGCTTACTTTTTAAAAATGGAGATAATTATTTTTTATGTTTAGTCTCTGGTGACAAAAGATGTTCACTAAACAAATTAAAAAAGTTTTTTAATAGTAAAGATTTAAGTATGGCATCACCTAATGATGTGAAAGAACAAACTGGATATACAATTGGAGGAGTATCTCCAATAGGACACACTAATAGCTTGCAGATATTAGTTGATAGTTCTTTGAACAGATTTAAAGATTTATTTGCAGCAGCTGGACATCCAAACTGTATTTTTAAAATTAATTTTGATGATCTTATTAAAATAACAAATGGATCAATAAAAGATATAATTGAATGAAATCTCCAAACGCAACTGATTATTTCATTCTTACTTTTTTAGCCTTACTTTGGTCTTCAGCTTTTTTCAACATTAAAATTGCAACATATTCTTATGGCCCAATAACCATAGCTTTTTTAAGAATTTTTTTTGGCATGATACCATTATTATTACTTTGTTATTTTAAAAAAATAAAAATTGAAGCGTTTTCTAAAGATTGGAAATGGTTTGCAGCAATTGGTATCATTAATTTAGTTATACCTTTTTTCTTAATAGCATATGGGGTTCAGAAAGTTCAAAGTAACTTAGCAGCAATTTTAATGTCAACTACACCTATAAGTGCAACAATACTTGCACATTTCTTTGCAGAAGGAGAAAAAATAAATGTAATAAAAATATTTGGAATAGTATTAGGCTTTTTAGGAATTGTTTATTTATTCTCAGAAAATTTACTTATAAATAATGAAAATTTATTTTTTGCTCTTATGATTCTATTGGGATCTACTTTTTATGTTATTGGAGGAATTTTAACATTAAAAATTAGTAATAAGAAAAATGAAAATGTAACTGCATCAATTCTTATTTGGGGAGCTATAATTGCTTGTCCAATATCATTAATAATTGAGCAACCTTGGAATTTAAACCCATCATTAGATTCCACATTATCTTTGATTTATCTTGGTATATTTCCAACTGGAATAGCATGGTTATTAAGATTTATTATTTTAAAGAAAAATGGCTTAGTTTTTCAAAGTCAGGTCGCCTATCTAATACCGATTTTTGGTGTTATTTTAGGATTTATTTTCCTAAACGAACTAGTAACACCTAAAATATTAATTGCTTTATGTGCTGTTGTTTTAGGAATTTATTTTGTAAAAAAAGCAGGAGATAAAAAAATACAAAGTATATAAAAAATTTCTAATTTATTTTTAATTGTTCAAATTTTTTTGACTTAACTGATTTTTGTGCAGCTTCTGCTAACATTATAGACTTTCTTCCATCTTCAAAAACAGCTCTGGGTTTAATATTTTTTTTGCAAAAATTTGCAAGGCCAGATAGTTGTAATCTGAAAGCCTCCGCATATCTTTCTATAAAAAAATGGAGTAGAGGGGATCTATTATTTGTTGAATTTTTTAAAAATGGATTAGTCTCAGTATCTCTTTTATTATCTGATATTATCATTCCTTTTGTTCCAAAAAGCTCAACTCTTTGGTCATAACCAAAACTACAATGTCTCGAATTAGTTATAATGCATTGCACTCCTTTTTTCGACTTAAGAACTGTAGTTGCAAGTTCATAGTCTTTTATCTTATTAAATCTTTGGTCTGATATGTTACTGCCAGTAGCAAATACTGATATAAATTCATCCGAACCCAAGTAGTATCGTGCTAAATCAAAATCATGAATCATCATATCTTTAAAGATACCTCCAGAATCTTTTAAATAAGATAATGAAGGAGGAGCAGGGTCCCGACTAGTTATAATAATTTTTTCTAATTTACCTATTTTATTTTTTAACAAATTCTTTTTTAGTAAATTATGTCCAGGATCGTATCTTCTATTAAATCCTATTTGAATTTTAGGATTAAGTTTTTTAATTTTTGTTAAAGATGAATTAATTTTTTTTAAATTTAAATCTAGTGGTTTTTCACAAAATACTACTTTTTTATACTTAGCACCCTTTTCAATAAATTTTAAATGCGTAGAAGTAGAGGAAGCTATAAAAATACATTTAATTTCATTATCTTTAAAAGCAATATCTGGGTTATTTATAGAAATAGAATTAAATTTTTTTGAAATTTTGTTTGATAGATTTTTGTTTAAATCAAAAACATATTTTAATTCAAATTCACTATTTTTTCTTAAATTATTAGCATGCATCTGGCCAATTCTACCAAGGCCAAACAGAGCAGTTTTTATTTTATTTTTACCCATCTTTTTTTTTTGTTTGAAACCTTGCATGCTTCAATAAATTTTGCAGTTTCCAGTCCTTCGTCTTCATTAGGGTAAAAATACCTTTTTTTTGCATTATTTTTCAAAGAATCTGCAAATTCACGATAAATATTAGCAAATGCATCTAAATAACCTTCAGGATGTCCAGATTTTAATCTAGAAAATTTTTTAGACAATTCAGCATTAAAAAAACCTCTTTCAATAAATTTAACAGCACCATTAGATGGATTAAGTTTTAAATAGTTTGGATCGTTTTGAACCCATTCCAAACTTCCTTTCGTTCCAAATATTCTTATTCGTAATCCGTAAACACCGCCTCTAGCCATCACGCTAGTCCAAAACATTCCTTTAGCTCCATTATTAAAATTAATCATTACTTGAGCATTGTTGTCCATTTTAACTTTATTTGAAACTTGTTTAATATCTGCAAAAATAGTTTCACCTTTTAAACCTGATATATAAGTTGCCATATGATATGCATGGGATCCAATTTCATTTAGGACTGCTGAAACTCCAACAATATTCTTATCTATTTTCCATTTAAACTTTTTCTTTGCATTTTTTTGAGAGATATATTCTCCATCTGACCAATCTTGAACATATTCAACATTTACATATTCGATCTTTCCAATTTTACCTTTTTCTACCAATACTTTTGCTTCTCTAACCATAGGATAAGCAGAATAATTATGTGTCAAAGCATACTTAATTTTTTTGTTTGATTTTATTTTTTTAAATAATTTCTTAGCTTGAGTAAGATTTCCAGCAAATGGTTTGTCAGAAATCACATTAATATTTTTATCAATAAATTTTTCTGCAATAATTTGGTGACTTGAGGGAGGTGTCATTATTGCCACAACATTAATACCATTTTTTCTCTTCGCTTCTCTTTCAGCCATTTCTCTAAAATTTGAATAGCATCTCTCTTTTAAAATACCTAGGGTTTGACCAAAGCTTTTAGATAGTTTTGAATTTCTTGAAAAAACACCAGCAACTATCTCATATTGATTATCAAATCTAGATGAAATTCTATGAACATGACCAATCCAAGATTTTGGACCACCTCCAACTACGCCAAGCTGGATTTTTTTTCCTTTAATTAATCTCATGATTAAATATATCTTAACAAATAAAAAATTTATGTCAGTAAAATTAGGTATAGCACCAATCGCTTGGAGTAATGATGACATGCCTGAATTAGGTGGAGATACACCTCTAGAGCAATGTTTGTTAGAAGCAAGTCAGGCTGGATATATTGGCATTGAGTCAGGTGGTAAATTCCCAAAAACATCAAAAGAATTATTACCAAAATTAAAAAAGTATAACTTAAAACTATGTTCTGGTTGGTATAGCGGAAATCTTAGAAAAAATTCTGTTGAACAAGAAAAAAATTTAATTCAAGACCAACTGAAATTGTTTAAAGATTGTGAGGCTCCATGTATCGTTTTTGCTGAAGTTTTTGGTTCAATACAAGGTGATCCAACAGCAAAACTTTCAAGAAGGCCGAAAATGACGGACCAAGAATGGAAAGATTATTGCACAAAAATTTCTGAACTTGCAAAATATCTTGAAGATGAAGGTATGCCTTTAGCTTACCACCATCATATGGGTACAGTAATAGAAACAGAAGAAGAAACTATTAGATTACTAGAAAATACAGATAATAGTGTAAAATTAACTTTAGATACTGGTCACATGTTATTTGCTAAGGGAAACTCAATTAATATAATTAATAAATTTAAGGAAAGAGTAATCCATATACACTGCAAAGATATTAGAGAAGAAGTATTAAAAAAAGCACTTTCTGAAGATTTGAGTTTTAGGGACGCTTTTTTAGAGGGTGCTTTTACGGTACCTGGCGATGGGTGTATCGACTATAAACCTCTATTTGATATTTTAAAAAAAAATAATTATCAGGGTTGGCTTGTGGTGGAGGCTGAACAAGATCCTAAAAAAGCTAACCCACTTGAATATGCTATTAAGGGTTACAAATATATTACAGATACTTTAAAGAAATCAAAATTAGAAATTAATAATCTATAATTTTACTTTTTTACTTTCTTCAAGGTTACCATCGAAAAAATCAAAAATATTTTGAATAGTTTCTTTTGCCATTCTTGTCATACATTCCTCAGTGAATGCTGCAGCATGAGGACTGAGGAAAACCTTGTCATTTTTTAATAGAGGATTATCAGCCTCTGGAGGCTCTACCTCAAATACATCAATTCCTGCTCCAAAAATCAAATTTTCATTCAAAGCCCTATCTAAATCTTTTTCATTTATAATACCGCCTCTTGCAGCATTTATGATGATGCAGTTTTTTTTCATCGTTTTTAGAAGTTCGTAATTTATAATATTTTTAGTTTGATCAGTTAAAGGTATGTGGAGTGAGACTGCATCCATATCTTTAATAGCCTCTGATAAATCTTCAACTTTTTTACCACCCATTTTGCTTATTGTTTCTGAATCTACAAATGGATCGTAAACAAAAACGTTCATTTCAAACCCCAAACATCTTTTAATCAACGCTTTTCCTATTCTTCCAAATCCAGCAATAAGAATGTTCTTATCCCAAATCTCTATTGTTTTTGGTAATTTATTTCGTTCAGTAAATTTTCCATTTTTGACTGAATGATCATACATACTCTTTCTTTTTGAGATATTTAAAAGCATGAAAAGAACATGTTCTGCAACTGCCACAGCATTTGCTGTTGCAGTTATTGCAACATCAATATTTCCTTTTTTACAGCTGTTTAAATCAATATTATCGTAACCAACTCCATGTCTTGAAATTATTTTAAGGTTTTTTGCATTTTCAATTGCCTCAGCTGGTAATATTGAAGTTCTTAGAGAAACTGCATCTGCATCTACAATTTTTTGTTTCACATTTTCAACGCTTAAATCCTCAATAACTTCGTAACTATAGTTACTATTACTTTT
Organism: uncultured Pelagibacteraceae bacterium; assembly: GCA_902555585.1. Taxonomy (GTDB): domain Bacteria; phylum Pseudomonadota; class Alphaproteobacteria; order Pelagibacterales; family Pelagibacteraceae; genus Pelagibacter. The sequence goes on along the minus strand of CACDSY010000001.1, from coordinate 68,450 downwards.
TAGTAATTCCATACCTTTTTTATGAATGGGTTGGACAATGAGAATTTTTTTCATAATTTAAAAAAGAAATTATACTAGTCTAGCAAGATCTCTTTTACTATTTTTAAATGTTGGAAGTGGATATTTAAAAGCATACTTTCTTGGTATGCATTTGTTCTTTGCTTTTTCCCACAAAGCAATCCATTGCTTATAATTGTGGATAGTAATATTTTTTTTATTTTTACTTCTTACATAAAAATTGGGCAAAGGTTTCCTACCAGATGGGGTTCCAGCTCTATTGTATCTTAAATCAGCGCTAATTCTAAAATTATTAGATCTATTAGGCAATGAACAATGAATGGAATGTTTGTGCAAAATAATAATATCGCCAACATTAGCTTCTAGAAAAACTGGTTTGTAATTATCAAGTATTTTACTATCTTTTATTTCGACCTGACCTCTATATCCTGATATATGATTCAATAGTCCCAATTTATTAATCTCTTTTACTGTAATCATACATCCATTTTTTTTTGTAGTTTTAGTAAATGGAATCCAAACAGTAACCATATCTGTTAACCTTTGTCCCAAAGATGATAATACTGCTGCATCCTGATGCCATGGTGTTCGGCCTGAGAGACCATCGTGAACAGAATGTTCAGGTAATTTATTTTCAGGTTGTTTAATTCTTGTATTTTGAACTGGATTTGAAAGTATCTCTGGCCCTAATAATTTTTCAACTACATCCAAGATTCTTTTGTGATTTATTAAATTCCATAAAGATTGAGATGCAAAATAATCACTGTCTTTCTTCACGTGATCTCTTGGAAGTCTAGTATTAAAATATTGATCAAGATCATAAATATTTAGCTTTGAAATGTATGTGTACTTTTTTCTAAAGTTATATTTAAAAATCTTTTCTTTCATGTGCTCTGGAGCAAATTTATGAACTAAATTGTCCATTACATATTCCATGTCATTTAAAATTGGTTTTAAATCTTTATTGAAGTTAAGGACATTTCTTACTCTTAAGAAGCCATCTCTATCTAAAATACTCTTTAATTTAGTCTTAATCTGCATAATTTCTAATTTTTTAGCAAATAATTTGAGTCATGAAAAGATGTAAGCATTCTTTTTTTCGTCGCAACAATATGTGGATGATATTCAGAATTTTTATATTTCCATATTACTGGTTTATTAAGGGCATAACTTCCATAAATAAAAAATCTTTTTGGACATTCTTTTTCTTTAAATCTTTTAACTCCGTGATAAGAATTAGGAGTAGATTTAAAGAAAATTATACTTCCCTGTTTTGGTGTAAATTCCTTTAATTCATCAAGTTCATTAATCTTAGGAAACCTTCTAAAGCTTTTTCTAAGGTTTTTGTTTGCTTTTTTCTTATATAAAATAAGAGATCCTCCATTTTTTTTTGGTATATCGGTTAAATAGATCAAAAAATTATATAGCCTATTCACATCATCTCTATGTGGTCTCAATCTATATCCTCCTTTAGACACTGAGAAATCAATGTCTAAATTTAAATTTGGATTTTTATAATTTTTACCTAGTAGTGTTTTTAGCTCTTTGGAATTTACTTTTCTTTTTAGTGTATATTTTTTTTTATTAAATTTTTTTGGTTTAAACAAACTTTCCCAAGTATTTGCCTTAAACTCCGTTTTAAATTTTTTATCAATTTTCTCATAAAACGACTGTGTATTGAAAGTAGCAAAAAGTTTTTTTGAGATTTTAGAACTTGATATATATTTGTTAAAATTTTTTGATCCTTTGTTAATCCTGCTTCTACCACCCATAATCATATCATCAAAACTTTTTGAATTAGTTATTTCTTTAATTAAATAATTGCAGACTTTCTTGCTGATTATTTGTTCTCCAACAATGACTGGGAAATTTGATTTAATTTTCTTTAGTTTGCTAATATTCAGCATTTAGCTGTACATACCCTCTTTTACTCTAATCATTTTGTACATAAGATCATTTAATGGCGTGGCTATTCCATGTTTTTTTCCTAGTTTAGATACAGCGCCACTGATGAAATCAATTTCAGTTTTTCTTTTATAAAGTACATCAAAAGCCATGGAAGACTTATTTGTTTGTTTTGAATCAACTATTTTATTAAACATGAATAAACACTCATCTTCAGAAACATCAACACCATCTGCTAAAGCAACATCTCTTGTTTCTAATATTATCTCTTTTCCTAAATCTCTAGAAATGTCGTTAGCATTATTATTTATGTAAAGATCAGTATGATGTAGATCAAAAATAGCTGAAAGTGGTCCTATTGCGGTTAAAGCAAAAAGTTTCATCCATTTTCTTTTTTTTACATCCTCAGCTGCAATCATTTCTAAATTATGAGCAGTAAAGGTGTCTGCAATTTCGTTTATTCTATCTGTTATCCCGCCATCATATTCTCCAATCCAAGAGGGTAGAGCAGCATGATTCATAATATGACCAGGGCCTAAGATATTTGATGCTTGAGTTGTTGTTCCCCCGATTACTTTTTCATCACCAACAATACTTTTAATTATAGCTTCATGTCCAATTCCATTTTGAAAAGACATAAAAACTGTTTTATCGCTTATAATGTTTTTAATACTTTTTAAAGCAGGCTCTAAAACTGTTGCTTTACACATAACTATCACAGCATCAACTTTTCCAATTGTAGATGGATCTGATGTTGCTGGTACCTTTATAAATCTATCACCACCATGACCATCCATTTTTAGACCATTTTTATTTATTTCATCAACATGCTCTTTCCAAACGTCAATGAGCGTTACATTTAGACCTTTTTCTGCTAGTAGCCCTCCAAATAGACAACCCATTGCCCCTGCACCAAGAACTGCAACTTTTAAATCTTTATTATTCATTTTTAAAATTGAAATATATTTATGTAAAAAAATTATGCAATATATTATGTACCTAATTTATATATGGAATTAAAAATAGAAAAAGGAATTTTCAAAAAATTTAGGTTAGAAGAAATATTAAATGCATTAGAAAAAGGTCTGTCAAAGAATTATGAAAGTGTAAATGCAGAGGTAATTGATTGTCCAAATTTAAGAAATTGGGATTGTCCATCTGAAGGTATGAGTGGCAACCAAAGGATAATCGATGTTGGAGGAGAGCCTTACATGCATGATCCAAAATATCTTGGAACTGAATTTGATTATTCAGAAATCTCAAAGATGATAGGATCAGAAAAATCATACGCACTTGGTGCAGGATCTGGAGCAATGTCTTGCCTTGATGGACACTGTGGAGAATTGGTAATAAATGAAAACTTTATAACAAAAGAAAATAGATCTTTAATTGCTAGGGTAGGAAAAGATAAAGAATGTATAGTAGAGGACTATACCGAAAGCAAACATGGTGGGCTAGGTAATATTTATTATTCCGATGGAGTTAAAGGAAAAGTTATATATTTAAAAATAAAAAAAAGAATTGGAAAACAAGGTTCATTACCTCAATCAATAAGAACAGCACTTTCAGAAAATCTTAAAATTGGGAATAAAGATCATATTGCTCTTGCTGGTGTATTTAGAGTTTTGAACGGAAAAATAAGATCTCACGTACAACCAGATTATAAGGATATAAAACACGAATATTATGATCCACAATTGATGAAATGCACAAAAGATTTTCTACAATTTTACGAGCCTGTTGGACCAAAATTACAATGCTATACTGTTTTATGGACAGGTGATCCTACGGGGGGAGAATTAAATTTAAGAGATTCCGGTGAGCATACTCACTTTCACTCATATGAGCATAAGAATGATGCTGGACATTATCATTTTGATGTATCTCCAGATGAAATTGAATATGAAGGATATTTTAATATTGCACAAGAAGTACATAGAGTGAATAATATCTATAAAGAATTAAAAAATATAAAATGAAAAAGATTTATACTTGGGCTGCTCAACCTGCCAACAGAACTCTTACAGTTGATGATCTTAAAAAAGCAAAAGGAAATAAAAAATTTACTCAAGTCACAGCTAATACAATAGATGAAGCTGAGGCCGCAGAGAAGGCTGGATTAGACATGATAATCTGCAATGCTTTTAATGTAAAACAGGTGAGAAAGGGATCAAAGAATCTATTTTTAACTGCTGCGCTAGTATTAAATAAGTTTGTCACTTCAGAAGATATAATGAGAGGAGCGTTTGAAGCCTTAGAAAATGGAGCTGATGCTGTAATGACACCTAGAAGTATGAAAATAGTAGAGATGTTGGCTAATGAAGATGTTCCAGTTATGGGACATCTTGGTTTAGTTCCAAGAAAATCCACATGGATTGGTGGATTAAGAGCAGTAGGAAAAGATAGTGAGGAGGCACACAAACTTTTTTTAAAATTTAAAAGATTGGAAGATGCGGGAGCTTTTTCTGCTGAATGTGAAGTTATCCCAGAAAATGTTATGGGAGAAATCTCTAAAAGAACAAATATAGTTACAGTTTCTTTAGGTTCAGGAAAAAAAGCAGATGTAATGTATTTGTTCATGGAAGATATATGTGGAGATACTTTAAATCCTCCAAGACATTCAAAATCTTATGGAAATTTATTAAAATTAAAAAATGAAATAAAAATTGAGAGAGTTCGAGCTCTTAAGGCATTCAAAAAAGATTCTATCGCAGGAAAATTTCCAGGAAAAAAACAGTCTTCAAATTTAAATAAAAAGGAGTTCGAATCTTTTCTTGATAAACTTGATTAATATGTTTCAGACTCTTTTTTGCTTATTGAGCCTTTCATTTTTTCAACAATTGCTTTAGCTCCAGCACTCATTGCTCTTTGATCAGCTCCAATTGTTACAAAATTAAAACCTTTATCAATCATTTTTTGAGCATACTCAGTTGTTCCATTATGTATTCCTGCGAAGATTTTATGTTTTTTGGCATGCTCTAATATTCTTAATATTTCTGAATAAGCTTTTGTATTCTCTGCTCTGTCAAACCCAGGTTTCTCTCCAATCGCTAAACTTAAGTCAGCCGGACCAATATATATTCCATCTACACCATCTGTAGACATAATCTCATCTAATTTATCTAAAGACTCTTTGGTTTCAATCATAGCTAACTTTAAAATTTCATCATTTGCATGATCGGCATAATCAGCTCCACCATATATCAATCCTCTAACGGGACCAAAACTTCTATATCCTCTTGGAGGGTACATGCAGGCTTGTACAAATCTCTCTGCTTCTTCTTTATTGCTTACCATAGGACATATAATTCCATAACAACCAGCGTCTAAAATTTTCATGATTTGGCCTGGCTCATTCCAATTTACTCTTGCAAGAGGAGTTACATTAGTTGATGAAATAGTTTGAAGCATTGGAAGTGCATTTGTATAATCAACAAGTCCATGCTGCATATCTACAGTTAGAGAATCCCAACCTTGATGTGCCATAACTTCTGCAGAAACAGTACTTGGTATTTGTAACCAACCATTTACAACAGGCTTACCTTCAGCCATCATTTGTTTGACTTTATTGTTTCTCATTAATAATTGAGACCGAAGTGAGTGTACTTAACGTTCAAATAATCTTTGATAGCCATAGAACCACCTTCTCTTCCATAGCCTGTTTGTTTTATTCCTCCAAAAGGCACTTCAGCAAAAGCAATTGTTGGATGGTTTACAGCACATGTTCCAGTTTCCATTTTTTCTGAGACTTTGTGCGCTTTTTCTAAAGAATTAGTGTAAACATAGCTTGCTAAACCAAGGTCATTGTCATTTGCTCTTTCCACAACTTCATCTGTGTCTTTAAAAGTAAGCAATGGCACTAAAGGTCCAAAGGGCTCTTCTTTAGCAATTGTAAAATTATCTTTAACATTGTCAAAAACAGTTGGTTCATAGAAATATCCTTTATTAAAACCAGCTGGTCTCTTTCCTCCACATAAAACTGTTGCTCCCTCACTTTTAGTTTTTTCTACTAATGCCTCTATTTCATTCAATCTTTTTTCTGTTGTTAAAGGCCCTAGAATTGTATCTTCATCCATTCCGTTACCAACTTTAAGCTTGGTAACCTTTTCAACTAATGTCTTAGCAAATTCATCTTTTTTACTTTCATGAATGTAAAATCTTGCTGGTGATATACAAACTTGACCATTATTCCTAAATTTAGCAGTGATTGCCATGTCAGTTACTTTGTTTATGTCTACGTCGTCAAAAACTATGAAAGGTGAATGACCACTTAACTCCATTGTAACTCTTTGAACTTTTTCAGCAGCTTGTTTTAAAATAAGTTTTCCAACTCTTGTTGAACCAGTAATAGAAACTTTTTTTACTATATCAGATGATATTAATTGAGATGAGATTTTAGCTGGATCACCAGATAATAAATTTACTACTCCTGGAGGAACCCCCGCATCATTTATAATATTCATAAGTTCCATTACACTACCTGGAGTAATTACATCAGGCTTACAAATTACTGAACATCCTGCAGCTAAAGCAGTGGAAATTTTTCTTGAGGACAAAACTATTGGAAAGTTCCATGGTATTAATCCAGCAACAACTCCAACTGGCTCATATTTTACATACATTCTTGTATGTTCAAATCTACTCTCAACTATCTGACCATAAATTCTTTTCGTTTCTTCAGAGTTCCATTCAAAAATATCTGCAGCTCCTCCAACTTCCCCCTTTGCTTCTGATAGTGGCTTTCCAACTTCTAATGTTAACCACTTAGCCAATACATCAGTTCTCTCTCTCATTAGATCGGCAATTTTTCTTATAATTTTTGATCTTTGCCAAGGTGGAGTATTTCTCCAAACTTCAAGACCTTTTTCTGCAGACTTAAGTGCTTTGTTTACATCTTCTTCACCTGCTTTAGATGCTTTACCTAAAACTTCTTCAGTTGCAGGATTTAAAACATCATAAGTTTCATTATTTTGTGATGCTTGCCATTTGCCGTCAATGAATTGTCCAAATTTGCTATACATAATTTTTATTTTGTGGTTAATTAGTTGAATATTTGAGGAGAATATAACTAGAAAAATGAAAAAAATAAAGCTTACTTGCGCGCATGCATTGGTTAAACATTTAATAGCTCAGAAAGTTTATATTGATGGTCAAGTTAACCCTTTGTTTCCTGGTGTATTCGGTATTTTTGGACATGGAAATGTCGCCTGTCTAGGACAAGCATTAGAGGAAAATAAAGATCAACTCCCAACATTTAGAGGTCAACATGAACAAAATATGGCTTTAACAGGTGTGGCTTTTTCAAGAGCAAAAAGAAGAAAACAAATTTTTATTGCAACAAGTTCAGTTGGACCAGGATCAACAAATTTAGTTACAGCATCAGCAGTTGCTATGAGTAATAGATTGCCTATTTTATTTTTACCTGGGGACACGTATGCAAATAGAATGCCCGATCCCGTATTACAACAAGTGGAACATTTTTCAAATCCTGGAATGACGGCTAACGACTCTTTTAAACCAGTCACAAAATATTTCGATAGAATTACGAGACCTGAACAAATACTTCAATCTCTACCGCAAGCAATACAAACTATGCTTGACCCAGCAGACTGTGGTCCTGCATGTTTATCTTTATGCCAAGATGTACAAGGAGAAACATTTGAATATCCTGAAGAATTTTTTAAAGAAAGAATACACAATATTAGAAGACCTAAGCCAGATGATTTTCAAATTAAACAAGCTGTTGAAAAAATTAAGAATTCCAAAAACCCAATTATAATTTCAGGTGGAGGAGTATTTTATTCTGACGCCATGGAAGAGTTAAGCAATTTTGCAGTTAAACATAATATACCAGTAACCCAAACAGTTATGGGATACTCAACAATGAAAAGAGATCATTCTCATTTTGTTGGACCAATAGGGGGTCTTGGAGGAAAGGCTGCAAATAATTTAGCTAAAGAAACTGATTTAGCAATTTGTATTGGTACAAAATTAGCTGACTTTACAACTGGATCATGGGCGAATTTTGAAAATCCTCAATTTAAGCTAGTTTCAATTAATATTGCTAGACATGATGCAAATAAGCATTTAGCAGAAGCAGTTATTGGGGATGCAAAAGTATCATTAATAGAGTTGTCAAATGCACTTGGAGATTGGAGGTCATCTGATAGTTGGCATAAAAAATCACAAGATGAGCTTAAGTCTTGGAATGAATATGTAGATAAAGAGAGTGGTCCAACTAATCAAGAATTACCAAGTTATGCTCATGCTGTTGGAGCAATTTATAGGAATTCAGATCCAACTGATATAGCTGTTACAGCAGCCGGAGGTTTGGTCGGAGAAGTTGTTCAAGTTTGGCGGCCAAAAGAGTTAAATACACATGAAACAGAGTGGGGATTTAGTTGCATGAGTTATGAAATTTCTGGTGCTCTTGGAATTAAAATGGCAAACCCAGATAAAGATGTTATTGCATTTGTAGGAGATGGTTCATATTTATTAAATAATTCTGACATTTATTCTTCAGTATTAACGAATAACAAATTAATAATTATCGTGTGTGATAATGGAGGTCATGCTGTTATAAACAGACTTCAATTGTTCAAGGGTGGGAAAGAATTCAATTGTTTATTTAATTCATCAAATGTTCAAAATTTAAAAGAAATTAATTTTGCTCAACATGCAGCAAGTATGGGGGCAAAATCAGAACATGTTTCTAGTATTTCAGAATTAGAAGAGGCATTTAAAAGAGCAAAACAATCAGATGTAACTTATGTTATATCAATTAAAACACATAGTTATGAATGGCTTGAGGGATCTGCTTATTGGGAAAGTCCTACGCTTGAAATGCCAACATCAAAAGAAAATGAAGAAGCATTAAAACTTCACAAAGAAGGAAAATCAAAACAGAGACAAGGTGTTTAAAAACTTTTTATGAATAAGGTTTTTAAAATTGGTTTAATAGGTTGTGGACATATCGCTGAAACATATTTTAGAGCTCAAAAATATTTTAATAATATTAAAATAATTAAATGCGCCGATATTAATGTGAAAGCTGCAAAACGCTGTGCTTTAAATTATGGGATAAAATTTTTAACTGTAAATGAATTGCTAAAAGATAAAGAAGTTGAAATTATTCTAAACCTTACAATTCCAAAAGCACATTATTCAATATCTAAAAAAGCTTTAACAAATGGAAAACATGTATACTCTGAAAAGCCATTAGCAATTAATTTAAAAGATGGAAAAGATTTAATAAAATTTTCAAAGAAAAAAAAATTATATTTGGGTAATGCTCCAGATACATTTTTGGGTGGTGGAATTCAAAAATCAAAAGAACTAGTTGAAAAAAATATAATTGGAAAAATTAAATTAGGCAATGCAGTTTTTGCTTTTCCTGGAATTGAGTCTTATCACCCCAACCCTGAACCTTGGTTTGCAAAAAATGAGGGAGGCCCCGTTATTGATATGGGACCGTATTATATTACTGCTTTAGTAAATCTGTTAGGACCTGCAAAAAAAGTAACTAGCAACATCATTCAAGGACAAAAATATAGGACTATTGGAATAGGACCAAAAAAAGGAAAAAAATTTAAGGTGGAATGTCCAACTACTTATTTATCTACAATTACTTTTAAAAATTACTCCGTTATAAGATTAACATTATCATTTGATGTAATAGCTCATCAAAGAAATCACATTGAATTATATGGAGAAAAGGGCTCAATGATTGTTCCTGACCCAAATATGTTCGGTGGATCAGTGTTAACCTGTAATAAATTAGGAGAAAATTGGAAAGAATATAAGACTACAAAAATGCCTTTAGGACGTATTAACATTAGAACACAAAGTTCTAGAGCTAACGAAGCACCAACTAATGCAAACTATCGAGGAGCTGGTTTATCTGAAATGGCATATTCAATTGAGAATAAAAAAAAACATTTATGTAATGGTGAGATATCTTTACATGTATTAGAAATTATAACTTCTATCATGAAAGCAGCTAAATCTAGAACATCTGTGTCAATTAATACTAACTGTCCAAAACCAAAAAAGTTTTTAGAAATAGATGCAAAGAATTTACTTAAATAAATTGACTGTGAAAAAACATATAGTTATTTCTGATCCATTTCCAAGAAGATTAGATTTAATTTTTTCAAAAAAAAAACTTAAGGAATTAAAATCAAAATACAAAATTATATCAGCTCCTAATTTAAATAAAAAAGATTTTTATGAAAAAAATATTCATAAAGCCACTTTTATAATGGGTCAACCAGATCTGGATAAAAATCTTTTGTCAAAAGCTAGTAAGTTGAAATGTATTATAAATGTCGAAAGTAATTTTATGGATAATATTGACTATGATTATTGTTTTAAAAAAAAAATTGATGTCATCGCTACATCACCTGTTTTTTCAAAGCCTGTTGCTGAAATAGCATTAGGTATGACTTTGTCTATATTAAGAAATATACATAATGCTCATTTTGATTTTGTAAATGGTAAAGAAAAATACGGTTTAAAGAGTAATTTAAATGCTTCCCTTTTGGCAAATAAAAAAATTGGTTTACTTGGTTTTGGAGATTTAGCTAAGGCGCTTTACCCATTACTGCTACCATTTACAAAAAATATAAATGTTTATGACCCTTGGGTCTCAAATAAAATAATTAAAAAAGCTGGATTTAAGTCTATTAATTTAAATAAAATGTTTAGTGATTGTGAGATTATTTATGTTCTAGCAACTATCACAACTAAAAACAAAAATTTAATAAACAAAAAATTATTAAATAAAATGAAGCCTAAATCAGTTTTTGTTTTAATGAGTAGAGCAGCAATCGTTAATTTTGTGGACCTAAAAAAAAGAATTAAAAAGGGAGATATATATGTCGCAACAGATGTATTTCCTGAAGAACCTGTAAAAAAAAATGATCCAATTAGAAAACTTAAAAATATATTGTTTTCAGCTCATAGAGCTGGAGCTTTAGAACAGGCTTTTTTTGATATGGGTGATATTGTTCTAAAAGATATGAACTTAATTTTAAAAAAAATGCCTCCAAAATTCTGCAAAAGGGCTCAAAGAAAAACGGTAAATCTGTTAGCCTCAAAACCTGTTGCAATTAACTGATTTTTTTATATTTTCTTCACTTATGTCATCGATTAATCAATTACTTCTTGAAGCAAAAAGTGTAACAAAATACTTTGGAACCATAACAGCTCTAGAGAATGTCAATTTAAAGATACATGCAGGAGAATGTCTTGGTGTTGTGGGTGATAATGGAGCTGGCAAATCAACTTTAATGAAGGTTTTATCAGGGCTATACAAACCAAGTGCAGGCTCATTATTCTTTGATGGTAAAGAGAAGATTTTAGAAAGCCCTAAAGACTCTCAAAATTTAGGTCTAGAAATGGTTTATCAAGACTTGGCATTAGCTGGAAATCTTCCAATAGGTGAAAATATTTTTTTAGGACGTGAACCAACTAAAAATCTTGGACTACTTAAATTTCTAGATTATAAAAAAATTAAAGAACTTACTGATGCGCATCTTGGTAAATTAAAAATTAATGTCAAAAGTGCTGACCAAAAAGTAGAAGAACTTTCAGGTGGTCAAAGGCAAGCAGTTGCAATTGCAAGATCAACAGCATTTAATGCTAAAGTTGTAATAATGGATGAACCAACTGCTGCACTTGCAATTAAAGAAGTTGGTAAAGTTTTAGACCTTATAAATAGTTTAAAACAAACAGGTGTTGGAGTAATAGTTATCAGTCATAGAATGGATGATATTTTTGCCGTGTGTGATCGTGTGATGGCCTTATTCCAAGGAACAAATTTTGCAGAATCTGAATTATCTAAAACTTCAAGAGATGAAGTAATAGGTTGGATTATGGGTAAAAAATAATTATGGAAAATAAAGATCAAGAAAAAAATTCATTGTATTTAAAAATAATGCCATACCTTGAAAAGTATGGAATATTATTGCTACTGGTAATAATGATTTTAGTAATGCACTTCCTTCAGCCAGATGTTTTCTTGTCTTGGAGAAATGTTACCAATGTATTCAAACAAATTTCTTGGCAATCGATGTTAGCATTAGGTGTGTTTATGGTCATAGTTACAGCAGGGATTGATCTATCGGTTGGATCAATAATGATGTTGTCGTTAATGATCCTTGCAATAGTTGCTAAAGCAGGGGCGCCTTGGTACTTAGTGGTAATAACTCCTTTGATTGCGGGATTTCTATGTGGTCTATTTAATGGATTAGGAATAACCCTACTGAGGATGCCTCATCCTTTCATAATGACTCTAGGAACATTGTATATCTTTAGAGGCACAGGAAATTTAATTTCAGGTGGAACGCCAATAAGTGGTTTTACAGATGAAGTTAGATATCTTGGTCATGGACGGATTGATTTAACTTGGCTAGGTTTAGAAAAATCACAATACTTACCAGTCAGCTTAGTTCTTATTGCAATTGTTTATATAATTTTTTGGATATTTATGAATAAAACTCGAACAGGAAAATGGATTTATGCAATTGGAGGAAATCCTAATGCTGCAAGAGCTTCTGGTATCAACGTTAATAAAATTCTTGTAATAGTTTACTCACTTTGCGGGTTTTTATCTGGAATTGGAGCACTTATTTTAGCTGGACGAACAGACTCGGGATATCCTAATGCTGGATTACAATCTGAGTTAGATGCAATAGCAGCATGCATTATTGGTGGAGCGAGTTTTTTTGGAGGAAGAGGTACAGTTCTTGGAGTTTTTGCAGGTGTAATGATCATGGGTATTTTAAGAAATGGTCTTAATCTGATGGATGTAAGTTCATTTTGGCAACAGGTTCTAATAGGATCTATTATAGTATTAGCGGTATATATCGACGTTCTTAGAAGAGATCTTGGGACAAGAAAATAGCACACCTAATAGTTGTAATTGTAAATTTGATTGTCTTTTATAAACAGTTGAATTTTTTTTAAAAATTTTATTAAATTAATATTTAATAATTATTAAAGGGGTAAAAATATGAGAGAACTAAACAGAAAAATTGTTGTTTTCATTTCAGCGATTTTTTTATTGATTAGCATGGGGTCAGTATCTTTCGCTGATGGACATGGTAAAAAAATCTTGTTCAGTATTAAAGGACCTGGTTCTGGAAACCCATTCTGGGCTTCTGTAACAAAAGGTGCTGAAGAAGAGGCAAAAAAATTAGGAGTAAAATTAATTTTAATTGCTCCTCCACAAGAAGGTGATGTACAAGCTCAGATAAACCAAGTTGAGGACCAACTTGCAAAAGGTGTTGATGCACTAGCACTTGCACCAGGAGATCCAAACGCTTTTGCACCAATTGTAGACGATGCTATTAAAAGTGGTGTTCCAGTTGTTTTTGTTGATACAAAAGGAATTAATGAAGGTGTAACTTTTATTGGTACAAATAATATGAATGGTGCAGAATTAGCTGCAAAATTTATTTGTGATAAAACTCCAAAAGGATCTGATGTTGCAATTCTTACTGGAATTGAGTCTCAATCAACTGCATTACTAAGAAGAGATGGTGCAATCAAAGGATTTAAAAACTGTGGTTTGAACCTTGTTGCTACTCAAACAGCTGAGTGGGATACTGCAAAAGGTAGATCAGTAACTGAGTCAATCATTTTGAAAAATCCTAATATCAAAGCGATTTTTGCTTCTAATGACAATATGGGATTAGGTGCAATGCAAGCATTAAAAGATGCTGATATGAATGATGTGATCGTTGTTGGTTTTGATGCTACTCCAGATGCAGCTACAAGCATCCTAAAAGGAGAGATGACTGCAACAATAGCTCAGTTCTCATACAACATGGGTGCATATGGAGTTAAATATGCTCTTGAGCTAGCAAACGGTGGAAGTATTGATCCTAATATTGATACTGGTACACAATTAGTAACAACAGAAAACGCTAACGATTTTAAATAATCTTTAGAAAAATTAAAAAAAAAAGGGTGAAATTTTATTTCACCCTTTTTTTTTATATATTATAGTTACAAAATGCTAATTAAAATTAATCCAATTTTAAGCCCTGAGCTCCTATATCAGTTAAGGGCAATGGGTCATGGTGATAAACTTGTTTTAACTGATGCTAATTTTCCAGCATATTCTCACTCTTTAAATAATAAAGTAATTAGACTAGATGGAGTAGATATTTATGAAGCTACAAAGGCTATTCTTTCTGTTTTTCCATTAGATAGTTTCATTGATTCAGCTGCAAACAGAATGCAGGTTGATAACAAACCTGATGAACTAACTGATTGTCATAAAGATTTTATTAAAGCTGTAAAAGAAACTTCTGGAGAAAATTGGAAGATAGGTTCAATTGAAAGACAAGAATTTTATAAGGAGGCAAAAAAATCTCAATTAATAGTATCAACCGCTGAAATGAGACCGTATGGGTGTTTTATATTAACTAAGGGAGTAATTAAACCAGATGGTAGTGTTTGGGTTCTTGATAAATAATGAGCTCAATATGTATATTTGGAGTATTTGTAGCTGATCTTTGTTTTTTTGCTGACAAAATTCCAATCAAGGGTGAAACAGTTTTAGGTAAAAATCATATAGTTGGTCCAGGTGGAAAAGGGTCAAACCAAGCTATCGCTGCTGCAAGACTTGGTGGAAATGTAAATTTTATAACTAAGATAGGAGATGATCAAAATGCCAAGATGGCTCTTAAGTTGTATGAGGAGGCTGGAATTAATACAGATTCAATAATTCAAGATCCAAATCAGTCAACAGGTGTTGCAGGTATAATGATAAATGAAAAAACAGGGGATAATGCAATTAATATTGTACCTGGAGCTGCTGGTTCTATATCTAATGAAGATATTGATAACAATATTGAGTTTATAAAAAAATCAGAAATTTTTTTAACTCAATTAGAAACACCTAATGAAGTAACTAGTTATGCCCTCAATAGAGCAAAAGAGACAGGATCTATTACAATTTTTAATCCAGCACCTGCATCAGACATAAAAGAAAGTGATTTTAAATGTATTGATTATTTTACTCCTAATGAAACTGAAGCAAGTTTTTATTTAGGTAAAAAGGTTGAGAGTAAAACAGAAATTGAAGAGTCTGCAAAAACTTTTTTAGAAAAAGGAGTAAAAAATATAATCATTACATTAGGTCCAAAAGGCCTCTACTTTGCAAACTCTGAGGAGAGTTTTTTTATAGATGTTTATAGTTTAAAGGATAAAGTTATAGATACCACTGGAGCAGGCGATGCCTTTAACGGAGCGTTTGCATATGCTTTATCCAATAAATTAAAAATTAAAGATGCTCTAGAATTTTCAAATAAAGTAGCTGCAATTTCCACAACAAAAGCAGGCGCAGCTAATGCAATGCCTAAATTAGATGAAGTAGAAGTTTATTAATTATTCCATTATATTAAAATCAGACTTAAATCTATCGGTAATTGTTAAACCTAGACCAGGTTTGTTATCATCTAAATCTATATATCCATTTTCAGGGACAGGATCACCTTCAAAAATGTAATAAAATAATTCATTGCCAATTTCTACGTCATGGACTGGAAAAAATTCAGATATTGGACAATTAAAATTTGACATTGTTAAATGATAATTATGCATTTGACCAGCATGAGGAATAACTGGCACTTGATGAGCTTCTGCCAATGCATTTATTTTATTTGCAATTGTAAATCCGCCAACTCTATTATTATCATATTGAATATAGCTGACTGCTTTAAGATCCAACAATTGTTTAAATCCAAATAAATTGAATTCATGTTCTCCACCAGAAATTGGAATTGCATTCATATTATTTAATTCTGCATAGCCATGAATATCATCTGCTATTACAGGTTCCTCCAACCATCTAGGGTTAAATTTTACTAATTTAGGGATCATTCTTTTTGCATAATCTAAGTTCCAACCCATATAACATTCCATCATTAGGTCGGTATCATATCCAATAACTTCTCTAACTGCCTCAGCTAGCTCAATATTTTTTTTCATACCATCAGATCCATCTTTTGGCCCCCATCCAAATCTCATTTTAAACATTTTAAAACCTTGCTTAACATAGCTTTCAGCTTCTTTTTGCAAATCCTTAATTGGTTGGCTGTATAGTTTAGATGCGTAGACTGGTATCTTCTCCTTTGTTCGTCCACCTAATAGTTTAAAAACAGGTTTGTTTGTAATTTTTCCCATTATATCCCAGAGCGCAATATCAATTGCAGAAATAGCTACCATCCCCAATCCTCTTCTTCCCCACGCATGCGTTCTTCTATACATTTTTTCCCAGATATAAGAATAATCAAAAGGATCTTCACCTATCACTAAAGGAGTTAGATAAGTATCGATTGTTTTTTTTACCAATTGAGGTGCTAGTGCCGCATTTCCAATTCCAATAATACCATTGTCTGTTTCGATTTCACATATTAACCATTCATGAAATCTAAATGAACCCATAGCATCTGATTTTTCAAACAAAAGATCTGAAGCATTTGTGCAAAAATTATTTTGTGGAGGAACTGTTTTACCGTTCCATTGATATACCTTGGTACGAATACTTTTTATTTTAGACATTTAATTGTTTTTATTTTCTGCCATTGTTAATGCAATTTTGAATGAATTCAAAGTAGGTTCTAAATTTGCTTTATTTTTACCTGCAATATCAAATGCTGTTCCATGAGCAGGAGTGGTTATAGGGATTGGTAAACCACCTTGTACGGTTACACCTCTATCAAATCCAAATGCTTTTAATCCAGATTGAAGTGCATCATGATACATACCAACAATACAATCATGATTTCCATTTTTATAAGCTGTGATAAAAGAAGTATCACATGGTAAAGGTCCGTCAGCATTAATACCTAGTTTTTTTGCCTCTTCTATTGCAGGTATAATTTCATCTTTTTCCTCTGTTCCAAATTCAGCATGTGGATTTAGTGCTTGGACTGCCACTCTTGGATTTTTAATACCATTTAATTTCATAGCTTCATTTATAAGCCTGATTGGTTTAATAATTTTTTCCTTTTTTACGTGTTCTGTTACTTCTTTTATTGGAATATGTGATGATACCCTTGCTGTCCAAAAATTATCAATAACATTAAACTCACAAAAAAAATTTTTAACCTCTAACTTTTCAGCCATTAAATGTAATTCATCAGAATATCTATTTCCTCCAAGTTTAAGGCTTGTTTTGTTAAATGGTCCAAAGTTTATTGCATGAATTTTGCTTTCTTTAGCAAGATCTAAAGCTAAATCTAAAGAAGATAAAACGCTTTCTCCTGCTTCTTTAGAGCACTCAGATAATTTATAATTATGATTTTTACCTTTAGAGATATCTAGAAAAAATTTATTACCCTTTGCAAAATCAATATTATCGAAATCTTCTACATAATTTAAATTATGTGATTTGCCTGAAATTTTATTTCCACTTTCTAAAATATTTTTTTCACCTATGATAATAATATTAGCCTTGTTTGTAATTTCCTCAGATAATAGTTTTGAGACCAATTCGGGACCTATGCCAGAAGGATCTCCCAAAAGAACCGCTATGTTAATTTTATTTTGAGCCATTTTTTACTTTACGCTATGTATCAGATTATGTTTATATATTTAAATATAAATTAACTTAAAAAGAGGGAAATAATGAAAAAAAATTTTAAATTATTTTTAGCTGCCGCATTTTTGGTAACTGAATTTTTTGTTGTTGCACTTCCACTCATGATTACTTCTGCAAAAGCAGATGGTCACCCAATTCAAGCTATTACACACGCTGGTTTTGGTGGTGGTACTGACGTAACTACTAGAATGATGTTATTAAGAACTAGAAGGTATCTAAAACAAGATATGCAATTAGTTAACAAAAAAGGTGGTGGTGGAGCAGCATCAATGGATTATATGATGACTTTACCTGCGGATGGTCAACATACTTTGACTTGGACAACAGGTCATGCTGTATCAATGGCATTGGGTAAAACTAAAGTTAAATTAAGCGACATGCAACCACTAGCAAGAGGAACAGATGATCCTCAGTTATTTGTTGTAAATTGTAAAAATGAAATCAAAGACGCTAAGAAATTTATCAGTGCACAAAAATCAAAATCATTAAAATATGGTACAACTCACGTTGGTGGTATTGATGATGTAAGCGCGATTGCTTTTACAAAAAAAGGAAAATTAACAGACCCAACAATTGTTCCATACAAAGGAGTTGGTCCTATTAAAACTAACCTAATCAAAGGAGATATTGATGTAGGTGTTTTAAACTTAGGTGAAGCAGTTACAGAAATTGAAGACGGAACATTATGTGTTTCAGTTGTTCTTGCAAGTAATAGAATGGAAAAATTAAGCAATATTCCTACTGCTACAGAGCTTGGAATACCAGTTGTGTTATCAACTGTTAGAGGATTTGTAACAAGAAAAGGAGTTCCAGCAGACAGAAAGAAACAATTGGAAGATGCTATGATAAAAGCTATGGAGCATAAATATTTCCAAAGCTTTCTAACTGACATCGGACTTGATTCAACTAGTGTTGTTGGAGCTGATGAGTGGGGTAAGCAAATGGAAGTGATGCTTGCAGAAATGACTGCTCAACTTAAAGCTTTGGGTTACATTAATTAGTCATAAGAAAGTACATTTTTTTTTATGAATAATGTACACGATAAAAAAAGGGCAAACAAAAGTTTGCCCTTTTTTTTTAAAGATGAGTTTAAAGTATTTTTTGTAATAATTTTTTTTTCTACAATATTATTAATTTCAACTTTTACTTTTGATAAGGTTCCACCAATCTTAAACAGAGGTATTCAGCCTGCAACGTTCCCAAAAGGATTGTTAGTATTGATAATGTTTTTAACAACAATTATTTATTATCTATCATTCAAAAATCCCTGGAAAAAAGAAAAAAAACTTCCAAAACCATTTTTTTTAACAATCTTAAGTTTTATTTTATTTGTTATAATCTCTAAAACATTAGATTTTTTCTTAGCTATTTCAGTTCTTTCAATATTTGTCTCTTACAATTGGGGTGAAAAAAGAGTTTTTTATTTAGTATTAGTTGGAATTATATTTCCACTAGTAGTTTTTATATTTTTCGAAATGATACTGGGTCTTAGATTTCCTCCAGGAATAATTACAAACCTTTATTATTACTAGTATGGATAATCTTTTATTAATGATGGCGCCTTTATTTAGTTCCAAGTTATTAATCGTTTTACTTTTTGGAACTTTATTTGGACTAATTTTAGGTGTTTTACCAGGGTTAGGTCCTACAACTGGTGGAGCATTGATTTTACCTTTTACTATGACTTTGGACCCTCTTTCAGCAATAGTTCTTTTAACATCAATTTATTGCGCCGGAACATATGGTGGTGCAATCACTGCAGTTTTAATAAATACTCCTGGAACTCCAGCAGCAGCAGCCACTTGTCTAGATGGTTATCCTTTAGCTCAAAAGGGAGAAGCAGGAAGAGCTTTAGGTATGGCAACAGTTTCAAGTACAGTGGGTGGAATATTTAGCGTGATAGTTTTGGTATTTTTTGCACCTGTATTAGCTAAACTTGCCTATGAATTTGGCCAACCAGAATATTTTGCATTAGCAATTTTTGGTTTAACTATGCTCGCATCAATTGGTGAAGGAAGTCCAATTAAAAATTTGATAGCTGGTGCATTTGGAATTTTAATTTCTACTATTGGAAAAGATTTTATGACTTCAATTGATAGATTTACTTATGGAATTAATGAACTTTCGGTTGGTATTGGATTTATCCCAGTAGTAGTAGGATTATTTGCTATAAGCGAAATGTTAACTCAGTCAACACTTCTTGATCAAGTGTTCAAAAGAGTTGCATTAAAAGCAGTAAAACTCCCATCTATAGATGATTATAAGAAAACTTGGAAAACAATTCTAAGATCAAGCGGCATAGGATCTTTCATTGGTGTTTTGCCAGCAGAGGGAGGAACTGTTGCATCTTTAATTGGGTACTCAGAGGCAAAAAGATTTTCTAAAGAACCAGAGGAATTCGGCAAAGGATCAATAGAAGGAATTGCTGGAGCAGAGGCTGCCAATAATGCTGCAACTGGCGGCGCAATGGTTCCAACTTTAGCCCTTGGAATTCCTGGGAGTGCTACAACAGCGGTAATATTAACTGGTTTAATTATTCATGGTGTCAGACCAGGTCCAGATTTATTTAGAGAACAGCCAGACTTTTTATATGGAATTTTTGGAGCAATGTTAATTGCAAATGTTTTATTTTTTATATTTGGATTTTTTGGTGCAAAATTATTTGCAAGAATAACACTTGTACCTAACAAAATTTTATGGCCTATGATTTTTGCCGTATCTGTATGTGGAACTTATTCTTTAAGTCAGTCAATAATTGATGTCTGGATAATGTTATTCTTTGGTGTACTTGGATTTTTTATGAGAAGATTTGGTTTTTCAGTTGTTCCAGTAATTATAGGATTAATTTTAGGAGAATTAGTAGAAGGAACCTTAAGACAATCTTTAGTGATTTTTGATGGAAATTGGCTGATGTTTTTAACAAGACCTATAGCATTAACCTTTTTTATTTTATCTTTTATTGCATTGGCTTTTCCTTTATTAAGGTCAAAAAAACAAAAAAAATAATATGATTAATTTTGATTTAAAAAATAGAGTTGCAATAGTTACAGGAGGCGCACAAGGTTTTGGATTAGCTATTACTGAGAGATTTATTGCTTCTGGAGCAAGCGTTGTAGTTTGGGATATAGATGAAGAGGCAATTAAAACGGCAATAAAAAAAATTAATTCAGATAAGGTTTCATACCAAATTGTAGATGTTGGAAATTATGAAAGTATAGAGAAAAATTTAGCTGATGTTGAAAAAACACACAAAAAAATTGATATTTTCATTAATAATGCAGGTGTTGCAGGTAAAAATACCACGGTAGTTGATTATCCTCTTGATGAGTGGAAAAAAGTTATAGATCTAAATTTAAATGCAGTATTTTATTGTTGTAAAGCCGTAACATCTTACATGATCAAAAATAATTATGGAAGAATTGTTAATATTGCATCTATTGCTGGAAAAGAGGGCAATCCTAATGCCAGTGCATATAGCACATCTAAAGCTGGGGTAATAGGATTAACTAAATCGCTCGGAAAAGAGTTAGCATTAAAAAATATAGCTGTTAATTGTGTAACTCCTGCCGCTGCAAAAACAAGAATATTTGATCAAATGACTGAGGAACATATAAAATATATGTTATCTAAAATTCCTAGAAATAAATTTGCCAAAGTAGATGAATTAGCATCTCTAGTAACTTGGTTATCTAGTGAAGAAAATTCTTTTTCAACAGCTGCGGTTTTTGATTTAAGTGGTGGAAGAGCAACTTATTAGTTATGCAAATAGGAATTGATGTAGGTGCTACAAAAATAGAAAGTGTAATTTTAGATGAAAAAGGTAATGAAAGTAATCGTGAAAGAACAGATTGTCCAAAAGATTATTTCCATATTGTTAAAACGATTAAAGATATAAACAAAAAATTAGAGAAAGAATTAAATAAATCATTACCAATTGGTGTATGTCATCCTGGCATACATTCACCTCAAACTGGATTAGTTAAAAATGCGCCAAATTGTTATTGGTTGGAAAAAAAACCATTTCAAAATGATTTAAGAAAAGAATTGGGTAAAGAGGTATTTTGCGAAAATGATGCAAATTGTTTTGCTTTATCAGAAGCATTAGATGGTGCGGGAAAACATTATAAAATTGTTTATGGAATAATAATTGGTTCAGGTGTTGGTGGCGGTTTGGTAATAGATAAAAAAATAGTTAGTGGACCCAATGGAGTAGCGGGAGAGTGGGGACATAATCAAATTACTCATTTAATTGCAAAAAAAGAAAACTTCGAGTCCACCAATTTAAGAGAGGGTGAGATTGAGAGTTTTATGTCAGGTTTAAGTTTAGCAAAAAAATTCAATAAAAAATTCAAAAAGAATTTAAAGACAAATGAAATTTTTGATTTATATAGAAAGCATGATTTAGATGCTGAAGATTTAATAGATAATTTTAAAGTAAATTTAGCAATGTCCTTAGCGAATATAATTAATATTCTTGATCCTGATTGTTTTGTTTTTGGTGGGGGTGTTTCAAATGAAATTGATTTTTTAAGTGAAATCGAAACTATCGTAAGAAAATTTGTAACTGGCAGAGAGTATGAAGGTGTGTTTCTTAAACCAAAGTACGGAGATGCTAGTGGCGTCAGAGGTGCAGCAAGATTAGGAAGAAAATCAATCTATTAATATTACAAATCAATTAATAGTTGTATTTTTTTTTCTTGTAGTCTTTTAATAAATCAATCTATAATTGTTTTTTTTAAGTTAACTTAATTTAACAAATAAGAGGGAAAATATGAAAAAAATGTTAATAGCTTTAATCGCTTTTGCATTCACTTCCACATCTTCTTTTGCAGGACCAAAAATTGAGGTTTTGCACTGGTGGACATCAGGAGGTGAAGCAGCCGCACTTAAAGTATTAAAAGATGATTTCGCTGCAAACGGTGGTGAATGGTTAGACATGCCTGTAACTGGTGGTGGTGGAGACGCTGCTAACGTTGCACTTAAAGCAAGAATAGTTGCAGGAGATCCTCCTTCAGCTTCTCAAATTAAAGGTCCAACAATCCAAGAATATGATCAAGAGGGAGTAGTAGCTCCATACAACATTGATCCTATAGCTCAATCAGAAGGCTGGGATGGACTTTTAGATCCAATGATTGCTGCAGTTCACAAATGTCAAAACAATAGTGGTCCATACTGTGCTGCACCAGTAAACATTCATAGAATTGATTGGATGTGGGCTAACAAAGCAGTATTTGATGCTAATGGAATTTCAGTTCCAACAACTTGGGATGAGGTAAATGCAGCAGCAGAGAAACTTCAAGCTGCAGGAATAATTCCTTTCGCACATGGTGGCCAAGCTTGGCAAGATGCAACAGTCTTTGAAGCAGTCGCTATGGGTATTGGTGGAAATAACTATTACAAAAATTGCTATGTAGATCTTAAAGAAACATGTCTAAGAAGTGAGACGACAGTAAAAGTTTTTGATCAAATGAGAAAACTTCAAGGTTTTACTGACGAAGGTAGCCCAGGAAGAGACTGGAACGTTGCTACTGGAATGGTTATTGAGGGAAAAGCTGGTTTCCAAATTATGGGTGACTGGGCAAAAGGTGAATTTACAGCTGCTGGAAAAGTTCCAGGAGTTGATTACTATTGTTCTCCAACACCTTCAAATAATGGTTACTTGTACAACGTTGATAGCTTTATATTTTATAAAACAAGTGATCCTGATAAACAAGAAGGTCAAAAGTTATTAGCTAAATTAATGATGGGTAAAAATTTCCAAAAAGTTTTCAACCTATATAAAGGATCAATTCCAGCACGTTTAGACGTTTCTATGGACGAATTTGATAAATGTGCAAAAACTTCGAATTCTGACATCAAAACTGCAGGTGCAGGTGGTGGATTAGTTCCTAGTTTTGCTCATGGAATGGCTCAAGGTAATACGATGAAGGCTGCTTTACAAGATGTGATTACAGAACACTTTAATTCTGACATGTCCTCTGTTGATGCAGCAAACGCTTTGGCTGATTCAGTTTTAGATAACATGTAAAATACAAAAATTAAGGCCACCTAAAGTTTAGGTGGCCTTTTTTTTTAATCAAAATTAGAAAATATTTATAATGCTCAAGTGGTTAGAAAAAAACCTACCAAAAATCGTAATGGCTCCAGCTGTTGGATTAATTGGCTGGTTTGTCTATGGTTTTGTGCTTTGGACCTTATATATATCTTTTACAAATTCTAAAATCTTGCCCAAGTATGAACTTTGGGGAGTAGGTCAATATGTTAAACTTTGGGGTTCTAGAAAATGGCTTATTGCAGTTGATAATCTTCTTATTTTCACAGCTTTATTCTTAATTTTTTGTGTTGTGATTGGAATTATTCTTGCAATATTTCTAGATCAAAAAATTAGGGCAGAAGGTGTCCTTAGAACTATTTACTTATATCCCATGGCTTTGTCTTTCATAGTCACTGGAACAGCATGGAAATGGATTTTAAACCCAACCCTTGGTATCCAAAAAATGTTTATCGATTGGGGATTTGAAAACTTTACATTCGATTGGTTGGTCAATCGAGAAATGGCCATCTACACCATAGTCATTGCAGGTGTCTGGCAATCTGCTGGATTTGTAATGGCATTATTCCTAGCTGGATTGAGATCAGTTGAAGATGAAATAGTTAAAGCAGCTAAAATAGATGGTGCAAATTTATTTACAGTTTATTGGAAAATTCTACTTCCAATGATGAGACCAGTTTTTTTTACAAGTTTTGTAATTTTGGTTCATATTTCAATTAAAAGTTATGATCTTATAGTTGCGTTAACCCAGGGTGGTCCAGGCATATCTACAACTATGCCTGCATTATATATGACACAAACTGCATTCCACAAAAGTCAAGTTGGTTTGTCAGCAGCAAGTGCGATGATGATGTTTATGGCAGTAGCAGCTGTGATTATACCTTATTTATACTCTGAACTTAGGAGAGAAAATGCAAGATAAAATACACGCTTCATACAAACAGCTTGAACAAAAATCTAAGTATACAAATATGTTCCTAAGATGGTTTTTGTATTTTGTTTTAGTAGTTTTTGCATTTTATTTTATTTTTCCATTATATGTGATGGTTGTTACTTCATTAAAAACAATGGAAGAAATCCGTCAAGGTACACTACTAACATGGCCAAGTGGATTAAATTTTGATTCATGGTTAGTTGCGTGGGGAGGTAGAGGATATGGAGCAGGTGATACTTTCTTAAAACCATATTTTTGGAATTCAATTAAAATGGTTGTTCCAGCAGTATTTTTTTCTACCTTCATTGGTGCGATGGCTGGATATGTTTTAACAAAATGGAGATTTAAAGGAGACAAATGGGTTTTCCTTTTTTTATTATTTGGATGTTTTATTCCTTATCAAGCAATCTTATTACCCATGGCTAGAACTCTTGGAGTTCTTGGAATTTCGAATTCTGTAATTGGACTTGTTTTGGTCCATACAGTTTACGGAATTCCATTTACAACTTTATTTTTTAGAAATTTTTATGTTTCTATTCCTTCCGAATTAGTAAAAGCTGCTAGAATAGATGGAGCAGGATTTTTTAAAATATTTTTTAAAATTTTACTTCCAGTATCAACACCAATTATCGTAGTAACAATAATTTGGCAATTCACACAAATTTGGAACGACTTTTTGTTTGGCTCAACATTTTCATTCGGAGAGGCAGCGCCAATACAAGTTGCTTTAAACAATATGGTTTTATCAAGTACTAGTGTTAAAGAATATAATGTTGATATGGCATCTGCTATTATTGCAGGAATTCCAACACTTATAGTATATGTCTTAGCAGGGAAATATTTTATTAGAGGATTAACTTCAGGAGCAGTAAAAGGTTAAAAATGAAAACATTAAAAATTGAAGAATTATCAAAGAACTTTGGATCAACTGAGGTTTTAAGGAAAATTAATTTAGAGATAGATGAAGGTAATTTCTTAGTTCTTTTAGGTCCTTCTGGATGTGGAAAATCTACACTATTAAATATTATTGCAGGATTAGAAACTATTAATGAGGGAAATGTTCACATTGATGATTACAATGTAAGTAAAGTAGAGCCAAAAGACAGAAATATTGCAATGGTATTTCAATCTTATGCTTTGTACCCATCAATGAATGTGCGTGAAAATATGATCTTTGGTCTTAAACAAGCTAAAGTTTCAAAGGAGAAAATAGAAGAGCAATTAGAAAAAGTATCAAAATTTTTACAAGTAGATGCTTTGTTAGAGAGAAAGCCATCACAATTATCAGGCGGACAAAGACAGCGTGTTGCAATAGGTAGAGCACTAGTTAGAGAACCAAGAATATTTTTATTCGACGAACCTTTATCAAATTTAGATGCGAAGTTAAGAGTTGAGATGAGAAGGGAAATTAAAAAACTTCATCAGCAACTTAAAACAACAGTAGTTTATGTCACGCACGATCAAACAGAAGCTATGAGTTTAGGTACAAATATTGCAATTATGAATCATGGTGTAATTCAGCAAAATGATACACCTGAAAATATTTACAATAAACCTAGTAATACTTTTGTGGCAGACTTCATAGGCTCTCCATCAATGAATTTAATAAAAGGCAATCTAAAAGAGAGTTCAAATAAAGTTTCATTCGTTACCCATGGATCAAATATTGAAATACCGATAAACGGATATGATTTCAAAGAAAACTATAATTTAGATAATAAAGAGGTTTTTTTTGGAATAAGACCAGAACATATATTTTTTAAAAAATCTAATGAAGAGGATTTTGAGATTAATTTAAGAGCAGATTTAAGTGAATATATTGGACATGAACAGATAATGACCTTTAATTTTGAAAATCAAGAGGTGTTAGCTAAGTTTCCATCAACAGTAAAAATAGATCTATCAAAAAATACAAAATTATTCTTTGATTTGACTCAAATTTCATTGTTTGATGCTAAAACAGAGGAGAGAATTTAAATGAAAGTAAAATATTTTGATTTAAAAAATAAAAAAGTTTTTATAACTGGAGGTGGATCAGGAATTGGAGCTTCAATTGTTGAACATTTTTGTGAACAGGAATGTGATGTTTATTTTGTTGATATTAATAAGAAAGACTCAAATAAATTAATTAAAAATCTTAAAAAAAAAGGTCTTAAAGTACCTCATTTTATTGAATGTAATCTTATTAAAATTAAAAAATTACAAACCATCATTCAAAAAATAATTAAATCAAAAGGTCCTATCGATATTTTAATAAATAATGCTGCTAATGACGACAGACACTCCACAGATCAAGTAGATGAAAAATATTGGAATAATAGAATGGATGTGAATTTAAAACATTTTTTCTTTACAATTAAAGCAGTTTTAAAAGGAATGATTAAAAATAAAGGTGGAGCTATCGTAAATTTAAGTTCAGTTTCATGGATGTTGGGTGAGGGTGATAAAGTTGCTTACGAGACAGCAAAGTCTGCTGTTATTGGTCTGACCAGATCTTTTGCGAGAGAATTTGGTAAATATAATATTAGATGCAACTCAGTTACTCCTGGATCAATTGCTACTGAGAGACAAATAAAGCATTGGCTAACTCCAAAGTATAAAAAATTTATTCTTGATAAACAGTGCTTGAAGAGACAGCTTAAACCTGATGATGTGGCAAGTTTAGTTGTTCATCTTTCATCTGATGTATCGTCAGGATGTACGAAACAAAACTTTATTATAGACGCTGGTATCACTTAAAATTTATATAAGTGTCTAAGAAAATTAAAATATCTGTTGTTGGAATAGGTTTAATGGGACTACAACATATTAAAGCTATTCAAAAATCAAAATTAGCATCTCTTCACTCAATTGTTGAAATAAAAAAAAATGGGATAGAATTATCTAGAAAATTCAGTGTACCACTTTATAAAAATATCAAAATTTTATTAGCAAAAGATAAACCCGATGCAGTGATAATTGCAACACCGAATGTTCTACACGAAACTGATACTGTTCGATTTTTGAAATCTAAAATTCCTGTATTATTAGAGAAGCCGATTTCAGATAATATTAAATCTGCAAAAAAAATTATTAATAATGCACGCTCAAATAAAACTTCATTACTGATAGGATATCATAGACGCCATAATTCAATTGTTAATAAAGTTAAAAAAATAATAGAAAATAAAAAACTTGGAAAAATTGTGTCTGCAAATATTTTATGCTGGCTTTATAAACATAAAAAATATTTTAATGAAAAATGGAGAGTAAGAGAAGGTGGTGGCCCATTAGGTATTAATTTAGTTCATGATATTGATATGATTTGTTATTTGCTTGGTCCTGTTAAGTATGTTCAGGCATTTAAATCAAATAATATTAGGAAATATAAGGTTGAGGATACAGCTTCAGTAAATTTATTTTTTAAATCTGGAACTTTATGTACTCTTAATGTATCTGATACGATAACTTCTCCATGGAGCTATGAATTAACAGCTGGAGAAAATCCTGCTTATCCAATAACTGATCAATCTTCATATTTTATTGGAGGAACAAGAGGCTCTGTTCAATTTCCAAATTTAAAATTATGGTACTATAAAAAAGAAAGAAGTTGGTGGAATAATATTTTTAATAGTAAAATTAAAGTTCAAAGAAGCAATCAAACTTTAATTAATCAGATCGATCACTTTTCTAGAGTAGTTTTGAAAAAAGAAAAACCAAAAGTGACTGGTAAGGATGGATTAAATTCTTTGATAATTTTTGATGCAATAAACAAAAGTTCTCAATCAGGTAAAAAAATAAGAATTAATTAATTTTTTTAACCTTCTTTGTTCCCTCAACTCTAATAAACAAAACTCCGAAAATTATAATTCCAATAAGACCAATTATTTTACTTATATCTGCTGGAACCCCAAAAATTAAAAAATTAATTATTGTTGACCAAAGTAACTGAGAATACTGAAAATTAGTTACAAATGATAAATTAGATAATTGAATTGCATAAATAATTATAAAATGACTAATAAAACCAAAAATTCCCATAGCAACTAAACCAATCCAATAAATATTATTTTCTATTGGCACCCAATTGAATGAAATATAAATTGTAAATATTAAGGCTCCAGTAACGGCGGTATAGAAAACAGCTGAGAAAGGCTCATTGTTTCCTGAAATAAGTTTTGTAAAAAATTGATAAAGTGCCCAACATAGGGGTGGCACAATAGGAAAGATTAATTCTGGCGATAATACTCTCATACTAGGTCCTAGAGCATAAATAATTGATCCAAAACTTAACAACATCAAAATTGTACCTTTAGGAGACAATATATCTTTTAAAAAATATGCTGATAAAAGTGAAACAATTAATGGAGCGCTAAAAAAAACTACGTATATGTCAACTAAGTCAAATCTTTGTAATGAGTTAAACATAAAGAAAGTAGCTGTAACCATTAATAATGATCTAATAATTTGAATTTTAAAATTTCTAGTTAAATTTAGCTTTGGCTTAAAGACTACGAAATAGACACAAAGAGCGACAAAGTGAAAAAAAAATCTTCCCCAAACAGCTTGTGTAACTGGCATAACATTTCCTAAATATTTTGCAGTTGAGTCCATACAAACAAATAAAAAAAAACCTGAAGCGGATAGAAAAATAACCTTAATTAAAGGGGTTTTTTGATTTTTTGACATGATAATTTATGAAAAATTTATCAAAAAGCTACATCACCACGCCTACTTGCCAAGGATTAAACTCCTCGTCACCGTAGCCGTTAATTTCACTTTTCGATTTATTTCCTGAAGCAGTATTTACAACTAGATCAAATATTCTATTTCCAACTTTTTCAATGTCTTCTTTACCTTCTGCAATAGTCCCACAATTTATGTCCATATCTTCTACCATTTTTTCAAACATCGCAGTATTTGTAGATAATTTTAAACTTGGAACAGGTTTGCAGCCAAAACATGAACCTCTGCCTGTTGTAAAACAAATTACATTTGCACCTGAAGCAACTTGACCTGTTACTGACACTGGATCATACCCTGGAGAGTCCATAAAGTTAAAACCTTTATTTTTTAATGGTTCTGCGTATTCAAGCACATCTTCTAGAATTGATTTACCACCTTTTGCAACTGCACCCAGTGACTTTTCAAGTATGGTAGTTAAACCACCTCGTTTATTTCCAGGAGCAGGATTATTATCCATTGTACTATTATTAATTGATGTATAGTTTTTCCACCATTTTAATCTTTCTATTAATTTATCAGCTGTTTCTTGGCTGTTAGCTCTATTAATTAGAAGATGCTCAGCCCCGTAAATTTCAGGAGTTTCAGATAATATTGAACTTCCGCCTTTTTTAACCAACAAATCAGCTGCAACTCCTAAAGCTGGATTTGCAGTAATACCAGAGTATCCATCTGATCCTCCACATTGAAGAGCTAAAGTTAAATGACAAACAGACTGAGGGGTTCTCTTAATTTTGTTAGCTTCAGGCAATAAATTTTTTATTTGTGATAGAACCTTTTCAACAATTTTTTTAGTTCCACCTTCATCCTGAATTGTTAAAAAATGAATTCTATTATGTTTTTTTACAGACTCATCAAACAAACTTACTTGAGCACATTCACAACCTAAACCAATAACAAAAACATGAGAAAAATTTGGATGGTTCTTAAAACCATCAATTGTTCTTTGAAACATTTGCATTCCTTCGCTTACAGTATTCATTCCACATCCAGTTGAGTGAGTAATCGGAACTATGCCATCAATATTAGGATAATCATTTAGAATGTTAGAATATTTTATTTTTTCTACAATCATTTTAGTAACAGTTGCTGAACAGTTAACTGTACTAACAATACCTATATAATTTCTGGTAGCTACTTGACCGTTATCTCTTAATATTCCATTGAAAAAGGTATCAACTTTTTCATCAATAATTGTTTTTTTATTTTTTACTTGAAACTCTCTGTCAAATTCTTTGAATTCTAAATTATGAGAATGAACATGTTCACCAGCGGTAATATTTTTTGACGCAAACCCAATTATCTGATCATATTTAATTATAGGATCACCTTTGTTTATGGGTTTTAAACAAACTTTGTGTCCAAATGGTATAGGATCAATAGTGCTTATATCTTGACCATTAATTTTCGTTTTTTCTGGTATAATAAATTGACTTACACCTACATTATCATTTTTATTGAGTACAATTAGACTATTCATTTTTTAATTTAGGTTTTATATATCATTATAATATATTTTATTATTTTATGAAAAAGAAGAATTTAAGAAGTAAACAATGGTTTGACGACCCAAAAGATCCAGGCATGACAGCCATGTATTTAGAAAGATATCTAAATTATGGTCTTACGAGAAAAGAACTTCAATCAGGAAATCCAATAATTGGAATAGCCCAATCAGGGAGCGATTTATCTCCATGTAATAGACATTTTTTGGATTTAAGTAAAAGAATTAAAGATGGTATTAGAAGAGCAGGTGGTATTCCGATGGAATTTCCTACTCACCCAATTCAAGAAACTGGAAAAAAGCCTACCGCAATGTTGGACAGAAACTTATCATATTTGTCTTTGGTTGAGATACTTTATGGATACCCACTTGATGGAGTTATACTTACAACCGGGTGTGATAAAACTACCCCGGCAGCGTTAATGGCAGCTGCAACAGTTAATATTCCTGCAATTGTTTTATCTGGTGGTCCAATGCTTGATGGAAATTATAAAGGAAAAAAAGCTGGTGCAGGAACCATTATTTGGGAAGCAAGAAGATTGCATGCTAAGGGAGAAATTAATTACGAGGAATTTATGGACATGGCGGCAGCATCTTCACCAAGCCCTGGTCATTGTAATACAATGGGAACGGCTTCATCAATGAATTCTGTTGCTGAGGCATTAGGAATGTCTTTACCAGGATGTGCAGTAATACCAGCTCCTTATAGAGAAAGAGAACAAATTTCTTTTGAGACTGGATCGAGAATTGTAAAAATGGTTCACGAAGATTTAACTCCTTCAAAAATTATGACAAAGAAAGCTTTTGAAAACGCAGTTATAGTTGCAAGTGCTATAGGAGCTTCTAGTAATTGTACTACACATTTAATTGCTATCGCAAAACATATGGGTGTTAAATTTGATTTATCTCATTGGCAAAAGCTTGGGCACAAAATACCATTATTAGCAAATTGCCAACCTGCAGGTGAACATTTAATGGAAGGTTTTTATAGAGCCGGAGGTATACCAGCAATCATGAAAGAATTAATGAAGAATAATAAAATTCACAAAAACTTAATTACTGTAACTGGTAAAACAGTTGCGCAAAATTTAAGAAAAAAAATCGATGTAGATAGAAATGTGATTAAAACATTTAAAGATAATTTGACTGATAAGGCTGGGTTTCTAGTTATGAAAGGAAATTTCTTTTCATCTGCAATTATGAAGACTTCAGTAATTAGCAAAGAGTTTAGAGATAGATACTTATCAAACCCTAAACACCCGAATGTTTTTAAGGGAAAAGCAGTAGTTTTTGAAGGTCCAGAGGATTATCATGACAGGATTAATAGCAAGAAATTAAAAATAGATGAAAATTCTATTTTAATAATAAGAGGTTGTGGGCCTGTTGGATACCCTGGTTCTGCTGAGGTAGTTAATATGCAACCACCTGATAGACTACTAAAAAAAGGTATTAATGCACTTCCAACCCTTGGAGATGGAAGACAGAGTGGTACCTCCGAAAGCCCATCAATACTTCATGTATCACCAGAGTCTGCTGTTGGCGGTGATTTAGCTATTGTTAAGACAGGAGATAAAATGACAATAGATCTTAATAAAAGAAGAGTCGATCTTCAAATAACAAAGTTAGAATTTATTAAAAGAAGAAAAAAGAAAAGGATAAAAAAACTTACAAATCAAACTCCGTGGCAAGAAATATCTAGATCAAATGTTGGTCAACTTGAAGATGGCGCATGCATTATGTCAAGAGATCAGTATTTAGACATCACTAAAACAAAAGGTGTTCTAAGAAACTCTCATTAGATGAAACCAAAAATTTTAGTTTCTCGAAAAATTTCTGATGGTGCAGAAGAAATATTAAAAAAAGAATTTGATGTAACTCTTAATTTGGAAGACAAACCTTACACATATGAGGAATTAATAAAACTTTCTAATGAATATGATGGTTTAATATCTACAAGTTTTGATAAATTAGATAAAAATTTTTTTGATAGTTTAAATGGAAAATTAAAAATTATTGGCCATGTTGGAGTTGGCTATGACAATATTCATACACAATCAGCTAAAGAAAAAAATATCAAAATTTCAAATACACCAAATGTATTAAATGATGCTGTAGCAGAAATAACAATTCTTTTAATTTTAGCATCGTCAAGAAGAATTGGTGAGGCTTATAATTTAGTTAAGACAAATACTTGGAAAGATCATAGACCAGATATTACTAAATTAATGGTTGGTAATGAAATTACAGGAAAAACTTTAGGCATCATAGGAATGGGAAGAATTGGTCAGATCGTAGCTGAAAGAGCAAGAGCTTTTAAAATGAAAGTAATTTATTTCAATAGAAATAAATTACCTAAAGATTTTGAGAAAGATGCTACCTATTATTCAGATTTAAAATCTATGCTACCTAATTGTGATTATATAAGCTTACATACACCTGCTACTGCTGAAACCAAAAACATAATTAATTCAGAAACTTTGAAATTATTTCCAAAACATTCAGTATTCATAAATACATCAAGAGGCTCAACCGTAGATGACGATGCACTAATAGAAGCTTTGAAAAACAAAAAAATATATGGTGCTGGACTTGACGTATTTAATAATGAACCAAATCCAGATAAAAGATATTTAGAATTAGATAATTGTTTTGTCTTACCTCATATTGGTAGTGCGACACATGAAACACGATTAGCTATGAGCATGCTAGCAGTTAATAATTTAAAGTGTTTTTTCTCAAATAAACCATTACTTTCAGAAGTGGTTTAATATTCGACTAAAAGTTGTACTATTAAAAATTATATATTTTACAAATATATAAATTCTCTCTTTTATTTGAAATCTTTTTCTCTTTGTGTTTAAATTTAACTAATAACACAACTGAGAGGAAATAATGTTAAGATTAATAACAAAAATAACTGCTGCTATTGCTGTGGTCTCTATTGCTTTATTTGGTTCTGCAAATGCAAAAACTTTAAAAATAGAAACTCACTTTACAGCTAGCTCACCTAATGGTGAAGTTGCAGCTCAATTCGCTAAAAACGTTGAAAAGTTTTCTGGTGGAAGCTTAAAAGTACAAATGTTCTACTCATCATCAGTTACAGGAAAGTCTGCTGAGGTATTTAACTCTGCACAAACTGGAATTATTGACTGTGATATGACAGGTGCTGGATACCAAACTGGTAAAAATGCAGCTTTCCAATTCGCAGGCGATGTAATGGGTGGATATGACAACCCGTATCAACAATATGAATTCTTGAATTTCCCAGGAGCTCAAGAAGCTGTTGATGCACTTTACAATAAATATGGAATGACTTTAATTGGTTGGTGGATACCAGGACATGAGTCTTTAATTTCTAGCAGACCAATTCCAGATGTTGCTTCACTAAAAGACTTTAAATTTAGATCACCTCCAGGAATGGAAAGTATGATCTTTACAGCATTAGGAGCTAAACCAATCGTTATGGACTTCGGTGAAGTTCCAACTGCTTTACAAACTGGTCTAATTGATGGTGCTGACTATTCTTCATTAGCAACAAACTATGCTGGTGGACACTATGAGCAAAACAAATATGCTACATATCCAGGTTTCCACTCTATGCCAGCTGACCACCTAGCTTGTAACACAAAAGTTTGGAATAAGTTAAAGCCTCATGAACAAGGTGCGATGTTAGCTGCAATAGAAATCTGTGGTAGAACTATCACTAGTTTGGTTGAGAGAAAAAATGCCGAAGCTGTAAAAGCTTTAAATGAGATGGGTGTTACTCTTCATGACTGGTCTAGAGAAGACAGACTTAAATTCAGAAATGCTGCATTAGGAGCTTGGGAAGAATGGAAGAAAAAATCTCCTGAAGCTGCCGCTCTTATTGAGATACACAAAGCTTACATGAAAGCTAACGGTATCCTATAATAAAAAGCACTTAACAAAATATAGAAGGGCCTTAAATGGCCCTTCTTATAAATATTTTTTAATAATGAGTGATAAAGAGTTACAAGACAAACAATTACAAGAGCAAAATGAAAAAGTTGCAAGTAAAGATGATTTTCCAATAAATTGGATTGATAGAATTTCATTATTTTTAAGCCACACAATTAAATATTTAATCCCTGTAATAGTAATCGTAATGATGTATGAAATTTTTATGAGGTACGTGCTATTTAAACCTACATTATGGGCCAATGAATTATGTTTATGGTTGGCAGGTGTTTGTTATTTAGTTGGTGGAATATATGCTACGAGACTTAGAAGTCATATCAGAATTGTCTTATTATATGACTATGTAAGCAGGCCAACTCAGCGTATTTTTGATCTAATTAGTACTCTTATTATTGTTACTTTTGCAGCTGCTGTAATTTATGGAGGCATGGAAGATGCATATAGATCATTTATAAATTGGGAAAGATTTGCAACTTATTGGGATCCACCAATTCCTGCAACCATGAAGCCACTCACACTTATTTGTATATTTCTTATAGCTCTACAATCAATAAATAATTTAATTATTGATTGGAAAAATCCTAAAGAAAAACAGTACCAACCTGCCAAAGATTTAAAATAAAATGGAATTTGAGATAGGGACACTCTCGATAATACTAATAGTAGGACTATTAGCATTGATATCAATAGGTGTGCCTATGGGTTTTGCTTCAGGTTTTATGGGAGCAGTGCTTGTATTTTTATACATAGGTGAACATGCTTTAGGAATTTTGCTTTCAAGGTATTATTCTCTTGTTGTAACTTACTCATTCTTATCGGTACCATTATTTATATTCATGGCCTCCTTACTCGAACGCTCGAATATTGCAAGAGACTTGTATGATGCCTTAAATGCTTGGTTAAGAAAAACTAGAGGCGGAGTAGGTGTAGTAACAGCAATCATGGCAACAATAATGGCAGCGATGAGTGGTATAATCGGAGGAGAGATAGTTTTATTGGGGCTGATTGCACTACCCCAGATGTTGAGATTGAAATATGATCAAGATATGTCGATTGGTATTATTTGTGCATCGGGTTCTTTAGGCACAATGATCCCACCATCTATTGTTTTAATTATTTATGGACTAACAACAGAAACTTCAATTACCATGTTGTTTCAAGAAGCAATCGTTCCTGGTTTAATGATATCCGGTTTAATAATTACATACATTCTTATTAGAACAAGAATACAACCTCATCTTGCACCGTTAAGTGATGAACCAGCTTTAACTTTAAAAGAAAAGATGTCGTATCTCCCTGGTCTTTTACCACCTATTGGTATTGTTATAATTGTTTTGGGTTCAATTTATTCTGGAATGACTGGTATAACTGAAGCAGCTGGTATGGGTGTAGTTGCAACACTAATTATTATCGCCGCTAGAAAAGAGCTGACATGGTTTCTATTTAAAGATGCGCTTGTTCGAACTTTTAAAGCTTCAGGAACCATATTAACTATTACTTTTGGTGCTACGGTTTTAGCTGGAGCTTATTCTTTAGCGGGTGGACCAACCTATGTAGCAGAAACTATTTTAGCTTATGATTTAAAACCAATGTACTTAATCTTTATGATGCAAATAATGTTTTTAATAATGGGTGCATTCATGGATTGGGTTGGAATAGTTCTATTAGCAATGCCAGTTTTTTTACCAATAGTACTAGCTCTGGGTTTTGATCCTATTTGGTTTGGAATACTATTCTGTGTAAATATGCAAGTTTCATTTTTAAGCCCACCATTTGGTCCTGCAGCATTCTATTTAAAATCAGTTGCTCCACCACACATTTCACTAACTGATATTTTCAGAGGTTTTGCACCATTTATAGTAATTCAATTGATTGTTTTGGCTTGTGTTATGTTCTTTCCAGAAGCAATGACGCAAAACTTCCACGATTTTGTTCCTAGAAAATAATGCAAAATATAGGTTTTATTGGTACTGGCCTTATGGGCTTTCCAATGGCAAAAAATATATTAAAAGCAGGATACAAAGTTAGAGCATTTAACAGATCCAAAAATAAAGCTGAGCCACTAAAAGACTTTGGTGCCGAAATTTCAAATTCAATAGGAGAACTTGTTAAAGAAAGTCATGTAGTAATTACAATGTTAACTAATGATGATGCGATCAATGAAGTTATAGGTAGCGATGAATTTTTAAATAATTTAAAACCTAATTCAACTGTAATTGATATGAGCTCTGTAAAACAAACTACAGCAGTTAATCATGGAAAAAATTTAAAATCTCGAAAAATTAATTACTTAGATGCACCAGTTTCAGGTGGAACGATAGGAGCTGAAGAAGCATCTCTCGCTATAATGATTGGGGGAGAACAGATAGTTTTTGAATCAGTTAAAGATATTTTAAAATCAATGGGAAATCCAACTCTTGTTGGTCCAATAGGATGTGGTCAGGTTTCTAAATTAGCAAACCAAATTATTGTTGGATTAGCTATTGGTGCTGTTGCTGAAGCAGTTACTCTTTGTGAAAAGGCTGGAGCAGACCCAAATAAAATGATTAAGGCTTTGTCTGGAGGTTGGGCCGATAGTAAAGTTCTTAGAACACATGGAAAAAGAATGATAGATAAAGATTTTAGTCCAAAAGGCAAAACTTCTGGTCAGTTAAAAGATATGAATAATATCTTAGAATGTGCAAATAATTATAATACCCAATTACCTATTTCAAATTTAGTTAAAGAAATGTATAAATCATTAGTTGA
Source organism: uncultured Pelagibacteraceae bacterium (assembly GCA_902555585.1). Lineage (GTDB taxonomy): Bacteria > Pseudomonadota > Alphaproteobacteria > Pelagibacterales > Pelagibacteraceae > Pelagibacter. Next base: position 31,015 of record CACDSY010000001.1, on the reverse strand, counting down.
AAATGGACATGGTGAAACAGATCATAGTTCAATATATAAAGAAATTGAAAGGATTAATAATGGGAAGACTTGAGGGTAAAGAAGTAATCATTACTGCTGCTGGACAAGGGATAGGAAAAGCAACAGCTATAACTTTTCATAACGAAGGAGCAAATGTTACTGCTACCGATATTAATGAAAATACTTTAAGTGAACTAAATAAAGAATATCCAAAAATTAAAGTTAAAAAATTAGATTCAACAAAAAATGAAGATATTAAAGAATTCATAAATACGTTTAGTAATATAGATGTATTATTTAATGCGGTAGGGTTTGTCCACCACGGAACAATTTTAGATTGTGAGGAGAAAGATTGGGATTTTTCTTTTGATACGAATATTAAATCTATGTACTTTATGTGTAAGGCTACATTGCCAACAATGATCAATAATAACGGAGGAAGTATTATAAATGTTGCCTCTGTTGCATCTAGCATTAAGGGACTACCAAATAGATTTGTTTATGGAGCAAGTAAAGCAGCTATTATTGGACTAACAAAATCAATCGCATCAGATTTTGTTAAGCGAAAAATTAGATGTAATGCAATTGCACCTGGAACAGTATTTACGCCTTCTTGGGAAGATAGAGTAAAACAAAGTCCAGATCCAGTTAAGGCAAAAAAGGATTTCATAGCAAGACAACCAATGGAAAGATTAGGAACTGCTCAAGAAATAGCTGATTTTGCTATATATTTAGCTAGTGATGAATCAACATTTACAACAGGAAATACTTTTTCTGTAGATGGTGGAATGACAATTTAAATATAAAGGAGAAATAATGAAACTATTAAGACTAGGCGAAAAGGGAAAAGAAAAACCAGCTATAATAGATGGTAATGGAAAAATAAGAGATATTAGCTCACATGTAAGTGATTTAAACCCACACAATTTAAATTTTGAAACAATTTCAAAAATTCAAAGTATTGATACATCAAGTCTTCCTGAAATTTCATCAGATCAAAGAATAGGTTCTTGCATTACAAGTCCTGGAAAATTTGTAGCAATAGGACTTAATTATTCAGATCATGCCGCTGAGGTCGGTGCCGATATTCCTAAAGAACCAATAATGTTTATGAAAGCGACTAGTTCGATGTGTGGACCTAATGATGATGTAGAAATAGTCTCTGGATCAAAAAAACTAGATTGGGAAGTTGAACTTGGAATTGTAATCGGAAAAGAAGCAAAACATATTTCAGAAAGTCAATCACAAGATCATATTTTAGGATATTGTTTAGTAAACGATGTTAGTGAACGAGAGTGGCAAATTGAAAAGATGGGACAATGGGTTAAAGGAAAGTCTCATGACACTTATGGGCCTACTGGGCCTTACTTGGTAACTAAGGATGAAATTAAAGACATTAATAATTTAAAGATGATGTTGGATGTAAATGGTGAAAGAATGCAAACAGGAAATACAAGTACTATGATTTTTAATGTAGATACCATTGTATCTTATGTGAGTAAATTTATGTCATTACAACCTGGAGATATTATAACTACAGGCACCCCACCAGGAGTAGGCATGGGAAGAAAGCCTCAAGTTTTTTTAAAAGCTGGTGATGAGATGAAATTATCTATAGAAAATTTAGGAGAACAGAACTCTAAAGTAGTTGCTGTTTAATAATTGTGAAGATCAGCTCAATCAAAAGTCATGTACTTAGATATGAGTTGGATAAAGAACTTGGATATTCTCAACAATATTATAAACACAAAACCGCTCACCTAGTAGAGATAGAAACTGATGAGGGTATTACAGGTTGGGGAGAATGTTTTGGCCCTGGAAATATAGCTCTCGCTAACAAATATATTGTAGAAAAAGTAATACAACCTTTAATAATAGGAGAAGATCCAATTAATAAAGAATATATTTGGCATAAAGTTTATAATTTACTTAGAGATAGCGGTCAGAAAGGAATGCCCATTCAGGCAATATCAGGAATTGATATAGCATTATGGGATATACTAGCGAAAAAAGCAAAATTGCCTCTTTACCAATTATTAGGAGGTAAAACTAATAAGAAAATTCCAGTTTATGGTTATGGAATGATGCTGCAAAGAAAACCTGTCGAAGAATTATGTGAATTATTCAAAAAAGAAGCAAATCAAATAAAAGAAAAAAACTTCAATGCGATGAAGATGAAAGTTGGTTTAGGTCCAAAAGAAGATTTAAAGTTAGTAAGTGCAGTAAGAGAAGCAATCGGCAACAATTTTAAACTAATGGTCGATGCCAATCATGCTTATAACAGAAATGATGCTTTGTACGTTGGTAAAGGATTGGATGAAATGGAAATCTATTGGTTTGAAGAACCTGTGGCACCAGAAGATTACGATGGATACAAAGAACTAAAAGAAAAATTAAAAACAAATATTGCTGGCGGTGAAGCGGAGTTCACAAAATACGGTTGGAACCAACTAATTAAATATAATTGCATTGATATAGCTCAACCAGAAGTTTGTGGTTTAGGTGGAATAACAGAATATTTAAAAGTATCAGCATTAGCTCAGTCGAATTTTATCCCAATTGTTAATCATGTATGGGGTTCAGTTTTAAGTGTAGCAGTAAATCTGCATTTACTTACTTCTTTACCAGATATGCCAGGTGGACTATTTCCAACGAAATCAATGTTAGAATTCGATACCACTGAAAAAAATATTTTTATTACAGATCTTGCTGAAGAAAAATTTTCAATTTTAGACCAGGTAAAAGATAAAGATGGATTTGCTTCACCATTAGAAAATATAGGAATTGGAATTAATCCAAAAAAAGAATTTATAAAAGAATACGAGTATAATGGCTAAGATTATAACCTCAAAACCTGAAGTTTTGTGGAATTTAAAATGTACATTAGGTGAAGGTACTTTATGGGTTAAAGAGCATAATTCAATTTATATTACAGACATCAAAAAAAAAAGAATTCATATTTTAAATTTAAAAAATAAAAAAAAAGAAACTATTAAAGTAAATAAAGAAATAGGTTTTTTAGCTCATATAAAAAATAATATATTTATATTAGGTCTCCAAGGTGAATTAAGAATAGTAAATTTAAAAAGTAAAAAAAAAATTAAATCAATAACCATAGAAAAATCATTAAAAATGAACAGAATTAATGATGGCAAAACAGATCTAAATGGAAAACTATGGTTTGGAACCATGGATAACCTTGAAAGAAATATCCCAAATGGAGCTCTTTATTGCCTAGATAAAAAATTTAATCTTAAAAAAGTAGATGACGATTACATGATTACTAATGGACCTGCTTTTATTGATAAAAAAAACTTTTATCATACAGATAGTAGAAAGAGGATAATCTACAAAATTAAGATAGATAAAAATGAAAATATAATAAGTAAAAAAATATTTAAAAGATTTTCAAATAAGGAAGGAGTGCCAGATGGCATGACCTTAGATAAAGCTGGAAATTTATGGGTATGCCAGTATCATGGAGCTTGCGTAAGTGTTTTAAATAAATTTGCCAAACAGGTACATAAGATCAATTTACCCGCTAAAAATGTTACTAATTGTGCCTTTGGTGGCCCAAAAAATTCAGATTTATTTGTCACATCTGCTTTAAAAGGCATGAAAAACAGTGAAATTAAAAAATTTAAATTTTCAGGAAGTTTATTTAAAATACAAACTAATGCTATTGGTATAAATCAAAAAAAGTTTGTAATAAAAAATGCTAAAAAGAGACCTCTACTATGAAAGAATACCCACAAAATCTCTTAGAGATGATGTTCGATTTTTAGGAAACATATTAGGAAGAGTAATTAAAGAACAAGAGGGACAGAAATTCTATGATCTAGTTGAAAAAATTAGATTACTTTCCAAAGCAAATATTGCTAACAAAAATCGCAAAGAGCCATTTAAAAAAATTTTAAACGAAATTAAAAAATTACCACCACATTTACTATTTAAATTAACTCGCGCATTTAATCATTTTATGAACTTTTATAATTTGGCTGAGTCAATTGATGCTTCTAGAACTCTAGATCTTTATGAGAATGTGAAACAAGAGAAAAAATTTCAAAATATTTTCATAGAAGAAATATTTGAAAATTTTTTTAAAAATAAAAAAATATCTAATAATAAAATTTATAATATTGCCAAAAGTCTAAATATAGGAATTGTACTCACGGCACATCCAACCGAAGTAAAAAGAAGAACATTGATACAGAAGTACCATTCCTTAACAGAAATATTAGAACAAAGAAGCTTACTTAAAAATTATCCCTCAAAATTAAAAGTTTTAGATCGTAAGGTTTTTGACGAAATCACAATTATATGGAATACAGACGAAATCAAAAGATCTAAACCAACTCCTGCAGAGGAGGCAAGATGGGGACTAGCAATTATTGAAGATAGCCTGTGGGATACAATTCCAAAAGTTTATAGAAGATTAAATCAAATATTTGAAAAAAATATGGGTAAAGGTTTGCCTAAAAATTTTAATCCTATTGAGTTTGGATCGTGGATGGGTGGTGATAGAGATGGCAATCCATTTGTTACTGCAGAAGTTACTAAAAGAGTTATTTTGTTATCAAGGTGGGAGGCAGCTAAACTTTATGAGAAGTCAATGACAAAGTTAATTAGATCTTACTCTATGGAAAAATGTTCAAAAAAAATATTAAAAACTACAGGAAGAACATTCGAGCCTTATAGAGTTTATCTAAGACCTTTAAGGGATAAATTAAGAAAAACACATAGAGCAATAGAAGGTTACTTGGCAAACAATAAACCATTGAATGAAAAAGATCTACTATCAGAGAGAGAAGAAATTTTAAAACCATTGAGAGTTGTAAGAGAGTCGTTAGAACAAAACCAAAGTGAAAATATAGCAAGTGGTGATTTATTAGATTTAATGCGAAGAGCTAAGTGTTTTGGAATAAATCTTGCACGACTTGATATAAGACAAGAGTCTTCAAGACATTCTCAATTATTAGCAGAATATATAAAGAAAAAACTAAACCAGAATTATTCTACTTGGGATGAGGACAAAAAAATTAACTATTTATCGAACAAAATGCAAAGTAAAAATGTATTAAAAAATTTTCAATTTAAAAATAAAGAAAATAAAGAGGTTTGGTCTACTTTTAAAGTATTAGCAAGTCAACCTAAGGAGTGCTTAGGAGCATATGTAATCTCAATGACATCTTCGGCCTCTGATATATTATCAGTCATGTTTTTTCAAAAAGAAGCAAAAATTGAGAATAGACTTAGAGTAGTTCCTCTTTTCGAAACACTTGATGATCTGATAAATGCAAAACCAATAATGGAAAAACTTTTTTCATTAAAATGGTACAGAAAAGATATTAATAACAAGCAAGAAATTATGATTGGGTACTCTGACTCAAGTAAAGATGCTGGAAAGCTTTCTGCGAGTTGGCATCAATTTAAATTACAGGAAGAAATAATTAAACTTGCTAAAAAATTTAAAATAGACGTTACATTTTTTCATGGAAGAGGAGGGTCTGCAGGAAGAGGTGGTGGACCGATACAAGCAACACTGAGATCACAACCAGCTGGATCGGTCAATGGTAAAATTCGAATAACCGATCAAGGAGAAGTAATACAGCAAAAATATGGTTATGAGCCTTTAGCAAAATATAATCTGTGCAGTTATATAGGATCTGTTATGGAAGCTACTTTAAACCCACCTCCAAAACCAAAAGACAGTTGGAGACAATTAATTCAAAGTATGTCTGAGATATCAACAAGTTCTTATCGAAAAAATATAAATCAAAGTTCAGATTTTATAAGATATTTTAAAACCGTAACTCCTCATATGGCACTAGGGAAATTATCAATTGGCTCTAGACCTTCTAAAAGAAAAAATGTTGATAATATAAATAGTTTAAGAGCTATTCCTTGGGTTTTTGCCTGGACACAAATTAGATTAATGTTACCCGCTTGGTTAGGTACTGCTGAGGCCTTAAGATATTCATCTATAAAGAAATTTAAAAAAACACTTATTGATATGGAAAAAAACTGGCCTTATTTTAATTCAACAATGGACTTGCTTGACATGGTAATTTCTAAGGTAGACCCAGAAATATCAAAAATTTACGAAAAAAACCTAGCTGATGATAAACTTATCAGAGTTGGAAAAAAATTAAGATTTCAATTTGATGCTGTTAAAAAATTGAATGATCAAATAACACCAAAAGAAATTTTTAAACAAAGAAAAATTTTTAGAGGTCCAGCAATTATTAGAAACATATATTCTGAAATCCTTAATGTTTTACAAGCAGTAGTGATGAATAAGCTTTTAAAAAGAAATTTAAATAAAAAAGATAAAAAAGATTTAAATGATGCAATGATGGCATCAATAGCAGGTATTTCTGCAGCTATCAAAAATACTGGATAATGATTGAATTTATTTTAGCTTTTGGAGCTGGTTTGCTTAGCTTTTTATCTCCATGTGTTCTGCCTCTAATACCAGGATATATATCATATATATCAGGATCAACTCTTAATGAATTACTTGAAAAAAAAACTGTAAATATTTTTCCTATTATTTTATTTGCAGTCGGATTTTCTATTGTATTCATAAGTTTTGGAGCTACAGCTACATTTTTAGGCTCTTTAGTATTAGAAAACTCCTATCAACTCAGAATTGGAGCTGGAATAATCATTATAATATTTTCTTTACAAATATTAGGGCTCATAAATCTTAAGTTTTTAAATTATGAGAAGAGATTTCAGACAAATAACAATACTGGAATAATAAGTTCAATATTAATTGGTATGGCTTTTGGATTTGGCTGGACACCTTGTATTGGTCCAATTTTAGGATCAATTCTCGCAATCGCTTCAACCGAAGATAGTATTAATAAAGGAATTGGTCTTTTATCATTTTATTCTCTTGGACTAGCAATTCCCTTTGTTCTATCAGGTTACTTGATACAAAAATTTATGATTTTTTCTAAAAATCTAAAAGCGAAGATGAAGATGATAAATATGTTTGGTGGATCTCTACTGTTAATTACAGGAGTACTAATGATTACCAATCAGTTGCAAGCTTTAGGTTATTATCTTCTTGAGTATATGCCTTTTTTACAAAGCATAGGTTAAATTAATTTATATTAAACTTTCTTTGTAAATGTCTAAGCTTGCTATCAGTACTATCATATTCAATATAGCACCCTTGTAAAAATCTTTTACCCTCATTCGGATTAAATTCTGTTCTACCATGAAGCAATCTGTAATTATCCATCATAATTAAATCTCCGGACATTAATCTAAATTCTATTCTATAGAAATCAGAGTTATATAAATCAGATAATTTTTTTCTAGCCTTATAATAAAGGTCTAGTTCCTCTTTTTTTAAAACCGGTACGTAATCAAGCCGAGGACTAAATCTAACCTGTTTAAAATTCTTGTTTTCATCGAGCTCTATTAATTCAGACCAGTCTTCTAAAATCACATCTTTATCAATAAATTTAAATTTTACTTTTACTTTAGTTAATATTTCATAATATTCAGGAAAGTCTTTTTTTAAATCTTCAGTAACAGTATAACCATCAACCAACGTAGATAAACCACCGGTTACTTCATTCTCAATACAATGCAATATCTGAATACAAGGGACTGGATTTCTATATGGATTATCGGTATGAGGAGCCAAAGGCAAAGGTGTATATGCAAGATCATTAGGATTAGGTTTTGACGAAACATTAAAGTGTTCACCGAAATTAGTTCTTCTAACACTGCCCACAGAGTTGGCAAATTTGATTAAATAATTATTGTGAGTTGGAACATTCTTTAAAATTGCAAATCCATACTTGTAAAAAGAAGCAAGTAATTCATGCATTTCAACACTTTCATAAATATTCTCATGAAAATTAAATTTTTTTACATCATTAAGTGAAGAAGTCCATTTTACTTTTTCTTTAATTTTAATAATTGAGTTGGAATTTTTAAATTCTCGAATTATTTTATTAATATCAATTTTAGTTTCTATTCCATCTGAAAAAGTTATGTTTAAGAGGTCCTTTTCAATTATTGCTGACTTTATAATGACGTCTGATTCCATGGTGCTTGGATCAAATAGTCTCTGCTGTGTTTTTTGATCTAATAATTCAACATTTTCTACTCTTTCTCTAAGCCAAAAAGGATGAATTTCTTCATTCAGATTTTCATCTCTAAAGAAAACCTTATTATTATCTAATTCAATTTTCATAAAATTGAGCATTAATTAAAAAATATCTTTAATCAAGAGAAATTAAGTAGTATTTGGAATTATGGATAGCAATCTAATAATTAAAAATAATGAATTTCCAAAGTTTTTGAACCAACTAGCAATTGATTTAACAAATTTTTATTTTAAAAAACTTAATAAGCCTTTTAAAGTTAATAATAAATTACTTGGCAAAGGATATGACCCTGTTACTACATGCGATAAAGCTTTTGAAAAATTTATTAGAGCAAAGATAGGCAAAAAATTTCCTGGTCATGAAATTATTGGAGAAGAATTTGGTTACAAAAAAACTAAAAGTGATTTTAGTTGGGTAATTGATCCCATAGATGGAACCAGGTCATTTGTCATAGGAAGTCCTACTTGGAGTAACTTAATATCAGTAAATTACAAAAGCAATCCAATATTTGGTTTGGCAAACTTCCCAATGTTAAACAAATATTATTATAATCAATCTTCAAAAATTGCATATGTTGTTGAAAATAAAAAAAGAAAACAAATATCAGTCAACAAGAATGTTAAATTTAAAGATATCAAATTAACTGCTGGTTTTCATGGAGCTATTTCTTTATATAAACAAAAAAAAATTCCAAAACTTCTTAAATTAATACAATTTCCTTGTTCAGATGCATTATCATATGCTCAGATATGTGAAGGTAGAATTGATGTTGTCATACAATGTAATAATAAAATTTGGGACATTCATCCACTAATACCAATTATTAATGCTGCTGGTGGTATTGTAACAACTTGGGACAATCAAAATGCAAAACAGGCAGGACATGTAGTGGTATCATCCAATAAAACAATTCATAAAAAAATATTAGGTTTACTAAAACCCGTCGTTTAATAATGGAAATTCTTGTTCTTCAACACATTAAAATTGAAGATCCCGGTTATATAAAAGATTTAATGATCAAAGATGGAGTTAATATTAGAACAATTGAATTAGATGAAGGTGAAAAAATTCCAAATAATCTAAATTTTTTTGACGGAATGCTATGTATGGGCGGACCTATGGATACATGGATGGAAAAGGATTATCCTTGGCTTATAGATGAAAAAAATAAAATTAAAGAGTTTGTTGTAGAATTAAATAAGCCATACTTAGGTTTTTGTCTAGGATGTCAATTGCTAGGAGAAGTAATTGGAGGAAAAGTAGTTAAAACTAATAATCCAGAAATTGGAATGATGGATATAAATTTTTTGGATGAAAAAAAGAAAGATATACTTTTTGCAGATTTTCCAGAAAAAATTACATCATTGCAATGGCACTCTTATGAAGTTAAAGAATTAGAAAAAAATAAAGATGTAACATTAATTGCTTCATCAAAAGAGACAAAATATCAGATATTTAGATATAAAAATAGTGCTTATGGTATCCAATTCCACATAGAGATTAAGGATACAACAGTAAATGATTGGGGGTGCGTACCTGAGTATAAAGCATCTTTAGAAAACCAATTAGGACAAGGTGCGCTAGAAAAATTTGATAAAGAAGCTAAAGAAAATATGCAAGATATGAATAATTATTCAAAAATTTTGTATACAAAATTTAAGAGTGATATCATAAACAAAAAATAGGAGGAAATAAGATGTTCAAACCAATTGAAGAAAAAGATGCAACTGGCAAAGTAAAAGAAATTTTTGATGAAATAAAAGAAGCTCGACAAATAACTGAAATTCCGAATTTTTGGAAAACTATGGCTAATAGTCCAGAAACATTAGAAAGAACTTGGAGATCATTACAACAAGTAATGGGAAAAGGTGAATTAGATCCTGCTGTAAAGGAGCTTATTTATGTTGCAGTTTCAATTACTAACAATTGTGAATATTGTATTAAATCTCATTCCTTAGCAGCCAGAAAAAAAGGTGCAACAGATGGAATGATAAACGAAATGATCGCAATAGTTGGAATGGCAAATGAAACAAATCGTTTAGTTGAAGGTTATCAAGTAGAGGTAGATAACTTTTTAAAATAAAATGAATTTCGATTTTGTCTACAAGATATGCACAAAATCAGAGTGGAGTAATGCAAAACAAAATAATATTTTTAAAGGCACTACATTAGATTTAAAAGATGGTTATATTCATTTTTCAGACAAAGATCAGATCAAGCAAACACTAAATAAGTTTTATGTTAATCAAACTAATTTAATAATTCTTAAAGTGGATGCTCTAAAATTAAAAAATCTGGTTTGGGAGCAATCAACTGATGGCAACATGTTTCCACATTTATACTCAGATCTAAATTTAGATTTTGTAGTTAAAGAATATATGATCAATTTAAAAGATGACGGTAAGCATGATCTGCCAGATGAACTTTAATATTTAATTTGATTTTCCTACTAAATTAACAATTAAAACTCCAGATATAATTAGTATTAGACCTATAATTGTAAAAAAGTCAGGAATTTGATTAAATTTATAAATTCCCACAATAGAAGTAGCTATTATACATAAGCCTGCGAATGAAGCATATGTTACGCCAACAGGAATAGTTTTCATAACTAAGGATAGTGTATACATACATGCAACTATTGTTATTGCTGTAAAGACACTTGGTAAAAATATTGTAAAACCATTTGCAGCTTTGGCAAAACCATTTGATGCTGTACCAAGGGCAACTGCAATAATTAAAATTATATAAGCAGTAAAATTACTCATAATTAAAGAATAATATATCCTTAATTAATATCTACAAACTTTTCTAATTTATTTAATTGTTATAGGACCGACCATTCCACTTTCGTAGTGACCAGGAATGTTACATGCCATTTCTAAAGAAATATCTTTTGAAAACTTCCAAATAATTTCTCCTGATTTATTTGGTTCTAACATTACACTATTTGCGTGTTTGTGGCCCAATGAATGATCTTTTTTAGACATTTCTTTCATCTTTTTATGATCAATTCGGTCGCCTAAAAGAATATCGTGTTCAATTAATCTTGCCATTTCGGGTTGGTGATCAATATGCATCTTTTTAGTGCCAATATTATATTCATGTACCAGTTCACCTAAATTTTTAACAATTATTTTTACTGTTTCACCTTTTTTAACTTGAATTGAACTTGGCTCATAATAATTGTCATACATCTTTACTTCTATTACTCTAGTAACATCATTTGGATTACCCTTAGATCCAATCATCTTCATTGAAGCTGCATTAGAATTAAAGGCGATAAAAATAAATAAAAGTATAAGTTTTTTCATTATTTAGGCATTGGTGTTGCGCCAGTCTCTAAACTCATGATTTTTCCATTATCATATTTATAGACTGCCATTACTGCTTCTGTATTTCCGTCATCAAATGTTACAAATGCGTGGTGTACACCAACTTCATCATTTTCATATACAACTCGTGTATCTCTTTGATTAATATCACCACTCATCGCCCATTTGATCACTTCAGCTTTACCTAAAGTATTTCCTGATTTATGCATTGTGAATTTAAAGTCATCATGCAAAAGCTCATTCATAGCTGCTTCATCTTTATTTTTTAATGCAGCACTGTATTTTTCTAATATTGACATTTTATCTCCTTTATACTCCTTCAACTATTATTCCATTAGTATCTGCGTTATCTAATCGAATTTGTTTTATTGGTTTATATTCTTCAGAATTATACCATTCTTTCGCTTTCTCGTAACTTGGAAATTTTATCACAACTGTCCTTGGATGCTGCCATGACCCTTCAATAGTCTCGCTGCTACCACCTCTTACAAGATACTCCCCACCAAATTTTTCTGCAGTGGGTTTAACTTTGTCTATGTATTCCTTATAATTTTCAGGATTGTTAACATTAAGGTTAAAGATCGCATAACCACTCATAATTATTCTCCTGGTTTAATAACAGACTTTGTGGCATCTGCAGCATTTTGAAAAGCTTTATTGTAGTCAATAACTTCATGTACCATCAAATCATCCATTAGTCCTGAATTTTTAAAAGCAATCTTCAAGGCTAGTGCTTGTTCATAATCTCCTTCTACACATGAGATAACATCAAATCTACCTCTTACCCATTCATAGCTGATCAATTTTAAACCAGCAGCCTCGGTAACTTTCTTAGTCGATGCATATCTATCCGCAGAAGGATCATTTTGCATTCTTTTCATTAATTCTGCACTTATTTTGCCAATCAAATAAAATCTTGCCATATTACATTTCAACTTTCGTTAAATCCCAAGCAGTCATTTTGATAACACATTCATCGTAAATTTCCTTTCCAACTGGATGTGTACCAGATATTAGTTCTTTCATTTTTTCCATATTATGAACAAATACCTTAAACATTACGCCACTTTTATCTGGCTTTACTGCTCCTATAGTTTTTTCTGGATGAGCTGCTGATTTTCTTACACTCATACCCTCATCTGATTGCATCCATCCCATAAATTTTTCAAGTTTTCCCTCTTTCAAATCTACGATCACTAAAACTTCTTTTTCCATTTTTTCCTCCTATTTGTTAAAATCGAAAACTTCTTCTTTAACCTCAGTAAATTGGTGAGGTTCAAAAAAATCATTCATCTGAGTAAGCTGTTCATTAATAGCATCAGTACTTTCTGCCATCCAATGACAAAACATTGTCATAGTATCACCTGGAGTGTAATATGTCATTTGGCATTTAGCTTTATCGCTAGTGGAAGATTTAATCATATCTTCTCTGGACATGCCGCCTAAAACCTCGTTAAATTTGTCTTTCATTTCTTTAGATTTAAAAGTGTGAGTTACCATATAATATTTCATTTTTTTCTCCTTTTTTTTATTTCGTATTTTAAATCAATCTTATGATTATTCAATTATTTCATTAAAGAATATCCACCTTTAAAATAAATTGATGAGGCAAATTTATTTTCTTGGGCTGAGTTAATTGGTGTGTACCCTGTTGAGCCACTACATTCTATTCCTTTATATTTTCCTGTTCCCCCTAAACATTTAAATGTACCATTCATTGAGTCTCCAAGTGGAATTTCGTAGTATGTAAAAATAGTATCCCCATCCATTTGATTTATCTTACAGTGTCCCATTTCAAATCCCTTTCCTGGGATTGTACCTGCGCCAATGCAATATTGTGAAGCATTATCCATGAATGTTGTACCTTCGACTGCCATTAATCCTCCAACTCCATCGTAAGTAAAAGTTAAAAAATTACCCTCGTTATCAGTAAGAAATTTGTTATCTCCAACAATAAAACCTTTAAGATCAATTTTTCCTTTATGACCGTCTGCAAAACTTGATGTTGTAAATATTAAAAACAACATAATTACATATATTTTTTTCATTATTAGAATTATCCTTTGTGGTTCATTACAGATTCATCAGTCATCATGGTCATTTTAGATTGGTCCAATATTACTCCAGAGTCTATTCTTGCTTGAGTTAGTTCTGCATCTCCACCAAAACCTTTTAAGCCCTCGGGTGATTCAAAATGAATAACTACAGTCATAGCATTATCATCTTCTTTATCTGCACCTGCAAAAGCTATAGTCATTCCATACTTTTTAAGTTTCTCACTATTTGCAAGCATCATTTCCTTCCAAGAATTAAAACCTTTTGAAAGTTTTTGTTCTATTTTTACAAACATAATATATCTCCTTTTTTTTTCTTACTTTAATCAGAGCAAACGCTCATTACTGTTGTCTCTTGTTTATGTCCAGATTCCGCAATTACTTTAGCATTCTCTGGGCTCTGCATAAATTTTTGCATAGTGTCTGCTGCTGGTGTTTCCATAACAATATGTACCTTATTTGGATTTTCTAATTCATTACCAACATAAATCGTTTTGATACCTGCCGCTTCTCTAGGGCCAGAATGTTCATCAAACATTTTTTTCCAGTGAGCCCAGTCTTTTACTTCAAAGTTACCAACCATTTTTACCATTTTATTCCCCCCAAACCCCAGCAAATTCATATACTTTATCAAAAGCTTTAAACTCAATGCTGGCCATATTAACTCCTTTGTAAGTTTATAGTTATTTTGGTATTTTTGTTGCTCCAGTTTCTAATTCAATGATTTTACCGTCTTTAAACTTCCAACAGCACATCAAAGCTTCTGTATTTCCATCTTGATAAGTAACATATGAATGATCAAAACCAATTTCATCATTTTCAAAAAGGATCCTGTATTTTGCAGGACTCATCATACCTTTACTTACGGCTTCAACCATACCTGCCTTACCCATATGCACATATTCTCCTTTAAGATGGGAAAACATTTTGTAGTTATCGTGCACCAGCTCACCAGCTGCTGCACCATCTTTTTCCATGATTGCTTTATTAAGTTTTTCTAAAATTGACATATTGTTCCTTACTTCTTCATTGCATTGAACATGCTAAGCGTATCATCAAAAGTCATCATAACTTTAGTTTTTCCCTCATCACTTACTTCAAAATAGTGACCAAACATAGTATCCATGTTATCCGCAGTTGCATGAACTCTTGCAAAAACTTTATTTCCTTCACTTATCATATCTAAAACTTTTAAATGGAAATTTGGCCAAGTAGCTGGGATTTTAGACATTGCAGCCATCATAGCTTGTTTTCCCTTGTGAACTCCAGAAAGTGGATGTACACCTTCTTTACCTGGAAAAGTCCAAACGATTTCATCATCGATCATATCATTAAAAAATGTTTCCATATCTCCTGAACCAAATAGTTCATATGCTTTTTTAGTTTGCTCTTTTACGTCCATAGTTTCTCCTTTAAATTAATTGTTATATTAGAGTTTATTATAAGATAGAAATGTAATGAATTTATTACAGTACTGCTATGCGTGATTATATCCAGTGAGGATAGGGAAGACCTTTTTCTTTTAAAAAAGATTTATTAAACATCTTTGAGTTGTATTTATCAGATTTATCACAAAGTATTGTTACAATCGTTTTGCCTGGACCTAAAAGTTTACCTAATCTTATTGCTCCAGCAATGTTTACACCACAACTAGTACCTAAACTTAAACCCTCTTTTTCAATTAAATCAAATAGAACGGGTAACGATTCATGATCACTTATTGAAAATGCTCCATCAATATTTGCTTTTGCAAAATTTGCAGTAACCCTACTAGATCCAATACCTTCTGTAATTGAACCACCTTCACTCTTTAATTCACCATTTTCAATGTAATTATAAAGAGATGAGCCAGTTGGATCTGATAAATATATTTTAATATCTTTATTCTTTTCTTTTAAAAAACTACTTACTCCTGCAATTGTACCACCAGTACCAGATGAACATACAAAACCGTCAATTTTACCGTCAGTTTGTTTCCATATTTCTGGTCCAGTTGTTTCATAATGACCTTTAGAATTAGCAGTATTATCAAATTGATTAGCCCACACTACACCGTGATTGTTGCTACTTTTTAATTCATCAGCCAATCTTCCTGCATATTTAACAAAGTTATTTTCATCTTTATAAGGTTTTGGTGGAACCAACCTTAAATCAGCTCCAATATTTCTTAATAAATCTTTTTTTTCTTGTGTTTGATTATCATTCATTACGATAATAGTTTTATAACCAATAGAATTTCCTAATAGACATAACCCAATTCCGGTATTACCAGCAGTTCCTTCAACAATTGTTCCACCTTTTGAAATTAGTTTTTTTTCTTCAGCATCTCTTATTAATGCTAGAGCTGCTCTATCTTTAACAGAGCCTCCCGGATTAAGGTACTCTGCTTTTCCATAAATATTACAACCAGTAATTTCTGATGCGGCTTTTAATTTGAATAATGGAGTGTTTCCTATTGCTTCGACAAAATTATTTTGTAAAGTTTTCATACATCAAGTTTTGTATCACCTCCTGGTGCAACACCATAGGGTTTAAATTCTTCTGATGCAGTTCCAACATTTTTTGCAGGAATTCCAACCATTACTGCATTTTCTGGAACATCTTTTGTAACAACAGCATTTGCTCCAATTTTTGCATTTTTACCAACTACAACTGGCCCAAGTATTTGTGCACCAGATCCTACAACAACATTTTCTTTTAGAGTTGGGTGTCTCTTAACATTTCTTTGATCATCTGAATTTATACTTGGAGCAATTCCGCCTAATGTTGCCATGTGATAGATGGTAACATTATCTCCAATATCAGATGTTTCCCCAATAACTACTCCCATGCCATGATCTATAAAAAGATTTTTACCAATTTTAGCATTTGGATGGATTTCTATGCCTGTTAAAAATCTTGAGAACTGAGAAATTATTCTTGCAACAAGATGAAATTTTGCAATTGAAAAAAAATTAGCAATTCTATGAAAAAACACAGCTTTAACACCAGGATAAGTTAGTATTAAACTCAACTTTGATCTTGCAGCAGGATCTCTTTTAATTATCGACTCTAAAAAATCATTCATGTTAATTTAAGATTAGTTATTAAAATTTAACTACTTGTTACAACAGCAGTTTTCTGATGATGGTTTGCAATCACAGTTTTTACAAACGCATCTGTCACAAGAACAGTCTTTACATTTACAGTGTATATTATTGTATACCATAGGAGTTATATAATTGTATATTTTTTAAAAACAATACTAATAATACCCCTGATTTTAGAGTTCTTTAAGCGTTAATCCCTTTAGATTTGCAGGAACTGCAATATCCATCATTTTTGGATTGGCAAGATTAAGATTATCCATTATTTCAGCATATTCCTCTTTTGAGCTAACTTGTAATCTAGGATTATTACTTTTCTCACTACCAATTGTTGAATTTTTTTTTCCGTTATAATCATGAGCAGGATAAACAAGTGTTTCTTCTGGAAGCTTTAATAGTTTGCCAAATAATGACTCATAAGCTTGATGAGCACTACCATTTTGAAAATCTGTTCTACCAGTACCGTTAATTAAAAGAGTATCTCCTGTAAAAACTCTATCATTCATTAAGTAACTATATGAACAATCTGTATGACCTGGCGTATAAATGGCTTTAAGTTCAATATTCTCAATATTAATATTTTCATCATCTTTTAATTTAATATCAATAACTTCAGATTTTGAATTTTCTCCCATTATACGAACACAGTTCGTTCTCTGATTTAACTCGTTAAGACCTGTAACATGATCAGCATGTATGTGAGTATCAATGACCTTAACTAATTTGAGATCCAAACTTTTTAACATTTTGATATAGTCATCGGTATGTTCTATAACCGGATCAATTATTAGAGCTTCTCTGCCTTTTCCGCTTGAAATAATGTATGTATAAGTTGAGGATTTTTGATCAAATAGTTGGTTAAATATCATATTAAAAGACTATTAAAATTTGCATACCAAATCAATCTTGATTATAATTATTCTAAATAATAATTAAGGAGAGACTAAATGTTAAAAATAAACAGTATGTGCCCAGATTTTCAATGCAAAACCACTGAAGGAGATATCTCTTTTCATGAATGGCTTGGAGATAGTTGGGGCGTGTTATTTTCTCACCCTAAAGATTTTACACCAGTTTGTACTACAGAATTAGGTTCATTAGGGCAAATGAAAGCTGAATTTGATGCAAGAAATGTTAAAGTAATCGGATTAAGTGTAGATGGGGTTGAGGATCATAAAAAATGGTTAGAGGATATAAAAGATGTATCCGGAACAATGCCAGGTTATCCAATTATTGCGGATGAAGATTTGAAAGTTGCAAAACTTTTCAACATGCTCGAAGCTGATGCCGGAACAACTTCAATGGGGCGAACTGCAGTAGATAATGAAACTGTTAGAACTATTTTCGTTGTAAGACCAGATAAAAGAATTGGTCTTTATTTAACATACCCAATGGCCACAGGTAGAAATTTCCACGAGATTTTAAGAGCCATAGACTCTATGCAACTTACTGCAAAACATAAAGTTGCTACACCAGCTAACTGGAAAAAAGGTGAAGACGTGGTTATTCTTCCTGCTGTAAAAGATGAAGAAGCTAAAAAAATATATCCAGATGGATGGGAAACAGTCAAACCATATTTAAGAAAAGTACCAGACCCGTCAAAATAACTATGGTATTAAAGTAATCAATTATCTCAGTTTTAGCTTAAACTAGAACTGGGGTTTTTGATTTATATTTTTTCATTGAAATATTTGCCAAAAGTAGATTTGGATCAATAAATACTTTTGATTGTTTTATTTTCTTAAAAGATTTGTAAGCAAATATTGCTATCGGAAGCTCAGTACAGCCTAGAATTATTTTTTTACATTTAATTTTCATTAAGTAACTTACTGCTGGTCTAATTGCTTTTTCTGCTTCTTTAATTTTTCCCATTTTAACTAGCTTTATAGATTTATTTACTGAATTTTTTTGTAAACTTTTGTTAGGACTTACTAAATTAAAATTTTTATCAAAATATTTATTATAAACTTTAGTACTTAATGTAGCCTCAGTAGATAAGATACCAATTTTAGAGTTTTTTTTACAGTTTTTTGATGTGTCTAAGTAAACTTCTTTAGGCATACTAAGTATTGGTATTTTAACTTTTTTTCTTAAATCATCGTACCAATAATGAGCTGTGTTACATGGCATTACTATGAATTTACAATTATTTTTTTGCAACATTTTACACCCTTCAACAAGTGAATCTAAAACGTTGTAATATTTTTTTAAATTTTCTGGTCGTTTTGGAATGTTAGACTTGTTATATAAAACAAACATTGGATATTGTTGATCAAGTTTCCCAGCATTTATTTTCGCAAGTTTATTGCAAAAATCTAATCCAGCCTGTGTTCCCATTCCTCCAAGAATACCAATCATAAATCTACTTTGAATTTTGTTTTAAAAGTTACAATATACAACTATATTTTATAAACAATTATGCAAGATATTTATATTGATGATATTGGTTCAGGATATCCACTAGTTTTGGTTCATGGATATCTAGGATCATCAGAGATGTGGAAACTCCAAAAAGATTATCTTCATAAAAAATTTAGAGTTATTGCTCCAGCTTTACCAGGATTTGGTGAAAGCTTTAATGCAAAATCTTTAAATAGTATTAGTTTAATGGCTAAATTTATTATTCAACAAATTGATTTAAAAAACATAGATAAGTTTAATTTAATGGGTCACTCGATGGGTGGAATGATAGTACAAGAAATTGCAAATCTATCTGGAGATAGAATTAATAAATTGATTTGTTTCGCTACTGGACCTATTGGTGACATCCCAGGAAGATTTGAACCTATAAATACATCGATAAAAAAGCTGGGTGAGGAAGGAATTAAAGAACAAGTAAAAAGAATACCACCTAAGTGGTTTGTCGATGGAGATAAAGCTAAAAATTATTATCTATGCGAAAATGCAGTTAAAAATATATCTGAGGAAACAGCTCGTAACGCTTTAATAGCTATGAGAGATTGGAGTGGATTAGAAAATTTAAAAAAAATAAAAAACAAAACCTTGATAATTTGGGGAGATAAAGACAAATCTTATAATTTTGAACAAGTCTCAACACTTAAAAATAATATTCCTGATAGTGATTTAAAAATATTTAAGAACTGCTGTCACAATGTACATCTTGAGCAACCTCAGAAATTTAACCAAGTTGTTGAAGACTTTCTTGTTTAAATCGGCCATTTTAGGTTTTTGCATAGCAGATTTTACTTTTTAGCTTATTAGAAACGTTGACTCTAAATTTAAAACAAAGTTAGATTTTACTTATATAAAATAACTTAAATGGGGAAAATATGAATATAATTAAAAAAATTCTTGTGGCTGGAGTAATTTCATTATTTGTACCAGCCTCAAGTTTTGCCGAAAAGGTCAAAATTGGTGATCCTGGTTGGACGGGTGCAACTGCAATTGCAAATTTACTTGCAGCTGTTGTCATTGACAAAATGGGTGGTGAAGCCGAGTTAGTCCCAGGTAACAATACTGCAATCTATGGAGCGATTGATAGAAGCAAAGGTGAAATCGAAGTTCACCCTGATATTTGGCTACCAAATCAGGAAGCTTATACAAAAGATTTAGTACCAAAAGGAACATTAAAACTAAGCAAAAATCCTTATGAAGGAAACCAAGGCTATTGTGTTTCTCAACAATTTGCAAAAAAAATGAATATTACTGCAATAGAAGATTTGGGGAGACCAGAAGTTGTTAAAGCAATGGATAGTGATGGAAATGGAAAAGGTGAGTTTTGGATTGGTGCAGACGGATGGGCTTCTGCAAATGTAAACCAAGTAAAACTTAGAGACTATAAACTTTACGATGCTGGTATAGAGCCAATTAGAGCTGCTGAGGCAGTTAAAAATGCTAGAGTTCTAGACTCGATCAAAAAAGGTGAAGGCTATGCATTTTATTGTTATAAACCTCATGCTATTTGGGGAATGGCTGATGTAGTTATGTTAGAAGAACCAAAATATGATCCAGCTAAATATAAAATGATTCAACCAAAAGCTGATGCAGATTGGTATCAGAAATCATATGTAGCCTCAAAGGATGCTTTGAAACAAATTCAAATCGGATGGGGAACTTCTTTAGAAAGTAAATCACCAGCGATTGTTGAATTTTTTAAAAATTTCCAGATCACAGCAGATGATGTTTCTTGGATGGCATACGAAGTATCAGTTCAAAAAAGAGACCCAGGAGAAGTTGCAAGAGACTGGATGGCTAAAAATAAATCAACAGTTGATGGTTGGTTAGGTCTTTAATTTAGTCAATTTAAATTTTATTTACCTGGCGACTTATAGTTGCCAGGTATCATTTTCGATAATTTTAAGCTAAAATCCTTTTATGGAAGCTGCCATACAGATCCAAAATGTTTGGAAAATATTTGGAAATACATCCAATGATGCATTGGACGCAATACAAAACAGAAAAATTTCAAAACAAGAAGCCTTAGAAAAATATAACTCAGTAATTGGTGTTTCCGATGTTTCATTTGATGTTAATAAAGGTGAAATCTTTTGTGTTATGGGATTATCTGGGAGTGGGAAATCAACACTTGTAAGGCATATTAATAGATTATTAGAACCAACATCTGGAAAAATTTTAATAAACAATCAAGATGTAATGCAATTTAATAAAGAAAATTTACAAGAACTTAGAAATAAAAAAATTGGTATGGTTTTTCAAAATTTTGCATTGATGCCCCACAGATCTGTTTTAGATAATATTGCAATGCCTTTAGAAATAAGAGGAGTAAGTAAAAACGATAGGTTAGATGCAGCAAATAACATCTTAAATATTGTTGAATTACAAGGGTGGGGTAATAAATACGCACATGAATTATCTGGAGGAATGCAACAAAGAGTAGGGTTGGCAAGAGCATTAGCTGCTGATCCTGAATTTTTACTCATGGATGAGCCTTTTAGTGCACTTGATCCGCTTATAAGACGCCAACTTCAAACAGAGTTTATTAAACTTTCAAAACAAATGAAAAAGACAACTGTATTTATAACTCATGATCTTGATGAAGCTGTAAGAGTTGGACATAGAATAGCAATAATGCGAGATGGGAGAGTAGTTCAAATCGGAACCCCTGAAGAAATAGTTGTAAATCCATCTGATGATTATGTTGCAGATTTTGTAAAAGGAATTTCAAGATTAAAAGTTGTTCAGGCTAAAACTATTATGCAACCTTTAGAGCAATATAAAAAAAACTTTGGGGAAAATTTAAGTAATAATGAAAAAGTAAATGAAAACGATATATTAAGCAAACTTATTGAAACTTCTGTTTCTAAAGATAAACCAATTGTAGTCGTAAATGATCATAATACGGAAGTTGGACTTATTACTCAATCAGACCTATTAAAGGCAGTTGTTGAAGGAAATGAGAATGAGTAAGGAAATTAAAAATTTATCAAGATCTGAACTTATTAAAAATTTTGTAATTTCAAATCCAGATTATTATATCAAAGAGTTTAAAAAAATTGGTAGCAAACCATCATACTCTTACTCTTTTAACCTTTTTGCAGCATTGTTTGGACCTGTATGGTTTGGACTAAGAAATGTATGGAATTATGCTCTGGCATTTCTAATTGTGGAAACATTTGCTGTTGTTCAAATTATTAGAGGATTATTTGGCAACATCACTAAGGATGCGGTTGAAAAAATTGATAAAATTCAATCAACTATCGATTTTAGATATAAACAATTAGAGGCTGCAAAAGAAAACAACCCAGAAAAAGTCGAAGTCTACGAAAGGGCAATCAAATCACTTGAAGACGCAATGAAAGAATATGTAGTTGATGTTCAGCAAATTGAGGCTTCAGCAATATGGATAACTATTTCAGGGATTTTATTATTAATTTTTGTAAAATTTATTCAAGGAATATTAGCCAATACTGTTTTAGAAAA
The DNA here is from genome assembly GCA_902555585.1 of uncultured Pelagibacteraceae bacterium. Taxonomy (GTDB): domain Bacteria; phylum Pseudomonadota; class Alphaproteobacteria; order Pelagibacterales; family Pelagibacteraceae; genus Pelagibacter. The sequence continues at coordinate 8,507 of CACDSY010000001.1, read as the reverse complement.
AAGATACTCTGAGTGGTTATCAAATAAATCAATAAGTCCTGGCATGAAACCAAAAAATTACCTACTTAGCATTGGTTTTACAATAGTGATAATGTTTTTTTCAGTAATACATTATAGTTTCCCAGGTTTCTTCTCAATAATGAATGATTTTCCTACTCATCCAGAAATAAGACTTACTTCTATTAAATGGGTAGAAACAATTTTTGATTATGCTGTTATTAAAGGAGACGCAGTATTTACTGCAATTACAATTGGAATAAGATCTGTTCTTGATTTTTTAGAATTGTTATTTGTAAAAACACCTTGGATTGTGATCATAACTACCATTGTAGTTTTAACTGCTTTATCAGCAGGAATAAGAACCGCAATATACTCTGCAGGATTTTTAGCTTACATGGGTTTTTTAGGATTTTGGGTTAAAGCAATGACAACACTTGCTTTACTAGGGACAGCTGCAATTCTAAGTATTGTTATTGGAATACCTTTAGGAATATATTGTGCGAGGCGTCAAAGATTTTATTCAATGATAAGACCAATAATGGATTTTATGCAAACTATGCCTGCATTTGTATTTATGATTCCTGTAATTGCATTTTTTGGAACAGGAAAGGTTGCAGCTGTCATCATTACAATGATTTTTGGAGGAACACCTGTTGTAAGACTTACAGTATTAGGTTTAAGAGGAGTGCCTGAAACTATCAGAGAAGCTGCAATAGCTTATGGAGCATCTAAATGGTATTTACTTAGAAAAGTTGATTTACCATTAGCAACCCCATCAATACTCGCAGGAGTAAACCAAACTGTGATGTTAAGCTTAGCGATGGTTGTAGTAGCATCATTAATAGGAGCTAAAGGACTAGGACAAGACGTGCTTGAGGCACTACAATATGCAAATGTAGGCCAAGGTATTTTAGCTGGTATTGCAATATTATTTGTTGCTTTAATATTGGACAGAGTAGTTCAAGGTAAGAAAAGAGTTTAATACTCTAATGAATAAAAATGTATGGTTGCTATTCGCTAGCAATGCATTTGCATTTTCAGTTGCACCTGTAACAGTGTTTTTAAGTGGAATAATTGGATCTAGCATAAGCCCAATTAAATCTTTGTCGACTTTGCCAATGTCGTTATCAATTGTAGGCACAGCTCTTTTTATAATAGTTGCTTCTAAAATAATGAGTATCACTGGTAGAAAAAGAGGCTTTATATTATCATCCATAACAAGCTCATTGTTTGCTTTACTGGCAGCCTATGCAGTGATGAAACAAAATTTTATTCTTTATTCATTCTCATGCTTTTCACTTGGATTTGGGATGGCATTTGCTCATCAATATCGTTTTGCTGCTGCTGAAAGTGTAGATAAAAAACAGGCTCCAAAGGCTATTTCCTTATTACTCTTTGCAGGAATTTTATCAGCTCTATTAGGTCCTAATCTAGCAAATCTTGGAAAGAATATAATTTCAGAGGGTTTATATGTTGGCTCTTATCTATGTTTGTCATTATTAACTTTATCATCAATTATTTTTTTAGTTTTTTATAATGAAAAGAAAGTTACTGAGAAAAAAAAAATTTCAAGAGGAAGATCAATTTTAAAATTAATTTCTCAACCAAGGTTTCTTCAGGCTTTAGTCTCCTCTTCCTTTGCTTATGCAGTAATGTCTTTTTTAATGACTGCTACTCCAATAAGCATGCATATTAATGATAATATGTCTTTAAACAGCACCAGTTTTGTAATTCAATTACACATAATTAGTATGTTCCTGCCAGCATTAGTTACTGGAAATCTCATAAAAAAATTTGGACACAGCAAAATTATGTATTGTGGTGTACTATTTTTTATAATTACAATATTTCTGAGTTATCTTGATCAAACAGTTACAAATTATTTATTTTCGTTAATATTTTTAGGTCTTGGATGGAATTTTCTATTTATATCAGGGACAAGCTTACTTGTATTAAATTATAGAGAAGAAGAAAGGTTTAGAGCTCAAGGTTTTAATGATTTTATAGTTTTTTCAATTCAAGCCATTGCAAGTTTAACAGCAGGTGTTGTATTAAGTTATACGAGCTGGAAAACAATGAATATGCTATGCATACCTTTTTTAATTATAATTATTTTTACAACACTAAGAGCAGATAGATTATTAAGAAAAGTTTAATTCTGAGAGGCCGTGTCAACTTGTAACAGATATTGCTTGTTGTAAGATTATTTTAAAAGCATATATGCATCTCATGAAATCACACAATAAATTTTTAATTATCACTACCTTTTTATTATCCACACTTTTTGCTAAGTTTGGTTTGGCTGCAGATGTGACTGTTGAAATGTTAAATAGACTAGATAAACAGTCAAATGTTTTTGAGCCAAAGATAGTAAGAGTTAACGTTGGAGATACAGTTCTTTGGAAAGCTAAAGATAAAGGTCACAACGTTGAATTTATTAAAAAAGGAGTTCCAGAAGGTGTTGGTAAATTTAAATCAAAATTCAACAAGGATGTTGAATACAAGTTTGAAGTTCCTGGAATTTACGCATACTGGTGCACACCACATAAAAATATGGGTATGATTGGTTTTGTGGTTGTGGGTGACGATAAATCAAATTTAGAAGCAATAAAAAAACTTAGATTTTCATCTAAATCTAAGAAAATGGCTCCAGATTTAATAAATTCATTATAAATCTAGATATTTTAATCAAGATTTTCTGATTACGAAATATCGTAAAATAGTTTCTAATTGGTATACTTCTTATAATAAAACTACTCATAGTTTTGTTGGGGGGAGTATAGAAGTTAATGTCTAATATAAAATTCAACGGTGTAAACAAATCATTTGGATCAAATAAAATAATAACTGACTTTAGTTTATTAGGTAAAGAAGATGAATTCTTAGTTTTAGTTGGTCCCTCTGGATGTGGTAAATCAACATTATTGAGAATGATCGCTGGATTAGAAAAGATAGATGAAGGTGAAATATTTATTAATGATCAAAAAATTAATGACTTACATCCTTCTAAACGACAAACAGCAATGGTTTTTCAATCATATGCACTTTACCCACATATGAATGTTTATGAAAATATGTCTTTTGGGTTAAAAATTGAAAAAAGATCTAAGGAAGAAATTCAAACAAAAGTAATGCAAGCAGCTAAGATTTTAAAAATTGAGGAGTTATTGGAAAGAAGACCCAAACAATTGTCAGGAGGACAAAGACAAAGAGTTGCAATTGGTCGTGCAATCACAAGAAATCCAAAAATTTTTTTATTTGATGAACCTTTATCAAATTTAGATGCAGCACTAAGATCAGAAATGAGAGTTGAGATTTCTAAATTACATAATCAAATTAAGACAAATATGATTTATGTTACTCATGATCAGGTAGAGGCAATGACTTTAGCAGATAGGATTGTAATATTAAATCTTGGTAATATTGAACAAGTTGGAACACCAGACGAAATTTATAATAACCCTGCTAATATTTTTGTAGCTCAATTTATTGGGACTCCCAAAATGAATATTTTACCTTTAAATAATGAAAATATAATTTCAGATAATAAAATTAATTTTTTAGGCAATGAAATAACTTTTGAAAAAACTAAATTTGATAAAAAGAAATATTTCATAGGAATAAGACCTGAGCATTTTAATTTATCTAACGACTCACAATTTAAATTTAAACCTAAAATTGATCTTGTTGAAAATTTAGGAAATGAAAAGATTGTATATATGAGTAATGATAACTTAGAACTTAGCGCAAAAATTTCTAGTCAGGTAGATTTCCAAAATCAGATAAATTTTGACTCTAAAGATATTTTTATTTTTGACGAAAACGGAAGAAGAATTTAGATTTTCTTTATTTATAATAATTTAATATGAATTGGATAGTTGTCACAATTATTGCAGCCTTCTTTCAAAATTTAAGGTCGTCATTTCAAAAAAAAATCAATAAAGATGTTTCAACTATTGCATCAACTTATGTAAGGTTTTCTTTTGCTTTACCTTTTGCATTAGTCTTATTTTTTATATATTTTAAAGAAGTTTCTGTAATTAATGAAATACTTAATCAACCAGGGTTTTTAATAAATGTTACTTTAGCATCAATTTTTCAAGTTATCTTTACTTTTGTATTATTATACTTATTTAAATTTTCTAATTTTGTTGTTGGAACCTCACTAAGTAAAACAGAAGTTGTCCAAGTTGCTATATTTGAATACTTAATATTAAATGAAAAATTAAGTAAGCTGGGCATAAGTGGAATTATAATATCAACTCTAGGTGTAATAATTTTATCGATAAAAGATTTAAAATTATTTCTTCAAAACATATTTTCAAAAACAACATTAATTGGACTAATATCTGGTTTATTCTTAGCGCTGAGTATTGTTTATTTTAGATCTGCCGCCTTATCTTTAGAAAATTTTAATTCAAACTTTGAAAAAGTATTATCAACCTTACTTTTTGGATTATTAATTCCGACAATTATTTTAACGATATACCTTTTAGTTTTTGAAAAAAAAGAATTTAAAAAATTATATAATGATAAATATGACTGTGTGTTAATTGGCATTGGAGGTTTTTTTGCATCACTCTCATGGTTTTATGCATTCACCTTAATTCAAGCATCCTTTGTCAGAGCAGTTGGTCAAATTGAATTATTATTTAGTTATTTTTCCTCAAAATATTTATTCAAGGAAAAAGTAAAGTTAACAGAAATTTTAGGTATTGTTGTATTTGTGATTGGTGTCACAATTTTATTGCTTTCTAGAGTTTAAAGCTAATTAGAAAATCCGTATTTTCTAAGTCTTACATCTCCAGTTCGAGCATGAGCTTCCATACCTTCATATCTTGAAATTCTTGCACAAGCTGCGCCCACTTCTTTAGTTGATTCCTTTGTCATTCTTTGGAAACTCAATGTTTTAATGAATTTTCCGACAAATAAACCGCCTGTATATTTTCCCGCACCTTTTGTTGGTAAAATATGGTTTGTCCCAGAGCATTTATCACCATAAGCAACTGTAGTTTCTTCTCCAATAAATAATGATCCGTAGTTTTTTAATCGATCATGAAACCATTGAAGGTTTTTAGTCTGTATCTCTAAATGTTCAGGAGCATATTCATCACTGATTTTTGCCATTTCTTCGTCTGTATCGCATAAAATAACTTCCCCATAGTCTCTCCAAGCTGCACCAGAGTTTTCTCTCGGTAAGTCTGGTAAGTCTGCAATCAATTCTGGCACTCTTTTCATTACATATTCAGCTAATGATTTACTAGTAGTAAATAACCATGCAGGAGAATTGTAACCATGCTCAGCTTGTCCAACTAAATCGAAAGCAACTAATTCTGGGTCAGCTGTTTCATCTGCTATAACTGCAATTTCTGTAGGACCAGCAAATAAATCTATTCCCACTTTGCCAAATAAAATTCTTTTTGACTCTGCAACAAATTGATTTCCAGGGCCAACAAGCATATCTGCAGGTGCATTACCAAAAAGACCATAAGTCATTGCAGCAATAGCCTGAACTCCACCTAAATTCATTATTACATCTGCTCCACATAAGTCAGCTGTATAAACAATAGCAGGATGAACTCCAACCCCTGGTTTTGGTGAGCTGCAAACAATAATATTTTTAACTCCTGCAACTTTAGCTGTGGTAACACTCATTACAGCAGATGCTATATGAGCATATCTTCCTGCAGGTACATAACAACCTGCTGTATTAACAGGAATTAATTTTTGTCCAGCAAACAATCCATCTGATAACTCTACCTCAAAATCTTGGCCATAATTTTTTAATTGTGCTTCAGCAAACTTTCTTACTCTTTCATGAGAGAATTGAATGTCGTCTTTTGTTTTAGGATCTAAATTTTTTTTAATTTGTTCAATTTTTTCTCTTGTAACTACTACTTCTCCTTCATATTTATCAAATTTTTTTGATAACTCGATACATCCCTCTTCTTTTGTTTTCTCTATATCTTTTAGAATATTTTCTACAATCTCTCTTGTTTTTGTATCATCAGTAGAAGATGTTTTTGGTGATTTTTTTAAATAATTTATTGCCATGCATAAATCCTAATTTAATTATTATTTTTTTTCAATATTCATTTAATCCAAAGCTACCACAGCTGCTGCAATAGACGCTAGCCTTGCTGTCGCATCATCTGATCTACTAGTAATTACTACTGGAACTTTTCCTCCTATAACCACTCCTGCCGCACAAGCTCCCATAAAATAAATCATCATTTTAACTAGAGCGTTACCTGTTTCAACATTTGGAACTAACAATACATCTGCGTATCCTGCAACTATATTTTTTATACCTTTTATTTCTGCAGATTTTTTTGACACACTATTATCAAATGCCAGAGGTCCAAAAATATCTGCATTAAGACGCTCTTTCTCAGCTAATTCACATATTTCTTTAGCATCAAGTGAACTTTGCATGCTGTCTAAAACTTCTTCTGTTGCAGAAAGAATGGAGACTTTCGGTCTTGCTATTTTTATTCTATGACAAAAATCAACTACATTTTTTAAAATATGCATTTTTGTTTTAACATTTGGATTAACATTCAGAGCACCATCAGTTATTATTAATGGCTTATCCTCTTTATCCAAAGTCATATGCCAAATATGACTCAATCTTTTTTTACCAATCAAATTATATTTTCGTAACAGAACTTCTTTCATTAAAATATCAGTGTGTATATGACCTTTAACAATTATTTTTACTTTTCCATCAGCAGCAAGCTTTGCTGCAATTTTGGCAGTGTTATTTTCAACTGGCTCATTTATTATTTCATATTCAGAGATATCGAATTTTAACTCCTCAGCAGTTTTTTTAATTTCTATTTCATCACCTATAAAAACAGGGATGATCAATTTTTCTTTTACGCAATCCATTATAGATAGCATAGGAAGTCTTTTGCCTGCATTTACGATTGCTGCTTTGGCTCCTCTTTTTTGATGAGCAATGTCAAGTAAATTGAATGGACAGACTGTTGATTTATCTGAAAGCATTTGAATTTATATATACTAAATTAATAAAAAAACTAATATAGTATTATTGATATAAGGATAAAAAGTGGAAGTAGTTACCAAAATAGCTCCGATCGCTCTAGCTCTTATAATGTTAGGTCTTGGATTAGGATTAACTGGACGTGACTTTTTAAGAGTAATCAATAATCCTAAAGATTTTATAATCGGCTTTGTCTGTCAATTAATAATTTTACCAATAGTTGCATTTATAATTGTATTAATATTAGATTTGCCAATTGAAATTGCTGTAGGCGTTATGATTATAGCTTCAGCTCCTGGCGGAGTAACATCAAATGTAATGACAAAATTTGCAAATGGAGATGTTGCACTATCAATCTCATTAACCGCTATAATTAGCCTGATTAGTATTATTTCTGTTCCTTTTATTATTTTTAAATCTGCAAATTTATTGGGAGTTACAGATATATCTTCTGATATCACCATGACTGGCATTGCATTAAAAATGGCTCTAGTTGTTACAGTGCCTGTTATTTTAGGAATGATTATAAGGAAATTTGCAGAAAATTTTGTTTCTTCAAATATTTCTATAATCGAGAAAATTACAACCTTATTATTTGTAGTTGTTTTTGCAACAATATGGATTGAAGAAAGAGAGAATATATTCAATTACTTAAAACAAGCGGGTTTTGCTGTTCTTGTGCTTAATATTGTAATGATGGTGCTTGCATATTATATAGCCAAGTTATTAGCCACTGGCATAAAGCAAAGAAAGTGTATTTCAATTGAGTGTGGACTTCAAAATGGCACATTAGCAATATTTGTAGCTACACAAATATTTAGTGACATTAGTTATATTATTCCAACAGCAGCGTATGCTCTGATTATGTATTTAACTGGCTTTATAATGATTTTTATACTTAGAAGATCTAATTAATATTTATTTGCCCGAATATCTTAAAGATTAAACGAGAAAGTGAGATTACATTTTTCTCCTGCAGTTTAATGGTATCAGTTAATGTTTTGTCTTGCATGTTAACATTAAACAGTTTTTTTTTATTAACACTTATATATTTATTTTTTAGCAAATAATTTAATTTTCTAACAACAGTTGGTCTAGGAATATGAGTTATTTCTGAAATTGACATGGTATTTACACCAGTTTCAGGAACTATTATTTTGTTCTTTTTCCACTTTGAAAAGTTCCATCCATTAGCTTCATAAGATCTTGTAACAAGTGAATGCCACATTATAACCATTCCAACTGAAAATATTTCAAGATCTCCTACTTGTTTTTTCCATCTATTTGTAAAAATAAAAATAAACTCTAAAAAAAAATACCAACAATATGTGAAATTATTTTTTATTTCATTTGAGATTTCATCAAATTGCTTGCATTGATTAATTAAATTATTTTTTTCACATATCTCAGCAATCTTTGAAAGTAATGCACATAAATTTTGAAGAGTATTTTTAGGTTGAACCAGTCTAAAAGCTGATCTATCGATATATATCTTTTTGCC